>BTUO01000002.1:0-631158 GCA_045862895.1 Acidobacteriota bacterium
GAGGGTGGCCGCACCATCGGCGCCGGCACCGTCACCGAAGTCGTCAAGTAAGGGCGCGAAGGCGAGCGGGAGAGCATCATGTTGAACGAAAAGATCCGGATCCGCCTCAAGGCTTTCGATCACCGCATCCTGGATTCGTCGACCAGCGAGATCGTCGACACCGCCCGCCGCACGGGCGCCCGGGTCGTGGGGCCGATTCCGCTGCCGACCCACATCGCGCGCTACACCGTGAACCGCTCGCCGCACGTCGACAAGAAGTCGCGAGAGCAGTTCGAAGTGCGCACTCACAAGCGGTTGCTCGACATCTTCGAGCCGACGGCGTCGACGGTCGACGCGCTGATGAAGCTCGAGCTGCCGGCCGGTGTCGACGTCGAGATCAAGGCCTTCGGGAAGTAGGAGCCAGGAAATGGAAGGCATTCTGGGCAGGAAGCTGGGGATCACCCAGATCTTCACCGACGACGGGGCTACCGTTCCCGTGACCGTGGTGGAGGCGGGTCCCTGCGTGGTCGTCGCCCGACGGACCCAGGAGAAGGATGGCTACGAGGCCGTCCAGCTGGGGCTCGTCGAGGCTCGTCCGCCGCGCAAGGTGACCAAGCCGATGCAGGGTCACTTCAAGAAGGCCGGCGTGACTCCGACGCGTCAGGTCGCCGAGTTCGCGATCGGCGATGGCGAAGCCTTCGCTCCCGGCGATCAGATCAAGGTCTCGATCTTCTCCGAGAAGGACTTCGTGGACGTCACGGGCGTCAGCAAGGGCAAGGGCTTCCAGGGCGTGATGAAGCGTCACGGATTCCGGGGCGGTCGTTCGTCGCACGGTTCGATGTTCCATCGCGCCCCGGGCTCGATCGGCGGTTCGTCCAACCCGTCGCGTGTCTTCCCCGGAATGCGGGCCGCGGGTCGGATGGGCGGCGAGCGGGTAACGGTCAAGAACCTGCTGGTCGTGAAAATCGACGAAGAGAAGAACCTCATCTATCTGCGCGGGGCCGTTCCCGGCGCGCCGAACGCCTACGTGGCGATCCGGCGAGCGAAGCGCGGTTGAGGCCGGAAGGCGGCGAGAGATGAAGATCCCGGTCAGGAATTTCGACAACAAGACGGTGCGCGAGCTCGACCTCCCCGACGAGGTCGCCTCGTATCCGTACAAGGAACATCTGATCCACACCGTGGTCCAGGCGTATCTCGCAGGACTGCGGGCGGGCACCCACAAGACCAAGGTCCGCAGCGAGGTCTCGGGTTCCGGCAAGAAGCTGTGGAAGCAGAAGGGGACTGGCCGCGCGCGCATGGGTTCGGTGCGCAGCCCGATCTGGCGCCACGGCGGGACCGTCCACGGTCCCGTGCCGCGCGACTACACCAAGGACGTGACTCCGGGCGAGAAGCGGAACGCCCTGCGGTCTGCCCTGGCGCGCAAGCTCCGCGACGCGCAAGTGATCGTCCTCGACTCTCTCGAAGTGCCGACCCACCGGACGCGGGATCTGGCCGAGATCCTCGGCAAGGTCGGAGCCGAGGGCAAGATCCTGCTGGTCGATCGGGTGGACAACGAGAAGCTCCATATGGCCTCGCGCAACGACCCGCGCGTGAAAATGGTCGACGCGCTCGGCGTGCAGGTCTACGACGTGGTCGACCGCCCCTGGGTGGTGTTCAGCGAGCAGGCCCTGGGCCGGCTCGTGGAGGTGCTGGCGCGATGAGAATCCAGGACGTCATCCGGCGCCCGCTGATCACCGAAAAGTCGAGCGCCCAGCGCGAGGGGGTCAACGTCCTCGCGCTCGAGGTCGACTCGCGGGCCAACAAGATCGAGATCCGCCGCGCGGTGGAGACCCAGTTCAAGGTCAAGGTCGACGAGGTTCGCGTGGCCAACTGCCATGGCAAGGTCCGCCGGCAGGGCCGGTTCGCGGGCCGGCGCGCCGACTGGAAGAAGGCGTACGTCCGTCTCGCCGCCGGCGAGAAGATGGTCGACTTCTTCGAGGGCGCCTGAGAGAGGATCGAACGACATGGGCATCCGGCAGATTCGACCCGTCAACGCCTCCAGCCGCTTCCAGACCTTTCCCGACTTCGTGGAGGTCACAGCGGATCGTCCGCTCAAGTCCCTGACCAAGGGGAAGAAGTCCAGTGGCGGACGCAACAACAGCGGCCAGCAGACCAACTGGTTCCGAGGTGGCGGCCACAAGCGTCGCTACCGCGAGATCGATTTTCGCCGAGACAAGCACGGCGTTCCCGGCAAGGTCGCCTCGATCGAGTACGATCCGAATCGATCGTCGCGCATCGCATTGGTGCACTACGCGGACGGCGAGAAGCGCTACATCCTGGCGCCGCAAGGACTCCAGGTCGGTATGGTCGTCGTCTCGGGTGAAGGCTCCGAGATCAACGTCGGCAACGCGCTCCCGCTCCGCCAGATCCCGCTCGGGACGCTCGTGCACAACATCGAGCTCAAGCGCGGCAAGGGCGGCCAGATGGTCCGGTCGGCGGGCGCTGCGGCGCAGCTCATGGCCAAGGAAGGCGACTACGCCCAGGTGAAGCTGCCCTCGGGCGAGGTCCGGCGCGTCCACCTCGACTGTTTCGCGACCGTGGGCCAGGTCGGCAACATCGAACACGAGAACGTGTCGTTCGGCAAGGCGGGCCGCCGCCGGTGGCTCGGCCGCCGGCCGCACAATCGCGGCGTCTCGATGAACCCCGTCGATCATCCGATGGGTGGCGGCGAAGGAAAGACCTCGGGTGGTCGCCACCCCACGACGCCGTGGGGCGTGCCGACCAAGGGTTACAAGACCCGTAACAACAAGCGCACGGACGAGATGATCGTCCGCCGCCGCAACCGGAAGTAAGGACGGAGAGGCGCGATGGCGCGTTCACTGAAGAAGGGCTACTTCATCGACAAGCCGCTCGCGGAGAAGGTCACCGCGATGAACTCGAGCGGCGACAAGCGGGTGATCAAGACCTGGTCGCGCCGTTCCACGATCATTCCCGAGATGGTGGGGCACACCTTTGCCGTGCACAACGGCAAGTCCTTCATCCCGGTCTACGTGACCGAGAACATGGTCGGCCACAAGCTCGGCGAGTTCGCGATGACCCGCACGTTCCGGGGTCACAGCGGCAAGAAGGCGGCCGAGAGGTCGGCGGCTCCGAGAAAGGGCTGAGGAGGCGCTCATGGAAGTCACCGCTCAGTTGCGTCATCTCCAGGCCTCGCCGCAGAAGGTCCGACTGGTGGTCGACCTGATCCGCGGCAAGGGGGTCGAGGAGGCGGCGACCATCCTGCGCACCACCAACAAGGCGGCCGCCAAGCCCCTCGCGAAGCTGCTGCGCTCGGCCGTCGCCAACGCGGAGAATCGCGACGAGGCGATGGACGTCGACAAGCTCTACGTCAAGGAGGCCTTCGTCGACGGCGGCCCTTCGCTCAAGCGGATTCGCGCCAACACCATGGGGCGGGCCTTCCGGATCCTGAAGAGGCAGAGCCACGTGACGATCAAGCTCGACACCCGCAAGGGCGGCGCGCAGGGAGGGAAGTAACGGTGGGTCAGAAAACGCATCCCTACGGGTTCCGCCTGGTCTACAACAAGACCTGGCACTCGCGATGGTACGCCCAGGGAAAGAACTATCCGGAGCTCCTGCACCAGGACCTCAAGCTGCGCGGCGAGCTCAAGAAGCGGCTCGGCCATGCCGGGGTCGCGGCGATCGACATCGAGCGCGCGGCCGACAAGCTGCGGGTGACGATTCACACTTCGCGTCCCGGCATCATCATCGGCCGCAAGGGCGCCGAGGTGGACAAGTTGCGCGACGACCTGATGAAGCAGACTGGCCGCGAGGTGCACATCAACATCCAGGAGATCCAGCGGCCGGAGCTCGATGCTCAGCTGGTCTCCGAGTCGATCGCCGGACAGCTCGAGCGGCGCGTGTCCTTCCGCCGCGCGATGAAGAAGGCGATGGAGTCGGCTTTCCGGTTCGGCGCCAAGGGCGTGAAGATCATGGTCGCCGGCCGGCTCGGTGGCGCCGAGATCGCGCGCACCGAGTGGTATCAGGAAGGACGTCTGCCGCTGCACACGCTCAAGGCGGACATCGACTTCGGCTTTTCCGAGGCGCGGACGACCTACGGGGTGATCGGCGTCAAGGTGTGGGTCTACAAGGGTGATCTCCTCAAGGAGAAAGCTCGCCGGGCTTCGGCGTAAGCGAGGAACCGCGTCATGTTGATGCCCAAGAAGGTCAAGTTCAGAAAGCAGCACCGCGGGCGCCGAAGCGGCCCGGCCAAGGGTGGCGAAACGATCGCTTTCGGGGATTTCGCCCTCCAGGCCATGGAGCCGGCTTGGATCACCGCCCGGCAGATCGAGGCGGGACGAATCGCGATCACCCGTCACGTCAAGCGCGGCGGCAAGATCTGGATTCGGGTGTTTCCGGACAAGCCCTATACCAAGAAGCCGCTCGAGACGCGGATGGGCAAAGGCAAAGGCAACCCCGAGGGTTGGGTGGCGGTGATCAAGCCGGGCCGGATCCTGTTCGAGATCGAGGGCGTCACCCCCGAGATCGCCGAGCAGGCGATGAAACTCGCGTCCCACAAGTTCGGCATCAAGACCCGTTTCGTCTCCCGTCACGGGGAGATCAAGTAGGAGGCTGCAGATGAAGGCGATCGCGAAACTGCGCGAGCTGCGAGAGAAGGGCGAGCCGGACCTGCGCCTGCGGGAGAAGGAGCTCGCCGAGCAGCTGTTCGCCCTGCGTCTCCAGAAGACGACCGGGCAGCTCGAGAAGCCGTCGAAGATCCGCGAGGCCAAGCGCGAGCTGGCCCGAGTGTTGACCGTCCTCCGCGAAAAGCGGAAGGCCGGCTGAGAAGGGACGAGAGATGACCGAATCGACCACCACCGCGAGCGCACCCGCGCGACGCCAGGAGAAGGTCGGCGTCGTGGTGAGCAACCGAATGGACAAGACGGTCGTGGTCGCCGTGGAGAACACGGCGATCCATCGCCTCTACCAGCGGCAACAGAAGCGCACCGCGAAGTTCTACGCGCACGACGCCACGAACGACTGCAAGGTGGGCGACGTCGTACGGCTGGTCTCCAGCCGGCCCCTGTCGCGCCTCAAGCGCTGGCGAGTGGCGGAAATCCTCAAGCGCGCCGAGGAGAGCTGAGCCATGATTCAGATGGGAACCATCCTCGACGTGGCGGACAACTCGGGCGCCAAGAAGATCGCGTGCATCCACCTCAAGGGCGCGCTCGGGCAGTACGGCCACCTGGGTGACGTGATCACCGCCTCGGTCAAGGAAGCGACGCCTGACGGCACCGTCAAGAAGGGCGCGGTGGTCAAGGCCGTGATCGTCCGCACCGTGCGCGCGGAGCGCCGCCGCGACGGCAGCTACATCCGGTTCGACACCAATGCCGCGGTGCTGATCAACGATCAGAAGGAGCCGATCGGTACCCGCGTCTTCGGGCCGGTGGCCAGGGAGCTTCGCGAGAAGCGGTTCATGAAGATCATCTCGCTGGCGCCGGAAGTGATCTGAGGACGGGACGATGAAGAGCAAGAGCAAGATCAAGAAGAACGATCAGGTCGTCGTGATCGCCGGCAAGGACCGCGGCGCACGGGGGAGAGTTCTGCGGGTCATTCCCTCGCGCAACGCGGCGATCGTGGAGCGGGTCAACCTGGTCAAGCGGCACACGCGCGCAAATCCGCAGCGCGGCATCCAGGGCGGCATCCTCGAGAAGGAAGCGCCGATCCACCTTTCGAACCTGATGCTGGTCGATCCGCAGACGAGCAAGCCGACGCGCGTCGGCCGCAAGCGGCAGGCCGACGGATCCGCGGTGCGCGTCGCCAAGAAGAGCGGCGCGACGATGAGCTAGGAGTGGCAGGGGTCATGGCGACGAAGCAGAAGACGGGTGGCGCGGAACCGAAGTCGGCTCCGCGACTCAAGAAGCAGTACAAGGACGACGTCGTCCCGAAGCTCCGCAAGGAGTTCGGGATCGAGAACGCGATGGCCGTGCCGAAGCTCGAGAAGATCGTGCTGAACATGGGCATGGGCGAGGCGATCGCGAACATCAAGATCCTGGACGACGCGGTGGAGGAGCTGGCGGCGATCGCCGGGCAGCGCCCCTCGGTTCGGCGGGCGAAGAAGTCGATCGCGACCTTCAAGCTGCGCGAGGGCATGCCGATCGGTTGCAGCGTCACGCTGCGGGGCGATCGCATGTGGGAGTTCCTGGATCGCCTGATCTCGATCGCCCTGCCTCGCGTGCGCGACTTTCGCGGCGTCCCGGCGAAGGCGTTCGACGGGCGGGGAAACTACACGCTCGGCATTCGTGACCACCTGATCTTCCAGGAGATCGATTTCAACAAGGTCGACAAGCCGAAGGGCATGAACGTGACCTTCGTCACCACGGCGCTGAACGACGAGCAGGCGCTGCATCTCCTGCGCGAGCTCGGCATGCCGTTCGCCCGGAACTGAAGGCAGCGAGGAGCCCGCGATGGCGACGACGGCCAAGATGGCGAAGTCCAAGAAGAAGCTGAAGTTCGAGGTTCGCGTGCGCAACCGCTGCCGCCGGTGCGGTCGCCCGCGCGGTTACATCAGAAAGTTCGCACTCTGCCGCATCTGCTTCCGGGACCTGGCGCGCCAGGGCTATCTCCCGGGCGTGATCAAGGCGAGCTGGTGAGGAGACGGGCATGAGCAACATGGATCCGGTTTCGGATCTTCTGACGAGGATCCGCAACGCGCACCTGGCGAAGCACGACCGGGTCGACGTCCCGACGTCGAAACTCAAGGCCGAGATCTGCAAGATCTTGAGGGACGAAGGCTTCATCCGGAACTTCAAGCTCGTCGAGCAGCGGCCGCAATCGCTGTTGCGCATCTTCCTCGAGTACGACGAGGAAGGGACGCCGGCGATCACGCACCTGCGGCGGATCAGCAAGCCGGGCCGGCGCGTCTATCGGGGAGCCGACCAGATTCGCCCGGTACTGAACGGTCGCGGTCTGGGCGTGGTGTCGACCAATCTCGGAGTCATCTCGGACGCTCAGGCGCGCGAGCGCCAGGTCGGCGGCGAGATCCTCTGCGAAGTCTGGTGAGGAGGCGGCTATGTCGAGAGTAGGACGCAAGCCGATCCCCGTCCCGGGCACCGTCAAGGTCAAGGTGACCGACGGCACTTTCACCGCCGAAGGTCCGAAGGGTCGCGTCGAGCAGAAGCTGATTCCGGGATTTCCGGTCAAGTTCGAGAACGGCGTGGTTTCGGTCGAGCGGCCGAGCGACGACGGGCAGGATCGCGCCAAGCACGGCCTCCTTCGGGCGCTCCTGGCCAACGCCGTCGACGGCGTGACGAACGGGTTCACCCGGTCCCTCGACATCGTGGGCGTCGGCTACAAGGCCGAGATCCGCGGCGAGGACATCCACTTCGCCCTCGGCTACTCGCATCCGATCGTCTACCGCCTGCCCAAGGGGATCAAAGCCGAGCTCGACCCCAAGGCCAACCGGCTGACCGTGACCTCGGCGGACCGGCAGTTGCTCGGTCAGGTCTGCGCGGAGATCAAGAGGCTCCGGGTCCCGGACCCCTACAAGGGCAAGGGCATCAAGTTCAGCGACGAGGTCATCCGCCGCAAGGTCGGCAAGGCCGGCGCGAAGTAACGCGCGCCGCCCGGGAGAGCATCGATGTCGGACGTCCAGAAGAAGAAAGTGGTCGACAAGCGCTACCGCCGCGAGCGCGCCCACCAGCGCCTGCGCCAGCGGGTAGCGGGTTCGAGCGAGCGGCCGCGGCTGTCGGTCTACAAGAGCGATCGCTACGTCTACGCCCAGGTGATCGACGACGTCCGCGGCCACACCATCGTGTCCGCGGCTTCGCTCGAGCCGGAGCTCAAGGGTCGGCTCGCGGCCGGCTCGGCCAACCGCGGCGCCGCGAAGGCGGTCGGGGAGACGATCGCCGAGCGCGCTCTGGCGAAGGGCATCAAGAAGGTCGTGTTCGACCGCGGCGGCTATCGCTACCACGGCAAGGTCAAGGAGCTGGCCGAGGCGGCTCGCGCCAAAGGGCTCGAGTTCTGAAGGCTCAAGGAGAACGGCGTGGCTAGGGATTTCGAGCAGGAGAGCGAGTTCGTCGAGCAGGTCGTCCACATCAACCGCGTGACGAAGGTGGTCAAGGGTGGCAAGAACTTCTCGTTCGCCGCGCTGGTGGTGATCGGAGACGGCAACGGCAGGGTCGGCTACGGTGCCGGGAAGGCCAAGGAGGTTCCGATGGCCATCCGCAAGGGGATCGAGGTCGCCAAGAAGAATCTGGTCACGGTTCCCACCGTCGGCAATACGATTCCGCACGAAGCGCTCGGCCGTTTCGGAGCTGGTCGTGTGCTGCTCAAGCCGGCGTCGCCGGGCACGGGCGTCATCGCCGGCGGACCGGTTCGCGCGGTGATCGAAGCCGCCGGCATCCAGGACATCCTGACCAAGTCGCTCGGCACGACGAATCCGCACAACGTCGTGAAGGCGACGTTCGCGGCGCTGCTCAGTCTGCGCACCGAGCCTCGTGTTCGCCGGCGCGCGGCCGAGAGCGACGCCGCGGCGACGGCCTGAGTCGGAGATCGAAATGGGCAAGGTCGCGAAGAAGGTGAAGAACGAGGAGAAGACGCTGCGGATCCGCCAGATCCGGAGCGCGATCGGAACCATCCCGGCGCACCGCGAGATCCTGCGGGGACTCGGGCTGCGTCGCATCCGGCACGAAGTGGAGAGGATCGACTCGCCGGCCGTCCGTGGCATGGTGAATCGGGTCTCCCACCTGGTCGAGATCATCGAGGGCTGACATGAAACTGCACGATCTTTCGCCGGCACCGGGCAGCACCCACTCGCGCAAGCGGGTCGGGCGGGGACCGGGCTCCGGGCTGGGCAAGACCGCCGGTCGCGGCCACAAGGGCGGCAAGTCGCGGGCGGGCTACACGGTCCGGCCGGGCTTCGAGGGCGGCCAGATGCCGCTGATCCGTCGGGTCCCGAAGCGGGGCTTCCACAACGAGTTCCGCGTCGAGTACACCGTGATCAACGTCGCGCAGCTCGACGGCATGTCCGGACGGGTCACCGCCGAAGCCCTCGCCGAGCGGGGAATGGTGCGGAGCGGCCGGCCGCTGAAGGTCCTGGGCAACGGCGAGATCAAGAGCGCGGTCACCGTGGCCGCGCACAAGTTCAGCGAGTCGGCCCGGCGCAAGATCGAAGCCGCCGGTGGAACCTGCGAGGAGCTGGGCTGAAGTGCTCGAGAGCGTTCGCAACATCTTCGCGATTCCGGATCTGCGCAAGCGGGTGCTGTTCACCTTCGCCCTGCTGGCGGTGTACCGGATCGGCTGTCATATCCCGACGCCCGGAGTCGATCCGAAGGCGCTGATCGAGTTCATGAATGCCGTGCAGAACACCTTCCTCGGCTTCGTGAATACGTTCACGGGCGGCAGCCTGGAGAGGGTGGCAGTGTTCGCGCTCGGCATCATGCCCTACATCACCGCGTCGATCGTCCTGCAGCTGATGACGGTGGTGGTGCCGTACCTCGAGAAGCTGTCGAAGGAAGGCGAGCTCGGTCGGCGCAAGATCACGCAGTACACGCGCTACGGTACGGTGCTGGTGTCGGTGGTCCAGTCGATGGGCATCGCATTCTTCCTCGAGAAGACTTCGACGCCCGGTGGCGCTGCGCTGGTGCCGTCGCCCGGCTGGGGATTCCGCCTGCTTACCGTGCTGACGCTGACCACCGGCTGCGCCTTCGTGATGTGGCTCGGTGAGCAGATCAGCGAGCGCGGCATCGGCAACGGCATCTCGCTGATCATCTTCGCCGGCATCGTCGTAGGACTGCCGGGGGCGGTCGCCGATACCGTGGCCAAGATCCGCACCAACGAGCTGTCGCTGGTCGCCGTGGTGATCTTGATCGCCTTCATGCTCGCGGTGGTCGCATTCATCGTGTACATGGAACGGGCGCAGCGCCGCATCCCGGTCCAGTACGCCAAGCGGATGATCGGCCGCAAGATCTACGGCGGGCAGAGCACCTACCTGCCCCTGCGAGTCAACACGGCCGGGGTGATTCCCGTCATCTTCGCGAGCTCCCTGATGGCGCTGCCGGCCACGGTCGCGCAGATGGCCGACCAGACGCCCTGGCTGCAGCGGATCGCCGACGCACTGGCGTGGGGCCAGCCGCTCCACTACCTGCTCTACGTCGCCGGCATCATCTTCTTCAGCTATTTCTACATCTCGATCATCTTCAATCCGGTCGATCTCGCCGAGAACATGCGCAAGAACGGGAGCTTCATCCCGGGCATCCGGTCGGGCAAGCGCACGGCGGAGTACATCGACCGGGTGCTGACCCGCGTCTCGCTGGTCGGCGCCTGCTACCTGGCGCTGGTTTCGATCTTGCCGGACTTCCTGCTCAACGGCGTGCGCCTGCAGAACCTGCCGTGGATCGGGGCGACTCTCGACCAGTACCTGCCGGAGTGGGTGACGCAGGGCATGGGAATCAACTTCTACTTCGGCGGCACGTCGTTGCTGATCGTGGTCGGCGTCGCGATGGACACCCTGCAGCAGATCGAGAGCCAGCTGGTGATGCGTAACTACGACGGCTTCCTGCGGCGCGGCCGGATCAAGGGGCGGCGGGGCTGAGATGTCGAGGGAAGGCCTCCGCGCGATCCTGCTCGGCGCCCCCGGCAGCGGCAAGGGCACCCAGGCGGAGCGCCTCGCGGCCGCCCTCGGGGTGCCGGCGGTCTCGACTGGGGAGATGCTGCGGCAGGCGGTCCTGGAGGGTAACGAGCTGGGCGCCCGGGTGGAGAGCGTGATGGCCGCCGGAGCCCTCGTCGACGACGCCCTGATGGCCGACGTCGTCCGCGCCCGACTCGGACGGCAGGACGCCCGGCACGGGTTCCTCCTGGACGGCTATCCGCGCACGCCCGGCCAGGCCGGCGACCTCGACCGTATGCTCGAGGAGCAGGCGGCGGGGCTCGACGCGGTCGTCCTGCTCGAGGTCCCGGAGGAGGTCCTGGTTCGGCGCTCGCTCGCCCGGAAGCGGGCCGACGATCGCGAGGAGGTCGTCCGGGAGCGGCAGCGGGTCTATCGCGAGGCGACCGAGCCCCTGATCGGCCTCTACGAGGGCCGCGGGCTGCTGCGCCGAGTCGACGGCAACCGGTCGGTCGACGAGGTCAGCCGGAGCATCCTGAAGTTCCTGGAGCGGGGCTGACCATGGTGCTCAAGAGCCCCGGCGAGCTCGACCTGATGGACGAGGCCAACCGCATCGTCCACGAGGTGCTCGACGGCATCGCGGAGCGGGTCGGCCCCGGGGTCACCACCCGGGAGCTCGATGCCTTCGCCGAGGCCCTGATCCGCTCGCGAGGTGGGGTACCGGCGTTCCTCAACTACAAGGGCTACCCGGCGACTCTCTGCACCTCGGTCAACGATGTGATCGTCCACGGCATCCCGGGGGAGCTCACCCTCCGCGAGGGGGATATCCTCGGGGTTGATTGTGGCGTGGTCTATAAGGGATACTACGGCGATGCGGCCCGGACCTTCCCGGTCGGGAAGGTGAGTCCGGAGGCCGAGCGACTCATCGCGGTCACCCGCCGGGCGCTCGAGATCGCGGTCGAGACGGTCCAGCCCAACCGTCGCGTGTCCGACATCGGACACGCGGTCCAGAGCTACGTCGAGTCCCAGGGCTTCTCGGTGGTCCGCGAGTTCGTCGGCCACGGGATCGGGACGGCGCTGCACGAGGAGCCCCAGGTGCCGAACTTCGGCAACCCCGGGCGTGGTCCTCGGCTGCGGCCGGGCCTGGTGCTCGCGATCGAGCCGATGGTCAACGCCGGAGAACCGGCGGTGGAAGTCGACGCCGACGGCTGGACCGCCCGCACGCGGGACGGTTCGCTGTCGGCGCATTTCGAGTGCTCGGTGGCGGTCACCGACGACGGTGCCCGGGTGCTCGGCAGGTAGCGAGAGGAAGGATCGGATTGGCCAAGGAAGAGGCGATCGAAGTCGAAGCCACGGTGGTGGAGCCGCTGCCGAATGCGATGTTCCGGGTCGAGCTCGAGAACAAGCATCAGGTTCTGGCCCATATCTCCGGGAAGATGCGGAAGCACTTCATCCGCATCCTGCCGGGCGACCGGGTGCTGGTCGAGCTTTCGCCGTACGACCTCTCGCGGGGTCGCATCGTCTATCGCCTGAAGTGAGCGAAGGGGACTGGTCATGAAAGTGCGTTCTTCGGTTCGTCGGATCTGCCCGAAGTGCAAGATCGTTCGGCGCGCCGGCGTGATCCGGGTGATCTGCGACAACCCGAAGCACAAGCAGCGGCAGGGATAGGGGATCACGATGGCTCGTATCGCAGGGGTGGACCTCCCCCAGAACAAGCAGGTCTGGATCGGACTGACGTACATCCACGGCATCGGCCGGACGCGCTCGAAGCGCATTCTCTCGGCGGCTGCCGTGCCCGAGACGACCAAAGTCCGCGACTTGTCCGAGGACGAGGCGCAGCGGATCCGCAAGATCATCCAGGAAGAGGGCAGCGTCGAGGGTGATCTGCGCAAGGAAGTGGCGCAGAACATCAAGCGGCTGATGGAGATCGGTTCCTATCGCGGCATCCGGCACCGCCGCGGTCTTCCGGTTCGTGGACAGCGGTCGAACACCAATGCCCGCACCCGCAAGGGACCGCGCAAGGGCACGGTCTCGACCAAGAAGAAAGTCACCAAGAAGTAGGCGGGCGGGGTAACCGATGGCCAAGGCAGCGGCGGCCGCCACGGGCGGCAAGAAGGAAAAGAAGGGCGCCAAGAAGAAGGAAAAGCGCGTCGTCCCGCACGGGGTGGCGCACATCCAGGCGACCTTCAACAACACGATCGTCTCGATCTGCGATCCGGAAGGCGGCACGCTGTGCTGGTCGTCGGCCGGGCGGATCGGATTCAAGGGCTCGCGCAAGGGCACGCCCTTCGCGGCCCAGGTCGCCGCGCAGAGCGCCGGCAACAGCGCCAAGGATCTGGGCGTCCGGTCGGTCGACGTCGAGGTGCGCGGCCCCGGCGCCGGGCGCGAGTCGGCCATCCGCGCCCTCTCGGCGGCCGGCGTCGAAGTCAAGTCGATCCGCGACGTGACCCCGATTCCGCACAACGGCTGCCGGCCGCGCAAGCGCCGGCGGGTCTGATCGGGAGAGGTCGAGACAACACGGCAACTGCGCCTCGGCCCGGTGGCGTCCACTCGGAGCTCGAGAGCGTCTTCACAAGGTCGGCGTCCCCGTAGCATCGGGGAGGAGACGAAGCGAGGAGAACGAGAGTGGCACGTTATACCGGTCCGGTCTGCCGGCTCTGCCGGCGCGAGCGCATGAAGCTCTTCCTCAAGGGCGAGCGCTGCTTCAAGGAAAAGTGCGCGATCGAGAAGCGCGGCTACCCGCCCGGGCAGCACGGCCAGCGGCGCGGTCGCAAGATGGTGGGCTACGGCATCCAGCTGCGCGAGAAGCAGAAGGTCAAGCGCATCTACGGCGTGCTCGAGCGTCAGTTCCGGCTCTACTTCCAGGAGGCCGATCGGCGCAAGGGGATCACCGGCGAGAACCTGCTCCAACTGCTGGAGTTGCGACTCGACAACGTGGTCTTCATGCTCGGGTTCGCGTCGTCGCGGGCGCAGGCCCGCCAGCTCGTCCGCCACGGCCATATTCTGGTCGACGGTCGCAAGACCACGATTCCGTCCTACCAGGTCCGGGCGGGACAGGCGATCGTGGTCCGCGAGGCGAGTCGCGCCAACGTCCAGATCAAGTCGTCGGTCGAGTCCGCCAGCGGACGCGGCGTTCCGGACTGGCTCGTTCTCGACGCAGAAAACTTCACCGGCAAGGTCCAGGCTCTGCCGAGCCGCGAAGACGTCAAGCTGCCCGTGCAGGAGCAGCTGATCGTCGAGCTCTACAGCCGCTGAAGCGCAGCGGAACACGGATCAGGAGACGCATACGATGCTTTGGAAGGGATTCCAGCGCCCCAAGCGCGTCGAGATCGACCAGGAGACCCTCACACCGACCTACGGCAAGTTCGTCGCTCAGCCTTTCGAGCGCGGCTTCGCGACCACCGTCGGCAACGCCCTTCGCCGCAGCCTGCTCTCTTCGATCGAAGGTGCCGCGATGACGGCAATCGAGATCGAGGGTGTCCAGCACGAGTTTTCCTCGATTCCCGGGGTCAAAGAGGACGTGACCGACATGGTCCTCAACCTCAAGCAGGTTCCGGTGCGGCTCCACTCCGAGGACTCGCGCATCCTGTCGCTCGACGTGCAGGGCCCGCGCGAGGTCAAGGCCGGTGACCTGATCGGGGACCCGCAGGTCGAGATCTGCGAGCCCGAGGCCCACATCGCCACGGTCAACGAGGAGGGTCGGTTGCGCATGCAGGCGATCGTCCGTCGCGGTCGCGGCTACGTCACCGCCGAGAAGAACGCCGACGAGTCGCTCGGCGTCGGTTGGGTGCCGATCGACTCGCTTCACAGCCCGGTCAAGCGGGTCAACTACAAGGTCGAGACCGCGCGCGTCGGCCAGATGACCGACTACGAGAAGCTCACCCTCGAGATCTGGACCAACGGAACGCTCACGCCGGAGCAGGCGCTGTCGCAGGCCGCGACGCTGCTCGAGCAGCACCTCGAGATCTTCGTGACCTCGAGCGAGGGTCTGCGCGCGGACGCCGCGGGCGTGGGTTCGGATTCCGAGCTCGACGCCATCCTCGGCCGCAACCTCGAGGAGTTCGACCTGTCGGTTCGCACCGCGAACTGCCTGAAGAACGCATCGATCGCCACGGTCCGCGACCTGGTTTCGCGTTCGGAGAAGGACATCCTCGAGATCAAGAACTTCGGCAAGAAGTCGCTCGAGGAGCTGCAGGAGCTGCTCGGCCGTCTCGGCCTCTCCTTCGGCATGAACGTTTCGTCGGGCGCCGGGATGGGCGCCTGACCTTCGGCGACGGGGAGGAGACGAGATGCAGCACAATCGTGCCGGCAGGAAGCTGGGGCGGACCACCGGCCATCGCCTCGCGCTGTTCCGCAACCAGCTCACGTCGCTGTTCACCTCCGAGCGGATCGTGACCACGCTGTCGAAGGCCAAGGAGCTCCGTCCGCTCGCCGAGCGGATGGTCACCCAGGGCCGGCGCGGAACCGTCCACGCGAGGCGGCTGGTCGGTCGCTGGGTGCAGGACCGCACCGTCCTCAAGCGGCTGTTCGACGAGATCGCGCCGCGCTTCACGGAGCGTCCGGGCGGCTACCTCAGGATCGTCAAGCTCGGACCGCGTCAGGGTGACGGCGCCGAGATGGCGGTGCTCGAGTTCGTCGACTTCGAGGTCAAGAAGAAGGCGGCTCCGGCTCCGGCCGAGCCGAAGGGCGGCAAGGGCAAGGACAAGGGTGCCGAGGCGGCGCCCGAGGCCACCGAGGACAAGCCGAAGAAGGCTCCGAAGAAGGCCGCGGCAAAGAAGGCGACGCCGAAGACCGACAAGAAGTCCGAGCCGAAGGCGAAGCCGACCAAGGCCCCCGCCGCGGCAAAGAAGACCTCGGCACCGAAGAAGATCGGCAGCTCCTGACGTTCGGCTCCCGCGTGGAGCTCTCGGAAGGCCGGCGGGTCGTTGCCGCCGGCCTTCTGCGTTTTCGGAGAGGATGAGCCGGCGGATGACCTCAGATCGCCCCTCCCTGACCCTCGGTGTACGACTTGCGGACTTCGCGGTCGCGAGCCGCACGGCGCTCCTGCGCCTGCTCTCGCCCTTCGAACGGATCGTGCGGGCGGTCCGCGGCCGTGACGGAGACAGCGAGCCCCTGCCGCCGCTCTGGCTGCGCCGCCACGCCGGCCCGACCCGGGCCTTCCGCAGCTCCGGGGCGCATGCGCTGGCGCT
Source organism: Acidobacteriota bacterium (assembly GCA_045862895.1). GTDB lineage: Bacteria > Acidobacteriota > Thermoanaerobaculia > Multivoradales > JAGPDF01 > JACTMI01. Next base: position 15,751 of record BTUO01000002.1, read on the forward strand.
GCTCGATCAGCTGGGGCTGCTCCGCCCGGAGTTGCGCGTGCTCGACTTCGGATGCGGGCCGGGGAGCCTCGTGCCGCGCTTCGCCGAAGTGTTGGGGCGCCAGGGGCGCTACCGGGGCCTCGACATCCACGCCCCGTCGATTGACTGGTGTCGGCGCAGCTTCGCGGGCGACGCCCGATTCTCCTTCGAGCGCCTCGATCCGCTCGCCCCGGCGCCCTGGCCGGCGACCGCCGGATCCTGGGACCTGGTTCTCGCCAAGTCGGTCTTCACCCACCTGCTCGAACCGGAGGCGCGCACGGCTCTTTCGGAAATCGGTCGAACTCTCGCGCCGGGCGGCCGGGCGATGCTCACCGCCTTCCTGTTCGAGGGTTCCGTCTTCGCCAATCGGGTGCTGCCCTGGTTCCCATGCCCGGGATCGACAGCTGCCGTGCGCTGGCGCCGGGCCGCCCGCCCCACCGCCGCGGTCGCGGTCGAGGCGGAGACGTTTCGGCAGTGGCTCGCGGACGCCGGCCTGAAGATGGAGTCGATGGTGCCCGGCTTTCATCCAGGCGGCGCTGAGCCGCCCACCGGTCAGGACACGCTGGTTCTCGTGGCGGAACGGCCGAAGTGAGGGTGCCCCCACCATCCCGGCGGGCGCCATCGACCGACCGGGCCCTCGGAGGGAGGACCGTCGCATTGCTCGTGGCGAGCATTGCGGTCGTCTACCTCGCTTATGCGCTGCTCCTGCCGGCCTTCGAGGGACCGGACGAGCCGTTCCACCTCTCACGTGCGCTCGATCTCGCTCGTGGCCGATTCGTGGAGGGCTGGCGCGCCGAGCGTCTGGGCGACGACGTCCTGGAGGCCTTGCGCGTCTTCCCCTGCGGGCCGGATCTCGAACGGGTCTTCGGTTGCCCGTCGTTCGAGACGGTTACCGGACCGGCCTGGGGAAACCTGCTGAAGCTCCCGGCGACCGGCCCCGCGATCGATACGCCTCGCGAACCGTACCCGAACTACGAGCGCCAGCACCCGCTGTTCGGCTACCTGATCTGGTCGATTCCCCTACATGTCGTGGATCGGGTGACCCAGATGGAGCCAGCGGTCGCACGCGTGGCGGCGGCGCAGCTGACGGTCCGGCTCGCGAACCTCGCGATCCTGGCGATCGCGCTGCTCGGACCGGGGCGCCGGCTCGTGGCCGGTTGGTCGAGCGAGGCGCGCGCCGTCGGCCTGGGGGGCCTGCTGCTCCCGGGCGCGGTCGAGACGCTCGCCCGCGGCGGCCTCGAGGCGCTCGTCTTCGCCTGGTCGCTCTGGTTCATCGAGGAGTCGCTGCGCTCGACTCCGCGAACGACGCGGGTGCTCCTGCTGGCGGCGCTCGGACCGCTGACCAAGTTGACCGCGATCCCGGTGGTGGCCTTCGGTGTGGTGGCGGTGTGGGGGCGGGGTCGTCGAGCGCCGGCGCTCGGCATGGCCGTCGCGGGCGGCGCGGTCTACCTCGAGCGCCTGGTTCGAGGATTCCTGGCCGGCGGAGTGCTCGACCTGCATGCCCAGTACTCGACGCACGATCCCGGCGGAGCGATCGAGATCGCACGTGGAATCGGCTGGTCGCTGCTGGTGACGGCCAAGAGCGCGCTCTGGCTGGGCGGTTGGAGCTTCTTCCGGCCGCCGCTCTGGGGCCTGGTGCTGATCGCCGCCGCCGCCGTCCTCGTGCTCTCGCAGGCGCGTGCAGCGCGCGAGGCCGAGCGCGACGTCCGGTTCGCGGCGCTTGCGGGAGCGCTGGTCGCGCTCGCCGGTCACGCGGTCTTCTCGATCGCGGTCTACCGCGTCTTCGGCTCGTGGGCCGTGGGGGGGTGGTACGTGTGGGCCTGGTTCCCCGCGGCTGCGATCGCGACGCAACGGATGCTCGACTGGCGACGTCCGGTCAGGTCCTGGCTCCTGCCCGCGGCGGGCGTCGCGCTCGCGACCGTCGACGTCGCCTGGTGGCTGGCCGCCGATCGCCTCTACGGCTGAGCGGCGGCCCTTTCCACGCCTCAGACGCGGCGCAGGTACTTGTTCTCGCGGGTGTCGAGCTCGATCTTCGTTCCGGCTTCGACGAAGGGCGGGATCTGGACGACGAGGCCGGTCTCGAGCGTCGCCGGCTTGTAGGACGACGAGGCCGTCGCACCCTTCATGCCCGGCTCGGTCTCGGTGACCTGGAGCACCACCGTCTGCGGCAACTCGATGCCGACCGGGTTGCCGTCGTGGAAGTCCATCTTGCACACCGAGTTCGGCAGCATGTAGAGCATCGCGTCGCCCAGGACCTCGTCGGAGAGGGCGAGCTGCTCGTAGTTCTGCTGGTTCATGAAGTGATGCCCCTCGCCGTCGGAGTAGAGGTACTCCATCGGAACCGTGTCGAGGTGGGCACGCTCGACCGACTCGGTCGAGCTGAACCGGTGGTCGAAGCTGTTGCCGGTCTTCAGGTTCCGCATCCGGACCTGAACGAAGGCCCGCAGGTTTCCGGGTGTCCGGTGGGTCACCGTCATGATCCGGCAGATGTCGCCGTTGTGAACGATGCACATGCCGGCGCGAAGGTCGTTGGCCTGACTCAAGTGGATCTCTCCTGTTCGCGGAGCAAACGGGGCCTCACCCCTCCTGCTCTTCCTTGTGGTGCTTCCGCGACTGCTGGATCAGCTTCTCCTGCACCGGCCGCGGGACTTCCTCGTAGTGCGAGTACTCCATGTGGAACGACGAACGACCCTGGGTCATCGAGCGCAGCGCCGGTTCGTAGTTGAGCATTTCCGCCATCGGCACCAGGGCGTTGACGATCTGCACGTCGCCCTTGGAGTCCATCCCTTGCGGGCGGCCGCGCCGGTGCGAGAGGTCGCTCATGATGTCGCCCATGAACTCCTCCCCGGTCTGGACCTCGACCTTCATGATCGGCTCTAGGATCGAGGCGCCGCCCTTCTCCATGGCGTCCTTGAACGCCAGCGACCCGGCGATCTTGAACGCGAGCTCGGAGGAGTCGACGTCGTGGAACTGGCCGTCGAGCAGGCGCACGCGGAAATCGACCACCGGGAATCCGGCGAGATAGCCGCGGTGGCGGGCCTCCTGGATCCCCTTCTCGACCGCCGGCCGGAAGTTCTGCGGGATGGCGCCACCGAAGATCTCGTCGACGAACTCGAACTCCCCGCCGCGGGGCAGCGGCTCGAGCTTGATCTTGCAGTCGGCGAACTGGCCGCGGCCACCGGACTGCTTCTTGTGCCGGCCGTGGCCGTCCGCGGCGCGCGTCAGCGTCTCGCGGTAGGGCACCTTGGGCGGATGCAGGATCGCCTCGACGTTGGAGCGCCGGCGCATGCGCGCCAGCGCGATCTCGACGTGGAGCTGGCCGGAGCCCGAGAGCAGGAACTCGGCGGTCTGCGGATCGCGACCGGCGCGCAGGCTCGGATCCTCCTCGATCAGCCGCGCGATGGCGTCGCCGATCTTGTCCTCGTCCCCCTTGGACTTGGGCTCCACCGCGAACGACATCGCGGGCTCCGCGATCTGGATCCAGGCCGCCCGCAAGGGGTGCTCCTTGCCGGTCAGGGTGTCGCCGGTCTGGGCCAGCTTGAGCTTCGGGATGGCGCCGATCTCGCCGGCCAACAGTTTCGGCGTCGCCGTCCCCTGCTTGCCCAGCAGGTGGACGATGCCGTGCGCCTTCTCGGCCTCTTCCGCGCGGACGTTCCAGACCTGGGCGTCGTTGGCGAGCGTCCCGGAGATCACCCGCACCAGCGAGAGCCTGCCGGTGAACGGGTCGTTGAGGGTCTTGAAGACGATCGCCGCGAGCGGCGCCGCGGGGTCGGCGGAGAGGGCGATCGCGCTGCCGTCCAGGCGCTCGGCCGGGAAGCTCCGGTCCTCGGGCGAGGGCATGTAGTCCACCAGCAGGTCGGCCAACGCCGAGACGCCGATTCCGAGCCCGGGCGCCGCGACCGCGATCGGATGGATCTTCCGGGCGACGACGGCGCTGCGCAGTCCGCGCGCCAGCTCTTCTTCGGTCAGCGTCCCCTCCTCGAAGAAGTGCTCGAGCAGCGCCTCGTCGCTCTCGGCGACCGCCTCGATCAGGCGCGTCCGCCAGGTCTCGACCGTGGCCGCGAGGTCGGCGGGGACGGTCGACTCGGTCGCCTTGCCGTTGCCGCCGTTGTCCCAGACCAGGGCTTTGCCGGTGACCAGGTCGACGACGCCGTGGAACCCCTTCTCGCTGCCGAGCGGAATCTGGACCGGCATCGCGGCGCGGCCGAAGTGATCCTGGACGCTGGCGACCGCGCGCTCGAAGTCGGCGCGCTCCCGGTCCATCTTGTTCAGGCAGAAGGCCGCCGGCAGCTCGATCTCGGCCGCGTACTCGTATACCTTCTCGGTGTTGACCTCGACTCCCGCGACGCCGCTGACGCAGATCAGGACGCCGTCCGCGACCCGCATCGCCGCCTTGGTCTCCGAGAAGAAAATGCCGTAGCCGGGCGTGTCGAGCAGCTCGACGACGTGGCCCCGCCAAGGCAGGCGGGCGGTGGCCAGGCCGATCGAGATGGCGCGATCCTGCTCCTCCGGGTCGAAGTCCGTGGGCGCCGACTTGTCCTCGACCCGGCCGAAGCGGGGGGTGACCCCGGCCGCGTGGAGCAGGGCGCTCGCCAATGTGGTCTTGCCGGTGTCGTTGTGGCCTGCGAGGGCGACGTTGCGGATCCTGGCGGGGCTCTCGACCTGCATCGGAAAGGCACCTCCTCGCGGCGGGATCGGACGGGCGTCGAACTATAACAAAGGCCGTTTGACGGTCGGCGGGGCGGGGCCTAGAATCCGGCGGGTTTCCCGGCGACAAGGAAAGGAATGACCACGACCCACCCTCAGAAGCTCGGCCGCTACGAGGTCCTCGAGGAGATCGGCAAGGGCGCGATGGGCGTGGTGTATCTCGCCCGCGACCCGCTGATCGGCCGGATGGTCGCGCTCAAGACCTTCCGGGTGGGATTCTCCGCCAAGGACGAGGAGCTGGCCCAGTTCCGCAGCCGCTTCGTGCGCGAAGCCCAGAGCGCCGGGATCCTCTCCCACCCGAACATCGTCACCATCCACGATGTCGTCGACGAGGGGGCCTCGGGCGTCTGCTTCATCGCGATGGAGTACGTCAAGGGGACCAACCTCAAGCAGCTGCTGCAGCGCTCCGACCCGTTCGCTCCGGGGTTCGTCGCGGACATCGTCTCCCAGATCGCAGAGGCGCTCGACTACGCCCACTCGCGCGGCGTCGTCCACCGCGACATCAAGCCGGCCAACATCCTGATCACGGCCGACAACCGGGTGAAGATCACCGATTTCGGTATCGCGCGCCTCGACACCTCGAACCTGACGATGGAAGGGCAGCTGCTCGGTACGCCGAACTACATGGCCCCCGAGCAGATCCAGGGCAAGGACGTCGACCACCGCGCCGACATCTTCGCGCTGGGGGTCGTCTTCTACGAGATGCTCACCCGTCGCAAGCCGTTCCAGGGCGAGAATCTCACCCAGGTCACTCACAAGATCGTCTACGAGCCGTTCACGCCCCCCGAGGAGATCGTCCGGGACCTGCCCTCGGGCCTGTCGGCGGTGCTCTCCCGCTGCCTGCAGAAGGACCCGAACCGGCGCTATCCGCGGGCCGCCGAGGTGGCCCGCGAGCTGCGCGCCGCGGCCGCGAGCCAGGAAGCGCTGGAGGACACCTCCGGGACCCAGGAAGTGATCGCCCCCGCCGAGACGCCGGATCTGGCGCCCACCCGTCGGCTCGACCGCGACGAGATCGCGGCGGCGGCCGCCGGCGCCACGGTGGACCTCGGACCGACCCGGCGCATGGGTCGCGAAGAGCTCGCCGCCGCGGCCGCGGCAGCGAAGCCGGCAGCGCCTGCGCTGCCCGCGGCGCCGCCGACCGAGCCCGACCAGGTTCCGACGCGCCGCCTCGACCGTGCCGAGGTGCTCGCGGCGTCGGGCGCCCCGGCTCCGGCCGCCGCGCCGCCTTCCAAGCCCGCTCCGCCCCCGCCGAGGGCGGCCCCGCCGGCGCCCCCTAAGCCGGCCGCCACGCCACCACCGGCGGCGGCACCGGCTCCGAGGCCGACCCCCGCACCCGCTCCCGCCGCCGCCCCGGGCGGACCGGGCAAGAGCCGCCGTGGACTCTGGCTGGCCCTGGGCGGGGTCGCCGCGGCGATCCTCGTCGTCGTCGTCGTCGTGGTCGCCTTCGCGATGCAGTCCGAGGCGCCGGTTCCCGCGCCGGTAGTGGCGCCCGCTCCGGCGCCGCCGCCCGAACAGCAGGACCGGATCACGGCGATGACCGCCCTCAACGAAGCTCGGACCCGGCTCACCGCGGGCGACCTCGACGGCGCGGTCGCGGCGGTCGCGCAGGCCGAGCTGGCCGATCCGGCCCACCCGGAGATCCCGGTGCTCCGCGAAGCGATCGAGCGCCGTCGCCGGGAGCTGGCGACCGACGCCGAGCGCGCCATCCAGATCGCCGAGGGGCTCGCCACGGCGCGCAGCGCCACCGAGCGCAAGGCCTGGGCCGAGGTGGTCACCGCCGGCCGTGCCGTCCTGGTGCTCGATCCGGAGCAGGCCGAGGCGCGCGAGCTGGTCGCCGACGCCCAGCGGGCGCAACGGAGAGAGCGCGACCGCCTGCTCGCCGAGCAGGCCGCGGCCGCGGCCGCGCCGCCGCCGACGACGCCCGCGGAACCGGTGGAGCCGACCCCCGTCGCCCCGGCCGTTCCCGCGGCGACCGACGCCCCGCTGCGCATCGCCTTCCACTCCGAGGAGTCGGAAGGGGTGCTGACGGTCTACGCCGGCGAACGCCAGATCCTGCGCGAGCCGTTCAAGTTCGTGCGCAAGACCGGTTTCCTGCGCACCGAGAAGATCGCCGGCCAGCTCGAGGCCGAGCGCCGCATCCCGGCCGGCGCGTTGACGATGCGCGTCTACGTCGCGATCCAGGGGCGCACGACCCGGACGGTCGCGATCGAGCGCGAGATCGTCGGCGGCAAGAGCTACGTGCTCGACATCCGCGTCGACGGCGACGGCCGCGCCACCGCCGAGCTGCGCTGACCCCCGGCGGCCGGCTCCGGCCGCCGCCGATCAATCCACGCGTCGGACTTCGATCTCGCCGAACCCCTCGAGCTGAGGGGCGAGCGCCTCGGCCGGGCCGACGGCGACGATCGTCGCGCGCTCCGGCGCCAGGTGACGGCGGGCCAGGTCGAGGACCTGCTCGGCCGAGGTGGCGCGAATCTCGTCGAGCGCACGATCGTAGTGGTCGTCGGTGAACCCCCAGAGAGCCAGCTCGGCCAGCCTCGACAGGATCGCGGAGGTGGTCTGGAGGGTGTAGGGGAAGACTCCGAGGATGTAGCTGCGCGTCTCCTCGAGCTCCTCCGGCGTGACCGCCTCGTCGCGCATCCGCTCGAGCTCGGAGAGTACTTCGCGGACCGCCGCGCCCGTCACCGGATTGGCCACCGCCGTCGAGATCACGAAGGGACCGGGTCCGCGACGGTCGACGAATCGGCTGTTGACGCCGTAGGTGTAACCGTGTCGTTCGCGCAGGTTCAGGTTCAGGCGGCTGGTGAACTTGCCGCCGAGCAGGGCGTTGAGCAGGCCGAGCCGGGTGCGGTCGGGGTGGGTGCGCGGCACGCCGGGCTGGACGACGCGGAGCTCGGTCTGCGCTCCGGCCGGGCGATCGACGATCACCACCCGGCGGCCGCGGGTCGCGACCGGTGTGATCTCCGGCGCCGCGGCCGGCGGCTCCGTCCGCCAGTCTCCGAAGATCGTCTCGATGCGCCCGCGCACCGCCGACGCGTCGAAGTCCCCCACGATCACGAGCGACGCACCGGCTGCGCGGTAGAAGCCGGCGTGAAACGCTCGGATCTCGTCGCGACCGATCGCGCTCATCGCCGACTCGTCACCCAGGATCAGCGCGCCGTAGGGTGTGCCGGCGTAGAGCGCCGAGGACAGGGCCTCTTCGGCCAGCACGGCCGGCTGGTCGCGCCGGCGCAGCAGCTCGGCCATGGCCTGACGTCGGAGCCGCTCGACTTCGTCGTCGGGGAAGACCGGATCGCGCGCGAGCTCGGCGACCAGCTCGAGGCCGGCGTCGACGTCGCGGGCGAGCAGCCCGACTTCGAGGTCGGCGCTGTTCCAGTCGGCGCGGGTGGCGAGGTCGCCGCCCAGTCGCTCGATCGCCGCGGCGATCTCGGGGCCGCTGCGGCGCGCCGTCCCCTCGTCGATCAGCGAAGCGGTCAGCGCCGACAGGCCGGGGCGGTCGAGCGGGTTGCGATCGCCGCCCGCCGGCAGCTGCAGCAGGATCTCGACCAGCGGCACCTCGGAGCGCGGCGCCAGCACGATCTCGAGCCCGGTCGCCAACCGCTCGCGGGTGAAGGCGGGGAAGTCGAACGGGCGCAGCGCGCCGGGAGCGGGCGGCCGCGCGCGGTCGACGCCGGTCATGCCACGCTCCTTCGCGGCACCACGGTCAGCTCGACGCCGCGCTCGCGCCCGAGCCGCGCGGAGGCGAAGGCCGCGAGCTCGGTGGCGCCCAGTCGAGCGTAACGCTCGGGCTCCGCCCAGGCGAGCTCCGGGCGGTCGAAGAACGTGGTGTACATCGACAGCTGGTCGGCGCGGTGATCGAGCGTCTCGAGCTCGCCATAGAGGCCGGCGAGCGTCTTGTTGCGGGCGCGGTCGAGATGGTCGTCGGAGAGCGCCTCGCCGCTCGCGGCCCGCGCCAGGTGGGCGTGGAGCGCGTCGGCGAGCGCGGCGGGGTCGACCCCCGGCTTGGCGGTCGCCACCAGCAGGAAGACACCGACCTCTTCGGTCGGGTAGACGTAGCAGCCGACTTCCTGCGCGATCTGCCGTTCCCAGACCAGGTCGCGGTAGAGCGGGCTCGACTTGCCGTCGGCGAGGAGCGTCGAGAGCAGCGACGCCGCGAACCAGGAGTCGGTGCCGAAGGGCTCGGTGCGGAAGGCGAGGTAGACGCGCGCCAGGCGGACCTCGTCCTCGACGGTCTCGACCACGGCGCGCCCGAGCGGCGGCAGCGGGCGCCGCGGCGTCGCCGGCGGCGCGCCGGCCGGGAGGTCGCCGAACCAGCGCTCGACGCGCGCGATCGCGTCGGCCGGCTCGAAGTCCCCGGCGAGCGTGAGCACCGAGTTGGACGGCACGTACCAGGTCCGGAAGAACTCGCGCACGTCCTCGAGCGTGGCGGCCGCGATGTCCTCCATGGTGCCGATCACCGGCCAGGAGTAGGGGTGGTCGGCGGGGAAGAGCAGCTCGAACAGCCGCTCGAAGGGGCGTCCGTAGGGCTGATTGTCGACCCGCTGCCGCCGCTCGTTGCTGACCACGTCCCGCTGGTTCTCGAGCTTCGTCTGGTCGAGTCCCGGCAGCAGGAAGCCCATGCGGTCGGATTCGAGCCAGAGCGCCAGGTCGAGCTCGTGCGCCGGCACCGTTTCGTAGTAGTTGGTGCGGTCGTACCAGGTCGAGCCGTTGGCGACTCCTCCGACGCGCTGCAGGTGACGGAAGTGGTCGTTGGTGCCGACGTGCTCGCTGCCCTGGAAGAGCATGTGCTCGAACAGGTGGGCGAAGCCGGTGCGGCCGCGCCGCTCGTTCTTCGAGCCGACGTGGTACCAGAGGTTGACGGCGACCAGCGGCAGGTCGCGATCGGGATGGAGCACGACCTCGAGGCCGTTGCCCAGCCGGTGGCGCAGGATCGGAAGCTCGACGAAGCCGTCCATGGGGGCGCGAGGGTACGGGAGTCGGGCGCCGCGGGCAACCCGGCCGCGACGGGGCGCGACGAGGAGATTGACTTACGCCTTCTTACCGCCTACGCTAGCACCATGGCGAGCTTCCTGACCGAGCGGCAGAAGGCGATCCTCGACTACATCCAGGATTTCCGGCGCCGGCGCGGCGTGGCGCCGACCCACCGCGAGATCTGCGAGCACTTCGGCTTCTCCTCCTATGGCACCGCCTACAAGCACCTGAAGATCCTCGGCGAGAAGGGCTTCCTGAAGCGCGACCGCCACCAGCGCCGCGGACTCGAGCTGTTGCCGGCGGTCGGACCGGTCGACGGCGCCGGGATCGAGTTGCCGTTTCTCGGCCGGATCGCCGCCGGCCGCCCGATCGAGGCCGTTTCCGGAAACGAGACGATTCCGGTGCCGCAGTTGCTGTTCGGCGAGCGGCCGCAGGATCACTACGTGCTGCGCGTCGCCGGCGACTCGATGATCGACGAGGGGATCCACGACGGCGACTGGGTCGTCGTCGAGCGGCGCGAGCGCGCCACCTCGGGAGAGATGGTGGTCGCCCTGCTCGGCGACGAGGTCACGCTCAAGCGCTTCTACCCGGAAGGGGAGACCGTCCGGCTCCAACCGGCGAATCCGGCGATGCGACCGCTGCGGGTCCCGGCCGGCGATCTGCGGGTGCAGGGGATCGTGGTCGGACTGATGCGCCGGTACTGAGTCCGAGACGGATTCCGGTACCGGATTCTGCCGCCGCGATTTCGCCCTCCACTTCGACGAGAGTGACCTATTCCACAGACGCTGTGTGACCGGCGCCGGATAGGATCGGGCGCCCGATGTTGAGCCTCGATGAACTCCTCCGCCAGATGACGGAGCGCGGAGCGTCGGACTTGCACCTCAAGCCGACCCGCCCGCCCTTGGTGCGCGTGACCGGCCGCCTGTTCCCGATCGAGGCCGAGCCGCTCAAGCCCGAGGAGATTCTCGGCCTGCTCGACCCGGTGATGAAGCCGCACCAGCGCAAGAAGCTCGAGGAGCGGCAGTCGGTCGACTTCGGCTACGGCGTCCATGGGCTCGCCCGCTTCCGCGCCAACGTCTATTACCAGCGCGGGACGCTCGCCGCCGCCTTCCGGCGCATCCCGTACCAGATCCGGGCGCTCGACGAGCTCAACCTCCCCGAGGTGCTGCTCGACTTCTGCGACATGCCGATGGGGATGGTGCTGGTCACTGGCCCCACCGGCAGCGGCAAGTCGACGACCCTCGCGGCGTTGATCAAGTACATCACCGTCCGCCGTCCGGTCCACGTGGTCACCATCGAAGACCCGATGGAGTTCCTGTTCACGGACGGCGTCGCGTCGATCTCCCAGCGCGAGGTCGGCACCGACACGCCGTCGTTCCCCGAAGCCCTGCGCAACGTCATGCGCCAGGACCCGGACGTGATCATGGTCGGCGAGATGCGCGACACCGAGACGATCTCCACCGTGATCACCGCCGCCGAGACCGGCCACCTGGTCTTCTCGACGCTGCACACCAACAGCTCCACCCAGACCGTCGACCGCATCCTCGACGCGTTCCCGGCCGAGCAGCAGAACCAGATCCGGGCGCAGGTCGCGCAGGTGCTCAAGGGCGTGGTCTCGATGAAGCTGGTGGAACGCGCCGACGGCAACGGTCTGGTCGCCGCGCTCGAGATCCTCAAGGTCTCGCCGCGCGCTGCGCAGCTGATCGAGAGGGGCGAGACCTCGGGGCTGCTCGAGGAGCTCGAGAGCTCGGTCGGCTACTACCGGATGCAGTCGATGAACCAGTCGCTGCTCGCGCTGCTCGCCCACGGCGTGATCACCTATCGCGAAGCGATGGAGCAGAGCAGCGATCCCGAGGACCTGTCGCTCAAGCTGCGCAAGATGTTCCCCAACATCGAGGAACGTGGGGGTGAGGCCGTGCCGTCGACCGCCGATTTCTCCGAGATCCTGATGCTCCAGCAGTACAAGAAGCTCTACGAGGAGCAGGAGGAGAAGAACAAGCTGCGCATCGCCGACAAGGACGAGCAGATCGCCGATCTGCGCGGAGTGATCGACCAGCGCGACGAGCAGTTGCGCGAGCTCGATCGCCGTGTCCAGGACATGCAGACCGAAGCCGAGCGGATGCGCGGCGACTACAACCGCCTGCGCCAGGAGGCGCAGGAGAAGATCGACAAGCTGATGGAGCGCATCAAGGAGCTCAATCAGCGCCTGATGGGCCCGGGCGGCAGTCGCTCCTGAGGCCGCGTCCGAGCAGGAGCGCCTCGGCCTCTCCGCGGGTGGACACCTCGCCCCGCACCTGAGCTTCGCGCAGTCGCCGCACCGCGGCGCCGACCGCAGTCCCCGGTCCGACCCCGAGCAGTCGTCCGATCTCCACGCCGTCGAGCAGCGGTCGTGGGTCGAGGATCGCGCTGCCCCGTTGCGCGAGTTGCCGGCGGGCGTCGCGCGCGGATTCCCGCCAGGCCGGGCGGTCCTCTTCGGTCGCGAGCGCCGACGCCAGCGCGAAGACGACGCCCTGCAGGTCGCCGGCGCGGTGGAGCAGCCAGGCCGCCCCGCCCGCGTCTGGCGGCGGGGGTTCCAACACCAGTTCGAGCAGCCTCCGGACGCCCCTCGCGTCGGCCACCGGCAGCGCGCGGCGATCGGCGAGGCGCTCGATCACGTCCGCCGCGTCCGGACCCGCGGCGCCGCGAGCGGCCAGGGCGTGCCCGGCGGCCACTCGGGCGATCGGAGGCGGCTGCGGACTCTCCGCCAGGTCGAGGTCGAGCACGGTCGCGACGGGCACCGCCGTGGGCGAAGCGGCCACCGCGTCCGCTCCCGGTCTCCAGAGCTCCGGCCAGGTGCCGCTCTGTTCGAGCGCTTGCTGGGCGATCGCGAATCCGGCGCCCGACCAGAGCCGCTCGAGCTCGGTGCGGATCCGTTCGCCGGGGACTTCGCGGAGCCGCGACGCGGCCGCTCGCGCCAGCTCGACGGTCGCGGCCTCGGCGGTGAAGTCCTCCAGAGTCGCCGCGAAGCGTGCAAGGCGCACGACCCGCAGCGGGTCCTCCTCGAAAACGGTCGCTCGCGTCGTCCGGAGCCGCCGCGCGGCGAGGTCGTCGAGGCCATGGAACGGATCGAACGCCGCGCCGTCGGCGAGATCGACGGCGATCGCGTTGATCGTGAAGTCGCGGCGAGCCAGGTCGGACTCGAGCGTCGCACCGGCGAGCGGCCAGAGGTCGATCTCGCCCTCGCGCGCGACCACGCGCAGCGCGCCGAAGCGGTCGCCGCCGAGGCGCACCAGCCTCCCGCCGAGGTCGCGCGCCAGCGCGGCCGCCATCGCCTCGCCGTCTCCTTCCACCACGACGTCGAGGTCTGCGACTCCGCGGCCGAGCGCGGCGTCGCGCGTGGCGCCACCCACCAGCCATGCCCCGGAGTCGCCGCGCGCGGTGGCCAGGGCGCGCGCGAGCGGCGTGGCGAGCAGCGCCCGGAAGCGTGGATCGGATCGTCGTTCGGTCAAAGCGCGAGTGACCCCTCTGCTAGGATCCGCGCCAGTATGGCGCTCGACCGAGCCGAGGTCCACCCTTCCGGCGCGCGATCGCGTGGCGCTCGCGGCGAGGCCTGACGCCGCGGCCCCCGGCCCGGTCCGCCGGGCGCTGCGGACCGCGGGCCGCTGGCTCCCCGGTCTGCTGCTCGCCCTCGCGGGCGTTCCGGCGGCGGGCGAGACGGTCCGAGCCAACCTCTCCTCCGGGGAGCGCGCCGCCCTGGTCGACCGGCGTGATCTGTTCCTCGAGACGACGCCCCTGCGCGCCGAGGGGATGCTCGCTTTCTGCCGGCGGCTGACCGGCGACACCCGGAGCTGCTCCGAGATCTCGAAGCTCAATCGCAATCCGAAGCGGCTGCTCGCCGGCGTCCGCTATCGCGTTCCCTACGAGCTGTTGACGGCGGATCGCAAGCTCGGCGTGATCCGGGCGCTCTTCCCCGAAGACGTCGGTCGTGTCGAAGGCTGGCAGCACCGCTCGCGTGGCGAGGACCTCTCCCGGGTCGCCCTCTGGTTCACCGGCGAGAGCGGCCAGGCGGCGGCTTTGCGCAAGGCCAACGGCCGCAAGGACGACCGTCTGAAGCCGGGCGACAGCGTGAAGGTCCCGGCCGCTCTGCTGCTGCCGATCTTCCGCGTGCCGGAGCCGCCCGCGCCGGTCGCTTCGCCCACCGTCGCCGCGTCGACGCCGGCTCGGCTCGAGTATGGCGAGGATGGCCTCGGCAAGTACGCGGTCTATCGGCTCCGGGGCGGCGAGGCGCTCTACTCGGCGGTCGTGGTCCGCTTCACCGGGCGGGTGCACGCCGAGGACGTCAACGCGGTGGCGAGCGAGATCGCGCTGCGCAGCGGCATCGTCGACGTCACCGACATCCCGATCGGCTATCCGGTCAAGGTTCCGCTCGACCTGCTCGAGCCCCAGTTCCTGCCGCCGGAAGACCCGCGACGGCTCGAATGGGAGGTCGAGCGGGCACTGTCCGAACGCTTCCGCAACGAGGTCGAGGCGCGCGGTCTCGAGGGCGTGACCGTGATCCTCGACCCCGGGCACGGCGGCGCCGATGTCGGCGCCTCGATGGCGGGAGTCTGGGAGAGCAACTACGTCTACGACGTCGCGTTGCGAGTCAAGCGGATCCTCGAGAACCGCACCCGGGCGAGAGTCGAGATGACCAGCCGCGACGGCGAAGGCTTCGTCATCGTCGATCGCGACGTGCTGCCGTACTCGCGCGGCCATCGGGTGATGACCGACCCGCCTTACGCGATCGGCGACTCGAGGACCGGGACCCACCTGCGCTGGTATTTCGCCAACAGCCGCTTCCGTCGGGCGGCCGCGGCGGGCGGCCGCGAGAAGATCGTCTTCGTCTCCGTGCACGCCGACTCGCTGCACCCGTCGTTGCGCGGAGGCAGCGCCTACGTGCCCGACGTCGCCTTGACCGCGGGAACGTTCGGCAAGAGCGGCTCGGTCTTCGAGCAGCGCCGTGAGTACCGTGAGCAGCCGCGGGTCAGTCTCTCCCTCGACGTTCGTCAGAGGAGCGAGGGTCTGTCGCGGGACCTCGCGGGCAAGGTCCTCGACGGCTTTCGGGCGCGCGGACTGGCCGTCCACCCCTACCAGCCGGTGCGCGACGTGATCTACCGCGGGCGCCGGGCGTGGGTCCCCGCGGTCCTGCGCTACAACGAGATCCCGCCCAGGATCCTGCTCGAGATCTGCAACCTCGCCAACGTCGAGGACCGCCGCCTGCTGCAGACGCGGGCCTTCCGTGAGAAGGTCGCCGAGGCGGTGGTCGACGGCATCCGCGCCTTCTTCGGCGAGAAGCCCTGACCCTCCAGGGAACTTCCGGCAGGTCTGCTGGGTCGAAGTTTGCAGGGAGGGATCGGGCATGGCGGCCGAAGGACTCTCGATCGCGATCGCAGGCGCCCGCGGCCAGGAGCTCGACCTGGTCGACCGCCACCTCTCCGGCGACGAGGCGGCCTTCGAGGCGGTCTACGCGGCCCACGCCGATCGGGTCTACGGCCTCTGTCTGCGGCTCTCCGGCAACCCCGAAGACGCCGGCGATCTGGCGCAGGAGGTCTTCCTCCGGGTCCACCGCCACCTCGGCCGCTTCGCGGGCCGCTCGACCCTCGGCACCTGGATCTGGCGCATCGCCGTCAACGTCTGCCGCAGCCGGCTGGCGCGGCGACGGCCGGCGCCCGTGGGCCTCGAGGAGGCGCTCCCCGGGGGCGAGCCCGCGGCCGCGGGCGCCACTCCCGAGGAGTCGGCGGCGCTCGCCGAGCACCGCCGGCGGGTGGCGTCGGCTCTGGGTCGCCTGCCGCTGAAGCTGCGAGTCGCGGTGGTGCTGCGCGACGTCGAAGGGTTCTCCTACGAAGAGATCGCCAGGGTCGAGGGCCTGCCGCTGGGCACCGTCCGCTCGCGGATCGCGCGCGGCCGCGAGGCGCTGCGCGAAGTGCTCGAGGCGGACCGATGAGCGCGCACGCCGCGGTGGAACAGCTCTCGGCGCTGCTCGACGGCGAGCTCGACGTCGGCGAGCGCGACGCCGTCGACCGTCACCTCTCGTCCTGCCCGCAGTGCAGGACTCGGCTCGACGGTCTGCGTGCGGCGGCGGCCGCGCTGGCGAATCTCGGCCCGGTCGCGGCACCGCGGGCGCTCGAGCGCGGGCTCGCTCACGGGACCCGCTTCGGCTTTCCGGGGAAAGGGCTGGGGCTCGAACGACGCCGGCTGCCGCGCTACGCGGCGTTCGATCCAGGCTGGTGGCCCGCGCTGGCTCTGCTGGCGCTGATCGCCGGGGTCGGCGCGCTGCTCGCGCCGGCGGCTCCCGCGCCGCTGCCGGCCGAGCGCGCGATCGCCACGGCCGCCGCCCTCGAGGGTGCCCCCGTCGCGATCGTCGGCGATCGCATCTTCCGCCGCGACGGCACGGCCTGGCGCGAGATCGAGAACGGCGAGCTCCCGGCCGGCGCGCGCGACGCCACGCCCGAAGAGGCACGCGCACAGACCGGCGAGCTGCCTGGCCTCGCGCGTCTGCTCGCCGGGGCCGACTCGGTGGAGCTCGTCCGCGGCGGCGAGCGGATTCGTATCCACCGGCGCTGAGGGTCCCGGGGTTGCCCCCGGGGTCCGGATTCGTGCACGATCGGCCCGGGAGGTCGCGATGCCCACCTCGTTCCGCGTCAACGGCAAGCCGGTCCGCCTCGACGTCGCGCCGGACATGCCCCTGCTCTGGGTGCTGCGCGACGTCCTCGACCTCAAGGGGACCAAGTTCGGCTGCGGCGCCGCCCATTGCGGTGCCTGCACCGTCCACCTGGGCGGCGCGCCGGTACGCGCCTGCGTGACGCCGGTGGCGGCGGCCGCGGGAGCCGAGGTGACCACCGTGGAAGGGCTGTCGGCCGACGGCTCGCATCCGGTGCAGCGCGCCTGGATGGAGCTCGACGTCCCGCAGTGCGGCTACTGCCAGGCCGGACAGATCATGAGCGCGGCGGCGCTGCTCGAGCGCGTACCGAAACCGTCCGACACCGACATCGACTCGGCGATGAACGGCAACCTCTGTCGGTGCGCCACCTACGACCGGATCCGGCGGGCGATCCACCGCGCCGCAGAGCTCGGCGCGGCCGGGGCGGGAGGGCGGTCGTG
Source organism: Acidobacteriota bacterium (assembly GCA_045862895.1). GTDB lineage: Bacteria > Acidobacteriota > Thermoanaerobaculia > Multivoradales > JAGPDF01 > JACTMI01. Next base: position 32,563 of record BTUO01000002.1, read on the forward strand.
ATCGGCCCGGCGCTCGATCGCCGTCAGTTCCTGCGGGTCACCGCGCTCGCCGGCGGCGGTGTCCTGTTCGCGGTCCACTTCGAGCCGCTCGACGCCGGCGAGGTCGCGCAGAGCGGCGAGGCGACGCTCAACGCCTTCGTCCGCATCGCGGCGGACGGACGGGTGACCATCGTCTCGAAGAACCCGGAGATCGGCCAGGGCGTCAAGACTTCGCTGCCGATGCTGGTTGCCGAAGAGCTGGACGTCGACTGGGAGGACGTCGTCGTCGAACAGGCCGGGCTCGACACGGACCGTTTCACGATGCAGTTCGCGGGCGGCAGCCGCGCCACTCCGGAGCACTGGCTTCCGCTGCGCCGGGTCGGCGCCGCGGCGCGTGCGATGCTGGTGGCGGCGGCCGCGGCCGAATGGGGCCTGCCCGTCGCGGAGTGCGAAACCGCGGCGGGACGCGTCCTTCACCGCGCGAGCGGGCGAGAGAAAAGCTACGGAGAGCTCGCGGCTCGCGCGGCGGAGATGCCGGCGCCAGACCTCGAGACCGTGCCGCTGAAGGACCCGGGCCGTTTCCGGATCCTCGGCACGCCGGTGCCCGGCGTCGACAATCGGGCGATCGTCACCGGCCAGCCGCTCTTCGGCATCGACGTCTCGCTGCCGGGCATGCTCCGCGCCGTCTACGAGAAGTGCCCCGTTTTCGGGGGGACGGTCGGGAGCGCCAACCTCGAGGAAATCGCCGCTCGACCGGGCGTGCGCAAGGTGTTCGCGGTCGAAGGTCGCAAGGGGCTCGCGGGTGGCGTCGCTATCGTCGCCGACCACTGGTGGGCGGCCGAGAGCGCGCGCAAGGGGTTGCGCGTCGCCTGGAACGAAGGCGCGACGGCCGGACAGGGGAGCGCGGGCTTCGCGGCACGCGCGCGCGAGCTCTGGCGCGAAGCGCCGCATCGGACGCTGCGACGCGACGGCGACGTCGCCGCGGCGCTCGCCAGTGCGGCGAAGACGCTCGAGGCCGACTACGAGTACCCCTTCCTCGCCCACGCCACGCTCGAGCCGCAGAACGCGACCGCCTGGTGGCACGACGACCGGATGGAGATCTGGGCGCCCACGCAGACGCCGGAGCGCGGCCGTGGCATGGTCGCGGAGACCCTCGGGATCCCGGAGAGCGCGATCACGATCCACCTGACGAGGATCGGCGGCGGTTTCGGACGCCGTCTCGAGAACGACTACGTGGTCGAGGCCGCTTTCATCGCCCGCGAGGTCGGCGCTCCGGTCCAGCTCCTGTGGAGCCGCGAGGACGATCTGCGCCACGACTACTACCGTCCGGCGGGGTTTCACCGATTCCGCGGCGGCGTGGACGCCGTCGGTTCGCTGGTCGCCTGGAGCAGTCACTTCGTGACCTTCGGCGAAGAGGGTGGCTACGCGCGCGGGGCCTCCGGCTCGGACGACGAGTTCCCGGCGCGCTTCGTGCCGAACTACGCGGGAGCGGCCTCGGTGATGCCGCTGGGCGTTCCGACCGGCGCGCTGCGCGCGCCGCGCAGCAACGGGTTCGCTTTCGCCTATCAGTGTTTCCTCGACGAGCTCGCCGAGGCGGCCGGCAAGGACCCGCTCGACTTCCGGCTCGAGCTGCTGGCGCGCGAGCCGCTGCCGTGGACGCCGAGCGAGAGCCCGGTGCCGGCCGACCAGCGGCTCGACGCCGCGCGGATGCGCGGCGTGCTCGAGCTGGTGGCGGAGAAGTCGGGGTGGCGGCGTCGCGAGCGGACCCGCGGCGCCGGGATGGGCATCGCCTTCTACCACAGCCATCGCGGCCACTTCGCCGAGGTCGTCGAGGTCGCGGTCAGCCGTGCCGGCGAGCTCGTGGTCCGGAAGGTCTGGGTCGCCGGCGACGTCGGCAGCCTGATCGTGAATCCGAGCGGCGCCGACCAGCAGGTTCGCGGCGCGGTGCTCGACGGCCTGGGCGAGGCGCTCGCTCAGGAGGTCACGATCGAAGGCGGACGTGCCCTCCAGTCCAACTTCCACGACTTCCCGCTGCTGCGGATGGCGCAGGCTCCGCAGGTCGAGGTTCACTTCCGGAAGACCGACTACGCGCCGACGGGTCTCGGCGAACCGGCGCTGCCGCCCGTGGTCCCGGCGCTGGTCAACGCCATCCATGCCGCGACCGGCAAGCGCGTCCGCTCGCTGCCGCTGTCGCGGCACGACCTGGCGTGGAGCTGATCTCGCGGGGGTCCGCTCAGCGCGCCGGTTCGATCGCCGCGACCGTCAGGGTCTCGTTGCCGACGCGCACCGCCTCGCCGACCTTGCGTCCGAGCAACTTCTTGCCGAGCTCGGACTCGTAGCTGAGCACGCCCGCTTCGGGCTGGCTCTCCCAGGGACCGAGCACCGAGAACGAACGCGGCTTGCCTCCGCCCTCGAGGCGGACCCGGGCGCCGATACGCACCTCGGACGAGTCGATGCCGGCGAAGTCGATCGGGCGTGCGCGGCCGAGGTCGCGGTGCAGGCTCGCCAGGCGCGCGTTGAGATACTCGTGGCGGTCGCGCGCGGACTTGTATTCGAAGTTCTCGCGCAGGTCGCCCATCGCCCGCGCTTCGGCGATCGCCTTGCGGTTGGCCGGAATCTCGACCTCGGTCAGCCGCTTGAGCTCTGCGCGCTTCGCCTCGATCGCCTCGGCCGTGGCGTAGAGCGGTCCGGCGCCGCCGCCCTCGCCGCGCAGCGACGGGAAGCGCAGCTCGAGCGCCGCGACCAGCGGGTCCTTCTGGTAGATCTCGAGGCCGGAGCTGCGCCGGATCGCCTCGGCCGCGGTCGGGGCCGAATCCTCGTCGAGATGGGCGAACAGGCGCGGCAGCGTCGCGCCCGACTCGGTCAATGCGCGCAGGCGGACCCGGAATCGCGTGAACTGCGAGTCGGTGAGCGCCGCGAGCATCGCCTGGAGGAGCCGCAGTGGCGCGCGCGAGCGCAGCGCCTCGTCCTCGGCGGCACGCTCGGCCAGCCAGACGAAGGCGGCCGGCGCTTTCCGGGGTTGCGCGACCAGGTCGTCGAGCAGGCGGTCGCGGCCGGTGCGATCGCCGTCGCCGAGGCCGCGCGCGATCAGGTCGAGCACGCGTGGCTCCTCCTCGCGCTGGAGGTGATCGGACCAGATCGCGGTCCAGTCGGACCGGCGCTCGCGCAGCATCTCGAGCGCGCGCTCGCGCAGGAGCCGGTCCTCGATCCCGTCGAGCAGCTTGCGCGCGTCGGAGTCCGCGGCGAGCAGGCGGTCGGGGAGGCTCTCGAGCGCTTGCGGCAGCTGGTCGGCACGCTCGAGCGCGAACCAGATCTCGAAGGCGAGCCCCGGATCGGTCGACGCCGCCTCTCCCGCGGTCGAGGCGAGGTCGCCGGCCATCTCGCGCGCCAGCGCCGGATCGCGGTCGAGGTTCTTCTTGAGCAGGTCGATGCGGCCGCGCGGGTCGGCGCGCTCGAAGGAGCGCCGCACCGCCGCCAGCGCGCCGGCCTGCGAGGCCTCCCAGCGGTAGGCCTGCCGGCCGCCCGAGGAGGCCACCACCTGCGGGTGCTTGCGCGCCGCGGCCCACCAGGAGGTCCAGCGCGCCTCGGGGACGATGCCGGCGACCATGTCGCGGATCTCGGCGCCGGTCATCGGCTTGTCACCGGATTCGAGCACCGCCCGGAGCAGTTCGGGGGGGTTCTCCTCGGCCAGGCGCGCGAGCGCCTCGGGCTCCTCGACCTTGCGCCGCAGCAGGTGGCCCGGGGGCAAGGCCTTCAGCATCTTGGCGGCGGCGCGCAGGCCGACGGTGACGCCGGTGCGCTTCTCGAAATCGATCTTCAGGCTGTCGAGGGGCAGGTTGATCTCGGCGACCCGCCCGACCCCCTGGCCCTGCATCAGCACGATTTCGCCGACGTCGTAGACCAGCAGGCTCTGGAGCCGCGTGACCTTGTCCCAGAGTCGCGCCGGGTCGTCGGTCGCCTTGTCGAGGTGGACGTGGGTGATCGCGGCGGCGAGCGTCGGCCGCCCCTCCCAGACCTTCTCGAGCGTCGAGACGACCTCCCTCTGGAGGCGGGCAGGCTTGACCGCGATCGCTCCGGCTCGGCGCAGCAGCTCGAGGCGCAGGGCCCACAGGCCGCGGCTCGCGAGCTCGGCGTCGTAGAGCTCGAGCAGGTCGCGGGCGCGGCCCTCCTCGCCCGAGTCGGAGAGACCCCTGGCCAGCCCGAGATACCAGTCGATGTCGGTCGGATCGGACTCGATCTCGGCGAGCCAGTCCTCTTCGAGGTTCGCGAGGGCCCCGTCGGCCCGGTATTCTTCGTAGGTGCGGCGTGTCATGAGAGGGCGATGATATCGAACGGCCGCCGGGCCCACGGCTCGTGACCGGCCGCGGGTCGGAGGAGCTGGCCGAACGGCTGCGCACGGCGGCGGAGGAGGAGCTCGCCGAGCTGGTCGAGCGTCTCGGCGCGGAGCTCGAGCCCCAGGTCGCTCGCCAGGCGTTCCGCAACCCGTTCCTGACCGCGGATCTGATCGAACGGCTGCTCGGCGCGCCGAAGCTGCTCGCCTCCTACGCGGTGCGGCGCGAGGCCGTCTTCCATCCGCGCACGCCGCGCGTCCTCGCCTTGCGTTTCGTCCCCGGGCTCTGGTGGGCCGACCTGGCGAGGCTGGGCACCGACAGTCGGCTGCACCCGGTGCTCCGGCGGGCCGGGGACCTGCGGCTGATCGAGCGGCTCCCCGGCCTCGCGGTGGGCGAGCGCATGGCCGTCGCGCGCTCCGCCAGTCCCGGGGTGATCGCGACGCTGCGGCTGGATCCGACGCCGCGGGTGATCCAGGCGCTGCTCGAGAACCCGCGCCTGACCGAGGGACTGCTGATGCCCCTGATCGCCTCCGAGGTGGCGAGCCCGCGCGCCCTCGCCACGGTCGCGGCGAGCCCGCGCTGGGCCTGTCGGCCGCCGGTGCGGGCGGCACTGTGCCGAAACCCGGCGACCCCGATGGCCCAGGCGATGGCGCTGCTGCCGATGCTCGGCAAGAGGGAGCTCGGCGCGGTCGCCGCCGACCCGCGCCTGCCGCTGCTGCTCCGGCGCAAGGCGCAGCTGCTGTCGGGATCCGACGTCGGTCCTGCGTAGCTCGGCGAACGGGCGGCCGGCGGGCCGCGCCGGAGGCGCCGGTGATACCCTTCGGAGCTCGAAGCCCTCGAGGGCGCGCATGACCAAGTCGAAGTCGCAGGACCGCGATCGTCCCGGAGGGGATCCGGGTCCCGCCGCGCTCCCTCAGGGGTCGCTCGGGTCCTGGTTGCGCGCCCAGCGCGAGGCGCGCGGCGTCGGTCTGCGCGAGATCGCGGATTCGAGCAAGATCAGCCTGCGCTACCTCGAAGCGCTCGAGTCCGACCGGTTCGAAGTGCTGCCGGCGCCGGTCTTCACCCGCGGCTTCCTGCGCGAGTACGCTCGGGTCGTCGGTCTCGATCCCGACGAGGTCGTCAATCTCTATCTGGTGGTCGCGCGCGATCGCGAAGCCGAATCGTCCGCGCCGGCCGGCGCCGAGTCGGTCGCCGAGCGGCCGCGCTCCTCGGGTCCCTCCGCGCTCGGCTACGGACTCCTGTTGCTGCTGGCGGTCGCCGTGTTTCTCGGGCTCGCGGCGCTGTTCTCGTGGTGGTCCGGGCGGCGCAGCTCGGTGCCCGGCGAGGAGCCGGCGGCGGCCGAGCTCGCCGCCGCGCCCCGCAGCGCCCCGAGCCGCCGCTCCGAGGCGCCGCTCGCGGTCGAGGTCGGCGAGGAGCCCGCGCTGGCGCCGGCCCCGGCGACCGGCGACGCCGTGGCGGCGCCCCCTCCGCTCGAGGTGGTCCTCGAGTTCGGGCAGGACTGCTGGGTGGAGTTCGTCGTCGACGGCAAGCGCCGCACCAGCGAGCTGCGGGCGAGCGGCGAGCTGCTGCGACTCGAAGCCGCCGACCACGTCCTGATCACCCTCGGCAACGTCGAGGGAGTGCGCGTCGAGGTCGACGGGCGCGAGCTGACTCTGCCGGAAGGAGCCCGAGTGGTGCGCGACCTGCGCATCGACCGGCAGGTCGCCGCGAGACTCGCGGGCGTGCCCGCCACGTGACCGAAGAGAGCCCACTCGTCCGACAGGTCCTCGAGGGCGGGGCGCCGGAGCTCCGGCTGCTCGCGGCGCAGGGAATCCTGCCGCTCGCGCCCGAAGAGCTCATCCCGCTCCAGGTCCAGCTCGCCGAGGACGAGGATCCGATGATCGCGGAGTACGCGCGGGAGGCCCTGCAGTCGGTCGACGGCCGGCTGGCGGCGGCCTACCTCGGCGCGGACGCTCCGCCGGCGGTCTTGCACTGGTTCGCCCACCGGCACTCGGATCCGACGCTGGTCGAGACCGTGCTGCGGCGCCGGGACGTACCGCTCGACCTGCTCGAGCAGGTCGCCGGGTCGCTCGGCCCCGACCTCCAGGAGGTCCTCCTGCTGCGCCAGGACGCGATCGTCGACCGGCCCGCGATCCTCGACCGGCTCGAGGCCAATCAGCACCTGTCGATCTTCGCGCGGCGGCGGATCGCCGAGTACCGGCAGCATCTGTTGCCGCGGGATGTGGCGATCGAGGCGGCGGCGAGCGACTTCGACGCCGCGACCATCGCGGTGGCGGAGCTCGACGCCGCCGATCTCGCGGAGATCGAGCGGGTCCGCGCGGAGGTGGCGCCGACCGGCGAGGTCGACAGCCGGACCGGGTTGTCGGAGGCGCAGATCCGTTCGCTGCCGGTGCCGGTCCGGATCAAGCTCTGCCGGGGCGCGTCGCGCGCCCTGCGCCAGATCCTGATCCGGGACTCCAACCGGCTGGTCTCGCTCGGCGTGCTGGCCAACGCCGCCTTCTCGGAAGACGAGGTCGAGCAGGTGGCGTCCAACCGGTCGATGGACGAGGAGGTGCTGGCGGTGATCGCCCGCCGGCGCGAGTGGGTTTCGCGCTACGGCGTCTGCAAGGCACTGGTCCAGAACCCCCGCACGCCGGTGGGCCTGTCGGTCCGGCTCGTCACCCGCCTCTCGGTGCGCGACCTGAAGATGCTGCGGCGGGACAAGAACGTCCCGGACCCGGTCCGGAGCGCCGCCGACCGGTTGTATAGAATCAAGTCGGTCTGACCCATGGCCAAGGACTATTACGCCCTGCTCTCCGTCCTGCGCAGCGCATCGCCTGCGGAGATCCGTGACCGCTTCCGGCAGCTGGCGCGCGAGCGCCATCCGGATCGCTTCCAGGGCGCGGAGCGCGCCCAGGCGGAGACCGCGTTCCAGGAGCTCACCGAGGCCTTCAACGTCCTGTCCAACCCCGAGCGCCGGCGCCAGCACGACCTGGAGCTGGCCCGGCCGACGGCGGAGGCGGGTGGGGGGGACGCCCAGCGCCTGGTCAAGTTCCATCTCGAAGCCGGAATCGGCTTCTATCGGGACGGCAACTACACCCAGGCGGCCGAGGCGTTCGAGAAGGTCACCCAGCTCGACTCGAAGAACCACCAGGGCTGGCACCATCTCGCCCAGGCGCTGGCGGTGCAGCGCCGGTTCCTGCCGCGCGCCGGGGCGGCCATCGCCAAGGCCTGCGAGCTCAATCCGGTGAGCCCGCCCTACCTGAAGCTCGCCGGGAGGATCCACGCCGACCTGGGAGCGTTGGACAAGGCCGAGCGGTATTACAATGAGGCGATCGCTCTGGGTGGGGAGGACGCGGCGGTGACGAAGGCGCTCGAGGAGCTGCGCGCTCGCTCGAAGAAGGGCAGAAGCGGGCTGTTCGGGAGGGCATCGTGACGACGCGGCCTCGCGCCAGCGGTCTCTCCGACGTCGGGGTGATCCGCAGCCACAACGAAGACTGCTTCGACATCGCTCCGGACCTGCAGATGTTCGTGGTCGCCGACGGCATGGGCGGCCACAGTCACGGCGAGATCGCCTCCCGTATCGCGGTCGACGCCATCCGCGAGTTCGTCGCCAAGACCTCCGACGACGACGCGACGCTGCCGTTCGACGTCGACCCGCGGCTCTCCCGCAATTCCAACCGCTTGCGAGCGGCCATCCGCGTCGCCCACGACAAGGTGCTCAAGGCGATCCGCAACGACGCCTCGCTGCACGGCATGGGGACGACCGTGGTCGGCCTGCTGGTCGACGGCAGCTCGGCCTCGATCGCCCACGTCGGCGACAGCCGCTGCTACCGGCTGCGCGACGGCAAGCTCGAGCTGCTGACCCAGGATCACACCTGGGTCAACGAGCAGGTGGTCGCCGGATTCCTCTCCGAGGAGCAGGCGCGGGTGCATCCGCTCAAGAACGTGGTCACCCGCGCGCTCGGTGGCGACTCCGACGTCGACGTCGACGTGCGCGAGTGGAAGATCTCTCCCGGCGACCTCTTCCTGCTCTGCTCGGACGGATTGACCACCATGCTCTCGGACACCGAGATCACCGAGCGCCTGCGCTCGCCGGGACGGCTCGAGGATCTGTGCGGGCGCCTGGTTCGCGACGCCAACACCCGCGGCGGCTACGACAACATCTCCGTCGTCCTGGTCCGGGTCGAGGACGCCTCGACCGCGGACGACGACGACGAGACCCGCTCGCTGCCCGCTTCGCGCTGAGCCCGGCTCAGCCGCCCAGCCGGAAGCCGCCGCGCGCCTTGACCACGAAGCCGGGGTTGACGACGTCGACCTCGACCTCGCGGTAGCCGGCTTCGCCGGCCGGCACGCGTACCGACACCAGGTAGTAGCCGTTGGTCTCCTCGGCGATCCGGTCGAGCGGGATCCGGAAGTTGAGAACGTCGAGGAACGGCCGGCCGCCGGTCTCGGCGGCGGTGTCGGTCAGCGCGCCCTCGAAGGTGTGGCGGGTGCTCTGGGGCACCAGGTCGACGGTGTAGACGGCGACGTTCGCTGCGTTCAGCGCGCGCAGCATCGGCTCCTGGTACCTGCGATCGGGAATGTAGGCGCCGAAGCTGTCCATTCGCCCGAAGCCGGTGCTGAACAGGATCAGGTTCTTGCGCCCGACGATCGGGGCCGCCGCGTCGGCGACCGCTTCGAGCGCCTCGTAGATGCGCGGGGTCGCCTTCGAGACCTCCTCGGGTGGCGGCAGATGGGCGGCCAGCGAGGGCAGGTCGCCGCGCTCGGCGCGGCGCGAAGGCCAGTCGGCGGGCGGGTGGAGCCCGCGTGCCGCACGGTCGATGGCGTCGACCAGCGCGTCGACGTCGGCGCTGAAGTCCTGGTGCAGTCGCAGCCTCGAGTCGAAGCTCGCGACCGCCACGAGATCGCCGGGAGCGAGCGCGGAGCGGACCCACTCGGCCGCGTCGCGCCCGGCCTCGAGCTGCCGTGTCAGCAAGTCGCGGCTCTCGTGAGCTTCGACGCGCTGATCGTCGAAGAAGAGGACGAAGAGCCGCCGGTCGGGCACCGCCGCGGGGTCGATCCCGGCCCGGGCGGCGTCGACGCCGCCCAGGTAGCGGCGATTGCTGTAGAAGGTCGCCCCGGTCACCTCGGCCTCGCGGCCGTCGACCTTGACCCGGAAGTCGGACGGCACAAGCCCGAGCACGACGTGTCCCTCGCGGTCGGTGACCAGTACGTCGAGGAGCCCCTCGTTGACCTCGATGCGCTCGCCGAACTGGCCGGCCGGCGGGACCTCCTGCGCGACCGTCCACGACGGCGACGCGGTCAGCAAGGCGGCGAGCAGGAGCGGACGGCGCAGGGGCATGAACACCTCCCGGGGCGGTCGATACGTCATCGTGGAGGAACCAGCAAGTCCCGCGCCAGCGCGGGGACTCAGGCGCCAGTCGCCCGGCGCTCGCGGGTCTCGGCCGGCGGACGCAGCGCGACCCGCAAGGCGACGCGGGCGCGCCGGATCCAGATCCGGGCGCTGCCCGGCGGCAATCCGGCGATCCGCGCGGCCTCGGTCTCGGACCACCCTTCGGCGTAGCGGGCCAGCAGCAGGCGTCCGAAGCCGCGCGGCAGGCGCGCCAGGGCGTCGGACAAGGTCAGCGCGGCGACCGGGTCGGCGGGGACCGGCACCGGCGCCTCGCGGAGCCCGTCGAGCAGCGCCTGCTCGGCGCGCGCCGCCGCGGCACGGGTGGCGGCGTCGCGTCGCACTTTCCAGCGCAGCCACTTCAGCGCGCGCGGGGGCGCCGAGCCGCGCAGGCAGAGGCCGAGCAGCGCCTCCTGCACGACCTCCTCGGCATCGCTTCGTCCGAGTCCGGCGGCGCGGGCTTCGAGCAGCAGCACCGGCACGGCGGCGCGCGCCAGGCTGGCGAGGTCGGCGTTCATGGGGCCTCCGAGCCGGCGTAGAAACCGCCGACGGCGGCGAAGCGGCGCAGCGCCTCGCACGGTTCGTGGCGCGGTGCGACCTCGCGGGCCAGCACGGCGAGCTCGTCGACCAGCTTCGGCAACCCTTCGCCGTCGGCCCAGCGGCAGAGGCCGCCGCGGTAGGGCGGGAAGCCGGTGCCGAAGATCATCGCCAGGTCGAGGGGACCCGGCCCGTCGACGATCGCCTCGTCGAGGCAGCGCGCCGCTTCGTTGACCATCGGCAGTACCATGCGCCGGGCCAGCTTGCCCAGGTCCGGGGCCCGCCGGGTGGGACGCACGCCGATCTCCGCGTAGACCGCCGGATCGACTTCCTTCTCCTTGCGACCCTCGTAGCGGTAGATGCCGCGGCCGTTCTTGAGACCGAGCCGGCCGCTCTCGGGCAGCCGGTCCAGCCAGGCGGGGAACGGGAGCCGTTCGCCGAAGGCCTCGGTCAGGATGTGGCCGACCTTGGCCGCGACGTCGAGCCCGACCTCGTCGGCCAGCCGCATCGGCCCCATCGGCATCCCCCAGTCGGTCATGGCGCGGTCGATGTCCTCGATGGCGTGCCCTTCGTCGAGCAGCCAGAGCGCTTCGGCCGAATAGAACATCAGCAGGCGGTTGACCAGGAAGCCCGGGCACTCGCGCACGATCACCGCCGTCTTGCCGAGAGCGCGGGCGAAGGCGGCGGTGGCGCGCACGGTCTCGAAGCTGGTGTGCGGCCCCGCCACCACCTCCACCAGCGGCATCTTGTGCACCGGGTTGAAGAAGTGCATGCCGACGACCCGACCGCGATGCGCGCAGCGCGCCGCGATGGCGTCGATCGAGAGCGACGAGGTATTGGACGCGAGGATCGCGCCCGGCGCCAGCCGGCGGTCGAGGTCGGCCATCACCTGCTGCTTGACGCCGAGATTCTCGACCACCGCCTCGACCACGAAGTCGCACGCGGCCAGCCCGGCATCCTCGAGCGTCGGCTGGAGCAGCGCCATCCGCCGCCGCTTCTCGACCAGGCGCAGTCGCCGGCGGCGCACCTGGCGCTCGAACAGGGAATCGGCGTGCGCGAGCGCGGTGGCCAGGGCCTCTGTCCGGATGTCCTTGATCCGCACCGGCAGGCCGGCCTGATCGGCGATGAGGTGTGCGATGCCGCCGCCCATCACGCCGGCGCCGAGCACAGCCGGGCGGCGCACCGGCGGCGGCGGGGCGCCCTCGTCGCGCTTGGCGGCCTCCATCTGGCGGAAGACGTGGACCAGGTTCTTCGAGACCGGCGAGATGGCGAGATCGCCGATCGCCCGCGCCTCGGCGTCGAAGCCCGCCGAGGGCCCGCGATCGAGCCCGGTGCCGACGACCTCGATGGCCCGCAGCGGCGCCGGATAGCGGCCGCGGGTCTCCGCCAGCACCTTGCGGCGGGCCTGCGCGAGCACCACCCGGCGGCCGATCGGGTTGCTCTCGAGCAGCAGGGCGCGAGCTTCTCGCGGGCGGTGGGCCGGGCGGCGGCGTCCGATCCGCTCGCGAGCCCAGCGGCGCGCGTGCCCGTCGAAGCCGGCCGCGGGCAGCAGGGAGTCGGCGAGCCCGGCCCGGAGCGCGCGCTTGCCGTCGAGGTTGCGGCCGGTGAGGATCAGATCGAGCGCGGCGATCAGTCCGATCCGGCGCGGCAGGCGCGTGCAGCCGCCCCAGCCCGGCACGATGCCGAGTCGCACCTCGGGCAGGCCGATACGCGCGGCGCCGTCGGACATCGCGATCCAGGTCGAGGCCAGGGCGAGCTCGGTGCCGCCGCCGACGCAGACGCCGTCGATCGCGGCAACGGTGGGGAACGGCAGCGCCTCCCACGCCGCGAACAGGCGCTGGCCGAGGCGCGATCCGGCTTCGGCCGCCTCGCGATCGGTGACGTTCTCGATCTCGTCGACGTCGGCGCCGGCGATGAAGATGCCATTCTTTGCCGAGCGCAGCAGCAGCATTTTCAGGTCGGTGCGGCCGCGCAGCTCGGCGAGCAGCGCCTCGAGCTCGGCCAGGACCTCGCGCGTGAAGATGTTGGCCTTGCGCTCCGGCAGGTCGAAGGTGAGCGTGCCGAAGCCGTCCTCGTCCGCCCGGAGGTGGAAGGCGGGAGCCATGCCGTCAGGGCGCTCCGGCCTCGGCCTCGGCGTAGAGCCGGTCGAGCACGTCCTTGTACTTGACGTGGATGACGCGGCGTTTGACCTTGAGGGTGGGGGTGAGCTCGCCGCCTTCGAGGGTCAGCTCGGCGGGCAGCAGGTCCCAGCTGCGGATCTGCTCGTAGCGCGCCAGGTGCTCGTTGACCTTGGCCACCTCGGCGGCGATCAGGTCGCGCACCCTGGCGTGAGCGACCAGCGCGGCGTTGTCGCCGGAGATCCCCTGGCCGGTCGCCCACGGGTGCAGCGCCTCGAAGTCCGGAACGATCAATGCGGACAGGAATTGTCGCCGGTCACCGACCACCACCGCCTGCGAGATCCAACGGCTCGACTTCAGCGAGTTCTCGATCGGCGCCGGCGCGACGTTCTTGCCGTACGCGTTGACGATCAGCTCCTTCTTGCGGTCGGTGATGACCAGGAACCCTTCGTCGTCGACGTGGCCGATGTCGCCGGTGTGGAACCAACCCTCGCGGTCGATCACCTCGGCCGTCGCCTCGGGCTTGCCGAAGTAGCCCTGCATCGTGTTCGGGCCGCGGGACAGGATCTCGCCGTCCTCGGCGATCCTGAGCTCGATGCCGTCGATCACCGGTCCGACGGTGCCGAGCTTGACCCGCTTCGGCCGGTTGACGGTCAGCACCGGCGAGGTCTCGGTCAGGCCGTAGCCCTCGAAGATGCGCACACCCGCGCCCCAGAAGAACTCGGCGACGTCGCGGCCGAGTGGAGCGCCACCCGAGGCCGCCATCTCGAAGCGGCCGCCCAGGCGGGCGCGGATCTTCGAGAAGACCAGCTTGTCGGCGATGCGCAGCTTGAGCGTCGGCGGCTTCTCGGCGAGCCGATCGGCGACGTGCTCTCGGCCGACCTTGACCGCCCATTGGAAGATCGCGTGTTTCAGCCCCCCGGCCGCCCGCGCGTTCTCGTAGGCGCGTGCCATCACCTTCTCGTAGACGCGCGGCACCGAGACGAAGACGTTCGGCCGCACCTCGCCCAGGTTCTGCGCGACGGACTGTACCGACTCGGCGTAGGCGATCGAGACGCCGAGGTGAAAGTAGATGTAGGCGACGGTGCGCTCGAACGAATGAGCGAGCGGCAGGAACGACAGAGCCGTCCACCCCGGCTGGATCGCGAGCGCGGCGCAAGAGGCGATCACGTTCGAGGTGATGTTGCCGTGACTGAGCATCACCCCCTTGGGATCGCCCGTGGTGCCGCTGGTGTAGATCAATGTGGCGAGATCCTCGGGCTTGGCGCGCCGGATCCAGGCGGAGAACTCCTCGTCGGTGACGGCGGCGCCGGTCGCCAGCAACTCCTCGAAGCCGGAGACGCCGGGAAGCTCGGAGCCGCCGTCGATCGCGACGATGCGTTCGACCGAGGGCATCTGGTCGCGCACTGCGAGCATCCCCTGCAGGCGCTCGGCACCCTGCACGAACAGGATGCGGGCGCCGCTGTCGCGCGCGACATAGGCGGCGCCCTCGGGCAGCAGCGTCGGGTAGATCGGGACGTGGACGGCGCCCAGCGCCAGCGCGGCGAAGTCGATGGTCGGCCAGTGCGGGCCGTTCTCGGCCATCTGGGCGACGCGGTCGCCGTGGCGGACCCCGGCGAGCTCGAGCGCCTTGGCGAGGCGCCGGACCCGGGTCGCGAAGTCGCGGGTCGAGATCGGCACGTAGCGGCCGTTCACCTTGTGCTGCAGGCAGTCGGGCTTGTCGTGCCGGACCGCGGCCTCGAACAGCTCGGACAGGGTGCGAATGCTCATCCGGAGGGACCTCCCGCGGGGACGCCGAGGCATCCTACCGCAGCGATTTCGGGGCGGCCCCGCGCCGACGGGCGGCGCGACATGGTAGTTCGCGGGCATCTCGGCGGCTTGACCCTTCCGCGTCGCCGGCGGTAGTCTCACCGGCCTCGGCCGGGCGGGCAGCCCGCCTCCGCGACGAACCCGAGGTCGCGGAGCGAATCCGAGGAAACCGGGGCGTAGCTCAGCTTGGTAGAGCGCACGGTTCGGGACCGTGAGGCCGGAGGTTCAAATCCTCTCGCCCCGACCAGTTTCCCCCTCCCGCAGTCCCGTCCGTCCCATTCCGGCTCGTCGGTCCCGTTCCGGAGCTCCGTGCGCGTGTGGCCGAAGGGCCGGCACGCGACTCGCAGTAGGATCGGGCGTCTTTTCGAAACCGAGGTCGCGGAGGGGGCACGAATGGCGGAGAAGCACGAGCCGTACGTACCGGCGCAGTCGACGCTCGCCGAGCTGACCTGGAAGGCGATGCTGCTCGGCATCGTCCTCGCCGCGATGATGGGCGCGGCCAACGCCTACCTGGCGCTCAAGGCGGGCCAGACGGTCTCCGCGACCTTTCCGGCGGCGATCCTCGCGCTCGCCGCCTTCCGCCTGCCGTTCTTCCGCGGCACGGTACTCGAGCAGAACATCGCGCGCTCCGCCGGCACCGTCGGCGAGGCGCTCGCCGCCGGTGCGATCTTCACCATTCCCGCGTTCCTCCTGGTCTCGGTCGACGGTCAGCGCCTGTGGACCAGCTTCAACTACTGGGAGACCGCGATCATCCTGCTGCTGGGCGGCATCCTCGGCGTGCTCTTCATCACGCTGCTGCGCCGCACCCTCGCGGTCGACGCCGGCCTGCCGTTCCCGGAGAGCAAGGCCTGCGCGGCGATCGTCAAGGCGGGGCAGGAGGGGGCGACCGGAGCCAAGTACGTGTTCGGAGCGATGGGCGTCGGCATGCTGATCCAGGTGTTCAAGGACTCGGCGGGCCTGCGGCTCTTCCGCGAGTCGGTCGAGGTGATGCGCGACCTGCCGGCTTCGATCATCAGGCACTTCGACTCCTCGCGCGGCGCGTTGGGCGAGATGCGCCACGGCGGGGCGTTCACGTTCGCGACGCCCTCGATCTCGCCGGCGCTGATCGGCGTCGGCTACATCATCGGCTTCGAGCTCTCGGCGATCAACTTCTCGGGTGGCGTGCTGGCCTGGCTCGTCTTCATCCCGATGATCGTCTTCGTCGCGCCCGACCTGCCCCAGCAGCTGGCGGTCGCGGGCGCGGCGGCGCCACCGACGGCCGAGGTGTTCTTCACGGTCTGGTACAACATCGTGCGTCCGATCGCGGTCGGCGCGATGCTGGTCGGCGCCGGCAAGACGATGTGGGGGATGCGCAAGTCGATCGCCTCGGCGTTCCGCGGCGCGCTGCACAAGGGGAGCCACTCCGAGTCCAGGTCGCGGCTCGAGCAGGACCTCGACGCGCGCGGCATCCTGCTCGGCATCGCCGGCCTGACGATCCCGCTGGTCTGGCTGTTCTGGAAGTTCACCGACAACCTGCTGGGCGCGCTGGTCGCCGGCGTCGTCATGCTGGCGCTCGGTTTCCTGCTCTCCGCCGTCGGCGGCTACCTGGTCGGCCTGGTCGGCGGCTCGAACCAGCCGGTGTCGGGGCTGACGCTCTCGGCGCTGGTGCTCGCGGCGCTGCTGATGGTCGCCTTCGGCGTCACCGGGCTGCACGGTGTCGGCGCCGTTCTCGGCGTGGCGGCGGTGGTCTGTTGCGCGATCTGCGTCTCGGGCAGCCTGATCCAGGACCTGAAGGTCGGCCACCTGCTCGGCGGCACGCCGCGCAAGATGGAGATCGCCGAGATCGTCGCGACGATCACGACCTCGTTCGTGCTGGTCTTCCCGATGCTCTGGCTGCACCAGGCCAACATCAAGCAGGGCGGCATCGGCATCGGCGACCCGGAGCTGTCGGCGCCGCAGGCCGGCCTGATGGCGCAGCTCGCGCAGGGGATCGTCGGCGGCGAGATGCCGTGGGGATTGATTCTGTTCGGAATGCTGTTCGCCGTCGCGCTGATCCTGATCAAGGCGCCGGCGCCGACGCTGATCGCGGTCGGCATGTACCTGCCGTTCGAGACCACGGGTGCGATCTTCGTCGGCGGGTGCCTGAAATGGATCGCTGACAAGCTGGCGGCGCGGCGCGGCATCGCCGGCGACAACTTCGACAACTTCGGCTCGCTGGTCGCTTCGGGTCTGATCGCCGGCGAGTCGCTGACCGGCGTGCTGTTCGCGGGCGCGGTGCTGGCGTTCGAGGGGTTCTCCTCGATCACGAATCTCGTGTTCGGCGTCGACGAGCTCGCGTGGGTCGCGGGCCCGGCCGGCGCCTGGGCGTCGGTCGCCGCGCTCGGCGTGATCGTCTGGCTGCTCGTCGTCCTGCCGCTGCGCAAGGTGCGCACGGCGGCCGCCTGATCCGAAATCGGGGGTAGAGATGCAGAAGCTCCGAGGCTTCACCCGCTCCTTCTGGGTCGCCAACACGCTCGAGCTGTTCGAGCGCTTCGCCTACTACGGCTCGAAGGCGATCCTCGCGGTCTTCGTCGCCGATCAGGTGGGGCTCGGTCCGGAAAAGGCCGGCTGGCTGGTGGGGAGCCTGTTCAACGGGCTG
The DNA here is from genome assembly GCA_045862895.1 of Acidobacteriota bacterium. Classification (GTDB taxonomy): domain Bacteria; phylum Acidobacteriota; class Thermoanaerobaculia; order Multivoradales; family JAGPDF01; genus JACTMI01. Next base: position 49,324 of record BTUO01000002.1, read on the forward strand.
CTCTACTTCCTGCCGATTCTGGCGGGGACGGTGGTCGACCGCTACGGCTTCAAGAAGAGCCTGCTCGCCTGCTTCTCGATCTTCTGTGTCGGCTACCTGATGATCGGTCTCGGCGGGTTGCCGGCCGGCAAGCCGCTGGTCGACGCCCTGGGGGCCGAGGCCTGGATGATCCTGGCGTTGCTGGTCACCGCGATCGGCGGCTCCCTGATCAAGCCGTCGATCGTCGGCACCGTGGCGCGCACGACGACGCCCGAGACCAAGGCGCTCGGCTATTCGATCTACTACACGCTGGTGAACCTCGGCGGCGCGATCGGTCCGATCCTCGCCCTCCAGGTGCGCGAGAGCAAGGGCATCTCCTACGTCCTGGTCATGTCGTCGATCACCAGCCTCGCGCTCGTCGTGGCGACCCTGCTCTTCTTTCGAGAGCCGGCGCGGCCAGCCGACGCGGCGGCGCCGAAGTCGATGGCGGGGGTGCTCGCCGACATGTTCCTGGTGCTGCGTGACCTGCGCTTCGTGAGCTTCCTCGTCATCTTCTCGGGGTTCTGGGCGATGTTCTGGCACATTTTCTACGCCCTGCCCTTCTACGTTCGCGACGTGCTGCACTTCGAGAAGTTCGAGATCATCGAAACCGTCGACGCCTGGACGATCATCCTGGTCACCGTGCCCATGGCCGCACTGGCGAAGAAGCTCTCGCCGCTCGTGGCGATGACCACCGGATTCGTGCTCGCCAGCGCGTCGTGGTTCGTCATGGGAGCGTTCCCGACGCTGACCATGACCATCGTCGCGATCGCCGTCTTCGCGATCGGCGAAGCGACGCAAGCCCCCCGTTACTACGAGTACGTCGCCGACCTGGCGCCCAAGGAGCAGATCGGCATCTACATGGGATACGCGTTCCTGCCGGTGGCCATCGGCACTTTCGTCTCGGGCTTCACGAGCGGCCGCCTGGTCGCGTACTACGTCGGGCGTACGGTCGACGAGGTGTTCACGCCGGGGCCGGGCTTCGGCGTGGCGCACCGCATGTGGTTCTGGGTCGGCGCGATCGGTGCGGTCTCGACGATCGCGATGATCGCCTACGACCGCCTGGTCGTCCGGCGCAAGCCGGCCTGACGCGGAGACGGCGCGGGCCGGGGCGACGAGGTCGCTCCGGCCCGGTCTCGCCTGGCGGCTCGTCGTGGCCGTCAGCGGCCGCGCGGTTCCGCCGGCTGCTGCTCCGCGGGCGCCTCCGGGTGGTGCTGCTTCATCCACTCGGCGAGGCCCTCCATGTCGGTGACCAGGGCGCGGAACTGCTCGCCCTTCTCGGTCAGTTTCTGGGAGCCCGGCTTGGTGTCGTGGCAGGAGGTGCAGCGGCCGAAGGTCTTCTCGAGCGCTTCGAAGCCGTCGGTGGTGCGCCTCACCTCGTAGAACTTCCCCTTGTCGGTCAGCAGCTTGCTACCGGGTTTGTCGTGGCAGGCCGTGCAGGAGATCTGCTCCTTGGCGGCGATCTGGTCGCTGCCGGCGGCGCCGGTGGCGAGGAAGGGCGCGAGCGCGGCGCAGGCCGCGAGCGCCGGAATCAGGATGCGGGCGGGTTTCATCTCGGAGTCCTTTCTCAGCGGCCGCGCTCGCCGGTCCAGGAGACGCCGAAGGCGACCGTCCACTGGCTGTGGTCGACGCGCGAACCGGGACCGAACGGGTTGACCATCGGATTCGGGTTGTCGTTGGTCTGCGAGGCCTCGAGCGCGCGCTCGACCGCGAACTCCCAGGAGACGCCGCGGAAGGTCGTGTAGCTCGCGCCGATCGAGAGGTGGTGCTCGGTGATCGCCGGGAAGAGCGGGGTGAGCGTGTCGTCGGGCACCGGGCTCTCGCCGAAGTTGTAGCCGGCGCGCCAGGTCCAGGCATCGCCGACGCGCCACTCGTTGCCGAGCGCGACGACCCACTGGTCCTGCCAGTCGAAGACGAACGGCAGTGCGATCGTCGTCGGCGCGCCGGCGACCGACGGGTCGGTGCCAGTGACCTCGATCGTGTCGATCGCCGAGTCCCAGAAGTAGCGCTTGACGTCGAGCGCCACCAGCCAGCGGTCGGTGGCGCGGAAGGCGGCGCCGACCCCCGCCTGCGCGGCGAAGGTGAAGCCGTCCATCTCGGCCTCGTAACGCACCGGCTGACCGAGCCCCGGCATCGCCCGGAAGTTGATCGACAGCTCGCCGTCCTCGAAGGTGCTGTCGGTCTCGGTCTGGTAGACGGCGCCGATCGTCCAGCGCGGCGCCGGACGCCACCAGCCGCCGAGCCGGAGACTGGTCTGCGGGCCCGCGGCACCCTCCATCTTCGGACCGAAGAAGCTCATCGCCGGGTCCTGGGTGTTGAAGAACGAGGTCTCCGGGAAGAGCCGGAACGAAGCATCGGCCCAGCCGAGGTTGAGCGTCGCTCCGATCGCCGCGTCGTCGGAGAACGAGTAGGCGACGGTCGGCGAGATCGTCATGAAGCGGACCTGCGTGTAGCTCTGGTCGCGGGTGCCGAAGAAGGTGTTGACGTCGTCGAAGGTGGCGCCCATGCCGCCCTGGGCGATGAAGGCGACCCCCCAGGCCCACGGCGTCTCCTTGCCGGAGCGCACCCAGGCGAAGGCCGGGAGCGGGAAGTAGCGGCTCTCGGCGTCGACCGGTGCGTTGACCATGTTCTCGAACTCGAGCTCCGGGGCGAGCAGCGACAGGCTGGCGGTGTAGTGGTCGCCCTGGAGCTGCGCGATGCCGGCGGGGTTGGTGTTCAAGCCGAGCGTGCGATCCGAGATCGCGATGTTTGCGCCGGCGCGGCCCATCGACTCGGCGCCGTAGCCGGTGAGGTAGAGACCGTTGGTGGCGCCGGCCGGCGCCGCGACGACGAGCGTCAGGGCGAGGGCCGGCGGCAGGACGTGACGGAAGCGCATCGTTACCCTCCTGGAGTGGACCGGCGAGGCTGCCCCTTCAGCAGCCTTCCTTCTTCTTCTTGGTGCCACCGGTCGGCGCGGTGGGCGCGACCGGGGGTGCGACGACGGGGGCGGCGACGGGGCCCGGCAGCAGCTCGGGAGCCGGGCCGCCGGCCGCGGCGGCGCGCGGCGCGCCGCCGAAGTAGCGGGCGCGCTCGGCGCGGGCGGCGAAGCCCAGCCGCTCCGCGGCCGGCGCGCCGTCCGGCGGCGCGACGGGGAAGAGCACCTGCTCGCGCCATTGCGAAATGCCGCCGAGCAGGATGTAGACCGCCGGATAGCGCTGCGCGCGCATCAGCATCCAGGCCTGCGCCGAGTGGATCCCTTCCTCGGAGTAGAGGACGTACTTCTCGTTGCGGGGCAACTCGGCTTCGGCGAGATCCGAGATCGCCAGCCGTTCGGCGCCGGGGACATGGTAGGCGGTGAAGTCGGCGTCGGGGCGCAGGTCGAGGACGCGATAGTCCTGGCGGCCGGCGAGGAGCCAGTCGGCGAGCTGGTCGGGGGTGACGTGGTCGACTTCCGACTCGACGATCGCCGCGAGCTCGGCGGCGTCGAGCGTGACCTTCGAGCCCGCACCCGGGTCGCCGATCGCGAAGGCGCCGAGGCCGAGCAGGGCCGCGACGAGCGCGAGGCGGGAGTCGGTTCCGAGACGGCAGAGCAGGTCGCGGATCACGGTGTAACCTCCTCCCGCGTGCCGAATCGCCGCTCCAGGGCACGCGCGCCGGCAAAGCCGCCGAGCGCCATCAGCACGACCAGCAGGACCACCGTTCCCCGCGACAGGCCGAGCACGTCCGGGAGCGTCCGGGCACCGAAGGCGGTCGAGTCGGCGAAGCCCGCGACCCAGGGCCAGAGCTCGCCGATCGCGAGCACGCCGGCGAAGATCCCGCCGGCGTAGACCAGCGCGTCGAGCTTGCCGGTCGAGATCGCGACCAACGACGTCCCCGGGCAGTAGCCGCCGACCGCGAAGCCGATGCCGAGCAGCAGTCCGCCGACGATCTGCGGTGCGAGGTAGGTCGCCGGCACGTAAACCAGCGCGAGATCGACCACCCCGGCCCAGCCGAGGTAGAACAGGCCGAGGGTCGCGGTGACGATCGCCGTGAACATCACCTTGAAGACGGCGAGGTCGGTCAGGTAGAACTGGGCGACCAGCTTGCGCGCGCTGCCGAAGCCGGCGCGCTCGAGGAAGAAGCCGAAGCCGATGCCGAGCAGGAAGGCGACGACGAGCGCGGTCTCGTCGCCGAACAGTCCGAACTTGAAGAATGGGGCGTTCATCGCCACTGCCTCCCCACGAACCAGGCCGTCGCGTAGGCGCCGGCGAAGACCATCAACATGAAGGCCCAGCTGCCGGCGGCGAGCACAGCGCCGCCGGAGAGCGCCTGGCCGCTGGTGCAGCCGCGCGCGAGCTTGGCGCCGACGCCCATCAGCGCGCCGCCGGCGAAGGCGAGCGCGAAGCGGCCCCGGGTCGAGATGCGCGGGCCCTTCTCGACGGTGCGCCGGACGCGGCCGGCGAGCAGGCCCGAGAGGAAGCCGCCGACCAGCACGCCCATCACCTCGAAGACCAGGAACTCCTTGAGCGGGTGGCCGGTGCCGGCCTCGAGGTAGTCGCGCCAGAACGGGTTGGCCGCGGCGTGCTCGGGCGCGACCGCGTCGACCGCGACCGCCGTGAGCGACGAGAAGGCGCCGGAGGCGCCGAGCCCGCGCCCCATCACGACGAAGGCCGCGAGCAGCACCAGGCCGAGGCCGATGCCGGCGAGGTAGGGGTTCGAGTAAGGGGCCGCGACGCGGTCGACCGGCTTCGCGATCGCGTCGGCGATCGGCGGGGTCGCCAGGGGCGTAGCGGCGGTGGAGACGGAGGTGTCGCTCATGCGATCTCCTTCAGCGCATCATCGCGGCGGTCCAGTGGCTGACCTGGCCGGCGTCGACGATCAGGAAGCGGAGGACGAGGCCGCCGGCGACGACCAGCAGCGGCGCGACCGGGGTGTGAAGAACGCGGTGACGGACGGCGAGCAGCTGGACGACGAGTGGCACCACGATGCCGAGAGCGACCACCGCGACCCAGAAGACCGCCGCGTAGGGACCGTCGAGCAGGAGGCGCGCCGCGCGGGCGTGCGCCGTGCCGGCGCCGAGGAGGCCGATCAGGAAGAGCGCCAGGAAGACCAGCTCGAGCATCAGCAGGCCGTTGTCGGCCTTGGCCAGGAGCTCGCGCTCGAACGGCTCGCGCGCGATCAGGTGGACGAGAGCGGCGGCGGTCGACAGCCCCGAGACCAGGAAGAGCGGACCGAGCAGCGCGCTGTTCCAGAGCGGACGGGCGCCGAGCGAGGAGAGCAGCACGCCGGTGTAGATGCCGAGCAGGCCGCCGAGCAGCAGGTTGGCCGAGCCGATCCAGCGCAGCGCGTCGCGGTTGCCGGCGATTCGGCGGCCGAGCCCGGCGGCCCACGGCAGCCGGGCGGCGACGAGGTCGGGCGGCCGCACCAGCAGCGCCGCGACCAGCGCCGGGTAGACCGCGACCAGGATCCAGGCGCCCCACGACATCGGCGAGGCCGCTTCGAAGGTCAGGTAGAGCCGGAAGGCATGACGACCGAGCTCGAGGTCGAGGAAGAGCGCGAACATGCCGAGCGAGAGCAGCGCGATCGCGAGCGCGGGCAGGATCCGGATCGCGGACTCCGCGCGGCGGAAACGGTCCGAGAGCAGCAGGTAGCCGGTGATCGCCATCATGCCGGCGACCAGGCCGCCGAGGAAGAGATAGACCGGGATCTCCCAGCCCCAGACGTGGAGCGTCGGGTCGACCATCGGGTTGGCGCGGGTGGTGGTGAGCTCGATCACGGTGTCGCCTCCCGATCAGGTCAGGTAGAAGATCCGCGGGCCGGTTCCGGCTTCCGGCAGCAGCGAGTGATTGAGGCGCGCGGCGAGAAGGCGCGACACCTCGCTCTCCGGGTCGTCGAGGTCGCCGAAGTGCATGCAGCGGGTCGGGCAGACCGCGACGCAGGCCGGCTCACCGCCGGCCTTGACCCGGTGGATGCAGAAGGTGCACTTGTCGGCGTAGCCGTCCGGGTGGATGAAGCGGGCGTCGTAGGGGCAGGAGGCGAGGCAGGCCTTGCAGCCGATGCACAGGTCCTGGTCGACCAGAACGACGCGGCCGGGATCTTCGACGTGCGATGCGCCGGTCGGACAGCACGAGACGCAGGGCGGCTGGTCGCAGTGATTGCACCGTTCGCTGCGGATCTCCATCGAGAGGGTGGGGAAGCGTCCGCGCACCTCGGTGGTGATCCAGTCGCGGTTGTACCCCTCCGGCACTTGGTTCTCGGTCTTGCAGGCGACGACGCAGTCCATGCAGCCGACGCAGCGCTTCGTGTCGATGACCATGCCGTAGCGCGCCATGTCAGGCCCCCTCGCCCGCGACCGGCCGGAAGGTGACGAAGTTGACGTTCATGCCGGTGCCGCCCATCAGCGGATCGACCGCGTAGCGGGTCACCAGCTGCGCATCGGAGGCGCCGCCGCGCTGCGCGCGACGCAGGCCTTTGGCGGTGGTGCCGAAGCCGTGCACCACGTAGACGCAGTCGGTGCGGATCCGCTCGGTCGACTGGATCGCGACCGGCTCGGAGAGGACGCCGTCCTGGTTCTCGAGCCGGACCTCGGCGCCGTTCTCGAGCCCCCATCGGCGGGCGACGTCGGCGTGGACCCAGACCGCGTTGGCCGGCATCGCTTCGTGCAGCAGCGGATTGGTCTGCGTGCGCGAGAAAGTGTGGACCGGCGCGCGGCCGAACAGCAGACGGAACCAGCCCGGCGGCGGCTCCGGGTGCGCGGTGTACTTCGGCACCGGATCGAAGCCGGCGGCGGCGAGCTGGGGCGACCAGAACTCGACCTTGCCCGACGGCGTCGGGAACTCGGGGACGAACCCCTCCTCGACCACCGTCGGCTTCGGAGCGCCGACCACCACGCCGCGCCGCTTCATCTCGTCGAGGGTCAGGCCGACCGGAGCCAGCCGCGCGGCGAGGTACTCCTCGACGTCGGTCCAGGGGAAGTAGCGGCCGAGGCCGAGCTTCTCGGCCAGCTCGCGCGCGATCCACCAGTTCGGCTTCTGGTCGGCGGGCGGCTCGACCACCGGCTGGCGCAGCGACAGGAACGGCACCCGGAACGGCTCGGTGTTGAAGTCGTCGAAGCGCTCGAGGTAGACCGATTCGGGCAGCACGACGTCCGCCCATCCGGCGATCTCGGAAGGGACGACGTCGACGACGACCAGCAGGTCGAGCGCGCGGATGGCGCGGATCGTCTCCTCCTGGTTCGGCAGCGCCTGGAGCAAGTTGGTGGCGTAGACGAACCAGCCGCGGATCGGGTAGGGCTCGCCGGTGATCGTCGCCGCGCGCACGCCGGTGGTCAGGCCGAGGTCGGCGAACGGGTACTTCGCGCCTGGGTTGTCGACCGGTTCGCGCGCCGGCTCGGGGTAGGCCGGATAGCCCGGATACTTCGGCAGCGCGAAGGCGGCCGGCTTGAAGAAACCGCCGCGCCGCCCCCAGTTGCCGAGCAGTGCGTTGACCAGCGCGACGGCGCGGCTGCGCTGGGCGTCGTCGCCGTACCAGGTGACGTGCCGGCCGGGGTGGACCAGTGTCGCCGGGCGGTGCCGGGCCATCTCGCGCGCAGTCTCGCGGATCGTCGAGGGGTCGAGCGTGGTGATCGGCCAGGCCCACTCGGGCGTGTAGGGCGCGATCTCGGCGCGGAAGGCGTCGAAGCCGAAGCCGTTCTTCTCGACGAACTCGCGGTCGTAGAGCCCTTCGGCGACCAGCACGTTCATCCAGGCGAGCAGCAGGGCGAGGTCGGTGCCGGGCTTGATCGGCAGGTAGTGCTTCGCCTTGCCCGCGGCGACCGAGAAGCGCGGGTCGACCACGATGACGCTCGCGCCCGCTCCGACCGCCTCGGCGAACTCCTGGACCTGGCTGTTGTGCATGTTCTCGCCCAGGTGCGAGCCGAGCAGCACCAGGCAGCGGGCGTTGGCGATGTCGGTGCGCTCGGGAGTGCCGATTTCCTCGCCGAAGGTGAGCTGGAAGCCGATGTCGCGCGGACCGCGGCACTGAGCGTAGGAGGGCGCGACCAGGTTCGGCGTGCCGTAGGCCTTGAGCGTGTGCTTGAGGAAGTTGGCGCCGATGCCGTGGCTGAAGAAGGCGAGCGACTCGGGGCCGTGCTTGGCCGCGAGCTGCTTCATCTTGCCGGCCACCGTTTCGAGTGCCTCGTCCCAGGTGACCTCGACCCACTCCTCGCGGCCACGCTCGCCGCGTCGCACCAGCGGGGCGGTCAGCCGGTCGGTGTCGTAGTGGGCGCCGACGCCGCCGGTGCCGCGCGGGCAGAGCCGGCCGCGCGACAGCGGATCCTCGGGGTTGCCCTCGATCTTCCAGAGCTTGCCGTTCTTCGTGCTGGCGATCGCTCCGCACTTCCAGAAGCAGAGGTCGCAGTAGGTCGGGATCCGCTCGATCCGATCGCCGACGCGCGCCGGGCCGAACCAGTCGCCGAGGGCCGGGGCGCGGGGGGCCATCGCCGCGGCGGTGCCAGCGACGGCGCCGATCCGAAGGAATCTACGCCTTGACAATATGGCCATAAAGCGAACTCCTCACGACGGGGAGTGTCGCGCCGGTTCGGTGGCCGTGAAACGTCTCGGCGGGTGACGGTGGCCCGCCCCGCGGGGTGGGCGGCGGCGCGCCTCAGCCGGCGCGGCGCTGGAAGTCGGCCATGAAGTCGACCAGGGCGTCGACGCCGGCTTCGGGGAAGGCGTTGTAGATCGAGGCGCGGATGCCGCCGACCGAGCGGTGGCCCTTCAGGCCGTCCAGCCCGGCGGCGGTCGCCTCCTTGACGAAGCGCGCCTCGAGCTCCTCGAACGGCAGCCGGAAGGTGACGTTCATCCAGGAGCGCGAGTCCTTGCGGGCGTGCCCGCGGTAGAAGCCGCCGCTGCCGTCGATCGCGGCATACAGCTTGGCGGCCTTGCGTTCGTTCCGGCGCGCCATCTCCTCGAGACCGCCCTCGGCGAGCAGGTGCTTCAGGACGAGATGGAGGACGTAGATTCCGAACACCGGCGGCGTGTTGTAGAGCGAGCGCTCCTTGGCGTGGGTCGCGTAGCGCAGGTAGACCGGGATCTCCTTGGGCGCCCGTTCGAGCAGGTCCTCGCGGATCACCACCACGGTCATTCCGGCGATCGAGAGGTTCTTCTGGCCCCCGGCGTAGGTCAGCGCGAACTTCGAGAAGTCAACCGGGCGGCAGAAGACGTCGCTCGAGGCGTCGTTGACCAGCGGCACGCCGGCGGGGACCTCGGGAACGTAGTGCAGCTGCGTGCCGAAGATGGTGTTGTTCGACGTCATGTGCACGTAGGCGGGAGAGGCCGAGAAGCGCAGCTCGGCCTGCGCCGGCACGTGATCGTGGTTCGAGCCTTTCGACGACGCCGCGATGTGGACGTTGCCGACCTTCTTCGCCTCGGCGATCGCCTTCTCCGACCAGACGCCGGTTTCGATGTAGTCGGCGGTGCCGCCGGGCGGCAGCAGGTTCATCGGCACCATCGAGAACTGCAGCGTCGCGCCGCCCTGGAGGAAGAGCACCTTGTGGCCGGTGGGGATTCCGGCGAGCTTCGCGAAGTCCTCCTCGGCGCCGTAGCAGATCTCCTCGAACTTCTTCGACCGGTGCGAGATCTCGAGCACCGACATGCCCACGCCCGGCAGCGCCACCAGATCGCGCTGCGCCTGCTCGAGCACCGGCAGCGGCAGCACGGCCGGACCGGCGGAGAAGTTGAAGATGCGATGGACCGGAGTGGACATGTTCGGGCTCCCGGAAGAGATCGCCCCGGAGCCGGGGCGGAGGAATCCTATCGGCTCCGCGCGTCGAGCGTACGCTCGAGGGCGCGGGAGATCGCCACCGCGATCCGGCCGATCTTGCGCGGACCGATGCGCGACTCGACGAACGGTCGCCAGGGCGCGCCGAGCAGATCGCGCCGGACCTCGAGGCAGAGCACCCGCCCGGGCCAGCGCCGCGCGTGACGGTGGCCCATCGTCGACGGGTGGAGGCGGTAGCTCGAGTTCTCGGCCGTCGGCACGCCGATGCGGGCGAGCTCGTCGCCGAGCGTCGCCACCAGCCCTTCCGGGGCGAGTCGCTCGCCGTCGGGCGTGGCGGTGATCAGGTCGACCGGCGGCCGCTCGGGCCAGGCCCGGTAGGCGGCCGGCCGGTAGGCGCGGCGCAGGTCGCCGACGACGTCGTCGCCGATCTCGACTCCGACCGAGCGCGGCGCGTAGGTGTGGAGCGCCAGCGCGAAGCCGCCGGCGCCGCAGACCTCGGCGTAGGCCGTCTCGGCGGCGACGGTGTAGCGGCGGTGGAGGTCGATCAGCAGGTCGCGGTCCGCGGCGTCGCGGACGTAGGGCGGGAGCCCCGCGGTCATGCCGGCGGCGTCCCCCTCGAGCTCGCGATTGACGTCGATGAGCGTACGTGGGATCCGGCAGCGGACGACCAGGACCCGCCGACCGGAGGCGCCGAGCCGGTGCGCGACTTCCTTCGCGAGCTCCGGGGCTCCCTCGTCGGTGTTGACGTGGAAGAAGGCCTCGAGCCGCCCGGGTAGCGGTCCGGCGAGGCGGCTGGCGAGCGTCGCGAAGTCGGCGCGCTCGGTCGCGCCGTGCGGCACCTCGATCAGCACCTCGGCCGGCGCCGGCCCGCCGGCGCGCAGGTGGTCTGCGAGCCGCAGCTCGGTAAGGTCGATCGTCTGCAAGCGGCTCAGACCGCCAGCAGCCGGACGTCCAGGATGTCCGGGTGGCCCGAAGCGATCGCCGTGAGGGTCGCCTCGGGCGCCGCGCCGTCGAGGTGGATGCGGGCGACCGCGGCCTCGCCACCGTCGAACAGCACGTTCTCGGTCTCCTGGACGTTCAGCCCCGCGTCGCGCAGGCGCTCGAAGACATGGGCGAGCACGCCGGGGCGGTCGCGGTGACGGACGACGAGCCGGTGCGTCGCCTCGGTGCGCCGCGCGAGGTTGATGCAGTTGGGAACCCGGCCGGTTTCGGCGAACGCGCGCACGATGCGCACCGTCTCGGCGGCGATCGCCTCCTGCGCCTGCTCGGTCGAGGCGCCGACGTGGTGGGTGCCGTAGACGCCGGGCAGCGCGACGATCGGGTCGACGAACTCGCCGGTGCCGCCGGAGGGCTCCTGGGCGAAGACATCGAGTCCGGCGCGCAGACCGCGCTCGCGCACCGCCTCGGCGAGGGCCTCGGCATCGACGACCTCGGCGCGCGCGGTGTTGAGGAAGATCGCGCCGGGCCTCAGCTTCGACAGCACCGCGCGGTCGACGAAGCCGCGATTCTCCTTCGACAGCGCGACGTGGACGGTGAGCGCGTCCGCGCGCGCCGCGACCTCGGCGGGGGTCGGCGCGAGGCGAATCGGCGCGGTCTGGTGAACGGCCGCGAGCCCGAGCTCGTGGGCTTCGGCGGACGTCATCGGGCGATCCTCGCCGGCGAAGCGCCGGCTCCAGGCGACGACGCGCATCCCGAAGGCGTGGGCGCGCAGGATCACCTCGACGCCGATCGAGCCGAGACCGAGCACGCCGAGGGTGCGGCCGTGAAGCCCCGCGGCCTTCGAGTAGAGCGCCTTGTTCCAGCGCCCGGCGCGCAGGTCGGCGACGGCGTCGGGGATGCGGCGATCGAGGGCGAGCAGCAGCCCCATCGCGAGCTCGGCGACGGCGACGGCGTTCTTTCCCGGACAGTTGGCGACGTGGACGCCGCGCGCCGAGGCGGCGGCGACGTCGATGGTGTTGACGCCGGCGCCGGCGCGCACCACCAGCGCCACCGGGCCGGCGTCGAGCATCGTCGCGGTGACCTTGGTGCTGCGTACGACCAGCACGTCGGGGCGCTCGGCGGCGATCACGTCGACCAGCGCCTGATCGGCGAGCTCGGGCCGGGCCAGCACCGTGCCGACGCGGCCCAGCCCTTCGAGCCCGCTCTCCTCGAACTTGTCCGCGACCAGAATCCTCATCCCACCCTCCAATCCAGGGACAGGCAAGTCAATTCGAGATTCAGGGACAGGCAAGGAAACTCCGGCCTCCTGGCCGATCCCCCCGACGGAAGTCCCTGATTCTACGAGGGCGACGTCAACGGACGGGCAGTCTTCGTGCCTGTCCCTCTGGACCTGCCTGTCCCTCGGATCGGGGAAAAGTTGCCTGTCCCCGAAACTCAGATCTCGTGGATCAGCAGGCCGTCGCGCAGCTTGGGTTCGAACCAGGTCGACTTGGGCGGCATGATCTCGCCGGCGTCGGCCACCGCGAACAGCTCGGCGACCGTCACCGGGAACATCGCGAAGGCGATCGCCGCGCGGCCCGAGTCGACCCGGCGCTCGAGCTCGTCCGTGCCGCGGATGCCGCCCACGAAGTCGATGCGCTGGTCGGTGCGCGGGTCGCCGATGCCGAGCAGCGGCGAGAGCACCTGGTCCTGGAGCCGCTGGCAGTCGAGGCGGGCGATCGGAGATTCGCCGGGCGCCGCGGCGAGCTCCAGGGTTCGCCAGCGGCCGTCGAGGTAGACCGAGACCCGGCCGGGCTCCGACGGCTGCGGTGCGTCGTCGACGAAGCGGAAGCGGCGCTCGAGCTCGGCCAGCAGCGCCCCCGCATCCCGTCCCCCGAGGTCCTTGACCACGCGGTGGTAGGGCAGGACCTGAACCTGGTCGTCCGGGAAGGCGACGGCGAGAAAGGTCGCCGGATCGCCCGCACCTGAAGCCGGCGGGTGCGGGGCGCGCCCGGCGGCGACGTCGACGCGCGCACGGGCGGCGGAGGCCGCGCGGTGGTGGCCGTCGGCGATGTAGAGGTCGGGCAGCACCGCGAAGCCGTCGACCAGCGCGTCGCGCTCTGCGTCGCCGGCGCGCCAGAGCGCGTGGCCGACGCCGTCGGCGGCGACGAAGTCGTAGAGCGGCGCGCCGGCAGTCGCCCGCGCGACGGCCTCGTCGATCGCGCGGCTGGCGCGATAAGTGAGGAAGACGACGCCGGTCTGCGCGCGCAGGGTCACGATGTGTCGCGTTCGGTCGTCCTCCTTGTCGCGCCGGGTCTTCTCGTGCTTCCGGATCCGGTCCCGATCGTACTCGTCGACCGAGAAGCCGCCCGCGACGCCGGTCTGGACGTGATCGCCCATGGTCAGCCGATAGAGGTAGAGACCGGGCTCGGCGTCGGTGGCGAGCACGCCGTCGGCCTTGAGCCTTTCGAGGTTGGTGCGGGCGCGGTCGTAGACGTCGGTCGCGTACGGGTCGGCGCCGTCGGCGAGCTCGATCTCCGAGCGTGTGACGCGCAGGAACGAGAGCGGCTCGCCATCGGCGGCGGCCCGCGCCTCGGCGGTCGAGACCACGTCGTACGGGACCGAGGAGACGCGCGCCGCCACGGCCGCAGACGGCCGTAGCGCGCGGAAGGGGGTCAGTCGTGCCATGCGCGAATCCTAGCCGAGCGCGGGCCACGTCCTCGAAGCGCGCCTCGCGGACGTCGACCCGTCTGCGGTTACGATCGAGGGAGTGAACTCGGGCCGACTCGTGGCAGTCGTCGCTTTCGCGCTCGGCATCCTCTATGCGTTCGCGGTGCCGCTGGGCGAAGCCCCGGACGAGGGCGCGCATCTCTACTACCTCGAGCGGATGTCCGTCGGGGCGGAGCTGCCGCGTTTCGCACCTGCCGGGGATCCGCTCGCTTACGAAGCCCACCAGCCTCCCCTCGACTACGGAATCGTCGCTGCCGCGGCTCGGATCGCCGGAATCGTGCCCGTCGGATACCCCTTCGTCGCGAATCCGGAGCTGGACTTCGGGTCGCCGGGAAGCCGGGCGTTCCGCGAGCCCGCAGCCGAGCCGGACGCGGCGAGGCGGTTTCGCCTGGTACGGCTCCTGCGCCTCCTGTGGCTCCTGCCGACGGCGCTCCTGCTCGTCGCGACGGTCCGCGAGGTCGGCCTGGGCGACATGCGGTGGTGCGCCGCGGCGTCGGCCGCCGTCGTCCTCTCGCCCCAGCTGCTGTTCGTGAGCGCGTCGGTGAACAACGACGGCGGCGTGACCTTCTTCGCGTCCGCCTGTTTCCTGCTCCTCGTGAAGCTCGTGACCTCCGAGACTCCGTCGCCCCGGGCCGCGGGCCTGGCGGGTACCTGCGCCGCGCTCGCGATGCTGTCGAAGGGGACCGGCCTCTCTCTCCTCGTGCCGGCGGGTGTCGCCGCGGCCTGGTCGTGGCGGCGATCGCGGCGCCCGGCGATCGTCGCTGCGCTGCTCTTGCCGGCGGCGGTGGGGCTGGCGATCCTCCTCGGTCTCAACCAACTCCGATTCGGCACGCCGGGTTTCGCGTTTCCGCCCGTTCCCGGGCACCAGGCGAGCGCGGCCCTGCGCCGGCTGTTCGAGGAGCCGCAGTGGATCGCGACCCTCGCCTCGTCGTTCTGGGCGCGCTTCGGCTGGTTCAACCTGCCGCTGCCGGCGCCCGCCTACCTGCTCTTCCTGCCGGCGAGCGCGTTCGCGCTGGTCGGTTTCGGCGTGGCGGTGAGGCGAGCGGCTCCGGGCGATCCGACCGCGCGCGACGTTCGGCCGGCGCGGCTGGCCATCGTGATGCTCGCGGCGAACCTGACGATCGTCGTGGCGCACATGATCTTCGTCGCGTGGCAGCCTCAGGGCCGACTGCTTCTACCCTCGCTCGGCGCCCTCTGCACGCTGGTCGTGGTGGGCCTGCGGCACCTGGTCGGCGGTACCGACGAGTCGAGAGCTGCCGCCCTGCGCTCCGCGCTGCCGGCACTGATGCTCGCCATCGGTCTCGCTGCGAACTTCCTGGCGCTGTACTCGATCGCGCGCGCCTACGACTAGCCGTCGATCGTCGGTCCTTCGCGGGTCGATCCGGAGGTAGCCCTGTCCCGGACCTGGCGCCGGGCCGGACGATGGGCGCGTGCGCAGATCGATCAGTTCGCCGGGGCTGTGGCAGAATCGACGTCTACCGCGGGCGACCGCGGTCCCGGAGCGCCCACACGCCATGTCCACCCTCCAGATCGGTCTCGTCGGCTGCGGCCGTGTCGGTCGCTGCCTGGTGCGGCTGCTGGCCCGCGACGAGATGCTCCGGCTGGCGGTGATCGAGGACCCGGCCGACCCCGAGGCCGTCGAGTACCTGTTGCGCTTCGACACGCTGCTCGGCCGATTCCGGGAGTCGCTCTCCCGCAGCGACGGCGCGCTCGAGATCGCGGGGCGCAGCGTGCGGCTGCTGCAACCGGACGACGCCGTCCCGGACTGGCGCGCGCTGGGGGTGTCGGTCGTCGTCGAGGCCACCGGACGCGAGCGCCATCGCGCCGAGCTCGAGGCGCACCTCGCCGCGGGGGCGCGGCGGGTCGTGCTCTGCTCACCCTCGGTCGATCCGCCCGACGCCACCGTCGTCGCCGGCGTCAACGCCGCCAGCTTCCTGCCGGAGCACCAGATCGTCTCGGTCGGCTCGGTGACCGCCAACTGCGCCGGCCCGGTGCTCAAGGTGCTCGAGGGCGCCTTCGGCATCGAGCGCGCGTTCCTGAACACCGTCCACGCCTACACCAGCCAGCTGCGGTTGGCCGACGTGCCGGCTCCCGATCCGCGCGCCGGCCGCGCCGCCGCCGAGAACATCATCCCGCAGCCGACCAACGCCGACGAAGTGATCTCCGGGCTGCTGCCGGGCCTCGCCGGCCGGATCTCCGGCCTCGCCACCCACGTGCCGGTGCCGAACGGGTCGGTGGTCGACCTGACCTGCTGGCACCCGCGGCCGGTCACCGTCGAGGAGATCAACGCCGCCATCCGCGCCGCCTGCGAGGGAGAGCTCGCCGGCGTGATCGCTTACGAAACCGAGCCGATCGTCTCCTCCGACGTCCTTCACTCGACCTGGTCGGGCGTCTTCGACTCGCTCTCGACGATGGTGGTCGGCGGCCGGGTGTCGAAGACGCTGACCTTCTACGACAATGCCTGGGGGTACGCGCATCGGGTCATCGACCTGCTGCGCCGGATCGCCGCGTTCGAGGACGAGGAGACCGCGGCGTGAGAACCCGCGTGGGTATCAACGGCTTCGGGCGTATCGGCCGCTCGGTCTTCCGCATCCTCGCGGAGCGCGACGACCTCGAGGTGGTCGCGATCAACGACCTCTACGACAACGAGCTGCTCGCCTACCTGCTGCGCTTCGACACCGTGATGGGCGAATACGAGGGCGAGATTTCGGCCGACGAGGAGAAGCTCTACGTCGACGGCCGCTCGATCGCGATGACCGCCGAGCGCGACCCGGCCGCGATCCCGTGGCGCGACCTCGGCGTCGAGCTGGTGGTCGAGTCGACCGGCGTCTTCAGGAGCCGCGAGAAGCTCGAGCGGCACCTGGCCGGTGGCGCGAAGAAGGTGCTGCTGACCGTCCCGGCCAAGGACGAGATCGACCGCATGGTGGTGATCGGGGTCAACGACGGCGACCTCGTCGAGAGCGACCTGATCGTCTCGAATGCCTCGTGCACGACCAACTGCCTGGCGCCGCTCGCCAAGGTGATCCACGAGACGTTCGGCATCGAGGAGGGGATCCTCTCGACCGTTCACGCCTACACCAACGACCAGCAGCTGGCCGACGTCCCGCACAAGGACCTGCGGCGCAGCCGCGCCGCCGCGCTCAACGTCATTCCGACTTCGACCGGTGCCGCGCGCGCGGTGGGCAAGGTGCTGCCGGCGCTCAAGGGCCGGCTCGACGGCATCGCCCTGCGCGTGCCGGTGCCCGACGGCTCGATCGTCGACTTCTGCTGCCGGCTCGCGAAGCGGGCTCACACGGCCGAGGTCAACGCCGCGGTGCGCGCCGCCGCGGCCGGACCGATGTCGGGAGTGCTCCAGTACAGCGAGCAGCCGCTGGTCTCGACCGACGTGATCGGCAATCCGCATTCCTCGATCTTCGACTCGCTCTCGACCGAAGCGCGCGGCGACGGCTGGGCCCGTCTCGTCGCCTGGTACGACAACGAGTGGGGCTACTCGCACCGCGTCGTCGACCTGCTGGCGCGCATGGCCCGGCTCGGGACGCCGGCGCCGGGAGCCGGCGTTTGAGACGGGTCGGAGTCTTCGGCTGGGGGATCGTGGCGCCGAAGTCCCCGGACGTCGAGGTCTTCGCGCGCAATCTCGAGCGCTCCGAGAGCTGGCTCGCGCCGTTCAACGGTTTCGGCCCGGACTCCTTCCTGGTCGGACGCCCGGAGTTCTCCTTCGCTTCCTACAAGCCCTGGATCGACGAGCGCTTTCCGCCCAACCGCTTCCCGCAGCTCGAGGACAAGATGGACTGGCCGACGAAGTTCGCGATCGGCGCGTTCATTCAGGCACTCGGCCAGAACCCGGGGATCGAGCAGGAGCTGTCGCGTCTCGGCACCGAGACCCACGTCTACGTCGGCACCGGGCTCGGAGCGCTCGGCACGATCTCCGAGGTCTCGATCCACCTCTACCGCGCGCAGCGGCGCTGGAATCGCTTCTGGTCGCAACCGGAGCGCAACCGGGCGCTCGCCGAGTACCTTTCGCGCCCCGAGAGCTTCGACCCCACGGTCGACGTGCCGCCATCGCCGGAGGAGGTGCCGCCGGACGACGTCGAGGTCGCCGAGGACCGCTGGTGGGCCTTCTGGACCGAGCGCTCGCCCGAGCTCGGCGAGTTCCTGGCCGAGCTGCGCGAGATCGAGGGGCTGTCGGTCGAAGGCCCGGTCGAGACCGGCAAGATCGCCCTGATCAAGGAGAAGCAGCGCCGGCGCCAGCGCCTGCAGCGCAAGTGGGGGGCGCCCAACCCGCCCTGGCACGAGGTCTCGCCCAACCTGCTCTGGAACATCCACAACTCGCCGGCGTCGCAGATCTCGATGCTGGGCCACATCACCGGCCTCGCGTTCGCGCCGGTGGCGGCGTGCGCCACCTTCGGCGTGACGCTCAAGCTCGCGGTCGACGCCATCCAGCGCGGCGAGGCGAAGGCGGTGGTGATCGGCGCCGCCGACCCGCCGCCACTGGCGATGACCGTCGGCGCCTTCTACGGCGCTCGAGTGATCGCCGCCGACGCGCAGGTCTCGAAGCCCCTGACCACGCTGCGCGGCACCCACGTCTCCGGCGGCGCCGCGATCTGGATCGTCGGCGACCACGAGCACATGACCGGGCTCGGTTTCCGCCCGCTCGGGCTCGAGCCGGTCGCGGTCGGCGTCTCTTCGGACGCACACCACATCATCACCCCCTCGAAGGAGGGGCCGATCACCGCGATGCGGCAGGCGCTCGCGGCGGCGGGTGCGGCACCCGAGGAGATCGCCACCTGGGATCTGCACGCCACCGCGACTCCCGGCGACTTTCAGGAGGTCGAGAACCTGCGCGAGGTCGTGACCGGCCAAGTGCTGGTCACCGCCCGCAAGGGGACCTTCGGCCACGGCATGGGCGCGAGCGGCGGCTGGGAGCTGACGGCGCAGTACCTCGGCTACGAGCGCGGCGCTCTCTACCCGACGACGGCCGGGCGTCCGGAGCTCCACGCCGAGATCGCGCGGGTTCACGATCGCTTCGTCTTCGACGCCACCTGTCCGGCGCCCGCGGGTTGGGCCGGAAAACTCTCGATGGGCGTGGGCGGGGTCAACGCCTGCGTACTCTCGCGGCCCTGGCGGATCTGATCCGCCGGCGGCCGGGACCGCTTTCCCGAACGACGCCCTCACCGGAGAACCGCATGTTCATTCGATCTTCCCGATTCGCCGCGGTACCCGCCGCGTTCCTGCTCGCCCTGGTCGCCGGTGCTCCCGGCTGCTCGCGCGAAACCCCTCCCGCCGACGGCGCGGCCTCGCAGGCCGAAGCGCCGGCCGCGGCCTCCGCCGGCGTCGCACCGGAGTCGGCAGCCGCGCCGGCCGTCGCGCCCGCGGCCACGACGAGCGAACCCGGAGCCACCAGCGGCGAACCCGCAGCCTCCGACGCCGAGCCGGTGATCGCCGACGCCGACCTGCCGGCGGTGGTGGCGCGGATCGACGGCAAGGACGTCACCCGCGAGGACCTGCTGGCGCGTGCCGCCGAGGCGCGCGGCGCGCTCGCCCAGCGCGGCGTCCCGCCGCCACTTTCGACGCGCAGCTTCTACCGCAGCGTGATCAACGACCTGGTCGGCAACGCCTTGCTCTACCGCGAGCTCGAATCCCAAGGCAAGGCGGCGCCGGCTGCCGACGTCGACGCGCAGGTCGCGGCGATGCGCGCGCGCTTCCCGAGCGAGACCGAGTTCGACGCGGCTCTGGCCCAGCGCGGCTTCGACCGCGAGCGGTTGCGCCGTGAGATCGCCGAGAGCCTGACCGTCCAGAAGTGGGTCACCGAGACGGTGATGCCGACCCTGACCGTGAGCGAGACCGAAGCGCGCGAGTTCTATACGCTCAACGAGGCCCGGATGGTCGAGCCCGAGCGGGTGCGCGCTCGCCACATCCTGATCCGGGTCGACCCGCAGGGAACGCTCGAGCAGAAGCAGGCGCAGAAGCAGAAGACCGACGCGCTGCGCGCGCGCATCGCCGGCGGTGAGGACTTCGCGAAGGTCGCGACCGAAGCCTCGGAGGATCCCGGCTCCGGTCCGCGCGGCGGCGAGCTCGGCTGGATCGTGCGCGGCCAGACCGTGCCGGCTTTCGAGAAGGTCGCCTTCGAGCTCCAGCCTGGAAAGCTCTCCGACCTGGTCGAGACCCGCTTCGGATTCCACCTGATCGAGGTCCTCGAGAAGAAGGCCGAGGGCAGGATCGCCTTCGAGCAGGCCCGGGCGCGCATCGAGGAGATGCTGCGGCAGCGCAAGCTCGAGGCGGCCGTGCGCGAGAAGCTCAACGATCTCGGCGCCAAGGCCAAGGTCGAGATTCTCCTGTAGCGCAGCGCGGGACCGGCGCGGACGGCGCGATGGCCTCGGCGAATCGTCTCCGCGCCGTCGCGCTCGCGCTCGGACTGGCGATCCCGTTCGCGCTGATCCCGCTGGCGCAGCCCGGAGGCGACCAGCTCAACCTGCTCGCGCGAGGCTGGCTGTTCGCCGAGCACGGGGACCTGGTCGAGCGCGGCAACCCGCTGTCCTCGGGCGGTCACGCCCCGGGCGCGCTCACCAGCGTCCTGGTCGGGGCACCGCTGGCGCTCTGGCGCGACCACCGCGCGCCGATCGTCCTGATCGCGCTCTTCCACGTCGCGGCGCTGCTGCTGCTCGACCGCTCCCTGCGCGATCTCCTCTCGCCGGTCGAGCGCGCGGCCTTCGCCGTGATCTACGGCCTGTCGCCGTGGCGGGTCGAAGCCGCTTCGTTCCTCTGGAACCCGAACTACCTCTTCCTCGCCGGAGCGCTCCACCTGGTGACGGCGCGGGTGATGGCGTCGTCGCGTCGCTTCGGCGCGACCTTCGTCCACGTCGCGACGCTCGGGCTGGCGGCGCAACTCCATCCGTCGATGATCCTGCTCGGCGCGCTGTCGGTGCTGCTCTGGGTCCGCGGCCTGGTGCGCGTGGCCTGGGGCGGGCTCACTGCGGGTGTGGCCGTCGTCGCGCTGTCGCTGGCGACCTGGCTCGCCCGGCTCGGCACGGCGGCGGGCGCGGCGCCGCCCGCGGGTCCGGACGACGCCTTTCCGTTCCGCGGCCTGATCTACCTCCAGCCTCTGCTCAAGGGAATCTCGTACTGGTTCCGCTACCCGTCCCTGCTGCTCGGGCGCCGGGCGACGGGTCTCGACTTCGGCGAGCGACTCGGCCCCGGCGTCGACGCCTGGCTGACGCCGGCACTGTTCGTGGCGTCCGCCGTGGCCGGATTCGCCGTGGCGGCCTTCGTGCTCTGGTCGACGGTACGGTTGCTCCGAGAACGTCTCGTTCGGGATCGTGGTCGCGAGCCGGAGCTCGGCGGCCGCGGCTGGCTCGCCGACTACGTCGCGCTCGCCTTCGTGGCGACCGTCCTGATCCTGGCCGCCGCGCCGACCACGCCGCAGAGCTGGCAGCTCTATCCGATCTTCCACGCTTCGGCGCTCGCGGTCGCGCTCGGCGTAGGCGAGCTGGCCACGGCCCGCGGCGAGGCGCTGGTGCGCAGGCTCCTGGCCGTGGCCTCGGTGGCGGCGCTCGTCTTTCACGCGGCGCTGGCGCTCGGCGGCGCCCACTTCCGCTGCGAAGCGCGCGCCTCCCGGGGTTTCGCCCTGCGCTCGTGGTCGCCGATGTTCGGCGAGCTCGGATTGCAGGAGTCCTGCCCCTGGCCGCTCGAGCAGCCGGGCGGCTGGTGGCCCGACGTGCTGCCCGAGCAGCGTCGTCCGGCGGGGGAGCCGGCGGATCCGGAGGAATCCGGCGCCGGCTCGAGCGGGAGGTCACCGCAGGCGCCGGCGCCGCCGGGCGCCGTCACCAGAGCTCGAAGACGAGGATGCGGGCCTCGAGCGGGCCGCTGCGGACCGGGATGCGGCGGATCGGTCGCAGGCCGAGGTGCTTGCCGAGACCCTCGCCGCCGGCGAGGACGACCGCCTTCCAGCCGCGGTAGCGCTGCTTGAGCAGGTCGCCGAGGCGGCGCCAGGCGGCGATGTCAACGTCGGTCAGCCGTTCGCCCCACGGCGGGTTGATCGCGAGCAATCCGGGGCCCGGCGGCGGCTCGAAGTCGAAGCCGTCGCCGACCGCGAGGAGGCTGCGGCCGTGGAGGCCGGCGGCCTCGAGATTTCGCGCGGCGGCGGCGATCGCCGACCGATCGTGGTCGACGCCGAACAGCCGCACGTCCGGACCGGGCGCCGGAATCGGCTCGGAGCGAATGCGGGCGAAGAGCGCCGGCTCGAAACCGGGGAGCTGTTCGAAGGCCCACAGCGCCCGCAGCCGGTTCGGCGGCAGACCGAGGGCGATCGAGGCCGCCTCGGCGAGAAGCGTGCCGGAGCCGCACATCGGATCGACCACCGGACCGCGACCGTCCCAGCCAGAGGCGAGGATCGCCGCCGCGGCGACTTGCTCGCGCAGCGGCGCCGCGGTGCTTTCGACGCGATAGCCGCGGCGATCGAGCGGCTCGCCGGTGGTGTCGACCAGCAGTGTCGCCTGGTCGTCGTACAGGCGGACGCGCAGCGCCAGGTCGGGCCAGTCGCGCTCGACCGAGGCGCGCCGGCCGAAGCGCTCGCGCTGGGCGTCGACCAGGCCGTCCTTGACCTTGAGCGCCACCCAGCGGGTGTCGCGCACGCGCGAGCGGCTCGACGTGGCGTGGATCGCGAAGGTGCGGTCGGGCACCAGCCAGGGGTGCTGGAGCGCCCGCGCGCCGGCGTAGAGCGCCTGGTCGTCCGGGGCCGGCCAGCTCGCCAGCTCGAGCAGCACGCGGTTGGCGCTGCGCAGGCGCCAGTTGCCGCGCACTCCGGCGGCGAGGTCGCCGTCGAAGCGGACGCCGCCGACGTCGACGCCGGCGGCGGCGAGGCCGAGCGCCTTCACCTCGGCGAGCAGGGTTTCCTCGAGGCCGCGGGCGCAGGTGGCGATCCAGCGCCCGGCGACGGCTGCGCCGGTGCCCTTCACGCCGGCGGCAGGTCGAGCCGGCGGTAGTCGCGGTTCCAGTAGACCAGCGGCGGCGCCTCCGGGCGCGGCACCGCGCTCGCCTCGACGCGGCCGATGTAGAGCGAGTGGGTGCCGGCGGCGTGGCGCGAGAAGATCGTGCAGTCGAGCCAGGCGACCGCGTCTTCCAGCACCGGCGCGCCGGTCGCGGCGACCGTCCAGCGGCCGGCGGCGAAGCGGTCCTCCTCCTCCGACCAGGCGAAGCGGTCCGACAGCGCGCGCTGATCCTCGGCGAGGACGTTGACCGCGAATACCGCGTCGGGCCGCTCGAGCAGCTCGTGGGCGCGGTGCTTGTGGTCGATCATCACCGCGACCAGCGGCGGCTCCGGCGAAACCGAGGCGAAGGCCGAAACGGTCAGGCCGTGGCGCACGCCGGCCGCGCGCAGGGTCACCAGGGTCACCCCCGCGGGGAAGTGGCGCAACGCGTCGCGGAAGGCCTCGGCGCCGATGGTCACGATGCGCTCATTTCCTCACAGCGCCTCGAGCGCCCAGAGCCGGCGCGTCTCGCGCCCGGCGCGGTCGGTGACGGCGACCACCAGGGCGGCGGCGCCGCCGCGCGCCGGGTCGGCGACGATCTCGAGACGGACCTGCTCGAGCCCGCAGCCGATCTCGGTGATCGGCAGCTCGAACGTCTCGCCCGGATGGCGCAGGAGCCGGCCGCCGACGCGCACGGAATCGCTGGCGCGCAGCAGGATCCGCGCGCGATCGCCCGCGAGCGGAAAGACGAGCGGCTCGCTGCCCGGTTCGGCGGCGCAGGGGATCTTCCGGGCGGCGCCGCCGAGCGAGGCTTCGAGCCCGGCCGAGCAGAGGCTCGCGAGCGATCGCCGGGCGACGGACCAGAACGAGCGTTCGTCGCCGGCCGGAGACGGCGGCAGCTCGATCGCGGGCGCCGACAGGTCGAGCACGAAGCCGCGTTCCGCCGAGGTCGCGGTACGGCCGGCGGCGTCGCGCGCCAGGGCCGCGACGCGCCAGGCACGGCTCGAGCCGAACGGCGCAGCGCCCGTGCCGAGCTCGCGGCCGTCGACGACGAGGGCCGCGGCGAGCGGCGCGCCATAGCGGTCGAGCGCGGTGATTTCCGCGCGCGGCGCGCTGGCGAGACAGGCGCCCTCCACGACTTCCGCGCCGGCGTCGTCGCGCAGCGCGAGCGACGGCGTCGGCGGCCCCAGCGATTCGACCGGCTCGAAGCTGCGCGCCGCCGCCGGATAGCCGTCGAGCCCGGACGCGCTCGTCGCGGTCACGCGCCAGTAGCGGGGTCCAGGAGGCGTCTCGGTCAGGCGGTGGGCGAGCGTGCCGGCGACCTTCGCGCGCTCGACCAGCTCGCCGCAGGCGGGATCGGCGCAGACCTCGACGGTGTAGGCGACGGCGCCTTCGACCGCGCGCCAGGCGAGGACCGGGTGGTCGAGGCCGAGCTGCGCGCCGTCCGCCGGGGTCGCCAGCTCGGGCGCGGCGAGCAGCGGCTCCGGCGGCTTCGGCGGCTGCTTCGGCTCGACCGAGGTGCCGGTACCCTCCGGCAGCTCGACCCGTTCTCCGGCCGCCGCCACCTCGCCGGCGCCGCGGTAGATCATCAGGCGCGACGAGCCGCCGCGCTCGGCGCTCGAGCGCGCGTGGAGCGCACCCGTCGTCGCGCTCGCCCGGCCGCGCGCCTCGCCGAGGACGATGTCGATCTCCGGCGCACGGCCGGCGACCGCGGGCGCCTCGACATCGGCCTGACCGACTTCGATCTCGATTTCGCGCCGCGTCGCGGGCTCGTCGCGAGGGGCGTCCTGGCGCCGGATGAAGACCAGCGAGTTCTCGGTCAGCGTCACCGAGGATCCGTCCTCGAAGCGCAGGCGGGTCGAGCCGCGATCGAAGGTGCGCAGGCCGTCGCGCTCGAGCAGCAGGTCGCCGCGGCCGGCGGGCCGCCACGGCACCGGCTGCGGGCGTTCGTCGACCTTGCCGGCGACGGTCTCGACCTGGGCGTTGGGCTGGGCGGAGGGGCGCGCGATCCAGATCCGTATGCGCTGGCCGGGGCGGATGAAGTTGGGGTTGAGGATGTCGGGGTTGAGCTCGGCCAGCTCGCGCCAGTGCAGATGCGAACCCAGCAGCCGGGCCGAAAGCGCCTCGAGGGTGTCGCCCGGCCGGACCACGTGCCACCCTTCCTCCCAGTTCGGGCGAGGCGGCGCCTGCGCGGACGCCGCGCCGGCGAAGGCGAGCGCGGCGATGAGGGCGAGCGCGAGCGTCGAGGTTCGGCGCATGGATCCTCCAGGAAGCCGTCGGAGATTCTATGTCCGCGCGCCCGGCGGTGAGCGATCGGCGCGGACCGCTCACCACGCGGCGGTCAGGCGTCGTCGGCCGGCGTCCGTCGCGGGTAGCGGGTGGCGACGTAGTCGTCGACGATCGCCAGGAAGCGCCGGGCGAGCTCGTCGTAGGTGCCGGTGAGGGTGGTGAACTGGCGGCCGTCGACGAACACCGGGCAGGTCGGCGCCTCGCCCGTGCCCGGCAGGCTGATGCCGATGTCGGCCGCCTTCGACTCGCCGGGTCCGTTGACGACGCAGCCCATCACCGCGAGCTTGAGCTCCTCGACCCCTTCGAAGGTCGTCTTCCAGGCCGGCATGCGCTCCTTGACGTGTGCCTCGACGGCGAGCGCCAGCTCCTGGAAGGTCGTCGAGGTCGTCCGGCCGCACCCCGGACAGGCGGTGACCTGCGGCTGGAACGAGCGGATTCCGAGCGATTGCAGCATCTCGCAGGCCGCGAAGACCTCCTCGCGACGGTCGCCGCCGGGCCGCGGCGTCAGCGAAACGCGGATGGTGTCGCCGATTCCCTCGGCGAGCAGCACCCCCATCGCGGTCGACGACCAGACCAGACCCTTCATCCCCATGCCCGCCTCGGTCAAGCCGAGGTGGAGCGGTTGCCGGGTGCGCCGCGCCAGCTCGCGGTAGACCGCGATCAGGTGGCTCGGGCGCGAGACCTTGCAGGAGATGACGATCTGGTTCTCGGTCAGGCCCGCGGCGAGCGCGGCGTCGGTCGAGGCGAGAGCCGACTCGAGCATGCACTGTTCGAGGATCTGGTCGGAGTCGAGACCGAGGTCGCGGTCGGTGTTCTCCTGCATGCGCGTCATCACCAGCTCGGGGTCGAGCGAACCGGCGTTGACCCCGATGCGCACCGGCTTGCCGAGGTCGCGGGCGATGCCGCAGATGGTGGCGAACTGCTCGTCGCGGCGGCGACCGCGACCGACGTTGCCCGGGTTGATCCGGAATTTGGCGAGCGCCGCCGCGCACTCCGGGAAGCGGCTGAGCAGCAGGTGGCCGTTGTAGTGGAAGTCGCCGATCAGCGGCACGGCGCAGCCGGCGTCGTCGAGACGACGTCGGATCTCCGGCACCGCGGCCGCCGCCTCGGGGACGTTGACCGTGATCCGCACCAGCTCCGAGCCGGCGCGGGCGAGGTCGAGCGTCTGCGCCGCGGTGGCGGCGGCGTCGGCGGTGTCGGTGTTGGCCATCGACTGGACGACCACCGGGGCGCCGCCGCCGACGGTGATGCCGCCGACGCCGACGGGGAAGGTGCGGTTCCGGGGAGGTCCGGGAAGGGCCTGGGAGAGGGCTTCGGTCATGCCGGAGGCCGCTCGGAGGCGGCCACGCTGCGGAGGATACCACCCGGCCGCGCGTGTACCCTGTGCGATGATTCCGCCGGAAACGGATCCGTGACCATGGACCAGGTCGAGCCGGCCGGCCACGAGCCGACGCGGGCCGGAGAGGGCGGCGACCGCCGCGCCCTCGAGCTGCTCAACGAGGTGGCCCGCGTGGTCACCGAAGGCCTCGAGCTGCGGCCGATGCTGCAGCGCATCACCGATCTGCTGGTCTCCGAGCTCGATTGGGACCACGCCGGCTTCGCGCGCATCGACCGCGAGCGCGGTGTCTTCGTCGCCGAGGCGATCTCGGCACGCATCCCGATCGACGTCGCCCCCGGGTACAGCCGGCCGCTGGGCAGCGGCGTCGTCGGCGAAGTGGCGCTCACCGGCCACGTGGTGGTGCTCGAGGACGTTTCGCGCCACCCCGAGTACGTCGCGGTCGCGCCCGGCGTGCGCTCCGAGATCTGCCTGCCGGTGTTCCACGGCGGCGAGGTGGTCGCGATCCTCAACCTCGAGGACCGCCGCCCGCGCGCGGCCGAGTCCGAGCTGCCGCTGCTCGAGGCGGTGGCGCGGCAGATCGGCGGCGCCATCGCCAGCGCCCGGCTGCACGAGGAGGTGCTGCGCCACGCCCGTCAGCTTGAGCTGCTGGCCCAGCTGTCGCGAACTGCGCTCGACGCCGAGGAGCTCGAGCCCGCCCTGCAACGCATCACCGAACGGCTGCGCGAGCGCTTCGACCTGCTGATGTGTTCCGTCTACCTGGTCGACTCGCACCGTCCCCGGCTCGAGCTCAAGGCGATTTCGACCCGCATCCCGATGCCGCTCGCTCCGATGGGCCATCTGCCGCTGTCGAGCGGCATCGTCGGCCGCGCTCTCCACCTGCGCCGAGCCCAGCTCGTGCTCGACGTGCGCGCCGACAGCGACTACGTCGCGCTGTTCCCGGAGGCCACCGCGGAGCTGGCGATCCCGATTCACTTCCGCGACCGACTCCTCGGCGTGTTCAATTTCGAGAACGACCGCCCGCAGGTCTTCTCCCAGGACACCGTGTCGCTGCTCCAGACGGTCTGCGACCAGCTCGCCGGCCTGGTGCATCTCGCCGCGGTCAACCGGCGCCTGCTGGAGACTTCCGAGGACCTCGAGCAGGCCAACCGCCGACTGCAGGAGATGAACCGGGTGCTCGAGGAGCTCTCGATCAGCGACTCTCTGACCGGTCTCGCCAATCGCCGGCAGTTCGACCGCACCATCGACCTCGAGTGGCGGCGCGCGATCCGCGCCGAGAGCCCGCTGTCGCTGCTGCTGATCGACATCGACTTCTTCAAGCGCTACAACGACGGCCACGGCCACCTGCGCGGCGACGCCGTGCTCGCCGAGGTCGCGCACCTGCTCGGTTCGTCGTTCACCCGCGCCGGCGACCTGGTCGCCCGCTACGGCGGCGAGGAGTTCGCCGCGCTGCTGCCCAACACCACGCTCGAGGCGGCCTCCGAGCTCGCCGAACAGGCGCGCGCCCGCGTCGAGGGCAAGGCGATCTCGCACCCCGGATCGGAGGCCGCGCGCGTGGTCACCGTCTCGATCGGAGCCGCGACTCTGGTCCCGGACCCCTGGCGGCTGCCGACCGCGCTGATCGAGCGCGCCGACCGCGCGCTCTACCTCGCCAAGGCGAGCGGCCGCAACTGCTTCCGGGCGGAGGCGTGACGCGCCGCGCGCTCGTCACCTGCCCGTCGCATCCCGGGCCGCTCCGCGGCGGAAGGGCTGCGGTAGAGTCCCTGCTGCCGAGTTTCGCCGGCCCCGAATCCAGCCGATCGAAGGAGCTCCAATGATCAAGTTCCGAGCAGCCCTCGCCCTCGCCGGCGCACTGTGCGTCCCCGCGTTCGCCGATACCACGCCGCAGGCGCTGCCGTTCAGCCAGAACTGGTCGAACACCGGAGCGATCACGACCAACGACGACTGGTCCGGCGTTCCCGGAATCGTCGGTTACCAGGGCGCGGATCCGGGGACCACCGGCGCGCCATACAACCCCCAGACCTTCCTCGTCTTCGGCCCCCCGGTCGATGTCATCGCCAATCAGACGAATCCCAACACCCAGACCACCGGCGGCGTCGCCGAGTTCGACAGCCTGGCGAACCCGGTGGTCGCCCTCCAGGGCAGCGGCACGGCCGACGCGCCGCACGTCACGCTGCATCTCGACACCACCGGCGACTTCAACATCACGGTGAGGTACAACCTGCGCGACGTCGACGGCAGCGCGGACAACGCGATCCAGCCGGTTTCCCTCCAGTACCGGATCGGCGGCGCAGGCGACTTCACGGATTTTCCGGGAGCCTTCGTCGCCGACGCGACTTCGGGGCCGAGCCAGGCGACCCTCGTCACGCCCGTTTGCGCCGTCCTGCCGGTTGCAGTCGAGGACGAGCCGCTGGTCGAAGTGCGCATGGTCACCGGCAAC
Source organism: Acidobacteriota bacterium (assembly GCA_045862895.1). Classification (GTDB taxonomy): domain Bacteria; phylum Acidobacteriota; class Thermoanaerobaculia; order Multivoradales; family JAGPDF01; genus JACTMI01. The sequence goes on from BTUO01000002.1 coordinate 77,735, forward strand.
GCCGTGGGCAGCGACGAGTGGGTCGGAATCGACGACATCGTCGTCGATTCCTCCGGGTGCGGCGGGGTGCTTCCCGCGCTCTCGATCGACGACGTCCAGGTGGCCGAGGGCAACTCTGGCACGACGACGGCGAGCTTCACCGTCTCGCTGTCGCAGCCCGCCGGCATCGGCGGCGTCATCTTCGACATCGCCACCCAGAACGGCACGGCGACCGCCGGCAGTGACTACGTCGCCCGGTCGGAGACCAGCCAGTCCATCCCGCAAGGGAGCAGCGACTACCAGTTCGACGTCACGGTCAACGGCGATACCGCGATCGAGAACAACGAGACGTTCCTGGTCAACGTCACCAACATCTCCGGGGCGTCGATCGGCGATGCCCAGGGCGAGGCGACGATCCTCAACGACGATGCGCAGGCGATCCACGACGTCCAGGGTCCTGGCGCCGCGTCGCCGCTGGTCGGGCAGGCGGTGACGGTCGAGGGCCTCGTGACGGCCCGGCGCGCGAACGGGTTCTTCCTCCAGGCGCCCGACGCCGAAGTCGACGCGGATCCGGCGACGTCCGAAGGGATCTTCGTCTTCACCAGCGCGGCGCCGCCCGCGGCCGCGTCAGTGGGCGCGCGGGTGCGCGTCTCCGGAACCGTGGTCGAGTTCGTGCCCCCCGCGGATCCGCAGCAGCCGCCGTTGACCGAGATCTCCTCGCCGACGGTGGTGCAGCTCTCGGCGGGTCCGCTGCCCTTGCCGACGCCAGTGGTGCTCTCCACGACGTTCCCGGATCCGGCCGGCGTGCACGACCAGATGGAGCGGGTCGAAGGGATGCGCGTCTCGGTGCCGTCGTTCACCGTGACCGCGCCGACGCTCGGATCGATCAACGAGGTCAACGCCACGGCCACCACCAACGGCGTGCTGTTCGGCACCGTCACCGGCGTTCCCCGCGCCTTCCGCGAGCCGGGGGTGCAGCTGCCCGACACGCTTCCGGCGGGCTCGCCGGCCAACGTCCCGCGCTTCGACACCAACCCGGAGGTGATCCGCGTCGACACCGACGGCCAGGTGCCGCCGGCCCCGTGGTCGCCGCTCGACGCCCGCACCGGCGCCGTCATCAACGGCCTGACCGGAGTCGTCGACTACGCCTTCCGCACCTACACCATCCTGCCCGACCCGGTGGCGGCGGCGGTGACGCCCGGAACGGGTCCCTCGCCGGTCACGCCACCGGCGGCGGGCGAGGTGACGGTGGCGTCCTTCAACGTCCTGCGCCTCTTCGACACGGTCAACGATCCGACGACCTCCGACCCGGTGCTGACGCCGGCGGCGTTCGACCGCCGGCTGAGCAAGATCTCGCTCGCCGTGCGCGACTACCTCCTGCTGCCGGACATCCTCGCCGTCCAGGAAGTGGAGAACCTGACCGCGCTCCAGGCGCTCGCGGGTCAGATCAATGCCGACGTCATCGCCGGCGGCTCGCCGAGCCCGGAGTACGTCGCCTACCTGTCCGAGGGCAACGACGTCGGCGGCATCGACGTCGGCTTCCTGGTGCGCACGGCGCCGGTCAACCCACCGTCCGGCCCGGACCGGGTCGAAGTGACCTCGGTGACCCAGATCGGCGCTTCGTCGGTGGTCGTCGACCCCGATCCGAACCAGCCCGACACCGATCTGCTCAACGATCGTCCGCCGCTGGTGCTCCAGGCGATCGTGAACCAGGTCGACGGCACCACCTTCCCGCTGACCGTGCTGGTCGTCCACCAGCGCTCGCTCAACGGCATCGCCAGCGAGGAGCCGGAGACGGCCTGTTGCGGCTGGACGACGGTGGGACAGCGGGTCCGCGCCAAGCGGTTCCAGCAGGCGAACTTCCTCGGTGCCTGGTTGCAGACCCGGCAGACCACGGGCGCGGCGGAAACGCGACGCGTGCTGGCGCTCGGCGATTTCAACGCCTTCGCCTTCAACGACGGCTTCGTCGACACCATGGGGTTCCTCACCGCCACGCCAGCGCCCAACGACCAGACCGTGATCCCGGGGGACGGCTTCTCGACGCTGTCGCCCGGGCTGTCGCTGGCGAGCGACTCCGGAGCAGCGCAGGGCTACTCGTACACGTTCGACGGCGACGCGCAGGCGATCGACCACGCGCTGGCGACCGCGGCGCTCGCGTCGGTGGCGGGGATCACCGCCGACCACGCTCGGATCGACGCCGACTTCCCGGCCGTCTCGTACGGCGTCGACGCCACCGCGGAGCGGGCGTCGGACCACGATCCGCTGCTGGTGGTGCTGGTGCCGATCCTCTTCCGGGACGGATTCGAGACCGGCGGAACGACGCTGTGGAGCGCCGCGCAGCCCTGAGGCGCGGTCAGGCGGGGGTCGCTTCGACCGCGACCCTCGCCCACGCGTTGTTCATGTAGCCCTTGAAGTTCCAGACCTGGCCGACGTCGCTCGGCTGGGTCTGGCCCGCCGAGTCGAAGGCGCGCGCGACGATCTCGTGCGCGCCCGACGCGACCTCGATCTCCGCGCGCCAGAGCCGCCAGGCCCACGGGCCGTGATCGCGGTCGAGGCGCGCCGCGCTCCAGGTCCTGCCGCCGTCGGTCGAGACCTCGACCCGGGCGATGGTCCGGGGACCTCCGACGTAGGCGACGCCGGCGATCTCGACGCGACCGGCGGTGATCCGCGCTCCCGGCTCGGGGGATGTGACGATGGTCGTCACCGGCTGCTCGCCGAGCATCGCGCCCTCCTCCCAGACCACGTTCTCGGGTCCGACGCCGGCCGGGAACAGGCGATAGGCGACCGATTGGAAGTAGTTCTCGGACGGCGTTCGGCGCACCTCGATCCTCGACAGCCACTTGACGCTGCGCGCGCCGATCCACCCCGGCACCAGAGCGCGGACGGGGTAGCCGTGCACCGGCGGCAGGATGGTGCCGTTCATCTCGAGGGCGAGCAGCGTCTCGGGGGCCACCGCCTTGGCGAGCGGGATCGAGCCGCCGTAGGCGAAACGGAGGCCGCGGCGCTCGGTCTCGTCGAGGCCGGTGAACTCGACGTGCGCGGCGGCGGCCGTCGGTCGCGCTTCGGCGAGCAGGTCGGCGAGCGCGGGTCCGGCCCAGGTCGCGGTGGAGATCGCCTCGGCGCCCCACGGCAGCTCGTGCGGCACCGGCTTGAGCTCGGCGAGCTCCTGGCGCCGGTTGCCGGCGCATTGCACGGTCGCGACCAGCTCACGACGCGGCCGCGCCGCCAGGTCGGCCAGCGAGAGCTCGAGCGGCCGCTCGACCTCGCCTTCGATCCGCAGCCGCCAGGCCGCGGGGTCGACGACGGGTACGCCGCCGTGGTTGCGCACGAAGAAGTCCTCGACCGGCGTGATCGGCGCCGCGGCCAGTCGCGACGGCGGCGGTCCGGCGTTGAACGGATCGTCCTGCCGGACGAGGGTCTCCGGGTGCTTGCCGAACGGCGGCATCGGCGCTCCTTCTCTCAGTTGTGGTAGACGAGCGGCTTCTGGACGCGGCGGTAGGTGCCCTCGCCGGCGTCCTCGAACAGGTGGCAGTGGTCCATCTCGCCGCCGTAGACGTGCAGAGTGACCGAGACCGCGTCGTCGAGCCCGTTGCGCAGGACGTGGTACTCGAACGGCGGAATCAGCGCGCCGGCGGCGCCGGCCAGCGCGCGCACGCGACCGCGCGGCACGAACCGGTAGCGGCCGTCGGGGAGGGTCTCGGAGATCTCGTACTGCAGGACCTCCATCTCGCCCGCCACCGTCCCTTCGACGCACCAGATGCCGGCGTGGTCGTGCAGCAGCGTGCCCTGACCGGGGCCCCAGGTCATCACCACGGCGCTGTAGCCGCGCTTCGTGTCACGGTGCAGAAGCCGCCGCGCGTAGGTGTCCGGTCGCGGCTCGTAGAACGCCTCCGGCAGCCGGATCCCTCCGGACCGGATCAGGTCCGACAGCGCGTGCTTGATCGCCGCCGCGCACGCCTGCGCCGACCCCAGCCCGACCGCCCGGTCGAGCCGCTCGATCAACTCGTCACAACCCTGGGCGCGGACGTCGGCGAGCATGGCCGCGAGGATAGCAAAGCATCGCGCGGGGTCCGGGCGTCGGGAGGCCGTAGTAGTTTCTCCCGGATCTGACGGGCGGGCGAGGAGGCGAGATGCGCGTGAGGTTGGGTGCGGTGGCTCTCGGAGTGCTGGTGGCCGCGGGCGCGGCCCGGGCGGAAGAGGCGGCGGGGCGGTTCGACGGGTTGAAGCTGCGCTCGATCGGGCCGGCCAACGGCGGGCGGGTGTCGCGCGCGTGCGGGGTGCCCGGGGATCCGCTGACCTGGTGGGCGGCGACGTCGCAGGGCGGCGTCTGGAAGTCCGAGAACGGCGGCACGGTCTGGAAGCCGGTGTTCGACGAGCAGCCGGTCGCCTCGATCGGATCGATCGCGGTGGCGCCGTCGGATCCCAACGTCGTCTACGTCGGCAGCGGCGAGGCCAACATCCGCGGCAACGTCATCTCCGGACGCGGCATCTGGAAGACCACCGACGCCGGCAAGACCTGGAGCCAGGTCTGGAAGGCCACCGCGCAGATCGGCACGATGATCGTCCACCCGGAGGATCCGGACGTCGCCTTCGCCGCCGTGCTCGGCCACGCTTTCGGACCCGGCGCCGAACGCGGCGTCTACCGCACCCTCGATGGCGGCGAGAGCTGGGACCGCGTGCTGTTCCGCGATGAGCAGACCGGCGCCTCGGACGTCGCTTTCGACCCTTCCAACCCCCGCATCCTCTTCGCCGGCCTCTGGCAAGCGGTGCGCCGGCCCTGGGAGCTGGTCAGCGGCGGCCCGGGATCCGGGCTCTACCGCTCGGCCGACGGTGGCACGTCCTGGCGGCAGCTCACCGGTCACGGCCTGCCGGAAGGGATCTGGGGGAAGGTCGGTGTCGCCGTGGCGCCGTCCGACCCGCGGCGGGTCTACGCGTTGATCGAAGCCGAAGAGGGGGGGCTCTTCCGCTCCGACGACGGCGGCGAGAGCTGGGAGCGGGTGAGCGGCCACGGCGCGATCCGCCAGCGCGCCTGGTACTACACCGTGCTCACCGTCGACCCGCGCGACCCGGACACCGTCTGGGTGCCGCAGGTGCCCTTGCTGCGCTCGCTCGACGGCGGCCGTACCTTCGCCAACGTCGACGGCACTCACCACGGCGACCACCACGACCTCTGGATCGACCCGACCGAGCCGCGCCGGATGATCGTCTCGACCGACGGCGGCGTCGACCTGACCTGGGACGGCGGCCGGACCTGGTTCGCGCCGGAGCTCTCGATCGCGCAGTTCTACAACGTCGACGCCGATCGGCGCGTGCCGTACCACGTCGGCGGCACCATGCAGGATCAGGGGACCGGCGCGGCGCCGTCGGACTCGCTCCGGCGCGAGGGGATCACGCTGGGTGACTGGACCGACGCCGGCGGCGGAGAGGCCGGCGACTTCGTCTGGGACGCGCACGAGAGCGGCGTCGCCTACGCCGGAGAGTACGGCGGCATCCTCACCGTGCACAACCAGAAGAGCGGCCACACGCGCAACATCCAGGCCTATCCGACGAACCCTTCCGGGCACGGCGCCGAGGATCTGAAGTACCGGTTCCAGTGGACCGCGCCGATCGCGGTCTCGCCGCACGATCCGGCGGAGCTCTACCACGCGGCCAACGTGCTCTTCCGCTCGCGCGATCGGGGCCAGACCTGGCAGGCGATCTCGCCCGACCTCACGCGCAACGACCGGTCGAAGCAGAAATGGTCCGGCGGCCCGATCACCGGCGACAACACCGGCGTCGAGATCTACGGCACCATCTTCTCGCTGGCGATCTCGCCGCGCGACGGGCGGACGATCTGGGCCGGGACCGACGACGGTCTGGTGCACGTCACCCGCGACGGCGGCGGGGTCTGGAGCGAGGTCACCCCGCCGGGGATGCCGGAGTGGGGGACGGTCGAGTCGATCGAGATCTCGGTGCACGATCCGGCGACGGTCTGGGTCGCGGTCGACGCCCACCGACTCGGGGATCCGCGCCCGTACCTGTTCCGCACCTCGGACGGTGGCGACAGCTGGGCATCGGTCGGCGCCGGCCTCCCCCCCGACGAGCCGCTGCTCTCGGTGCGCGAGGACCCCGAGCGCGCCGGTCTGCTCTTCGCGGGCACCGAGCTCGGGCTCTGGCTCTCGCTCGACGGTGGCGACTCCTGGCAGCGGCTGCGGGCGAACCTGCCGACGGCCAAGGTCGTCGACCTCGTCGTGCGCCAGGGCGACCTGGTCGTCGGCACCAGCGGCCGCGGCATCTGGATCTTCGACGACCTCTCCGCGATCCGGGCCTGGAGTGACGAGATCGCCGCCGCAGACGTCCATCTCTTCGCGCCGCGCCCCGCGACGCGCTGGAACCGCGGCGGCTCCTGGACCGAGGCCGGAGCCGCGCCCAACCCGCCGGACGGCGTCGTCCTCCATTACTGGCTGAAGGACGCTCACGACGGCGAAGTGCGGCTCGAGATCCTCGACGCGGCGGGGCGCGTCGTGAGCACGCTGTCGAGCGTGGCGGAGGCGGCGCCCTATCCGGTGGACGATCCGGACGAGCCGACGCCCGAGCCGAAGCCCGCGCTGGAGGCCAAGGCGGGACTTCAGCGCACGGTCTGGGATCTCGAATGGCAGGGGGCGCGCCGGCTCGAAGGGGCCAAGGTCGACCTCGGCGATCCGACGGTCGGGCCGCGCGCCATCCCCGGCCGCTATCGGGCGCGGCTGGTGGTCGGGGAGCGCTCGGTCGAGACCGACTTCGAGCTCCGTCCCGATCCGCGGCTCGAAATGTCGCAGTCCGACCACGAGGCGCAGCTGGCGATGGCGCTCGAGCTGCGCGACACGATCGATCGCGTGGTTTCGGACGTCGAACGGGTGCGGGCGATGCGCGAGCAGGCGCGCGACCTCGAGGCGCGACTCGCCGGCGACCAGCGCGCCGTCGAGCTGGTCGCGGCGGCCCGCCGGCTCGCCGAGGGGTGCGACGCGCTCGAGGCGCGCCTGCACAATCCGAAGGCCGAGGTGGTCTACGACATCCTGTCGCAGCCGGGCGGCACCCAGCTGCACTCGAACCTGGTTTTTCTCTACCAGTGGGCGCTGCAGTTCGGCGACGGCGCTCCGACGCAGGGTGTGCGCGAGGAGGCGGCGACGCTCGCCGCGCGCTTCGCCGAGTTGCGAGGAGAGCTCGAAGCGCTCGAGGCCGGCCCGCTGGCCGACCTCGAACGCCTCGCGCGCGAGCTTTCGCTGCCCCGTATCCTCCTGCCGTGACGGCGGTCAGTCGTCGTCGTCCCAGCCACGTCGCTCGCCGAAGCGCTCGACGCGCTCGGCGAAGCGGGCCTTCATCTCGGCGAGCTCGGCGCGCTGCTCGGCGGTGAGCACCGAGAGAATGTCGGCGTGGAGCTTCGCCCGCGAGACCTCCATCTCGATCATGGCCTTCGCGCGCCGCTCGGCCCGGGCACGGACCGCGACCTCGTCGAATTCGGTGGTGAGGTCGTCCGCGAGCCGGTCGCGCAACTCGTCGCGGACTTCCGAGCGCAGCGATTCGGTGGCGTCGCGGTGAGCCTCGACGAGCGCCTCGACGCGGTCGCGCTGTTCCGCGGACAGGTCGAGCCGGTGCAGCGCTCGGCCGAGCGGGCCCGGACCGTCGCCTCCGAAGGCGTCGCACGCGCCGGGACCGCCGTGGAAGCCACGGCCGTGGTGGCCGGGACCGCCGAAACCACGCGAGTCACGGGCCGCGGCGAGCGTCGCACCGGCGATCAGGAGCACGCCGGCGAGAGTCAGGAATCTGGACTTTATCGTCATCGTCTCTGCCTCCTCGGCGGCTGGGTGGGTGGCCGCCGTCACGCCAGACAGTACGGCCCCGGCACCTGAAGTTTCGCGCCGTCGCGGCCCAAGAAACGACAAGGTCGCGTAAAGAAATGTCGGAGCGCCGGCCGGCGCGTCCAGGCGCTGCTAGATTGCCGGCGTGACGCGGCTGTTGATCGTCGACGACGACGCCGGCCTGGTGGAGCTGCTCGGGCAGTTCCTCGCCGGCGAGGGATTCGAGGTGACCTCCGAGCGCGACGGCGAGCGCGGCGCCTGGGCCGCCATCGACCGTGCGCCCGACCTCGTGATCCTGGACGTCATGCTGCCGGGCCTCAACGGTTTCGAGGCGCTGCGCCGGATCCGCGAGCGCTCGGCGGTTCCGGTGGTGATGCTCTCCGCGCGCGGAGAGGAGGTCGACCGCGTGGTCGGTCTCGAGCTCGGCGCCGACGACTACCTGGCCAAGCCGTTCAGCCCGCGCGAGCTGGCGGCGCGGGTGCGCGCGGTGCTGCGTCGCGGTCGCGCCGCCGGCGCCCCGGCGCCGGCGCCGTTCGCGGTCGGCGACCTCGAGCTCGACCCCGGCGCGCGCTCGGTGCGGCGCGGCGGCGAGCCGGTCGAGCTGACCGGCCTCGAGTTCGCGATCCTGGAGCGGCTGGCGCGTGACGCCGGCCAGGTTGTGCGTCGCGAGGCGCTCTACCGCGAGGTGCTCGGGCGCCGGCCGTCGGCGCTCGATCGCAGCCTCGACGTCCACCTCTCGGCGTTGCGGCGCAAGCTCGGCGCCGGCGCCGACGGTGGCGAGCGGATCAAGACCGTGCGCGGCGTCGGCTACCAGTACGTGCGCCCGGAGGCGGAGCGTTGAGGAGCCTGTTCGGCCGCCTGTTCGTCGCCTTCTGGGGCGCGATCGCGCTGGTCGCGCTGATCCTGATCGCGTCGTCGCCGTACTTCACCCGATCCCGGCCGCGCGTGGAGCGATGGGAGCGCGGCGCCGCGGTGCTGCTCGAGCAGCGCCTGGCCGACGTCGCGGAGCGTTTCGAGCGCGGCCTCGGGCTGCCGGGCCCGCCGTTCGGGCGCGGGCGGGGCGGCGGCAACGAGCACCGCGCGGGTGGGCTCTGGCTGTTCGCGCCGGACGGTACCCTGCTCGACGGGCCGGCCGCGGAGCCCGAGGTCGTCGACTTCGCGCGGCGCGTGGCCGAGGCGGGGACGCCGCTCGCGGAGCGCGTCGCCAGTTTCCACGTCGCGGGGCGGACCGCCCGCGATCCGCGCGGACGCCTGGTGGTGCTGGTCGCGGGAGTGCGTCGCGCGCCGCACCTGGTCGAGCTGATCGAACCGCGCGCACTGGCGGGGCGACTGATACTCCTCGCACTGGTCGTGGCGCTGCCGAGCTGGTGGATCGCCCGCCACCTGTCGAGACCGGTGGCGGCAGTTCAGCGCGCCGCGCGCCGGCTGACGGCCGGCGAGCTCGGTGCCCGGGTCGGCGCGGCGGCGGCCGGCCGGCACGACGAGCTCGGCGACCTCGCCCGCGACTTCGACGCCATGGCGGCGCGTCTGGAAGCGCTGGTCCAGGGACAGCGCCGGCTGGTCCGGGACGTCTCGCACGAGCTGCGCTCGCCCCTGGCGCGGCTGCGGGTCGCGCTCGAGCTGGCGCGCGATCGCGCCGGCGCGGACGCCGCTCCCGCGCTCGATCGCATCGAGCTCGAGTCCGAGCGGCTCGACGCGCTGGTCCAGCAGATCCTGACGCTTTCGCGTCTCGACGCGGCGTCGGCGCCCGCGCGCCGCGAGCGCATCGATCTGGCCGAGCTCGCCGAGTCGGTCGCGGCCGACGCCTCGTTCGAGGCGGAGCCGCGACGGGTGGAGGTGGCCGTCGACGCGAGTGGCGCCACCCCCGTCGAGGGGGACCCCGAGGCGCTGCGCAGCGCGCTCGACAACGTCGTGCGCAACGCCGTGCGTCACACGCGCGAGGAAAGCACGGTCCGGATCGCCGTCGGCACCGACGGCGCCGTGGTCCGGATCGCGGTTCGCGACGCCGGTTCCGGCGTACCGGAGGGCGCGCTCGGCCAGCTCTTCGAGCCCTTCTTCCGCGTCGAGGAGGCGCGCGAGCGCGATCGCGGCGGCGCCGGGCTCGGCCTCGCCATCGCGGCTCGTGCGGTGCGGCTGCACGGCGGCGACATCGTCGCGCGCAACCGGCCCGAGGGAGGCCTCGAGATCACGATCGGGTTGCCGGCCGCGCGGCCGGGTCAGTTGGGCTGATCGGAGGAGGTCGGCAGCTCGGCGAGGTCGCCGGTGCGGCCGCTCGCCGCCTCGCCGCCGTCCGCCGCCTCCGGCGCGGCTTCGACCCGCTCGACCTCGAGCCGCTCGATCAGCTCGACCGCGAGCATCCGGTAGGCGTGGGCCCCCGTAGCCTTGGGGTCGCTCTCGAAGATCGTGCGCCCGGCGAGCGGCGATTCGGCGAGCCGGACGTTGGTGGGGATCTCGGTGTCGAACACCTTGAGTCCGTAGCGCAGCCGCAGCTCGGCGGCGTGCGCGCGGGCCGCGCTGGTCCGGTAGTCGATCATCGTCAGCAGAATACCGGCGAAGGCGTCACGCCGGCCGAAGCGGCGCAGCAGCCGTTCGGCGGCGTCGATCAGCACGTCGACCCCTTCGTAGGCGAGGTAGTGCGGCGGCGTCGGCAGCACCCAACCGTCGGCCGCGACCAGGGCGTTGCGTACGATGCCGGTCAGCGAGGGCGGGCAATCGAGCAGGATCCAGTCCCAGCGTTCGACGTGGGGGCGCAGCGCGTCGGCGAGCAGCTCGTCGCGGCGCCGGAGATTCTGGAGGTCGAAATCGGCGCCGAGCAGGTCGGCCGAGGCGGTGATCAGGTCGAGCCGGTCGATGCCGGTCGGGCGCACCGCGTCGGCGAGCGAGGTCCGGCGGAACAGTACGTCGTGGATCGACGGCGCCAGCTGCGCGCGCTGGAAACCGAGCGACAGCGAAGCCGAGGCCTGGCTGTCGAGGTCGACGACCAGGACCTTGTGGCCCAGTCGGACGAGGGCGCCGGCCAGACTGACGACGCTGGTCGTCTTGCCGACGCCCCCCTTGCGACTCACGAACGCGAGGATCACTGGCGTGATTCTACAGCGGTCGTGGCCACGGCCCGGAGCCCGACCTCCGGGGCCGCTCCGGGGCCGCTCGGCGCGGCACGAGCGCCGAACCGGCTCAGGCCGCCGGCTCGGGCCCGGGATCGAGCTCCTCGGGCCGCCGGTCGAGCAGTTCCTCGACCGTCCGCAGGAGGTCGCCCAGCGCGAACGGCTTGTTCAGGAACGCGGTTCCGGGTGCCAGATCGCGATCGCGAGTCACCTTCTCCTCGTGGTGTCCCGACATCAGGACGACCTTGAGGTCCGGCTTTGCGTGGCGCAGCTCGTTCATCACCGAGAATCCGTTGACGCCCGGCATCACGACGTCGGTGAGCACCAGATCGTGCGGGGCCGTCGTCTCGTTCGCGAGCCGTATGGCCTCCTCGCCGCTTCCGGCGACCGTGACTTCGTAGCCCTTGTGGACCAGCAAGGACGAGAGCATCCGCCGGAGCGACTCCTCGTCTTCCACGACGAGGATCCGACCGGCGGCACGCCTGGCGTCGACGGCTCGTTCGGCCTCGGGCCCGCCCTTCGCCTGGGCGGCTGGCAGGTAGACCGTGACCGTGGTGCCCTTTCCCTGAGTGCTCTCGATGTTCACGTAGCCTCCCGCCTGCTTGACGATGCCGTAGACCGTGGACAGGCCGAGCCCGGTGCCGCGGCCGACGGGTTTGGTGGTGAAGAACGGTTCGAAGGCGCGCGCGAGAACCGTGGGGGACATTCCGGTTCCGACGTCGCGAAGCTCGAGCCGGACGTAGGACCCCGGCCGCATGCCGACGTGGGCTCGCGCGAAAGTCTCGTCGATCACCCGATCGTCGACGGTCAGCGTGAGCGTGCCTCCGTTCGGCATCGCGTCGCGAGCGTTGACGGCGATGTTGACGATGATCTGGTCGAGTCGCGCATGCTCGATCAACACGCAGACTTCCTTTGCCGGCAGACGACTCTCGAGCCGGATGTCCTCTCCGATCAACCTCAGGAGCATCTTCTCGAGATCGAGCACGGCCTTGCGCACGTCGACCACCTCGGGCTTGGCGTCTTCCTTGCGGCTGAACGCCAGCAACTGACGCGTGAGATCGGCGGCGCGCTCGCCGGCCTTGCGGATCTCGGTCACCTGCTCGCGCAGCGCGGGTGACATCCCGGGCCCGTCGAGGAGGATCTCGGAGTAGCCGATGATCGTGGTCAGGATGTTGTTGAAGTCGTGGGCGATCCCGCCGGCGAGGCGGCCGACCGCCTCCATGCGCTGGGAGTGGAGGAACTGCTCCTCGAGGCGGCGCAGCTCGGCGACGTTCTCGATCACCCCGACCACGCGCGCGACCCGACCGTCGGCTTCGACGACGACGCGGCCGCGGTCGAGCACCGGGAGGTAGTGGCCGTCCTGGTGCCGGAACCGGTACTCGCAGACGAAGTCCTCGCCCCGCGTCAGACCGCTGTCCCGCTGTCGGAGCACGCGATCGAGGTCCTCGGGGTGAATCCGCTCCCGCCACCATCCAGGCTCGTTGCGGACCTGCTCCAACCGACAACCGAAGACGCGGGCGAGGCCGTCGGACCAGGTCATGCGGTCGAGCGCGATGTCCCAGTCGTAGATCGCGCCTTCGAGCGCGGCGGCGGCGAGCAGGAAGCGCTCGTTGGCGCGGGCGAGCGCGCTCTCGCTGCGCCGTCGCTCCGAGACCTCGAGCTCGAGCTCCGCCGTCCTGACCGCCACCCGCTGCTCGAGCGCGGCGTTGAGCTCCTGGAGGCCGCCGCGCGCCTCCTGCAGTCGATCGAGCATCTCGTTCATCGAACGCGCGAGCTCGCCGGCCTCGTCGTCCGACCCGACCGGCGCGCGACGGCTCCACTCGCCGTCCACGATTCGGCGGGCGGTGTCGGCCATGGCGGCGAGCGGACGGGTCACCAGCGATCCGAAGGCGAGCGCCGCAGCCGTGCCGATGCCGAAACTGAGGGTGGCGAGGATCCAGCTGAGGCGGCGGATCGAGGCGACCGCCGAACGCAGCGGAGCGAGCGAGGCGGTGACCCGGACGGCTCCGATCGTCCGTCCCGAGTGCACGATCGGGCTGCTCGCGCGGTACTGGTCACGGCCGGGGTCCTCGCCGTCGGGCAGACCGGCCGGCGATCCGGTATCGCCCGTCGCGACGAAGGTTCCGCCGGTCTCGTCCTCCACCACCAGGCTCAGCGCGCCCGTCGCCTCCTCGATGCGCGCGAGGATCTCCGCGGCGCCACGCCGGTCGTCGAAGAGGACGGCCGGAGCGACGCTGTAGGCCGTGATCCGCGCGATCGTGCGGATCTCGTGCGTGAGCGAGTCCATCGTCGCCGCGCGGGTTCGCGCCGGCAGGAAGATCGAGATTCCGAGCGAGACGATCGCGAGGATCGCCGTGACCACCAGGACGAACCGGCCACGGATGCCGAGCGTCGGCCGCCGATTGGGCCACGTCCGCAGCGCCGTCCCCGTGGTCACGGCGTCACCCGCGCGACGCTCAGCAGTTGCGAAGAGAAGTCCGCGCCTTCGGCGCGAGCGGCCGACAGATGGATCCGGATCTCCGGTCGGTCGTCACGCACGCCGAGCCCGACCGAGAGGCCTCGCTCGAGATACTGCGGGACGCCGGTCAGGGTACGGATGCCCTCGCGTCTCGCGATCGCGGCGAGCCGCGAGAGATCGAGCGCGCGAAGTGGCGGCACGAAGACGCAATCGGGCTGCAGCGCCACCAGGCCCTCCTCGAGCTCCTCCATCGATTCGAACTCGATCGCGATGGCCTCGACCCGGGCGCCGGTAAAGGCGTCCTCGTCGATGGTTTCGACGGCGTCGAGGAAGTCTGTGGCGCTGTCGAGGGCGGGGCGGTATCGGCGCTGGACGAGGACGGCGATGGTCACGCCGTCCTCGGCCGCCGCGCCGAAGTTGCGATCGAAGCTGAGAATCTTGAGGAAGAGCTGGACCTGGAGCTTCGCCGGAATCACGCTCTCGGTCGCTGCTCCGACCAGCGACGCGACCAGGGTCAGGGCGCCGAGCAGGGTCGCGGCTCGCGGGCGGGTGCGATGCCGACGGGTCTTGTCGACTCTCATCGCAGCTGCACTCCGAGGCGCAGCGAGATCGCGCGACCGGGCTGGACGATCTCGGCCTGGAGGTGCTCGAGCCCCGCCGGGTGCATGATCCGGGAATCGAGGAGATTGTCGACTCGCAGCGCGAGCGACCAGGGCGAGCCCGCCGGTCGCCAGCCGACGGTGCCGTCGATCCGCGCCCACGACGAGGTCTCGGTCCCGCCCAGCGTGCGACGGCCGGATTCCGCGAACAGCTCTCCGGCGGCGTGAAAGCCGGCGCCGAGCGGTCGCGAAAGGCCCAGAGCGAGGCTTCTCCCCGGCGAGTTGGTGAGCGCCTCCCCGGTGCTGTCGTCGCGGGTCCGGCGCAGGTCGCCACGGGCGTAGGCGACCAAGCCGCTCGCCGGACGCGCCGTCAGCTCGAGCTCGAGTCCCTCGCCGGTGTTCTCTTCGACGTTGTCGAAGAACAGCATGCCGTCGTCGGGATCGACGATCTGCGCGATCAGGTCGGTAATCCTCATGCGATAGGCCGATACCGAGGCGAAGAGATTCCGACCGATCCGGCGCTCCCAGACCAGCTCGATGTTGGAGATGCGTTCGGGGCCGACCTCGGGGTTCGCTTTCACGCCGTCGCTCTCCTGCTCGTAGTAGCGCTCGTAGACGTTCGGAGCGCGGAAGGCACGGCCATAGAGCAACTTGACGGAGTTGTCGGCGTTCGGCAGGAAGACCACCGCGGCGCGCGGGCTCGTGCTCGAGCCGCCGAGCGAGGAGTCGTCGTGGCGGACGCCGAGCGTCAGGATCGTCCGTTCGCCGAGCTGCAGCTCCTGCTCGACGAAGAGGGCTCGAATGCGATGCGGGAAGTCCTGGTCGAAGTAGGAGGTGCCCAACTCGTCGAAGCTCTCGTAGGTGGCGTGGCGGTTGTCGCGGATCTCGAATCCGGCGAGCAGCCTGCGATCGGGGCGAGGTTCCCAGGTCGCCTGGGCATCCAGACCCCACCACCGGTTCTCCGTCGCATCGCCGTAGGCGATCCCTTCGCCAACGTAGGTCCCGGCGTAGTCGTAGTGTCCGAGCTGCCCCCGCGCCTTCAACGACAAGCCCCGGCCGAGGCCATGTTCCCAGCTCGCGGCGAGAATGTCGTACCGGTCGCCGGACGCAGTTCGCCGGTCGCCGGGATCGGTGTCCCAGGCTCCGGTCGGGATTCCCTTGCGCCGCTTGGTGGTCAGCGCCGTGATGTCGAGCTCACCGAACGTCGCGCGCGCGGTGGCGCTGCGACCGCGATCCCAGTCCATCCGGCGGAACTGGTCGGTTCCGTCGGTCTCGAGATACTCCGGTATGGCCAGGTTCTCGCCGTCCGACTCGAAGCTCGCCAGCGACCAGGCGATTCCGAAACTCGATCGTTCGTGCGCGCCGTGCGCGGTCACGCCGACGAGGCCCGGATCACCGGCTTCGACCGCGGCCTCGATCTCCGAGGATCGCAGGGGCTCGCGCAGCACGACGTTGATCGTCGCCAGCATGGCACCGGAGCCGAAGGCCGCAGAGGATGGGCCGCGGACGATCTCGACCCGCTCGACCGCGCCGGGATCGAGCGGCAGGTCGGTCCCGATCGGCGCGTAGCCGTAGAAATCGTCGTTGAGCCTCAGGCCGTCGACCAGGATCTGGACGCGGGTGTTGTAGTCGGTTTCGCGGCCGAATCCGCGGACTCCGACGTAGCCGTAGTTGCGATCGTCCGTCAGGTAGAGACCGGCGACCGAGGCGAGGACGTCCTGGAGCGTGCGGTAGCCGAATCGCTCGATGTCCTCCGCCGTGACGATCGTGACCGAGGCCGGCGAGCGCATGGTGGTGCGCTCGAGCTTCGAGGCGGCGCTCACCCGGACCTCGAGCAGCGCGTCCAGGCTCTGGTCGTCCGGTGTCTGGCTCCCGGACGGCGTGCTCGCCAGGAGCAGCCCCATGACGCAGGCGAAACGACTGATTCCGTTCATCTTCCCCCCGTCGTCCGGATTCCGTGAAGACCCGGTCCGAGGAGGTAAGCGCAATCCCCTTGCCAGCTGCGGGAGCGGGCGATCAGGCCGGATAGCCGGCGTCTTCGTGGGCCCGGGCGAGCAGGTCGGCGACCTCGATCTCGTCCGCCCAGCGCGCCGCGTCGCCGCGATCGAAGGTCGGCCGCTGGACCTTGAGCACGCCGAGCACGTCGAGCCACTGGCGCTCCGAGGACTCGCCGCACAGGCGATACCCGCGCAATTTCTGCAGGACCACGTCCTCGGCGGAGGCCGGATAGAAGGTCGCGCCGTCGGCGCCCGGCGCCTCGATCCGAGGCCGCCTCGCCAGTTGCGACCTCGAGAAGGCATCCAGAGAAGGGAGATACACGTCGACCTTGAGCGCCTTGGCGAGGTGGATCAGGTTGAAGGAGCTGCGACGCGCGATGGCATGCCGGATCCGCTGATCGTCGAGGTAGAAGTCGGATCGCAGCGCCGCGACGAAGGGCTCGACGTGGCGCGCCTGGAGGTCTGCCACCACGTCGGCGTCCAGCGTGGTGCGAAAGACTCCGAGCGCGGAACTGGCGACCGAGCCTCCGACGAGGTAAGGCACGTCGAGCCGCTCGAACGTTCCGGTCACCGCGAGCAGGATCTCGAGGTCCGGAAACATCGGAATCAGTGGCCTTCGATTTCGGGGTTCCAGCCGAACACGCATTGAAGCGTTTCGCGGTCGAGGTGAAGGGCCGCGAGGCGCAGCGTCACCGTGCGCTCGTCCAGCTCTCGACCGGAGCGGGCGCGGATCCGGCTCTCGGCGAGGGCCCTCGCGGCTCCGGTGAGCTCGTACATTCTCTGAAGTCTTTCCGTCCAGGACATCTCGCGAGGTCGGGCGATCAGGATCTCCTCGACCTCCGGAGGCGTGTCGACGGACTGGGTGCGCACGAGGCGATCCCAAGTTCCCGGGAGCACGACGAGTGAGATCGCTTCAGTGCACCAGCTTGCGGTAGCGGATCCGGTGCGGCTGGTCGGCGTCGGTGCCCAACCGGCGGTGGCGGTCGGCTTCGTAGTCCTGGTAGTTGCCTTCGAACCAGACCACCTTCGAGTCGCCCTCGAAGGCGAGGATGTGGGTGGCGACGCGGTCGAGGAACCAGCGGTCGTGGCTGATCACCACGGCGCAGCCGGCGAACTCGAGCAGCGCCTCCTCGAGCGCGCGCAGGGTGTCGACGTCGAGGTCGTTGGTCGGCTCGTCGAGCAGCAGCAGGTTGCCGCCGCTCTTGAGCAGCTTCGCGAGGTGGAGGCGGTTGCGCTCGCCGCCGGAGAGATCCTTGACCCTCTTCTGCTGGTCGGCGCCGCGGAAGTTGAAGGCGGCGCAGTAGGCGCGCGAGTTGACCTCGCGCTTGCCGACCATCACCGTGTCGCGGCCGCCGTCGGAGATCTCCTGGAAGACGCTGCGCTCGCCGTCGAGCGCCTCGCGGCTCTGGTCGACGTAGGAGAGCGCCACCGTCTCGCCGAGGCGCAGGGTCCCGCCGTCGGGCTTCTCCTGGCCGACGATCATCCGGAACAGCGTCGTCTTGCCGGCGCCGTTCGGGCCGATCACGCCGACGATGCCGCCCGGCGGCAGCTTGAACGAAAGGTCGTCGATCAGCAGGTTGTCGCCGTAGGCCTTGGACAGGCCGACGGCCTCGACCACCAGGTCGCCCAGGCGCGGCCCGGGCGGAATGTGGATCTGGTTGGGATCCCGCCGCGCCTCCTGCGCCTGCTCCTCGGCCAGCAACCGCTCGTAGTTGGCCAGTCGCGCCTTGCCCTTGGCCTGGCGGGCGCGTGGCGCCATGCGCACCCACTCGAGCTCGCGCTCGAGCGTGCGCCGGCGCGACGAGACCTCCTTCTCTTCGCGCTCGAGCCGGTCCTTCTTCTGGTCGAGCCAGGAGGAGTAGTTGCCTTCCCACGGAATGCCGGCACCGCGGTCGAGCTCGAGGATCCAGCCGGCGACGTTGTCGAGGAAGTAGCGGTCGTGGGTCACCGCGACCACCGTGCCGGCGTACTCGGCGAGGTGGCGCTCGAGCCAGGCGACCGACTCGGCGTCGAGGTGGTTGGTCGGCTCGTCGAGCAGCAGCAGGTCGGGCTGCTGGAGCAGCAGCCGGCAGAGCGCGACGCGGCGCTTCTCGCCGCCGGAGAGCACCGAGACCTCCTGGTCGGCCGGCGGCAGGCGCAGCGCGTCCATCGCGATCTCGAGGTGGCGGTCGAGCTCCCAGAGGTTCTCGGAATCGATGCGGTCCTGGAGCCTGGCGAACTCGTCGGCGGTGTCGTCCGAGTAGTTTGCGGCCAGTTCCTCGTAGCGCGTGACGATCGCCTTCTTGCCGGCGACCGCCTCCTCGACGACCTCCTGAACCGTCCGCCCCTCGGGCAGCACGGGCTCCTGCGGCAGCAGGCCGACGGTCATCCCCTCGGCCAGGAAGCACTCGCCGTCGACGTCCTTGTCGAGGCCGGCCATGATGCGCAGCAGGGTCGACTTGCCGGCGCCGTTGTGGCCGAGGACGCCGATCTTGGCGCCGTGGAAGAAGGACAGCCAGATGCCCTTCAGGATCTCCTTGCCCTGCGGCGTGACCTTCCGCAGGTTCTTCATGGTGTAGATGATCGGCGGCATGGGGGAGGAACCCTCCGAAAAGAGTTCGACAGTCTATCGCGCGCCGGTCGTGCCGCGGCGCGGCGTGCGCCGCGCCGACATCGGGGCGAGACTCACGGTCGAGCCTGGGGGGGCGAACGCAGCGAGCGAGGAGGGGCCATGGTCGAAGAGCGCGGCTGGGGGATCGGAGCGATCGGCACGATGTCGGTCCTGGTGGCGCTCGGTTTCGGCGCGGTATCCGTGCCGGCCCGCGCCGCCGATCCGCTCGAGGGCCTCGAGGTTTCGACGAAGCGGATCGGCTGGGACGGCATCGAGCTCGGCATGTCGTTCGTGCAGGCCGAGCGCCGGTTCGGAACCACCCTGCCGCTCACCGAGAATCCGGCCGCCCGCTGCGGCCGCTTCGTGAGCGGCTCGGAACGCGGCGGCCTCTCGCTCCAGGTCGGCTTCCCGAGCTCGAAGCCCGGCGCGAAGATCGAGACCCTCTTCGTCCGCTTCGAGGGTCAGCAGGTGACCGCCGACGCGGCCGCGCTGGTGGCCGCATTGCGGGCCAGGCTGCCCGACGCGCGTTACGTCCCGGACGAGGACATGCCGGCCACCACCGAGGCCGACCACCCGGCTCCGACCTTCGAGGTCACCCGCGGCGAGGAGACCTACGTGATCCAGCTGCGCCCGCGCGACGGCCTGTTCCTGGCGCGCCGCGACTGCCTGCCCTGAGCCGCGGTCTCAGAGTCCGGAGCGCCCGGGGGCGAGTGGACTCGTGCGTTCCCTCGCGGGCTAGGTAGACTCCTGCGCCGATGCTCCACGTCACCAACGGCGATGCCGCCGCAGAGGCGATCCGGTCGATCGGCGTCGCCGGCGATGTGCTGGTCTGGCGCGACGTCCTCCACGAGGGGCCGGTGCCGGAAGCGGCGAGCGAGTCGGAGCTGCGCGAGGTGCGCGCGACCTTCATCGCCCGCTCGGGATGGGGCGACCTCGCGGAGGTGCGCGCGGACTTCGCGAGGCGCGACGCTCGCCTGGCGGCGGCACTCGGCTCGGGCGAGGAGGTCGTGCTCTGGTTCGAGGAGGACCTGTTCGACCAGCTTCAGTTGCTCCAGGCGCTCGACCGCATCGCGGTCGCCCGGCCCCGGTCGCGGGTCACGCTGGTGCCGACCGAGGGCTATCTGGGCCTGATGTCGGCCGGCGAGCTCATGGGGTGCCTGGCGCGCGCGCTCGACGTCGCCGAGCCTCTCTTCGAGCTGGCCCGCTCCGGTTGGGCGGCGTTCCGCTCCGAGGATCCGCGGGCCATCGAGCGACTGGTCGAGTCGAGGGAGCTGGCGTCGATGCCGGCGCTCGCCGCGGCCCTCGAGCGCCACCTCGAGCAGTTCCCGGGCAGCCGCGACGGTCTGTCGCGCTCCGAGCGTCAGGCGGTGGCGGCACTGGCCGGCGGCGTGCTTCCGTTCGAGGAGCTGTTCGATCGCTCGCAGCGCGACGAGGAGCGGCGCTTCCTGGGCGATGCGGTGCTGCGCTCGTATCTCGCGCGGCTGGCCGCGCCGCCGGCGCCGCTGGTCGTCAGCGACGACGGCGGCGAGTCCTGGCGGTTGACCGACGTCGGCCGGCGGGTGCTGGAGGGGACCGCGGATCGCCTGACCGCCGCGCCCTGCGACCGCTGGCTGGGCGGCGTCCGACTGCTTTCGCCGCATCGAGTCTGGCGCTGGGACGTCCAGACGCGGCGCCTGCGGGCGCCCTAGCTCAGCTCCGCGGCGGCGTGACGTTCTTCTCGGCCGGCGTCGGCGTCGGTGGAGCGGCGGCGGCGCCGCCGACCTTCTCGCGCCAGAGCCCGAAGACGACGGTGCCGAGCCCGAGCAGGATCTCGTCGACGAACGGCACGAAGTCCGGGAAGACGAGGTCGAACAGGAAGAGCGCCAGGAAGATCCCGAAGGCCTGGGGGAACTTCATGCGCGACGCGGCGCGCTCGACGAAGGAAGCGGGTCCGGTCATGGTTTCAGTCTAGTCGATCGGAGGGGCGACGGCGTGGAGAGAGAGCGAATCGAGGTCGGTGGGCGTGGCGAGCAGTTGGTCGTCCACTTCGACCCGCCCGCCGCGGGGACCGGGCCCGCGATTCTCTACCTGCACGGCTTCGGCTCGGTGCAGAGCGGTGAGAAGGCGACCTTCTTCCGCGCCCGCGCGGTCGAGGCCGGGCTCGCCTTCTGCTCGTTCGACTTCCGCGGGCACGGCGAGTCGGAGGGCTCGATGCGCGAGATCAGTCTGACCCGCAACCTCGAGGACGTCGCCGCGGTGCACGCCTGGCTGGTCGAGCGCGGCCACGGGCCTGTGGCGCTCTTCGGATCGTCGATGGGGGGCGCCACGGCGCTCTGGTACGCCGATTCCCGCCCCGGCGAAATCGTCGCGGCGGTCCACATCGCGCCGGCGGTCGGGATGCTCGCCGGATTCGAGCGTTGGGCCGGTCGCGAAGGCCTCGAACGCTGGCGCCGCGAAGGGACGATCCGCTTCCGCAACGAGCTGGTCGAGGCCGAGCTCGGCTGGGGGCTCCTCGAAGACTTGCGCGACCGCGACATCGACGCGCTGGCGCGGCGCACCGCCGTGCCGACGATGTTCCTGCAGGGCAAGCGTGACGCCACCGTCGACTGGCGTGACGTCTCCCGCTTCGTGAGTCTGGCTCCACCGGGCTCGATCGAGCTCGTGCTCTACGAGGACGGCGACCACCGCCTCACCGACCGCAAGGAGGACCTCTGGCGCCGCGCGCTCGCCTTCCTGCGCGAGCACGCGGCGGCCTGAGCGGACCTCAGAGGCTCTCGGCAGACCAGCGCGAAGAGTCGCCGGATTCGAAGCCGTCGGCGAAGACGAGGGCGGTGGCGCCGACGATCGAGAAGTCCTGGTTCGAGATGTCGAAGAACACGTTGCTCCGGCACTTGACCCGGACCCGCGCGTCGGAAGTGTTCGCGGTGCCGACGAAGACGTCCTGGGCGCCGTCGTTGGCGACGTTGCGCGCGAGCTCCAGATCGAAGGTGAGGCCGCCGTCGGTCGAGAGCAGGATGTCGACCGTCGCGCAGGCGACCGGCGCCGCGTCGGTGCCGGCGACGTCCCAGGTCACCGCGTGCGGGCCGGATCCGTTCCAGGTCGTCGCCGAGGTATCGGGCGAGAGCACCAGGAACGGGCCGGCGGTGTCGGTCACGGTGAGCAAGGCTTCGTCCCAGTCGTTGCCGCCCGCCGGGACGCCGTCGTCGCGCGTCGTCAGCCGGAAGCGGAGGTTGCGCGCGTAGGTCGGCAGCAGCTCGCCGATGGTCGGCGTGCCGTCGAGCAGGTCCTCGAGCTTCGGGAAGGTGCGCCACGCGGTCGGGACCGGGTCGAACGAGCGGAGGATCGGCGCGTTGCCGGACGGCGAGCCCGGAGCCCCGGCCGGGCCGAGGTCCCACTCCTCCCAGTTGTAGCTCACGATCGAGCCGTCGGGATCGCTCCCCGAACCGAACAGCTCGAACGGCGTCGAGATCGGGATCGTGTAGTCGGCGCCGGCGTCGGCCGTCGGGAGCTCGTTGCCGGCCGCCACGATCGCCGCGCAGGCGTTGCCGCCGCCCGAGCGGCTGTAGGTCTGGATGTGGAGAACGCTGATCAGGTGGAAGTAGGCGTCGCTCAGCGGCTGCAGGTTCTGCGAGCCGCAGATGCCGGCGTAGGCCATGATCGTCGAGCCGCTGCCGGGCTCGAAGGCCGCCGTGCCGGAGCGGTTGCCCGAGCAGGCGCCGGCGTTGCCGTTGAAGGTATGGGCCGCCCCCCACTGATGCCCCATTTCGTGGGCGACGTAGTCGATGTAGAAGGGGTCGCCGGTCGGCGACGACAAGCCGGTGACGCCGCGCGCCTTGTTCGAGGCGTTGCAGGGCCCGTTGAGCACCGCCACGCCGCCGCCACCGGTCGAGAAGACGTGGCCGATGTCGTAATTGGCGGTGCCGATGACGAGATCGAGGTTGGCCTGGTTCTGCCCGAGCATCGTGCCGCCGTTGTTGTTGGTGTAGGGATCGGGCTCGGCGGTGTAGATGACGTCGTCGTTGTTCGCGATCAGGATCATGCGGATCGCGACGTCGTGCTCGTAGACCTCGTTGACCCGGTTCATCGCGGTCACGATCGCCGCCAGTCCGAGCGGCACGGTGCCGCCGTGGAAGGCGGTGTACTCGACGGTCGCGGCCACCGCGGTCCGATAGGTGCGCAGGTCGAGGCCGGTGCCGAACGGCGCTTCGAGCAGCTCGTCCGGCGGTGCCGTGACCGGCGCGTCCTCGGTGTCGCAGCGGAAGCCGTCGGCCGGCGGCGCGAGATCGGAGCGGCGATAGATCTGGTAGTGCTCGAGGTCGCCCGGGCGGTAGGGGTCGACGTAGAAGCGCCCCGCGGGCGTGCGCACCACGGCATGGAAGCCGTGCGGCGTCCAGTCGGCGCGGCCGGCGATCGACGGGTCGGCCGGGTCGACGAGCCGGAAGGTCCGGATCTCCGGGTACTTCGCGGCCAGCTCCGGCGCCAGGATCGGGGAGTCGACGACGCGCAGCACCATCGCGCCGCGGTCGGGATCGGGCAGCACGAGCTCGATGCCGGCCAGTCCGCGAGGCGCCGCCAGCTCGTCCGGGGCCGACCGGATCAGAGCTTCGAGGCCGGCCACGTCGAGCCGAACCAGCCGCGCGCGCTCGGGAGCGATGCGGCGCTCGGCGGGATCGAGGCCGGCCGAGGCGGCGTCGACGTCGAGGAAGAGGCTCGACGCCCGGGCCGGCCCGGCGCCGGCCAGGGTCGTCGCGACGAGGAGAGCGAGGGCGAATCCGTGCAGGCTCCGCGACATGTCGGGGCTCCTTCCGATCGGGGTCCAGGTGCGACCTTGGATCCTAGATCAAGAAGGGCGCGGAGCCCACACGGCGCTCAGTGGGGCAACTCGCGCGGCGCGGGCGCGGAGTCCGCGGCCGCGCCTTCCCCGAACTCGAGCCGCCCCTCGCGGAAGCTGGCGCCGCGCAGGGTCACGGCGAGCGCCTCGCCGAGCTCCTCGACGGGGTGCACCTCGATGCGCGCTCGCACCTCGGCCGGCAGGTCCTCGAGGTCGGCCTCGTTCTCCTTCGGCAGCAGGATGCGCGTGATGCCGGCGCGCACGGCGCCGAGGATCTTCTCCTTGAGGCCGCCGATCGGCAGCACGCGGCCGGTCAGCGTGATCTCGCCGGTCATCGCGATGTCGTGTCGCGCCGGGCGGCCGGACAGCACCGAGACGATCGCGGTCGCCATCGTCACGCCGGCCGACGGGCCGTCCTTCGGGATCGCCCCTGCCGGCACGTGGACGTGCAGGTCCTGCGCGAACGCATCGGGGTCGATTCCGAGCTGCGCGGCGTGGGCGCGCGCATAGCTCCAGGCGGCGCGCGCCGACTCCTTCATCACGTCGCCGAGCTGGCCGGTCAGCACCAGCTCGCCCTTGCCGCGCATCGCCTGCGCCTCGACGAACAGGATGTCGCCGCCGACCGGCGTGTAGAACATGCCGGTCGCCACGCCGACCTGGTCGGCGCGCGCGGCGCGCTCGGGGTGGACCTTCGGCCGCCCGAGCAGCTCGTGCACGGCCTTCGGTCCGACCTCGATCCGCTCGGTCTCCCGGGCCGCGATCCGGCGGGCGACCTTGCGCGCGAGCTTGCCGAGCTCGCGCTCGAGCTGGCGCACGCCCGCCTCGCGGGTGTAGCCCGAGATCAGCTCGCCGAGCGCCTCGTCGGTGAGCGCGAGGTCGCCCTCGACCAGGCCGTTCTCCTCGAGCTGGCGCGGCAGCAGGTAGCGGCGGGCGATCTCGCGCTTCTCGACCTCGGTGTAGCCCGAGAACTCGACCACCTCCATGCGGTCGGCGAGCGGTCCCGGGATGTTCTGGAGGAAGTTCGCGGTGGCGACGAACAGCACCTCCGACAGGTCGAACGGCACCCCCAGGTAGTGGTCGACGAAGCTGTCGTTCTGCGCCGGGTCGAGCACTTCGAGCAGCGCCGCCGCGGGATCGCCCTGGAACGAGACGCCGAGCTTGTCGACCTCGTCGAGCAGGAAGACCGGATTGCGGGTTCCGGCCTGCTTCATGCCGGCGAGGATGCGGCCGGGCATCGCGCCGACGTAGGTGCGCCGGTGGCCGCGGATGTCGGCCTCGTCGCGCGCGCCGCCGAGCGAGATGCGCACGTACTCGCGCCCCATCGCCCGCGCGATCGACTTGGCGACCGAGGTCTTGCCGACTCCGGGCGGCCCCGCGAACAGCAGGATCGGCCCCTTGGCCGTCTTCTTCGCCTTGGCGTCGCCGGCAGCGACTCCGCTCCCGCCAGCTTCGCCGGCGGCCTCCGACCCGGCCTCGCCACCGCCCTCGGGCCGGGCACGACCCCCTTCACTGGAAGTCTTCTCGTCGTTGTCTTCGACTTTGTCTTGAACAGAGACGTCTCTGGTCTTCCGCAACGCCCGCACCGCGAGGAACTCGAGCACCCGGTCCTTGACGTCGCCCAGCCCGTAGTGGTCCTCCTCGAGGATCCTCTCGGCCTCGGCGAGGTCGAGCTTCTCGACGCTGCGCTCGCTCCAGGGCAGCTCCGCGACGTTCTCGAGGTAGGTGCGGATGACCTGCGACTCCATCGACTCGCGGCCGATCCGCTTCAGGCGGCCGAGCTCGCGGTCGACCTCCTTGCGCGCCGCCTCGGGCAGCTCGAGCTTGGCCAGCCGCACCTCGAGGTCGTCGATCTCCTTGCCGTCGTCCTCCTCGCCGAGCTCCTTCTGGATCGCCTTCATCTGCTCGCGCAGGAAGGCCTCGCGCTGCCGGCCGCCGATCTCCTCGCGCACCTTGCTCTGGATCTCCTGCTGGGCGTCGAGCACGGCGAGCTGGCGCTGCATCACGACCAACGCGCGGCGCAGGCGCTCCTCGACCGAAAGCGTTTCGAGCAGCTGCTGGCGATCGGCGGTGGCGATCTCGGCGTAGGCGGCGACCAGGTCGGCCAGGCGGGAGGGGTCCTCGGTCGCCTCCAGCACCTCGCGCGCGATCTCGTCGGGGAGGCCCGCCTTCTTGGCGAGCTCGAGGGCGCGCTCGCGGCTCTCGCGCACCAGCGCGACGAAGGCGGGCTCGTTGGCGTCGGCCGGGCGCTGGTCGTCGGCGACCACGGTCACCGCGACCAGATGGCCGTCGCGTTCCTGGACCCGCACCGCGATGCCGCGCTTCTCGCCGTGGAGCACGAGCTGCATGCCCGAGAGCGTGCGCGTCACCTGGCCGAGGCGCGCGATGGTGCCGACGGTGTGGAGGCCGTCGGCGGTGACTTCGTCGACGTTCTGGCGCTGGGTGAGCGCGAGCACCAGGGGCTCGCTCGCGCGCAGCGCGCTTTCGATCGCCGTGAGCGTCCCCTTGCGCCCGGCACCGATCGGCATCGGCAGCCCCGGGAAGAGGACGGAGTCGCGCAGCGGCAGAATGGGGAGGATCAGCTGTTCGGTCATCGCGGCCCCTGGCGAGAGTCGGTACGCCCCGTCGACCGGGGCGGACGCCCTCGCTGATCCGTCCAACCGCCCGACCCCGGGGCGATATTCCAGAAAGCTGAGCGCGAGCTGCTCAGATCC
Source organism: Acidobacteriota bacterium (assembly GCA_045862895.1). Taxonomy (GTDB): domain Bacteria; phylum Acidobacteriota; class Thermoanaerobaculia; order Multivoradales; family JAGPDF01; genus JACTMI01. Next base: position 103,800 of record BTUO01000002.1, read on the forward strand.
CCCGGATCAACAGGAGCGCCCCGACCAGCGTGCCGATGGCGATCACCGCCAGGCGCGCTCCCTGAGCGCCGATCCAGCGCCCGAAGCGGGCGCCGAACCACCCGCCGGCGATCGCCCCCACGGCGAGCACCAGGGCCGCGATCGGCTCGACCAGGCCGCCGGCGACGAAGACCCCGGCGGCCACCAGGTTGATGCAGATGCCGAAGAAGTTCTTGAGACCGTTCATGGCGTGGATGTTCGAGAGGCCGAGGTGGCCCAGGACGACCAGCATCAGGATGCCGATGCCGGCGCCGAAGTAGCCGCCGTAGATCGCGACGCCGAACTGGGAGATCCAGGCGACCGCCAGGCGGCGGCCGTCGCCGGGCGCCGTCGCCGTGGCGGCGCCGCGTCGTGCCGCGCGCAAGGTCTGGAGCGCGAACAGCGCGGTCGCGAACCAGACCAGGAAGGGGGCGAGGCGGGCGAAGAGCTTCTCGGGGGTCGCCAGCAGCAGCGCCGAGCCCAGCGCGCCGCCGATCAGGCTCGGCAGCAGCAGGCGGGTCAGCCACTCGCGATGGGTCGCCACCTCGCGCCGGTAGCCGGCGAGGCTGGCGGCGGCGCCGGGCAGCAGGGCCACGGTCGAGGTGGCGTTGGCGACGCGGGCGCCGTGGCCGAGCAGCATCAGGGTGGGGAAGGTCAGGATGGTGCCGCCGCCGGCGAGCGCGTTCATCGCTCCGGCGCCGGCGCCCGACGCGACCAGGGCGAGAGCGTCGAGCGCGCGCACGCCGCGAAGCTATCATCGGCCTCGAGTCGTCGATCCCGCTCGCGCCATGCCGCTCCTCGTCCATCGCACCGGCCCCGATCGCGGCCAGCGCTTCTTCTTCGAGCGCACCGTGCTGCTCGGCCGCGGCCCGCTCGCCGATCTCGAGATCAAGGACCCGGCGGTGTCGCGCCGCCACGCGCAGATCTCGCTGTCGGACGGCCGCTGCTTCGTCGCCGATCTCGGCAGCGGCAACGGCACTTTCGTCAACGGTCAGCGCATCGGCACGCCGGTGGCGCTCGCCGAAGGCGACGAGGTCCGCATCGGCGGCACCGTTCTCGAGTACCGCGGTCAGGGCGAGCGCGGCCGCGACCGCGAGAAGACCAGCAACTCGCGCGTCTCGATCCGCGAGGTCGAGCTGCAGACCGGATCGCGCTCCGTGATCATGCCGCTCACGGGCCTGCGCACGCACGGCGGCACCAAGCTCGCGGAGGAGGTCGCGCGCCTGAAGCGCCGGCTCGACTTCTTCGCCGAGTCGGGTCGGATCCTGGCGCGCACGCTCGACGGTGCGACGCTGCTCGACCAGTTGCTGGCCAAGGCGATGCAGGTCCTGCCCCAGGCCGACCGCGCCTTCGTCGTCCGCTACGACCCGGACTCCGGCGAGTTCACGCCGCTGGCGGCGCGCACCCGCGGTGGCGGCTCGACCGACATTCCGGCGAGCCGGACGCTGCTCGAGGAGGTGGTCAGGAAGAAGGAGGCGCTGGTTTCGATCGACGCCGGCGCCGAGGAGGAGTTCCAGGCGGCGCGATCGATCCACCTGCTCAACCTGCGCGCGGTCGCCTGCGTGCCGCTGCTGGTCGAGGACCGGATCACCGGCGTGCTCCAGGTCGACAACGTCCAGCAGCAGCGCGGCTTCGGCGAGTCCGACCTCGACCTGCTCGCCGGCATCGCCGGCCCGATCGCGCTCGCTCTCGAGCACGCCCGGCTCCACCGCGAGCTGGTCGAGCGCGAGCTGCTCGAGCACGACCTGGCGCTGGCGCGCCGGATCCAGCAGAGCTTCCTGCCGTCGAAACCGCCGCAGGTTCCCGGCTGGCGCATCGCCGTCGAGTACTCCCCGGCCTCGCAGGTCGGCGGCGACCTGTACGACCTGGTGCCGCTGCCGGACGGCCGGCTCGGCGTGGCGATCGGCGACGTCTCGGGCAAGGGCGTCTCGGGCGCGCTGCTGATGGCCCGCCTGACCAGCGGCCTGCGCGCCGCGGCCGCGCGCGACCTCCACCCGGCGACCGTGCTCGAGGAGCTCAACGACCTGGTCCACGGCGAGGGCGCCGACGGCATGTTCGTCACCCTCGCCTGGGGCGTCCTCGACCCGAAAACCGGCCGGATGGAGATCGCCAACGCCGGCCACCTGAAACCGATCGTCCGGCACAAGGACGGCCGCTCGGGCGAGCTCCAGCTGCCGGCCGGCACCGCGCTCGGCATCCGCCGCCCGCTCCAGGCCCCGACCGTGGCCTGGACCGTGGCCTCCGGCGACCTCGTCCTGTTCCCGACCGACGGCCTGTCGGAAGCGGCCACCCCCGCCGGCGAGCGCTTCGAGTCGACCGGCATCCTCGCCGCTCTCGCCGGCGTCTCGGGCTCCGACCCGCGCGCCGCCCTCGACGCCGTCCTCAAGTCGGCGAGAGCCTTTGTTTCCACCCGAGGCTTCGACGACGACCTGACCGTCGTCTGCCTCGGTCGGGACTGACCCTCCGGGAATCTCGGCTCCGCCCTCCCGCGCCGCGGGTGGCAGCCGTTGACCCCCACGCCGGGAACCGGCGCGCGCACCGGGGTGGACGAGGCAGTGGGCGCGCGCCTGCGATTCGGCCCCGACTCGTGGCGGGCGTACCGACCGAAGATCCGGTGATGGGGCCTCATAGCTTCCCTGCGCTGGAGACATCGGCCGCCACCGCCTCCTTGCCGGTTCCGGCGATAGTCTTTCCGCCCGAGTGACTGTCGAGGAACGGCAAGGAATCGACGAGACGGGGAAGGGTGCGGTCCGAGCGGGGCGACTCTGGCTCGCTGCGCTAGCGGTGCTCTTCGTCTTGCGCAGTGCCCTCGGGGCGGCGGTACCCGGTTTCCTCACCGGTGACGACGTCGAGATCCTCGAGCAGGGGTTCCGGCGCGCCTTCGGCCTCGAAGTCGACGTCTGGGAGATCCGCAACACGCTGCTCGCCGACCTCTTCGTCGCTCCGGCCCTCGCGCTCGCGGCAGTGCTTGGCGTCGAAGCTCCTCGATGGCTCTGCTGGGCTGCGACCGTCCCGTTCACCTTGCTGTCGGTCGCGAGCGTCGCCCTGCTGGGAGGGATCGTTCTAGCCTGGAGCCGCGACCGGGCACTCGCCGCGCTCGCGGCTCTGCTCTTCGCCCTCCACTGGATGCCGTTCGGCTACGCCGGGACGGTCTATCCGAGAACCGCGTCGACGACGTGCGTTCTCGGAGCGCTCGCACTGATCGGCTCCAGGTCCTCCACTGCGCGGGTCTGCGCCGCGGGCGTGCTGGCCGCTCTCGCCTTCGCGTTCCGCTACAGCGAAGTCGTCTTCCTGCCGGTGCTCCTCGCCTTCGCCATCGCCCGAAGGACCGGAGAGGACTCCAAGGCGGCCGGCCTGCGCAGAGGTGGCGGGGTGGTCTCGGGTTTCGCGATTGGCGCGGCGCTGTTCGTCGGACTCCACGACCTCGTGCAGTGGGGCAGGCCGTTCGCGAGCCTCCTGGAGTTCGCGCGCTACACCCTGGTGGAGGAACGCGCCTCCTCGCTCGAGACCGACCAGCCCTGGTACTGGTACCTCCGGCGCCTGCCGAAGTGGCTCGACCCGGCCGCGACACTGCTGGTGCTCGTCGCGATCCGGCGACGCCTGCTGCCGTGGGCCTGGATTGCAGCCGCAGTTCCGCTGGTGCTCCTGTCGATCGTCTACCACAAGCAACTGCGCTATCTGCAGGGTGTGATCCCGTTCGTCTGCGTACTGGCGGCGTCCGGAGCGCTTCACCTCTGGCGCGACGGCCGCAAGCGAGCGGCGTTCGCCCTCGTCCTGGCGTCGCTGTTCCTGTCGGTCTGGCCGCTGCGCTTCCTCGCCCGCAAGTCGGGCCCTGCCGTCGCCGCCGCATCGGCGATGGCCTCGGACCCGACGGTGCGGGTCGTCGCAGTGGAGCAGTCGTGGGCTTACGGCGGCCGGATCTTCCTCGGCCCTAGAATTGCCCCGAGGCCTCTGGGCTACGCCCCGGCTCCCGGAGAACTCGAGCGGGCCATCGACGGAGCCGATCGTGCCGCGCTGTACGCCGAGTCGCTGCACGACCATCCGGAGCTAGAAGCCGTCCTCGATCGCCACGAGTTTCGCGAGGAGTCGAGACACGCGGGACCTCCCGGACGAACGGTCGTGGTGTTCAGGAGCTGTCCCCAGCCCGCGGGTGAACCGGAGCTTGCCACCCGTTGTTGGCTGTGAGTGCCGGGCAAGGAGCCGGTGGCGGCCGAGGTCTCCGACGCAGGGAAGCTATGAGGCCCCATCCCCAGCGCATCGTCCGGCACGCCCGCCCCAGATCGGGGCCGAATCGCAGGCGCGCGCCCTCCGTTTCATGAACCACTTTGCGCGCGCCGGTTCCCGGCGTCGGAGACCTCGGCCGCCACCGGCGGCGCTGAATCGAGAGAATCCTTGCTGTTAGGTCTTGGTTTCGCGCCCGAGGATCTCGGCCGCGAGGGCGACCCGGGCCGGGTCGGCGGCGGAGAAGACCGGGACGCGCGGCGACGACGCGCTCTCGGATGCGCGGTGGAGGAGGTCGCCGGCGATGTGGCCGATCCCCGCCAGCCGCGCGCTCTTCTTGATCGAGGCGAGCGCACCGGTGCGGTCGGTGAAGATCGGGAAGAGCCGCGAGAAGCCGGCGACGTCGAAGACCTGGCGCACGCTCGCGTTGAGCCCGCACAGCGCCAGAGCCCCGCCGTCGGCCTGCAGGCGCTTGCCGATCATGATGACGACGCGCAACCCCGCGCTCGCCACGTAGTCGAGCGCCGACAGATCGAAGAGCAGCTCGTGCTTGCCCTTGCCGACGGCCTTGAGGACCTCGCGCTCGAACTCGGGGGCGGCACGCGAGTCGAGCTGACCCGCCGGCGCGACCACCACCACGCCGCCCTCCTCGGAGACCTTGACCTCGAAACCGGCCATCCCGCGTCAGCCCCCGGCGCCGAGCCGGAAGACCAGGTCGACCCGGCCGAAGCGCAGCGTGTCGCCGTCGGCGAGCTCGCGCTCCACCCCGGAGGCGAGCCGTTCCGCACCGACCCAGGTGCCGTTGGCGGTGCCGACCTCCTCGCGCAGGTAGAAGCGGCCGCCGCGCCCGGCGATCCGCGCGTGCCGCCGGGAGGTCGAGCGCTGGTCGTCGACCGTGCCGAGGTCGACCTCCGGCGAGGTCTCGGTCACCGGATCGAATCGGCCGACCACCACCTCGGCGCCGTCGGCGAGCGCGAAGCTCTTGCCCGAGGCGTGCTCGAGCCGGGCCGTGGCCGTGGCCGTGGCCGGCGCAGACGCCGCCGCGGCGACGACGCCCGCGACCTCGACCGCCTCCCTGGGCACGTCGGTGCGCGACAGCTCGCCGAGCGCCGAGCGGGCCGCCTTGACCGCCCGCTCCTCCTCCTCCTCGTAGCGCCGCACCCGCCCGGAGAGCTTGCGCAGCATCCGCACCGCGATCTCCGGGTGCTCGCGCAGCAGCGCGTCGAGCGTCGAGGCGTCGATCGGCAGCAGGCGGCACGCCGTGCGCGCGCGGGCCGTGGCGCTCCTCGGCCGGTTCTCGAGCACCGACATTTCGCCGAAGAAGTCGCCGGGGCCGAGCGTCGACAGCACCTTCTCCGTGCCGGCGTATGTCCGGAGGATGTCGACTTCGCCGTCTTCGATGATGAACATCTCGGCGCCGGACTTACCCTCCTCGACGATGGTGCCGCCGGCCGCGAATTCGACCAGGTAGCGCGAGCGGGCGTCCTCGGACGGGTTCGGGGGTTTGACCATGGGGAGGGCCGATTGTAGATTCCGATCGGTTTCTCCGCCAGACCGGCGATCCGTGACCGGATCGTCGCGGCCGGGTCGCTCCGGAACCGCGAGGTCCGGTGAGATTCTCGTCCCCATGCCCCGCGCGACCCCCATCGCCTCCGCCGCGCACGCCGCGCACGCCGCCGACCGCTACCTGTCGGAGCCGGCGCAAGAGCTCTGGAGCGCTTCCCGGGCCGCCCTCGGAGCCGAGAAGGCGGTCGAGATCGTCGGCCACTCGGCGAAGCTGACCGAGATGCTGGGCAAACTGCTCAAGGTCGCCCGCTACGACGAGCCGGTGCTGATCTACGGCGAGAGCGGCGTCGGCAAGGAGTCGCTGGCGCAGTCGGTCCATCTGATGAGCGGCCGGCGCGCGCGCCCCTTCGTGTCGGTCAACTGCCCCCAGTTCCAGGAGGGCAACCTGACGGTCTCCGAGCTGTTCGGACACCGCAAGGGGAGCTTCACCGGCGCGGTCGGCGACCGCAAGGGGTGCTTCGAGACCGCCGACGGCGGCGTCGTCTTCCTCGACGAGATCGGCGACCTGCCGATGAATGCCCAGGTCATGCTGCTGCGCACCATCGCTACCGGCGAGTTCCGGCCGCTCGGTTCCGAGCAGGTGCGCAAGGCCAACGTCCGGATCGTGTCGGCGACCAACCGTTCGCTCAACGAGTTGGTGATGAGCGAGCAGTTCAGGAACGACCTGCTGTTCCGGTTGCGGTACTTCATGCTCGAGCCGCCGCCGCTGCGCGAGCGCGGCGACGACTGGAAGCTGCTGATCGAGTGGTGCCTCGAGCGGCTCCACCGTCGTTACGGCGTCGTCAAGCGGTTCTCGGAGGAGTCGTTGCGTCTGCTCGAGGGCTATCGCTGGCCGGGCAACGTGCGCGAGCTGATCGGCATCGTGACCACCGGCTACGCTCTGTCGGAGGGGGAGCGCATCGAGCCGCGCGATTTCCTCGACCGGCTCGAGCAGGAGCTGCGCCCCCGCGAGGACGAGCTCGACGCCATCTACCGCCGGCTGTCGCGCTCGAGCGGCGACTTCTGGTCGCTGGTCCACGAGCCCTTCATCGATCGCGACCTGTCGCGCCGCGACGTCCGCCGGCTGATCGCGCGCGGCCTGCGCGAGTCTCACGGCAGCTACCGCCGCCTGCTCGAGTACTGGCGGGTGCCGGGCAACGACTACAAGCGGTTCATGGGCTTCCTGCGCCACCACCGCCTGCAGCCGACCGGCTACGGGGACGAAGAGCGTTGAGCCGGATCGAGGCGCTGGTCTTCGATCTCTACGGCACCCTCGTCCACCTCGACGACACGGCATTCCAGAAGGGGATCGTGCGGCGCGTCGAAGCTCCCCGGCGCGAGTGGGCGGAGTTCCTCCGCGACGTCCTGGTGGTGCGCCCGTTCGTCGGTCGCGAGGCGTTCGTCGACGCGGTGCTCGAGCGCTTCCCGGCCCGCGCCGGGCTCGACCCCGGGGCGGCGCGGGCGGAGGCGCTCGCCCTGCTCGACCGCGAGCTCGCCTCGGCGCGCCCCGAGCCGGCGGCGCGCGCGCTGCTCGGCTTCCTGCGCCGGCGCGGCTTGAAGCTCGGCCTGCTGACCAACTCCGGGAGCCCGTTCCGCGAGCCGTTCGAGCGCTCGGGGCTCGCCGACCTGTTCGACGCGGCGGTCTTCTCGTGCGATCTCGGCGCCAAGAAGCCGGCGCCCGAGAGCTATCGTGCGGCGCTCGCGGCGCTCGGCGTCGAGCCCGGCGCCGCGCTGATGGTCGGCGACTCGCTGGCCAACGATGTCGAGGCGCCGGCCGCGCTCGGCATGCAGACCCTGCTCGTCGGCCGCTCGACGCGCGCCGCCGCGATCCCCCGGCTCGAGGACCTCGCCTGGATCGGCGGCTTCGGTCGCGGCAGCCTGGAGCCGCTGGCCGGGCCGGGCAGCCGGGTCGCGCTCGGCGACCTCGAAGGGGTGCTCGAGCGCATCGACCTGCTGCCCGACTCGATGCAGGGCCGCTACAACCTGGTCGGCAAGGTCGAGATCCTGTGGGACGAAGGGTGGCGGGAGGAGGCGTATCTCAAGCGCTACCGTCACCCCGAAGCGGTCTGGATCGAGCAGATCGCGCGCCGCCTGCTCGCCGAGGTCGGCATCGAGACCAACCGCGTCGGCGTCCTCGCCGGCGCCGAACCGTTGATGCTCTCGCGCGCGGTCACCGGCGAGAAGCTGGCGGAAGTCGGGCCGCCGGACGCCGACCTGGCGTTCGAGATCGGCCGCCACGGCGCCTCGGCGCTGCTCTTCGCCAACGCCGACCTGCGCCCGCGCAACGCCTTCCTGACCCGCCAGGGGGGCAAGCCGCGGTTGACCATGGTCGACTACGAGTACACCCTGTTCGACCGGGCGCTCGACCTCTCGGACCTTCCCGAGCGCTACGAGCCGAAGGCGCTCGCCCGCCGGCCGGAGAGCGAGCTGCTGGCGCGCGGCAGCCGGCGCGTCGTCACCCGGGCGGCGATCCAGCGCACCCGACGTGCCTTCTTCGACCACCGCACGGTCGCACCCGAGGCGCTCACGGCCTTTCGCGCCGGCTGGCGGGAGGTCCACGAGGCGGCCCGTGCCGCCGCCGGCCGGATCGAGGAGCTGCTGCGTGCACGCCTGGAGGAGGATCCTCCGCTGGTGGTCGGGACCGAGTCCTACCGTCGCGCCTTCCTGCCGCTCGACGTCGCGGATCTGGTCGAGCGGATCGCGCTCGACCCCGGCGAAGCCTGCGACCTCTGTTTCTGACCCGGGTCGCCCGCCCGAACGGGTGGGAGGGCCACCTCGTCGCGCGGGGGCGCGACGCAGTCGCGCCCCAGCTCGACATTTGATGAATCAACGAATTGGCCGGATTCCTCCAAGTTCAACGTTCATCGAGAGTTGAGCTCCGACGCCCGGGTTGGCACGCCCGCTGCGATAGGAGAGGAGCATCGCAAGACACGGCGCCGCCCCGATCCCGGGACCGGCGCCGACCCGAAAACGGACCGCAAGGTCCAGGACGCCAACGCAGCACGAAGTGTGGAGATCCGACCATGAAGATGACCCGCGGTGAGATGCAGGACCTGCTCGAGAAGTTCGCTTCGTCCAACCCGCAGTACCGCTCGGCCCTGCTCAAGAACCCGAAGGCCGTGGTCGAGAAGCAGTTCAACATGAGCGTCCCCGACAACGTCCAGATCAAGGCCGTCGAGGAGAACGCGAACACGATCTACGTCATCGTCCCGCACTCGGTCGCCGCCGGCGCCGAGCTGGCCGACGAGGACCTCGAGAAGGTGGCCGGTGGCGCGACCGTCAAGGGCGACGCCAACTGCAACGACAGCGACGGCGCGATGAACACCGTCGTCGAGATCAACGCCGAGTTCTCCCTGATCTGAGCCGTACCGAGCCCCGATTCCGTTCCGACGTACGCAAGACCAACTACAGATCCGAGGAGAGACTTCCGTGAAGATGACCCGTGGCGAGATGCAGGACCTGCTCGAGAAGTTCGCTTCGTCCAACCCGCAGTACCGCTCGGCCCTGCTCAAGAACCCGAAGGCCGTGGTCGAGAAGCAGTTCAACATGAGCGTCCCCGACAACGTCCAGATCAAGGCCGTCGAGGAGAACGCGAACACGATCTACGTCATCGTCCCGCACTCGGTCGCCGCCGGCGCCGAGCTGGCCGACGAGGACCTCGAGAAGGTGGCCGGTGGCGCGACCGTCAAGGGCGACGCCAACTGCAACGACAGCGACGGCGCGATGAACACCGTCGTCGAGATCAACGCCGAGTTCAGCCTGATCTAAGCAGCACCGCTCCGTCGACGGAACGCAGCAGCAAACAAACCAGAAACTGAGGAGAGACTCCGATGAAGATGACCCGTGGTGAGATGCAGGACCTGCTCGAGAAGTTCGCTTCGTCCAACCCGCAGTACCGTTCGGCCCTGCTCAAGAACCCCAAGGCCGTGGTCGAGAAGCAGTTCAACATGACGGTTCCGGACAACGTCCAGATCAAGGCCGTCGAAGAGAGCGCGTCGACGATCTACGTGATCGTCCCGCACTCGGTCGCCGCCGGCGCCGAGCTGGCCGACGAGGACCTCGAGAAGGTGGCCGGTGGCGCGACCGTCAAGGGCGACGCCAACTGCAACGACAGCGACGGCGCGATGAACACCGTCGTCGAGATCAACGCCGAGTTCAGCCTGATCTGAGCCTCACGCTTCGAGCCGGCGTCCCTTCCCGCCCGGGAGGGGACGCCGGTGCCTTTTTCGGGGGCGCGGCCTCCGGGACCTTGCGGTAGTTTCTGCCGTCGCGACGCGCCGATCCGTGACCCCTCCGACTTCCTCCGCTTCCGCCCCGACCGACGACGTCGCGGCCCGCCTGTCGAGAATCGCGGCGCGTGCCGAGACCCTCGCCGAGCGGCTGGAGCGCGCCCGCGCGACTTCCGGCCCCGCCGATGTGGACGTCACGGAGGCGCTCGCCGGCTGGCAGCGCGCCTTCGCGCCCGGGGACCCGGCCGCGCTCGAGCGCCGACTCGGCTGGGACGGCCTCGACCCGTCCACTGCGGCCCGCGCGCTCGGCCCGCAGGGCGAGCTCGCGCCGGCCTCGCCGCTGCCGGAGTGGGCCGATCTCGCGCGCCGGATGGGGGTGGGATCCGACTTGCGCCAGGCTCCCGAGCTGCCGCTCGATCTCACCTCGGTGCCCTTCGTCGAGCTCTGGTCCCCGCTGGTCGGGATGGCCCTGGCGGCCTACGCCCAGGCCCGCGAGACGGCGATCCCGGCCGAATCCATGAAGGTGCTGGTGCGCGGCCTCGCGGAGGACATGGCGCGCGTCGCGGGCGTCGCCGCCTTCGAGCGGTTCCGGCGCCGGCGCGAGGCCGATCCCGCGCCCGGCGTCTATCAGCGGTTCGTCGCCGACGAGCTCGCCTCGGGCCTGCTCGACTTCGCCGAGGAGTTCCCGGTGGCGATGCGGCAGTTGGTCCGACTCGCGTCGACCTGGTACGACGCGCTCACCGAGCTGGTCGCCCGCGTCGAGCGCGACCGGCCGGCGCTCGCCGAACGATTCGCGGCCGGCGCCGAGCTCGGGCCGATCGCCGTCGTCGAGCGCGCCGATTCCGACCGCCACGCCGGCGGCCGCGTCGTCTTCCGCGTCGCTTTCGCCAGCGGGCTCGAGCTGGCCGCCAAGCCGCGCTCGCTGGCGGTCGAGGCGGCGTTCGCCGGACTCGTCGGCTGGCTCGCCGAAGCCGGGTTCCCCGACCCGCCGCCGGCGCCCGAAGTGCTCGATCGCGGCGACCACGGTTGGATGCGCTGGGAGCGCGCCGCTCCGCTCGCCGATCGCGGGGCGCTCGAGACCTGGTGGCGCCGGGCCGGGACCCTGATCGCTCTGGCCGAGCTGCTCGGCGCCGAAGATTTGCATGCCGAGAACATCGTGGCGGTCGCCGACGGCCCGCTGGTGGTCGACGCCGAGATGCTGCTCCAGCCCGACCGTGCCGGCGTCGCCGGACGCGAGCGCCGCGAGCGGTTCACCGGCGGCCTGCTGCGGCGCGCCGGGGAGGCGGGGCGGGTGGCGGCCTGGGCCGGGCTCCATCCGGTCGAGGAGCGGGTGGTCTCGGAGCGCGGCCGGGGGTGGAGCGGCCTCGGCACCGACGCGCTCGCGCCGGTCCCGGTGCCGGTCGTCGCGCGGCCGCTTGCCAACGTCCCGGCGCACGACGGGCGGCCGACCTCGCCGCAGGAGTTCGCCGTCGCCCTGGTCGCCGGCTACCGCTCGACCTGGCGGCGGCTGCTCGACGCACGCGACCGGCTCGTCGCCGCGGACGGCCCGCTCGACCGGTTCGTCGGCGCGCCGCTGCGCCTGCTGATGCGCGCGAGCCAGGAGTACGCCACCGTCCTCGACCTCGCCGCGACGCCGCGCCACCAGCGCGACGCGCTCGGCGCCTCCCTGTTGTTCGAGGCGATGGCGCGGCCGTTCGCGTCCGCGACGAAGGCGCCACGCGCCTGGCCGTTGATCGCCGCCGAGCGCGCGGCGCTCGAGGGGCTCGACGTGCCACGCTTCGAGATCGCCGCCGACGGGCTCGACGCGACCGCGGACGGGGTGCGCGCGGAGGGGGTCGTCCCCCGCTCGGCGCTCGCCGCGGCCCGCGCCCGCCTGGCGGAGCTGACCGAGGCGCAGATCGAGCGCCGGGTCGAGGCGGTGGTCGAGGCTCTGGCGCCCGATGCGGGCGTGCGCATCGAGCTCGAGCCGCCGGCCGGCGAGGGCGCCGTCGCGCGGGCGCTGGTGGTCGCCGACCGCATCGTCGCCTTCGATCTCGATCCGCGGCGCGCGCGCGCTGCCGGCGATCGTCCGCGTCGCCTCGAAGAACGTCTCCTCGATCTGGCGCTCTACGACGGGCGCCTCGGCCGCGCCTTCGTGCTGGCGAGCGCCGATCGCGTCGACGGCGGCTCGCGGCTGACCGCGGTCCTGCCCGCGCTGATCGAGGATCTCGACCGCTTCGCGACCGATTCCGAGCAGAGCGATCTGCCCGTCGGCGGTCTCACCGGACTCGGTTCGATCGTCTGGTCGCTGGTGGCGATCGCGCGCGCGAGCGGGCGCGGCGAGCTGCTCGACATGGCGCGAAGCTACGCCCGGCGCCTGACGGGCGAGCGTCTCGCCGCCGACGAGCGGCTGGACGTCGAAGGAGGCGCCGCCGGCGCCCTGCTCGCCCTGCTCGCGCTCGCCCAGGCGACCGGCGAAGCGAGCTGGCGCGAAGCGGCGACCTCGGCCGGAGAGCGGCTGCTCGCGACCCGGACGCCGCAGCCCGAAGGGGGCGCCGCCTGGGTCGGCAGCGGCGGGCGCGCGCTCGCCGGCTACGCCCACGGCGCGGCCGGTATCGCCCGCGCGCTCGCCGCCCTCGGCGCGGCCACCGGCGACCCCCGCTTCGCCGCGGCGGTGGCCGACGCCCTCGATTTCGAGCGGGCGCTCTACGACCCGGCCCACGGCAACTGGCCGGTTCGGCGCGCCGGCGCGGTGAGCGGAGACGAACGGGTGATCTGGATGACTGCTTACTGCCACGGTGCCCCGGGCATCGCGATCGGCCGCACCCTGCTGCCGCCGTCGGCCCGCGACGAGCAAGTGGGGGAGGAGCTCGCTTCGGCGGTCGCGGCGACGCTCGCCGCTGGCGAGGGGAGCCACGACCACCTCTGCTGCGGAGCGGCCGGTCGCGCCCTCGCGCTCGCCCGCGCGGCGCTCGACGCCGGCTCGCCCGAGCTCGGCGCCTTCGCGCGCGGATTCGCCGCGAGCCTGCTCGAGCGGCCGGCGCGGCTGCCGCGTTCGCCACGCGATCCGGCGGCGGCCGAAGCCGGCCTGTTCCGCGGCGTCGGCGGCCTCGCCTGGCTGGCGCTGTTCCTCGATCGCGCGAACGAACCCGCGCTGCTCGACCCGGCGGCGCTCGAGCTCCCCTCGGAAGCCGAGGATCGAGCGGCGCGGGTCGGCGCGATGCCCGCGGCGACTTCCGGAGCTGTTCGAATGACCGAGTCCGTCGAGATCACGACGCTCGAGGCGGGGACGTCCGAGCCCCGGCTCACCGCCATGACCTTTCCGATCTATCGGCCGCTGCTCACCCTCGCACCGGCGAGCCGCCACCCCGAGCAGGGGGACGCGCGCCGCATCCAGCCGGTGGCGGTGGTCGCCCGCGCCGGCGGCGAGCCGCTCGGCCTGGCGCTCGGCGAGCTGCCGGTCGACCCGGGCCCGGCGCCGGAGCTGCTCTCCCTGTTCGTCGCCGCCGAGGCGCGCGGGATGGGGATCGGCACCGCGCTGGTTGCCGCCTTCGAGGAGGAGATCGCGCGTCGGGGGCTCGACGAGGTGGCGGCGGTCTACACCGCCGGCAAGCCGGCGATCGCCGCGGTCGAGCGGATCTTCGCCAAGCGGGCCTGGGAAGCACCCCGGCCGCGCACGCTCTCGGTGCGCTTCCCGCCCGAGGCGGCGCTCGCCTCGGAGCTGTTCTCCGAGCGCCGGATGCGGGCGCTCGGCGCCGGCCTCGAGCTGGTGCCCTGGGTCGAGCTCGGCGCCGAGGAGCGCTCGGAGATCCGCCGCTCGCACGAGCGCGCGCCCTGGATCACGCCGGCGCTGGCGCCCTGGCGCTTCGAGGCCGCCGGCTTCGACCCGGTCTCCTCGATCGGCGCCCGCTATCGCGGCGAGGTGGTCGGCTGGGTGATCAACCACGTGGTCGACCCCCTCACCGTCCGGTTCACCTGCAGTTTCATGCGCAAGGACATCAGCCGGCGCGGGCGGATCATCCCGCTCTACCGGGCGTCGCTCGAGCGGCTGGCCGCCGCCGGCGTGCCGCGGGCGACCTTCATCACGCCGGTGGTCTACCCGAACATGATTCGTTTCATCCGGCGCTGGATCGAGCCGATCGCCGAGTTCGTCGGCGAGACGCGCGGGACGCGCAAGCTGCTGGGCGGAGCGGCCGGAGCCGCTTCCCGCCCTTGACGGAGCCGATGCCCGAACGTAGCCTCGCATCCGTCCGATGAGTCCGAAAGGGTCGCCGGTGGGCGACCGGGAGGGAAATCCATGAGGCTTCCGATGAAATCGGTGCGCGGGTTCGGAGCGTTCGCGCTCGCGACCCTGCTGGCCACCGCGGCGGGTGCGCAGGACGCGGCCTACGAGCCGCCCACCTTCTCCTACGGCGAGGGGCGGATCGAGCTGATCGAGGCGGTCCGGCTGACTCTCGCCCACGACCCCAACCTGCTGCTCGACCGCGAGGACGTGGTCTTCCGGCGCGGCGTGCTGCAGGAGATCTCGGGCTCGTTCGACTGGACGCTCGACCTCGGAGTCTCGTACGACTACCGCGAGCAGCGGCTGCGCGACTCGACCATCGACCGCGAGCGCGAGAAGCGCAACGACCTGACCACCCAGCGCGACTTCGCCTGCGCCGAGGAGCAGCGCCAGCGCGAGAGCCTGGCCAACCTCCAGCGCTATGCCGGCGGTGACACCAGCGCGCCGATCCCGAACGACGTCCGCCAGCAGATCGATTTTCTCGACGCGCTGATCGCCGCCGAGGACAACGCCACCCAGCGGGCCCTGCTCCAGCAGGCGCGCGCCAACGTCCTCCAGCGCGCGGTCACCCAGGCGACCGAGGCGATCGACGATCTCGCCTCGACCTGCACCGAGCTCGGCGACAGCATCGCGCGCCTCGATGCGCCGCCGGACGAGGAGGAGTTCGCGACCGGCAAGTTCAATCTCGGCCTGTCGAAGCTCTACCGCAGCGGTCTCTTCCTCGCGCCCTTCTTCACCGCCAGCTACGAGCACAACCAGTTCAAGGGCAAGAAGAACGGCTTCTTCGAGGATCGTCTCGACGAGAACGGCCAGCCGGTAGTCACCGAGTTCGGCACGCCGCTGCGCCGCTTCGTCGACTTCGGTGGCAAGAACATCGCCGATCTCTACCGGGCCGAGCTCGGCTTCGACGTCAACGTGCCGCTGCTGCGCGGCCGCGGCGTCGAGTCGACGGGTGCCTCGGAGAAGGCGGCGGAGATCGACGTCGCCGCCTCGGAGATGGCGCTGCGCCACGGCTCCTCGTTGTCGGTGCTGTCGACCGCGGCGGCCTATTGGCAGCTGCTCGCCGCCCAGGAACGGGTGGCGGTGCTCGAGCGCTCGGTGGAGTTGCAGAGCCGGCTGGTCGACCTGACCGGACAGCTGATCGAAGGCGGCGTGATTCCGCGGGTCGAGTCCGCGCGCGCCGCGGCGGGTCAGGCCAACGCCCGAGCCCAGGTCGACGGCGCCCGCCGCGATCTGGTGTCGGCGCGGCTGGCGCTGGCGCGGGCGATGGGTGTCGACGTCCAGAGCGAGGCCAACGCGCCGCTGGCGCAGGGACCGTTCCCGGCGGCGCCCTCGCTCGAGGCGATCCGGGCGCTCGACCCGGCGGCGCTCGCCGCCAGCGCGCTCGACCTGCGCGCCGACCGGCTCGCCTCGCGCGAGCTGGTGCGCTCGGGCCTGGTGCTGGCGGAGGCCGCGCGGCGCAACCTGGCGTCGCGGCTCGACCTGGCGCTGTCGTTGTCGGCCGGAGCGCTCGGCGAGAACAGCTTCTCGAACGCGGTCGACCGCTGGACCGGCCCGAACGGCTCGTTCGCGCTGGCCTTCGAAAAGAGCATCGGCAACAACTCGCTCGAGGGGCGCCTCGCCCAGAACCAGTCGCTGGTGCGCCAGCGCGAGATCTCGGCGATCGATCTCGAGCGCAACATCCGGATCGGCATCGTGTCCACCCTGCGCTCGCTCGAAGAGGCCGTGGCGCGCCTCGAGGCGGCCGAGACCGCGGCCGGACACTTCCAGGCCACGATCGACGCCGAGTTCGAGAAGCTCGGGCTGGGCGCGTCGACCCTGATCGACGCCATCGTCACCGAGCAGCAGAAGACCGGCGCCGACCTCACCGTGCTCACCGCCCGCCAGCAGGTCGCCAATCTGCTCTCGCAGCTGCGCTTCGAGACCGGCACGCTGGTCGAATGGGGCGACGGCGGCGGCACGCTGCCGGCCGACGCCCTGATCTCGCTGCCGCCCGGCGCGGCGGGAACCGCCGGAGGGCTGCCGTGAAGCGAGTTCTCCGAACCGCGCGGCCGTTCGCGGCCGCGCTCCTGGTGGCGGTCGCGTCCGGGTCCGCCCGGCCGGCCGCCGCCGCGGCGCTCTCGGCCGACGACGCGGTGCGCCGCGCGCTCGCCGCGAGCCCGGTGATCGCGCGGGCCGAGCAGGAGGTCGCGCTGCGCTCCGGCGCGGTGACCCAGGCGGAAGGCCTGTTCGACAACGCGCTGCTCTCGGATTTCCGGGTCGACTACGGCGTCGAGGAGCTGTTCGGCTCCCGGCTCAAGGCCGAGCAGGACCGGCGGCTCCGGCTCGAGATTCCGCCGCCGATCCTCGACGACATCGCCGCCAAGCTGATCGACCGGCTGCCGACCGATGCCAGCTTCTTCCTGCCCAGCAGCTGTCTCCAGGCGACCAGCTTCATCGTCCTCGGCGACACCTCGACGGTGGTCTGCGTCAACGACGACGGCAACGTGCTCGGCATCCTCGACCCGTCGATCGCCCTCGACCCGTCGCTGTTCACCACGCTCGAGCTGGGCGAGGCCTTCGCGGGCCTGTCCGGATTCGACGAGCGCCTGCAGGTCTTCATCGACCTCATCCGCAACTCCGCCGCCGACCAGATGCGCCTGACCGCGCTCATCCTGCGCCGCACCGCCGACTCGCTGCGCTTCCAGCGCATCCGGATCGGCCAGGTGCCGGAGGACCGCGTCTCGATCCGCATGGACGCCGGCGTCGACTACCGAATCCCGATGCGCAGCGGCGCGGCCCTGATCTCGTCGCTGTCGCTCGGCAGCTCCGAGGAGAACTTCCGCGGCAAGCGGCTCGATCCGACCTGGGGCGACGCGCTGATCGCCAACCAGTTCCGAATGACCGCCGGCCTCGCTCTCGACCTGCCGCTCGGTCGCGGCGCCGGCCGCGTCTCCTTCGAAGCGCCGCTGGTGGCGGCGCGGCGCGGCCAGGTAGCGGCGGAGGCGCTCTACGAGCACACCGCCTCCGAGCGCGCGCTGGCGACGCTCGAGGCCTACTGGGACGTCGCCGCTGCGGCGCGCCGCCTCGACCTGCTCGAGCAGTCGCTCGTGATCCAGGACCGCCTGCTCGGCGCGAGCGGCGAGCTGGCCGAGGCCGGAGTGATCCCGCGCGTCGACCTCGAGCTCAACCGCGCGCGCCGGGCGTCGACCGAGTCCTCGGTCGCCGGCGCGCGGCAGGCGCTCACGGTGGCGCGCGCCGAGCTCGCCCGGGTGCTCGGCATCGAGGCGGCGGAGCTCGAGACGATCGAGACCGACGCCGACCTCGCCGGCTGGATCGGCGCCGATCCGCTCGGGACCGGCGACGTCGAAGCGCTCGTCTCCAGGGCCGTCGCGGAGCGCGACGATCTGCGCGCGGCCGGCGAGCGGCTCGCGGCGGATCGCGCTCTGGCGGCCGCCGCGGAGCACGACCTCAGGCCCCAGGTCGCGCTCCAGATCAACGCCTCGTACAACGCATTCCACGAGACCTTCCGCGAGCGCTTCTACGATCCCGAGGGGTTCGAGAAGGCGATGGACGAGCCGTGGTCGGGTCCGAGCTACGGCGCGGCGCTGCGCATCCGCTTGCCGATCGGCAACAACGCCGCGCGCGGCCGGCTGCTCCAGGCCCGCTCGGCGGCGACCTCGAGCGAGATCGGATCGATCGACCTCAGGCGTTCGATCCGTCTGTCGGTGATCGAGGCGGCCGAGGCGCTGCGACGCTCGCGCGCCGAGCTCGAGTCGCGGCGCGAGGCGCTGGCGCGCATCGAGGAGACGGCGGAGGCGACGGTCGAGCGGTTCCGCGCCGGCGACCTCACCGTCCTCGACACCCTGATCACCGAGTCGGACCTGACCAACGCCCGGCTCGAGGTGCTCGCGGCCGAGCGTACCTACCTGTCGCTCGCCGCCCGACTTCGCTTCGCCACCGGCACCCTGCTCGATCTGCCGGCGGCGGGCGACGTCCGGGGCGCGCGACTGGCGCCGTTCGCGCAGCCGATTCTCTGAGTCATCCGAGCCGGGGAAGGAAGCCGCCATGCAGGGACCGGACAAGCTGCTGCGCAAGGCCTCGGTCGAGAAGCTCTCCTCGCCCGAGCAGCTCGACATGATGATGAGGGTCACCTCGCCGATGGGATGGGTGGCGGTGGTGGCGATCGGAGCGATGATCGTGGTGGCGATCGTCTGGAGCGTCACCTTCCCGATGCCGGTCAAGGTCGACGGCCGCGGCTTCATGGTGCGCGGCGAGGCGGTGCGCGAGGTGCAGATCCTGACCTCGGCGACCATCCAGTCGGTCGAGGTCAAGACCGGGGACGTGATCGAGGCGGGCGCGGTCGTCGCCCGCCTCGCGATGCCCGACGTCGAGGCGCGTCTGGCCTCGTCGAAGGCGCTGCTCGCCGAGCTCGAGCAGCAGACCTCGGACTCGGGCTCGCAGACCGCGTCGATCCAGGGCCGCCTGCGCGCCCAGATCGCGCGGCTCGAGCAGGACCGCCGGCAGAAGCAGCAGCTGGTCGACCGCGGGCTGCTGACCTCGGCGGCGGTGGCGTCGATCGATCAGCAGATCACCAGCCTGCAGAACTCGATGGCGCAGAGCATGATCGGCACCGGCGACCGCGGGCTCCGGGTCGAGGACAAACGGCTCGAAGTGCGGGAGCTCGAGGCCAAGCTCGCCAACGAGTCGGTGGTGCGCAGCTCGTTCGGCGGCCGGGTGGTCGCGGTCCGGGCGGGAGTCGGGCAACCGGTACGCCCCGGCGACGCGCTGCTGTCGCTCGAGTCGATCGGCGATCCGATGCGCGTCATCGGCTTCGTGCCGCTCGCCGCCGGCAAGAAGGTCTCGGCCGGACTCGAAGTCCGCATCGCGCCTTCGTTCATCCGGGTCGAGGACTACGGCTTCATGATCGGCAAGGTGGTGTCGGTCTCCGCCCTGCCGGCCACGCCTGAGGAGATCCAGCGCATCGTCGCCAACGACTCGCTGGCCCGGCAGTACATCGATCTCAACCCGTTCCAGGTGGTGATCGAGCCGACCGCGGCGGAGACGCCGTCGGGCTTCAAGTGGACTTCGTCCTCCGGCCCGCCGGTCGAGGTCGGCAGCGGCACCGACTGCACGGTGCAGGTCGTGGTCGAGACCAGGAAGCCGATCTCGTACGTGATCCCGACCGTCAAGCAGACGCTGGGCCTGTCCTGACCGATGGCCGAGGCGGAGAAGAAGCCGGCCGCCGCCGGCGCCAAGGCGAAACCCAAGCCGAAAGCGAAGCGGCAGCGTGTCCCCACCGTCCTCCAGATGGAGGCGGTGGAGTGCGGCGCCGCGTCGCTCTGCATGATCCTCGCCTACCACGGCCGGATCGCCCCGCTCGAGGAGTGCCGCGCCGAGTGCGGCGTCTCGCGCGACGGCTCCAAGGCCAACAACGTCCTCAAGGCCGCGCGCAAGTACGGGCTCGACGCCAAGGGGTTCAAGTACGAGCTCGAGGACCTCTACAACCTCGAGTACCCGGCGGTGCTGTTCTGGAACGCCAACCACTTCCTGGTGCTCGAGGGGTTCAAGGGGGACAAGGCCTGCCTCAACGACCCGGCGCAGGGCCCGCGCCAGGTCACGATCGACGAGCTCGACTCGTCGTTCTCGGGCGTCGTCCTGACCTTCAAGAAGGGGCCCGATTTCAAGCCGGGTGGCGAGAAGCCGAGCCTGGCCGGCGCGCTGCGCCGCCGGCTGCGCGGCTCCGAGACCGCGCTCGCGTTCGTCCTGCTCTGCGGTCTGTTCCTGGTCGTCCCCGGGCTGGTGATCCCGACTTTCTCGCGCGTCTTCGTCGACGAGTTCCTGGTCGCCAACCGGGCGTCGATCGTCAAGCCGCTGCTGCTCGGCATGGGTCTGACGCTCGGACTCCAGGCGGTTCTGACCTGGCTCCAGCGTTATTACCTCCTGCGTCTCGAGACGAAACTGGCGCTCTCCAACTCCGCGGCCTTCTTCAATCACATCCTGCGATTGCCGGTCGGCTACTTCGCGCAGCGCTTCGCTGGCGAGATCGGTTCGCGGGTGGCGATCAACGACAAGGTCGCCGGTATCGTCTCGGGCAAGCTCGCGACCACGGCGATCGACTGCTTCCTGGTCATCTTCTACGCCATCCTGATGTTCCGCTACGACGTCGGCCTGACTCTCACCGTCATCGGCGTCGCGCTCGCCAACGTGGTCGCGATCCGGGTGGTCGGCCGGGTGCGCACCGACGCCAGCAGGAAGCTGCTGACCGACAAGGGCAAGCTCGGCGGCACCGCGATGGGCGGCTTGCGCATGATGGAGACGCTCAAGGCCACCGGCGGCGAGAACGAGTTCTTCTCGCGCTGGGCGGGCTACCAGGCCAAGGCGCTCCGGGCCGAGCAGCAGCTGCGCCAGATCAGCGACATGGTCTCGGTGGTGCCGACCGTGGTCAACACGCTGGTGACCGCGTCGGTGCTCTTCTTCGGCGGCCTGAAGGTCATGGACGGCACGCTCACCGTCGGTCTGCTGGTCGCCTATCAGGCGCTGACCGGCAGCTTCGTCAAGCCGCTCAACTCCTTCGTCACCTTCGGCTCGACGCTGCAGGAGCTCGAGGCGGACCTCAACCGACTCGACGACGTGCTGCGCTACCCGCAGGATCCGCTCTACAGGAACGAGGCGGCGCAGCGGGCCGAGAACCCCAACGATCAGCGCTTGAAACTCCAGGGCAAGATCGAGCTGCGCGACGTCACCTTCGGCTACAGCCCGCTCGAGAAACCGCTGATCGAGGATTTCAACCTCACCATCCAGCCGGGCCAGCGCGTGGCGCTGGTCGGCGGCTCGGGCTCGGGCAAGTCGACCGTCGCCAAGCTGGTCTCGGGTCTCTACCGCCCCTGGGCGGGCGACGTCCTGTTCGACGACACGCCGCGCGACCGGGTGCCGCGGCGCCTGCTGGCGAACTCGCTCGGCCTGGTCGACCAGGAGATCTTCCTGTTCGGCGGCACCATCCGCGAGAACGTGACGATGTGGGACGCGACCGTTCCCGCCGGCCGGGTCACCGAGGCCTGCCGCGACGCCGCGATCGCCGAGGTGATCGAGACCCGCGACGGCGGCTACGGCGCGATCGTCGACGAGGGCGGCGGTAACTTCTCCGGCGGACAGAAGCAGCGCCTCGAGATCGCCCGCGCCATGGTCGGCAATCCGACCATCCTGATCCTCGACGAGGCGACGTCGGCGCTCGATCCCTCGACCGAGTCGATCGTCGACGACAGCCTGCGCCGGCGCGGCTGCACCTGCATCATCATCGCCCACCGGCTGTCGACGATCCGCGACTGCGACGAGATCATCGTCATGCAGCGCGGCAAGATCGTCCAGCGCGGCACCCACGACGAGATGAAGGACGCCGAAGGCGCGTATGCAGAGCTCATCAAGACCCACTGACGCCGTGGCGACCGTCAAGCTGCGGGTGGTCGAGTCGCCGGTGCCGGGGCTCGCCGGGCAGGAGCTCACGCTCGACGCCGCCGGCGGCGAGCTCGTCATCGGCCGCGCCGACGACTGCGGCCTGCCGGTCGCCGATCCGTCGATGTCGCGCCGGCACGCCCGCGTCCTGGTCGTGAACGGGGGCGCCCGCGTGGTCGACAACGGCAGCGCCAACGGCGTCCACGTGGACGGCGCGCGGGTGCCCGAGGCCGAACTCGCGGGCGGGCGGCGGTTCACGCTCGGTCAGACCGTGTTCGAGGTCGTCGTCGAGCTGCCGCCGCCTCCGCCCGAGCCGGTCGCGCCGCCGGCGCCGGAGCCGGATCGGCACGCCCACATCCCGGTCGACCGCACCATCTCGATCTCCGACATCGCCGCGATCGTGCGCGAAATCGAGCGCCCGAAGAGCTTCGAGGACGAGGGCGAGGCGGTGGTCACGGCGGCCAACAAGCCGTTCGTGCTCTCCGATCCCGACGCCGTCTACCTGGTCGAGTCGGGCAAGATCGAGATCTTCACGGTAGCGCTCGAGAACGGCCAGCCGGTCGGCGCGCGCACCCACTTCGTCAGCATCGACCCGGGGCAGCTCTTCTTCGGCATGGATACCGACCGCTACGGCATGGGCTCGGGGTTCCTCGCCGTCGGCAAGGCGGGCTCCGAGCTGCGCCGCTATTCGGCCGCGCGGCTGCTGCGCCTGGCCGGCGAGAAGGCCCATCGCGAGAGGGTCGCCGCGATGGTCGTGCGCTGGGTCGAGGCGCTGTCGCGCCGCCTGGTCTCCGACCTCGAGGTACCGCGGCCCGAGGTCGCGCTCGAAACCGGCAAGACCTTCGAGGCGGCCGCGGGCAAGCGCGTGGCGAGCGAGCGCGGCGTCGCCTGGGTCGAGATGCCGGCCGCGCAGTTCCTGTTCGACGGCATGTCGAGCGCGTCGTGGGAGGTCGAGGGCGTTCTGCTGCCGATGGCCCCGGGCAGCTGGATCGAGCTGATCGGTGGCGCCGAGACGTTCACGGGAACGCCGCGCGGCGCCGCCGAAGTGATCGACGATCCGCGCGCGTGGGCCGGTCTCGAGGTGTTCCACCGCTTGCTGTGCGAGGGCGAGTTCCTCAACAAGCGGCTGTCGACGGTCGACGAGTACAACCGCCTGCAGAGCAAGGCCGCGCAGACCGAGCAGGCGCGCGAGGCGGCGATGGGCGCCATCGGCTCGGTGCTCGGCGGCACCGGGGTCTGGGAGCGGCCGTCGTTCGCCGGCGGCGACCTCGGGCCGATCGTCGGCGCGATGCGCCTGATCGGGCAGCGGCTCGGCGTCGAGATCAAGTCGCACCCCGAGGGCAAGGAAAAGCGCACGTTCGACGAGACGCTGCTCTCGGTCTCTCTGGCGTCCCGACTGCGCTCGCGCCGGGTCGCCCTGGTCGACGACTGGTGGAACTACGACCAGGGTCCGATGCTCGGCCAGTACGAGGAGTCCAAGGCGCCGGTGGCGCTGCTGCCGACCGGACCGACCAGCTACGACGCGGTCGACCCGACGACCGGCGACCGCCGCAAAGTCGACGAGCAGCTCGGGCGCAGTCTGGTGCCGTTCGCCACCACCTTCTACGTCGGATTCGGCGACGGGCCGGTGACCGCCAAGCAGTTGATCCGCTTCGCGCTGCGCGGCCTGAAGTCCGACTTCCGCACCGTCGCGCTCATGGGCATCGGGCTCGGCCTGCTCGGGACCGTGCCGCCGATGATCACCGGCAAGGTCTTCGATACCGCCATCCCGCAGGCCGAACGGGCGATGCTGATCCAGTTCGCGGGCGGCCTCTTCTTGATGGCGCTGGCCCAGGCGGCGTTCAAGATCACCCAGGCGATCGCCATGGTCCGCGTCCAGGGGCGGATGGACTACTCGGCGCAGTCGGCGGTCTGGGATCGCCTGCTCGACCTGCCGATGACCTTCTTCCGCGGATTCTCGGCCGGCGACCTCGCCGACCGCGCCTCCGGCGTCGACCAGATCCGCCAGATCGTCGCCGGCGCCGGCATCGCCGCGATCCTCGGGTCGTTCTCGTCGATCTTCAACGTCTTCCAGATGGTCGGGTACAACATCACCCTGGCGGCGGTGGCGATCGGCCTGACGCTGTTCTACGTCGGCGTGACCACCTCGGCGAACTACCTGCAGCTGCGCTTCCAGCGCGACGAGCAGAAGCGACGCGGCCGCATCACCGGCCTGGTGCTGCAGTTGATCTCGGGCGTCGCCAAGCTGCGCGTCAGCGGCGCCGAGAACCACGCCTTCCGGGTCTGGGCGACGGCCTTCTCCGAGCAGCGCAAGGTCAGCTTCAAGGTCGGCCGAGTGCGCAACGTCATGCAGGTTTTCAACGCCGGCTTCCCGGTCGCCTCCTCGATGGTGATCTTCGCCACGATGGTTTCGCTCAAGTCGTCGTCGGCGGAGAAGGGGACGCCGTTCGAGATGACGACCGGCGAGTTTCTGGCCTTCTCCGCCGCTTACGGCCTGTTCCTCGCCGCGATGCAGGCGCTGGGCGACGCCTCGCTGTCGATGCTCAAGATCGTCCCGGTCTGGGAGCGGTTGAAGCCGATCCTCGAGGCCACTCCGGAAGTCGACGCCAGCAAGGTCTACCCGGGCCGCTTGAACGGCGCGATCGACATTTCGCACCTCTCCTTCCGCTACACCTCCGACGGGCCCTGGATCCTCAAGGACGTCTCGCTCAAGATCCAGCCCGGGGAGTTCGTGGCGCTGGTCGGCGGATCCGGCTCGGGCAAGTCGACGTTGATGCGACTGATGCTCGGTTTCGAGACGCCGGAGATGGGCTCGATCTACTACGACGGCCAGGATCTGGCGACCCTCGACCTGCGCCTGGTCCGCTCCCAGATGGGCGTGGTGCTGCAGGAGAGCCGCCTGCTGCCGGCCGACATCTATCGCAACATCGTCGGTTCCTCCTCGCGCACCGTCCAGGAGGCGTGGGAGGCGGCCGAGAAGGCCGGCATCGCCGAGGACGTCCGCGCCATGCCGATGCAGATGCACACCGTGGTCGCCGAGGGCGGCGGCAGCTTCTCGGGTGGGCAGAAGCAGCGCCTGATGATCGCCCGCGCCATCGTCCACAAGCCGAAGATCCTCTTCCTCGACGAGGCGACCTCCGCGCTCGACAACAAGACCCAGGCGATCGTCACCGAGAGCATGAACAAGCTCTCGGCGACGCGCATCGTGATCGCCCACCGGCTGTCGACCATCGTCAACGCCGACCGCATCTGCTACCTCGAGAAGGGCGAGCTCAAGGAGCAGGGGACGTTCAAGGAGCTGATGGAGCTCGACGGCCTGTTCGCGGCGCTCGCCAAGCGCCAGCTCGCCTGAGTCACGGTTTCGCGGTCTCCCGGACGTGACAGCGACCCTGCCCGTCGAACGCCGTCACGCGCTGCTCACCGAGCTCGGTGCGCCGGCCGCCGCCCGCGACGAGCTGCTCGACTACCTGGACGATCACTACCAGGGACTCGCCGGCGATGCTCCGGACGCCGCGGCGGAGGAGCCGCAGGTGCGTTTCTGGCGCACCTACGTCGAGGAGGCGGGGCGCGACGGGGTCGCGCGGGCGCTGCGTCGCCGCTTTCCGCAGCTCGGCTTTCCGGTCGCCTCCGGAGTCTCGCAGTCTCCGGAGTACCGTGCCGCGACCCGTCGCGGCGAGTTCGATCGCGAGGGGCCGGTGGCGCTCGGGTTCGAGCGGCCCGACCGGCTCGAGCTCGTGCTCGATACCGGCATCGCGGGGCCGGTCCCGGTGCTGACCGCGCGCCACCGCCCGGACTTCGTCGCGCTGGTGCGCGCTCTCTCCGCCCGCAACGAGCCCGAAGTCGTACCGGACGCGATGGGCGCCTGCCTGGTCAAGGGGCTCGCCGACTGGGAGCGGGTCGATGACTACCGCCGCGCCTGGGAGCGCCGCCTCGGCCGCACCCCGGGCGACGAGGAATGGTCGGCCGAGATGGCCGCCGGCCTCGCGCCGAACAAGGAGCTCTGGCAGGACCGGCTCATCCTGCTCTCCGACGGGCCCTACTCGGCCGTGCCGGCGGCGGAGATCGGGCTCGCGGAAGAGGAGTGGCGCGAACGCTCGCTGGCGATCCGCCTCGCGCACGAGAGCTTTCACTACCTGACCCTGCGCCGGGCCGGCGCGATCCGCAGCCACCTGCTCGACGAGCTGGTCGCCGACTACGCCGGGCTGACCTTCGCGTTCGGGCGCTACGAGCCCCGGCTCGCGCTGCGCTTCCTCGGCCTCGATCGCCTCCCCGAGATCCGTCCGGACGGGCGGCTCGCGGTCTATCGTGGCGCCCTCTCGGACGACTCGGTGGCGGTGCTCGCCCGGTTGCTCGCGCGGGCGGCGGCCGCGCTCGCCGCTCTGCCGCCGGTGGACTCCGCTCCGCAGCGGCGGGCGACGCGCCTGCTCCGGCTGGCCGCCGCCGGGCTCGACGGCATCGCGGACGGGGCGGTCGGGGTCGCGGAGTGACGGCGGCGAGGTTCCGCCGCCGGCTCGAGCCGCCGACGATCGAGGGCGTCGCCGAGGCCGCGGTCGAGCTCGACGCCTGGTGCCGACGAAGCGGGGTCGACGAGCAGCGCCGGCGCGACCTGTTGCTGATCCACGACGAGCTCGCTTCGAACGTGGCGCGCCACGCCGGCGGCGCGACCTTCGTCGCGATCCGCGCGCGCCTCGAGCACGAGGCGGCGCGGCTGGTCTACGGGGTCGAGGACGACGGCGACCGTTTCGATCCGCTGGCACGGCGATCGCCGGAGACCGGCGCGCCGCTCGAGGAGCGGGTCCCCGGTGGCCTGGGCATCCACCTCGTGCGCACGCTCGCCGCCCGCGTCGCGTGGCGGCGGGCGCGGGGGCGAAACCGGCTCGAGGTAGAGCTCGCGCTCTGAGGCGTCGGGTCCGGCCCTACTTCAGCCGGAAGACCAGTCGCACGGTACCGAACTGGACGCGGTCGCCTTCCGCCAGCAGCCGCTCGCGGATGCGGTCGCCGTTGACCCAGGTGCCGTTCTCGGACTGCAGGTCCTTGAGCAGCCAGCCGTTCTCGGTCTGCGACAGCTGCGCGTGGCGACGCGAGACCGCGGGCTTGTTGAGCCGCACCTGGTTGTCCGGCGTCCTGCCGACGAACGACAGCGGCTCGAGCGGGAACTCGGGCGCTCCGAGGTCGGTGTCGATCGCCATCAGCCTGGCCAGCGACAGCACGACGGTCTTGCCCGGCGCGGCCGGCGCGGGCGGTGGCGCCAGCGCGGCGGGCGAGAGGATCACCGTGCCGTCCTGCGCCGGAACGTCGGCGGCCGGAGGCGGGGCCAACGGCCCGGTCGCCACCGGCTTCGGCGGCGGCGGCGCCGGCGGCGGCGTCGGGCCGGCGATGATCGTGGCGTCACCGGGCGCGGCGATCAGCTGCGGGGCGGTGATCGCGGCGGGGTCGATCGGTAGCGGTGAGGCCATTGCCGCCGGCGCCAACGGCCCCAGGGAGGAGAACGGCGGCGGCGGGGGGGCGGCCGGGGCGATGACGGTGGCCGCCGGCATCGCGGCGGCGGGCTCGACCGCCGGCTCGGTGGGCGTGGGCGCGGGAGCGGCGACGACCGGCGTCGGCTCGGGCGGTGGAGCCGCCGCGGGGGCCGGCGCGGGAGGTGGCTCCGGGGGCGCGGCGAGCTCGGCCTCCGAGTCGAACGCCGCCACGAAGCGCTGCCGGACTTCGCCGGCCTCCTCGAGCTCCCGGGCGTGCCGCTCGAGCCGTTCGCGGATCTCGTCGCCCTTCTTGCCGAACTCCTCGTCCGAGAACTCGCCCAGGCGATGGCGCAGCTCGAGCTCCTCCTGGTCGAGCTTGGCCGTCACGTGGGCCGCCTCGAAGCCGTCGAGCAGCTTCTTGAGCTTGGCGTACTCGCGACGCGCCCGGTCCTTGAGCGGCGACGCCTTGCGGTCGAGGTCGGCCGAGCGCGTCTCGTAGTCCTTGCGCACCCGCCGGTAGACCTGTGCGGAGACCTTTTCCTTCTCGGCCTCCATCTTCGACATCCGCTCGGCGACGGTGTCGCGCTCCTTCTTGAGCGCCATCAGCTCGTCGATGACGGCGGCGTCGACCTGTTCGAGTTGTTCGAGCATCGCTCCCTCCGGGCCCGCCGGACGGGCCGGCCACGAAGGGCGATCCTACCGCGCGGGGCCCGCCGCCTGTGAACCGATCCGCAGCCCCGGAGGCCGGATCCGAGCCAGGATGGGCTCATCGTCCTCCACGGCGGAACGACCGCCGGCGCCGCGCAGCTCTGCCCGCGCGCGACGCCCGGGCCGCGCTGCCTCGTGGAGCAGGGGAGGAGGGTTCGATGTTCCGCGTCACGACCGTCGCCGCGTTGGTCCTCGCCGCCGGACCGCTGGCCGGGCAGGGACCCGGCCTGCCGACCCAGACCTGGCCGGCCGGCACCTACCTGGGCGCCATGGACAAGGGGGGGAGGGTGACCACCTTCCATCGCGGCTGGCTCTACCTCGGCGCCCAGGACGACACGTCGGTCTGGGACATTTCCGATCCGACCGACCCGCAGATGGAGCAATTCTCCGCGATCGGGGTCAACGGCCACTCCTGGTACAAGATCGGGGACCTGTTCTGGCGCCAGTACTGGATTCCCGAGCACCTCGACGCCGATCCGCCGCAGTTCCAGAGTCTCGCGAACCCGCTCGTCCGCGTGCCCTGGACGCAGCCGATGCACTTCCCGATCGGCACCTGGCGCTGGCACTTCCTGTCGACCTATCCGCTCTCGATCGGCAACGACGTGGTCGACGTGCGCACCGGCCAGCAACTGTCGGACCGCAACCTGTCCGCCGAGGACGGGATCAACGCGGGCCTCTCTTTCCGGATCGGCAACCTGCTGTTCTTCACCCCCGGCGACGAGCAGACCGGCGTCTCGGTGTTCGACGTCGGCGATCCTGCGAACCCGGTGCTGCTCGACGTGCTCTCCGGCAACTTCCGGCAGTACACCACGGCCTGGCAGGTCTGGCGCAACTACGTCGTCCTGATGTCGGGCGACGAGACCAACGGACCCGACCAGAACGCCAATCTGGTGGCGATCGACTTCTCGGACCCGACCGACCTCCAGGTCGGATTCACGCTCCCGTACTCGACGCTGCCCGGCCGCTACGTCCACTTCCAGGACGAGTTCGGTTTCGCCGGTCGCTTCAATGTCGGCCGCAAAGTGAACCTGGAGACCGGGCAGATCGCCCAGAGCTTCCAGCCGCCACCCGGAGGAGTCTTCGAGGACTTCCAGTGGATTCCCCTCGGGCACCTGCTGATGATGAGTCAGGCGCAGGTCGGGAGCAGCCACAGCTACCTCTACGCTCACCGGCCGGACCTCGACGACGACCGGCCGTACGTCGGTTATCACCTGCCGGTCGACGGCGCGGTCGACCAGCCGGTCGGCACCGTGATCGGGCTGGTGATCAACGAGGAGCTGGACGACACTACGATTCACGACGGCACCATCGAGGTGCGGCCCCTGGGCGGCGCGTCGATCGAGGGGACGGTGGTCTCGACCCAGTACGACGTCGTCAACTTCACCCCCGAGCCGGCGCTGCTCCCGAACACGACCTACGAGGTGCGCGTGCGCGGTGACGGCATCCGCGATCTGGCCGGCAACCGCATCCAGTACACCACCTTCCGTTTCTCCACCGGCCCGAGCCTCGCGACCTGCATCCTGTGCGACGGTTTCGAGAGCGGGGATACGGGAGCCTGGTCGACGCCGGCGCCGTGAGCGGTCGGCGAGCCGCCTTCGGCTTCGTGCTGCTCGTCTCGGCTGCTGCCGCTGCCGAGGCCGGTCCGCCGTCCGTGACGGCGCTCACGCTCGACCCGCCCTCGCCGGTGCCGGTCGGAACCGACGTCACGCTGGCCGCCACGGCCTCCGACCCGGACGGCGATCCGCTGTCGTTCCGCTGGGATTTCGGCGACGGCTCGCCGCAGACCGGCTGGCTGCCCGGTCAGAGCTCGATCGCGCACGTCTACGCCGCGACGGGGGTCTTCACCGCGATCGTCCAGGCGCGCGACCCCGGCGGCGCGGTCGCCGCGCGGGTGGTGACGCTCGTGGTCCACGATCCGGTGGCGGAGGCGGCGCCGACCCGTTCATCGACGGTGCTCGTCGACGCCGAACGAGGGCGGGTCTGGACCGCCAACGCCGATCACGACACGGTCTCGTCGTTCGACCTCGAGCTCGGCGATCGCGTCGAGCTGCCGGCCTGCGACGAGCCGCGCGGCTTGGCCCTCGACGCGCTCGGCCGGCTCTGGGTGCCGTGCCGGGCCGACGACGCGATCGCCGTGATCGACGCCGCCAGCGCGACGACCGTCGCGACGGTCGTCCTCGACTGGGGCGCGGCGCCGGTCGCGGCGGTGGCGACTCCCGACGGCGCGGCGATCTGGATCGCGGAGCGCGGGCCAGGGCGCGTGGTTCGTCGCGACGCCGCGACGCTCGGCGTCACCGCCGTGGTCGAAGTCGGACCGGACCCCGCGGCGCTGGCGATGTCGCCCGACGGCTCGTCGCTGCTCGTCTCGCGCCTGGTCTCGTCCGGGATCGCCGGCACGGTGCACCGGGTCGACGCCGAAGCTCCCGGGGCCCCGCTCGCGATCGCGCTGCCGCTCGACTCGACTTCGCCCGACTCGGGCACGGCCGGCCGCGGCCTGCCGAACGCGCTCGCCGGCCTCGCAATCTCGCCCGACGGCACCCGCGCCTGGGTGGTCGGCAAGAAGGACAACGTCCTGCGTGGACAGTACCGGGAGGGGACCTCGCTCACCTTCGAGACGACGACGCGAGCGATCGTCGCCGAGATCGACCTCGCCTCGTCGCAGGAGATCGTCGCCCGGCGCAACGACGTCGACGACCAGTCGGCGGCCTCCGCGATCGTCGCCTCGCCGCTCGGCTCGCACCTGTTCGTCACTTTCCACGGATCGCGCCGGCTGGTCGCGTTCGTCGTCGCCAGCGGCGCCGAGGCGACGCGCGTCGACGTCGGCCTCGGGCCGGACGGCGTCGCGATCGATCCGCAGAGTCGCCGGGTCTACGTCCATTCGGGGCTCGACCGGTCGATCCGCGGCTTCGACGCGTCAGCGCTGCTCGACCGCGGCGAGACCGTCCTGCCGCAGGTCGCCGTCGCGCCGACCGTCGGTGCCGAGGTGCTGCCGCCGGCGGTCTACGCCGGCAAGCGCATCTTCTCGGACGCCCGCGACCCGCGCATGTCGCAGGAGGGCTACCTCTCCTGTGGCGCCTGCCACGCCGACGGCGGACGCGACGGGCGCGTGTGGGACTTCACCCAGTTCGGCGAGGGATTGCGCGAGACCACGACGCTGCGCGGCGCCGGGCGCGCGGGCCGCGGTCTCCTGCACTGGACCGGTAACTTCGACGAGGCGCAGGACTTCGAGACGCCGATCCGCGAGCACTTCGGCGGCACCGGTCTGATGTCGGACGAACAGTATGCGCTCTCGGCGCCGCCCATGGGCCCGCCGAAGGCCGGACGTTCGGCCGATCTCGACGCGCTGGCCGCCTACGTCGACTCACTGGTCGAGGTCGAGCGCAGCCCGCATCGCGAGGCGGACGGCGCGCCGACGGCGGACGGCGCCGCCGGGCGCGCGCTGTTCGTCGCCGCGGGGTGCGTCGCCTGCCACGCCGGTCCGTCCTTCACCGACAGCTCGCTGCGCCTGCGTCACGACGTCGGGACGATCGGACCGGGCTCGGGCGGTCGCCTCGGGTTGCCGCTCGACGGGCTCGACACGCCGAGCCTGCTGGGCGTCTGGGCGACCGCGCCGTACCTCCACGACGGCTCGGCCGCGACGCTCGAAGAGGTCCTGACGCTGCGCAATCCGGTCGATCAGCACGGGCAGACGGCGGCGCTGTCGTCGACCGAGATCGCGCAGCTGGTCGCCTTCCTGCTCGAGCTCGACGGCGCGGAGCCGCCGTTCGACGGCCCGGGCGCGACGGTTTTCGCGGACGGCTTCGACTCCGGCGATCTGTCGGCCTGGAGCGGCGCCGCTCCCTGAAGCGGGGTTTCGTCAGTCGCCGCCGTCCGGCCGGTCGCCGCGGTGGATCTCCTCGGGCGGAAAGACCATCAGCGTGCTGGTGGCGTGGGCGGCGAGGCGCCCGTCGGGCAGCAGCAGTCGCCCTTCGGCGACCGCCGAGCGGCGACCCAGGTGGAGGACGGTGCCCTCGGCCGTGACCCGGGGCGAGCGGGCCGAGAGCGACCGGATGTAGTTGACCTTGAGCTCGAGCGTCGCGCAGGTCACGCCGAACGGCAGCTGGGTCATCACGGCGCAGCCGGTGACGGTGTCGAGCAGCATCGCGGCGACGCCGCCGTGGACGACGCCGTTGGGGTTGTAGTGGTGCTCGCCCGGCTGGAGGCCGAAGACGACGCGGCCGGGGTCGACCTCGTCGATCTCGAAACCGAGCAGCGCGCCCACCGGAGGCCCGGGAATCTCACCGTCGCGCATCGCCCTCAGGAAATCGAGGCCGGAGAGCCGCAGCTCGATGGCCAGGCGGAGGATCTCGCGCGGGTCGGTCCACTCGACGGTGCGGGTGTGCGCGGCCCGGGTCGCGCCCGGCGTGTCCTGGGATTCGGTCATGGCGACTCCGGAGACGTGAAGGCGCCGGCCCGCGATCGCGGACCGGCGCCCGGATGGTAGCAGCGCGGCGCGCTTACTGCTTCTTGGTCGAGAGGTGGATCTCGACGTTGACGTCGTCGGAGAGCAGGAATCCGCCCTGGTCGAGCGCCTTGTTCCAATTGATTCCGAACTCCTTGCGATCGAGGGTGGTTTCGGTCGAGAAGCCGGCGCGCAGATTCCCCCACGGATCCTTCATCTCGCCGTCGAAGGTCACGGGCAGGGTGATCACCTTGGTGACGCCGCGCATCGTCAACGGACCAGTCACCTTGTACTCGGTATCGGAGACCTTCTCGATCGAGGTGCTCTTGAAGGTGATCGTCGGATGGTTGGCGACGTCGAAGAAGTCCGGAGTGCGCAGATGCTTGTCGCGATCGGCGATGCCGGTGTCGATCGAGGTCGCCTGGATGGTGAACTCGATCGATGACTTCGCCGGGTCGGCGTCCTTGACCACGGTTGCGGTGAAGTCGCGGAAGACGCCGCGCACGCGCGACATCAGGTGGCGGACCTGGAAGCTGACCTCGGAATGGCCCGGATCGACGACCCAGGTGTCGGCGGCGAACGCCGGCGCGGAGAGTGTGACGGCGAGAACGGCGATGGCGATGCGCTTCATCATGGTGTCGCTCCTCTGGTCGTTGACGTGGGGAATCGATGACGACGAATCAGGTCTCGACCGGCTCCGCCGGGCCGACGCCGGCGCGGACTTTGTCGAGCAGCTTCGAGAGCTTGCGGACCTCGGGTTCGCCGAGCTCGCGGAAGGCGTCGACCAGCGCGGCGCGCAGCGGCTCGTCGAGCGCGGCGAGCAGCGTCAGGCCGGCCGGGGTGATCGAACAAAGCACCTGCCGGCGGTCGTTCCTGCAACGATCGCGCCGGACCAGCCCCTTGATCTCGAGCCGGTCGAGCAGGCGGGTGATTCCCGGCGTCGACTCGATCATCCGGGTCGCGATCTCGAGCGTTGGAAGGTTGCCCGGATGCGAGCCGCGCAGGATGCGCAGCACGTTGTACTGCTGGTGGGTGATCCCGCTCGGCTCGACCGTCTCGGCGACCTGCCGGCGCAGTCGCTCCGCGGTCAGCATCACCCCCACCGCCGCCTCCTCCTCGGCGCTGCGAAAGGGGCGGGTCTGCCGGAGCTCGGTCTGCACGTCGGTCGGTTTCGGGGCCATGAGGTTTACACTACCTCTAAATGATTGACATGACAATCTACGCCCTCCGCTCTCTGGTTCCGTGGCACGTCCGTAAGTGGCTTCGGATCGGGGAGATCGCCGATGAGTCCCCGACTCGGAGCCGGCCCAGCGCCGACTTGAGAGAGGATGTGGGGAAGACGAAAGAGGGGCTCGGAAGAGATGACCGAAAGGTGCGCGGGTCGGACCGGTGTGCTTCTGTCGCTTGTTCTCGTCCTCGCGAGCTGCGACGACTCCTACACGTTTCCGATCATCGAGCTCGATCGTTCCCAGCATGCCGGGACGCCGATCCTGGGCACCTGGCGGGTCGAGGAGTTCGTCGGTGAGCGGGAGGGGCTGGAGGACGCGTCGAGAGTGACCTTCGAGTCCGACGAGGAGGGGCGCCTGTGGATGCGTTTTTCGGACTCTCCTCAGGAGCGTGGTCGTTGCGCCGCACTTCGCGACCGTCAGGAGCTCCTGGTCTCGTGTCGATTCGGACCCACGGAGGCCGACGGCGGCTGGATTCTGGTCAAGATCCGCTTCGTCGCGAGCGGTGAGGTGCTGGAGGTGTTTCCTCCGCGCGCGGATCAGCTGCGCTCGGCCGTTCGCGACGGGACACTCCCCGGGCGACTCATGACCTTCGAAGTCCCCGACGATCTGATCGAGGTCGAGGCACCTCCGGAACGACTCCGGCAGTTCTTCGTCGGGAACGAGCTCGCCTTCCCGGACCGCCCGGCGGTGGTCTTGAGTCGAGTGTGGCAGTCGCCCTCGTAGGTGCACCAGCGCGAGCGCCTGCTGCGAGAAGCTGCCGGCAGCCGGGCGGATCGGGCGGCGAGTCGACGCAGGACCAGGAGACTCCCCGATGAAGCTCACGGTGGGAACGATGTCGCTTGTGATGCTGTGCGCGGCGGCGAGCCTCGCTGCGGACTCCCTGCTTCGACCGCGATGCAGACCGGACTGGACCCGGGAAGGTCAGGATGGGCCGGTGAACGACTACCACGGAGATTCGCACTACCGCCTGAGGCAGGCGGGGGTTCGAGCCGATCCGGAGGAGCTGCTCGGAGTCGTCGTCTACGAGAAGGAGCACCGAATCCGGATCGAAGCGCTCGCCGCGATTGCGGACTGCGAGTTCAGGGAGACTCGCGGGGAGCTCGAGAAGTTCCTCGAGGATCCTGCGTCGAAAGCGTTCCGCGAGATTCTCACGACGATTCTCCTTCAGTGGGGAAGTGAGAAGGCGAGGGCCTATGTTCGAGACGCGGCGACGAATCCTCTCAATGAAGACAAGCGACGACTCGAGTGGTACCCGGTGCACCTCAAGTACGGCGGGAAGTGTGACCTCCCATTTCTCAGGAGCATGGTGATCTCCAGGGATCCGAGAACGCGATCCATGTCCGCGCCTGCCGTCGCCGGCCTCCTGGGGCGGCCGGAATGCGCGGAAGCTGGCCTCGAGCTCATGCGGACACTGCTCCGAGACTCACAGGCGGAGGTACGTTCGTTTGCGCTCAACCGCCTCTACGACGAGGCCTATCGGGGAAAGCGTGCCGACCTCTGGCGACTCATCGAGGAGGTCGCCGAGCGAGGTGCGGGGGAGGAGCTGCGGGCCGAGGCTGCGAAGTACCTCGGGAGGCCCGGGCGTCGTGGAGCGAGCTCTGCACCGAGAGAGTGAGTCCTCGGGTCGAGAAGCGGCGATGACCCCCTCCGGGCGGGTTCGTCGTACTGTTTCGGGAGCCGATGATCCCAGGAGGGTATCGATGCCGCCTCGTTTCCGTTTCTTTGTAGCTGCCGCTTTCGTGTTGGCCGGGTCCGTCGCCGTCCGGGCCGATGTCGAGGACGATCTGAGGGCCCGGCTGCGCGGGCGGTGGGCGATCGTCAAGTCGCCGATCGCCAGCGAGTGCACCGAGCATTACACCGACAACGCCGCGTCGGGTCGTTACGCATCGGGGCGCGGGCCGGTGCAGCTGCCGGCGGGGGAGCTGGTCTCGATCGACAACGTCCACGTCGGCTGGACCCGGTTCGACGTCAACCTGAGCCTCCAGGTGCCCTACCGCGTGACCATCGTCGACGGGCCGTTCACGCTCTACGAGCTGCGCGCCTGCCGCGTCCAGATCTCCTTCGACGTGCCGCGCGAGGTGCGCAAGGACCTCGGACGGGCCGAGGCGACCGTGCTCGAGATCCTCGAGGTCCACGACAGCGAGCGTGCCGCCCACGCCTCCTCGGCTTGGAACGCCCGCGAGCCCGAGGCGCTGCCGGCGGACTCCGAGCAGGTCTGGGCCGAGTACCGGGTCTGGAAGGCGGCGCAGGTCAACGCCGCGGTCCGGCGCCGGATCGAAGAGGTGCTGGCCGACGCGCAGGCGGTGCTGCGCAACATGTCGGACGACGCCGACTACCTCGACTCGTTCGGCCGCGGCGCGGCCGCTCGCCGCTACGAGTCGGTCACCGACTGCGACGCGCTGCTGTCGGCCTCCTTCTATGTCTCGGGCTCGGGCGGCAAGAGCTCGCGCGGCTACGCCGACGGTCAGCGCGTCGCCTGGGCGACGATGGTCGCGCGCGGCCTCGCCGGCTGCCTGGTCGACGTCACTCCCCTCCCCTGAGGAGATCCGGGGACAGGATGGTTGACCATCCTGTCCCCGGATCTCCCGGGGTCAGGCGGTCAGGCCGCGCGGTTCCATCCAGTCGGGGTTGAGCTTCGACAGGTAGCGCTCGCCCGAATCGGGGAAGAGGGTGATGACGATGGCGTCGTCCGGCAGCCCCTTGGCCAGCTCGCGGGCGGCGTGGGCGGCGGCGCCGCCCGAAGAGCCGGTGAAGATCCCCTCGGTGCGCGCCAGCTCGAAGACGGCCTTGTAGGCGGTCGGGTCGTCGACGGTCATCACCTCGTCGATGTACTGCGGCCAGTAGCTCTCGGGCAGATAGCTCTGGCCGATGCCGTCGATCAGGTAGACCCGCAGCTCCTCGGGAGTCGGCAGCTTGCCGGTGCGGTGGTAGTGCTCGTAGACGCTCCCCGCCGGGTCGACGCCGACGATGCGCACCGCCGGATTCTTCTCCTTGAGGTAGCGCGCGACGCCGGAGATGGTGCCGCCGGTGCCGATCCCGGCCACGAAGTGGGTCACCTTGCCGTCGGTCTGCTCCCAGATCTCGGGCCCGGTCGTCTCGTAGTGCGCGATCGGGTTGGCCTGGTTGAAGTACTGGTAGGGCAGGTAGGCGCCGCGCTCGTCGCGGATCCGCTCCGCGACCTTGTAGTAGGAGCGCGGGTCGTCGGCGGCGACGTCGACCGGACAGACCACCACCTCGGCGCCGTGCGCCTCGAGCAGGGCGATCTTCTCCTTCGAGATCTTCTCGGTCGCGGTGCAGACCAGCTTGTAACCACGCAGGATGCAGGCGAGCGCGAGCCCGAGACCGGTGTTGCCGCTGGTCGGCTCGACGATGGTCATGCCGGGCGTGAGCTTTCCCTCGCGCTCGCCGGCCTCGATCATGGCGAGGCCGATCCGGTCCTTGACGCTCGCGGCCGGGTTGAAGAACTCGAGCTTGGCGGCGACCAGCGCGCCCTCGGGGTGGTAACGGCGCAGGGCGACGATCGGAGTGTTGCCCAGCGTTTCGAGGATGTTCTGACGGATGTCCATCGCTTCCTGGGTGCGCTCGCGCGCGTCGGGCCTGCCGATTGGGGGGATGCGGATCTGCGAGGCGTTCGCGACCGGCGCGGTCCGCGCTCCGGAAGGGCCTATCCTATCCGAGCCCGGAGGTGCCGCCGAGCAGCCGGACCACCAGGCGGGCGGCGAAGAAGAGCATCAGCGCGCCGGTCGCGGCGCGCGTGGTGATTTCCCATCCCGGCGTCGCGAAGCGGGCTCCGAAGTGCACCGCGGTGCACAGGACGAGCCCCCAGAGCGTCGCGCCGGTGACCACCGCCGCCGCCAGCACCAGCGAGCGCGTCATCGTCAGCGAGCCGCCCGACTGCTGGCCGATCACGGCCAGCCAGAAGGCGATGTTCCAGGGCGAAGACAGCGCCATGCCGAGTCCGAGCAGATAGCCGCCGCGGGTCGAGTCGAGGGCGGAAGCGACGGGCTCCGGCTCGCCGCGGCGCAGCCGGCGCCAGCTCCGCCAGGCACCGGACAGGAAGCTCCAGGCCAGCCAGAGCAGCAGCGCGAAGCTGATCCCGGCCAGCGCGGGGCGGACCCCCGGCAGGTCGGCGAGCGCGCCGGCGCCGAGCGCGACCCCGAGCGCCCAGAGGAAGTCGCCGGTGCAGGCGCCCAGGCCGAGCGCGAACGCCGGCCAGAAGCCGCGCGCCAGGCCGCGACGGATCATCTCCGCGTTGATCGGTCCCGGCGGCCAGGCCACCGACCAGCCGAGCAGCAGCCCGGTGCCGATCGTGGCGGCGAGCGAGGCGGGCGCGGTCACGGTCGGGACGGGGAGTCGGGCTGCGGCGTTTCGCGCAGCGTCGGCAGCGAGATCGACTCGAACACTTCGCGGGCGTCGAACTCCCCCTTGGAACGGGCGAAGTCGAGCCGCCAGATCAGCCCCTGCTCGGAGCCGAACCGGGCCAGGCGGGCCGCCAGCGCCTCGGTCGGGTGCGGGCGCGCGGCGGGATCCTTGGCCAGCAGCTCGGCGACGATCCCCGCCATCGCCGGCGGCATGGCGTGGAGCAGCTCCTCGGGGCGCGGCGCCGGGTCGCGCACCGTCGAGCGCACGATGTCGCGGAACTCGGTGCCGCGGAACGGATAGCGGCCCAGGAGCGCGCGGAACAGCAATACTCCGAGCGCGTAGAGGTCGGCGCGGGCGTCGTAGGGCTCGCCGCGCAGCACCTCCGGGGCGAGGAAACCCGGCGTGCCGAACACCTTGCCGGGCGCCTCGGCGCGCAGGTGGACGTAGGTGGCGAGCCCGAAGTCGGCGAGCTTGACCGAGCCGTCGTGGCCGAGCAGCACGTTGCCCGGCTTGACGTCGCGGTGGACCAGCCCGCGCGCGTGCGCCGCGGCGAGCCCTTCGGCGACGCCCGCGGCGAGCGGTACCACCTCGCGCCAGGACAGCGAGCCGCGCTCCTCCAGGTAGCGGTCGAGGCCGATGCCGTCGACATACTCCATGGCGACGTAAGCGACCTCCTCGGTCTCTTCGGCGTCGTAGACCGCCACCACGTTGGGGTGGGTGACCTGCGCGGCGCGCACCGCCTCGGCCAGGATCCGCTCGGCGCCGCGGGCGCGGCGCGGGTCGTCGGAGCGCCGTCCGACGTGGATGGTCTTGAGCGCCACCGGCCGCTGCAGGCGCGGGTCCCAACCGCGGAAGACCGTGCCCATGCCGCCGGAGCCGACGATCTCGATCACCTGGTAGCGGCCGAGGAAGACGTCG
The DNA here is from genome assembly GCA_045862895.1 of Acidobacteriota bacterium. GTDB lineage: Bacteria > Acidobacteriota > Thermoanaerobaculia > Multivoradales > JAGPDF01 > JACTMI01. Next base: position 142,622 of record BTUO01000002.1, read on the forward strand.
GCGATCGCCTCACGGTCGCGCGCGTGCCGCTCGAGCGCGCCCAGCGCTTCCTTGAGCGCCGCGGTCTCCGATCCGCGCGAGGGTGCGCGGGTCAGGCCGGCGACCTGCCGCTGCGCCGAGAGCAGCGCGCGCAGCGGCTTGACCAGCCCGCGCCACGCCGCCAGCGACAGCAGTGCGGTGAGCGCCAGCGCCAGCGCCACGGCGAGCGCCGAACGCCGCGCCATGCGCCGGGCGCTGGCCTCGGCCACGTCCGCCGGCTGGGTCGAGATCACGATCCATCGCCCCTGGTCCGCCGACGACCAGGCGCCGACGATCCCGTTCGCCGGATCGGTCAGGAAGCGCCCCGCCCCCGAGAGCCGGCCGGAGAGGGCGGCCTGGCGCAGCGCCTCGGGCAGGCCCGGCGCGGCTTCGAGGTTGCCGGCGAGCGGCCGGCCCGAGCGGTCGAGCAGCAGGAGGCTGGCCTGCTCTCCGAGCTCGTCGGGGGAGAGCGAGCGTTCGATCGGCCCGGCGAGCGTGGCGAGCGCGAGCGATCCGCCGCCCGAGAGCGGCAGTGGAACCACCGCCCACAGCGCGCCATCGACCAGGCTGAGCTCGGGGGCGGGATCGGGCGCCGCGGCGAGCAGCCGCTCGGCGGTCGTCGCCGCGTCGCGGGTCTGGACGCGCACGGCGAGCCGCCCTCGGGAGTCGTGGATCGCGAGGCCGGCGACGCCCGCTTCGCTCCACCCCGCGAGCGTGTCCGCCAGCAGGCGCTGGGCGTCGGGCTCGGTGGGCCGGCCGAGGCGCGGATCGGCGGCCAGCGCCGAGGCGAGGGCGCGGTGACCGGCGAGGAAACCGTCGATCTGATCCGCCGAGGTGCGGGCGGCGACGGTGTGGGTGCGCAGCAGCTGGTCGAGCAGCGCGTCGCGGTTGACGGCGGTGAGCTGCAGGGCGGCGAGCGTCAACGGAATCGTGCCGACGGCGGCGAGCGCGAGCGCGATCTGGATCAGCAGGGTCGGGGTGCGGCCGCGGCCGCTGGCGGCGGAAGTCGTGCTCATTCGGGGTCTCCGCCTGCGTTCACGCCGGATCCAGGTGGCCGCGCTCCGAGTCGCCCATCTCGACGCCGGCGGCGGGGAAGTACTCGCGCCAGCGGCGCGTCACGGTGGCGGCCGTGTCCGGATCACAGGAGAGCTCGCGGGGATACCAGGGCTTCATGCGCGCGTCGATCGCGATCGGCGGCGTGCGCACCAGGTGATTGCGAGCGACCCGGCTCGCCGCGGCGTGGAGGTCGGCCGCGGGTTCGAAGCGGGTGAAGGTGGTCCACAGGAAGTTCATGGCGCTGGCGACGGCGCGCGCCGGCTCGTCGGTGACCACCACCAGCGGCCACTGGGCGAACGCCGGGTGGGCGGCGAAACGCGCCGCGGCCTCGGGGTCCTCGGCGTAGGGCCGCGCGCCGACGACCAGGCAACCGGCGCAGAACGGTCGCGCGTCGCGCGCGTCCGACGGCGGCTCGACCGGAAAGCGGGCCTCGCGCGGCAGCTCGCGCACCGGCTCGCCCAGGCCGAGCCAGACCCCCTTCGAGCCGCGGTTGACCTCGGGGCCGGTGTAGTCGAGGGTGTCCATCGAGAGATTGGCGAAGACGAACAGGTCGGTCTCGGGCCGCGTGCGCGCCAGCACGTGCTCGAGCGTGGCGCGGAAGTCGCGCAGGTCGACCCGCGAGTCGGTCACCAGCAGGAACTTGGTGAGCGCCAGCTGCCCCTCGCCGAGAATGCGGAAGGCCGAGCTCATCGCCTCGCGCGCGTAGCGCTCGCGCACCACCGCGCCGGCGAGCGAGTGATAGCCGGTCTCGCCGTAGGACCAGAGATCGACGACTCCGGGCATGACCAGCGGGAAGAGCGGCGAGAGCAGCTCCTGCAGCAGGTCGCCGAGGAAGAAATCCTCCTGGCGCGGCTTGCCGACCACGGTCGCCGGGAAGATCGCGTCGCGCCGGCGCGCGAGCCATTCGACCTCGAAGACCGGGTAGTCGTGTTTCAACGAGTAGTAGCCGTAGTGGTCGCCGAAGGGTCCCTCGGGCGCGCGGCGCTCCGGCCGCACGCGCCCGATCAGCGCGAGCTCGGCTCCGGCGATCAGGCGCCGGCGGTCCGGACCGTCGGCCACGCGCAGGCGCTCGCCGGCGACGAGCGAGGCGAGCACCAGCTCGGGGACGTTCTCCGGCAGCGGCGCGATCGCCGAAAGGATCAGGGCGGGCGGACCGCCGAGAAAGACGGTGACCGGCAGCGCCTCGCCGCGCTCCTCGGCGACGGCATAGTGGAAGCCGCCCCCCTTGCCGATCTGCCAGTGCATCCCGGTGGTGGTCGGGGAGTGCACCTGCATCCGGTACATGCCGAGGTTGTGGCCGTGTCCCGCGGGGTGCTCGGTGTAGACCAGCGGCAGCGTGACGAAGGGTCCGCCGTCCTCGGGCCAGGTGGTGAGCACCGGCAGACGATCGAGGCGGACGTCGCGGGTGACGACCTCGGCCACGGGGGCTCGCCGAACCCGCTTCACCCCGACGCGCAGCAGGTCGCCGGCGATGTCGCGCGCCCGCCAGAGCTTCGCCGGCGACGGCGGCAGCAGCTCCTGGGCGAGCGCCACCATCCGCCGCACCAGCTCGAACGGGCGCTCGCCGAAGGCGAGCCGCGCCCGGCGCGGCGTGCCGAACAGGTTGGTGACCAGCGGGAAGTCGGCGCCCTCGACGTGGGTGAACAGCAGGGCCGGGCCGCCGGCCGCGATCACGCGGCGGTGGATCTCCGCGGCCTCGAGCCGGGCCGAGACCGGCGCCGCGACCTCGACCAGGTCGCCGTCGCGACGCAGCCGCTCGAGGAAGCTCCGGAGGTCGGGGAAGGCCGCGCCCATCGCGCGGCGGAGCCTACAACGCGCCCCGGGGCGCCGCCGCGCCTGCGAGCAGCGCTGGCCCGCTCGGCGCGGGTCTGGTGGAATGGCGCTCCAGATGACGACCCGCCCCGATCCCGCGACGCTGTTCGCGCCCCACCGGCGCGGCGGACGCTTCTGGAACCCGTGGGGCGCGGCTCGCCGCTCGTTCTTCGACGCCTTTCGCTGGCAGCTCCGCCGGGCTCCGGCGCGTACCCGGCTCGCCGGCGGGGTGCCGCGGGTGGAGGCCGACACCGACCGCCTTCGGCGTGCCGCCGAGCGCGCCGAGCTGACCTGGATCGGCCACGCCTCGTTCGCACTCCACGAGGGGGAGACCGTCGCCCTGCTCGATCCGCACTTCGGCGCGCGCGCCCTGTTGCCGTCGCGTCAGACGCCCCCGGGCCTGCCGCTCGCCGCGGTGCCCGCGCGCGGGCTGGTGCTGATCTCGCACAACCACTACGACCACCTCGACGCCTGGACTCTCGCGCGCCTGCCGAAGTCGCTCGCCGTGCGCGTGCCGCTCGGGCTCGAGGCCTACGTGCGCTCGTTCGGGTTCACCGACGTCGCCGCGCTCGACTGGTGGCAGCAGTGCGAGGTCGCCGGCTGGCGGCTGACCTTCGTGCCGATGCAGCACTGGTCGAACCGGCTCGGGCAGCGGCCGAACACCACGCTGTGGGGCGGCTGGATGATCGACACCGGGCGGTCGCGGGTGCTGTTCGCCGGCGACAGCGGCTACTTCCACGGCTTCGCCGAGATCGGCCGCCGCTTCGACCGGCTCGACGCGGCGCTGCTGCCGATCGGCGCCTACGAGCCACGCTGGTTCATGCGCAACGTGCACATGAATCCGGCCGAAGCGCTCGAGGCGCTGCGCGACACCGGCGCCCGGACACTGGTTCCGACCCACTGGGGGACTTTCGACCTCGCCGACGAGGCGGTCGACGAGCCGCCGCGCGAGCTCGCCCGCCGACTCGCCGAGCCGCGCTTCGCGGAGCTGGCGCCGCGCGTGCGCGTCCTGGCCGTCGGCGAGACGCTCGAGCTGTGAGGTCCGGTCAGTCGAACTCGCGCGCGGGCACGGGCTGGTCGGCGCCGGTGCGACCGGCGCGGATCTCGGCTCGGAAGTAGTTCTCGCCGCGCACGGGCGCGCCGGCGAGCCGGCGCAGGTAGGCGATCTGGCCGATATGGGTGAGCGCGTCGGCGAGCGGACCCTGAAAGATGCGCCCCGCGGGGAATCCGAGCGGCTCGGCGGAGGCGATCCGGCGGTCGAGCTCGGCCAGACCGGCGTGGAATCGCGCCGACTCGTCGGTCCAGTTGGTCGGAATCGAGTCGTTCCAGAAGTGCTCGCCGCCGAACAGGTGGCGGGCCCAGTCGAACAGGTCGTTGACGTGCGCCAGGATCTCGAGCGGAGAGCGGCTGCCGGGCGCCGGGCGGAACTCCTCGACGCCGGCGGGCAGGTCGCGGATCGCCTTGCCGCCGCGGTAGGCGAGGGTGGCGACGACGTGGCGCAGCAGGGCGCGCTCGGCGTTCTCGGCCATGGCGGGACTCTAGTCGACGCGGCCCGCGGCCGACCGGCTGCTGGCGAGCGCCACGCCCAGGACGAGGGCGGTGGCGATCGCGATCGCGAGCACGGCGAGCAAGTCGATGCCGATCCCCATCGCGTCGTCGGCCGACGGCCGCATCGCGCGCGGCGCGACGCGCAGCGCGGCGACGACGCCGAACGGCAGGCCCAGCGCGGCGCCGGTCGCGAGCAGGTGGCGGCCGAACGCCGCGAGCCGGGTGCGCTCGCCGCAGTGGTACCGCCACCACTGCCGGCCACCGCTCCACGGCAGCGCGATCGCCGCCGCGAGCATCGCCCCGAACGCCGGCAGCCGCGACGCCAGGTCGTAGCGGAAGAAGCTCGAGCTGTACTGCCAGCTGAACGCCCAGAACCAGAAGCCGCCCCAGAACACGAGCGCGACGCGACCGAGCGTGACGAGCGCGCGGGATCTGCTGGAATCGCGGCGCGCCACCGCCGCCTCAGCCCGCGTAGGGCAGCGCGTTGCCGAGCTTGCGCTTCAGGCGGTCCTCGATCCAGTGGGCGTCCCACCATTCGACCGGGCGCACCGGCAGGCCCTGGAGCAGGAAGCTGAAGTGGAGGTGGTCGCCGCCGGCCAGGCCGGTGGCGCCGCTCCTTCCCACCGCCGTGCCGCGGCCGACGGCGTCGCCCTCGCCGACCGTGATCGACGACAGGTGGGCGTAGAGGCTCATCAGCCCGTAACCATGGTCGACCACGACGGTGTTGCCGTAGATGCCGAGCCAGCGCGCCAGCACCACCACCCCGGCGTTGGCCGCGGGCACGTCGGCGCGCGCGATCGAGGCGAGATCGAAGCCGAGGTGGACCTGCCGGTCGACCTCGCGCCCCTGGTAGAAGTAAGTGCGGCGGTCGGCGAACGACGACATCACCTGGCCGCCGGGCATCGCCAGGAACGGCGCGTTCCAGAGGAACTCCCGGCGGCTGGTGCCGGCCAGCGTGCGCAGCTCGTCGGCGTTGGTCCGGCGCAGGTCGCGATTGATCTGGAGGTAGTCGTCGAGCAGGTTGCCCTTCGACTCGAGCGACGGCGTGTTCTCGAGGATCTCCGGCACCACCCGCGCGAGGAACTTCTCGTCGAGCTGGATGTCGTCGTCGGCGGGCGGCTTGGCGAAGAACTGGTCGACGAAGGCGGTCGAGCGCGTATTACCGACCTCGTCGGCCGCGACCAGGCGGACTCTGGCCGCATCGTCGACGTCCCACGGCACCGCGAACAGGGCGAAGCGCTCGCGCTCGCTGCCGCCCGGCAGCGCGAAGCCGGGGAAGAACCAGTCGCCGACCTCGACGCCGTCGCGCACGCTGGTGGCTCCGACCCGGTAGACGACGACCTCGGCACCCCCTTGCGCGACGTAGTGCTGGCTCGAGAGCACCTCGAGCGCCGGCGGCACCAGTCGCACTGGCAGGTCGACGACCATCGTGGCTCTCGGCGCTCCGCGCAGCCAGGCCGGCGCGCCCGTCGCGGTCACGCGCACCTGGGCGTCGCCCTCGGTGAGCGCCGGCAAGCTGTCCTTGCCGATCGTGAGCTTCCAGATCTTCGCTTTCGTCCCGCTCGCCCAGAGCTTCCAGCCCGGCGGCGTCGAGAAGCTCTCTGCGGCGACCGGCAGGACGCGCTCCCCCTGGAGGACGTCGACCTCGACCCGCGAGAACCCGCGCGACGGCACCTTCACCTCGACCTCGACCGGCGTCGCCCGGCCGAGCGCTCCGAGCGGCGTGCGAACGGTGACCTCCGGCGCCGGCCCGGTCCGGAAGGCTCCGAGCGCCGCCACGGCGAGCGCTGGGATGGCGACCAGCAGGAGAAGCGTGCGCAGCCGCGAACGGCGGCGATGGGAACGGATCGTGTCGGTCGACGGCGCGAGTCGCATCGCTGGGGGCCCTCCAGGAGATTGCGCCGTGCGACGCGCGACGGCGCGTGGAAGGATATCAACGCGATGGACGATCGACCCGCTCTCGCGCCGCTCGTCGGCGGCCTGCTGGTCGGCGGCGCCAGCCGTCGCTTCGGCCGCGACAAGGCCCTCGCGCTGCTGGAAGGGCGGCCGCTCGCCGAGCGCGTCGCCGCCGCGCTCGCGGCGGTGTCGCGGGAGGTGGTGCTGCTCGGAGCCGGCCCGGTGCCGGCGTCGCTCGACGCGATGGCTCGGATCGCCGACGACCCGCGCGGGCGCGGGCCGCTCGCCGGCCTGCTCGGCGCCTTCGCGGCGCGGCCGGACAGCGCCTGGCTGGTGGCGGCGTGCGACCAGCCCTGGCTGGACGAGTCCGCGCTCGCCTGGCTCCTCGGCGAGCGTACGCCCGGAGCGATCGCCGTGCTGCCGCGACGGGGCGGGCCCGGCGTGGAGCCGTTCCCGGCCGTCTACGAGCCCGGGGCGGCTCCGGTCCTCGCGCTGCTCGCCGAGGGGGGCGGCTCGCTCCAGCCGCTCGCCGCGCGCGACGACGTCGCGACGCCGCGGGTGCCCGGCGAGCTCGAGCGCGCTTTCGCCGACGTCGATTTCGAGCGCGACCTCGACTGATCGCGGTCGCCAACCGCTACAATCCCATCGGATTCTCCGAAGCAACGACCGCAGCGCCGCCACCGAGGCCGAGGCCGTGGAGCGAGAGACCAGCGACCCCCGACCCCGCGCCGCACCGGTCGTCGAGCCCGCCTTCGGCGTCGACGATCTGGTCGCCGGCCGCTACCGGGTGCGCCGCTACCTCGGCCGCGGCACCTCGGGCGAGGTCTACGCCGTCGCCGACCTCGAGCTCGGCACCGAGGTCGCGCTCAAGGCGCTGCGCCCGGCCGGCGGTGACGGCGAGGTCCAGACCGAGCGCTTCCGTCGCGAGGTCCTGCTCGCGCGCCGCGTCAGCCACCCGAACGTCTGCCGCATCTTCGACCTCGGTGTCCACCTGCTCGAGCGCCCCGGCGCGGTGCCGCGGCCGATCCGCTTCCTGACCATGGAGTTGCTCGAGGGGCGCACCCTGCTGCGGCGGATCGAGGAGGAGGGGCCGCTGCCCGAGGCCGACGCGGTCGCCCTCGCGCGTCAGCTCTGCGCCGCGCTCGCCGCCGCCCACGCGGCCGGAGTCGTCCATCGCGACTTCAAGAGCTCGAACGTGCTGCTGGTCGGCGCCGCGACGGGCGAGCGCGCGGTGATCACCGATTTCGGCCTGGCGCGCGACCAGGAGCTGCCGTCGGGAGCCTCCAATCTCACCGGCACCGGCGGCGTCCTCGGCACCCCCGCCTACATGGCGCCGGAACAGGTCGAGGGGCGCCGCGCGACCGCGCGCTCGGACCTCTACGCGCTCGGGGTCGTGCTCTACGAGATGGTGACCGGGCGGCTGCCGTTCGAGGGGGAGACGCCGCTGTCGGTCGCGGTCAAGCGGCTGCAGACGGAGCCGACGCCGGTCGAGCAGCACCGCGGCGACCTCTCGCTCCGGTTCCGCGGCGTGCTGCGGCGCCTGCTCGAGCGCGAGCCGCGCGACCGCTTCGCCGACGCGCTCGAGGTGCCGCGGGCGCTCGACGGCGAACTGGCGGCGGGAGTGCCGCGCCGACGCCGCCGCCAGCTCGCCTTCGCGCTCGTCGCCGTCGTCGCGGTCGCCACCGCCTGGGTGTTGTGGCGGCCTCGGCCCGCGCCGCCGGACGCCACGGACGCCGCGGCGCCGGCGACGCGCGAGCGCGTGTCGATCGCGGTGATCGGTCTGCGCAACGCCGCCGGCGATCCGGCCGCCGCCTGGCTCTCGGGCGCCCTCGCCGAGATGCTCACCAGCGAGCTCGCGGTGGCCGAGTCGCTGCGCGTGGTGCCGGGGGAGACGGTCGCGCGCGCGCTGGCGGACCTCGGCGTGGCGCCGTCGGACGCCTTCGGCAGCGACACCCTCGAGCGGCTGCGGCGGGCCCTCGGCGTGCGCTGGGTGCTGGCCGGCGGCTACACCGCTCTCGGCGAGCGTGCCGGCGGCGCCCTGCGACTCGACCTGCGGCTGCAGCGCGCCGACGGCGGCACCGGCGAGCGCTCGTTGCCGGTCGAAGGCAGCGAGGCGGAGCTCTTCGACCTGGTCAGCAATGCCGGCCGCCAGCTGCGGGCCGCGCTCGGCGCGCGCGAGCCGGAAGCCGCCGTCGTCGCCGGCGCCCTCGGCGCGCTGCCGGCGACCGAGGAGGCGGTACGGCTCTACGCCGACGGCCTCGCGCGGCTGCGCGCCGGCGATCCGCTCGCGGCGCGCGAGCTGCTCGAGGCGACGGTGGCCGCGGATCCCGAATCGGCCCTCGGCTGGTCGGCGCTGGCGCGAGCCTGGCAGGACCTGGGCTACGCGGAGCGCGCGCGCACGGCCGCCGAGACCGCCTGGCGCCTGGGCGGACGGCTCGGTCGCTCGGAAGCGCTCGCGGTGGAGGCGCGCTACCGGCTCGCGGCGGGTGAGACGGAGGCCGCCCTCGACAACCTGCGCGCGCTCTGGCGCTTCTACCCCGACGATCCCGAGCAGGGGCTGGCGCTGGCCGACGCCCTGGTCGACGCCGACCGCTCGCGCGAGGCGCTCGGAATCGTCGCCCAGCTGCGCGAGCTGCCGGGGTCGGTGCGGGACGACCCGCGGATCGACCTGGTCGCGGCGCGCGCGGCCGAGGGGCTCTCGGACTTCGCCGGCGCCCTGGAGGCGGCTCGCGCCGCCTTCGCGAAGGCCACCGCGGCGGAATCGCGCAATCTCGGGGCCCGGGCGCGGTGGGAGGAGGGGCTCGCGCTGCGCAAGCTCGGTCGGGCGGCCGAGAGCCGCGGGGCGCTGCTCGCCGCGCGGAGCGGATTCGCGGAGGTGGGAGATCGCGCCGGGGTCGCGCGCACGCTGAATCAGCTGGCCGACCTGGAGCGGGTCGAGGGCCACCTCGACCAGGCCGCGGCGCTCTACGCCGAGGCCCGATCCACCTACGCCGCGATCGGCAACCGGCCGCGTGAGGCGCGGGTCGAGCTGATGCAGGGGCTGCTGATGTCGGAGCGGGGCGACGTCGCCGGCGCGGCCGCGACCTACGAGTCGGCGCTCGCCAAGCTGCGCGAGGCGGGCGATCGACGCGGCGCCGCGGCGGCGCTGGCGAATCTCGGCAGCATGCGGTACCAACTGGGCGACCTCGAGGGCGCTCTCGCCCGCCAGCGGGAGGCGCTGGCCGAGTTCCGGGCGCTCGGCGACGAGGCGCGGGCGCTGGTGTCGCTGCAGAACCACGCGATGATCCAGCAGGAGCTCGGTGACTTCGCAGCGGCCGCCGCGGCGCTCGACGAGGAGCTCGGCATCGCGCGGCGGATCGGCGACCGCGCCGGCGAGGGGTACGCCCTCAAGGGGCTGGGCGACCTGGCGGCCGAGCGCGGCGACTTCGACCTCGCGCTCGGCCGTTATGCCGAAGCCCGCGAGGTCTTCCGCGCCGCCGGCCAGGAGATCTGGGTGCCGCGGGTCGACCTGGCGGCGGCGATCGTCGCCCGCGAGAGCGGCGACGTCGCCGCCGCGGAGCGCGAGCTCGAGCGGGTCGCGAGCGTCTTCGAGAGCGCGGGCTCCGAGGGCGAGCTGGACGAGGCAAGGCTCGAACGGGCGCGCTCGCTGGTGGCGCTCGACCGCCTCTCGGAGGGCGCGGAGCTGCTCGAGCGCGTCGCTCCGCGCGCGGAAGGCTCGGAGACCCGCCGGCTCCGCGAGCTGGTCGCGCTGGCGCGCGGAGAGCTGGCGCTCGCGCGGGGAGATCACGCCGCGGCGCGCGCTCTCTTCGCGGAGCTGCTCGAGGAGAGCCGGCGCCGCGGACTGGTGGTCGGCGCGCTCGAGGCGCGGGTCGCGCTGGCGCGCGTCGCGTTGGCGGCGGGCGAGCCGGCCGGTCGGGAGCTCGCGGCCGAGACCGCGCGGGAGGCCCGGCGGATCGGCTGCGGAAGACTGCTGGCGCGGCTCGGCTCGCCGGCCGGGGCGGAGCCGTCCACGCCGCGAATGTGAAGCGGCGGACAGCGCGGCGCGCGCCGGTCTGCGAATCTCGAGTCGCCCTCCTTGGGTCCCTCCTCCGCGGCGCCGGAGGCCGAATGCCTCCGGCGCCGCCCCTTCTTGCGCGACACCGAATCGTCGCCCCGGACCGACCCGATCCGGACTGCTAGAGTCCGCCGCCCGTGTCGCCCCGCCGCTTCCTGGTTTCGCTGCCGTTCGTGCGCATCTGGACCATCGCCTTCGCGGCGATGGCGGGTGGTTTCCTGCTCTTTCCGACCGCGCCGAAGCGGCTGAAGGAGCTCGGGGCGCCGCTGTGGGCCGTCGGTCTGTTGCTGACCCTGCTGACCTTCGGCTCGGCGGTCTCGGCGGCCTGGACCGGAGCCCTCGGCGATCTGCTCGGGCGCCGCCGCGTCCTGACCACGGCGGGCGTCGTGCTCGCCGCTTTCGCCGCGCTCTACTCGGTGCTCGAGATCTGGTGGGCGATGCCGCTGCTGGGGCTGGTCCACGGCGTCGTCTGGTCGGCGCTGCTGACCGGCGGCAGCGCGGAGGCGACGGCGATCATCCCGGTCGAGCGCCGGGCCGAGGGGATCGGTTGGTTCGGGATGGCGTCGACGCTCGCCATCGTCGTGGCGCCGGCTGCCGGTTTCTGGCTGTCCGAGCGCCGCGACTGGCAGTGGGTGTGCGCGGCGATCGTGACGCTCGACCTCGCCGTGGCGCTGTTGGCGAGCCGGCTGCCGGCGGCGCCTCCGCCGCAGCCGGGGTGGTGGCGTCACCTGGCGCCGAAGCGCGCGGTCGAGTGGCGCGTGCTGCGCTCCTCGACCGTGCTGATGCTGGTCGCGTTCGGCTACGGCGGTTCGACCAGCTTCGTCGCGCTGCTCGCCGAGGAGCGGGGGATCGAGCCGAAGGGGATCTTCTTCACCGCCTTCGCGCTCTCGATCCTGGTCCTGCGCCCGGCGCTCGGGCCGATGGTCGACCGCGTCGGGGCGCGGCGCGCGCTGCCGCCGTCGATCGCGCTGGCCGCGGCCGGCCTGGCGCTGGTGCCGTTCCAGCGCGACGCGGCCGGCCTGGCGGTGGCGGCGCTGGTCTTCGGCGCCGGATTCTCGACGCTCTATCCCGCCTTCTCGACGCTGATGCTGTCCCGGGTCGCCCCCGAGCGCCACGGCGCCGCCTTCGGCGCGATGCTCGCGGCGTTCGACGTCGGCATCGGCACGGGCTCGTTCGCCTTCGGCCCTCTGGTCGCCCGCTTCGGGCCGGAAGCCGCCTTTCTGACCGGCGGAGCGCTGGCGTTCGCGGCGTGGCCGCTGCTCCGGATCCTCGAGCCCGAGACGCGCTGACGCTCAGCGAACCCGCAGCGACCAGAGGCCGGTCCCTCCGGTCTCGAAGTCGTCGTGGAACAGGTCGACGCCCCCTCCCGGCAGCGACGCGTCGCAGGGCGCGGCGGTCGAGTACTCGATGGCGCCGAGGTCCGGAGCGCCGTCGCGGCGCAGGTGCCCGCAGAAGTCGGGCACGTCGGTGCCGGTGGCGACCCCCTGGTCGACGAAGGCGCTGCCGTCGGTGAGCGTCAGGTCGAGCGCGGCGGGATCCTCGAACCAGAGATCGTAGGTGCCGAGCGCGAGCCCGGTCAGGTTGGCGATCGAGGTCGACGTGCCGCCGTCGCGATTGCGAATCTGGCCCGAGACCAGGTTGTTGCGGATGGTCGCGGTCGACGCCGCGAAACGGACGTCGATGCCGGTGTTGGTGATCAGGGTGTTGTGCTCGATCCGGGTCGCGGCGGCTTCGTTGAGGTAGATGCCGACGTCGGCGGGGCAGTGGGCGATCACGTTGTTGCGCAGCACGCCGTTCTGGTGCTCCGGCGTGCAGGTGCCGTCCTCGCAGATCGAGCCCGGCCCGGAGCCGCCGCCGCCGAAGGAGAGCCCGAGCCGCACGCCGCCGGCGGTCGCGTCCTCGCAGATCACCAGGTTGCGTTCGAAGATCCCGTCGCGCGAGTTGCCCTTGAGAAAGGCCGAGTAGGAGACGTTGTCGCCGCCCCCCTTCTCGCCGTCGCGAATGAGGTTGGCGCGCACCCGCCAGCGCCGGCCGCCGACGACGTCGATCTTGGTCACCGGATTCGAGGTGTTGCGGGCCCGGCTGTCGGAGAGCTCGCAGCGCTCGACCACGACGTCGTCCGGGAACTGGCCGCCGGTGATGTTCGACTTGATCTGGGCGTTGAAGTCGCGCACGCGGCAGTCGCGGATGCGCAGGAAGTCGGCGTTGCCGAAGACGTGGAAGGCGTGCTCGCAGTCGGAGTCGATCGCGCAGACGCCGACGACGTCGAGGTTCTCGAACACCCAGTGCGGCGCCGAGACCTTGAAACCCTCGACCGCGTCGAAGCGGATCAGCGCGTCGCCGAACGCCACCGAGCGCACCTTGATCGGCGCTTCGGGCGTCCCGGCCGCGTCGCAGTTCAGGTTCTGGGTCACGGTGTAGGTCCCGGGCGCGAGCGTGATCTCGTCGCCCGGCTGCGCGGTGTCGATCGCCGCGACGAGCTGGGCGGTGCTGGCGACCGGCACCACGTCGGCCGCGGCGACGGTGGGTGCCAGCACGAGCAGGCCGAAGCAGTCTGCGATTCTCACGAGACCCTCCTCAGGATCGAGCCTGGAGTCGAGCTCGTTCTGCCACGGCGCTCCGTTCCCGTCAACGACATCCTCCACGGCCGGCGCCTGCGCCCGCGATCGCTATGATCGGGCCACCACCCCGAAGGGAGGCCCGATGGACCGGCAGCGCTGGCAGCGCCTCTGGGACCTCTTCCACGACGCCCTCGAGCGCCGGCCGGAGGAACGCTCGGCCTATCTCGAGGGTGCCTGCGAAGACGCTGCGCTGCGCGCGGAGGTCGAGCGGATGCTGGCCGCCCACGCGACGACCGGCGCGCCGGTGCTGCCGACCTCGCCGGACCTCGCTCCGGTGTTCGACGGAGCCCGTCCCGCCGCGAGCCTGCTCGGCACGACCATCGGGCCCTACCGGCTGGAGCGGCTGCTCGGCGAGGGCGGGATGGGGGTCGTCTACGAAGCGGCGCAGGAGGAGCCGATCCGGCGCAGCGTCGCGCTCAAGGTGATCCGCCAGGGCATGGAGAGTCGCGAAGCGGTCGCCCGCTTCGAGGCCGAGCGCCAGGCGCTGGCGGCGATGAGCCACCCCGACATCGCCACGGTGCACGATGCCGGGCTGACCCGCGACGGGCGCCCCTATTTCGTGATGGAAAGGGTCGAAGGAGTTCCGATCACGCAGTACGCGGAACGGGAGCGCCTCGACCTGCGGCACCGCGTCGAGCTCTTCGTCCGGATCTGCCGCGCGGTGGAGCACGCCCATCGGCGCGGCATCCTGCATCGCGACCTCAAGCCCGCGAATCTCCTGGTGTCGAGCAGCGAGACCGGCGCGCGGCCCAAGGTCATCGACTTCGGCGTCGCCAAGGCGACCGGCGGCGAAGCGCGCGGCGGCGCGCTGGAAACGCGAGCCGGGCGGCTGATCGGCACGCCGGAGTACATGAGCCCGGAGCAGGCGGCGATGAGCGCCGACATCGATACGCGCGCCGACGTCTACTCGCTCGGTGTCTGCCTGTACGAGCTGTTGACCGGCGAGCTGCCGTTCGACTTCCGCGACACCCCCTATCCGGAAGTGGCGCGCGCGCTGCGCGAGCGCGAGCCGGAACGGCCGAGCCGCAGGGCCTCCTCCGCCGCACCCTGCGCCGACGGGTCGCAGCGCGGGCGCGCCGAGCGTGCCCGCGCGCTGCGCGGCGACCTCGATTGGATCGTGCTGCGCGCCCTCGAGAAGGACCGCGCCCGCCGCTACGGTTCGGCGGCGGCGCTCGCCGACGATCTCGAGCGCCACCTGCGCGACGAGCCGGTGGCGGCGGGTCCGCCGAGCGCCGGATACCGACTGCGGAAGTTCGTGCGACGGCACCGGGTCGGCGTCGCCGCCTCGCTGGCGCTCGGGCTGGCGCTGTTCGCGGGCGTGGCGGCGACCAGCCGGATGGCGTGGATCGCGGAGCGGGAGCGGCGGGCCGCGGTGCGCGAGGCGGAGGTCTCGCTCGCCGTCCGCGGCTTCCTGGAAAGGATGCTCGCCGCCGCGGATCCCCGTGGCGACGCGGCGATCGTGGCGGTGCCGCGGGAGGTCCGGGTCGCCGAGGTCCTCGACCACGCGGCGCGCGGCCTCGACGCCGGCTTCGACGGACCGACGGAGGTCGAGGCGGCCCTGCGCCAGGTCCTGGGCCGCACCTATCGCGGGCTCGGTCTCGCCGACCGCGCCGAGCCGCAGCTCGAGCGCGCCGTGGCACTGCGCGAGGCGAGCGCCGACGGCGACGAGGCGGCCGCGATCGAGGCCGGGGTCGAGCTCGCGGGCCTGCGACTCGACCAGGGGCGCTATGAGGAGGCCGAGGCCAGGCTGCGCGCGCTCGCGACGCGCGCCCGGGAGCGCCTGGGCGGATCGGACCCGCTGACGCTGCGCGTCGTTAGCCAGCTCAACGACGCGCTGTTCGAGCAGGGCAAGGTCGAGGAGGCGGTCGCGCTCTACCGCGAAACGCTGGCGCGCTGTCGGCGCGAGCTCGGCGAGCGCCATCCGGTGACGCTCCAGGTGCTCCACAACCTCGGGGCGGTGTTGAACCGCAAAGGGGAGTCGCAGGAGGCGATCGCCGTCTACCGCGAGGCGGTGACCGGCCACGAAGCGGAGTTCGGCGCGGACCACCCGAACACCCTGCAGGCGGTGGGCAACCTGGCCGCGGCGGTGATGGCCGGTGGCGAGCTCGGGGAGGCGGAGCGCCTGCTGCGTCGGGCCGAGACGGGCCTCGTGCGGACGCTGGGCGCCGAACACGCCGACACGCTGCGCACGCGCAACAACCTGGGCGCCGTGCTCTGGCGTCAGGGGCGCCTCGGCGATGCCGGGGAGATCTGGAGCCAGGTGCTCGCCGGCTACCGCAAGACCCTCGGCCCGGATCATCCGCTGGTGCTGGTCACTACCGCCAACATCGCGCGGGTGACCCAGGACCTCGGTCGGCTCGACGAGGCGGAGCGGCTCTATCGCGACCTCGTCACCCGAGCCGAGCGCACGCTGCCGCCGGGGCACTTCAACCTCCACCTCTATCGCGGCGGCCTCGGCGTCTGTCTGATGGAGCGCGGCGCGTACGACGAGGCCGAACGGTGGCTTCTCGAGAGCCACCGTGGCCATCTCGCGGCGCACGGCCCGCAGCACCCGCGCTCGGCGCAGTCGATCGAGCGGCTGGTCGACCTCTACGAGCGCTGGGGCCGCGCCCGGGAGGCCGCGCGCTTCCGCGCTCTGATCCCGAGGAGCAGTGCGAGCGCCGCCGGTTCGGGTTAGATCCGTTCGGAGGGCGCGGAGCCGCCCAGCTCGGCCCGCAGCCAGGCGCGGGCGGCCGTCCATTGCCGGTTGACGGAGCGCGGCGACAGCTCGAGCGCGGCGGCGGTCTCTTCTACGGTCATGCCGGCGAAGTAACGCATCTTCACAACCGCCGCCATCTCCGCGTCCTGCTCGTCGAGCCGCGCGAGGGCGCGATCGAGATCGAGGAGCTGTTCGGAGCCGACCTCGACCGCGAACGCGCCCTCGTCGAACGTCGTGCGGCGCGGGTCGCTACCGCGCTTCAGGCGAGAGCGGCCACGGGCGCGCTCGATCAGGATCCGGCGCATCGCCTCGGCGGCGGCGGCGAAGAAGTGGCCGCGGTTGCGCCAGGTCGCCGCGCCAGCGGAACCGACCAGGCGCAGGTAGGCCTCGTGGACCAGGCCGGTCGGGCGCAGCGAATCGCCCGGCCGCTCGCGCGCCATGCGCGCACGGGCGAGCTTGCGCAGCTCCTCGTAGAGCAGCGGGAGCAGCTCGTCGCTGGCGCGCGCGTCGCCGTCGCTGGCGGCTTCGAGCAGGCTGGCGACTCGGGAATTCGGCGCGGTCTCGTCCATCGGTCTGGCTCTCGGCGGGTACGCCGAGAGCCAGACTATCGAATCCGGCTCGCGCCTCCGGGCCGCACTCGCCGAGGAGCGCGCCGCGCCGTCGTCAGGACACGCTCGCGCTCCACTTCGAAGTGTCGCCGCTCTCGAAGCCGTCGAGGAAGATCGGTCCGAACGCGGCCTCGAGGGAGGCGTCGTCGAGCAGAGCGTCGACCGGCGGCCCGCCGGAAGTCGCCGACGGCACGAACAGGATCCGCACGCTGGCGGTGTCCGCCAGCGAGTCGAAGGTCTCCGTGTAGAGGGTCCAGGCGAGCGGCGGGAGGAAGTACTGCGAGAAGTCGACGGCCTGACCGAAGCCGGCGCAGGTGGGGTTGGGATAGACGAACGCGAACAGGGTCAAGCCGGTGGTGTCGCCGCCGTGCGCGAGCGCGATCTCGTACTCGAAGGTCTGCGGGTGCGCGAGCGCCGACAGGTCGACGCACTGGCCGACCTGGCACTCCGACGCGTCGGTGCAGGAGAGCGCCCCAGGACTGGTGCGCCCGCCGGCCGCGACCCAGGCGGCGGCCCCCGTCCAGCTCCACGGCAGCGGTCCGCCGTCGAGGCCGGGGTTGCGGGCGAGGTTGGTCTGGGCGTGCGCGGAGGCGGCGAGTCCGGCCGCGAAGAGCACGGCGACGGCGCTTCGGCAATGGCGCTGGCGAGACGAGCGATCCATGGTCTTCTCCTTTCGTCGCCGATCGGGGCGACGCTCGAATCGACCATGCGCCGGGACGGGAGAAACCGCGCCAGGATGCCTCCGACCGCGAGCCTGGGGCGCGAATCGTCGCGCCTTTTCCCTACTGCTCGAAGGTGTTCAGCGACCGGGACCTTTTACAGCCCGAAGTCGGGGAGCTTCGTCGGCTTCGCTTCGCGCACCGAGGCGTAGACGGCGCGGAAGACCTCCTCGCGCGAGGGCTTGGAGAAGTAGTCGCCGTCGGAGCCGTAGGCGGGGCGGTGCTCGCGGCCGGTGACGGTCGCCGGGGCGCCGTCGAGCCACCAGAAGCCACCGGCGCGCTCGAGGATCTGCTGGAGCATGTAGGCCGAGGCGCCGCCGGGGACGTCCTCGTCGACGATCACCAGGCGACCGGTCTTCTCCAGGCTCTCGACGATCCGACCGTCCCGGTCGAACGGGAGCAGGGTCTGGACGTCGATCACCTCGGCGTCGACGCCGGCGCGCGCGAGCAGCTCGGCGGCGTCGAGCGCGATCCGGCAGCAGGCGCCGTAAGTCACCACCGTGACGTCGGTCCCCGCGCGAAGGACCTCCGGCACGCCGAGCGGAACGCGGAAGTCGCCGACGTTGGCCGGCAGTCGCTCCTTGTGGCGGTAGCCGTTGAGCACCTCGACGACGATCGCCGGGTCGTCGGCGGCGAGCAGCGTGTTGTACATGCCGGCCGCCTGGGTCATGTCGCGCGGCACGCAGACCCACATGCCGCGCACCAGGTGGACCAAGCCGCCCATCGGCGAGCCCGAGTGCCAGATCCCCTCGAGCCGGTGGCCGCGGGTGCGCACGACGACGGGCGCCGCCTGGCGGCCAGCGGTGCGCCAGCGCAGCGTCGCGAGGTCGTCGGAGAGCGTCTGCAGACCGTAGAGCACGTAGTCGAGGTACTGGATCTCGGCGATCGGCCGCAGGCCGCGCATCGCCAGCCCGATCGCCTGTCCCATGATCGTCTGCTCGCGGATGCCGGTGTCGGCCACGCGCAGCGCTCCGTGCTTCGCCTGCAGGCCGTGCAGCCCCTGGTTCACGTCGCCGAGCTGGCCGACGTCCTCGCCGAAGGCGACCAGCTCCGGCATCCTTGAGAGCGCCGCGTCGAAGCAGGCGTTGAGCACCTCGAAGCCGTTGACCGTCGGCGAGTCGTCGCGGTAGCTCGCCGCGACTGGCGCCACCCCGAGCACCGAGCGCGCGCCAGGAGCGACCAGGTCGGAGCCGTAGCGCTCCTCGTTGGCGACGCGGTGGCGCTCGGTCCAGGCCGCGAGCTCGGCGCGCGCCGACGAGGTCTCGCCGAGCGTCGCCACCAGGATGTCGTGGGCCGCCACCTGGAGGTGGCGGCGCAGCACCGGCTGGTTGCGGTCGACGGCGGCGAGCACCTGCTCGATCGCCGCCTTGGCCGGCGAAGCGGCGGCGAGCGCGCCGGCGAGCCCGGCCAGCTCGCCGTGCTCGGCGCGCATCGGCTGCTGGAAGGCTTCCCAGGCGCGGCGCTGGGCGTCGCGCGCGGCAGTGAGCGCGTCGTGCTCGAGGGCGTCGAGCTCCTCGGCGCCGGCGATCCCCTGCTCGATCATCCAGCCGCGCATCCGGCGCAGGCCGTCGTGCGACTCCTCGAAGGCGAGCCGCTGCTTGGACTTGTAGCGCTCGTGCGAGCCCGAGGTCGAATGCCCCTGCGGCTGGGTCACCTCCTGGACGTGGAGGATCGCCGGCACGTGCTCGCGGCGGGCGAGCTCGGTGACTTCGAGGTAGGTGTCGACCAGTGCCGGGTAGTCCCAACCCTTGACCGCGCGCAGCTCGAGCCCGTCGCGCGCCCCCGGCCGGCGGCGGAACCCGGCGAGCAGCTCCGAGAGGTCGGCCTTGCAGTGCTGGTGCTCGTTGGGCACCGAGATGCCGTAGCCGTCGTCCCAGATCGACAGCACCACCGGCGCGCGCAGCACGCCGATGGCGTTGATCGCCTCCCAGAAGTGCCCTTCGGCGCACGAAGCGTTGCCGATGGTGCCGAACGCGACTTCGTCGCCGTTGCGCGAAAAGCCGGTGCGCGCGGCGAGCCCTTCGATCTCGCGGTAGAGGCGCGAGGCGTAGCCGAGCCCGACCAGGCGCGGCATCTGGCCGGCGGTCGGCGACATGTCGGCCGAGCTGTGGACCTCGGTGGTCAGGTCGAGCCAGGCGCCGTCGTCGCCGCGCATCGCGGTCGCGAAGTGGGCGTTCATCTGGCGGCCGAAGGACGCCGGCTCGCGCTCGCGGTCGGCGTCGGCGTAGAGCTGGGCGAAGAACTGGTCGAGGGTCAGCCGGCCGACCGCCATCATGAAGGTCTGGTCGCGGTAGTAGCCGGAGCGCACGTCGCCGGGGCGAGCGGCGCGCGCCATGGCGAGCTGTGGCAGCTCCTTGCCGTCGCCGAAGATGCCGAACTTGCCCTTGCCGGTGAGCACCTCGCGGCGGCCGATCAGTGAGGCGTGCCGGCTCTGCCAGCCGATCCGGTAGTCGGCGAGCACGCTCTCGCGGGACAGCACGGCGGGGGCGGGGGCGATCTCGGTCATGGCGGGCTTCCTCGGGACGGTCCTCAGGCGCCGCGCGGCGGCGCCCCGGCGGCGGCGCCGGCGCTCCAGTCGAAGGCGAGCTCGCCCTTGCGGGCGAGAATCGCCTCCCACCAGTCGCGGTGGTCGACGTACCAGCGCACGGTCTGCTCGAGGCCGCGCTCGAACGGCACTTCGGGACGCCAGCCGAGCTGCGTTTCGAGCTTGGCCGGCTCGATCAGGTAGCGGCGGTCGTGGTTCGGCCGATCGGGGACGTGCTCGATCCACTCTTCGGGGCGTTTACCCAGAAGGTCGAGCACCGCGCGCACGATCTCGAGGTTGGTGCGCTCGTTGCGCGCCGAGATGTCCCAGATCGGCAGCAGGCCGGGGTCGATCGCGGCGGCGGCGGGGATCTCTGGCTTCGGCGCCAGCAGGATGGCGCGGATCGCCGCGCAGTGGTCGTCGACGTGCAGCCAGTCGCGCAGCTGCAGGCCGTCGCCGTAGACCGGCACCTTCCGGCCGCGCAGCACGTGGGTGATCATCAGCGGGATCAGCTTCTCGGGGAACTGGAAGCGGCCGTAGTTGTTGGCGCAGTGGGTCATCGCGACGTCCATCTCGCGATAGGTCTGCATGTAGGCGCGCACGAACTGGTCACCGGCCGCCTTGGCGGCTGAGTAGGGGGTCTTGGCGTTGAGCGGGCTCGACTCGGTGAAGTAGGCCGCCCCCTCCTCGAGCTCGCCGTAGACCTCGATGGTCGAGACGTGCAGGTGGCGCCGCACCGGCTCGCGGCGCGAGACCTCGAGCAGCGTCTGGGCGCCGAGCGCGTTGGTGCGCGCGAACGACGACGGGTCGACCACCGCGCGGTCGTTGTGGCTCTCGGCGGCGAAGTTGACGACGTAGTCGGGCCGGTACCGGCGCCAGACGCCGAGCATGCCGTCGAAGTCGCAGATGTCGCCGACGACGAAGCGGATGCGGTCGCGCACGGCGTCGAGGTTGGCCTCGTTGGCCGCGAACGAGAGGTTGTCGACCGCCACCACCGTCGCGTCGGGCTCGCGCTCGAGCACGTGGTGGACGAAGTTCGAGCCGATGAAGCCGCAGGCGCCGGTGACCACCCAGGTCGTCACGTCAGACCTCCTCGTCGCCGTCGCTGGTGACCGCGCCCGAGCGCGCGCGCTCGATGCGGGCGAAGCGGCGCTCGAACTGGGTCATGGCGAAACCGAGAAAATCGTCGGGCGCGAGGTCGAAGGGGATCGGGTCGTAGGCCTCGAAGATCTCTCCGACGGTCCCCATCGCGAGCGGCAGCAGCCGCTCGAACCGGTCGGAGATCGTCCGCCAGACCCGCTCGCCGTGCTCGGCGACGAGGCGCGAGAGCAGGTGGACGCCGTAGGCGATGTGGCGGGACTCGTCCTCCTTGAGCTTCTCGATCCCTGAGCGCATGCCGGGCAGGATGTCGCGCCGCTCGAGGACCGAGAAGTATCCGTGGTAGCCGGTCTCGGCGAGCACGCCCTCGACGATCATGTTGTAGGTGACCGAAGCCGCGGCCAGCGCCTCGGGCGAGCGGTCGTCGCGCAGGCGCCCGAGCGCCGACGGCAGCTCGACGTAGACCAGCTCCCGGTAACTGAGCCCGTGATAGCGGGCGAGATCGCCACGCTCGTCCGCGACTTCGTCGAGGAACCTGCGGAACAGGTCGACGTGCTTGGCCTCCTCGAACAGGAACGTCGCGAGGTAGAGCTCCTCCTCGAGCCGCTCCTCGGCCGCGATCGCCTCGATCAGCGGAACGAGGTCGAGCGCCACCGACTCCTCGCCGCCCTGGAACAGGGCGGTCAGGCGCAGCAACAGGTCGCGCTCGTCGCGGGCGAGCCCACCCCAGTCGGCCGCGTCGCGCGCGAAGTCGAGATCGGAGGGATTCCAGACGCCACGCCGCTTGGCCTTCTCGAACAGCCGCATCGGCAGCGAGGCCCGATCGAGTCCGGAGGGCGAAGTCGTGCGCAGAACGCGCCCGGTCATCGCTCCTCCGCCGAGGCCAGGCGCCCCGCGCCGACGCGGCGGGCGGCGGCGAGCAACCGCTTCGCCGCGTCGAGGTGGGGGAACAGCGAAAACAGCGAGCCCTTCTCCAACCGCACGCGACCCGACATCAGCGCGGTTCCGGCTTCGAGGTCTCCCTCGAGCAGGTCGACCCAGGTCAGCGCCGGCGCGGCGAGCCGGTAGCGCGCGGCGCGATCGTCGCCGTCGAGCGCCGGCCGCACCGCGCGGGCGTTGCCGTGGGCGAGGTCGAGGAAGAGGACCCGTCCGCCGGCGACGCCGATCGACGGATCCGCTTCGAGCACGAACAGCAGCGACCCGTGCCAGTTCGCCGCGGCGCTCCGGTAGTCGGCGTCGCCCGCGAGCTCGCGCTCGAGGGCGGCCGCCCAGGCCTCCGAGAAGAGCTCGTCGCGGGTCACTCGACCGGCGCCCGCTTGGGGGTGATCCCCTTGCGCGTCAGCTCGTCGTCGATCACCTTGGCCAGCGTCTCGAACGGCACCGCGCCGTTGATGAAGCGACCGTTGACGAAGATGGCGGGGGTGCCGCTGACGCCGGCGCGCTGACCGTCGGCCATGTCGGCGGCGACCTTGGCGGCGTGCTTGCCGGAGTCGAGGCAGGAGTCGAACTGCGTGGCGTCGAGGCCGAGGCCGGCGGCCTTGGCCTTGAGCTGCTCGATCGCGAGCTCGCGCTGGGCGGCGAACAGGGCGTCGTGCATCTCCCAGAACTTGCCCTGGTCGGCCGCGCACAGCGACGCCTCGGCGGCCTTCGGCGCGCGCGGGTGGATGTTGAGCGGGAACTGGCGGAAGACCACGCGCACCTGGTCGCCGTAGGTGGCGACCACCTGGTCGACGGCCGGCACCACGCGGCTGCAGAACGGGCACTCGAAGTCGGAGAACTCGATCAGCGTCACCGGGGCGCCGACCGGGCCCTTGGCCGGCGAGCCGTCGCCCTCGGCGACCTCGACCCGGTCGACGTCGAGCAGGATGCGGGTGGCGTGCTTGACGCGCAGGGCGGCCACCAGCTCGCCGCGCAGCCGCTCGCGGCGCTCCTGGCCGAGATACTGCGCGATCTGCGGGCGGATGTTCTCGAGCGGCTGGTTGATGCGCGCCTGGTTCTCCGCGTAGAAGGCGTCGACCTCGGCGTCGGTCACCTCGCCCGCCTTGTCGTCGAGCTCGGCCTTGAGGAAAGCGTCGAGGGCGACGCCGCGCGCCGCGGCCTCGGCCTCGAGGATCCTGTCCTCGACCACGCGGTCGAGCGCCTGCTCGACCAGCGCCTTGCGCTGGCGGTCGATCTGCGCGAGCTGCGGGGCGACCAGGGCCTCGACCTCGGCGCGCGTGATCACCTTGCCGGCGACCTCGGCGAGCGGCTCCGAAGGTCCGGACGGGGTGGCGGCGGCGGTCGGCTGGGCGTCGGCGGCGCAGGCGGGGGCGGCGAGCGCGATCAGGGCCAGCGCCACGGCGGCGCCGTGGGCGCGCAGGGCATCGGAGAGACGGGGCAGCGGCTTCATCGGGTTCGGTCTCCTGGGCGTCGAGGTCCGGGCTCGAGCGGAGGCTCGTCGGGGGCGCCGGCACTCGACCGGCGATCCGGAACCCGGAAGCGGGCAGTCTATCGAATGGAGCGGCCCGGCGCCCTTCCGCTAGGATCGCGACGGAGGTGTCCCCCATGCAGCGAGGTTTCCCGGCCGCGCTTCCCGCGGCCCTGATGCTCACCGTTCTCGCCGTGCCCGCCGCCGCGAGCGTCCCGGGCTGCGACGCCCGCCAGGTCGGCGCCGGCGTCACGGTCGCCGAGACCACGCCGGTCGCCGAGATCCTCGACCGGCCCGAGTCCTTCGTCGGCCACACCGTCGCGGTCGAGGGCGAGGTCGCCGACGTCTGCCAGGCCGCCGGCTGCTGGCTCGAGATGCGCGCCGCCGACGGCCCGCGCACTCTCAAGGTCAAGGTCGAGGACGGCGTCCTGGTCTTCCCGAAGGACTCGCGCGGCAAGCGCGCCCGCGCCCAGGGCGAAGTCGAGCGGCTCGACCTCGACCGCGAGGGCTACCTCCTCCATCTCGCCCACGAAGCCCACGAGCAGGGCCGGGACTTCGACGAGGCGACGGTCCCGGCCGAGGGGCCGTACCACGTCTACCGCATCCGCGGCACCGGCGCCGAAGTCTGCCGCTGAAGGCGGGCCCGGCGGCAAGACGCCTTCCGGCGCGCGCGCGGCCGGCGGATTCGGCGTCTTTCTGCTCTTCCTCGCGCTCTACGCCGCGGGGACGCACGGTCGCGTCTTCTCGGCCGGCAACGACGCCTCGCGCTGGGCGCACGTCGAGTCGCTGGTCGAGCGCGGCACCTCGTCGATCGCGCAATCGCGCTTCCGCGGCACCGTCGACAAGGTGGTGCTGCCCGACGGCCGCGAGCTGTCGAACAAGCCGCCGCTGATGGCCTTCGCGGGCGCGGCGCTCTACGCGCCGCTCCACGCGGTGACCGGCTGGCGGCTGGCGGACCCGCGCACCGGCGGCCGGGCGATCTGGACCCTGACCGTGCTGCTGGTCGGCGTGCCGGCCGCCGCGACCGTCGCGCTGTTCGCCAGGGCGGTCGCGCGCGATCGCGCGTCGGGGCCGCGGACCCGTTCGCTGCTGGTCGTCGCGCTCGGCGCCGGCACCCTGGTCGCGAGCTTCTCGGGGACGCTCAACAATCACGTGCCCGCGGCGCTCGGCGTGCTGGCCGGCGTGCTCGCGGCGCTCGACGGCCGCTTCGGCCGCGCCGGACTCTGGCTCGGTCTCGCCGCGGCGATCGACCTGCTGCCGGGCGCGGGCTTCGTCCCGGTGGCGTTCGCGCTGCTGCTCGCGGCGCCCGATCGCGTGCGCGCGCTGGCACGGTTCGCCGGCGGGCTCGCCGTCGCGGCGACGCTGTTCGTGGCCGCCAACGTCGCCACCGCCGGTTCGCCGCTGCCGCCCAAGATGCTCCCCGGGGCGGTCGACCTGTCGGCCCAGGCGGGGCCGGCGATGGCCGGCGTCGTGCTGCCGCAGGGTCCCTTCTACGCGCTCGAGCTGCTGTTCGGCGGCCACGGCCTGTTCTCGGTCTCGCCGGTGCTGCTGGTCGGCGCAGCGGGTCTGGCGCTCGCGGTGCGCCGGCCGCCGTTCGGACCGCGCCGCTTCTGGACGTGGCTGGCGGCGGGCATCGTCCTTCAGTTCGTCGGACACGCGCTGGTCGCGGGCTCCTACGGCGGCTGGTCGTACGGCTACCGTTACCTGATCCCGATCCAGCCGCTGCTGCTGCTCGCGGCGCCGGCCGCGCTCGCCGCCCGCGCCGGGCGTCTGGCGCTCGCGGCCCTGCTGCCGCCGTCGCTGGTGTTCGCTGCGCTCGGCGCCTTTCACCCCTGGCCGCCGGCCTTCGAGCAGTCGACCGCGGGCGATCCGGTCGCGACCCTCGTCACCAACCCGATCGGCGGCAACGCCGCCGCGTGGCTCGAGCGGAATCTGCCCGGCAGCGCCGCGGCGCGCGCGGCCGGGGAGGTCTTCGTCGACCGCGATCCGGAGCTGCGCCGCCGTTACTATCGGCTCTTCTTCGGCAGCAAGGGGGACTTGGCGACCCTGCGCAGGTTCGAGCGATGAGATCCGGCCGCGGCTGGATCGAGCGCGCGCTGGTCGAACCGGGGACCGACTGGAGCTGGCGCGGCGAGCTGACCGGTGGCGTCACCACCTTCCTCGCCACCGCCTACATCGTCGTGGTCAATCCGGCGATCCTCGCCTTCGCCGGTCTGCCCGTGGGACCGAGCACGGTGGCGACCGCGCTCGCCGCGGCGCTCGGCACGCTGCTGATGGCCCTGGTCGCGCGGCGCCCGTTCGCGGTGGCGCCGTACATGGGCGAGAACGCCTTCCTCGCCTTCGGCCTGGCGGCGCTCGGCATCACCTGGCAGCAGCGACTGGGTGCCGTGTTCGTCGCCGGCGCCCTGTTCTTGCTGTTGACCGTCGCCGGCGTGCGGCGGTGGCTCGCGGAATCGATCTCGACCAGCCTGAAGCACGCCTTCGCGCTCGCGATCGGTCTGTTCCTGGCCGAGCTCGGGCTCTACCAGACCGGGATCGTCACCAGCGCCGTCGAGGGGATGCCGGCCGCGGCGCTCGCTGGCGCCGAAGGGCTGTTGCGGCGGCCGGAGGTGCCGCTGCGGGTCGGAGACTGGTCGTCGACACCCGTTGCGCTGGCGCTCGGCGGCATCGCGCTCACCGCCTTCCTGGTGCTGCGCCGGGTGCGCGGCGCGATCCTGATCGGCATGCTGCCGACCGCCGCGGCGGGGATCCTGCTCGGCCTGGCGCAGCGCCCGGCGAGCTGGGTGGCGGTGCCTTTCACCGGCGAGCTCTCGCTGGCGCCGATCGCGCTCGAGCTCGACGTCGCCGGCATCCTCGAGCCACGCCACTGGCCGGTGCTGGGCACGCTCGCGCTGATGGGCTTCCTCGACACGCTCGGCACGCTGGTCGCGCTCGGCGCCGCGGCCGGCCTGCTCGACGCGCGCGGCAACCTGCCGAAGATCGAGCGGCCGATGGCGGTCGACGCGGTGGCGTCGATGGGCAGCGCCCTGCTCGGCACCTCGACCTCGGGCGCGTACATCGAGTCGGCGGCCGGGATCCGCGACGGCGCGCGCACCGGCATCGCGGCGACCACGACCGCGCTGCTGTTCGGCGCGACCCTGTTCCTGGTGCCGGCGGCGCGCGCGCTCCAGGCGATGCCGTTCGTCTACGCGCCGGCGCTGGTGGTGGTCGGCATCCTGATGCTCTCCTCGGCGCGTCACGTCGAGTTCGACGACCTGGTCGAGGCGATCCCGGCCTTCGCCACCGTGGCGCTGACCGTCTTCACCTGGAACATCGCCAACGGTCTGGCGGCCGGGCTGGTCGCGGCGCCGCTGGCGCGCGCGGGCGCCGGGCGCTGGCGCGAGGTGCGCCCCGCCGGCTGGCTGCTGGGCGCGGTCTGCTTCGCCTATTTCCTCGGCGACTGGAGGCACTGACCTTGCGCGCCACGCACGTCGTTCATCTCGGCGACCGCTTCGCCGTTCTCAACAAGCCACCGGGCCTGTCGCTCGCCACGCCGCGCACCGCGCCGCACGAAGCGGTCGGGCGGCTGGTCGCGGCGCTGCCCGCCTCCGAGCGCGAAGCGCTCGCCGGCCGCGACCTCCATCTGGTCCACCGCCTCGACGAGCCGACCTCCGGCCTGGTGGTCGTCGCGCTCGACGCCGAGGAGCACCGGCGCCTGACCGCCGAGTTCGCCGGTCGGCGGGTGAACAAGATCTACCTGGCGCTGGTGTGGGGGCACCCGCGGCCGAAGCTCGCGCGCATCGACCAGTCGATGGGACCCGATCGCTCCGATCGGCGCCGGATGAAGGTCGACGCGGCGGGACGAACGGCGATCACCGACCGGCAGGTTCTGGCGGTGGCGCCGCACGTGGCGCTGGTCGCGCTCTGGCCGCGCACCGGGCGCACCCACCAGTTGCGCGTCCATCTCGCCGCGGTCGGCCACCCGATCGTCGGCGACGACCTCTATGGCGGTCCTCGTCATCGGGCGGTGCGCGACGCGAAGACGCGCGCGGCGCTCGACCCGGGACGGGCGCTGCTCCACGCCTGGCGGCTGGAGCTGCCGGGCTCCGAGCCGTCGCGGTTCGAGGCCCCGCTGCCGGGCGACTTCCGGGCCGCCCTGGCGGCCGCCGGCCTCCCTCTTGCGCCCCCCGAGGATCTATGGCAGGCTCCCGGCAATCTTTCTGGGCAGAACGAACACACCGCCTGATCTCCACCCCTCCGTGATCCGTCCTTCGTGATCCGTCTTTCCGCTTTTCATGGCCCGCTCGCGGGCCGTAACGCCCGGGGGTCATTTCCGACCGCCGGCATCATCAACGCAGCACCAGCAGCAAGGAGTAATGCATGACCGAGCAGGGAACCGTCAAGTGGTTCAACAACGAGAAGGGTTACGGCTTCATCTCCCGCGAGAACGGGCCGGACGTCTTCGTCCACTACACCGCGATCCTCTCCGAGGGCTACCGCACCCTGAACGAGGGTGACCGGGTCTCCTTCGAGGTGGTCGAGGGGCAGAAGGGCCTCCAGGCCCGGAACGTCGTCCGCCAGTAACCTTCTTCTCTTCTGATCCGTTCCCTTCGCGCCCCGCTTCGGCGGGGCGTTTCGTTTTCAGGGGTGTGGTCGCAGGTCAACCGCGGAGTCCCGGAGGAATCTCCTTGAGGTAGACGTCGCGCTTGGCGAAGGGGATCTCGATGGCATCCAGGGAAAAACGCTTGTAGATCGCCGTGTTCAGCGCGTCGAGAATGCGGCCCCGGTCCATGGGCTGTTCGATCCAGGCGAGCAGCTCGAATTCGAGGCCCGACTCGCCGAAGGCGCGGAAGCGGGCGCGCGGCGCCGGGTCGGCGCAGACGTCGGGATCGGCGGCGCCGATCTCCTCGAGCACGCGGCGCACCTGGTCGACGTCGCTGCCATAGGCGACGCCGACCGGGACGCGCAGCCGCAGCTTCGTCCAGCGTCCACCACTCTCGTTGATGATCTTGGCGTTTCCCATCACGGCGTTGGGGATGGTGACCTCCACGTCGTCGCGGGTCAGCAGCCGGGTGGAACGGAGGCCGACGTGCGTCACCTGGCCGCGCTCGCCGCTGTCGAGGCGGATGAAATCACCGAGCTTGTAAGGCGCGTCGCTGAGGATGAAGAAGCCGGAGAAGAGGTTGGCGAGGGAGTCCTTGGCCGCGAAGCCGATGGCGATACCGACGATTCCGGCCGAAGCGAGCCAAGCGGTGACGTCGATACCCCAGGCGACGAACAGGAAGTAGACCCCGGCGCCGACCAGGACGATGTTGGCCAGGTTGCGCAAGAGAGGCGCGGTACGCTCCGCGCCGAAGCGCGACCGCGAGCTCGCGGCGTCGAGCAGGACGGCGGCGAGCCGAGTTCCGGCGATCGTCCAGATCGCGATGGCGATCGTCGCGAGGACGTTGACGGTCAACGCGGTGAGATCGAGCGCTCCGTTCTGGAGCAGCTCCGAGGGATCGATCCGCAATGCCGCGAGCGCCAGCCCGGCGAGCAGCACGCTGGAGCGGACCGGCCGACGCAGGACGACGATCGCCCGGTCGTCGAAGTCGGTCCGGGTCCGACGCGCCAGGCGCGCGAGCCCGTGCGCGAACACCAGGTCCGCGGCGAGCGCCGCCAGTGCCGCACCGGCGACGAGAATTCCGCCCTGTACCCAACGGCTCTCGCCGAACAGCCCCCAAGCCTGCTGCCATCCGCTCACGACTCGGAACCTATCGCAGCGCCCAGGGCGGGCACCTCGCTCAGGCGCCCCCGGAGGCGAGTTGGGCGGTCGCGGTTTCGTCGAGGTCCGCGCCGAGCAGCTCGCGGCGGAAGCCGGTGAGCGGTGCCGCGAGCGGGGCGGTGCCGTCCCAGGCGGCGTAGAGGCGGCCGCGCTGGCGGCGGGAGAGCAGCAGCTCGGGCGGCAATCCGAGCTCGATCGCGCGGCGGGCGACGAGGTCGGCCACCGCGCGCTCGAGCAGCTCGCGGCGTTCGCGGTCGAGCGGCGAGCGCGGCCGCGGCGGGTCGGCGCTGGCGCCGGCCTCGGCCGCCTCGCGGGCGGCGGAGAGCGCGGCGATCCACTCGCCGGCGAAGGCGGCGTGACGGCGCGCCTCGAATCCGGGGAGCTTCGAGACCTCGCCCATCGTCGGCTCGGTCTTCCTCTGGGCCAGCGCGAGCAGGGTCTCGTCGCGCAGCAGGAACGGCCGGGCGAGGTCGCGGCGCTCGGCCTCGCGCTCGCGCCAGGCGGCGAGCTCCCGGGCGACGCGCCGCGCGAACGGCGGCAGTCGGTCGATCCCCTTGACCCGCCGCCAGGCCTCCTCCGGATCGGTCACGAAGTCCTCCTCGGCGAGCGTCGCCGAGTCCTCGAGCGCCCACGCCATCCGGCCGAGCTCCACCAGGCGCCGCTCGAGCTCGCGCGCCACGCCGGGCAAGTGCACGACGTCCTCGGCGGCGTAGCGCAGCTGCTCGGGCGAAAGCGGCCGGCGCAGCCAGTCGGTGCGCGTCTCGTGCTTGGGCAACTCGACCCCGGCGAGCTCGCGCACCAGCGCGGCGTAGGAGAGATTGGTGCCGAGCCCGGCGAAGGCGGCGGCGATCTGGGTATCGAGCAGCGGGCGCGGCGGCACCCGCGTCGCGCGCCGCAGGATCGCGACGTCGCCCGCGCCGGCGTGCAGCACCTTGCGCGTCGACGTCGCGGCGAGCAGCGGTGCCAGGGTTTCGAGATCGCCGGCGGCGAGCGGGTCGACCAGCGCGATCTCGTCGTCGGCGGCGACCTGAATCAGGCCGAGTCGCGGCCGGTAGGTGCGCTCGAAGACGAATTCGGTGTCGAGACAGACCTCGTCGGCCGCGAGCCAGCGCTCGACGGCTGCGGCGAGATCCTCGGGTCGGTCGATCCAGCGGCTCCCGGTCACCGTCCGAGTCTACCGGCCACGGCGCGCGCGGCGTGGAAGAATCTCGTCATGACCGAACGAACCGGCGGACCCGACAGCGAAGCGCGCGTCCTGCGTTCCACGCCGGTGCACCGCGGCAAGGTGCTCGACCTGCGCCTCGAGGAGATCGAGCTACCGTCCGGGCGACGTTCGACGCTCGAGCTGATCCGTCACCCCGGCGCGGCCGCGGTGGTGCCGCTGACCGACGACGGCGAGGTGCTGCTGGTGCGCCAGTACCGCCACGCCACCGGCGGTCACTGGCTGCTCGAGATCCCCGCCGGCAAGCTCGATCCGGGCGAGACTCCCGAGATCTGCGCGGCGCGCGAGTGCGAGGAGGAGGTCGGCGTGCGGCCGGCCGAGCTGGTGCCGCTCGGCTGGATCTGGACCACGCCCGGCTTCACCGACGAGCGGATCTGGCTCTTCCTCGCGCGCGGCCTCCGGGCCGGACGGCAGGACCTGCAGGACGACGAGGAGCTCTCGATCGAGCGGCTGCCGCTCGCCGAGGCGGTGGCGCGGGCGCTCGACGGCGGCATCGACGACGGCAAGTCGATCGCCGCGCTGCTGCGCGCCGCGGCCTACCTGGGCGTCTCGGCCGACTGATCCGCCGGCGGGCCCTCACCCGACAGCGGAGCCTCGGGCTCCCACGCGAGCCGCGTCCCTGCGGGCAGGAGCTCGATGCGCGCCACCGTCATGCTGGCGAGACCGCTCCAGCGCATCTGGAATCGGAAGGCGACCCGGTCGCCCGGCGCGAGGCCTTCGAGTGAGACGCCCGGGGCGACCTTGAACGACATCGTCATCGACTCCATGCCGACGACCTCGCCTTCGGCGTTGCGGAAGTCGGGAATGGCCTCGTGGCGAAGCCAGATCTCGGCGCTGGTCGCGTCCGGCAGGCGCGCGATCTCGCCGCGCGTCTCGTAATCGGCGTCTCCGGCGGGGGTGGCGTCGCGGCCGCCGCAGGCGGCGAGCGCGAGCAGGGTGCAGCAGAGCGTGACGCGGAAGGCTCGAACCGGCATGCTGCGGAGCCTATCCGAGCGCGGATCAGACGGCCGGATCCTCCGATCCGGGGGCGCCGAACAGCAGCTCGATCAACGGCCGGTCGGCCGCTCGCGCGAACAGGAAGACGTGGTCGCCGGGCTCGAGCAGGGTCGAGCCCCGCGCCGGGATCAACCGGGAGCCGCGCACCACCAGCAGCACCGCGGCGCCTTCGGGGAAGGGCACGTCGCGGATCGCGGCGCCGGCGACCGCGAGCGCCGGAGAGATGTGGAACGAGACCACTTCGCCGTCGATCTCGTCGGTCGAGACCATCTCGAGCACGGCGCGCGGCACCGGCGCCGGGGCCTCCTCGAGCCGGGCGCGGCGCGCCGCCCAGCCGAGCGCGGCGCCGGGCAGCACCGCTCCGATCAGCACGATGAAGAAGACGCCGTGGAAGACTTCGCGCGCGCCGTCGATGCCGGCGAGGACCGGGAAGATCGCGAGCACGATCGGCACCGCGCCGCGCAGTCCGGCCCAGCCGATGAACAGCGACTCGCGCAGCCGGTAGCCGAACGGCGCGAGGCAGAGCAGGGTCACCAGCGGCCGGGCGACGACCGTG
This sequence comes from Acidobacteriota bacterium, assembly GCA_045862895.1. Lineage (GTDB taxonomy): Bacteria > Acidobacteriota > Thermoanaerobaculia > Multivoradales > JAGPDF01 > JACTMI01. Next base: position 174,198 of record BTUO01000002.1, read on the forward strand.
AGCGCCAGAGCGACGCCGACGCCCCAGCCGACCGCGGGGAGCGCGTCGGCCGGCGTCACCAGCAGGCCGAGCAGCAGGAACATGCCGACCTGGGAGAGCCAGGCCGTGGCGTCGTGGAAGCGCAGCAGCCCCGAACGGTAGGGCAGGCGCTCGCTGCCGAGCAGCAGCCCGGCGAGGTAGACGGCGAGCAGCCCGCTGCCCTGGAGCACGGTCGCCGCGCCGAAGGCGATCAGCGCGGTCGAGATCGTGAGCACCGGGTAGAGACCGGAGGTCGCGGACCGGAAGCGGCGCAGGACCCGCGCGGCGCCGCGGCCGACCGCCCAGCCGACCACGCCGCCGATCGCGAACTGCAGGACGACGCCGCCGGCGAGCGCGACCGGACTCGACTCTTCGCCCGCCAGCCACCGCGTGATGCCGATGGTGAGCAGCACGGCCATCGGGTCATTGAGCCCCGACTCGACCTCGATGGTCGTCGCGACCCGATCGCGCAAGCGCAGGCGCGCTCCGCGCAGCTGAGCGAAGACCGCGGCGGCGTCGGTCGACGAGACGATCGCGCCGACGAGCGCAGCCTGGGACCAGGGCAGGCCGAAGGCTCTCGCGGCGAGCGCGGTCAGCGCGGCGACCAGGACGACGCCGACCGTGGCCAGCAGGCCCGCCGGCCGGATCACGCGCCGGACCGCGTCGAGCGAGGTGTTGAGACCGCCGTCGAACAGGATCAGCACCAGCGCCAGCGTGCCGAGCCGGAAGCTGCTGCCGAAGTCGTCGAACAGGATGCCGCCGGGGCCGTTCACGCCGGCCAGCATGCCGATGCCGAGGAAGACCAGGTAGAACGGCAGGCCGAAGCGGCCCGAGAGCCGGCTCGAGAGCGCGCCGGCGGCCACCAGGATACCGATCGTCACCAGCCACCAGCCGGTGGCGAGGGGTTCCGCGGTCGTCACGTGCCGGATGGTACCGGAGCGGCGCGTGACGGCGCCAAGCCGTCAGCGCACCAGGAGGGTCGCGAGACCGAGCAGCAGGCCCATGCTGACCACGTCGGTGGCGGTGGTCAGGAAGATGCTCGAGGCGGTGGCCGGGTCGGCGCCGAGCCGTTTGAGCGTCAGCGGCACCAGCGCGCCCGACAGGCCGCTGACCACGCAGCTGCCGATCATCGCCAGCCAGACCACCAGGCCGAGCATCCAGGCGTCGGCGCGCCCCTGCGAGGTCGCGACGAAGACCATGCCGCCGGCGGCGACCAGGCCGACCAGCGCGCCGTTGAGCAGCCCGAGCCAGGCCTCCTTGACGAACAGGCGACGGCTCTTGCCGGGCTCGAGCTCGCCCAGTGTGATTCCTCGCAGCGTGACCGCCAGGGCCTGGCAGCCGGTGTTGCCCGACTGCCCGGCGAGCACCGGCAGGAACATCGCGAGCACCACGAGGCGATCGACCGTTTCCTGGAAGACCGCGACCACCGCGCCGGCGACGAAGGCGGTGAACAGGTTGAGCTGCAGCCAGGGGTGGCGGAACTTGAGGCTGCGCGGCCAGCGCGTCGCCAGCCGCTCCTCCTTGTCGATACCGACCATCCGTCCGGCCTGGGCGCTGATCTCGATGGCCTCCTGCTCGAACAGGGTGCGGCCGCGCACCATGCCGACCAGCCGGCCGCCGGCATCGACCACCGGGTAGGCGGGGACGTGGAGCGTCACCACGTCGCGCGCGGCGTCGAGCACGGTGAGCTCCGGGCGCAGCGCGAACGGCCTGGCGACCATGATCTCGGAGAGCCGCTGCTCGGGCTCGGCGAACAGCAATTCACGGAAAGCGAAGACCCCCTCGAGCCGCCCCTGGTCGTCGGTGACGAAGCCGTAGACGATGTGCGCGCGCCGGGTCAGCTCGCGCAGGCGGTCGGTCGCCTCGCCCACCGTGGTCTCCGGCCGGAAGACGGCGAGCGGCCGCTCCATCAGCCGGCCGATCGTCCCCTCTTCGTACTGCGAATCGAGCAGCCACTGCTCCCCGCGCCCGCCGGGGGCGGCCGTCGCCAGGCGCGCCCGGCGCTCCGGCTCCATCTCCCAAAGGATCTCGACCGCGGTCGCCGGCGTGACCAGCGTCAGCGCGCCGGCGGCGCGCTCGTCGGGGACGCCGTCGAGCGCGGCGGCGGCCTCCTCGGGCGGCAGGTAGGCGAGCCGGGTCGCGAGCGAATGGGTTTCGGAATCGGGTTCGAACGACTTCGGATCGTCGGCCGCGGCTGCGTCGGTCGTCACGTCGTCTCCTCGGGAGCCGGCGAAGCCTAACCCGGGACCCGCCGTTGTTACACTGCCGGCGCGATGGCGAACGACCGGCCGAGGTGGGGCAAGGGGACGCGCAGCACGGAGGACCGCAAGCTCCTCCAGGGCCCGTCCTGGCGGCTGGTCGAGCTGCAGCGGATCCACCGGATCGCCACCGAGTTCCTGCGCGGCTTCCGCGCCCTGCACTTCGCCGGGCCGTGCGTCACCGTGTTCGGTTCGGCGCGATTCCCGCCGGGACATCGCTGGTACGAGCTCGCGCGCGAGATGGGCGGACGGCTCGCCGACGCCGGCTTCACCGTGATGACCGGCGGCGGGCCCGGCGTGATGGAGGGGGCCAACCGCGGCGCGCGCGAGGCCGGCGGGCGGTCGATCGGCTGCAACATCGAGCTGCCGCACGAGCAGAATCCCAACCCCTACCTCGACCGCTTCGTCGAGTTTCGCTACTTCTTCGTGCGCAAGGTGATGCTGGTCAAGTACTCCTACGGTTTCGTGGTGCTGCCGGGCGGCTTCGGCACCATGGACGAGATCTTCGAGACCGCGACGCTGATCCAGACCGGCAAGATCCCCGGCTTCCCGTTGATCCTGATGGGCGCCGACTACTGGAAGGACCTGTTCGAGCTGCTGCGCGACTCGATGCTCCCGGCCGGGACCATCGACGCGGCCGACATCGATCGCCTGCACTTGACCGATTCGGCGGACGAAGCGCTCGCGCGACTGACCCGGTACGCCAGCGAGCAGGCCGGCCTGCGGCTGAAACCCCGGCGGCTGCGGATCCTCGGCGAGAAGCCGGTCGCCACCGGCGGCGACGATCCGCGCGCGGCGGGCGGGTGAGCGCTCGCACCGCGGCGGCGGACGCGTTCGCGGGCGCGCTCGCGGCGCTGCGCGAGCGACTGGGTTCGACGCTCGTCGCCGAGCTCGAGCTGCCCGCCGCGCCGGCCCGTTTCGCCGAGCCCGAGCCGCCCTTGCCGGCGGCGCTCGCGCGCGCGCTCGCGGCGGGCGGCGCCGCCCGACTCTGGAGCCATCAGGCGGAGGCGCTCGCCGCCGCGCGCGCCGGCGAGAACGTGCTGGTCACCACCGCGACCGCCTCGGGCAAGTCGTTGGTCTTCCAGCTGCCGGTGCTCGAGGAGGCGCTCGCCGGGCGACGCGGTCGTGCCCTCTTCCTGTTTCCGTTGAAGGCGCTCGGTCAGGACCAGCGCACCCGCTTCGCCGCGCTCGCAGCCGCGGCGGGTATCGACGGCGACGCCGCGAGCTGCGAGATCTACGACGGCGACACGCCGGCGCACGTCCGCGCCCGCATTCGCCGCCGGCCGCCGCGGGTGCTGATCACCAACCCGGACATGCTCCATCTCGGCATCCTGCCGAACCCCGGGGCCTGGGCGCCGTTCCTCGCCGACCTCGCCTGGATCGTGCTCGACGAGCTCCACACCTATCGCGGCATCTTCGGAGCCCACTTCCACCACGTCCTGGCACGCCTGCTGCGCCACGCCCGGGCGCTCGGCGCACGGCCGTCGTTCGTGGCGGCATCGGCGACCGCCGCCGGCGCGGCCGAGTTCGCCGGGGCGCTCGCCGGCACCCCGTTCCACGCCGTCGAGCGTTCGGGCGCGCCGCGCGAGGCGCGCCGGCTGCTGCTGGTGCGGCCCGCCGCCAGCCCCTACACCGCGGCGCTCGACGTCTTCTCGACGCTGGTCGAGCGCGGCCAGAAGACGATCGCCTTCACCAAGGCGCGACGCATCACCGAGCTGCTCTGGACCTGGCTCGAGCGCCGCGACCGCGCGCTCGCGCGACGAGTGAAGAGCTACCGCGCCGGTTTCCTCCCCGAGGAGCGGCGCGAGATCGAGCGGCGCCTGTTCGCGGGGGAGCTCGACGGGGTCATCGCCACCTCCGCGCTCGAGATGGGGATCGACGTCGGCGGCCTCGACGCCTGCGTCCTGGTCGGCTATCCGGGCAGCGTCATGGCGACCTGGCAGCGCTCGGGGCGGGTCGGCCGCTCCGGCCGGGAGTCGGTGACCGTGATGGTCGCGCTGCCCGACGCGCTCGACCAGTGGCTGCTCGATCACCCGCGCGAGCTGGTCGAGCGGCCCTGCGAACGGCTGCTGGTCGACCCCGACAACGAGCTGGTGGCGCGCCAGCACCTGGTCTGCGCCGCGGCGGAGCGCCCGCTCGATCCGGAGGCCGATCGCACCCTGCTCGAGCGCTTCGCGCCGGTGGTGGGCGAGCTGCTGCGCGAGGGCAGGCTCGCGCGTAGCGCCGACTCCGAGGCGATCCTGTCGACCGTGCGGCGACCGGAGCGCGCGGTCTCGCTGCGCGGCACCGGCGCCTCGTTCGTGATCCTCGACGTGCGGACCGGAGCGACCATCGGCACGGTCGACGGTGCGCGCGTCCACGGCGAGTGCCACCCCGGCGCGATCTACCTCCACGGCGGCCGGCCGTTCGCGGTGCGCGCGCTCGACCTCGAGGGCCACCGGGTCGAGGTCGAGCCAGCCGACGTCGACTACTACACCTCGCCGCTTTCGGAGAAGGAGACCGAGATCCTGGAGCCGCTGGCCGAGCTCCGCGCTCCCAACCTCGTCGGCGGCTACGGGCGCCTGCGGGTCGAGGAACGGGTGGTCGGCTTCGAGCGCCGGCGGACGATGGGGCAGGAGGTGCTCGACCGCGGCGAAGTCGACTTGCCGCCGGTGGTCTCGGAGCCCCACGGCCTCTGGTTCCACGCGCCGCCCGGCGCCGCGGCGCGTTTCGAGGCGAGAGGCACCAGCGTGCTCGGCGCGCTGCACGCCCTCGAGCACGCCGCGATCGGGCTGCTGCCCTCGCGGGTGCTGTGCGACCGCAACGACCTCGGTGGCATCTCGCTCTCGTTCCACCCGCAGCTCGGCGGCCCCGGCGTCTTCGTCTACGAGGGGCATTCGGGCGGCGTCGGCATCGCCCGGCGGGCGCTCGCGGAGCTGCCGATGCTACTCGATCGCGTCGCCGACCTGCTCGAAGGCTGTCCTTGCGAAAGCGGCTGCCCGTCGTGCGTGCAGAGCCCGAAGTGCGGCAACGGCAACCGCCCGCTCGACAAGGCCGGCGCCCTCGAGCTCGCGCGCGAGCTCGCCGCCGGGGCCGCGGGCGCGAGCGTGACCCTGACGTCCACCACCAGCGCCCCGCCCGCCGTTTCCGCGCCGGCGCAGCCGGCGCCACCGGCGACGCCCGGGAAGCTCGAGCGAAAGACGAAGGCTCTTCTGTTCAAGACCAAGACAGAGACAGAGGCAGGAGCAGAGACAGAGGCAGGAGCAGAGACAGAGGCAGGAGCAGAGACGAAGACGAAAGACTTTCTGTTGAAGGGAAAGACGAAGACTAAAACCAAGACTAAAACCAAGACGAAGGCGGGCGCGGCGGGTGTGGCGGGCGCGGCGGGCGCCGCGGACGCGGCGGTGGCGATGCCTGCAACGACGGCGAAGGAAGTCGGTGCCTCGCAGGGTCGAGCCCGCTCCGCCGGAGGCACGAGCGCCGCGCCCCCCGCCCCTTCAACAGAAAGTCTTTCGTCTTGGTCTTTGTCTTCGTCTTCAACAGAAGAGCCTTCGTCTTTGCCTCCGTCTTCGTCTTCGTCCGGCGAGCCTCGTCTCGTTTCGCCCGGCCGCTCGCGGCCGGGCACCAGGGGGGGGCGGGGCGGCGGTGGCGGGCCCACCGTGCTCTTCGACGTCGAGACGCGGCGCTCGGCCGACGAGGTCGGCGGCTGGTCGAAGGCGCACCGGATGGGGATCGCGGTCGCCGTCGCGCTCCACCTCGAGGAGGGCCGCTTCGACACCTACCTCGAGCCCGATGTGCCGCGGCTGGTCGAGGTGCTGAAAGGGGCGGGCCTGGTGGTCGGTTACAACTCCCGCCGGTTCGACTACTCGGTCCTCTCCGGCTACACGGGCGAGGACTACGCGAAGACCCTGCCCACGCTCGACCTGCTCGAGTCGCTCCACGCCCGGCTCGGATTCCGGGTCGGTCTCGGCCACGTCGCTCGCGAAACTCTGGGCGTCGACAAGACCGCGGACGGCCTGGTCAGCCTCGAGTGGGTCCGGCAGGGCCGGCTCGACCTGGTGGAGGAGTACTGCCGCCACGACGTCGAGATCCTGCGCGACGTCTACCTGCACGGCCGTCGCGAAGGCTTCGTGGTGGTCTCGACCAAGTCCGGGCGGGTCCGGGTCGAGGTCGACTGGTGAGGCCGGGCGCCGGGGCGCGCGCTCCGGATCAGTGGCTGGTCGAGCGCGCCAGCTCGAGGTCGGTGCGGGCGAAGCGCGGGTCGGCGGCGAGCAGCGGCTGGCGCGCCAGCCGCGCCGTGGCGTAGGAGAGGCAGTCGCCGAAGTCGAGGCCGGCGCGGCCGCGACCGCCGTGGGCGAGCCAGGCGTCGAGCGCGGCGCGGGCATGGGCCTCGCTGAACGGCACCACCTCCAGTCCGAACTCCTGGACGAAGCGGGCGACCAGGCCGGCCACGTCGCGGCCGGTCGCCGCCGCGATCTCGCAGCTCGCCTCGGCCAGCGACGGCGCGCCGATGCCGGCGTGGCCGGCGGCGGCGAGCGCCTCGATCAGGCGCTCGTAACCCGCGCGGCGCAGGAAGATGGCGGTGACCACGGAGGAGTCGACGATCATCACGGCCCGTCCTCCCGGGACGGGGACCGCCTCAGCGGTGGGCGAGGCGGCGGCCGGCCGAACGGGCGCGGATCGCCGACCAGACCTCGCGCTCGAGGAAGGAGCGCAGCTCGTCGGCGCGGTTCTCGTGAACGACCTGGAACGAGAGCCTCTGGCGACGCTCTTCGAGCGCGCGCCGGATCGCTTCGGTCTTGGTCTCGCCGGTCAGCTCGGCGACTTCGGCGGCCAGGCTCTCGACCTGCGCGTTCTTGATGTTCAGCGCCATGCCGCGTCCCTCCGGGGAGCTTTTGGCGGAGGATAGGTAGAAAGGTAGAAATTGTCAACCGTGGTGTAATTCCACGGCAGGAGGGTGGAATCGGTCGCCGCGCGGGGCTTGACCGGCGACAAGGACCAACCGGGTCGGGATTCACTATCCTTCGCGCCGTGGCCCGGTTCGATTGCCCCAGGTCTCCAGAGGAGGATCCGATGGTCCGAAGAGTGGCACGCCCCGTCCTCGTCGCCGCCTTCGCCGCGTTCGCGGCCTCTGCCGCGACGGCAGTCGAAGTCAAGCCCCTGGTCAACGTCCGCCTGCGCTGGGATCTGTTCGATACGCCGCTGGCCCGTGCCGGCCGCGACGCGACCTACGACTACGGCATGGTGCAGGTGCGGGCCGGGGCGGTCGTCGCGTTCTCGCCCGAGCTCGAGCTCAAGGGGCTGCTCCAGGGCGCGGCGATGACCGCGCTGCCGTCCACGGCCGACTTCGGCCCCGGCCCCACCTACCTCGCGACCAACGGTGGCGACCGCGAGCCGTCGGACCTCGGGCTCGCCGAGCTGGCGCTGACCTGGAAGCGCGAGCGCTTCACCCTGGTCGCCGGGCGGCAGGGTTACTCGGAGGGGATCGAGTCGGTCCCCGGCGTGCCGCTGCTCGACTACGTCGCGCGCCGGCGCCTCGCCGAGCGGCTGGTCGGCAACTTCGAGTACCCGAACATCGGCCGGCGCTACGACGGCGCGCGTCTCGGTCTCGTCCCGACGGCGAGCGCCAAGCTCGACCTCTACGCGCTGCGCCTGCTCGCCGGCGCCTTCAACTACGAGGACGCCTTCGAGCGGCTCGACGTCGAGCTCGCCGGCTTCGGCGTGACCTCGGCGCACGGCGCCTGGTTGCCGGCCACTTCGGTTCGCCTGTTCGGCAACCTCTATCGCGACGACCGCGACGTCGCGCGAGCGCAGACCGGCGGCGACATCGAGGTGACGACCTTCGGCGGTTCGGCGCTGGCCGGCACGGCGGAATGGGACCTGCTCGGCTGGCTCGCGTTCCAGCGCGGAGATTACGGCGCCTCCGACCTCGAGGCCTGGGCGGCGATCGTCGAGGCCGGCCGCCGCTTCGGCGGCGTGCGCGGGGCGCCGAGCCTCCACCTGGTCTGGGAGCGCGCCTCGGGCGGCGGCCGGCCCGGCCGACGGGAAGCCTTCTTCAACCTGCTGCCGACCAACCACAAGTTCTACGGCAGCGTCGACACCAGCGCGTTTTCGAACCTCTCGGATCTCTACCTCGAGGCGCGCTGGACGCCGACCCCGAAGTGGAACGCCTCCGTCGCGCTCCACGACTTCCGGCTGGTCGACCGCGGCGACGCCTGGTACGCCGGCGCGGGCGCCTTCAGCGACCGCGAGCTCGGTTACGTCGCGCGGCGCCCGGCGGGCGGGCGATTCTCGTCGAGCTCGATCGGCCGCGAGCTCGACCTGGTCGTGTCGCGCGCCCTGCCGCGTGGGTTCGAAGCCAAGGTCGAGCTCGGCTGGTTCGACGGCGGCGCCGCCGCCTCCGAAATCCTCGTCGCGGACGACGACGGCGGCGCGCTCTCCCTCGAGCTCTCCTGGAAGCTGTGACGGCGTTCCTCGCGTAGGATCCCCCGGCTCTTCGGAGGGATCGACATGGCCGTTACGGCGACGGGCGCGAGGCGCGAGGTCTCGCGCCTCGAAGGATTCAGCGACGCGGTCTTCGCGTTCGCCTTGACCTTGCTGGTGGTCTCGCTCGAGGTGCCCGGGAACTTCGCCGACCTGGTCGCGACGATGGAGGGGTTCCTCGCCTTCGCCGTCTGCTTCGCCTTCATCGTCTGGGTCTGGTACGAGCACTACCTCTTCTTCCGTCGCTTCGGAATCGAGGACGGACTGACCGTCGTGTTCAACGCGGTGCTGCTGTTCGTCGTGCTCTTCTACGTCTATCCGCTCAAGTTCCTGTTCACCGGCCTGGTGCGTACCTGGACCGGGCTGGGGGGCGGGGCCGGGCCGACTCCCGATTTCTCGCACGGTCGCTCGCTGTTGCTGGTCTACGGCGTCGGTTTCGTCGCCGTCTTCGGAGCGCTGGCCGTGCTCTACCTGCACGCTTTCGCCCGCCGCCGGCGCCTCGGATTCGACCGGCTGACCGAGCACGATGCCCGCGCCGGCCTCACCCGGCACCTGGCCACCGCGACGGTCGGTCTGTGCGCCATCGGGCTCGCGCTGGTGCTGCCCGAGCGCCAGGTCGGCTTCGCCGGCATGTTCTACGCCGTGCTCGGGCCGGTGCACGGCGTGCTGGGCTATCGCCTGGGGCGGCGACGCGCCGAGCTGATCGCCGGCGGCGCCTGACGCGCGTCGCCCTCGCCGGGTCGGACGCCGGTCAGAGCAGCATGCTCGCCAGGTTGGCGAGCTCGCTCCTCTCGCCCTTGTCGAGGTTGACGTGGGCGTAGAGGCGGTTGCCGCGGATGCGGTCGATCAGGTACGAGAGGCCGTTCGACTGGGCGTCGAGGTAGGGCGTGTCGATCTGGAAGATGTCTCCGGTGAAGATCATCTTCGTGCCCTCGCCGGCGCGGGTGATGATGGTGCGGATCTCGTGCGGCGTCAGGTTCTGCGCCTCGTCGACGATGAACATGATGTTCGAGAAGCTGCGGCCGCGGATGTAGGCCAGCGGCGTGATGTGCAGCTTTTCGGCCTCGACCATCTCGTCGAGGCGCCGGAAGTCGCGTTCCTTCTCGTCGAACTGGTGCTTGATCACCGACAGATTGTCCCAGAGCGGGGCCATGTAGGGGTTGATCTTCGACTTGATGTCCCCGGGCAGGTAGCCGATGTCCTTGTTCGACAGCGGTACCAGCGGCCGGGCGAGGTAGATCTGGCGGAAGTCGCGCCGGCGCTCGAGCGCGCCGGCCAGCGCCAGCAGGGTCTTGCCGGTGCCGGCCTTGCCCGACACCGAGACCAGGGGCACGTGCGGATTCAGGATCGCGTGCAGCGCGAAGGTCTGCTCGGCGTTGCGCGGGTTGATGCCGTAGGCCGGGAGCTTCTGCACCCGCTCGAGGTGCCCGGTCGCCGGGTTGAACCAGACCAGCGCCGACTGGTGGGGGTTCTTGAGGATGAAGTAGTGGTTGGCGACGGGGGCGTCGACGCCGACCTCGGACGGTTCGATCGCGCCGCTCTCGTAGAGCTTCTGGATCGGCGACGGGTCCTCGAGCTCGAGCTCGGACTTGCCGCTGTAGAGGTGGTCGACGTCCTTGACCCGGACCGTCTCGTAGTCCTCGGCCCGCAGGTTCAGCGCGCGCGCCTTGACCCGCAGGTTGATGTCCTTCGACACCAGGATCACGTCGCGGCGCGGCTCGGCCTCGGTCAGCGCCAGCGCGGCATTGAGGATCCGGTGGTCGTTCTTGTCGTTGCCGAAGACCCGCCGGGCGTCGACCGAGGCGCCGCCTTCGGGCACCACCCGCATGCGGCCGAGGTCGGCGCCGTCGAGCGGGATCCACTCCTGGAGCAGGTCGCTCGACGACAGCTTGTCGAGGTGGCGGATGAACTCCCGCGCCTGCAGGTTGACGACGGTGTCGCCCTTCTTGAAGTGGTCGAGCTCCTCGAGCACCGTGATCGGGACGGCGACGTCGTGCTCCTTGAAGCTGAAGATCGCGTTGGCGTCGTAGAGGATGACCGAGGTGTCGAGGACGAAGATCTTGGCGGCGCGCCCCGTCGTCATGCGCGATATTGGATCACAGGATCCCGGGCGCGGACCGGCTTCGACGGCGACCGCCGTGGCGGAATCCTCCGAGCATAGAATCCCCCGAGCTCATGGAGGAATCCATCCGCGCGGAGACCGTGGCCGCGGTCGCGGGCCTCGCCGCCCAGGCGCTGTTCGCCGTCGTCATGGCGGTGCTGCTCGGCCGATTTCACCGGCGGCTCGGCCGCGGCTATCTGCGCGAATGGGCGCTCGCGTGGGTGGCGATCGCGGTCGCGCAGGGCGCGGCCGCGTGGACCACCGCCTGGATGCCGGAGCTGCCGGCGGCGCACCCGGCTCGACTGGTGGCGACCGCGATCTACGCGGTGGGCGGATTCTGGTACGCGGCGTGGCTGCTGTTCGGCGCCACCGCCATCGCCAGCGGCCGCACCGTGTCCCGGCGAGGGGGGCAGGCGATCCTCGCCGCCCTCGCCGCGCTCGGCGTCGCGTCGACCCTGCTCTGGGCGTTCGACCCGGCCGCCGCCGAGCTGCGCCACGCGGTGCGGGTCGGCGTCCGTTCGCTGGTGCTCGGCGCGGCCCTGCTCGGCGCCGGCCTGGTGCTCGGGCGCGTGGCGCGGCGTGCCTCCGCGGACGAGACGGGCCCGGGTTTCGTCAGCCTCGCCTTCGTCGCCAAGGGCGCCCAGCAGCTGCTGGTCTTCCTCTCGGTCCTCGGCGTCGTCCCGTCGATCGCCGGCGCGCTGATGACGCCGGTCGAGTTCCTGGTCACCGCCACCCTCGGCCTGGGCACCGTCGTCTGGCTGCTCGAGGAGGAGCAGCACCAGTTGCGCGAGGCGTCGCGGCAGATCGAGCGGCTCGCCTTCTACGACGTGATCACCGGGCTGCCCAACCGCAAGCTCTTCGTCGACCGGCTGCGGGGCTGGCTCGATCGCGCCGTCCGCGAGCCGGGCGGCGGTGCCCTGGTGTTCCTCGACCTCGACGACTTCAAGGCGGTCAACGACCGCTTCGGACACGAGTCGGGGGACCAGCTGCTGGCGGCATTCTCCGGCCGGCTGCTGCACAGCGTCCGCGAGGGGGACATCCTCGGCCGACTCGGGGCCGACGAGTTCGCCGTGCTGCTCCCCGGCATGTCTCGCGCCTCTGAGGCGGAGCGCGCGGCCACCGACCTGCTCGAGCGCCTGCGCCAGCCGCTCAAGGTCGAGGACCGCGAGGTGGTGGTGCCGGCGAGCGCGGGAGTCGCGCTGTTTCCGACCGACGGCCGCGACGCCGCAGTGCTGCTGCGCAAGGCCGACTCGGCGCTGTCGCGCGCCAAGGAGGTGGCGCGTGGCGGCTGCGTGCTCTACGACGAGGCGCTCTCGGGGACGGCGCGCGAGCGCTTCCTGCTCGAGTCGGCGCTGCGCGAAGGGCGTCTCGAAGGGAGCCTCGAGCTCCACTACCAGCCGATCGTGCGCTCGGGGTCGGGCGAGATCGTCGGCGCCGAGGCGCTGCTGCGGTGGCGCCATCCGGAGCGCGGCCTGCTCAAGCCCTCGGAGTTCCTGTTCGCGGCCGAGAGCGCGGCGGTTTCCGACGCGATCAGCCGCTGGGTCGTCGCCACCGCCTGCCGCGAGGTGGCCGGCTGGCGCAAGCGACACCAGAGCGACCTCAAGGTCGCCGTCAACCTGACGGCGCGGGCGTTCGAGGACCGGCGCCTGGCCGACGCGGTCGCCGGCATCCTGGCCGAATCTGGGCTGCCGGCCGAGGCGCTCGAGCTCGAGATCACCGAGACGATGGCTTTGCTCCAGGTCAGCGACCCGTCGTCGATCCTCGCCGAGATCCGCGCGCGCGGCACGCGGGTCGCGGTCGACGACTTCGGCACCGGCTATTCCTCGCTCTCCTACCTGCGCGAGCTGCCGATCGAGATCGTCAAGCTCGACTCCTCGTTCATCCGCGACCTCGGACGCCGGCCGCGCGATTCGCGCATCGTCGGCGCGGTGATCCAGCTCGCCCACGGTCTCGGCCTCGAGGTGGTCGCCGAGGGAGTGGAGGAGGAGGGGCAGATGGCCGTGCTCGAGATGCTGCACTGCGACCGGATGCAGGGGTTCCTGTTCAGCCGGCCGCTGCCCGCCAACGAGTTCGAGGCGCTGCTCGAGTCCGCCCGGCCGTTCCGCACCGCGACCGGCGCCGGTGGCTTCCTCCACTGAGCGCGGGCGGCGCCGACCGGGCGAGGTTTCGCTCGAGCGGGCGCTGTCGAAGCTCGGGCTCGCCTCGCGCTCCGAGGCGAGGCGCTGGATCGCGGCCGGCCGGGTGCGGGTCGACGGCCGTGAGGTCACCGATCCCGGCCGCCCGGTGGTGCCGGAGCGGGTCCGGCTCGAGATCGCCGGTGCTCCGAGCGCGCCGGCGGCGGCGCGCTACCTGCTGCTCGACAAGCCGCGCGGCGCGGTCACCACGCGCAGCGATCCCGAGGGCCGGACCACCGTCTACGACGTCGTGGGCGAGGCGGCGCGAGGCCTGGCGCCGGTCGGCCGACTCGACCGCGCGACGACCGGCCTGCTGCTGCTGACCAACGATACGAGGCTGGCCGCCTGGTTGACCGACCCGGATCGTGCCATTCCTCGGACCTACCTGGTGACGGTTCGTGGCGAGGTCGGCGAGGGGGACCGCGCGCGGCTCGAGGCCGGGGTCCTCGACCGGGACGAGTGGCTCGCGGCCCGCTCGGTCGTCGTCCGCAAGCGCTCGAAGCGCGAGACGCACCTCGTCGTCACCCTGATCGAGGGGCGCCACCGCGAGATCCGCCGACTCTGCGAGGCCGTCGGGCACGAGGTGATCCGGCTGCGGCGGGTGGCGTTCGGCGGGCTCGAGCTGGGTCGATCGACGCCCGGGCGCTGGCGCGAGCTCTCGGCCGAAGAGCTGCGGACCGCGCTGGGGCCGGAAGCCCCGGTCGCGATGGGGCCGGTCCGGCCGCGGGGCGGGGGGGTTCCCCCGCGCCAGGAGGCGTGCTAGGGTTCGCCAAATTCCGGTTCCCTTGCAGGACATTTTTTCGCAGGTCTTCTCCGCATCGTTCATTCCGGCCGGCCTGTCGCCGGTCCTGAACCCAGGAGGAACGTCCATGCACAAGCTACTCACCGGAGCCGCGCTCGCCCTCGCGCTCGCTCCCTCGGCCGTCGCCGCGGCCGAGCTCGCCGCCGCCCCGCAAGCCGAGATCCACTTCCTCGGCGCCGACGGTCAGATGCAGCGCGGCGTTCGCTGCGCCGCCCCGACACCGAGCGCGGCCGAGGTCGCCGCGCTCCAGGCCGCAGTCGAGGAGCACATCAAGATGTTCGGCCGCGCCTCGGAGGCCAACCTCGGCACGGTCAACATCCCGATCCGCTGGCACGTCGTCCGCTCGGGCACGTCGCAGAGCCAGGGCAACATTCCGGACAGCTGGATCAACGCCCAGGTCAACGTGCTGAACCAGGCTTATCAGGGCACCGGCTTCTCCTTCTCGCTCGCCAGCATCGACCGCACCACCAACAGCCGCTGGTACACCGGCTGCTACAGCTCGGGCAACGAGCGCAAGATGAAGCAGAACCTGGCGATCGATCCGGCCAACAACCTCAACATCTACTCCTGCCGGCCGTCGAGCGGGATCCTCGGCTACGCGCGCTTCCCGAACTCGTACCCCGAGTCGAGCTACATGCACGGCGTCGTCCTGCTCGACCAGTCGCTGCCGGGCGGCAACGCCTCGCCCTACCACCTGGGCGACACCGGCACCCACGAGGTCGGCCACTACCTCGGGCTGTACCACACGTTCCAGGGCGGCTGTAACGCCCCGGGCGATTCGGTCGCCGACACGCCCTACGAGGCGAGCCCGGCCTACGGTTGCCCGACCGGCCGCAACACCTGCTCGAGCGCCGGCCTCGATCCGATCTACAACTTCATGGACTACACCGACGACGCCTGCATGGACGAGTTCACTCCGAACCAGTCGGACCGCATGCACGCGCTGACCTCGCAGTACCGGCCGTCGATCTACTACTGACCGGTCGTCCAGCGTTTCGAATCGCGACGGGGGCCGGCGACGGCCCCCGTCGTTTTTTTTGCCCGAAAGGGGAGGAATCGTCATGGTCGCCGAGGATCGTCTCGATCGGCTGCGCCGGCGCATCCGCCACCTCGATGCCGCGCTGCTCGGCCTGGTCGCCGAGCGCATCGAGCTCGCGCGCGAAGTCGGACAGGAGAAGCGCGCCCGCGGCGTGCCGCTGCGCGACTTCGAGGTCGAGCGGCGGGTGCTCGAGCGCGCCGCCGAAAGCGCCGGCGAGCTCGGCGTCGAGTCGTCGCTCGCCCGCGAGCTGATGCGCTCGCTAATCGAGGAGTCGTGCCGCGTGCAGGAGGCCGAGCACTATTCGGCCTTCTCGGGCGAGGCCGAGTCGGTGCTGGTGGTCGGCGGCGCGGGCCAGATGGGGCGCTGGCTGGTGCGCTTCCTCGAGAGCCAGGGGCACCGGGTGCGGATCTTCGACCCGGCCTCGCCGGCCGGGGATCCGACGCGCGCGGAGACCTTGGCGGAGGGGCTGGCGGGCGCTTCGCTGGCGCTGGTCGCGGTGCCGCTGGCGACGACGGCGTCGGCGATCGATGCCGTGGTCGACGCCGGCTTCCGCGGCGTGGTCTGCGACGTCGCCAGCCTCAAGCAGCACCTGCGGCCGGCGTTCGAGCGGGCGCGCGCGGCGGGCGCGGCGGTGGCGAGCCTGCATCCGATGTTCGGCCCCGGCGCGCGGACGCTCTCGGGGCGGGTCGTGGTGGTCTGCGACTGCGGCGTGCCGGCGGCGACGGCGCGCGTCGCCGCGCTCTTCCGCGAGACCGCTGCGACCCTGATCGAGCTCGACCTCGAGCGTCACGACCGGGTCGCGGCGTGGGTGCTGGGCCTGTCGCACCTGATCAATCTGGTCTTCGTCCGGGCGCTCGTCTCGAGCGGTCTCGGCGCGGCGGAGCTCGCGGCGATCGGATCCACCACCTACGCCGCGCAGCTCGCGACCACGAGATCGGTGGCCGGCGAGAGCCCGGACCTCTACTACGGTATCCAGCGGCTCAATCCGTTCACTCCGGAGGTCCACGGGCGCACCGCCGCGGCGCTCGAAGAGTGGACGAGGTGGGTCGCCCGTGGCGACGAGGCCGGTTTTTCGGCGGCGATGTCGGCCGCCCGCTCCTGGTTGGACCGCTGAGCCGCCTTCGAGGTCACGCGGGACGCCGACGCAGCCAGTCGAGCGCGCGCTCGGCGTCGGCGTCCGGCGGGAAGACCGGGTAGACGACGTTTTCGATCCGCCGGTCCCGGACGAACAGCGTCAGCCGGCGGATCACCTCGAGACCGGCCACCGTGAAGGTCGGCAGCGCGAGCGCGCGGGTCAGCTCGAGCCGTTCGTCGGAGAGCACCTCGAACGGCAGGTGGAGGCGCGTCGCCATCTCGAGCTGGTAGGCCGGCGACTGCGCGCTGACCGCCAGAACTCGCGCGCCGAGCGCCGCGATCTCACCGTGCAGGTCGCGGTAGGCGCAGGCCTGTGGCGTGCATCCGCGGATTCCGGGAATCGAATCCCAGGCGGCGAGCCCGCCGGGCGGGTCGGCGTCGGGCTGGCCGGTTCGTGGATAGGCGTAGAGCACCGTCCAGCCGGCACCGAGCGCGGTGAGTCGCACCGGAGCTCCGGACGTCGACGGCAGGACGAGATCGGGCAGCTCGAGTCCCGGCAGGTGCGCGCAGGCGCCGTCGTCGACCGGCACCGGCAGGTCGGCGGGGAGCTGGTGGAGATCGTCCGAGCGGGGCATGGCGACTTGGTGGGCGGGATTGTACGGTCCTGCCACGGGGCCGGCCACCGGCAGCCTCCGGAGGCTGCGGATAGAATGCCGCCGCGCTTCGTCTCCTTCGCGCCCACCCAGCGAGCATGTCCGACCGTCCGATCCCGCCCGTGGAGTCCCCCGAGATGCCCGATTCGCTCCTCGTCCGCCTGGGCGCCGCCGCGCTGCTCACCGCCGCGCCGGTCGCCGCCGCCGACAATCCGCTGCTCGCGCCCTGGAGCGGCCCGCACGGCGGCGTGCCGCCGTTCGACGCGATCCGCGTCGAGCAGTTCCGTCCCGCGCTCGAGGCCGCCATGGCCGAGCAACTCGCCGAGATCGACGCGATCGCCGCCCGGGCGGAGCCGCCGACGTTCGACAACACGGTGGCGGCGTACGAGCGGAGCGGTGCCAGCCTCGACCGGGTGACCACGGCGTATTCGGTCTTCGCCTCGACGATGTCGACGCCCGAGTTCCAGGAGATCGAGCGCGAGATGGCGCCGAAGCTGGCCGCCCTCGCGGACGCGATTACCCAGAACGAGAAGCTGTTCGCGCGGCTCGAGGCCGTCTACGCCGCGCGCGAGACGTCCGGGCTCACGCCCGAGCAGCAGCGGCTGGTCTGGCTCCACACCACCAACTTCGTGCGCGCGGGCGCCAAGCTCGACGCCGCCGGCAAGAAGCGGATGGCGGAGATCAACCAACGGCTCGCGGCGCTCTACACCAGCTTCCGCCAGAACGTGCTGGCCGACGAGACCGGCTACGTCCTCTGGCTCGACGCGGGGGACCTGGCCGGCCTGCCGGAGTCGCTGCGCGCCGCGGCGGCGGCCGCCGCCGCCGAGCACGGACAGCCCGGGCGCTGGGCGATCCTCAACACCCGCTCGTCGATGGAGCCGTTCCTGGTCACCTCCGAGCGGCGCGACCTGCGCGAGAAGGTGTGGCGCGCCTACTACGGGCGCGGCGACAACGGCGACGAGCGCGACAACAACGCCATCATCCGCGAGATCCTCAAGCTGCGCGCCGAGCGCGCGAAGCTGCTGGGTTACCCGACCCACGCCCACTGGCGGCTGGAGCACGCGATGGCGCGGACGCCGGAGCGCGCGATGGAGCTGCTCGAGGCGGTCTGGGGCCCGGCGGTGGCGCGGGCGCGCGAGGAGGTCGCCGACATGCAGGTGATCGCCGACGCCGAGGCGGTGGCCGCTGGAACCGAGAAGTTCGCGATCGAGCCCTGGGACTACCGGTACTACGCCGAGAAGGTGCGCAAGGCGAAGTACGACCTCGACACCGACCAGCTGAAGCCCTACCTGCAGCTCGAGCGGCTGCGCGAGGGGATGTTCCACGTCGCCGGCGAGCTGTTCGGCTTCCGTTTCGAGCCGGCCGCGGGAGTCCCGGTCGTCCACCCGGACGTCCGGGTCTGGGAGGTCACCGACCGGGAGAGCGGGCGCCGGATCGGGCTCTGGTACTTCGACCCTTACGCGCGCACCGGCAAGCGCTCGGGCGCCTGGATGGCGACCTACCGTCGGCAGCAGCGCCTCGACGGCGAGGTCACGACGATCGTCTCCAACAATTCGAACTTCGTGAAGGGGGCGCCGGGCGAGCCCGTGCTGGTGAGCTGGGACGACGCCGAGACCCTGTTCCACGAGTTCGGCCACGCGCTGCACGGCCTGTCGTCGCGCGTCACCTATCCGACGCTCGCCGGCACCGCTGTGGCGCGCGACTACGTCGAGTTCCCGTCGCAGCTGCTCGAGCACTGGCTGCCGACGCCGGAGATCCTGTCGCGCTACGCGACCCACGTCTCGACCGGCGAGCCGATCCCGGCGGCGCTGGTCGAGCGGCTGGAGCGGGCGGCGAACTTCAACCAGGGCTTTTCGACGGTCGAGTACCTGGCGAGCGCGCTGGTCGACCTGAAATTCCACCTCGCGGGCGACGCCGAAATCGACCCCGACGCCTTCGAGCGCGACACGCTCGCGGCGCTCGGCATGCCGCGCGAGATCGTGATGCGCCACCGTACGCCGCACTTCTCGCACGTCTTCTCGAGCGACGCCTACTCGGCGGGTTACTACTCGTATCTCTGGGCCGACACGCTGACCGCCGACGCCTGGGAGGCGTTCACCGGCGCGGGCGGACCGTGGGACCGCGAGGTCGCGCGCAAGCTGGTCGAGCACGTCTTCTCGGTCGGCAACACCGTCGACCCCGCCGAGGGCTACCGCGCCTTCCGCGGTCGCGACGCCGGGATCGACGCGCTGATGCGCGACCGCGGCTTCCCGGTACCGGCCAAGACGAACTGATCGCGGCGGGCGGCGAGTCGACGCAGACGAAGTCGACAGCGCGGCATCCGAGGGTCGGCCGGGGGCTCGAAGTCCTTCTCGGCTGGATCCTCGGTCCGGCTCCCGACTGCGCTCGGAAGTCAAAGTCTTCGAAGGAGGCCCGAGCTCCATGGAGCCCCTCGGACTCTTCGGATCGAGCCGAGAAGGACTCCGACCCCCGGCCCACACCCTGCGGTGGACTGCGCGGGCCAAGGCCAGAACCAGATCCAGAACCGGAGCAAACAATCGGCTTCACCGGAGTGTCTCGGGCCTTGGTCTCCATAGACCGCCCGCGCTCCGACGGACGGAGTCCGGGAACCCTGCCGGCGGCGCGGAGTGGCGTGAGGGGCCCCGCCGAACCCGGCTGTCCTTCGAAGGCTTTGACTCCCGGGTGAGGTGGGGAGCCGAGCCCGGAGCGCCGCCGGCAGGGTTCCCGGAGCTCCGGCCGACCCACGATCGAATCCGCCTCTTTTCTGATGGCAGAATCGCCGAATGTCGTCGGAGGAGGAAACCGCCCCCGCGCCGCCGCCGCAGCCGCAGCCGCAGCAGCGACGGCCGCGGCGGATCAAGCGACGGCCGCCGTCGGAGTGGGCCGCCTGGAGCGACGACCAGTTGCTGGCGCTGAAGCTGCGCGAGCTCGATCTCGCCATCGAGGGTGAGCTCGAGGCGCGCATCGCCGAGCTCGCCGCCGAGCTCGACGCGCGCGGCCTCGCTTTTCGCCCGCACTTCTGGCTCTCCGACGAGTGGTTCACCCCGGACGGCGTCCCCGGTATCGCGATCCCCTTCTACCTCGCGCACCCGCGCCTGGCGCGCCTCGAGCAGCACCAGATGCTCGAAGTCGAGGGCGGCACCCCCGAATGGTGCATGAAGATCCTCCGCCACGAGGCCGGTCACGCGATCGAGAACGCGTACGGACTGAGGCGCCGCCGCAAGCGCGTCGAGCTGTTCGGCAGCACGCGCGAGCCCTACCCGGATTTCTACGCGCCCAGGCCGTACAGCAAGAGCTACGTCCAGCACCTCGACGCCTGGTACGCGCAGGCCCATCCGGACGAAGACTTCGCCGAGACCTTCGCGGTCTGGCTCGATCCGCAGTCGCGCTGGCGCGAGCGCTATGACGATTGGCCGGCGCTGCGCAAGCTCGAGTACATGGACGAGCTGATGAGGAGCCTCGCCGGCATTCCGCCCAAGATCATCAGCCGCGAAGAGATCGACCCCCTGCCAACCATCGACAAGACGTTGCGCCAGCACTACGACGCCAAGCGCGCGCACTACGGCATCGACCGCCCGAAGTTCTACGACCGCGACCTGCGGCGGCTCTTTTCGGAGGCTCCGGACGATGCCGGACAGCCGACGGCGGCGAGCTTCATCGCCCGCCACCGCCGCGAGATCCGCGGCCTGGTCGGGCGCTGGACCAACGAGTATCAGTACACGATCGACCGTGTGCTCGAGGACATGATCGTGCGCGCGCGTGAGCTGGGGCTGCGATTGAAGACGTCCCCCGAACAGGCGAAGACCGATTTCGCGGTGCTCGTCACCGTCCAGACCATGAACTACCTGCACAGCGGCCGACACCGGGTGGCGTTGTGAAACCGCTCAAAGTGCTGGCGCTGGTCCACGATCACCTCGTTCCGCCGGCCTCGGCGACCCCGGAGGAGGTCGAGGCCGCGCCGTGGCGCACGGAATACGACGTGTTGCGATGCCTCGAGGGACTCGGCCATCGAGTGGAGGTGGTCGGCGTGCTCGACGACCTCGAGCCGATCCGCCGCGCCCTGCGCGAGCAGGCTCCGGACGTCGCCTTCAACCTGATCGAGTGCTTCGACGACGTCGCCCACTTCGACCAGAACGTGGTCGCCTACCTCGAGCTCCAGAAGGTCCGTTACACCGGCTGCAACGCCCGCGGCCTGATGCTCGCGCGCGACAAGGCGGTGGCCAAGAAGCTGCTCGCCTACCACCGCATCCGCGTTCCCGAGTTCCTGGTCGCGCCGCGCGGCAAGGTGTTCCGCCGGCCGCGCAAGCTCGCCTTTCCTCTGTTCGTCAAGTCGCTCGCGCTCGACGCCTCGATCGGCATCTCCCAGGCCTCGGTGGTCGAGAGCGACGAGAAGCTCCAGGAGCGGATCCGCTTCGTCCACGACAGCTGCGGCACCGACGCCCTGGTCGAGAGCTACATCGAGGGGCGCGAGCTCTACGTCGGCGTGCTCGGCAACGACCGCCTCAAGGCGTTGCCGGTCTGGGAGCTGCGCTTCGCCGACATGCCCAACGGCGCGCGCAAGATCGCCACCGAGCGGATGAAGTGGAACCTCGCCTACCAGGCCCGGCACGGCATCGAGAGCGGCCCTGCGCTCGACCTGCCCGACGGGATGGCGCCCCGCCTCCAGCGGCTGGCCAAGCGGGTCTGCCGCGTGCTCTATCTCACCGGATTCGCCCGCATCGACCTGCGCCTGACCGCTTCGGGGCAGGCCTACGTCATCGAGGCCAATCCGAATCCGCAGATCGCGCGCGGCGAGGACTTCGCCGAGGCCGCCCAGGCGGCCGGCCTCGACTACCCGGCGCTGCTCACGCGGTTGCTCGCGCTCGCCCTCGCGTGGGAGCCGGCGCGCGCCGGGTGACCCGCCGAAAGTGAGGGTTCGCGGCGGAAACCCGGCGACTCGATCGGCGTAGGGGCGAGCGCGGCCCGCACCGCCGCCGAGGAGGAACCCCGATGCCCGCTCGCTCCGCCCTGGCGCTCGCCCTGCTGATCTCCCCGACCGCGTCCGAGCGCTCCGTCGCGCCGGTGACGCGGATCGAAGCGTTGCTCGAGATCGACCCGTCGGGAGCCCCGGGCCCGCTCTGGCTCGAAGTGCCCGCACGGCGCGAGCCGCCGGAGGCGGTCGCCGCGGCCGCCGCGGAGCGGCGCCCCGCGACCGCGGCCGACCTCGCCTGGATCGAGCTGGTGCGCTCGCGGTTGCGGTCCTGGGAGGCGCGCGCGGCCGCGCTGGCGGCACCGTTCGAGCCGGTCGCCATCCCCTCGGCCGTGCGCGTGGTCCTCGGCAATCGCGGCGGCGAGGACGCCTGGACGCACGACCCGACCACGATCGTCTTCGACGTCGCGCGGCTCGAGCGCGAGTACGGCTCGGCGCTCGCGGCGGAGAACCGCGCGCGCCTCGACCGCTTCTTCGACCACGAGTTCTCGCACCTGCTCCAGAAGGCCTGGCTGCCGGACCATCCCCAGCCACGGTCGACTCCGTTCGAGCTCGCCGAGCTCGAGATGTGGACCGAGGGGCTCGGCAACTGGTACTCGCTCTCCGAACGCTGGCGGGCGACGAGCGCAGGTCCATCGACGGCGGCCCGGGAGGCGCTGGCGGAGCTCGGACCGATCCTGGTCGAGCGGATGGGCGCGCTCGCCTGCGCGAGCGAGGAGGAGGCGGTGCGGCTGCGCGCCGATCTCTCCAACGGGCCGTTCGCCCGCAAGTGGGGCGCGTTGACGGTCGCGCTCTGGCTGGAGATCGAGGCGGCGCGCTCGCCGACGGCGCCGCGCGAGTTCGTCCAGGGCGGCGTCGCCGGCCTCCGCGACCTCGCGCTGCGGCACCTGCCCGCCGCCGACGCGGCCCGGCTCGAGGCGGCGCGACGGCGCAGCCGGTCCTGCGAGCGGTAGCGGACGCGTCGGTCGGCGGCTGCGACAGAATGAGGCGCCGTGACCGAGTCGATCGAAGCGCCGGCCGCGCTGACCGTCCATCGTCCGCTCCATCCCGGCATGGGCGAGCAGTACCCGATGACGATCGTGGTGGACGACCGGCAGGTCGCGCTGCTCGCGCCCGGTCAGTCCTCGACGGTCACGCTCGATCCGGGTGAGCACCGCCTGCGCGTCGGCAACACCCTCTTCCGGTCGGCGATCGACTTCGAGATCGCGGCGGGGGAGCACCTGACCTTCGACGTCCGCAACCGCCGCAACGCCGCCACCGACCTGTTCGCCCTGCTCGGCGCCGGCATGTGGTCGATCGCCATCCAACGCCGCCCCTGAGGCCGGGGGCCGTCACCGATTTCGTTGGTGCCACTCGGGGGCGAGCAGGCCGAGCATCACCGAGTCCTGACGCTCGCCGGCGGCGAGGTGGCGCTCGCGCAGGTGTCCCTCGCGGCGGAAGCCGAGGCGTTCGAGCAGCCGCAGGGACGCTTCGTTGCGGGGGTCGACGTCGGCTTCGAGGCGGTGGAAGCCGAGGGCGCCGAAGGCGTGGTCGATCACGAGCGGCACGGCCGCGCTCGCCAGACGCCGCCTCCAGTGCGCGGCGCCGATCGCGAAGCCGACTTCGGCTCGCTCGGAGGGCCACGAAATCCGCGCCAGCATGCAGGCGCCGACCAGCCGGTCGTCGCCGTCCGCCGTGAGCGCCCACTGCAGCAGCTCGCCCGAGTGCGCGCCCTCGACGATCTCGCGGACCATGTTCCGGCTGTCCTCGATTCCGGTCAGGCGCGGGATGCCGAGGTAGCGCGCCACCGCCGGGTCGCCGAACACCTCGAGCAGCGCGGGCGCGTCGCTCTCGACCACCTGTCGGAGGCGGATGCGACCGCCGACGAGGGTCGGGAGCGGGTAGAGCGCGGACGGCGACATGGCGCCGGGAACTCTAACGGAGTCATGCCGGCACCAGCTCGAACAGCGTGATCTCCGGCCGGACGTTGAAGCGCACGCGCGTCAGGTGGCCGAGGCCGCGGTTGACGTAGAGCGTCCGCCCGGGGCCGACGTCGAACTCCCCCGCGGTGTAGCGCCGGTTGCGCACCGGCAGCAGCGGCGGCGGCAGGAAGGGCGGCCGGCACTGGCCGCCATGGGTGTGGCCGGCGAGGATCCAGCCGCGCCACTCCTGCCAGACCGGCAGGTCGGCGGAGTCCGGGTTGTGGCTGAGGGCGATCGCCGCGCGCCGCGGGCGCCGGCGGCGCGCGAGGAGGCCCTCGGCGCCGAAGCGCCCCGCCCAGAGGTCGTCGAGACCGACGAGCTCGAGGCCGCCGAGGTCGACCCGCTCGTTGCGCAGCACGCGCAGGCCGTCGACGGCGACCGCGTCGACCAGCTTCGCCGCCGCCGGCGGATGCGCCCAGTTCGGTCCGTAGTCGTGATTGCCGAGCACGGCGAACGTGCCGACGCGCCCTCGCGGCAGGTGGCGGTAGATCTCCTCGGCGTGGGCGTGAACTGTGCGGTGGTGACTGACCAGGTCGCCGGTGACGACGACGAGGTCGGGCGCGAGCTCGGCCGTGCGCTCGAAGACGTCGAGCAGGTACTCGTCGTCGACCTTCTTGCCGACGTGGACGTCGGAGAGGTGGACGAGCGTGCGCCCCCGCCAGTCGGGCGGCAGGCCGGCGAGCGGCAGCGGCCGGCGCACCACTTCGACCCAGTGCGGTTCGATCCGCCAGGCGTAGAGCCCGGTCGTCGCGCCGGCGATCAGAGCGAATCCCAGGGTGCGGATCAGGCCGCGGCGGGTGATGCGACGGGAGGTCTCCATCCGGCGCATTCGAGCGCGCGAATGAGGCGAGGCGAGGGCCAGCGCGTGGAGAACGAGGCTCGCCGGGGCGGGTCGGCCTCGGCGAGAACGACGAGGGCGCCCGCCGGCGGGGGAGGAGGCCGGCGGGCGCCCGCGCTGCGTGACTCGTGCGGCGGCCGCGCTCAGCGCGCCGCGACGGCGACGGCGGTGTGCTCGAGCACGTGCTCGCCCAGCCACTGCGCCAACACGTCGCGCGGCACCTCGCCGAGCGTCGCGTTGACCGTGCGCTCGGCGCCGGCGCGCTGGACGGTGTAGGCGACCGTGCTGCCGGGCGCGAGCGTCGACTTCACCTTGGCGACCGCTTCCTTGTTCTCTTCGCCGAAGCGGACGCCGTTGATGCCGAGCAGCACGTCGCCGACCCGGAAGCCGGCGCGCTCGGCCGGGCTGCCCGCGGCGACCGACGAGACGGCGTAGCCGGCCGCGGTCTTCTCGGTCTCGATGCCGAGCCACCCCTTCTTGGCGAGCTTGTCGGCCATCTTCTGGTAGTCGGCCTGGGTGTGCTGCGCGGCGCACTTGTCGCCGCCCGCGAGGGCGGCGGAAGCGCCGGCGAGCAGGACGACGGCGGCGGCGACGGCGGGGAGCAGGGTTCGCTTCATGACCAGTCCTCCGGAGGATCGGACCGTCGGGCCGGGCGCCTTCGGCCGGCCGGTCCGCGGGTTCGGGTGGATCGCTCGGGCGCCCATGCCGGGAAGTTACGGGGGGCGGCGGTAAATGTCGGGCGCGCCAGGTAAAACCTCGTCAAACCCGGTCAAACCTTCCGGACGGCGGCACGTAACGACTGGTATCGCCACCGCCGGTTGTGCTCTAACGGGAGGACCATGGCGAAGCCCGACGGATCCGGAAGCGGCGGCCGGCGGCGCACCTGGTTGCTGGTCGCCGCCGCGCTCGTGCCGCTGGTGCTGCTGGTGGTCGTGCAGTACCGCTGGCTGGTGCGTCTCGAGCGAGTCTCGGCGGTCGCGCACCAGGCGACGCTCGACAACTACCTCGAGGCGATCGTCTCGGGAGTCGAGCTCCACTACCGATCGCTGGGCGAGCGCGCGCTGAACCTTCCGGCGGCGATGTTCACCGCCGACCGCGTCCACAAGGCGGCCTGGTACTTCGACAAGAAGGCGGGCGAGGGGGCGCGGCGGCATTTCGTCGTCAGCTTCGTCGGGGAGGCGGCGGGAACGGTGCTCTTCCACGTCCCCGCCGAGCAGAAGCTCGAGACGCCCGCCTGGTCGGACGAGGTGCGCGCCGTCCACGTCGCGGTGGCGCCGTGGAAGGTGCTCGCGATGAAGCACGGCGTCGTCGAGCGTCCGGCGCTGCAGCTCGACGAGCGCGACCCGGATCACCGGATGATCCTCAATCCGATCACCGAGGAGAGCGGCCGGCTGGTGGCGATCGCCGGCCTGATCGTCGATCCGGACCACTTCGAGGAGCGGGTGCTGCCGGAGCGGGTCGCCGCGGCGCTGCCGAAGTTCTTCGGCGGTGGCGCCGCCGACGAGCCGGTGGTCGTCCTCCACACCGCGGACGGCCGGAGCCGCAGCTTCGGCGGCCCGGTTCCGGCGCGCGCGGAAGAGGCGAAGCGAGCGCTCGGGTTTCCGTTCCGCGACGCCTCGATCGGCATCCACAGCCGGCACCGCACCGCGGCTGACTGGGCGCGGCGCAACTTCGAGCTCAACGTGGCGCTGTCGCTGCTGCTCGCGGCGGTGGTCGCGGGCGGCGTGCTGTTCGCGCTGCGCGCCGCCTCGCGCGAGATGCGGCTCTCGCAGATGAAGAGCGACTTCGTCTCGAACGTCTCCCACGAGTTGCGGACGCCGCTGGCGTCGATCCGCGTCTTCGGCGAGCTGCTCCGGCTCGGGCGCACCGAGTCGCCGGTGAAGGTCCGCGAGTACGGCGAGATGATCGAGACCGAGAGCCGCCGTCTGACCCAGCTGATCGACAACATCCTCGACCTCGCCCGCATCGAATCGGGCCGGCGCACCTACGAGCTCGCCCCCGGCGACCTCGAGCGGCTCGTCGCCGAGGTGATCCGCACCTTCCGTCCGCGCCTGGCGCAGGACGGCTTCCGCCTCGAGCAGGTGCCGTCGCCCGAGCCGCTGCCGGCGGTGACGCTCGACGAGTCGGCGCTGGCGCGAGCGATCGCAAACCTGATCGACAACGCGGTGAAGTACTCGGGCGACTCGCGCGAGGTCGAAGTCGGCCTGCGCCGCGAGGGGAGCTTCGCCGTGGTCTGGGTGCGCGACCGCGGCATCGGCATCCCGCGCGAGGAGCAGGAGCGGATCTTCGACCGCTTCCACCGCGTCTCGACCGGGCTGGTGCACGACGTCAAGGGGAGCGGGCTGGGACTCGCGATCGTCCGCCACGTCGTGGCGGCGCACGCCGGACGCGTCGAGCTCGCCAGCCGTCCCGGCGAGGGGAGCACCTTCTCGATCTGGCTGCCGCTCGAAGCGGCGGCGGCACCGGCGCGATCGCCGGCCCGCGACGCCCACCTTTCGGAGGCCTGAACGTGCCCAACGTGCTGATCGTCGAGGACGACGAAGCGATGTCGGTCGCGCTGCGCGACGGTTTCGCCTCGGAGGGCTGGGGGGTGCGCGCCGCCAGGGACGGCGAGGTCGGTCTCAAGGAGGCCCGGCGCGAGCCGCCCGACCTGCTGATCCTCGACGTCATGCTGCCGCGGCTGACCGGGCTCGACGTCTGCCGGCGGTTGCGCGACGCCGGCAGCCAGCTGCCGATCATCATGCTCACCGCGCGCGGCCAGGAGATCGACAAGGTGGTCGGCCTGCGCTCGGGGGCCGACGACTACGTCACCAAGCCGTTCGGCTTCCTCGAGCTGGTCGCCCGCGCCGAGGCGGTGCTGCGCCGCACCGGCGCCCACCCGGAGGCCGGGCCGATCCGGCTCGGCGAGGTCGAGGTCGACGTCCGCCGCCACCGCGCCACGCGCGCCGGAGCCGAGATCGAGATGACGGCGCGCGAGTTCCGGCTGCTCGCCTTCTTCGCCCGGCACCGCGGCGAGGTGGTCAGCCGCGAGGCGCTGCTCGACGCGGTCTGGGAGGTGCGCCACCCCGGCGCCACCCGCACCGTCGACATGCACGTCGCCAAGCTGCGCAAGAAGATCG
The DNA here is from genome assembly GCA_045862895.1 of Acidobacteriota bacterium. Classification (GTDB taxonomy): domain Bacteria; phylum Acidobacteriota; class Thermoanaerobaculia; order Multivoradales; family JAGPDF01; genus JACTMI01. The sequence continues at coordinate 201,666 of BTUO01000002.1, forward strand.
AGCCCGACCCGCGTGCCCCGCGATTCCTGCTCACCGTGCACGGACTCGGCTACAAGCTGGCCGGCTGACCGGCCGGGCCGTCGCGAGCCGGGACCGGCGCGGAGGTTCAGGGGGCGGGACGGGAGTCCGTCGCCCGTTGCGAGCGGCGGAGCGCGATGAGCGCCGAAGCGGCGACGACCGCTCCGGCGCCGAACAGCGTGAACCCGGTGCGCCGGCCGATGCGAGCGCGTTCCACACTGGCCTCGTCCTGATAGAAGACTCCTTCGGTCATGTCGCCGGCGTAGACGGAGTCGGGGAGCGGCGCAACGTCCATCCGGACCCAGGTGTCGTATGCGTGGTCGAAGTAGACGATCGACCCCAAGCCGACCGCGACCAGCAGGACGCCGAGGCCGAGGACGTGCCGCGCGGAGATCATCGGTCGGGGCTCGACCGGGACGACACGAGGACGATGGTCGCGGTTCCCGGCGGCGGCGTGGGGCACTCCGACCAGGGTCCGGGAGCGTCGGTCGCGCAGACCTCGAGGACTCGGCGCGGATCCTCGGCGGGATGCCGCCAACTGTCGCACTCGCGCTCCGACGGACCCGTCGGCGGACCGAGACTCCGCGAGTAGCGCGCGGCCAGCGTCACCCGCGCCTCCGGGCTCGCGTAGGCCTCCCACACGATGTGCGCGGCGGCCTCCCCCTCGACGCTCGGAGCTGCCGTGACGTGACCGCCGCAGAGGCGGGACGCATCGGCGGGGGGTGCGAACGGATCGGTCGGGGGCGCGCCGGCGGACTGCCGCTCGGTCGAGCGCTCCGAAACGGATCCGGCCTCCTCGGGGCCGGCGCAGGCCAGAGCTCCGAGGAGGGCGAAGCCGACGACACCTGTCGCGACGGGAAGCCTCACCGGCAGCGTCCCGAGAAGGACCGCTTGCCGTCTGGACAGGAATCGCTCGTCGCGCGCCGGGCGTGTCGACGGCAGGGGGCGAGTCGAGGAGGGAGGCGCATGGCTGTGGACGAGTCTCGGCCAGCGTAGTCCCCGGCCCGCGCGGGGTCAACCCTGCGCCGTCAGCGCTCTCCGCACTCCTCGTCGTAGCGACGCTGCATCTCCGCGGGCGAGACCTCCTCGATGGAGTGGCCGATCAGCCAGCGGTGGCCGAAGGGGTCGCGCACGACGCCCGAGCGCTCGCCGTAGAAGAAGTCGCGCGGCGCCATCTCGACCGTGCCGCCGGCCGCCGCGGCGGCGGCGACCACCGCGTCGGCGTCGTCGACGTGGAGGTGGATCGAAACCGCGGTGCCGCCGATCGTCGCCGGCGAGCGGACGCCGATCTCGGGAAACTCGTCGGCGAGCATCAGCGTCGCGCCGCCGAAGTCGAGCTCGGCGTGGCCGACGCGCCCCGAGGGCTCGGTCAGGCGCATCCTCTCCATCGCGCCGAACGCCTTCTCGTAGAAGGCGATCGCGGCTCGGGCGTCGTCGACGCAGAGGTACGGGAACATTTCGTGGATCGACATCGTCGGTCTCCTCTTGGGCAGGTCCGCGCGCGAGCGTAGGCCGGGCCGGCCGCGGGCGTCTTGAAGGAATCTGACCTCAGTCGCGCGGCCGGTGCGGCTCGGCGTCGACCGGCAGGTGAGCGGGTGCGCAGGGAGCGGCGCGCCGCCATTGGCCGGGCGTGACCCCCGCGACTTCGACGAAGTCGCGCTGGAAGTGGGCCTGGTCGGAGTAGCCGGCGTCGAGCGCGATTTCGACCCACGGCGTCTCCGGTTCGCGCGCGGCGCGGTCGAGCGCGCGGCCGAAGCGGACGACGCGGCTCCAGAGCTTGGGCGGGAGCCCCACCGTGCGCCGGAAGGTGGCGACGAAGTGGCGATGGCTGAAGCCGCTCGCGGCGACCGCCTGGTCGACCCGTCCGCCCGCGGCGAGGAGCTCGAGCGCCGCGGCGATCGCCGGGTGGAGCGCGCGCACGGCCGGCAGCCGACGCAGCAGGAGGCCTTCCAGCGCGGCGAGCCGCGCCTCGGCGCCGCGTGCTTCGAGCAGTCGTTCGCGCGCGAGTCCCGCCTCGCGCCCCCAGAGATCCTCGAGAGCGGTGTGGCGTCCGGCGAGCTCCTCGGCGGTCGCGCCGAACAGCAGCTCCGCCGCTCCCGGCTCGAGCATCGCGCCGACCGACGTCGCGGGCGCCGCGAGCTCGCGCGCGTAGAACCCGGCGCGCGCCCCGCCCACCAGCGCCGGTGCGGCGAGCCGCCCGACGGCGTCGCCCGACCCGTCGAACAGCCGCAGCGGCGCGTCGCTCGTGCGAAAGACCAGGTGCATGGCGCCCGACGGCAGCACGTGCTCGCGCCCGCCGACGAACGGCGAATCGTCCGGGCCGGGCTCGATCGCCCAGACGGTCGACACGAACGGCCGCAGCGCGGCGCGGGGAGGGCGGGAGAGGCGCATGGGCGGCGAGACCCCGACCGCGCGGGCTACGGCTCGAGCTTCCGGCACGCGGCGACGGGGATCGGCTCGTCCGCGGCGGCGCGGCCGGGAGCGTCCACCAGTTCGATCAGCGCCGCCTCGGCGCGTTCGAGTCCGCGGTCGGTCGCGCGCGGATCGGGGTTCGCGAGGTCCTCCGGGGTCGGGATCGTCGTCGGCCCGTCCGCGCTCCAGGTCGACTCCTGCCAGGCCGACCGCTCCTCGTCGTCGAGCACGACTTCGAAGCCGGAGGCCGGTGAGACGCCCCACTGGACGGGACCCTCCGGAGCGTGCTCGCGCTCGAGGCGTGCTCCCGACGGACGCAGGTACCAGGCGGTCGACAGAATCAGTCCGCCGAGCTCCGGCGAGAGCGGGTACTTGCTCGTGATCGTCCCCTTGCCGAAGGTGCGCTCGCCGGCCAGGAGCGCGGCGCGGCTGTCCTGCAGCGCGGCGGCGAGAACCTCGGCGCTCGAAGCCGTCTCGCGGTCGATCAGCACCACCAGAGGGCCGGCGAATCCGCATCCCGGCTCCGCGACGATCTCGTCGACCGAGCCGTCGCGGGCCGGGATCGTCACCACGGTGCCGTGGTCGAGCAGCAGGTCGGCGACGCCGGTCGCGGCCGCCAGGAGCCCGCCGCGGTTGTCGCGCAGGTCGAGCACCAGACCGCGCGCGCCGGCGGCCGAGAGGCGGACGAAGAAGGCCTCGGCCTCGGCCACGGTGTCCTGGGCCATGCGCGAGACGCGGACGTAGCCGAGCTTGCGCTCGGCGTCGAGCCACGGGTCGCTCCAGGCGCCGGTCGCGTCGCGGCGAAGGCCGCGCACGCTCGGCATCGCGAGACGTTGCCGCACGAGCTCGAGCTCGATAGGTGCGTCGAGGCCGGGACGCCGGAAGGTCACGCGTACCTTGCTCTCGACTTCGCCCGGCAGGCGGGCGAAGGCCTGGTCGAGCGAGCCGCCGATCGGCTCGCCGTCGACTTCGACGATCCGATCTCCGGGACGAACGCCCGCCTCGGCGGCCGCGCCGCCCAGGAGGAGTCTCCGGACGACCACCGTTCCGGTCGTCTCGTCCGTGTCGAGCATGACGCCGATGCCGCCGAAGTTCGAAGCGAACTGGCGCTCGAAGTCGCGCCATTCCGCCGCGGAGAGATACCGCGAGTAGGGGTCGAGATCCGCCACCAGGCCGCGCAGCGCGCGTTCGACCAGCTCCTGGCGCGGGACCTCGCGCACCAGCTCGCGCTCGACCAGGGCGATCGCCTCGAGCAGCGCACGAGAAAGGTCGTCTCCGGCCGCCAGGATCGGTGGCTCCGGCGCTTCCGGCACGGGCTTCCCTTCCGGCGATCGGTCCTGTGCGGATCCCGGTGAGCCGCCACCGAGCGAGAGGATCAGGGCCACGACCGTGACAGTCCGCGGGCGCGCTGCAGCCGGACCCTTCCACGACCGGATGCGACCGAGACGAGGGAGCTCTTCGAAAAGTGCCGGGTCCATCGAGCCCTCCGGGGAGCGGAGGGGGAAGCTACCACCGCCTCAGCGGAGTCGGCGAGTCAGCAGCACCTGCCGCTTGCGCTCCTCGTAGCCGACGCCGACGTAGAAGGCCCGCGCGTCCTCCCGGCGGATGTCGGTGCGGACGCGGATCACCTCGTGCCCGCGCCCGGCGGCCCAGGCCTCCGCCGCGGCGACCAGGGAGCGCCCGACGCCCGTGCGGCGCGCGCTCGCGGCGACCACCAGACCGCGGATCTCGACCAGGGTCCCCGACTGCAAGCTCGTCGACTCGACGACGTGCACCCAGCCGAGGACCTCACCCTCCACTTCGGCCACGAGCGCGATCTGCGCCGGATCGGAACCGATCGCCGCCAGTCGACGGGCGGCCTCTGCGGCGTCGGTCGGCACGCCGAGCTCCGTCGCGAGTCGAGCGACCGCCGCGGAGTCTCCCGAAGCCGTCGAACGAATGGTGGGCGAGGAGGTCAAGACCGACCTGCGGACCACCGAGAGTCGGGGCGCCGCAAGCTGCGACGCAGAACGAGCGCGAGCAGGAGGGTGTACGCGAGTCCGCCACCGATGTCGCGCCAGGTGAGACGGCCCGAGTCGAGCCAGGCGAAGCCGAGATCGATCGCGATCGGGGTCAGGACCAAAAGGCAGGTCACGGAGCTCCGGGCCGGTTCCGGCAGGGGGCGTGCGGCCTCCCTCCGGCCGTAGCTCCACAACCAGAGACCCGACGCGAGCAGGAGCGTGGCGAGTGCGAGGGTGCCGAGCAGGAGCCCTCCGAGCTCCCGGTGGACGATCCAGGCCCGCGCAGGGAAGTAGACGATGGCCGTGGCGATCCCGCCGAGGCCGAGGAAGATCAGCCCCAAGGCGCGTTCGAGCGAGAGATCGGGTCGCAGCTCCCGGGCAGCCACCCCGGAGCCTCGACTCACGTCTCCGCCTCCGTCGGCCGGCGGCTCCGCAGCAGCAGTTGCCGGGCGGCGAAGCCCGCCTGGACGAGGATCAACAGGAGCACCGTCAGATCGAGCCACAGCAGCACGTCGTCGCTGCCCCACCGGCGACGGACCCTCTCGCCGGTCAGCAGCAGCATCGAGGCAAGGATGAAGAGGCTGTGCCAGGAGCGCGCCGGACGGCCTCCGGGCCGTCGAGACCTGCGCCAGTGCCACCAGCCCAGCAGCAGCCCGAGCGCCGAAACTACCGCGAACGCGACAAGGAGCTCGGCCGGCATGCTCCCGAGCGCCCAGCTTCCGAAAGCAAGCGCTGTAATGAGGATACCGATGACGCCGAGGGTCAAGAGAGCGATCGCGAAAGACCGATCCACCTCGCGCGTCGTCGCGACGTCAGGATCCGTGCTGAGCTCCTGGCCCGACATGATCGGCTCATCCTATCTCGCGTCGAACGCCTGCCCGGCGGCGGTCGCCGGCAGGGCGGCGTGCGGTACGGCGCTGCGCCAGCAAGCGGTGAGATGCCACAGATTGGCGCCGACATGGTAGCCTGTGCAGAAGAATCGCGTTTCGGACCGGGACTCGAGATTGACCTGGGCCGCCCCAGGTTCGTCGCAACCAGAGGGAACATGCGCCACCGGACGGGAATCGATCGACTCACCCTGCTCTTGGCCGCTTCGTTCGCAGCCCACGGGTTGTGGTCATCGCCGGCGGCCGGACAGCCCATCGGGCCCGAGTTTCAGGTCAACACCTATGCGACGGGCTGGCAGTACCGCGCCAAAGTCGCGGCGAACGCCGCAGGATCCTTCGTCGTGGTCTGGCGGAGCGCCGGACAGGATGGCGACGGTGACGGCGTGTTCGCGCAAAGGTACGACGCCTGGGGTGCGCCGGTCGGCGACGAGTTCCAGGTGAATCTCGTGACGACCGGAGACCAGCGGGAGCCGGCCGTGGCGGTGGACGACTCGGGTGAGTTCACGGTGGTGTGGGAATCGGCGTTCTCGACAGGATCGCCGGACGTCGTCGTCGGCCGGAGATTCGACGCGACGGGCCAGCCGCTCGGTGGTGAGTTCGAGATCGGTGAAGGCGACATGGACGATCTCACCGGGTTGGCCGTAGCCCCGGGAGAGGCTGGAGCATTCGTCGTCGTGTGGCCCGGGATCGCACCTGGCGGACCCGGAGGCTCATCGGGTCTGGTCGCACGGCGCTTTGACTCGACGGGAACGCCACTCGGAGACGGTTTTCTCGTCAACAGCTCTGGGGTGATGCCGAAGAATCCTGGAGTGGCCTCGATGCCGAATGGCGTCTTCGTTGTGTCCTGGTCGGAGTACTCGGATCCAGTCTCTGGCTACGACGTATTTGCTCGCCGCTACGATTCGGCGGGTGTCCCGGAGGGCCCGGGGTTTCAGGTCAATTCCTACACGACCTCGGGCCAGGTCGACGCCGTCGTCGCGATGACGGCGACCGGAGGCTTCGTCGTCACCTGGGAGAGCTACGACCAGGACGGAGGTGGGATCGGGGTGTTCGGTCAGCGATTCGATTCGGCCGGCACTGCGACTGGTAGTGAGTTCCGAGTCAACGTCACGACCGAGTACGACCAATGGTTCCCTCACCTCGGCGTTGCACCCGGGGGAGATTTTGTCGTGACCTGGATGGACGGATCTGTAGGCAGCTCGCAATTCGATGTGCACCTTCGGCACTTTGACGAGTCGGGAAGACCGTTATCGGGAGATCTTCTCGTCAACACCTACACCAGCGACTTCCAGGGGATCCCGAAGGTCGCGGCAATCGGTCAGGGCGAATTCGTAGTGGTCTGGATCAGTTCCCAGCAGGATGGCTCCGACGACGGAGTCTTCGGCCAGCGCCTGCGAGCCCCGGTGTTTCTCGACGATCTCGAGACGGGCGACTTCTGCAGCTGGACCTCCTTCACCGGTGGTGGAGGTCAGTGTTCTTGAAACGCATCTGACTCGGACGAGCCGGCGGGCGGGCTGTGCTGGGCTCCGGCAGATTCCGCGGCTCGAGTCCGGTCAGCGCTCCGAGACCGCCCACTCTGCCGCCGCTCGCGCGTGCAGCGTCGCGGTGTCGAACTGCGGCACCGTCGAGTCCTCGGGGCCGACCAGCAGGGCGATCTCGGTGCAGCCGAGGATGAGGCCCTGCGCGCCGGCGTCGACCAGGGTCGCCATGATGCGGCGGAACTCGGCGCGGGACGATTCGAGGAACTGCCCGCGGCAGAGCTCTTCGTAGATGACGCGGTGGACGACGTCGCGGTCCGCACGTTCGGGGACGAGCACTTCGAGGCCGTGCCGGTCGCGCAGGCGGTCGCGGTAGAAGTCCTCCTCCATGGTGAAGCGGGTGCCGAGCAGGCCGACCTTCGTGAAGCCGGCCGCGCGCACCGCTTCGGCGGTCGGGTCGGCGATGTGGAGCATCGGAATGCCGATCGCGGCCTCGATCGCGGGCGCCACCTTGTGCATGGTGTTGGCGGTGAGCACCAGCAGGTCGGCCCCGGCGCGCTCGACCGCGCGCGCCGCCTCGACCATCATCGCCCCCGCCGCTTCCCAGTCCCCGGCCACCTGCAGCGGCGCCAGCTCCGCGAAATCGATCGAGACCAGCACCACCTTCGCCGAATGCAGGCCGCCCAGCCGCTCCTGCACCGTGCGGTTGATCACCTGGTAGTAGGGAACCGTCGATTCCCAGCTCATTCCGCCGATCAGTCCGATCGTCTTCAAGTCAGCTCCTTGATTTCATGATTGCGAGTGATGTTCGACCAGATTCTGGGCTCTGGCGGCCCAGCGACCCAGCCCGGCTACCAGAACTCGGCAACCCGTTCCAACTCCGGAACCCAGGAATCGCCGGACCTGGTCAAGCGATAGAGATTGACCCCGCCGCAACCAGACCACGTCGAATGGACGTGCTCGACAAGGTGGGCCTCCTCACCGCCCGGTGCAATCCAGGGCCGCGAGAAGGCCAGGACGAGTGGCTCGGTTCCGCCGAGGTCCGCGACCATCCGGCGAAAGCGGCGCTCGGATCCATAGGCGCGGTGGAAGTCGTGCGAGCCGTGGAGTCGAAAGCCCGGCGCGAGGCGCAAGCCCGCCAGCGAGTAGGTTTCGCGATTGGTTTGCCGGAGCTCTCGAGGAGTCGGCGGGTTGGAGTGCGCGATTTGCTCCGTGAGCTCGCGCCACGCTTCGTCGCTCATGCCGTCCGGTTTCGGTCCCGGGTCCAACTCGAAGTCGTCCGGAACCGTCGAGTCCGTCGTCGCGAGGACGAGAACCGGCCGCCTCGAGGCGATCGCCATGTACTCGTCGAGCAGGAAGCTTTCGATCACGCGAAGCTCTTCGTCCGGGATCCCGGGACTCCGGCCGGTCAACCACGTTGTGCAACCGGTCGTGGCCAGAAGAGCCAAGGCGAGAGTTCGGATCGCCGGCCCGCCCGCGGACCGCCTCCCAAGAATGTCCCTCATCTTCGCTGAGCCGCTCGCGACACTGTCTCCGGTGGGCGAGCGGCGACCTCCGCAGAATCGCCGACCCTCTCGAACGGGATCCTCAGAACCGCCCCCCGTCGACGTCCTTCAGGAACCGGATCAGACCCTCCATGTACGTCTCCTGGTCGTCGTACATCGCCATGTGGCTGCCCTCGGGGCAGAACAGGTAGCGGCCGCGGGGGAGCTGTTTCGACATCCACTCCATGTGCGCCGGGTCCATGGTGTCGTGGGCGGCGCCGATGACGAGGGTCGGGACCTGGATCTTCGCGAGGTCGGCGGTGCGGTCCCAGTCGACCAGCTTGCCGCTGGCGCCGAGCTCGCTCGGGCCCTGCATCGGCACGTAGATGTCGAGGTTGGCGTGCGCGAGGGAGCGGCTGAAGGGGTCGGGCCACTCGGCCGCGGGGCGGCGCAGGAGGTGCTTCTCGTAGTGGTTCGGAATCAGCAGCTCCATGTAGCGCGGCTCGCTGGTGCGCCCCTCGGCTTCGATGCGCTGGATCTCGGCCAGGACGTCCTGATCCATCGCCGGCATCAGTACCTTCTGCGCGTACTCGTTGTAGGCCGGGATGCTCGCCATCATGTTCGAGATCACCAGCCCCTTGAGCTGATCCGGGTGCGCGAGCGCGTACTCCATCGCGAGGATGCCGCCCCAGGAGTGACCGACGAGGTAGAAGTTTTCCGGGCCGAGGCCGAGCGCTTCGCGCACCTGCTCGACCTCGTCGACGAAGCGGGGGATCTCCCAGAGCTCCGGCTCCTTCGGCTGGTCGCTGTAGAACGAGCCGAGCTGGTCGTAGTAGTAGTACTCGATCCCGGCGGCGGGCAGGAAGCTGTCCATCGCCTCCCAGTACTCGTGGGTCATCGCCGGACCGCCGTGGAGAAGGAGGACCCTGATTCGCGGGTTGTTGCCGACCCGCTTGGTCCAGACCTGGAAGGTCCCCTTCGGCGTCTCGACCGGAATCCGCCGCACGCCGCCGCTCCACGCGTCGGCGCGGCCGGTGGTGTCGAAGTAGTCGACCTTCGATTCGGCGGGCGCCGCGGCGGGCGGCGGCGCGGAACACGAGGCGAGCAGGAGAGAGGCGAGCGCGAGGACGAGCGGTGCGCGTCGGTTCATGGCGACCTCCGTGGACGGTTCCTGCCGTGCGGGCGTCGGCGCGGCGCGATCTCGCGGCATTCTAGTCGAGCGGTGCTAGCGTCCCGCGGTGCCCCGCCGCGCGCTCGCCGCCGCCCAGACGACGCCGATGCGCGGCGACGTCGCCGCCAACGTCGAGCAGCACCTGCGGCTCGCGGAGCTCGCGGCCGCCGAGGGTGCCGGCCTCGTCCTCTTCCCCGAGCTGTCGCTGACCGGCTACGAGCTCGACCTCGCGGACGAGCTCGCCTTCGCGGAGGGCGACTCGCGGCTCGATCCGCTGGTCGACGCGGCGGCGCGGCTCGAAGCGACGCTCGTCGTCGGAGCACCGATCCGGATCGGGGACCGCCTGCACCTCGGCGCGTTCGTCCTGGCCCCGGACCGTTCGATCGCGATCTACACCAAGCGCCGCCTCGGCGCCTTCGGCCCCGACACCAATCCCGGCGGCCCGGTACCGCCGGCCGAGTCGACGATCTTCGTCCCCGGCGACCGCGACCCGCAGGTTCGCGTCGGCGACGCGACGGCCGCGATCGCGATCTGCGCCGACATCGGCGACCCGAATCACGCCGCGACCGCCGCCGCGCGCGGCGCGTCGATCTACCTGGCGAGCATGTTCGTGATCCCGCAGGACTACGAGAAGGAATCCGCGACGCTCCGCAGCTACGCCGAGCGCCACGCGATGATGGTCGTCCTCGCCAATCCCGGCGGCCCGACCGGTGGACTGCCGTCGGCGGGTGGCAGCGCGATCTGGTCCGACCGGGGGGAGCTCCTCGGGCAACTCGACGCGAGCGGCGCCGGCTGGCTGGTCGCGATCGACGCCCCGTCCGGGCGGGAGATCCGCGCCGGCACTCTCTGAGTCGGCTGGGTCGCCGCCCGGTCCCTCGAGCCGAAGGGCGTCAGAGGTGGACGGCGGTTCCCGAGACGACGATGCCTCCGTGCGTCGGGACTTCGACGGTCAACCGGCTCGGTCGCCCCATCGCCTCCCCCTGACGGATCGTGAAGGTCGTGGGGGCGGCGATCAACCCGGCGTCGCGCAGGTAGCCGCCGAGCGCGGCGGCCGCGGCACCGGTGGCCGGGTCCTCGGCGACGCCGCCGACCGGGAAGGGGTTGCGCGAGTGGAAGAGCTCCACGTTCTCGCGCCAGACGAGCTGGAGTGTGGTCAGGCCGTCGGCCTCCATGAGCTTCCGCATCGCTTCCAGGTCGTACTCGAGCGTGGCGAGACGGGAGGAGTCGCGGACGGCGAGCACGAGGTGCCAGGCGCCGGCATAGGCGCGCGCCGGCGGGATCGCCGGGTCGAGCTCGTCACGCCGCCAGCCGAGGCCGGCGAGCACGGCGTCGACGAGCGCGGCCGGAGCAGCCTCCTGCCGTGGCTCGACCGAGGTCAGCGACGTCTCGCGCCGTCCGTCGCGCCCCGCGACGGCGACCGGAACGACTCCGACCGACGTTTCCAGCCGATACGTCCGGTCGCCATCGGTCTCGCCGAGCACGACGCCGGTCGCGATCGTCGCGTGCCCGCAGAAGGTCACCTCCGCGCGCGGGCTGTAGTAGCGGATCGTCCGCACCTCGCCCCGTGACGGTGCCACGAACGCCGTTTCGGAGAACCCGACATCGGCGGCGATGCGCTGCATGAGTTCGGGCGAAGGGAGCGCCTCGCCGATCCAGACGCCGGCGGGGTTGCCGCCGGACGGGTCGAGGGTGAAGGCGGAGAGGCGATGAAGGCTGCCGGAAGTGACGGCGTCGGGCATTCGAGACCTCGGTCGATGGCGCGCAATGTAAGGAGGCGGCGCGGGACGCCCCCACGGCGAGTCCGCGAGCTCGGGGACCACGCGGTGGGATCGAGGTCTATAACTGCGGGCCCGGCGCGGGCATTCCCTCGAAGCGGCCTCAGCCTGCGGCCATCGCCTCGATCTCGATCTTCCAGCGCGGGTCCAGCAGCCGGCAGCAGACGACGGTCCGGGTCGGGGCGTGCGATCCGAGATGCTTCGAGAGAATGCGGACGTTCGCCTCGTCGTCGGCCGCATCGGCGAGGTAGAAGCGCAGCGAGACGAGGTTGCCGACCTCCATCCCCGCCGATCGAAGGATCGCGTGCAGGTGCCCCCAGATCACCTCCGCCTGCTCTTCGAACGACTCCGGCATCGTCTCGCCGTCGGCGAGGTAACCGTTGAGCCCGCTGATCACCAGGAGCCGCGACCCGGCGGCGACCTCGATCGCATGGCTGTAGGAGCGGTAGCGGGGAAAGAGCTCGGTGGGATTGTGAGGCGTCTGAATCATCGAGGGGTCTCCGTCGCGGCTGCTCGGTCCTGCAAGGCCGGTGCGACCTGGCGCGCCGAGCGCGAGGCGAGGAAGCCGTCGAGCCGCAAGCGGAAGTAGTGATTGAAGTCGGGACAGCCGAACGGCGCGCAGGCCTCGAAGTCGCGGATCCAGGGGTAGGGGACGAGCACTCCGCTTCCCGACAGGTACCTCAGGTCGAGCGTCTGATAGGCGAGACCTTCGACCTCCTTGACGGGGTAGTTGAGCACCACTCGGCCATCCTCGAATCGCGCCCGGCGACGCAGTGACCCTCCGCGCAGGCAACCGGCGCTGGTCGCGAACACGACATCGAATTCGTCCGAGTTCGAGGCGTCCTCCGGCAGAATCAAGGAGGATCCTTGGGGTTCCCTTCGCGGAGTCTCCCACCGGCCGCTCGCGAGCGGATGGCCGGCGAGACGCCGAACCGGGATCCCGACCCTCTCCGCGGGATCGAGCGCCCACTCGACGAGCCCGGTCTCCAGCTCGGAGGCCGAGTCTCCCGAGCGGACCTCGAGGACCTCCGTGATCGACGCGACCTCCATCCGGAGGGCTACGCGGATCGATGGAGTGCGAGGGATTCGCACCGAGGTCGTGACCGACGTGAAGCCGTCGAGCGTGGCGACGAGGTCGTGGTCCCCCTCTGGCGCCTCGACCGGCCCGAACTCGCCCCACATCCCAGTGGTCACGGTCCGTGCTCCGTCGATCGAGATCGTCACTCCCGGCAGCGGGTTGCCGTCGACATCGATCACGAACCCGGAGATCGCGGGCGCGATCCAGAGACTCAACAGGATGGATGAAACGTTCATCGAACCGTCGACCTCCCCTCGCGAACCGTGGACGCCCGTCGACCTGAGTGCCTCGCCTGCGTTTCAGTCCGCGCCCGTCAGCTCGAGCCATTCTCCTTCGTGCCAGTAGAGCACCGTCGAGGCCTTCTCGATGACAGCAGAATCGATGCCATCGTGATCGATCTTCGGCGGCTCCGGTCCACCGTAGCGGGCGTGATGTTCGAGGATGAAATCGCGCCCGACGGCGTCGATCGCCCAGTTGAAGCCCGGAGTGCCGTCGATGTCGATCCCATGCAGAAGTTCCGCGTCGGACCGGAACGGCGTCACTTGCTGGACGAGGGTCCCGTCGGAAGCCAGGAGCAGAAGTCCGGTGGACTCGTGCCGCGAGCAGAGCGCCGCCCAGTGCAACTCGTCTGCGCGCAGGAAGCGGCCCGAAATCAGGTTGTGACGGGGTCCTGGAACATAGGTCTGCGGTATGCGGCATCCCATCTCGCGCAGCGCGCGGCGCACCGGATCCGGGGCGTCGGGGAACGCGTCGACCGGGAGCCGGACGACTTTCGCGCGATGCAGGGTTTCAGCCTCACGCAGCTTCTCGGGCGATTGGGACGGACACGGACAGGCGTCGGCCGGGACGGTCCGAAGATCGCCGCGACCGGGGTCCGGGTTCGAGGCGTCGAGCTCGAGCCGGAGCGACGCCTCGACCCCGACTTCGCTCGCGACGGCGATACGGCGGAGCTGGTCGCGCTTTCCGAAGGATCGGATGCTGAGGTCGTAGGACCCGTCCGGGACGTCGTCGATCCAGAAGCAGCCGCTCGAATCCGCGACCGTCGAAGCGACCGCCGAATCGGAGGCGACCGGCTCGACCCGGACCCGGAAGCGCAGCTTCCAGGGCAGCTCCGCAGGTCGCGACGCCGTATCGAGGACGATGCACCCGCGGACCTTCGCGACCCGGAGGATCGAGTCGGAGGAAGGGACCGACGACGAGCGTGAAACTCCTGCGCAGCCGAGCACCATCGCAGCTGCGAGCCAACCGCTCCTGCCGCGGCGACGATGCGAAAAAGAGGCCAACGAAGGTCGACGACTTCGGCTCATCGAGTCGGGCTCCGAGTTCTCAGTGCCAATACCGCCTACCGAAGTCGCCTTCGGAGGAGTCGAGCAGGGCCTCCGCGCTCAGAGATCCGCGAGATCGATGAAGTCGCCGTCGCGTCGGATCCAGTCGGAGTCGGGATCGTCCGAGCCGCTGGGGAGTTGTGCCGGGCCGGGCTTCCCGTCGGCACCCCAGGAGATGACGGTGTAGACCGGGCGGCCGTCGCGCGAGTCGATCCGGACCTCGATCGGGTTGCCCCACCCGTCTTCGAAGCAGCGCAGACGATCGTGCCTCGAAAGCAGATTCCGCAGCGCAGGGCCGTCGACGTCGGTCGCCTGTTCCTGCGTCAACAGGCCGTTGATCGTGCTCAAGCAGTACCCCGTCAGGTCCACGCGGCCATGGACTCGCGCCGCCCAGAGCGCGAGGAGACCGCCGAGTCCCGTCAGCGCGATCACGATCTGGCCCATCTTGACGTCCCAGGGGAGGGTCGCCCAGCGGGCCCGCAGTGAACGGCCGGAGATCACGTCCGCCGGCTCGATGCTCAGCGGGATCCGGCGGGAGTCGAGGCCGCGACGACGGTCGCCGGCAGAAGGCCGTCGGCCGTCTCGCGCGCCGCCACCGCCGCCTTCTTCTCCCCCGGCGACGGCACGCCTTCGAGCGACTTCTCGTTGGTGAAGTCCGGCTCGAACGACGGGTCGCGCAGGGCGAGCTGGCCCTGGCGGGAGAGGTTGACCGACTCGGCGAGGATGCGGGCCGCCTCCTCCGGGGCGTGGAAGCCGGTGGAGTTCTCGGCTTCGACGAAGTCGAGGCGGAACTGGGCCTGGCGCTGCATCTGGCGGGCGAGCGCGAGCTCGGCGTCGGTCTTGCCGGCCTCCTTGGCGAGCTTGATGTCGCCGATCAGGCCGACCAGCGCGTTCATCGCCTGGTCGCGCAGCTCGTAGGTGCGCTGCTGGATCGCCTCGGCGCGCGCGCGCAGCTCCTCCTCCGGCCAGCGGTGGCAGGTCTGGCAGGCCTTCTGGACGTTGAGCAGGGGGCTCCTCACCCAGTGGTCCGAGACCTTCTGCGCGCCGACCCGCTCGTAGGGCATGTGGCAGTCCGCGCAGGCCACGCCCGAGCGGGCGTGGATCCCCTGGTTCCACATCTCGAACTCCGGATGCTGCGCCTTCAGCACCTCGGCGCCCGACTCCTTGTGGGTCCAGTCCTTGAAGCCGACCTCGTCGTAGTAAGCCTGGATCTCCTCGACCTTCAACCCCTTCGACCACGGGTAGGTGAGCCGCTTCTCGGGACCCTTGAAGTAGTACTCGACGTGGCACTGGCCGCAGACGTAGGTGCGCATCTCCTGGCGCGAGGCCATCGTGTTCGGGTCGTAGTCCGCGACCCCCTGCGACGCCTTGAAGGCGCGGATCCCCTCGAGGA
This sequence comes from Acidobacteriota bacterium, assembly GCA_045862895.1. Lineage (GTDB taxonomy): Bacteria > Acidobacteriota > Thermoanaerobaculia > Multivoradales > JAGPDF01 > JACTMI01. The sequence goes on from BTUO01000002.1 coordinate 216,687, forward strand.
AGCCGGGGCGGGTCACGCGCAGCGCCATCGTCTGCGGATCGTGGCAGTCGATGCAGGAGACCGGGTGCGACAGCAGCGCCCGCGCCTCCATGTAGGGCATCTGGTTCATCTTCTCGAAGCCCGCGATCAGGTCGCCGTCGCCCAGCTTCTTGTAGGGGACGTAGACCGAGGCGTGGCAGTGCGCGCAGGTGCCGGGCTGCTTGGCCACCTGCTGGCGTTCGGTGAAGGTCTGGTCGTCGAGCATGTAGGCGTGGCCGCGCTCCTCGCGGAAGTCGACCGCGAAGGCGTAGCCCGACCACATCGTCACCAGGCGCGGGTCCTCCTCGAGGCGCGACTGCGCGACGATCGAGCGCGGGTCGGCGTCCGACGGCGTCTTCGGGATCGCCTCGCTACCGCCGAAGCGGGTGCGCGTCTGGTCGACCGTGCGCTGATAGGAGTCGTACTGGACGGGGAAGTTCTTGCCCCAGATCGCCGGATCCTCGGTCGCGTCGTCGAGCTCGACCACGCGGAAGAACGGGTTCTTCGCCTCCTGCTTGTGCTCGAAGATGTTGACCAGCAGCGCGGCGGCGCCGGCGCCGGCGACGGCGGCGACCAGGGCGACGGCGACCAGGCCGAAGCGGCGGCGGGGGGCGGGGGAGGAGACGGTCATGGCGGCGTCCTCTTCGATCTCAGTGCAGGTGGCCGACGTTGCGATGGCAGGTGATGCAGGCGAGCGCCTCGACGCCGCCGGCGCCACCGTGGCGGTCGATCTGCTCGACGATGGGCTCGTGGCACTTGCGGCAGGCGGCCTCGGTGACGGCGCGGTTGCGCTCGGTGATGCGGATCGGGTCCGGGAATCGACCGGTGGTGAAGGCGAACGAGTGATTCCAGCCGTTGAGCGCCTTGGTCGCGTACTTCGGCACCAGCCCCGGCGGCGTGTGGCAGTCGTTGCAGACCGCGACCGAACGGTGGCTCGACTTGGTCCACGCCGTGTACTGCTCCTCCATGACGTGACAGTTGGCGCAGGCGCGCGGGTCGTCGGTCATGTAGGAGGCGCCGCGGGCGTAGCCGAAAGTGTAGAAACCGACCCCCGCGGCCAGACCGATGGTGGTCGCCGCCGCCAGCGCGATCGATGCCGTGCCTCGGCTCATCGCCACCTATCGTAATCGAATCGCCGCGGGAGACACCTTGCGCCCGGGCAACCCGGGACCGTGACGCGCCGGCCTCGCGTACACTCGGGGGCCGTCGCCGTGAGAGATCAACGCGGATTCTCGACGATCGAGGTACTGGTCGCGCTCGTCCTGCTGGGGGGGATCCTGCTCGGCGGCCTGGGGTTCGCCTGGCAGCAGCGGCTCTCCGCGAGGCGGCTCGCCGCACACCGCGCGGCCGAGGCGACCCTCGAGAACGCCTACGAGCGGCTGCGCGCGGGCGCCCTGCCGATCGAGAGCGGACCGGTCGACGGCGACGACGCGCTCTGGCTCGAGGTTCGACCCGGCGCCCAGCCCGGAACCGTCGAGCTGGTGCTCACGGCGAGCTACGAGATCGACGGCACTCCCTTCGAGCGCGGTCTCTCCGCCGTGATGGGGGCGCATTGAGCGGCCGCGCGGTCGGTGCGCGCGAGCGCGGGACGACGCTCGTCGAGCTGCTGGTCGCCACCCTGATCCTGATGGTGGCGCTGGCGATCGCGCACGGGCTGCTGGTCGAGTGCCTGCGCATCTTCGCGGGGAGCTCGCGAGAGTTGCGCCATCCCGACCGGACCCTGGTCGTGCGCCAGCTGCGACTCGACCTGACCGCTTCCGATCCGGTGCCTCGCGAGAAGTACTGGAGCGGCGAGCCGCTCTCCCTGCGCGGGGAGGAGGGGTGGATCCGCTGGCGGCTCGACGACGAACGGCTCTCGCGCGAGTCGTTCGCTCCCGATGGCACCTCGCTCGGTCTGCGCCCGATGCTCGACGGCGTCGTCGCGTTCCAGTGGCGGGCGCCGTTGACCGGGCTGGTCGAGGTCGAGATCCAGCAGCGGCTGCCGGCGGGAGACCTGGCGCTGCGAGCCGGAACCGCCGCCTGGCGACGGCAGGCCGAGCGGATCGAGTCGACGACGCTGGTGGCGGCCTGCCGGAGGGGGCGGCTCTGGTGAGAGCGATGATGTCCGGCTCGCGCGGACCGCGGCGCGGCACCGAGCGCGGCGCCGCGCTGCTGATGGCGCTGCTGGTTCTCGTGCTGGTGATGACCGCCGGATTCCTGGCGTCGCTGGCGCACGCGCTGGAGCGTCGCTCGCACCGCGACGATCAGCTGCGGCTGCGGCTGACCGCCCTCGTCGACTCGGCGATCGCCGAAGCTCTGGCGTCGCTCGAGCGCAATCCCTGGGCGCCGGGCGTCGAGCTCCACCCCTTCGGCGGCGGCGAGATCGGCGCCGACATCGAGGTCGTGGGCGGGCGGGTGCGCGTGGTCGACGTGCAGGCGCGCTTCGCCGGTGCCGAGCGCCGCGTGCGCGCGGTGGTCGAGCTCCGGGGCGGTCGGGCGTGGATCGTCGCCTGGCGACCCGAAGGCATCGGGCCGGCGCCCTGAGCCCGCTCGCGGCTCGCCGCGATCAGGGGGCGGCGCTGGCGGCGAGCAGTCGCTCGAGATCGGGGCGTGGGAGCGAGGCGAGATCCGGATCGGTGCGGGCCCGGGCCGGCGTCGGGAAACCGTTCGCGAGGGCGCGCTCGAGCGCCGCGAGCGCGGCGGCGACGCGGCCGAGTCGGGCCTGGGCGCAAGCGATGTTGTACCAGGTGACCGGGTTGCCCGGTTCGATCTCGGCAGCCAGCGTCAGCGCCACCACCGCCCGTTCCCACTGCTTCGCCGAGATCAGCTCCTCGGCCTGGTAGAAGCCGAGCTGCACGCGGGCCGAGGCCAGCGCGCGACGAGCGGCGTCGGCGCGCGGCCCGGTTTTCGCCGCGCGCTCGAGCAGGTCGTTGAGCCCGAGCAGTCGTCGTACCCGCGCCAGCAGCGGAACCGGCTGCTCCAGCCGGAGCGCCGCGATCGCCTCGCCGGTCCGGCTCCAGGCCGCGGACTCGAAGCGGGCGCCCCACGCGGCGTCCTTCTCGGCGGCGGCGTGCTCCCTCGATCGGGCGATCGAGGCGGCGCGCGCGGTGGCGGACGCGACCGCGTCGCCGGCGCCGGCGAGACCGACGAAGTCGCGCGCCACGGCTTCGAAGCGGCGGCGGGCGAGGAGGGGATCGCCCGCCGCCGCGGCGGACTCGGCGTGCGCGATCTCGGTGGCGGCGAGCGCGGCGATCGTCTCCGGCGGCGGCATCGGCGCGGTGCCGTCGCGCGCGGCCGCGAGCTCGAGCCAGGCGACGGCGCGAGCGGCGTCCTCCGGAGGAAACCACTCGTGGCGGCCCTCGAAGACCTCGAAGCGATGCGCGCGGTCCCCCTTCGCGGCGAGCGCCGCGAGCTGGAGCGACGGCTGATGGTTGAAGTCGGCGCGGCCGGCCTCGATCCAGACGTCGAAGCTCGGCGGCAGGCGGTCGTGGCCCTCGACCGGGCGCCCGCCGACGGCGATCACCCCGGCCAGCCGGCCGGTGGACTGGCCGAGGATCCAGGCGACGATCGCGCCACCCGAGAAGCCGGTGGCGTAGATCCGCCGCTCGTCGACCGGCAGCCGCGCGACGAGGTCCGGGAACATGGCATTGACCGCTCGGCGATTGACCTCGAAGTCGCCGTCGCTGCGGGTGTTCTCGGAGGAGGCGACGATCCAGCCCCAGCGCTCGGCGGCCGGCGCGAACAGCTCGGCGCCGAGCCGGCCGCGGGCGCGCGGGTCGAAGACCAGCAGCAGCGGCCAGCGTCGCGCCGGGTCGAAAGCGGTCGGCAGAAAGAGGGTGAAGCTCTGCGTCGGATCGGGGTTGGTGGCGATCCTCTCGTGGAGCACGCCGCGTTCGAGCGAGGTCAGCACGGCCGGCGTCGCCGCGGAGCCGTCGGCGGTGGCCGGCGCGGCGAGCAGCGCGGCGAACGGTAGCGAGCACGCGAGCCTGCGAAGCGTCACGACCCGCGATGCTAGCCGTCTCGCGGGGGTGTGCGGCGGAGGACGGTGCGGGCGGTCCCCACGGCGGGGCGGGCCGGCCCCGTGCCGCGGGGTGGCCCGCGGCCGCAGCGGCGGCGCGACGCTGGGGACGGATGCCGGCGGTCCGGGCATCGCTCGCTTCGTCGATTCCGGCAATCCGTCAGGAGGTCGAAATGCGTGCACGCCTCGTCCTGCTCCCCGCGCTCGCCCTGGCGCTCACCGGCGCCGTGGTGCCGCGCGAGGAGCCGATCCGACCGATCGTCGCGGTCGAAGTCACCGACCCGGCGCTGGTCGAGCTCGGCAAGATGCTCTTCTTCGATCCGCGTCTGTCGAAGTCGGGCTTCATTTCGTGCAACTCGTGCCACAACCTGAGCATGGGCGGCTCGGACAACCTGAAGACTTCGGTCGGCCACAACTGGCAGCGCGGGCCGATCAACTCGCCGACCGTGCTCAACTCGAAGCTCAACGTCGCCCAGTTCTGGGACGGCCGCGCCGCCGACCTTCAGGAGCAGGCGGGCGGGCCGATCGCCAATCCGGCCGAGATGGCTTTCAGCCACGAGCTCGCGGTGCACGTGCTGTCGACCATCCCGGGCTACGTCGCCGAGTTCGAGCGTGCGTTCGGTCCGGGCCCGATCGACATCGCGCGGGTGACGAAGGCGATCGCGGCCTTCGAGGAGACGCTCGCGACGCCGAACTCGCGTTTCGACCGCTGGCTCGAGGGGGACGACGCGGCGCTCGCCGCCGACGAGCTCGCGGGCTATCGGGTCTTCCGCACCAGCGGCTGCACGACCTGCCACCACGGGCCGGCGGCCGGCGCCACCGCGTTCCACAAGATGGGGCTGGTCGAGCCCTACCGTACCGACAACCCGAAGTTGGGGCGGTTCGAGGTCACCGGCGAGGAGATCGACCGCTTCCGCTTCAAGGTGCCGACGCTGCGCAACGTCGCGCTGACCTACCCGTATTTCCACGACGGCGAGGCCGAGACGCTGGCCGAGGCGGTCGAGGTGATGGGTCGGCTGCAGCTCGGGCGGCGCTTCAGCGCGGAGGAGACGACCCAGGTGGTGGCGTTCCTGCACACGCTGACGGGAGATCAGCCCGCGTTCGCGCTGCCGCAGCTGCCGCCGTCCTCGGACACGACGCCGCGGCCGCAGCCGTTCGAGTGACCGCGGGGTCGGGACCCTCAGCGGAAGTCGTGGCTGGGGGTCTCGACCAGGTCGGGCAGCGGCCAGAAGCGCTCGGCGCGCAGCGACACCGAGCCGTCCTTCGACTCGACGACCCCCTCGACCACCAGGCCGGCGTGGCCGACCAGCGTGGCGCGGCGCTCGCGCGCGAGCTCGGGTGCGACGATCGCCTGCGCCATGCCGGACTCGTCCTCGAGGGTAACGAACAGCGTCCCCTTGGCGGTGCCCGGCCGCTGGCGGACGATCACCGCGCCGGCGATCCGCGCCCGCGCGCCGCGCGGCAACGTGGGCAGGACCACGGTGGGCACGACGCCATCGCGCTCGAGCTGATCGCGCCAGTAGGTCATCGGGTGCGCCCCGACCGTCATTCCGGTCCCCGCGAAGTCGGCGACGGTCGCCTCGTAAGCCGTCATCTCCCGCAGCGGCACCCCCTCCGCTACCAAACTCCCCATTTCGGGGACAGGCAAAGAAACTCCTGATTCGGGGACAGGCAACGAAATCGGAGTTTTCTTGCCTGTCCCCGAAACTCCTTCGAGGAGGGGGCCGGCGGGGCGGGCGGCGAGGGCGGCCTGCCAGAGGGCGGCGCGGCGGCCGAGGCCGAGCGATGCGAGCGCGCCGATCTCGGCCAGGCGCTCGAGCTCGGCGGACGAAAGTCGCGCACGGCGCGCGAGGTCGTCGGCGTCGCGGAACGGTCCGCCCCGGCGACGCGCCTCGACGATCGCCTCCGCCGCCGAGCGGCGCAGGTCGGCGACGAAGCGGAGGCCGAGGCGGCAGGCGCCCGTCGAGGGGGGATTCTTTCCGTCTTGGGTGCGCGGATCACCGTCGCTGACGGAGTCGCTCGCTCTCTCCCGCGGAGGGGGCTCTGAGGCCGAACACCCACCGTCCTGCGGAGTCCGACCCGATCCGGCGAGGCCGAAGCGCAGGCGAGCGCCCGCGCCCGAGGTCCGAGAAGCGCTCGCCGGCCCCGGAGCGGGAGAGAGCGAGCGGCTCCCCACCGAGGACGCCGACTCTCGAGAGGGTACTTCCCAGGTGCAGGAAACCTCCGAGCAGTTGACGTCGATCGGCAGCACGACGACCCCGTGCCGCTGCGCGTCCTTGATCAGCGAAGCCGGGTGGTAGAACCCCATCGGCCACGCGTCGAGCAGCCCGATCAGGAACGCCGTCGGATGGTGGCACTTGAGCCAGGCGCTGGCGTAGGCGATCAGCGCGAAGCTCGCCGCGTGCGACTCCGGAAAGCCGTAGAGCGCGAACGAGGTGATCGACTGGACGATCCGGTCCTGGTTCTCGCCGGTGATGCCGCGCGCCGCCATGCCGTCGCGCAGCCGCTTCTCGATCGACTGCATGCGCTCGACCGAGCGCTTGAAGCCCATCGCGCGCCGCAGCTCCTCGGCCTCGCCGCCGGTGAAGCCGGAGACCGCCATCGCCATGCGCAGCAACTGCTCCTGGAAGATCGGCACGCCGAGCGTGCGCTTCAGGATCGGCTCGAGCGACGGGTGGAAGTAGTGGACCGGCTCGCGGCCGAGGCGGCGCTCGAAGAACGGGTGGACCATGCCGCCGGTGATCGGCCCCGGCCGGATGATCGCGACCTGGATGACGAGGTCGTAGAAGCGCTCGGGGGCGTTGCGCGGCAGCGAGGCCATCTGCGCGCGGCTCTCGACCTGGAAGACGCCGACCGTGTCGGCGGCGCGCAGCATCGCGTAGACCGCCGGGTCGTCGGCCGGCAGGTGGGCGAGGTCGACGTGGCGCCCCTCGTGCTCGCGGATCAGCGGGATCGTCCGCTCGAGCGCGTTGAGCATGCCGAGCCCCAGCAGGTCGACCTTGATGATGCCGAGATCGGCGCAGTCGTCCTTGTCCCACTGCACGACGACCCGCCCCGGCATCGCCGCCGGCTCGAGCGGCACCACCTCGTCGAGCCGGCCGGCGGCGATCACCATGCCGCCCGAGTGCTGGCCGAGGTGGCGCGGCAGGTTCTGGATCCGCTGCCAGAGCTCGCCGAACAGGCGGTTGCGCGGCTCGGCGGGGTCGAAGCCGGCGGCGGCGAGCTCGCGCTCGAGCTGCTTCGGGTCGCCGCGCTCGAGGTCGTAACGGAACGAGCCGAGCTGTTTGGAGAGCTGGTCGACCTGGTCGGGAGCGTAGCCGAGGGCCTTGGCGACCTCGCGCGCGGCGGAACGGTCGCGGTAGGTGATGACGTTGGCGGTCATCGCGGCGCCGACCGCCGTGCCCGGGTCCGCGCTGTTGCCGCCCCCGTAGCGCCGGTAGACGTACTGGATGACCTTCTCGCGCTGGTCACCCGAGGGCAGGTCGAGGTCGATGTCGGGCCACTCGCCGCGCTCCTCCGACAGGAAACGCTCGAACAGCAGCTCCATCTTCACCGGGTCGACCGCGGTGATGCCGAGCGCGTAGCAGACCGCGCTGTTGGCGGCCGAGCCGCGCCCCTGGCAGAGGATCCGCTCGCGGCGGCAGAAGTCGACGAGGTCGCCGACGATCAGGAAGTAGCCGGCCAGATCGAGCTTCTCGATCAGCGCCAGCTCCTTCTCGATCTGCGCTTGGGCGCGCGCGGTGAGCGGCCGGAAGCGGGCGCGCGCTCCGTTCCAGGCCAGCTTGCGCAGCCACGATGCCGGCGTCTCGCCCGGCGGCAGCGGGAAGTCGGGGAAGCGGTAGCCGAGGTCGTCGAGCGTGAAGGCGAGCTCGCCGGCGAGCTCGGCGGCGTGGGTGACGGCTTCCGGCAGGTCGGCGAAGAGGGCGGCCATCTGGGCGGCGCTCTTCAGGTGCCGCTCGCGATTCGGTGCGAGCAGCGAGCCGGCGGCGTCGAGCGTCACGTGCCCGCGGATCGCGGTCAGCACGTCGTGGAGCGGCTTGTCGGCGGCGCGGGCGTAGCGTGCCCCCTGGGTGGCGACCAGCGGCAGGTGCAGCCTCCGGGCGTGGACGACGAGCGCCTGGTTGCGTGCTTCCTGCTCGCGCCGGCCGTGGCGGGAGAGCTCGACATGGACGCGGCCGGGAAAGGCGTGGGCGAGCCGCTCGAGCCATCGCTTCGCGGCCTCGGGGCCCCCCGTTTCGAGCGCGCGCGCCACCGGGCCCTCGTCGCCACCGGTGAGCACGTGGAGGCCGGTCGACTGCGCGGCGATCGTCTCGAAGCCGATCGCGGGCTCGCCCTTGGGGCGGCCGAGAGCGGCGGCGGTCAGCAGGCGGCAGAGGTTGCGGTAACCGGTGCGGGATTCGACCAGCAGCGTCAGCCGCGCCCGCCCCACCTCCGGAGAAAAGGGGACAGGCAAGGAAACTCGAGTTTTCTTGCCTGTCCCCTTCTCTGCGGTTTTCTTGCCGGTCCCTTTTTCTTCGGGTTCGTGGAGGGGGAGCTCGGCGCCGACCAGGGGACGGAGGCCGGCTTCCCGGGCGGCCTTCCAGAATCTCGGGGCGCCGTAGACGCCGTGGCGGTCGATCAGGGCGACGGCCGGCAGGTCGAGCTCGGCGGCGCGCGCGATCAGGTCCTCCGGCAGCGAGGCGCCCTCGAGGAAGGAGAAGGCCGAGGCGGCGCGCAACTCGGCGTAGGGGAGTGGCGCCCCGCCGCCGCCGTGCCGGAAGGTGCGCTCGCGCAGCTTCTCCTTGCGCGCCCCCGGCGACTGATAGGGGCGGCCGCAGCCGAGGGTCCGCGAGGGTCCGGGCGGCCCGCCGAGGAAGTCGTCCACGCCTCGACGATAGCGCAAAAGAGGCGTAAAATCCTGCACGAGGGCTCAGGGATCGTCGCGCAGCCGCGCGTAGATCGCGGCGTCGAGGAACCGCCTGTCCTTGAGCACGGCGCGACGCATCACGCCTTCGAGGCGAAAGCCGCACTTCTCGAGGACGCGCCGGGAGGAGAGGTTCGGCGCGAAGACGCGAGCCTCGATCCGTTCGAGGCCGAACCTGGCGAAGGCGTGCGTTACGAAGGCGCCGACCGCCTCGCTGGCGTAGCCCCGCCCCCAGTGCGTGGCACCGAGCCAGTAACCGAGCTCACCGGTGAAGCGCCAGACGTCGCCCCAACGCTCGATACCGACGCCGCCGATCACCCGTCCGTCGAGCGTGATCGCCAGATCGGTCGGCGGCGACGCGGCGGCGACGTGGGCGAGCCACCGCGCGGCGTCTTCGAAGGTATACGGATAGGGGAAGCGGTCGAGCAGGTGGATCGAGACGCGGCGGTCGTCGGCAGCGGCGACGAGCTCCTCCTCGTCGCCGGCGCTGAACGGCCTCAGCACCAGCCTCGCGGTCGCGATCTCCACCGCGTCATGGTAACCCCGAGGCGGCCAGCCGCCGGCGCGCGGCCGCGACCTCGGGCGGCTCGCCGTTGCGCAGCCAGCCGAGCGTCGGCAGCGGCCGGCCGTCGCCGCCGGTCCAGCGCACCTCGAGCCGCGACAACGGCGCGGTCCCGCGGTCGGTGGAGCGCACCACCAGCCGCCGTCGATCGGCGAGACGGCGGAGCTCGCTCGCGATCGCGCCGGGCTCGCCGACCAGAGTCCCCGAGCTCGCGCGCACGAGATGGGCGAGCGGTCGCAGGCCGAAGTCGGTCGCGAGATCGAGGTCGACGGCGATGCGCCCGATCGGCGTGCGGTCGCGGATCGGATAGCGGAACAGCGGCCAGACCTCGGCGCCGCCGAAGCTCATCCCCTTTTCGTCGCGCGGCTTGGCGGGCGGACGTCGGGTGACGACTTCGCGGGCGTCGAGCGCGTAGGCAACCCAGCCGTAGGCGGCGATCAGGCGGCCGGCCTCGTCGAGCGCCACCAGGCTCGTGTCCGCCGGCGGCTCGCCTCGCTCGAGCCGGACCAGATCGTTGAGCAGATCGGGGTTTGCCGGCCAGGGCTCGACGGCGACGACCAGCGCGCGCGGGCCGGCGCCGTCGCGCGCCACGAGATCGAGCGCCAGCCGGTCGATCGCTGCCAGCCGCCTCGGCAGCTCGAAACGATCCGAAGGGGCGTGGCGCCAGCGCCGCTCGAGTGTCGCGAGCTCGTCGACGAGCGGCGCGACCCCGGTGAAGTGGCGGCTGGAGACGCCGTGGCGCCCGACCGTCGCGACCTCGACCGGCCCGGCGCCCGCGAGCGCCGGAGCGGCCGCGGCGAGCGTGGCGGCGCAGTGCGCGAGCGCGGCGGGCGACGCCAGGGCCGGGTCGAGCCAGACCAGAACCTGCTCGAGGCGACCGCCGTCCCCGGTCGCGGTCGGTACCGTCACCGGGACCAGCGGCAGACCGTCCTGGAAGACGGTGAAGTCGTGGTCGGCGCGTCGTCCGATCGACTCGATCTGCGGCAGCACCGAATCGTCGAACCAGACCTCGATCTCGCGCACCACGACCGTGTCGGAGAAGGTCCGGGGCTCGTCCGGAAGCGAGGTCGCGGCGGCGCTGGCGACCGCCAGCACGGCGAGCGCGGCCGTCCGGCCGAGGGGGCGACCCGCGAGGGTCCCGCGTCGTCGCAGCGTCATCGACGGAACCGGGAGGCAAGTCCGGTGCCGGCCCGTTCGGGCCCCGCGCCGGGTGCCCGAGCGACGCTCAGGCGTGGGCGAGCAGGACCGGGCAGGGCGACAGCAGCAGCAGCTTCTCGGAGACACCACCCGTCAGCAGCTCGCGCCAGGCCGAGAGTCCGCGCCGACCGGCGGCGACGAGGTCGAAGCCGCCCGTGACGGCCAGGTCGAGCAGCGTCGAGGCGACCGGTCCGGTTTCGACCCGCAGCTCGGTACGCGCCGGGTCGAGACCGACCCGCTCGAGCGCCGCGTGGAGCGCGGCCAGGTCCGGGCGCAAGCCGCCGTCCTCGACCGTGACCGCTTCGACCGCGGCGGTCGAGGCCCAGCGCGCCACGGCGGCCGCGGCGGCGAGCGACGACGGCGAGCCGTCGAGCGCGAGCAGGATGCGGCGCGGCGACGGCGCGCCCGCGGAGCCGCGCGCCACCAGCACCGGCGCGCGCGCTGCGCGGGCGATCTTTCCCGAAACGCTGCCGAGCAGCATCCGGGTCGGGCCGTGGCCGTGCTGACCGACGGCGATCAGGCCGGCACCGATCTTGGCCGCGTGCTCGAGCACGGTTTCCGCGGGGAGCCAGCGACGCAGGTGGATCTCGGCCGGAACACCGAGCGAGGCGAGCCGACCGCTCGCCTGATCGAGGCGGCGCCGGGCCTCCTGCTCGTGCTCGGCGAGCACCTCGGCGACGGTGCGCTCGCCCGGGCCGAAAGGCAGGTGGGGCAGGCCGAGCGCGTGGGTGAGGTGGACGGCGGTGCCGGGGCGGCGAGTCGCGGCGGCCGCCGCCCAGTCGAGCGCGCGCTCGGCGTCGGGCGAGCCGTCGTAGCCGACGACGATGGACGACGATGCCCCGGTCACGTCCGATTCTCCCGAACTCAGGATAGCAGACGGGATAGTGCTTGAAGGCGGTTCGCCGGGGAGGTAGCATCCCCGGAAATTGCTGTGATTCCATGGCTTCCGCTCAGGGTGGGCGGAGCGGCCGTCGAGACCGACGAGGAGGCTCATGAGCATGAGACAGAACCAGAGCTGGCGGTTGGTGCTGGCGGCGTTCGCGTTCGCCGGCACGCTCTCCGCGCAGGAAGCGCAGCCGGCCGAGGAGCCGGCGACGCAGGTCGAAGAGGTGATCGTCGTCACCGCGTCGCGTACCGAGCAGGCGCTCAACGAAGCGCCGGCGGCGATCACGGTGCTCGACGCCAAGACCATCGAGTCGATCCCGGCCGACGACTACGGCGACCTGCTGCGCAACGTCCCGGGCCTCAACGTCTCGCAGACCAGCGCGCGCGACGTCAACATGACCTCGCGCGGCGCCACCAACACGCTCGCCACCTCGCAGCTGGTCCTGCTCGACGGCCGCTCGATCTACCTCGATTTCTTCGGCTTCGTGATGTGGGACTTCCTGCCGGTCAATCCGCACGAGATCAAGCAGATCGAAGCGGTGCGCGGACCGGGCAGCGCGGTGTGGGGTGCCAACGCCATGTCCGGCGTGGTCAACCTGATCACCAAGCGGCCCAAGGAGATGGCCGGCACGTCGCTGCTCCTGGGCGGCGGTGAGCTCGGCACGGCCTACGGCTCGATCAGCCATGCCGGCGTGTCGGGCAACTTCGGCTACAAGCTCTCGGGCGGCTACTACGAGCAGGACGCCTACGACCGGCCCACCGGCCCGGTGCCGGGCTCGAACCCGCCGACCAACTACCCGAACTTCGAGAATTCGGGCACCGAGCAGCCCAAGGGCGACGTCCGCCTCGACTGGGACCTCGACGAGAGCTCCTACCTGACGGTGGGCGCCGGCTACGCCGGCACCGACGGCATCATCCACACCGGCATCGGTCCGTTCGACATCGACTCGGGCTCGAACCTCTCTTACGGCAAGCTCAACTGGACGCGCGGCGCGATGAACGTCGGGCTGTTCATGAACTTCCTGTCGGCCGACTCGATCAACCTGCTGACCCGCGGATCGAACGGCCAGCCGCTCGGCTTCGAGTTCACCACCGACACCTACAACCTCGACTTCGCCAACACTTCGGTCCTCGGCGGCCGCAACATCCTGACCTACGGCGGCAACTACCGGACCTCGGAGTTCGAGCTCGAGATCGCGCCGGAAGGGACCGACAAGGACGAGTGGGGCGTCTTCCTGCAGGACGAGATCCTGCTCGGCGACAAGGTGCGCTGGTTGATCGGCGGTCGCTACGACGACATCGATCCGCTCGACGACGGCATCTTCACGCCGCGCACCAGCCTGCTGTTTTCGCCGAAGCCGAACCACACCTTCCGGATCTCGTACAACGAAGCGTTCCGGACGCCCTCGGCGATCAACAACTACCTCGACGTCACCATCCTCAACGCGATCACGGTGCCGGTGGGCGGACAGCCGTTCACGGTGCTGATCCCGGCGCGCGCCGACGGCAACGTCGGCCTGGTCGAGGAGCAGCTGACGGCCTACGAGGTCGGGTACGTCGGCTCGTTCGACAACGGCGTGATCTTCACGCTCGCCGCCTACCGCAACGAGACCGAGAACTCGATCGACTTCTTCGTCCAGCGCACCTACGGCCCCGGTAACTTCCCGCCGCTGCCGCCGCCGCTGGCGGCCGTCATCCCGTGCTTCAATTTCCCGCCCGGAACGCTGCCGCCGGCCGCCGGCTGCCCGCTCGGCGGACTCGCCGGACTGGTGCCGTCGAACTTCAGCTACCGCAACGTGGGTGAGACCACCGATCAGGGCTTCGAGCTCTCGCTCCAGCAGCGGATCGGTTCGGCGTGGTCCTGGTTCTTCAACACCTCCTGGCAGGACGAGCCGGAGTTCGAGGGTGTCCTCGCGGCCGACCAGAACGTCCCGCCGGAGTGGCGCGCCAATCTCGGCCTCTCCTGAGACGGCGGCACCTTCTTCTGGAGCACCAACGTCAACTACCAGGACGAGGCCTACTTCGCCGACGTGCTCAACGTCCGCGCCACGACCGACTCGTTCACCCAGATCAACGTCGCGGCCGGCGTCCGCCTGCTCGACGAGCGTTTGACGCTGCAGGTGATCGGCGCCAACGTCACCGACGAGGACGTGCAGCAGCACATCTTCGGCGACATCATCAGCCGCAAGATCACCGGCCAGCTGGGCCTGCGGTTCTAGAGGTCCGGCCGCGTCCGCACCACGGGCCGGGATCCGCGTCGCGGGTCCCGGCCTTTTTCGTCTCCTCCGAACCTGCGATGACCTCCGCCGCCGATCGCGTACCGCTCGCCGCCAAGCTCGGATTCACCGTGTGGATGGCGGTGTGGGTGCCCGCGTACTGGATCCACAACGGCTGGACCAACTTCCTCTGGCTCTGCGACCTCGCCAACTTCGTGACGCTGGCGGCGCTCTGGACGGGCAGCGCGCTGCTGGCCTCGTCGCAGCTGGCCGGCGTGCTGCTGATCCAGGCGCTCTGGGCGGCTGATTTCTTCGGCCGGCTGCTGTTCGGCGTCCATCCGATCGGTGGCACCGAGTACATGTTCGATCCGGCCGAGCCGCTCTGGCTGCGCGCGCTGTCGCTGTTCCACCTCTGGACGGTGCCGCTGCTGATCTGGCTGGTGCGCCGCACCGGCCACGACCGGCGCGGCTGGAAGCTCGAGAGCGCTCTGGCGCTCGTCGTCTTCCCGCTCGGCCAGTGGCTGGGGACCCGCGAGCAGAATCTCAACTGGACCTGGGCGCCGTTCGGCGTCGAGCAGACCTGGCTGCCGCCGCTGCCGTTCGCGCTGCTGGCGGCGGCGCTCTCGGCCTTCGCGCTCTTCCTGCCCGGGGACCTGCTGACGCGCAGCTGGCTGATCGCGAGTCACCGCGGCGGCGCGCGACTCAGCCCGTCGTCGGGTGGAACAGCCCCCAGGCCTCGCCCGCCGGCAGCGGGCGGCTGAACTCGAAGCCCTGCATCCAGCGACAGTCGAGCTCGGCGAGGAAGCGCCGCTGCTCGGCGGTTTCGACGCCCTCGGCGACCACGGTCAGGCCGAGATCGGCGCCGAGGCGCAGGATGTTCCTCACCAGCTCGAGCTTGTCGCCGCCGTCGGCGAGGTCGCGCACGAACGAGCGGTCGATCTTGAGCACGTCGACCGCGAAGCGGTTGAGGTAGGACAGCGACGAGTAGCCGGTGCCGAAGTCGTCGAGGCAGATGCCGATGCCCATCGCGCGCAGCTCGCGCAGCATTCGACCGGCCTCCTCCGGATCCTCGATCAGCAGCCCCTCGGTCAGCTCGAGCTTGAGGCAGCGCGCGGGCAAACCGGTGCGCTCGAGCGCCTCGCGCACCAGCCGCACCAGGTCGGGCTGGCCGAACAGGCGCGGCGACAGGTTGACGCTGACGCCGAGGTCGACCCAGCGCGGCTCCTGTCGCCGCCACTCGGCGAGCTGCCGGCAGGCCTCCTCGAGCACCCACATGCCGAGCGGCAGGATGACGCCGGTGTCCTCGGCGACGCCGATGAACGCCGCCGGCAGCAGCAACCCGCGCACGGGATGGTGCCAGCGCACCAGCGCCTCGAAACCGGTCAGCTCGTTGCCGCGCAGCGCGACGATCGGCTGGTAGTGGACCTCGAACTCGCCGCGGTCGAGGCCGCGGCGCAGGTCGTTCTCCACCTGCAGGCGCGCCAGCACCTCGCTGCGCATCTCGCCGGTGAAGATCTGCGAGCGGCCGCGTCCGGAAATCTTGGCGCGGTACATCGCGGTGTCGGCGTCGCGCACCAGCGCCGGCAGGTCGGAAGCGAGCCGGTCGCCGAGCGCGATGCCGATGCTGGCGGTGAGATACAGCTCGTGGCCCGCGACCTGGAACGGGTGCATCAGCGCCTCGTGGATGCGCTGGCTGATCTCGATCGACTCCTCGGCCGTCGAGATCTCCTCGAGCAGGAGCGCGAACTCGTCGCCGGAGAGTCGCGCCACGGTGTCGCCCGCGCGCAGGCAGGCCTCGATGCGCCGCGCCACCTGGACGAGCAGGCCGTCGCCCGCGGGGTGGCCGAGGCTGTCGTTGATCACCTTGAAGCGGTCGAGGTCGAGGAACAGCACCGCGAACATGCCGCGACCGCCGCGCCTCACGTGCGCCCGCGCGCGCTCGAGCCGGTCGAGGAAGAGCGCGCGGTTGGGCAGGCCGGTCAACGGATCGTGGACCTTGCGGTCGGTGATGTCGGTCTGCGATCCGGCGATGCGGGTCGGCTTGCGGCCGGCGTCCCAGATCGCGGCGCCGCGCGCCAGCATCCAGCGGTAGCCGCCGTCCTCGTGCAGCATCCGGTGCTCGACCTCGAAGTGCTCGGTCTCGCCGGCCAGGTGGCGGTCGAGCCGGTCGGTGACCGCGTGCAGGTCCTCGGGGTGAACCCGCGCGAACCACTCGTCGGGCGAGGGGCCGGCCTGGCCGGGGTCGAGGCCGAGCATGGTCTGCCAGCGCTCGGAGTAGTAGACGCGGCCGGTCGCCAGGTCCCAGTCCCAGATGCCGTCGGAGGCGCCGCGCACGGCGAGCGCGTAGCGCTGCTCGGAGACACGCAGGGCCTCCTCCGTGCGCTTGCGCTCGGTGATGTCCTGGACGATGGCGACCACGCCGGTGGGGTCGCCCGACTCGTCGAGGACCGGATCGAAGCGCAGCTCGACCGGGAACTGCGCGCCGTCGCGCCGCCGGCTCTCGCTTTCGAGGCCGAGGCCGCCGGCGAGGTCGCGGAAGTCGCGACCGGCGAGCGCGCCGGGAAAGAGCTTGCGCAGGTCGCCGCCCTCGAGCTCGGAGCGGTCGAGACCGAGCATCGCGGCGAGCGCGGGATTGGCGTGGCGCACGACCAGGTCGCGGTCGGCGATGGCGACGCCGGAGCCGGAGGTCTCGATGGCGCGGGCGAACGGGCGCAGCCGCTCGCGCGCGGCGGCGAGCTCGGAGAGGTCGCGCACCAGCACCAGGGCGCGGCCGTCGTCTTCGTAAGCCACCCGGCGCACCGCGACCGGGAAGGAGCCGCCGTCCTTGCGGTAGGCCTCGAGCCGGCGCACGCCGCTCGAGTCGTGGTCGTCGCCGTCGCGCGATTCCCAGGAGAGCAGGCGGGGGAGCTTGCGGCCGACGATCTCGCGGCGGTTGTAGCCGAACAGCTCGGCGGTGCGTCCGCTCGCCCAGAGGATGGTGCCGGTGGGATCGGTGACGAGCGCGGCGTCCTCGATCGCGTCGAGGAGGCTCTCGGGGAGTGGGGGCGTCGTCGTCACGCGGGCGGCGGCCTGCCCGGAGGGTAGCACGCGGCCGCGGCTCTGTCAGTCGTAGGCGCCGTCGGCGAACCAGCGATCGGTGCGGGCGTCGCGGAAGATCCGCCAGAGGCCGGCGCCGGCGAGCTCGACGTCCCAGTACTCGCGCTCGGCCGGCTCGCCGGTCCACCACCCCTCCTCGATCCGCCACGGTCCGGAGGCGACCGCCACCTCGCCGGCGACCGCCGGCCGTTTCGCTCCGTCCGCGCCCGGCGCGCCGCGCAGGCCGCGCGGAGTGCCGCGGCCGTCGAGGCGGACCTCGAGCTCGACCGCCGGGCGCAGCGCGCGCACCGCGAGCAGGCCGCGCGGGCGCGGCGCCTCGGCGACGAAGCGCGGCGGCGGCGGTGGCGCGTAAGGCACCAGCGCGAAGCGTTCGGGGCGGTGGCCGTCGAGCGCGCGCGGCGCGCCGGAGCGCCCCGGGCCGAGCAGCGCGAACAGGCGAGCGAGGGTGGTGGCGAGTCGTTCGGGCGCGAGCTCGGGCGGCCCGAACAGGGTGAGCTGCGCGGCGCGCGGCCGGTCGGGGGTCGCGGTCAGCGCGAAGCCGGCGACGGCGGCGCCCGGCGGCTTGGCCTCGAGCTCGAGGTGGAGCAGGCGCACGAGGGTGCGCACGTCGGTGGTCGGTGCCGGCAGCACGATCGCGCGCTCGTCGTGGCCGTCGGGCTCGAGCGCGAGCGACAGTCCGAGCCGGGCGCAGCCGAGCCCCTCGCCCTCGAGGCGGCGCGCCAGCCGGTCGAGCGCGGCGCGGGCGAGGAAGAGGAAGGGCTCGAGCGTCGCCAGCGGCCACTCGAGATCGCTGCCCTCGCGGAAATCGGGCGGCGGCTGGCGCGGCGCGAGCGGGCGCGGATCGAGGCCGCGCGCGGCGGCGTGGAGCGCGCGGCCGGTCTCGCCCAGGCGGCTCGCGACCTCGGCCGGCGGCAGGCGCGCGAGCTCGCCGATGGTGGCGATCCCCCAGCGCTCGAGCGTCGTCGCCGTCGCCGGCTCGGCGCCGAGGCGCGCGACCGGCAGTGACGCCAGGAAGGTGGCTTCGCCGCCGGCGGCGACGATCTCCGGCTCGCCCTCGCGCACCGCCCCTTCGGCGGCCACGCGCGCGGCGAGCTTCGAACCGGCGAGTCCGACGCGCGCGGGCAGCCCCGCGTCGCGCGCGGCGCGGGCGAGCGCGCGGCCGAGCTCGCGCTCGCCGTCGGCGCCGGGGAAGCGGCGCTCGAGGCCGCCGAGCTCGGCGAAGGCGAGGCCGGGGGCGGCGTCCTCGACGCGCGGCGAGAAGCGCGCGGCGGCCTCGAGCAGCGCCTCGGCCGCGGCGCGCTCGGCCTCGGCGTCGCGCCCGCGGGCGACCAGCGCGGGCAGCACGGCGCGCGCCTGCGCCAGGGTCGCGCCGGAGCGGATGCCGGCGCGCCGCGCGGCGCGCGTCGCGGCGACGATGCGCGCCGCGGGCCCCTGCCCCTCGACCACCGCCGCCGCCTCGCGCACGAGCTCCGGCTCGGCGCGCAGGCGCGCCGCGAGCGGGAACAGCGGCACGAAGAGACAACCGATCCTCACCGCAGCAGGAGGCGGGGGCCGGGCGGCGTGCCGTGCCAGCGCGCCCGCGCGGGAGGGAGCTCGATCACGGCGGTCGCGGCGATGCCGCAGCGGCGCGCGGGGGTCGACACCACCAGGGTGGCGCCCGCCTCGCGTGCGGCGCGGGCGAGGCGCAGCCAGGGCGTGTCACCGCCGCGCACGCCGCCGGCGATCGGCGGCAGGCCGAGGTCGGCGATCACCAGGGGGAAGCCGCCGGCGACGACCGCCTCGGCCGCGGCCAGCGTCTCGCGCAGATCGCGCGGCCGCGCCCAGAGGAGGCGCTCGAGGTCGACGCCGGTCGCCGCGGCCTGCTGCGGGTCGAGCGCGTCGCCGAGATCGACCAGCGCCGCGCACTCGCCGCCGCCGGTGGCCGCGGCGAGCAGCCCGAGCACCACCCCCATCCGCCCGCTCGAGCGGCGGCCGACCAGCTCGGTCAGCGTTCCGCGCCGCAATCCCGCGGGCAGCGCCGCGGCGAGCGCCGGCACCGCCGCCCCCCAGGGGGCCGGCTCCGGTCGGCGGTCGCCGGCCAGATCGCGCGCGGTGCGCAGTTGCGCGGCGAGCGGCGCTTCGAGCCGGGCGATGAGCGTGCGGGCGAGCGGTTCGGCCATCCGGATCCTCCCCGTCCGGAGCCGGACGGGGAGTCATCATGAGGCGCAAAAAAGGCGTAAGTCAAGAGCCCCGGACGGGGCTCGCTCAGGCCCGGCGTTGGCGCGGCTGGGCGACCCGGCGGGGCGGCAGGTGGTGGCGCTCGGAGTGCTCGAGCACGTACTCCTGGACGCCGAGCTTGCCCAGGTGACTGCGCGGCGCGACCAGCCCCGGGTGGAGCTTCTCGACCTCGGCGTGGGGGAGCCGCGGCGCCGGCGCGGTCTCGGCGACCAGCACGTCCTCGAGCAGCTTCCCGGCCTCGACGATCCGAAAGCGGCACGGGCGGGCCGGCATGGTCTGGCCGACCCGCACCATCAGGTGGACCGCCCCCATCGGCGCGAGGTGCGCGGTGAGCCGCTTCACCAGCACCGGCCAGCGGTCACGTCCGACGTAGTTCGGCAGGTCCCAGGCGAGCACCAGGTCGTAGCGCTCGGACTCGGGCAGCGCCAGCAGCTCGTCGGCGCCGCGCTCCCAGGCGGCGGCGGGCGCCTCGCGCAGCCCGGCCTCGTCGATCGAGGCATCGAGATCGGCGATGCGCAGGCGCGCGCCGAGGCCGTTGAAGAAGGCGATGTTGGCGGCGAGCGCCGCGCCGAGATCGAGCACCCGGGCGCCGGAGCGCGGCAGGTGGCCGAGCGCGTGCTTGAGTCCCGGCGCCGGGATCTCGGAGGCCGGCGGCGGCGCTTCGGGCAGGGCGAGCTCGACCGGCGACATCTCTTCGTCGCCGGCCGAGCGGCGCAGCCACTTCATCGGGCGATCCGCCCGCTCATCGGGGATCAGCCCGCCTGGGCGGTGGGCTTGGTCTCGACCGGACGCGGCCCGGCGTCCTCCTTGCCGCCACGCGCCGCGGCGGGGGGGGCGGGGGCCGCGCTGCCGCGCTGCTTGGGCTCCATGTCGATCGAGCCCTTGAAGCGGGCGCCGTCCTCGATGGTCACCCGCGGCGCCACCAGGTCGCCGCGCACGCGCGACGACTTGCGCAGCACGATCTGCTCCTCGGCGGTCAGGTTGCCGTCGACCTCGCCCTCGATCTGGATCGCGCGGGCGTGGATCTCGGCCGCGACGCGCCCCTTGGCGCCGATCGTCACCATGTTCTGGCGCAGCAGGATCTTGCCCTCGATCCGCCCCTCGACGATCAGGTCCTCGTCGCCCGAGACCTCGCCGCGCAGGACGATCGACGGCGACAGCACGGCGCGCTCCGAGGAGGGCGTCGCGCGCGGCGTCGACTCGCTCTCGGCACGCGGAGCCGGAGAGGGCGCCGCGCCCGAAGCCGGCGGGTTGGAGCTCGGGGCCGGGGCGCCCCCTTCGTTGTCGCGCTTCCACATGTCGGACTCCTCCCTGGTTGCGGTCCCGCGGGCTCGAAGGGCGAGCCCCCTGGCGGCGGCCGGTTGAGACGGAAGTGTAATCAACTCACGGCCCGGCGGGGGCCTCCTATGGAGGATTTCATGGAATCGACGCTCGGGGCTTCGAATCGGCGCTCCGCTTCCCGGTCCCGCGGTCGCGTGGGAGGATCCCGCGCGATGGCAACGCCCGACGTCCTGGTGGTGGGAGGCGGCATCGTCGGCCTGGCGGCGGCGCGCGCGCTGGCGGTCGAGCGCGGCCTCGCGGTCGAGCTCGTCGAGGCCGAGCCGGCGCTCGCGCGCCACCAGACCGGCCACAACAGCGGCGTCGTCCACGCCGGCCTCTACTACAAGCCGGGCAGCCGCAAGGCCGCGACCTGCGCCGCCGGGCGCGCGGCGCTCTACGACTACCTGGCCGCGCGCGGCCTCGCCCACGAGCGCTGCGGCAAGCTGGTCGTGGCGATCGACGAGGCGGAGCTTCCGCGCCTCGACGAGCTCGAGCGCCGCGGTCGCGCCAACGGCCTGGCCGGAATCGAGCGGGTCGACGCCGCAGCGCTCGCCGCCCGCGAGCCGCACGCCGCCGGCATCGCCGGGCTCTGGGTGCCCGAGACTGGCATCGTCGACTACCGATCGGTGGCCGCGGCCTTCGCCGAGGACGTGCGCGCCGCCGGCGGCACCATCGTGACCGGCGCGCGGGTCGCACGCATCCGCCGCAGAGGCGGCGCGATCGAGGTCGAGACCGCCGATGGCGCGCGCCGCACGGCGCCATTCCTCGTCGCCTGCGCCGGGCTCGAGAGCGACCGCGTGGCGCGTGCCGCCGGTCTCGATCCGCAGGTGCGCATCGTGCCGTTCCGCGGCGACTACTACGAGCTGGTGCCCGAGGCGCGCCGGCTGGTGCGCGGCCTGATCTACCCGGTTCCCGATCCGGAGCTGCCGTTCCTCGGCGTCCACTTCACCCGCCGCATCGACGGCGCGATCGAGGCCGGCCCGAACGCGGTGCTGGCCTGGAAGCGGGAGGGCTACTCGCGCGGCTCCTTCTCGGCGGCCGACGCCGCCTCGACGCTGGCGTTTCCCGGCTTCTGGCGCTTGGCACCTCGCTACCTCGGCATCGGCTGGGACGAGTACCGCCGCGCCTGGAGCCGGCGCCGTTTCGTCGCCGCGCTGGCGCGGCTGGTGCCGGAGATCCGCGAGGGCGACGTGCGCCGCGCCGGCTGCGGCGTGCGCGCCCAGGCGCTCGGCCGCGACGGCAAGCTCGTCGACGACTTCGTCTGGGCCGAGGACGAGCGGATGATCCACGTGCTCAACGCGCCGTCGCCGGCGGCGACGGCGTCGATGGCGATCGGCCGCGAGATCGCGGAGCGCGCCGCCGGCCGGCTCGCCGGCGCGGCCTGAGCGACCGTCGGAGAGGATCTCGGAGAGGAGACGACGATGGCGACCCGCGTCTGGCAGATCGACGCCTTCACCGACCGCGCCTTCGCCGGCAACCCGGCGGCGGTGGTGCCGCTCGAGCGGCCGGCGCCCGAGCGCTGGATGCGCGCGCTCGCGACCGAGATGAACCTGTCGGAGACCGCCTTCCTCTGGCCCGAAGGCGAGCTCTGGCGGCTGCGCTGGTTCACGCCCGAGGCCGAGGTGCGGCTGTGCGGTCACGCCACGCTCGCCTCTTCGCACTGGCTCTGGGAGAGCGGCGCGCTCGAGCCGACGCATCCGGCGCGCTTCGCGACGCTCGCGGGCGAGCTGGTCTGCCGGCGCGACGACGAGGGCGCGATCGAGATGGACTTCCCGGCGCGGCCGCCGCTGCCGGTCGATCCGGTGCCGGGGCTCGCCGAGGCGCTCGGCGCGACGGTCCAGTGGTACGGACGCAACCAGGACGATTACCTCGTCCTGCTCTCGGACGAGTGGGCCGTGCGCGCGCTCTCGCCGGAGCTCTCGGTGCTCGCCCGGCTCCCGGTGCGCGGCGTGATCGCCACCGCGCCGGCGGGGGAGGGGCGCGACTACGACTTCGTGTCGCGCTTCTTCGCGCCCGGCGTCGGCGTCGCGGAGGATCCCGTCACCGGCTCGTCGCACTGCGCTCTGGCGGTCTACTGGAGCGAGCGGCTCGGCCGCGATGCGCTCACCGGCTTCCAGGCCTCACGCCGCGGCGGTTACGTCCGCGTGCGCCGCGCCGCCGACCGCGTCTTCCTGGGCGGCCGCGCGGTGACGATCTTCGAAGCGAAGCTCACTGAACCCGCCGAGCCGGCGCCCTAGGAGGTCAATCGGGGACAGGTACCGATTCGCGGGAGCGATGGTGGCGATCGATGCCCACGCGCGCGAATCGGTAGCAGTCCCCGCTTTCGGGCCGCAGGTGGTCACGGAAACCACCGACGCACCGACGACCGGAGTCCGGGAACGCTGCCGGCGGCGCGGAGAGGCGTGAGGGGCCCCGCGGAGCTCGGGCCTCCTTCGAAGGCTTTGACTTCCGAGCGGAGTGGGGAGCCGAGCCCGGAGCGCCGCCGGCAGCGTTCCCGGAG
This sequence comes from Acidobacteriota bacterium, assembly GCA_045862895.1. Classification (GTDB taxonomy): domain Bacteria; phylum Acidobacteriota; class Thermoanaerobaculia; order Multivoradales; family JAGPDF01; genus JACTMI01. The sequence goes on from BTUO01000002.1 coordinate 239,598, forward strand.
CTCCGGCCGACCCACCAGCGCCGCTGTCTCTAAAGATCGACCGCCCGATTCGCCGCGATCGTCGCGAGCTCCTCCTCGGTCAGCCCGGTGCGTTCGCCGAGCAGATCGAGCGTGCGGCGCGGATCGAACACCGGATAGTCGCTGCCGAGGACGATCCGCCCGAGCCCGGCGCGCCGCAGATCGGTGCCGAGGGCCGCGGCTTCCTCGGCGGTGGTCGGCGGCACCCCTTCGGACTCCTGCTCGAGGATCACCGCCGAAGTGTCGAAGAAGACCCGCGAACGCGGATCCCCGGCCGCGCGCCGCTCCTCCAGCCACGCGACGAGCGTCGTGAAGACTTGCCGGGTCCACGGCCCGTAGCCGCCGCTGCCGCCGAGATGGGCGACGACCAGCGTCAGGTCGCGGCGCGGCTCGAGCACCGTGCGCGCGAATCGTGCGACGTCCCCGGCCACGAGTCCGCGTCGCTGCGGATCGACGTGGAGCAGCACCGTCTGCCCGCGCTCCTCCGCGCGCGCCAGGATCCGGCCGAGCGTTTCGAGATGGGCGGCGTCGGTAAGGTCGACGTCGGAAGCCGCGAGGTGGATCTTGACGCCGCGCGCGCCGAGCTCGGCGTGGCAGCGGTCGAGCTCGGCCTCGGCGTACGGTCGCAGGATCGCCACCGAACAGAAGGCGACCGCCCTGCCCGGCGTGCGCGCCGCCTCGCGCGCGACGTGGTCGTTCTCGCGCGCCACGCGCACGCGCTCCTCCTCGACCGGCAGGTCCATCTCCGCGCGGAAGCCGGAGCGGCCGTACATGTGCGCCATCGAGATCAACGCCACCCCGTCGGCCGCCGGCGGCCCTTCGGCTCCGGGTCCGAGCAGTCCGGCGGCCGAGAGGTAGACCTCGTCGGCGCGCGAGAAGGGCACGCCGAGCGACTTCCAGTCGCGCAACAGGTCGGGCCCGATCAGGTGGACGTGGTGATCGACGAGCTCCGGCCGCTCGGAGACCGACACCGCGGCGGTCGAGCGCACGTCGGTCGGCGCCGGCGCCGCGGCACGCTTCGGGCACCAGCAGGCGCCGGAAACCAGCGGCAGCGCGATGGCGAGGGCGAGGGTCGGGGCGCGGCGGGTCATCGATCGTCCTCCTCAGGAGCCGGGTTCGTCGCCGCGCCGGCGCCGCGCGAGGACCATTCCGAGCGCGAAGCCGGCGAGCGGTGCGATCGGCAGCGCGCGCGCGGCCGGAATGCCGGCGGGCAGCTCGTAGGCCAGCCAGTAGCCGGCGAGGATCGGCGCGGCGGCGAGCGCGGTCCACGCCAGCTTGTGGCGGCGCTCGGCCTCGCGATGCGCCTCCTTGACCTCGTCGCGCGTCGCCAGCGGATCGGAAGCGTACTGGAACCGCTCGCGGTCGATCTCCGCGCCGCGCCGGCCGGCCATGAGGGCCGCGCCGCCGCCGGCCACGAAGAGCAGGACGGCGAGCGGCGCGGTGAGCGCGCCGGGCAGCTCGGGCAGCGGTCCGCGGCCGAGACTGGCGGCGAGGCCGAGGACCGCGGAGACTCCCGCGATCCAGCCGCTGGCGGTGACCACGCGCGCGAGGCTCATCGGGGGCGAATCTAGCAGCCCCGGCCGTCGCCTCGTGGCAAGCTCCCGGCGGAGGAGGAGGCGAGCGATGCTGCGCTGGACGGTCCGCATCCTGATCGCGGCGGCGGTGGCGATCGCCGGATACGTGGTCTTCGAGCTGGTGACCTGGCCCGACGTCGCGGCGCTGGCGAAGTCGAACCCGGAGTCGACCGCGTTCCTCGACCGCTGGAACGCGCGCGAGCGCGCGGCGGGGCGCGCGGGCGACGCGAAGCTCCGCTTCGTCCCGTACGCGCGGATCTCGAACGAGCTGAAGCACGCGGTGGTGGTGGCCGAGGACATCGACTTCTTCTCGCACGAGGGGTTCGCGACGAAGGAGATGCGCGCCGCGATCGAGAAGGCGTGGGAGGAGAAAGAGCTGCCGCGCGGCGCCTCGACCCTCACCCAGCAGCTCGCCAAGAACCTCTGGTTGTCTCCGTCGAGGAACCCGTGGCGCAAGGTCAAGGAGGCGATCCTGACCCGTCAGCTCGAGAAGCGCCTCGACAAGCGACGTATCCTCGAGCTCTACCTCAACGTCGTCGAGCTCGGCCCCGGCGTCTGGGGGTGCGAGAACGCCGCCCGCCGCTACTTCGGCCGCAGCGCCGCCGCCCTCGACCCGGACCAGGCCGCCGAGCTCGCCGCCGGCCTGCCGCGCCCCTCGACCTGGCACCCCGGCGTCGGCAGCCGTGGCTACCGCCGCCACGTCGAGCGGATCCGCGAACGGATGCGCCGGACCGGCTGGGTGCGCGGCGAGCTCTGACCGCCCGGGGCGACCGCTCCGGTGCTACTTTTCACGAGACTTCCGCAGGAGCGATGCCCCGGCGAAGCGAATCCGCCGGGTGGGGTGGCGCCGGCTGGCGGACTCCCGCAGGTTTCGGCGCATTGTCCGACCAGGAAGCCCTTGTCGGGCTCGGTCGGAGTCGTGGAAAGGGTGCACTATGTCGAAAGTCCAGGGAACGATTCTCGCCGCCGCGCTGCTGTTCGCGCCGGCAGCCGCCGACGCCGCGACCCCCTCGCTCGCGGCGAACGGCCTGAGGTCGACCGCGAGGACCATCGAGGTCGGTGGCCCGGTCCGCATCGAGGGGCTGCGCGACCGCGACGCCGCCCGCGCCGAGACCTTCGTCGGCGAGCGCTTCGAGGTCTTCACGCCCGACGCGCGCGTCGTCGTGGCCGGCGACGCCGGCCCCGAGGAGGTCGCAGTGCCGGCCAACGTCTACTTCAAGGGCGCCTTCGAAGGGGTCTCCGGATCCCGAGTCCTGATCTCGGTGCTCGCCGACGGCAACGTGCGCGGCATCGCGACGGACTGGAGCGGCGCGGCGCTGGTCCTGCCGTCCTTCGACGGCGTTCCGGAGTTACGCCGGATCGATCCGGCGCGCGCACCGAACCGGACCTTCTCGTGCGGCCAGTCGAAGCTGGCGACGCCTTTCGAACCGCTCTCGTCCGACTGGTCTCCGGCTCCCTCCGCCGCGACGCTGACGCCTCCTCCGGCCCACACGGCTCGCCTCGCCGTCGAGACCGACTTCGAGTTCTACCAACTGTTCGGAAATACGCTCGATGCCACCAACTACGTGGCCGACATCGTCGCGTTCATGTCGATTCTCTACGACGACGAAGTCGACACGTCGATTCGACTCTCGTATCTCCGCCTGTGGACGACGTCCGGCGACCCCTGGAACCAGGTCAGCCCGGTCTGCAATCTCTTCGATCTCGGAAAGCGCTGGAACGATACCCAGGGCACGGTCTCGCGCACGATCGTGCACATGATGAGCGGCAAGAACAACGGTGGCGGCGTCGCCTGGGTCGGAGTCCTGTGCAGCGGATCGTTCACCTTCAACACCAGCGGCTACGGTTGCACCTTCACGAACAATTCCAATTATGGTGGTGGCTACGGCTACACCGGCACCATGGACGGGAACTTCACGTATGAGAACCCCGGAGTCCTCTGGGACACGGTGGCGACGTCGCACGAGATCGGACACAACTTCAATTCTCCGCACACGCACTGCTACGGCAACCTGGGCGGGAACCCGAATGTCGTCGACGCCTGCTACGCGGGGGAGTGCGGCGATCCGGGCTGCCACTGCGGAGCGCTCGGCTACCCGGGTGCTGGAGCGGCGACCGGCGGCACTCAGGGAACGGGCGCAGGTACGGTGATGAGTTACTGCCACCTGCGTCCCGGGGGATTTTCGAACGTCACGTACACATTCGGCCAGGGCCATCCGTTCGGCGTCGCTCCGGATCGGGTCCCATCGCGGATGATGAGCCACGTCGCCGCGGTCTCGGGCGTCAATCCCACGTGCCTCGCGTTCGTCCCCGGCTCGAGCGTCATCTTCCGGCACGGCTTCGACGCCGGGTCGACGGGAGGATGGAGCGCGTCGGCGCCCTGAGGTGGTTCGTGTGCCCGCTACGGCACCCTACGGCCGCCGGATCACCGGCGGGGGAGGCAGTTTCTCGCCCCGCGTCGCGGCGGTGGTGCGCACCGCGGTGACGCGGGCGTCGAAGGAGGCGGCGCGCTCGTCGTCGCCGGCGGCGCGGGCAGTCTCGGCGGCGGCGAGCAGGGTGCCGAGCATCGGCGGTTGGTCCGAGCCGAAGGCCTTCTCGTACATCGCCAGCGCGCGGTCGAGCGTGCGGCGGGCTTCGGCGACGCGGCCACGCGCGAGGTCGAGCAGGCCCAGGTTGGTCAGCGTCACCGCGACCTCGGGGTGGTCGGGGCCATAGATCGCCTCGCGCGCCGCGAGCGCGCGCCGCCAGAGCGCCTCGGCCTGGTCGCGGCGGTCGAGCATCCAGAGGCAGTAGCCGAGGTTGTTGAGCGAGAGCGCGGTCTGCGGGTGGCGCTCGCCGAGCGCGGCCAGCCGCACGTCGAGCGCCTTGACGAACCAGGGCTCGGCCCGCGCCGGGTCGTCGCGGTCCTGCCAGATGTGGGCGAGGTTGTTGTAGAGCGAGGCGAGGTCCGGGTGGTTCGACGGCAACACCCGCTCCTGGATCGCCAGCGAGCGCTCGTAGAGCGCGCGCGCCTCGTCGAGGTCGCCCATCTCGCGCAGCTGGACCGCCAGGTTGTTGAGCGCGTCGGCGACCGGCTTCGAATCCGCTCCGTGGAGCGCCTCCTCGATCGCCAGCACCCGGCGCAGCACCTCGGCCGCCTCGCGGTAGCGGCCGGTCTTGAACCGGACGTAGGCGAGCGGATTGAGCGCGACCGCCACCTGCGACGAGCGCGGGCCGTGGATCCGCTCGGCGAGCGCGACTGCCCGTTCCCCTTCCGCCACCGCCTCGTCGTAGCGGGCGGCCTCGGCGAGGACGTTGCCGAGACCGGTCCGCGCCTTGACCGCCGTCGCCGTGTCGCCCAGCCGGTTGGCCTCGAGCGCCGCGAGCGCCTCGCGGTAGGCGCGCTCCGCCGTCTCGAGCTCGCCGCGCAGCTCGGCGACCCAGGCGAGGTCGGCGCGGCTGTCGATGGTGTCGGCGGCGCCGTCGCCGAGCTCGCGCCGGCGCAGCGCGAAGGCGTCGTCGAGCAGGCGGCCACCGGAGTCGTAGAGGCCGAGCTGGACGTAGACGGTGCCGATCGCGTCGAGCATCCGCGCCTTGAGCACCGGCTGGTCGGCGAGCTCGACGTCGAGCCGCTTGGCGCCGCGGTCGAGCAGCTCCCTCGCCGTCACCGCGCTGCCGGTCGACTCCGACGGGTTCGAGACCTTGAACAGGTCGATCAGGAACTCGGTGACCTTCGCCGCGGCCGCCGCCTCGCGGTTGGCGCGCTCGGCCTCGCGCGCCACCCGCCGCGCCTGGATCCCCATGCCGAGCGCGAACAGCAGGCCGACCGCGGCGACCGCCGCGGCCAGCCGCCGCCGCCGCCGCGCCGACTCGAGTGCCCGCCGGTCGGCCTCGGCGCGCTCGGCGGCGATGCGCTCGGCCTGGCGCTCGGCGCGGCGCCGGTCGAGCGCGCGCAGCCGGCGCGCGACCTCGATCGCCGAGGCGACTCGCCGCTCCGGCCGGCCGTCGACGAAGGCGGCGACGTCCTCGCGCACCAGCTCGTCGTCGACGTCGCGCTCCCAGCCCGGGGCGAGCGCGCGCGCGAAGTCGCCGACCGCCATCTGGTAGACCAGCACGCCGAGCGAATAGATGTCGGCCTGGGTGGTCGCGGGCTTGCCCTCGAGCACCTCGGGCGCCATGTAGATGCGCGTGCCCGAGGGGCGCGTGCCCCCGGAAGTCGCCGGCGTCTCGGTCATGCCGAGCTGGGTGATGCCGAGATCGGCCAGGCGCGCCGAGTCGGTGACCAGGCCGATGCCGAAGTCGGTCACCCGCGCGCGCGGCGAGCCGTCGGGGTCGGCGGTGACCAGGATGTTGGCGGGCTTGATGTCCTTGTGCAGGACGCCGACCGAGTGCGCCGCGGCGACCGCCTCGGCGGCCTGGGCGGCGAGCTCGAGACGGCGCGCCATCGACACCGCGCCGAAGCCGCCCTGCGCCTCGACCCACTCGACGAGGTTCCCCCCTTCGGTGTACTCGAACTCGAGGAAGTAGGGGGGCTCCTCGAAGTTCCAGTCGAGGATGCGCGCGATGTCGGGGCGGTTGCCGAGGGTCTCGCGCAGCAGTCGGCAGACCGTGACCTCGCGCTGCAGGCCGCGCGCCCGCTCGAGGTCGAAGCAGAACTTGAAGACGCGCGGCTCGCGGGTCTTCCGCTGCCGGGCCAGCCAGACCTCGCCGAAGCCCCCCTCGCCCAGCTTCCGCTCGAATTCCCAGTTGGGGCGCAGCGGCACCGTCTGCCCCGGGGCGGGGCGCCAGCCGAGCACGGTGTCGTCCGAGCCGAGCCGGCGCGCCTTCTCCGATCCGCTCGGCGGGATCAGCGGCGCGCGCCCCTCGGCGCCGACCTCGAAGACCTCGATCGGCTCGTCGATCCCCTTGAAGGCGTAGCCGCCGTGCGCCAGCCAGCGCAGGCCCTCGCCGAAGCCCGGGGCGCCGGCGGCGGCGCGCCGCGCCAGGTCGAACGCCGAGCGCGTCAGCAGCGTCTGCCCGCCGCGCGCCAGGGCCATCAAGCGCGCCGCCAGCGGCTTGGCCAGCCCCTCGACCTCGAGCGGCTTGGCGCCCTGCGCGATCTCGGCGGGCGGGTTCTCGCGCAGGAAGACCTCGCCGACGTGGATGCCGACCCGCGCCTCGAGGAAGACCCCCTCCTCGGCCGAAAAACGCGCCAGTGCCTCGTGGTAGCCGAGCGCGAAGGCGACCGCGTGGAGCGGCCGTTCGAACAGCAGCAGGTAGCCGTCGGTCTTGTCGATCTCGCGCCCCTCGTGGCGCTCGACCAGGGCCCGCGCCAACCGGTCGTGTCGCGCCGACAGCTCGGAGGCGCGCGCGTCGCCCAGGCGCTCGACCAGCAGCGTGGAGTCGACCAGGTCGGTGACGACCAGCGTCTTGAGCGTCGCGGTGCCGGAGGAAGAGGAGGTGGCAGTCGCGGTCATCGGACCGCCGTCACGCCAGCGCCGCCGCGTCGTCGAAGAGCCGTTCGTCCCACGCGAGCCGCCCGCGGCCGGAGCGCTTGGCGAGATAGAGCCCGCGGTCCGCGCGGGCGAACAGCGCGGCGGCGTCCTCGCCGGGCGCGAGCACCGCGCCGCCGAGGCTCGAGGTGAGCGCCAGGCTCGAGGGCGAGCCGGGCAGGTCGAAGGCGCCGAGCAGCGCCTGCAGCTCGCGCGCCCGTCGCGTCGCGGCGCGCGGGTCGAGGTCGGTCCAGAGCACCGCGAACTCGTCGCCGCCGACCCGGCAGGGCAAGTCGCTCCAGCGCACCGCGCCGCCGAGCAGCGCTCCGAATCGGCGCAGCGCCAGGTCGCCGACCGGATGGCCGTGGCGGTCGTTGACCTCCTTGAACTGGTCGAGGTCGACCAGCAGCAGCGCGACCGCCAGGCCGCCGGCGGTGCCGCGCGCCACGCGCGAGGGCAGGTGCTCGTCGAAGCAGCGCCGGTTGTAGAGACCGGTCAGCGGGTCGGTCAGCGCGGCGGTCTCGGCGCTCGACAGCTCCTGGCGGGTGCGCTGCAGGAAGTCGAGCGCCCGCTCGAGCTCGCGGTTGTGGCGGCGCAGGTCGGCGACCAGCCGCTGCTCGGACTCGACCAGGTAGGCGCAGCTGCGCTCGAGCAGGCCGACGATCAGGTCGGGCCGCGCCGAGGCGAGGCGGCTCCAGGCGGCGCGGTCGATGGCGATCAGGCGGCAGGGCGTCGCCGCCACCGCGCTCGCGGTGCGCCTCCGGCCGGGCGAGACCAGCGCCAGCTCGCCGAAGACCTCGCCGGCGCCGAGTCGCTTGACCGGGCGGCGCTGCTCGAAGCGCAGCTCGACCTCGCCCTCGTCGACCACGTAGAGGCAGTCGCCGACGTCGCCGCGCGCGAAGATCGAGTCGCCGGTGGCGCGGGCGATGACCGAGCAGAACGGCAGCAGCGCGGCGATCGCCTCGGGCGCCAGCCACGGCGCCGGGGCGTCGGCGGGCAGCTCGAACTCGCCCGATTCGAGCTCCGGAGCCGGACGGAACAGCGCGCCGCCGCGCGCGTCGCGCTCCTCGCGCGAACCCGAGCGCTCGAGGCAGAAGCGCTCGATAGTCGCCCGCACCGACGGCTCGCGCGTGGCGATCGCGGCCACGGTGGCGCGGTCGAGCTCGAGCACCTCGCACGGCGCGGCCGCGATCACCGTCGCCGAGCGCGGCGCGCCCGACAGCAGCGAGATCTCGCCGAAGAAGTCGCCGGCCTCGAGGCGGCGCACCTCGCGATGGCGGCGGTCGGGCCCCTCGACGAGAACGCGCGCCGAGCCGGAGGCGAGCACGAACAGGCTGCCGCCCGGCTCGCCTTCGGAGACCAGCACCTGTCCCGCCTCCCAGGCGTGGAGCCGCAGGCCGCGGATCACCTCGAGCAGCTCGGCGCGGTTGAGGGCGGCGAACAGGGGCGAGCGGGAGATCGCCTCGGGCGCCGTCGCCGCGTCCGCGGGCGCCGCGGTGTCGCCCGTGATCGCCGCCCGCGCCGGCGACGCCGCGGGTTCGGCCACCAGGCCGGCGAGCGGCCGCTCGCCGTAGATCCGGTCGGCGACCTTCGCCTCGACGCGCGCGAAGTCGGGGGCGACGCGCTGCAGCTTCTTGAGGACGGCGATCGCCTTGGCGTTGAAGCCGCGATCGGCGAATCCCACGGCGACCTGCTCGAGCAGCGTGGCGGCGTCGGCCTTGCGGCCGTCGAGCGCCAGCGCGTCGGCCAGCCGCAGCTTCAGGCCGAGGTCGTCGGGGCGCGCTTCGCTCGCGGCGCGCAGCAGCTCCGCGGCACGGCCGAAGCGGCGGCGGGCGAGGAGGGAGTCGACCTCCCGCAGCGAATCGAAGAGATCGGGCAAGGGCGGTCCGGAGAAGCTCGCGGCGATTCTACGCCGGCTTGACAGGGGCACCGGCCTCTGCTTTGATCGCGGCGAGATGACGCGTACGACCACCTCCTTCGCGACCAAGCGCGCCGCCGCCCGCATTTCGGGTCCGGCGGTGGCGGCGTCGCGGTGGCGTGGTCACGCCCATCACCACGTGAACTGAAGGCCGGGGCGCGTTGTCCCGGCCCGACGGGCCCGGGGCGGGACGCGACTCGAAGAGCAGTCCGAGAACCGACCTCCTCCGGGACCTCCGGAGGAGGTTTTTGGTTTTCATGGACCCGAGCTCGACGAATCCGGTCTCCCGCGCCACGTTGGTCGCCACCGTGGCCGAGCCCGCGGCGCTCGAGCCGGCGGCGCTCGCCGCGCTCGCCGGCCGCGCCGACTGGCTGGAGCTGCGCGCCGACCGCGTCGGCGACGTGCCCGCCGAGCGGCTGCGCGAGCACTTCCCCGGCCAGCTCCTCTACACGCTGCGCAGCCGCGCCGAAGGGGGCGCCTTCGCCGGTCCGCGCGAGGGGCGCCGGCGCCGGATCGCCGCCGCGAGCGCCGGGTTCGATCGGGTCGACCTCGAAGCCGAGCGCGATCTCGCGCGCGACCTGCTCGACGCGATCGAGCCCGAGCGGCGCATCGTTTCGTGGCACGGTCCGGCCGGGGACCTCGCGGCGCTGCGCTCGCGCTGGCAGCACGTGCGCACGACGCCGGCCTGCTTCTACAAACTGGTGCCGCGCGCGGCGCACTCCGGCGAGGAGCTGGTGCCGCTGTTGCTCGCCGCCGAAGTCCGGCGCCGCGACCTGATCTGCTTCGCCGGTGGCGAGGCCGGGTTCTGGACCCGGCTGGTGGCGCCGCGGCTCGGCGCACCGGTGGTCTATGCGTCGGCGACCGCGCTGCCCGCGGCGCCGGGCATGTTGCCGCTGGCGACGCTCGAGCGCGACTACGCGTTGCCGGACCTGCCGCCGCTGGCGAGCCTCTATGGCGTCGTCGGCCGGCCGGCGCTCGCCTCGCTGTCGCCGCGCCTGCACAACGCCGCCTTCCGCGCGCACGGTCTCGCCGCGCTGTTCGTACCGTTCGAGGTCGAGCACTTCGGCGACTTCTGGCTCGAGATCGTCGAGCCGGAGAGCCTGGCGCGGATCGGCCTGCCGCTGGCGGGACTCGCGGTCACCGCGCCGCACAAGGAGGTCGCCTTCACCGTCGCCGGCGCCACCAGTCCGCTCGCCAACCGCCTGCAGGCGGTCAACACCCTGGTGCATCGCGACGGTGTCTGGGAGGGGGAGTCGACCGACGCCGAAGGGGTGCTGGGTGCGCTGGCCGCGCGCGGCGTCGACGTGGCGGGCCGGCGCGCCGCGGTCGTCGGCTGCGGGGGCGCCGGCCGCGCGGCGGCGCTCGGGCTGGCGCGGGCCGGCGCCGCGGTGGCGATCGTCAATCGCGGTGAGGAGCGCGGCCTGGCCGCGGCGCGCGACCTCGGTCTGCCGTTCGTGCCGCTGCGCGAGCTCGCACCGGAGGACTTCGACCTGCTCGTGCACGCCACGCCGATCGGGCGCGGTACCGACGAGCCGCCGCCGTTCGACGCCGCGCGCCTGCCGCCCGGCGCGGTGGTCGTCGACCTGGTCTACGGCGAGCGGCCGACGCCGCTGGTCGCCGCGGCGCGCGGGCGCGGCCTGGTCGCGGTCGACGGCCGCGAGGTGCTGCTGGCGCAGGCGATCCCGCAGTTCCGCGCGATGACCGGCCGGGAGCTGCCCCGCGAGCTCGCGGCCGAGGCGCTCGGCCTCGACCTCGCGTCGCTCGGGGGCCGCCCGTGAAGCTGGTCTCGGGTCTGCCGTCCGGCGTCGCCGCTTTCTTCTTCGAGCCGGCGCGGCGCCTGCGCGCGCTCGAGAACGAGCTGATGGAGGAGCTCGCCGCGGCGGGTTACTCGGAAGCGATCCTGCCGGTGATCGACGACTTCGCGCCCTACGAGCCGCTGCTGCCGCCCGAGGCGCGCGCCGAGATCCACCGCTTCGCCGGTCGCGACGGCGAGCTGCTGGCGCTGCGTTCCGACTTCACGCCGCTGGTGGCGCGCCTGCTGGCGCCGCACCTGCCCGCGCTCGAGCTGCCGCTCGCGGTCAGCTATCGCGGAGAGGTGGTGCGCGCGGACCGTCGCGACGGGCGGCGGCCCGCCGACCTGCACCAGGTCGGTGGCGAGCTGCTCGGCGCGGCGGCGGACGGCGCGCGGCTGGAGCGTGCGGCGGCGCGCGCTTTCGCGCGGCTGGTCGAGCGCGCCTCGGCCGGGCGCGGGCGGATCGTGCTCGGTCTCGCCGGCGCGCTCGACGAGCTGGTGGTGGCGGCGGCCGGCGCCGCGCGCGCGCCCGAGCTGGCGCGCGCGGTGGCCCGGCGCGAGCGCGCCGCGGCGCGCGGCGCCGGCTCGGCGCTGGGCGAGATCGTCGAGCGCGGCGTGCCGCTCGAGCGCTCGGCGCTCGGCGCCCGCGGCGCGGCCGAGCTCGCCCGCGTCGAAGCGCTCGCGGCGGAGCTCGCGGCCGAGCGCCCCGGTCTCGCGGTCGCCGTCGACCTCGCCGAGTTCGCCGACTACAACGCCCTCGGCGGCGCGCGCGAGCCGCGCGACCTGCGCCCCTACTACGACGGCCTGGTGATGCGCGCCTACCTGCCGGGGCACCCGTCCGCGGCGGCCGGCGGCGGCCGCTACGACCGGCTGTTCCGCGCGCTCGGCGCCGAGGTCGCGGCGGTCGGCTTCTCGCTGGCGCTCGAGCCGTTCGCCGCGGAGGGCGCGCGATGATCCGCCTCGCCCTGCCCAAGGGCCGCAACCTCGCGTCCGCGGTCGAGGCGCTGGCGACGGCCGGGCTGGCGCTGCCACGGCTCGACGGCGACGACCGCCGGCTGCGACGGGCCTTCCCGGAGCTCGGGCTCGAGACTCTGCTGCTCAAGGATCGCGACCTGCCGCTCTACGTCGAGCGGGGCGTCGCCGATTGCGGCGTAGTCGGTCGCGACGTGCTCGACGAGGTCGACGCCGACCTGCTGGTGCCGCTCGAGCTCGCGCGCGGGCGCTGCCGGATGTCGCTGATCGGACGCGCCGGCGCCCGGCCGCCGGCCGCGGGCGAGCAGCGGCGGCTGGCCACGAAGTACCCGCGCGCCGCTGCGCGACTGCTCGAGGGGAGACCGTGGAGCGCCGAGGTGATCGAGCTCGCCGGCTCGATCGAGCTGGCGCCCGAGCTCGGCCTCGCCGACCTCGCGCTCGACATCGTCCAGACCGGGGCGACGCTCGCCGCGCACCACCTGGTCGAGCTCGAGGTGGTGCGCGAGATCGCGCCCTGCTTCGTGGTCCAGCGCGCGTCGTGGCAGGTGCGGCGGGCCGAGCTGCTCGGGCTGATCGAACGGCTGGAGGGGGCGGGGGTGGCGGCGTGAGCGCGGTGTTCGCGGTGCGCGCGGCCTCGAGCGCGGCCGGCGCCGCCCTGGCGCGGCGGATCGCCGGCCGCCTGGCGGGGGTGCTCGATTCCCGCCTCGAGCGCGCGGCGGCGCGTCGGGTCGAGCGCGTCCGGCGGGGCGGCGACGTCGCGCTGGTCGACTGCGTGCGCGAGCTCGACGGCGTCGAGATCGCCGGACCGGAAGAGCTGCGCCTCGACCCGCGTGTCGACGGCGGTGGTCGGCTCGCGGCCGAGGAGGAGGCGGCGCTCGAGGGGGCGATCGCCCGCGTCGAGACCTGGCACCGGGCGCGCGCCGCGCGCGACGCCGGCGGCGTCCTCGAGTCGGGCGGCCTGCGCGTGGTCGAGCAGGTGCGGCCGCTGCGCCGCGTCGGCGTCTACGTGCCGGGCGGCCTCGCCAGCTATCCGTCGACCGCGATCATGACGATCGTGCCGGCGCTGGTCGCCGGCGTCGAGGAGATCGTCGTCGCGACTCCGCCGCGCGGCTGGCGCGAGCGCCTGGCGCTGCGGCGGGTGCTCGCGCGACTCGGTGTCACCGAGATCCTCGGCGCCGGCGGCGCCCACGGTATCGCCGCGCTCGCCTACGGCACCGAGTCGTTGCGCCGCGTCGACCTGATCGTCGGTCCGGGCAACGCCTGGGTGACCGCGGCCAAGCGGCGGGTCGCCGGCGCCGTCGCGATCGACGGCCTGATGGGGCCGAGCGAGGTGGTGATCGTCGCGAGCGCGGGCGCCGATCCGGAGCGGCTGGCCGCCGACCTGCTCGCCCAGGCCGAGCACGACGAACGGGCCTCGGCGCTGCTGATCACGACCTCCCGCCGGCTCGCGCGTGCTACGGCGGAGTCGGTCGAGCGCCGGCTGGCGGAGCTCGCGAGCGCGCCGGTCGCCCGGGTCTCGCTGGCGCGCTACGGCGGCGCGCTGCTCGCCGGCTCGCTCGACGAGGCGATCGCGCTCGTCGAGCGGCTCGCGCCCGAGCACCTGCAACTGGTCGGCGCCGAGGTCGAATCGATGGCCGAGCGCTTCACGTGCGCCGGTGCGGTGTTCGTCGGACCCGACGTTCCGGAGGTGCTGGGCGACTATGTCGCGGGTCCGAGCCACGTGCTGCCGACCTGCGGCTCGGCGCGCTTCGCCTCGGGGCTGTCGATCGAATCGTTCCGGCGCCGGTTCCACCGGATCGAGGCGATCGGCGACGGCGAGGGCGACGGCGACCGCGGCGGAATCGCGGCACTCGCCGCCATGTCGGCGACGCTGGCGCGGCTCGAGGGACTGCCGGCGCACGCCGCGTCGGCGTCGCTGCGCACGGCGGGAGCGGAGCGATGAGCGTCACGACTCCACGCCGGATCGATCCGGCGGAGCTGGTGCGTCCCGAAGTGCGCGCGCTCGCCGAGTACCGTCTCGACCTCGCGCCGAGCCGCTTCAAGCTCGACCAGAACGAAGTGCCGTGGTCGCTGCCCAAGCCGGTGCGCGAGGCGGCGCTCGCGCGCCTGGCGGCCGCGGACTGGAGCCGCTACCCCGACTTCCACGCCGACGCCCTGCGCGCGGCGATCGCCGCGCTCCACGGCGTCGAGACGGGCGCGGTCCTCGTCGGCAACGGTTCGAACGAGCTGCTGAGCGCGGCGCTCGCCGCGCTCGCGGGCCCGGGACGCGAAGTGCTGCTGCCCGGCCCGACATTCTCCCTCTATGGAGTCTTCGCCCTGTCTTCGGGGGCGACGGTGCGGCGGCTGGGGCCGCGCGCCGACCTGACGCTGCCGCTCGACGAGCTCGAAGCGGAAGTCGAGCGCGATCCGCGCCGGCCGGTGCTCCTCTGCTCGCCCAACAACCCGACCGGCGAGGCAGTGGAGCCGGCGCGCGTCGAGCGGCTGCTCGAGCGGCTCGAGGCGCCGCTGCTGCTCGACAACGCCTACGGCGAGTTCTGCCGCTTCGACTATCGGCCACTGCTGGCGCGCCACCGCCACCTCGTCCTCTTCCGCACCTTCTCGAAGGCCTGGTCGCTCGCGGGAATCAGGCTCGGCTACCTGCTCGCCGACCCCGCGCTGGTCGCCGAGCTGGTGAAAGTCAAACTGCCCTACAACCTCGGCCACGCCGGCATCGCCTGCGGAGTGGCCGCGCTCGAGGCGCGCTCGGCCGCCGAGCGGCGCGTGCGCCAGCTCGTCGCCCGCCGTCCGCAGTGGACGGCCCTCTTCAGGGCCGCAGGCGCAAGAGAGGTCCTCGACTCGGAAGCCAACTTCGTGCTGACCCGGTGGGAAAGAGACAAATACGTTCTGTTGAAGGAAGGTCTGCCGGAGCGTGGGATTCGAGTTCGCGACGTCGGCGGCGCACCTGGCCTCGACAATTGCCTGCGCGTCTCGATCGCCGGCGGCGACGCCTTGCGCGCCACCGCCGCCGCGCTCGCCGAGCTTCTGTCTTTCCCCTCTATGGAAGTCTTTCGCAGTTCGTCTCGAACGGTTCGGACCTCTCCTGGCGCTTCGGACCCGAGTCGACGGAACGGAGTCGGGCCTTGAACGGAACCGTCTTGTCTCGTCTCGTCGCAGGCCTTCGGAGCTTCCGATGATCGCCGAGGGCCCTGCGCGCGGAGCGCGCGAAGGTGGGAGACCGCGCTGCGCGCGCGGAACGCGGCAGACCAGAGAGACCTCGATCCGGATCGAGTTGGCGCTCGACGGCGGTGCGCGGCGCATCGAGGTCCCCGACGGCTTCTTCGGCCACATGCTCGACGCGCTCGCGCTGCACGGCGGATTCGGGGTCGAGCTGGCGGCGACGGGCGACGTCCACGTCGACCTTCACCACGCCGTCGAGGACACCGGCATCGCCTTCGGTGAAGCGCTCGCCGCCGCGCTCGGCGAGCGGCGCGGCATCGTCCGCTTCGCCCACGCCTACGCGCCGCTCGACGAGGCGCTGGCGCGCGCGGTCGTCGATCTGTCCGGCCGCGGCTACTTCGCCTGGCGCTGCCCGGCGGAGATCGAGAGCGCGTGGGTCACCCGCGACTTCCCGCTGACCCTGGTCGCCGACTTCTTCCAGGCACTCGCCGACCGCGGCCGGCTGACGCTCCACCTCGACCTGCTCGCCGCGCGCAACCCGCACCACGCCGCCGAGGCCTGCTTCAAGGCGGTCGCGCTCGCGCTGCGCGGGGCCGTCGCGCTGCGCGGAGGCGTGGGAGCGGAGCCGGAGATTCCGAGCACGAAGGGGGAGCTGGCGCGATGAGCGACCGCGCCGGGATCCCGGTGGTCGTGGTCGACGCCGGCGTCGGCAATCTCGCCAACGTCGCGCGCGCCCTCGCCGCGGCGGGGGGCGCGCCGCGCGTGACTCGCGATCCTGCGGAGATCGTCGCCGCGCATCGGCTCGTGCTGCCCGGCGTCGGTGCCTTCCGCCCGCCGCGCGAGGCCCTGCGCGGCGAGTTGGAGGCCGCCCTGCGCTCGGCGCTCGACGGCGGTGCCGAGCTGCTCGGCATCTGCGTCGGCTACCAGCTCCTGTTCGAGGAGAGCGACGAGTTCGGCGTCACGGGCGGACTGGCGCTGCTGCCGGGACGCGTCATCCAGCTCCCCGGCGACGTCCAGCGGCCGCACGTCGGCTGGAACCGCCTCGGCTTCGCGCGCCGGGATCCTCTGTTCGAAGGCCTCGACGACGGCACCGAGGTCTACTTCGTCCACTCGTTCGCCCCCGAGGGAGTCCCTGCCGACGTCGCGCTGGCGACCACCGTGCACGGCCGCGGCTTCGCCGCCGCCGCGGCGCGCGGCCGGATCGCCGGCACGCAGTTCCACCCGGAGAAGAGCGGCGAGGCGGGCCTTCGGCTCCTCGCCAACTTCCTCGCCGGCGCCGGCTCGATCCGCGCGGCGCGAGCGACCGGCGCGACGGAGGCCGCGTGAGCGCTCGCTTCGAAGTGATCCCGTCGATCGACCTGCGCCGCGGCCGGGTGGTGCGCCTGCGCGAGGGGCGCGACGACCAGGCCACCGTCTACGCGACGCCGGCCGAGCTCCTGCTCGAGCGCTTCGCCGCCGCCGGTGCCCGCCGAGTCCACGTCGTCGACCTCGACGCCGCCTTCGGCGAGCCGCCGCAGCGCGAGCGGCTCGCGGCGCTGCTGCGAGCCGCCGAGAGACAAGACCAGGCTGTTCGGTCCCCCATCCGACTGCAACTCGGCGGCGGCCTGCGCGACGCGGCGGCGGTGGAGAGCGCCCTCGACGCCGGCTTCGACCGCGTCGTCCTCGGCTCGATGATCGTCCGCGACCCTGAGACGTTCGAGCAACTGTGCCGAAGGCACGCAGGCCGCATCGTCCCGGCGCTCGACTGCCGAGCCGACGAAGTCCTCCACGACGGCTGGAAGTCGAGGTCTTCCCTTCTATGGAAGTCTTTGGCTTTGTCTTTCAATCAGAAGAGCCTCGTCTTCCCGTCGATCCTCGTGACCGACGTGGCGAGAGACGGAACGCTCGCCGGCGCCAACGTCGAGCTGGCGGCGGCGGTGGGCGAGACGGCCGGCGCACCGGCGATCGTCTCCGGCGGGGTCGCTTCGATCGAGGACGTGGCGCGCGCCGCTGCCGCGGCGCACGCGGGGCGCGGCATCGGCGGCATCGTGCTCGGCCGGGCGCTGCACGAAGGCCGTCTGACGATCGAGGCGGCGCTCGCCGCCGCGTCGTTCGAGCTCGCCGGGAGCGTCGCGCGATGAGCGGAAGAGCCGGGACCGCCGTCGCCGCGCCGCCGCGGACGACGCTGCGCCGCCGGGTGATCCCGTGCCTCGATGTCGCCGACAGCCGCGTGGTCAAGGGCGTGCGCTTCGAGAACCTGGTCGACGCCGGCGACCCCGCCGAGGCGGCGGCGCGCTACGCTGCCGCCGGCGCCGACGAGCTGGTCTTCCTCGACGTCGCCGCGAGCAGCGAGCGCCGGGGTCCCGCGCTCGCCTGGATCGAGCGGGTCGCCGAACGGGTCTTCGTCCCGCTCACGGTGGGCGGTGGCGTGCGCACGCTCGACGACGCGCTCGCGCTGCTCGGCGCCGGCGCCGACAAGGTCGGCGTCAACTCGGCCGCGGTGGCGCGGCCGGAGCTGCTCGGCGAGATCGCCGACCGGCTCGGTCGCCAGTGCGCCGTGCTGGCGGTCGACGCGCGCCGCGACCCGTCGCTGCCGCGGCGTTGGGAGGTCGTCACCCATGGCGGCCGCCACGCGACCGGCCTCGACGCCCTCGACTGGATCGAGCGCGGCGTGGCCGCCGGTGCCGGCGAGCTGCTGGTGACCTCGATCGACCGCGACGGTACCCGCGACGGTTTCGACGTCGACCTGCTCGCGGCGGTCGTCGACCGGGTCGACGTGCCGGTGATCGCCTCCGGCGGCGCCGGCCGGCTCGAGCACTTCGCCGCGGCGCTCGCGGCGGGCGCCTCGGCCGTGCTGGCGGCGTCGCTCTTCCACTCGGGCGAGCTGGCGATCCCGGAGCTCAAGCGCTACCTCTCGGAGCGGGGGTTCCCGATGCGCGGAGTCACGCGATGAGCTGGTCGCTGCCCGCGGTGGCCGACCTGCTGCCGCGCCTCGCCTTCGACGAGCGCGGCCTGGTCGCGGTCGTCGCGCAGGACGCCTTCACCGGCTCCGTGCTGATGCTGGCCTGGGCGAACCGCGAGGCGGTGGAGCGCACGCTCGCCACCGGCGAGGCCTGGTTCTGGTCGCGCTCGCGCGCGGCGCTCTGGCGCAAGGGGGAGAGCTCGGGCAACGTCCTCGCGGTCGCCGGCGTCGCGGTCGACTGCGACGGCGACGCGCTGCTCTACCGCGTCCACCCGGCCGGCCCCACCTGCCACACCGGCGCGACGAGCTGCTTCGAAGGCGAGGGCGACGGCCTCGACCTCGGTGCGCTCGAGCGGATCGTCGCGGCTCGGGCAGGCGCCGACCCGGCGGCGAGCTACACCGCGCGGCTGCTCGCCACCGGCATCGAGCGTGTCGCGCAGAAGGTCGGCGAGGAGGCGACCGAGGTGGTCGTTGCGTCGCTGCGTGCCGAGGACGACGCCGGCCGCGCGCGGCTGGTCGAGGAGACGGCCGACCTGCTCTTCCACCTCGCGGTGCTGCTCGCCTCGCGCGGCGTCGCGCTGACCACGGTCGCCCGCGAGCTCGCGGCGCGCCACCGCGAATCGAAGGCCGGGGGACCGCCGCGATGACCCGCCGCGTCGCCGCGCACGTCCGCGAGCTGCTCGCCGAGACGGTGACGCCGCTCGCCGCCTATCAGCGACTCGCCGAGCTGTCGCCGTCGCGCTTCCTGTTCGAGAGCGTCACCGGTGGCGAGCGGATCGCGCGCTGGAGCTTCCTGGGCGCCGCGCCGCGTGCGCTGCTGCGGCTCTTCCCCGACCGCCTCGAGGTCGAGCGCGACGGACGCGTCGAGGTCCGCCCCGGTCCGCCGCTCGACGCGCTGCGCGCCGAAGTCGGCGGCTTCGGCTCCGCCGCGGGTCCCGCGCCGTTCGCCGGCGGCTTCGTCGGCACCTTCGGCTTCGACTTCGTCCGCCTCGCCGAGCGGTTACCGGGGCGGCCGCCCGACCCGTGGGGGCTGCCGGTGGCCACACTCGGCCGCTTCGACTCGATCGTGGCGTTCGACCACGCCGAGCAGAAGCTGCTGCTGATCGCCAACGAGATCGAGGGCGAGACCTCCGCCGCCGACGCCGAGCGCGAGCTCGACCGGATCGAGGCCGCGCTCGCCGCGGAGGCGCCGGCGCGCGCCGTGCGCGTCCCGGACGCCGCGCTCGCGCCGGCGCCGGTCGAGTCGGTCAGCCTCTCCGCCGAGGCGTTCCGCGCCGCGGTCGCCAACGCCAAGGAACACATCGCCGCCGGCGACATCTTCCAGGTCGTCCTCGCGCGCCGCTTCCGGACCCGCACGGAGGCGTCGCCGGTCGCGCTCTACCGCGCGCTGCGCCGGGTCAACCCGAGCCCCTACATGGTGCTCGCCGAGCTGCCCGGCTTCGCGCTGGTCGGCGCCTCGCCCGAGGCGCTGGTCACCCGCACGGGCGCGCGCGTCGTCACCCGCCCGATCGCCGGCACCCGTCGGCGCGGGCGCGACGACGCCGAGGACGCCGTGATCGGCCAGGAGCTCCTGGCCGACCCCAAGGAGCGCGCCGAGCACGTCATGCTGGTCGACCTCGGCCGCAACGACCTCGGCCGCGTCTGCCGGCCGGGGAGCGTCGGCGTCCGCTCGTTCCTGGAGATCGAGCGTTACTCGCACGTGCTCCATCTCGTCTCGTCGGTCGAAGGCGAGCTGGCGCCCGGGCGCGACGCGCTCGACGTGCTGCTGGCGACCTTTCCGGCCGGCACGGTCTCCGGCGCGCCGAAGCTGCGCGCGATCGAGATCCTCGACCGGCTCGAGCCCGAGGCGCGCGGGCTCTACGCCGGCGCTACCGGCTATCTGTCCTTCACCGGCGACCTCGACGCCTGCATCACGATCCGCACGCTGGTGGCGCGCGAGACCCCCGGGGGACGCGAGGTCTCGGTGACCGCGGGCGCCGGCATCGTCGCCGACTCGGATCCGGAGAGCGAGCGCCTCGAGACCGAGGGGAAGGCCGCCGCGCTGCTCACCGCGGTGGCGCTCGCCGAACGGTTGGAGAATCGTCCGGCGCAACGCCGGGAGACCCGCCCGGCGGAACGCCGAGAGATGCGCCCGGCGGAACGCCGAGAGATGCGATCATGATCCTGATCGTCGACAACTACGACTCGTTCACCTTCAACCTGGTGCAGCTGGTCGCCGCGGCCGGCGTCGGCTACGAGGTCGTGCGCAACGACGCGGCGACGGTCGACGAGATGCTGGCGCGCGACCCGGACGGCATCCTGATCTCCCCCGGCCCGGGGCGTCCGGAGGAGGCGGGCGTCTGTCTGCCGCTGCTGGCGCGCCGGCCGGCGCTGCCGATCTTCGGCGTCTGCCTCGGTCACCAGGCGCTCGGCGCCACGTTCGGCGGCGTGGTGTCGCGCGCGCCGCGGCCGCGGCACGGCAAGACCTCGCTCGTCCGTCACACGGGAACCGGCCTGTTCGAAGGGGTTCCGAATCCGTTCGAGGCGACCCGCTACCACTCGCTGGTGGTCGAGGCGTCGTCGCTGCCGGCCGAGCTCGAGCCGGTCGCCTGGAGCGAGGACGACGGCCTGGTGATGGCGATGCGACACCGCGAGCTGCCGTGGTGGGGGGTGCAGTTCCATCCGGAGTCGGTGCTGACGATCGCCGGGCCGCGCCTGGTCGACAACTTCCTCGCGCTGTGCGCGGAGCACCGCGCGGCGCGCACTAGGGCGGCTCGATGAGCGAGCCCGCGATCCTCGCGCGCCTGCTCGCCGGCGAGAGTCTCGGCCGGGAGGAGGTCACGGCGCTGTTCGGCCGGATCATGGACGGCGAGGTCGCCGAGCCGATGATCGCGGCGCTGCTCGCGGCGTTCGCGGCGAAGGGAGAGACGGCCGAGGAGATTCTCGGCGCCGCCGCCGCGATGCGCGCGCGCGCGCGAAAGGTCGCCCACTCGCGCGCCGACGCGGTCGACACCTGCGGCACCGGCGGCGACGGCCGCGGCACCTTCAACGTCTCGACCGCGGCCGCGTTCGTCGCCGCGGCCGGTGGCGCACCGGTCGCCAAGCACGGCAACCGGGCGATCTCTTCGCGCTCGGGCAGTTCGGATCTGCTGGCGGCGCTCGGCGTGCCGGTCGAGGTCGAGCCCGAGACCTCGGGGCGGCAGCTCGACGAGATCGGCATCGCCTTCCTGTTCGCGCCGCTCCACCACCCCGCGACGCGCGCGGTGGCCCCCGTCCGCAAGGCGCTCGGCGTGCGCACGATCTTCAACCTGCTCGGGCCGCTGACCAACCCGGCCGGCGCCCGCCGGCAGCTGGTCGGCGTCTTCGCGGCGGAGCGGGTCGAGCCGGTGGCGCGGGTGCTCGCCGGCCTCGGCGCCGAGCACGCGCTGGTGGTCCACGGCCGCGACGGTCTCGACGAAATCACCACCACGACGACCACGTTCGTCGCCGAGGTCCGCGACGGCGAGGTGCGGACCTTCGAGCTCGACGCCGTCACGCTCGGAACCGCGCGTGCCCGCCTGGAGGACCTGGCCGGCGGGACGCCGGAGGAGAACGCCGCCCGTCTCGCTCGCCTGCTCGACGGCGAGCCCGGAGCGCTCGCCGACCTGGTCGCGCTCAACGCCGGCGCCGCGCTCTACGTCGCGGGCCGTGTCGCCACGCTGCGCGAAGGGGTCGAAACCGCCTGCGAGCTGCTCGCCTCCGGTTCGGCTCGAGCGAAGCTCGAGCAGCTGAGGGCGTTCCGATGAGCGAGACGAAGACGATTCTGTTCGAGGCAGAAACCAGAGGCCTTCCGTCGAAAGCAGAGGCCAGAGACTTTCTGTTGAAGGGGACGTCGTTCGGCGGCTTGCCTCCGTCCCGACTGCTACGGCGATTCGCGGCGGAGCTCGGGCCAGCCCTCCGGGCTGGCCGGAAACCGGCCGCGGGAGGCCGGTGGTGAGCGGGGCGCTCCCCGACATCCTGGCGCGCATCGTGGCGAAACGCCGCGAGCGCTACGGCCTCGCCACCGACGGCGGGAGTACCACCCCTTTCAATGGAGGTCTTTCGCCTTCGTCTCTGCCTTCAGCAGAAGAGCCTCTGCCTCTGGCTGCCGCCTCGCTCCTCGAGGGGAACCGCTTCCTCGAGGCGCTGCGTGCGCGCGCGGCGGCGGGGGGGCGCGCCGCGATCGCGGAGGTGAAGCTCGGTTCGCCGCGGCTCGAGTCGCTCGCGGGCCGGATCGATCCGGAGCACCAGGCCGAGATCTACGCCGGCGCGGGCGCGGCGTGCCTCTCGGTGGTCGTCGAACCCGACTTCTTCCGCGGCTCCTGGTTCCTGCTCGAACGCTGCGCGCGCGCCTGCGGGCTGCCGACGATCGCCAAGGACTTCGTGGTCTCGGAGCGCCAGCTCGACGAGGCGGCGGAGGCCGGCGCCGAGGCGATCCTGCTGGTCGCCGCGCTCTACGAGCGCGACGCGCTGGCCGCCTGGGCGGCTGCCGCGCGCCTGCGCGGTTTGGCGCCCCTGATCGAGACCCACGACGCGTCCGATCTCGAGCGGCTCGCAGGGACGGCGTGGGAGATGGTCGGCGTCAACAACCGAGATCTGCGCACCTTCGAGGTCGACCTCGACCGCTCGATCGCATTGGCGCCGCGCCTGCCGCCGGGGGCGCTGCGCGTGGCCGAGAGCGGCATCGCCACGCGCGAGGACGTCGACCGTCTCGCGGCCGCCGGCTTCGACGCCTTCCTGGTCGGCGAGAGCCTGCTGCTCGCCGCCGATCCGGGCGCGAAGCTGCGGGAGCTCTTCGCATGACCGTGCCGTGGATCAAGATCTGCGGTGTCACCCGGCCCGAGGACGCCGCGCTCGCCGCGGACCTCGGTGCCGGCTTCGTCGGCATCAACTTCTGGCCGCGCTCGCCCCGGTTCGTCGCCGACCTCGTCCGGGCTCGCGAGATCGCCGACGCCGCGCGCGCGGCGAGTGGCGCGATCCGCGTCGCCGGAGTCTTCGTCGACCAGGCGCCGGCGTGGATCGACGAAGTCGTCGATCGCGCCGGTCTCGACCTCGTCCAGCTCCACGGCGACGAGCCGGACGAGGTCGTCGGTCGCTATGCGCAGCGCGCGCTCCGCACGCTCCGCGCCGAAGCGTACGCCCGTCCGACCGCGGATTCCGGAACGGTTCATGAACGCTCCAACGGCGGTCGGTCTCTACGACAGAGCGTCTCGGTCTTTGCCTTCCTCGTGGAATCTCCGGCCGCCGGCGCGCTGCGCGGCGGGAGTGGGGTGGCCTGGGACTGGAGCGCGGCGCGCGAGCTCATCGCGGCGCTCGCTCCGGCGCCGGTGTTCGTCGCGGGCGGCGTCCGGCCGGAGAACGTTCGCGAGGCCGTCGCCGGGAGCGGAGCGCGCGGCGTCGACGTCGCCTCCGGAGTCGAGTCGGCGCCCGGATTGAAGGATCCCGACAAGTTGAAGAAGCTGTTCGAAGTGTTGGGCGAAGCAGTGGGGAGGTGAGCGTGGCGCGAAGGTCAGCGATCGAGAGACCGAAGTTCTGGCCCGATCGGGCGGGGCGGTTCGGGGAGTTCGGCGGGCGGTTCGTCCCGGAGACGCTGATGGCGCCGGTCGAGGAGCTGGCACGCGCCTACGACCGCGCCGCGCGTGACCGCGCGTTTCAGAAGCGCCTCGCGGAGTTGCTGACCCGCTACGCCGGCCGGCCGACGCCGCTCTGGCCCGCCGATCGCCTGTCGACCGAGCTCGGCGGCGCGCGCATCCTGCTCAAGCGCGACGACCTGCTGCACACCGGCGCGCACAAGCTGAACAACGCGCTCGGCCAGGCGCTGCTGACGGTGGCGATGAAGAAGCGCCGCGTCGTCGCCGAGACGGGCGCCGGGCAGCACGGCGTCGCGACCGCGACGGCGGCGGCACTGCTCGGCCTGGAGTGCACGGTCTACATGGGCGAGGAGGACATCCGCCGGCAGCGGCCGAACGTGGAGCGGATGCGGCTGCTCGGCGCCGACGTGGTCTCGGTTTCGAGCGGCAGCCGGACGTTGAAGGACGCGATCAACGAAGCCATGCGCGACTGGGTGACGAACGTGCGCACGACCCACTACCTGCTCGGCTCGGTGCTCGGTCCGGATCCGTTTCCGCGCATGGTGCGCGATTTCCACCGGGTGATCGGGCTCGAGGCGAGGGAGCAGTTGCGCGAGGTCACGGGTCGCAAGCTCCCGGACGTCGCGGTCGCCTGCGTCGGCGGCGGCTCGAATGCGATCGGGCTCTTCTCCGCCTTCCTCGACGACCGGAGCGTCAAGCTGGTCGGCGTCGAGGCGGGTGGGACGGGGCCGCGGTCGGGGGAGCACGCGGCGCGATTCGCGCGCGAGGGCGCGGACGTCGGCGTGTTGCACGGCACGCGCACGCGGGTGCTGCAGGACCGGCACGGGCAGATCGCGCCGACGCATTCGGTCTCGGCGGGACTCGACTATCCGGCGGTCGGCCCCGAGCACGCGGCGCTGGCCGCGCTGGGGCGCGTGGAGTACACGAGCGCGACGGACCACGAGGCGATCGACGCTTTCCACCTCCTTTCGCGAACGGAGGGGATACTGCCCGCGCTCGAGAGCGCGCACGCACTGGCGGAGGCGGTGAAGCGGGCGCCGCGCCTGTCGAAGCGGCACCTGCTGCTGGTGAACCTCTCGGGTCGCGGCGACAAGGATCTCGACTCGGTGCTCGCCTGGGACGCGGACCACGGGGCACCGGTGGCTGCGGTGCGCGACGCGGGAGGTGACCGGTGAAGCGGCCGCGGCGGGAGCGCGGCGCGATCGCGCGCGCCTTCGAGCGGGCGCGCCGGGAGAAGCGGGCGGCCTTCGTGCCGTTCCTGATGGCCGGGGATCCGGACCTCGCGACGACGGCGGACCTGGTGGTCGCGCTGGCGGAGGCCGGGGCGGACGTGGTGGAGGTCGGGGTTCCGTTCTCGGACCCGATCGCGGACGGCCCGGTGAACCAGGCGGCCGCCGAGCGCTCTCTCGCGTCGGGGACGACGCTCGAGAAGATCCTGGCGACGGTCGCGGCCCTGCGCTCGCGCACGGATGTCGCGATCGTCCTGTTCAGCTACTACAACCCGATGCACCGCTACGGCCTTGCCTGCCTCGCGCACCACGCCGCCGCCTCGGGCGTCGACGGCATCCTCTGCGTCGACCTGCCGCCGGAGGAAGCGCAAGGCGAGTACCTCGACGCCCTCCGCGCGAATGCCCTCGACCCGATCTTCCTCCTCGCTCCGACGAGCACAAGGGACCGCGTGAAAGCCGTCGCGAAGTCCGGCTCGGGTTTCGTCTACTACGTCTCCCGCACGGGCGTCACCGGGGAACGCGCTGAGCTCCCGCGCGAACTGGCGAAGGAGGTTGCCGCGCTGCGCAAGGCGCTGAAGCTCCCCGTCGCCGTCGGTTTCGGGATCTCGACGCCGGAGCAGGCGGCCGCGGTGGCCCGTGTCGCCGATGGCGTGGTCGTCGGCAGCGCCCTGGTGCGGCTCGCTGCGGAATCCGGCAACCCGCTGCCCGCCGTTCGATCGGCTGCGGATCGGATGCGAGGAGCCATGACCGGAGGATCCGGACGATCCGGACGCAGTACGTGAGCGCGGGACCCGACGCCAGGCGACGTTGATCCAGATCCAGAATAGGTGCCACCCGAGTCGGAAGCGAGGCGGGAGTGAAGCGCTCGATCGACGCGACGAGATCGCTTCTGCCTCCGACATCAGCTCCGATCTCTAACGCTTACCGACGAGCTCAGCGCGGGAGATCCGAGAATGGGTACACGCTACCGGGTCCAGCGTCGGAAGTATCGGAGCCTTGCGCCGAGAATGGGTACCCGCTACCGGGTCCAGCGTCGGAAGTAACGGAGCCTTGCGCTGGAACAGAGACTTGGTCGGAATCTGCTTCGCGATTAGGCAGGGACGATGAAGGGTCCTGGCGGAGGAAACGACCCCAAGGGAAACAGCCCAAAGCGTTCTCGAACGCTTTGGACAGATCGGTATTGTTGCGAGGCCGTTCGAAACGCATGGACGAACTCGCGGTAGGCCTCGCGAAAGGCCCGACGCGCTTGCCGCGACGCTGCGTGAAGCAGGGGTGCGGGTCTCTTTTTGAGGCGATGCGAAGCTTGATGGGGATCCTGCCGAGCTGCACGCTCGGCTCCTAAGACTTCACGGTCGCTTTCATTCAACCATCGGGCCGTTTCGCGTTCGACGGCACGAACGAGCTCTGCAACTCGAGCTCGGTAGGCGTCCGGAGCGAGGTGGCTCCAGCACGGCAGGGGTGTGAGCTCGAAAGTCTCCCGGGAAACGCACGTGCGGGGGTCGTAGGGCCGTCCCCGACGCGCGAGCTCGTACTCGAGACTGCGGTCGATCCACGGTCCCGAGATCGGTTTTCCGGTCAAGAGACTCTGAATCGACGTCGCGCCGGGCCAGTCTTCGGGTCGTCGGACCAGGCCTTCTTTGCAGCCATGACGAAGGATGTAGAGCAGGCGTTCGACCTGGGCGGGCGCCTCCGCGGCGACGGGGATCGCTTGATAGCGACGCCCCCAGAATCGCTCTCGCCAGCCAACCGCGCGGCCGACCTCGCGGGCGAGGTTGGAGTTCAAGTAGTTCATGAAAGCTGCGAGGCGCTGGGAGTCCGAAGCCGAGAGCAGCAAGTGGTAGTGGTTACCGAGGAAGGCAAAGGCGTGAATCGCTACCGGATAGCGCCGTACTGCGCGGGCAAGTACGCCGCGGCAGAGCTCAGCGATGCGATGGGTCGGCTGGAGCAGGAGTCGGCCCTGGAGCGTCCGAGAGGTGACCTCGACGAGGCTGCTGGGGGGTAGAAAGCGTAGGCGGCGGCTCATACTTCTCTATGGACGTCGACCGGAGCGCCAATCTCGCACGAATCGGGTGGCACCTCCATCGGCGGCACCTCGATCGGGTCGTGGATACGCACCCGGTCGCGCTCGTCGCCGCCGGAGAGCCACGCCGGTCCGGCGAGGGAGCTCACGGCCGGACTGCCTCCACGCCGATAGACTCGAAGCTCGTCAGAAGGCTCGATGGAGGTCGAGGAGATACATGGGCATCGAAGCAAGCGACATCGTCGCCGCAGCAGCGGTGGGTCTCGGCGCGACGGTGGTGATGGACCTCTGGAATCTCTTCCTGAAGCGCGCTTTCGGGGTCGCGTCGCTCGACTACCGGTTGCTCGGACGGTGGATCCTGCACATGCCGGAAGGGAGGTTCAGGCACGCCTGGATCGCCGAGGCGGCGCCGCGGACGTTCGAGGGCCCGGTGGGGTGGATCGCCCACTACTCGATCGGTGCCGTCTTCGCGGCGGGGCTCGTCGTTCTGACCTCGGGCGCCTGGTTGTCTCGGCCGACGCTGCTGCCGGCGCTGGCCTACGGAATCGCCACCGTCGTCTTCCCCTACTTCCTGTTGCAGCCTGCGCTCGGATTCGGCCTGGCCGCGTCCAGGACGCCGAAGCCGACGCAGGCCCGGCTCAAGAGCCTGATGACCCACGCGGTGTTCGGCGTCGGGCTCTATCTCGCGGCCCTCGGCGTGAATCACCTGATGCGGGCGCTCTCCTGAGGGCGCACGAGGTCGTTCCGAGCCGCTGCGGCGGCGTGTCGAATCGGAATCGCCCCGTTCGTCGTCCCGGTGTCCAACGATGGGCGGGAGAGGAGGCCTGGAGATGAAAATCACCGTCGAGACGGTCGTGAAGGCCGAGCTGACGAAGGTCTGGGAGGCGTGGAACGCCCCGACCGACATCGTGAAGTGGAACGCGGCGTCGGACGACTGGCACACGACACGGAGCGAAGTCGATCTGCGCGCCGGGGGAAAGTTCGGCGCGCGGATGGAGGCCCGGGACGGCAGCGAGGGATTCGACTTCGAGGGGACCTACACCCGCGTCGTCCCCCGCGAGCTCGTCGAGTACCGGATGGGCGACGGGCGCGAGGTGCGGGTCGAGTTCGTCGAGCAGGCGGGCGGCGTGCTCGTGCGCGAGACCTTCGACGCCGAGAACGAGAACCCGGCCGAGATGCAGCGCCAGGGGTGGCAGGCCATCCTCGACAACTTCCGCCGGCACGTCGAAGCGAAGCGCTGAGGACGGCCGAGCGCGCGCCGAAACCTCCGGCCGGACGGGGCATCGAAGCGGCCAGGGGGTCACCATGGAGAGGTCCGTGCTCCGCTCGGCCGCGCTCGGCGCGGTGTTCGCCGCAGGTCTGACCGCCGCGCCGTCGATCGCGCAGCTCTGGGAGCCCGGGAACCGGCTGCTGCTGCCGACCAGCGGGGATGAGGCCGCGGCCGAGTTCGGGCACACTCTCGCCGTCGGCGACTTCGACGGCGACGGGCTCGACGACCTCGCGGTCGCCTCGCCGTTCCGCGACGTCGCGCAGCTCGGCCTCGACGACGCCGGCGAGGTCGAGATCCTCCTCGCCCGGCCGGGGCGGACCTTCGTCTCCGACCTGCGGGTCGTCGGCGGCCACGATGGCGGCTGGTTCGGTTGGGCGCTCGCCACCGGCGACTTCGACGGCGACGGCGACGACGAGCTCGCGATCGGTGAGCCACGCTCCGACGCCGGCGCGGACTTCGCCGGCGCCGTGCTCGTTCTCGACCTCGCCGACGTCGGCTGGACCGCGCAGGGCGCCTTCCGCCAGGGCCTCGACGGTTTGCCCGGCACCCCCGAGATCGATGACGAGTTCGGCTTCACGCTCGCCGCCGGCGACTTCGACGACGACGGCTTCGACGACCTCGCCGTCGGAGTCCCGCTCGAGGGCGTGACCGGCACCGACGAAGGCGCGGTCGAGGTGATCTACGGAAGCGCCACCGGGCTGACCGGCGCCGGCAGCCAGCTGTTCGCCGCCGGGCAGGGGGGCGTGCTCGGGACGCCGGGCGACGGCGACACCTTCGGCTGGTCGCTCGCCGTCGCCGACTTCGACGCGGACGGCTTCGCCGACCTCGCGATCGGCGCGCCACGCCGCAACGTCGGCGCGCTCGTCGACGCTGGCCAGGTCCACGTCCTGCGCGGCGGCGCGGCCGGGCTCAGCGCGACGAACGACCTGCTCCTCGACGGCGTCGCCGGCGACCCCGGCGCCGGCCAGGGGCGCTTCGGCTTCGCGCTCGCCGCGGGAGATTTCAACTACCCCGGCATCGTGACCTGCATCGTCACCTCCGCCTGCGCCCCCGATCTCGCGGTCGGATCGCCGACCCACGTGGCGGGCGGAGACGCCGGGGCGGGGCGCGTGACGGTGCTCTTTTCGACCCCGGGCGCGGGCCCGTCCACCGCGGGCGCGCTCGTCCTCGAGCAGGACGACCTCGGCGAGACGATCGACGCGGGCGACGAGCTCGGCGGCGTGCTGGCGGCGGGCCGGCTCGACCGCGGCTCGTTCCTTTTCGATCCGCGCGACGCGGCGGACCTCCTGCTCGGCGTTCCGTACGAGGATTCCGCCGCGGGCGCCTCGACCGGCGTCGCGCACCTGCTGTTCGGCGGCCCCTCGGGCCCCGCGACCTACGGCGTGCAGACGCTGCGGGTGCGCTCCGGCTTGATTGCGGCGCCGGCCCAGGCGCAGGACAAGTTCGGCGCCGCGCTCGCTTCCGGCGACTTCGACGGCGACGGCTGGGGCGATCTCGCCATCGGCCTCGCCCGGCGCGACCGGCCGGGCGCGCTGGCCGCCGGCGCGGTACAGATCCAGTACGGCGCGCTCTTCGGCGACGGCTGCGAGTCCGCCGCCACCTGCGGCTGGTCGACGGCCGGTTGTCCCTGAAGCTTCCGATGCTCCACGGCTCACAGAATCGGAGCAGGAGACTCGATTGCGCTCCCGGATGCGACGTGCTTACGCTCCGACGATCCGCGATTCCGGGGTGATGGGGCGGCCGGGCGACGGCGGCTCGTCTCCTCGCGAATGCGAAGGCTCGAGGGAAAGGAGAGCGCCACGGACGCCATCGCATCCTCGGAGTGTCGCCGCCCGACTTCGGTTGCGCTCGTCGCCGTCGCCCTGCTCGCCGGCGGCGGCTGCGGCGGACCGGCGGAGGCGCCGCCCGCGCCGCCGAAGCCGGTCGGGTTCGAGACCGAGCCGATCCTCTGGGCCAAGAGCGAGGTCGCCTACCAGGACTTCCGCGCCGAGCCGGTGCGGGCACTCCACGCGGAGCTGGCGACGATGCTCGGCGAGCCGCTGCTGTTTCGCGTCGTCCCCTTCGTCGAGAAGAGCGGCGAGCCGCCGCAGGCGAGCCTGCGGGGCGAGACGCTCGAGGTCTATTACCAGGAGTCGAAGGCGTCCGTCGCCGCGGTCCGCAAGAAGGTCGACCAGAGCGTCCGTCGCGTCCGGGCTTCGTTCCCCGGTCTCGACTTGAACGATCACCTCCTGATTCACGCCCGGCTTCCGGAGGGCAAGACGGTCGCCGACCTCGATCGCAAGGTGAGCGAAGAGTGCGGAGCCCGCAACGCCGTCCGCACCGACGTCCGACCGACGATCTACGTGCCCGGTCGGCTCGAGGAGCTCACTTTCGTGCTCTGTGACGGACCGGCGGTCCTCGACGCCCGGTTGCAGGACCCGGAGTGGCCGCTGATTCCCGAGAACTGGAGCACCGACGACCGGATGCCGTGAGGCCGCGCCGGCCCGGGCGCGCGGCTACCTCCGTTTGGCGTAGAGGTCGATCACCCGCTCGAGGGCGCGGCGGCAGACCGGGCAGAAGGGGACGCGGTCGCGGGTGAACATGATGCAGTCGGCCGCCGGCCGGTAGAAGCCGCGGGCTTCGTAGTTGGCGCCTTCGAAGGCGCCGACCTTGCCGGCGTACTTCTCCTGCCCGAGCAGCCTCTCCTCGGCGTCGCGTTCGCGTTCGAACAGTGCGTCCATCTCCGACTCGGGTCGCCGTTCGGCGCGGATCTTCCGGCGCTCGGCCTGGATCGCGCGCGAGCGCGTCTCGAACTCGTCCTTCTGCCAGGGAGTCGGCAGCGGCGTCCCGGCCTCGACCAGATCTGCCCACTTCAGCTTCGCCGGGTCGAGCAGCGCGGTGACGTTCGGCTCCCACGGCTCGACCCGGTGCGCCGCCGGCTCGTAGGCGACGTCCGAGGTGTAGTACTCGTCGGCCAGCCCGGCCAGATGATGGGCGAGCTCGTGGACGAAGATGTACGGCGCCCACAGCGAATCCGCGGCGACCGTCCCGAACTGGCCGAAGATCCCGCCGCCACCGTAGGTCGCCGAGTTGGTCATGATCTCGACGAACTCGTACGGCGCCTGCGACGCCAGGTCGCGGAAGGCGCGGTTGTCGAAGGTCAGGATGTAGCGCTCCGAGCGGAAGGCGTCGTAAGTCGCGCCCGCCGGCGAGCGGCGGTGGAGGCCGAGCGAGGGGCGCGAGATTCCCGACTCCGCCGCGGCCGGACAGAGCCCCCAGACGTTGAAGTCGGCGCGCCGGCTGCGGAACGGCTCGACCTCGAAGAGGATGCCCATCAGCCGGCGCGCGTCCCCTTCGCACTTGCCGCGCTCGGCCGCGGTGTAGCCGTCGCCGAGGATCAGGAAGTCGAGCTTGTCGGCTGGCTCGCCCGAGCGCTGGAGCGCGATCAGCTCGCCGGCGGAAGGCGGCGCCGAGGCGTCGACCAGGATGTCGTCCGGATCGATCACGACCGACCAGATCTCCCGGAAGTCGTTCGCGGCGTCGCGCTTCTGGAGCACGACCTGGACCGGCGCCTCGGGACGCGGGAAGCGCAGCGACTCCGAGAAGGTGCGATTCATCTCGGCCGCCTCGCCGGTCGTCTCCCACTCGCCGTAGATCGACGCGAAGCCGCGCGAGTAGATCACCCGCCGCGTCGACCGGTCGATCACCTCGAAGCGGTACTTCCCGAGGTTGGTGTCGTCGACCGTCTGCGAGAGATCCCCCGGCCAAGGCAACGGCTCGACCACCACCCGCTCGAGCGAGAACTGCTCCTCGCGCGCGTTGCCGGTGTGAAAGTAGTCGACGCGCAAGGTCGGCGGTGCGGGCGACGCAGCGAAGAGAGTTCCGGCCGCCGGCCAGAGCGCGAGGAGCAGGGCGGCGGAGAGGGGGCGGCGAAAGGCGGCTCGGGGCATCAGGGATCTCCAAGGAACGGTTCGAAGTCGGTTCGGACGGCCTGTCGCGGCGTTGCGCTCTCCGTCGGTGCGCCAGCGGCTGACTCCTGCCGCTCGAACCCTATCGCGCGGCGCCCGACGGGGGACTCCGCGACTGGGCCGAAGTAAGCCCGGGGCGCGGGAGACGTGGAAGACTCGGGGGGCCGCGGTCGAGGTCATTCGGCCCGCGGCGGTCGTTGCCAAGGAGGATGCATGAAGCCTGGGCCTCGAGCCACTTCCATCGTCGCCGTGCTGTCGACCGCTCTGACGATCCCTCTCCCGTGGGCGGAGGCTGCGGGGGCCTCCGCACCTGCAATTCCCGCCGACGCGCAGGCGTTGATCGATCGCCACGTCGCCTGGCTCGGCGGCTGGGCGGCGCTCGATGCGCTCGAAGACCTCGATCTCGCCGGGACGATCGAGGTGTCGGGGCTGACCGGGAAGGTCATGGCACGCACCCGCCGCGACGGACGGTCGCTCCTCGAGTACGACCTCGGGGTGATCACCGGCGCCGAGGGTCTCTCCGGCGACGGCGGCTGGGAGCGCAACGCCAGCGGCCAGATCGAGCCGATGGCGGCGGACAAGGTCGCCCGCATCCGGCGCGAGAACGACCGTGCCTTCGCGCGCCACCTGCGCGGCGAGGAAGTGGCGGTGGCGGTTACCGGTCCGTTCGAGAAGGAGGGGAGCGCCGGCACTCTGCTGAGCTTCGAGTACGGCGACGGCGACCGCTTCGAGCTGCTCGTCGATCCGCGATCGGGCGAGTCGGCCTGGTCGCGCACCGTGATCGACGGGCGCGAGACCTGGACCCGGCTCTCGGAGTGGCGTGAGCTCGCCGGAGTGCGCTTCGCCGGCCGCCAGGAGACCTTCGCCGAGCACGCCGCCGAGAACCAGGTCGTGGTGTGGACCGACGCGCGCGCCAACGTCGGCCTCGCCGACGCGCTCTTCGCTCGCCCGGAAGCGGGGGTTCGGCTCGCGCGCCTGCAGGAAGGGGCCGCGGTCACGGCGTGGATGCCGATCGAGCTCTACAAGGAGCGCTGGATCTACCTGCGCGGCCGCGTCAACGGCCGCGAGACCGACCTGCTGCTCGATTCCGGCGCCGGCATGACCGTGCTCGACCGCGCCTTCGCGACCAGCGCCGGGCTCGAAGCCGCCGGCGCGGTGGCGGCGCGCGGCACCGGCGGCGTCACCGAGGCGGGGATGCTCGACGGCGTCACGATCGAGCTCGGTGAGCTCGCGCTCGGCCCGATGGCGGCGGCGGTGCTCGACCTCTCGGAGATCGAACGCAAGAGCGGCCGGGCGATGCCGGTCATCCTCGGCAAGGAGCTCTTCCACGCCGTGACCGTCGACGTCGACTACCCGGGGCGGCGCATCCGCTTCCACGATCCTGCGCGCTTCCGATACGAGGGGCCGGGCCGCTCGGCCGAGCTGCTGCCCGGCGAGGACGGTCACAAGAGCTTGCGCCTCGAGATGGAAGGGGGCGAGCCGGTCGTCGTCGGGCTCGACACCGGCCAGGGGGGAGCGCTGACGGTGTTCGGCCACTACGCGAACGAGCGCGGCTTCCTCGCCGGCCGTCCGATCTCCGAGGTCAAGAGCGGCGGCGTCGGCGGCTTCCGGATCGCGAAATCCGGAACCCTCCGGTCGGTGACGCTCGCCGGCTACGAGCTCGCGAACGTCCCGGTCACCTTCCACACCGAGGACGTCGGCGGCGCCTTCGACACGAAGCGTCAGGCGGGCAACCTCGGCGCCGGTCTGCTCGGACGTTTCCGCGTGGTCTTCGATTACGCCGACGACCGGCTCTGGCTCGAGCCCGGCGCCGGCTTCGACGAGCCGCTGCCGCGCGATCGCGCGGGGTTGCAGTTCGATCGCGACGGTGACCACCTGGTGGTCGATTTCGTCGCCCCCGGCAGCCCCGCGAAAGAGGCCGGCTGGGTCGAAGGCGAGCGCGTCCGCGCGCTCGACGGCGAGCCGGTGGGGCCGGACTGGTGGCGCGTCGCCGCCCGCTGGCAGCACGCCGCCGACGGCACCGTCGTCCGCCTCACGCTGGCCGACGGCACCGAGCGGACGCTCGTCCTGCGCGCCTACTACTGACCGACGCCGAGATCGAGCTCTCCCTTTTCGAGCTGCTCGAAGACGACGGCCTCGAACGCCTGACCCGCCGCGCGCGCGGCGTCCGCGTCGCCGAGGTCGAGGAGACCGGACGAAACGCCGGCGAG
Organism: Acidobacteriota bacterium; assembly: GCA_045862895.1. GTDB lineage: Bacteria > Acidobacteriota > Thermoanaerobaculia > Multivoradales > JAGPDF01 > JACTMI01. The sequence goes on from BTUO01000002.1 coordinate 273,683, forward strand.
GATCGCGGGGCGTGGCGCGGCCAGGACGCAGGCGGTCTGGTCCTCGGTCGGCAGCACGACGAGGCGGGTCGCCGCGCCGCGATCGATCGCCATCGCGTTGAGCAGCCCGATCACCTGATCGAGGTCGTACCAGTCGCCGAAGTCCTGTGCGTCGACTTCCCAGGCGCGTCCATCGAGGTAGCCGGTGAGCCGGTACGGGTCCCCTGCGGCGAGGCCGTCCGGAAGCCGGTCGACCTCGCCGCCGGCGACCAGCCAGCGGCCCTCGCCGAGATCGAGGGGCGGCGCGATCTCGGCGAAGAGAGCGTCGGCGAGCGGCGGACCCGCGAGCTCGGCGAGCTCGAAGAGGAGAGCGTCGTGCCCGTTGGGGAAGTCGCCGGTCTCGACGTCGAAGCAGTGCACCGGACCCGCAGTGACGAGCCACCCCTGCGCGTCCCGCGGCGCGGAATCTCCCTCCTCGAGCTCGAATCCGGCGTCGACCGCGAGCGGGCCGCGCCAGAGCAGGCCGAGCTTCTCGAGCTTCGATTTCAGGGACGGATCCGATGCGGGAGGCGCTTCCGGCTCGGGTGTGGCCGCGAGACCCGGGACTCCCAGGACCTGGACGAGCCCGCGGTCGGCGTCGCACATCGTTTCGCGGCGGCCGGGCCGGCGGCAGAGCTCCTCGAAGATCGCCCGCGCTTCCGGCGTGTTCGCCTCCGCGAGTCCGGCGGCCACCTGATCGCGCGCATCGCCCGCGGGGAGCTCACCGTGGAGCGCGACGAGCGCGGCGACTCCGTGCGGGTTGCCGTGCTTTCCGAGCAGGAGGGCGGCGCGGCGAAGGAGAAAGGCGTCGCCCAGCTCGACCGCCCGGCGCAGCGCCGGGACGAGCGCAGGCACGTGGCGCGGAGCGAAGTCGGATTGCCATTCGCGATTGCTCCAGTAGGTGACGAGCTCGCGCGCCGGAGCGCGATCGCTCTCGAAGATCCGGTCGTTGTCCGCACTCGGACACTGTGCGAGGCCGACCCAGGCGACCTCGGCGAGTGCGCCGCCGCGCTCGACCGCCGCCCGCGTCCAGTCGCAGAGCTCCGACCGGCCGCACCAGGCGAGCAGCGAGCCGTAGGTCGCACGCAGCTCGTCCCCGTTGGTGCTCGGTGCGGCCGCCGCTGCCGCGCGCTCGAGCCGAGCGACGACCTCCGGGTCGCCGGAGCAGAGCCGGTGCTCGAGGAACGCGCGGGGGAGCGTTCGTTCCTCGGCCCGGAAGGTCGCGACCGTTGCCGGCAGCTCCTCGGCGAACCGGGCCGGCGCCGAAGCCTCGGTGACCCGCGGCGCGGCGACGGGGAAGAGTCCCTCCTCGAGTTTCGGCCTCGGGACTTCGACGACCTCGGCGTTCCGCGGCCACTCGAGCCCGCATCCGGTGAGGAGCGCCGCCACTACGAGCGGTAGCGTGAGTGAGGCGAGCTCCACCGACGACGGCTGTTCGACTCCGATCCGCCTCATCCGACCTCCGGGGTTTCGATAGAGGAACCGTATCGGAATGCGCTTGGGCTCTCCACGTCCTCGCCCGCGGTTTCCACGGCAAGACGGGAGGACTGGTCCCCGCCCCTTGCGTTCCCCGGAGTTCCGTGTATAGTGTGCATGTTGATATGCACACTGAGCTCACCATCTCCCAGGCCGATCCGCGGCCGATGTACCTCCAGATCCTGGAGCAGATCCGCCGTCGCATCGCGGTGGGGGACTGGGGGCCGGGGCAGGAGATTCCGTCGATCCGGGCGCTCGCCGCGGCGACGCGGGTGAGCGTCATCACCGTCAAGCGGGCGTTCCTGGAGCTCGAGCACGAGGGGCTGATCGTCACCCGGCAGGGACGCGGCACCTTCGTCGCGGACGACGTCGAGATCACCGGCGATCTGCGCGAGCGCGAGCTCGACGAGCACCTGGCGAAGGCGGCCGACGTCGGCCGCGAGCTCGGTTGGTCGGTGCGCAAGCTCGAGACGCGGTTGCGCGAGGTGGCTCGCGCCAAGGGCCTCGAAGGCAAGGTGGAGAAGTCATGAGCACGCAGGCGAGCGCGGCGTTCGAGCTGCGCGGGGTTTCCAGGCACTACCGGTTCTTCGCGCTCGAAGACCTGTCGCTCCGGCTCGAGCCGGGGCAGATCCTCGGTCTGGTGGGACCGAACGGGGCCGGCAAGTCGACCACGATCCGGATCCTGATGGGTCTGGTCTCGCCCGACGCCGGCGACGTCGAGCTGCTCGGCTGCCGGATGCCGGCGGAGCAGGCGCAAGCCAAGCGAAACGTCGGCTTCGTCAGCGAGGAGATGCGCCTGTTCGGCGGCGCCACCCTCGCCTGGCATCTCGACTTCGTCCGCTCGATCTACCCGGGCTGGGACGCCGACTACGCGCGGACCCTCCTCCGGCGATTCGACCTCCACCCGGAGCAGAAGGTACGGGCCCTGTCGCGCGGCGAGCACGTCAAGGCGCTGATGCTGCTCGCGCTGGCACGACGGCCGAAGCTGCTGGTGCTCGACGAGCCGACCTCGGGGCTCGACCCGGTGGCGCGCCACGAGCTGCTCGCCGAGCTGATGGAGGTGCTGCGCGACGAGGATCGTTCGATTCTCTTCTCGTCGCACAACACCCTCGACGTCGAGCAGATCTCAGACCGGATCGTCTTCCTCGATCGCGGGCGGATCGTCGACGCCGACGACAAGGAGGCCTTCCTCGACCGCTGGCGGCGGCTCCACCTCGACCTGCCGGCGGAGCTCGAGCTGCCCGCGCTGCCGGGGGTCGTCGGGGTCGCCCGCAGCGGCCGCCTCGCGGTGGCGACGGTGGACCGCTTCGAGCCGGAGCTGCCCGCCGCCTTCGAGCGCGCCGGCGCCGCGGTGCGCGAGGTCCAGCGCATGACGCTCGAGGAGATCTTCGTCGCCACCGTGATGCGCCGCCGTGAGGAGCGCCCGCGATGAACCGCTCGATCGTCGTTCGCCTGATCGCCAAGGATCTCCACCTCCAGCGCTGGATCGTCGCCGCCGCCCTGGTCGCCGGCGTCGCGTCGCTCGCGCTGACCGGCTCTAGCCGGAGCGACGGGGAGGCGGAGGGCACCGGGCTCGATCTCGGCTTCCTGCTCTACCTGACCACCCTCGTCACCTTCGGCATCCTGGTACCGATGCTCGGGATCCTCAAGGAGCGCCAGGACAAGTCGCGGCTGTTCGTGCTGAGCCTGCCGGTGAGCCCGGCGCAGTACGTGCGGTCCAAGGTGCTGGCGGCGCTGGCGATCTTCCTGGTGCCCTGGCTGGCGCTGACGGCCGGCGTGGGCGCGCTGACGATGGTCACCGACCGGCCGGACGGCGGCCTGCCGTTCTTCGTGGCGCTGATGGGATTCCTGCTCGGCAACTTCTGCACGCTGACGGCGCTGGTCGCGATCGCGCGCTCCGAGGTCTGGGCGGTCGTCGGCATCCTGGTCACCAACGTCTCGGTGACGCCGTTCCTCGTGCATCTGGGCAAGCTGCCCGGCGTCGCCGGCCGCACCGGCGAAGCGGCCGCGACCTGGAGCCCCGAGGTCCTCACCCTGCTCGCGATCGAGGCGGCCTGGGTCGTCGTCGCGCTCGCCCTCGCGCTCTGGCTTCCGACCCTGAAGCGCGATTTCGTCTGAGAGGTCTGCCGATGAGCCCGACCGAGCGTTTCCACGCCCTCGACGCCGCGCGCGCGTTCGCGCTGATCGCGGGCATCGTACTGCACGCGACGATGTCGTTCTTCCTGCCGATCCCGGCCGCCGACGTCTCGCAGAGCACGGCGCTCGCGGTCGTCTTCTACGCGATCCACCCCTGGCGGATGACGCTGTTCTTCCTGATCGCCGGGTTCTTCGCGCACTTCGCCTTCCACCGTCGCGGCGCTCGCGCCTTCGTGAAGGACCGGGCGAAGCGGATCGGAGTGCCGCTGGTCGCCGGCTGGCTGCTGCTGGCCCCGCCGACGATCGCGATCGTGCTCTGGGGGCTGGCGCGGACCTTCCCGGAGTTGGCGGCGGCGGGCGCGGAGGGGTCGACCACGCCGCGCGCGCTTCCTCTCACCCACCTCTGGTTCCTCTACTACCTGTTGATGATCTACGCGCTCGCGCTGGTGGCGCGGCGGGCCTTCGTCGCGCTCGCCGACCGGAGCGGCGCGCTGCGCGCCCGTCTCGACGCGGTGGTCGCTGCCGGCGTCCGCAGCCGCCTGGCGCCGCTAGCGCTGGCGGCGCCGACCGCGGCGGTCCTCTGGTTCGACGCCGGCTGGCCGGTCTGGTTCGGCATCCCGACTCCCGACACCGGTCTGGCCCCGAAGACGACGGCACTCGTCGCCTTCGGTACCGCCTTCGCGTTCGGCTGGGTGCTGCACCGCCAGGCGGGTCTGATCGAACGATTCGGCCGGCTCGCCTGGACCCACCTCGCCGCCGCGGTCGCGCTCACCTCGACCTGTCTGGCGATCGTCGGCCCCACTCCCGACCTTCTGGCGCCGACCGTGCTCGCGGGCGGGCCGGCGCTGCGCCTCACCTACGCCGCGGCCTACGCGCTCTCGATCTGGTGCTGGACCTTCGGACTGCTCGGCGCCGCGGTGCGTTTCGCGTCGAAGGAGAGCCCCGTGCGCCGGTATCTCGCCGATGCCTCGTACTGGATGTATCTCGTCCACCTGCCGCTGGTCTTCGGGATGCAGGTGCTGCTGATGAAGGTACCGATCCACTGGGCCGTCAAGTTCCCGCTGATCGTCACGGTCGCGCTCGCGGCGCTGCTCGCGAGCTACCACTGGCTGGTGCGTCCGACCTTCCTCGGCGAGCTGTTGAACGGGCGGAGGATCTCGCGTCGGCGCCGGGAGATCGAATCGAGTCACGCCTCGACGGCGCCAGTCGCCGCGATGGCGGCCGTCGCCATGGGAGCGGCGCCGGTCGCCGAGCTCGCGGGCGTGACCAAGCGCTACGGCGCCACCGTGGCGCTCGACGCCGTCGACCTCGCCGTGCGTCCCGGCGAGCTGCTCGCGGTGCTCGGTCCGAACGGCGCCGGCAAGTCGACGGCGATCGGCCTCTGGCTCGGCACGCTGCAGCCGGACGAGGGGACGGCGACGGTGCTCGGCGGCTCGCCGCTCGAAGTCGCCAGCCGCCTCGGCGTCGGCGTCATGATGCAGGAGGTGGCGCTGGCGCCGACGCTCACCGCGCGCGAGCACGTCACGCTCGCAGCGAGCTACTACCGCGATCCACTGCCGGTCGACCAGGTGCTCGAGCTCACCGGCACCGCCGAGCTCGCGAGGCGCCGCTACGGCAAGCTCTCCGCCGGCCAGAAGCGGCAGGTCCAGCTCGCGACCGCGATCTGCGGCCGGCCGCGCCTGCTCTTCCTCGACGAGCCGTCGGTCGGTCTCGACGTCGCCGCCCGCGCGACGATGTGGCGGACGATCCGCCGCCTGCGTGACGACGGCTGCTCGATCGTGCTGACCACCCACTACCTCGAGGAAGCCGAGGCGCTCGCCGACCGCGCCGCGGTGCTCGCCCGGGGGCGGGTGATCGCCGCGGGGAGCGTCGACGAGATGCGCGCGCTGGTGGCGCGCCGGCAGATTCGCTGCGCTTCGACGCTGCCGGCCGAGGACGTGCGGCGCTGGCCGGGCGTCGTCGAGGCGGTGCGCGAGGAGCGCCTGCTCCACGTCACCGCCTCGGACGCCGAAGCGGTCGTGCGCCGCCTGCTCGCGGCCGATGGCGCCCTGACCCAGCTCGAAGTGCGGCAGGCGAGCCTGGCCGAAGCGTTCACCGAACTGACGAAGGAGGCCGCATGAACCTGACGAACCCGAGGGCGACGAGCCCGGCCGCAGCTTCGCCGGCGCTCGCCGCGCCGTTCGCGCGCGAGCGCGCGCCGCTGCCGCCGCTCCGCATGTTCGGTGCGTACTGGGCGGAAGCGAAGTACGAGACGCTCGCTGCGCTGCGCAGTCCGGGCTTCGCGATCCCGTTCCTGGTCGTCCCGATGGCGATCTATTTGCTGTTCGGCGTGGTGATCGCGGGCAACTCCGGGGCGACGAGCGAGTTCGGTCCGGCGATCGCCGACTACCTCTTCTCGGGCTTCTCGGTGCTCGCGGCGGTGATGCCGGCGATCTTCTCGAGCTCGATCCTCGCCACCGAGCGCGACGGCAACCTGCTAAAGCTGAAGCGCGCGATGCCGTTGCCGCCGGGCGCGACGATCGTCGCCAAGGTCGCGATGTCGATGGCGATCGCGGCGATGGCGGTCGCCCTGGTCGCGGTCGCGGCGGTCGGCGCCGGCAAGATCACGCTCTCGATCGGCCAGGTGGCCGCGATGGTGGCGACGCTCGTCGTCGGCACGATTCCGTTCGCGGCGATCGGCCTGCTGCTCGGCACTCTGGTCTCGGGCTCGGCGGCGCCCGCCTGGGGGAACCTGGTCTTCCTGCCGCAGATCTGGCTCTCAGGCCTGTTCATCCCGCTGCCGGACTCGCTCGAGCGGTTCGTGATCGTCTGGCCGACTTTTCATCTGAACCAGCTGGCGCTCGCGGCGGGCGGCGTCGAGGAGTTCCAGTTCCTCCCGCCCGCGATCGCCGCTGCCGTGCTCGCCGGCGTGACTGTCCTCTGCGGGGGTTTCGCCATTCGCCGCCTGGCGCGGGTGGGGTAGCGACGCCGAGCGGCTCCTTGAAGGGCAGAGGCCAGAGGCGGTCGGTTAGGATCTCCGGCCCGTGGCGAAGGCGCGAAATGCCGGGCGCGGGCGAAGAGCGCTTCTCGGGATCCTCGGTTTCGGCATCGCCGGGGCCTTCGGGGTGGTGGCGCTCTCGCTCGCCCAGTACCGGTTCCTGGTCGTCGAGCATTCGGTCGAGATCTACGTCGCACTGGTGGCATCGCTCTTCGCGGCGGTCGGGATCTGGCTCGGCAGGTCGCTCGGGCGGCGCGGCGGGGTAACCGCCGCGGTCGCCGAGCCATCCGCTCCCGCGGCGAAATTCGTCCGCGACGAGGCGCGCGTCGCCGCGCTCGAGATCACCCCGCGCGAGCTCGAGATCCTCGGACTGGTCGCCGAGGGGCTCTCCAACCGGGAGATCGGCGAGCGGCTCTTCGTCAGCGAGAACACGGTCAAGACCCATTGCAGCCGGCTGTTCGACAAGCTTGGGGCGAAGCGGCGCACGCAGGCGATCCAGATCGGCCGGGAGGCGCGGCTGATCCCCTGATGCCGTCGCCGGAAAGCAGGATTTCGCCGGCGGCGCCTCGGAATCACTCGAAAGTAGGACGACCGCACCACCTGCTCGCGGCTACTTTGCCGGCGGACCCGCGGCACACGCCGCGACAACCGGAAGGAACCCGACGCCATGAAGAGATCCGTCCTGCTGTTCGGCCTCGTCTCCGCCGCCGTCGCCATCGCCGGAATGGCGGCGACCACTCCGCTCATCCTCGCCGGCGACCGCGCCCAGTCCGACCTGCTCGGATACAGCGCCATGGTGCTCTCGGCGCTGCTGGTCTACTTCGGCATCCGCTGGTACCGGGACCGGCAGGAGGGCCCGGTCGGTTTCGGCCGGGCGTTCGCCGTCGGCCTGCTGATCACGCTGGTGTCGGCGCTGGTCCAGGTCGCGGCGTTCCAGCTCCTCTACTTCAAGCTCGTCCCCGGCTTCGGCGACGCCTTCGTCGCCTGCATGATCGACCGGGCCGAGGACGCAGGCGAAACCCCCGAGAAAGTCGAGGAGACGGCGAAGACCGCCGCGACGTTGAAGCGACTCTACGATGCCCCGCTCACCAACGCCGCGCTCACCTTCGCCGCGCCGCTGCCGATCGGCGTCGCCGCCTCGGCGCTCTCCGCCGCCTTCCTGCGCCGCCGCGCCGGCCGCGCCGCCAAGGCGTAGCCTTCGACCCGAGGGCCAGGACCGAGATCCCGAAGCTATCAGCTCCAGGAGACCGACCATGAATGCCAAGGAAGTTCTCGCGCAGCTGGAGTCCCTCGGCGACGAGAAGGTGCGTGCGCGCAACCAGCGGAACGGCGCCGGCGAGAACCAGTTCGGCGTCCAACTCGGCGCGATCCGGAAGCTCGCCGCGAAGATCAAGACCGACCACGCACTGGCTCTGGAGCTCTGGGCGACCGGCAACCTCGACGCCCGATTGCTCGCGATCCTCGTCCTGAAACCGCAGAGCCTCACCCGGAGCGAGCTGGATCGGATGGTTCGAGAGGCCAGTCCGGCGCAGTTGGCGGACTGGCTGAACTCTTACGTCGTCAAGGACCACCCGGACAGGGAGGCGCTGCGCCAGAGCTGGATGGAGGACACCGACCCCTGGGCCGCGCGCGCAGGCTGGAGCCTGACGGCGGGGCGGGTCGCGCGGAGCCCGGAGGGGCTCGATCTGCCGGCGCTCCTCGACCGCATCGAGGCCGAAATGGCGTCCGCCGCCGCGCCGGCACAGTGGACGATGAACACCTGCCTCGCGACGATCGGTATTCACTTCCCCGAACATCGGAACCGCGCCCTGGCGATCGGCGAGAAGCTCGGGATCTACCGCGACTATCCGGTTTCCAAGGGGTGCACCTCTCCTTTCGCGCCGATCTGGATCACCGAGATGGTCCGCCGGAAAGCCTGACCCATCGCGCATAGCCGCCCGCTGCTCGCGACCTCGGCCTCATCCCCTCCATGGGGTGTTGTCTTGTCTTGCGGCCTGACCGCATGGAGCTCGTCGCGAGATCGCGGAGGAAAGTCGCTGTTGTCCGGTCGTGAGAGACAAGGACGAAAGGCTCCATAGAAAGGGAAAGACCGCCGGCTCGGGCCCGACCGAGCGGGTCCCGAGGGCTCGGGGGGAGGCGCGTCGATCCGCCCGGAGCTTGCCTCCAGTTTCCGGACCGCGGCCGCCTTGACATGCAAGTAAATGCTTGCCTATAGTCGGGGCCGTCGCCGGACCCCGGGGTCGTCTCCGAGGCGGCGGCCGGCGGCGGGAGGACGCGGGTGCCCTCGCCGCACTTTCGAACGACGGGCAGGAGAGAGAAGATGGCGGACATTCTTCATCGAGTCGGAATTCGATCGTCGCTGGACGAGGTCTACCGGGCGCTGACCACGCGCGAGGGGCTCGCCGCCTGGTGGACGGAGGACACGCAGGGGGAGGGTGGGGCGGGCGGTGAGCTCCGGTTCCGCTTCGGGCACAAGGGGGGCTTCGACATGAAAGTGATCGAGGCGCGGGCCGCGGAGCGGGTGCTCTGGGAGGTGGTCGGCGGGCCCGAGGAGTGGGTCGGGACGCGGATCCGTTTCGACCTCCGGCAGGAGGACGACCGCGCGATCGTGCTGTTCCGGCACCAGGGGTGGAGGGAGCCGGTCGAGTTCATGCACCATTGCAGCACCAAGTGGGGCGTCTTCTTGATGAGTCTGAAGTCGCTGCTCGAGGACGGGACCGGGGCGCCGCACCCGGACGACGTCAAGATCGACAACTGGAACTGAGACCCGCGATTTCCCCTTGACCTCCCGGAGCTCCGACCTCGATCGAGTCTTCAAGGCGCTCGCCGACCCTACGCGGCGGCGCCTGCTCGATCTGCTCCATCGCGAGAACGGCCGGACACTCTCGGAGCTCTGCGAGGGGATGGCGATGACTCGTCAGGCGGTGACGCAGCACCTCGCCAAGCTCGAAGCGGCGAACCTCGTCGCGGTGGTCTGGCGGGGGCGCGAGAAGCTGCACTACCTCAACCCGGTGCCGCTCCACGAGATCCACGAGCGCTGGATCGGCAAGTTCGAGCGCGGCCGCCTCGGCACGCTGCGCGACCTCAAGAGAAGACTCGAAGGAGAGAGCGATGAAGAGACCTGACTTCGTCTACGTGACCTACATCCGCACCACGCCGGAGCAGGTCTGGCGGGCGCTGATCGACACCGACGTGACGCGCCGGTACTGGGACGACCCGACCAAGGCCTGCAACCCGCACGTCAACGTCTCGGACTGGCAGCCGGGCTCGCGCTGGGAGCACCAGCGCACCGACGAGGCGCGCACGGTCGACATCGCCGGCAAGGTGCTGGAGAGCGAACCGCCGCGCCGGCTGGTGATCTCCTGGGCCCGCCCGGCGGAGGTCGACGATCCCGCGAAGACCTCGAGCGTCACCTTCGAGATCGAGCCGCAGGGCGAAGGATTGGTGCGCCTGCGGGTCACCCACGACGACGTCGAGCGCGACGTGAAGATGTTCTCCGGCATTTCCGAGGGCTGGCCGAAGGTCCTCTCGAACCTGAAGACGCTGCTCGAGACCGGCAGCGCTCTCTCGCGCGAGGCGCCGGCGGCGTGAGGCGCTCGGGAAGCGGCGGATCGAACGCACGGCCCGCCGCTTCCCGAATCCCTCCGTTCGATTCCGGGACGGGGCGCCGAGGCCCGGAATCGGCTCAGCTCCGCCCCGGGTCGGGAGGCGGGTCGCCGTCGTCGGTGCGGCGCTCGACCTGGACGACGAGCGTCCGGTTCAACAGCCGGGTCATCTCTTCGATCTGATCGAGTCGGACCGGCAAGCCGACGAGCGCGCCGATCTCGAGGACCAGGTAGGTCAGCAACGTCGCGAGCTTCCTCCGGATCGCCATCCCCCCTCCGTTCGGTCACGAGACACCGTGGCGGAAATCGGAGGAGCGGGAGGGCCGCGACCCGGCCGGGTCGCGAGAGGGGTCGTCGAGGCGCGCCCGCCCGGCTCGTCGGCGCGCACGCCGAGCGGAGCGAGCTCGAGCGCCACCGGCAGACCGCCCGCCGGCAGCGCGAGCAGGACGCCGGCGCCGAGCCACCCGACGGCGGCGGCGAGGACCAGGACGGCGAGCAGGACTGGGAGGACCTTGCGCACGCGCCCGCAAGATTACAACCGGCCGCCCGCGAGGCCGAGCTGCCGCCGCTCGCGCCGGCGGAGAGGCCGGCGCACTGCGCCGCTGCGAGGCGGTCTTGCTTTCGCGGGCGAGCTTCGACGCGGAGTCCGCTCCCTCGCCGCCGTCCAGGCGCTGCTCGGCGGTTCGTCCCGTCCGCCGTGCCGCCCGTCACGCCGGCGCGGGAGCTCGGGCCGGGCGGGACATAGAATCGGCCGGGTCGGCGAGCCCGGGTGACGCTCGGGTGCCGCAACCCGACACCAGCCGCAGAATCGACGAGATGCCGACCCAGCGCACCCGCGACCTCGAGCACGAGATCCGCGACCGGATCCGGCGCGACGAGGCGGGCCTGGTGGAGTTCGCGTCGGATCTCATCCGCATCGGAAGCGAGAATCCGCCCGGGATCGAGTACGAAGCCTGCGCAGAGCGAATCGCGTCGTGGCTGCGGGAGCTCGGGCTGGAGGTGTCGACCGCGAATCCGTCGGGCTCGGGACCGTGCGTGATCGGGACGCTCGGCGAAGGGGGCCGCGCGCTCTACTTCAGCGGACACTACGACGTCGTCCCGGCGCAGGAGCGCTCGCAGTTCGAACCGGGGGTGCGCAAGGGAAACCTGTTCGGGCGCGGCGCGGCCGACATGAAGGGCGGGATCGCGGCGATGGCGTTCGCCATGCGCGCCCTCGCGGCGGCCGGCTTCGAGCCGAAGGGGAGGGTCGTCTCGATTTCGGTTCCGGACGAAGAGACCTCCGGCCCGAACGGAACGGTCGCGCTGGCCGGGGCGGGGCTCGTCGAGCACGACGCGATCGGCATGCTGACCATGGAGCCGACCAGCGGCGTGGTCTGGAACGCGAATCGCGGCGTGATCTCGGCGCGAATCACGGTGCGCGGCCGGCCGGCGCACGTCGGCCTCCACTTCCGCGGCGTCAACGCGTTCCGCGGGATGCTGACCGTCGCGTCGCTGTTCGAGGAGCTGGAACGCGAAGTGTCCGGCCGCGTCACCCGCTACCGAATCGAGCCGGAGGCGGCGCGGCGCTCCGTCCTCCTGATCGGTGGCGAGCTCGGCGGCGGCCACAACTTCAACGTGGTGCCGGAAAGGGTGACGTTCACGATCGACCGTCGTACCAATCCGGAGGAGGACTTCGACGCCGAGCGCGAGCGCCTGCTCGCCGTGATCGAGGTGGCCAGGGCGCACGGCGTCGACTGCGAGCTCGAGATCTTCCAGGAGGGGCGCTCGGCGGCCACGCCCGAGGACGGCGACCTCGGCCGCGCTCTCGCCACGAGCCTCCGCGACGTCACCGGTGAGCCCGCCACCTTCGAGCTCTGCCCGGGCGTCCTCGAGACCCGTCACTACGCCGCGCTCGGCATCCCGGCCCTCGCGTACGGACCCGGACTTCTGTCGGTCGCGCACGGACCGAACGAGTTCGTCTCGATCGAGCGTCTCCTCGAATGCGCGGAGATCTACGCGCGGACGGCGGTGCGGTTGCTGTCCTAGCAGGGCGGTCCACATCGGAGCGGGTCGATCCGGCCGTGCCACCGGTCGGCACCGCGGCCGAGGCGGCCACCGACGGCGAATCGTCGTACAGTACGGTCGTGTCCCCCAGCGCACGGCCTCCCGGGCCGGCCCGGAAGCGGAAGCGACTCCGGAGGATCGTCTTCGGCGTGATGCTGGTCTGCTTCGGCCTGCCGATCGCGGCCGTCCTGGGCGCCGCGGCGATCGTCGCGCACTTCGATCGCAGCGACGGTACGATGATCTCCTCGGGCGAGGAGCGCGAGTATCTGCTCCACGTCCCTTCTTCCTACGACGGCGGCCGGCCGGCGCCGCTCGTCATCAGCTTCCACGGCGGCGCGACCTGGCCGGCGCAGCAGGCGAATCTCAGCGGGTGGAACCGGCTGGCCGACGAGCACGGGTTCCTCGTGGTCTATCCGGCGGGCGACCCCGAGCTGCCGATCCTCGGCATCCCGAGGATCTGGCCGGTCGAACGGGCGGCCGGGCTCGCGAAGGACGTCCGCTTCGTCGACGACCTGATCGACCGGCTGGAGGCGCGCTACGCCATCGACCCGGAGCGGATCTACGCCAACGGCATGTCGCAGGGCGGGGCGATGGCCTTCGCGCTCTCCTGCGCGCTGCCCGAGCGGATCGCGGCGGTCGGCACGGTGGCGGCGGCGCACGCGTTGCCGTTCGAAGCCTGCGCGGACTCCCGGCCGGTGCCGCTGATCGCCTTCCACGGCACCGCCGACCCGATCGTCCCGATCGACGGCGGACGCCTCGGCGACCCGTTCAATCCCGTCAAGCCGGTCTATCCCTCGGTGCGCAGCTTCACGGCGAGCTGGGCGCGGCGGAACGGCTGCGAACCGGACCCGGTCGTGTCGAGGTTCGCGCCGGAGGTCGACCGCGTCGAGTACGCGGAGTGCGCCGAGGATGCGACGGTCGTCCTCTACGTCGTGCGCGGCGCCGGCCACGTCTGGCCGGGCGGCAAGCCGCTGCCGAAGTGGCGGGTCGGCCCTCCCAGCGACCGCATCCACGCCACGAGCACGACCTGGGACTTCTTCCGCTCCCACCCGAGACGCCAGCCCCGACCCGGCCCCGCCCCCGACCCCGCCGCCACGCGACACTGAAATCGGATTAGCCCTGTGACAACGGTCCCTTGACCCACGATCCTCCGAGCCCTACTCGCCGCAATCCGAGCCCCTTCAATGAGCTGCCAACTCCGACCAGCCCCGTCTCGCAGGCCTATTTCCCCATTGTCACACGGACTCCCCGCGAATCCTCGTGGGAACAATCCCAGTTAGGCGGCGAAACGTGAACGATCCCGAAGCGCGGAAGGTGCTGCTTGAGGCGCTTGAAAAGTATCGTTCTTGTTCGTTTGCTCAACTTCGCGACCTGATGAAGAGTGGCCCCCAGGTACAAGAGCGCGAGTGTCCGACAGGGGTCAAGTATCAGCTTGAAATCGAGGCGTTCTGGGACGGAGGAGAGCGAGGGCCAGTTCGCGTCACGGGCAGCATCGACGACATGGGGCGTCGCGCTTTTGCGCCACTCTCGGAATCCTTCATCATGGCTCCAGATGGATCCTTTGTCGGTGAGTAACTTGAGCGGGTCGTCCCGCCGCCCAACTACTTGCTCCAGCGGCAAACGGGCTGCCCCCGTTTGCCGCTGAGCTCATGAGCCGTCAGGCGTCATGAGCGTTCCTTCGAGGCTCTTCTGAGAGAAGACGAAGACGCCGCCTTCGAGGCATGCCACGGCGGGTATTGCGAGTCGTGTTGCGCTTTGCCCATCGTGGTCGCGACTCGATATCGACGCGATGCGGCATGACCTTGATTCCCTGTTTCCGGGCTCCTTCCTCGATCCGGAGTGGCTCGTCGAAGCGGAAGTCGACGCCGCCCTCGGTGGGACGTGACGTCCAGCCCTTGGCCTCGACCGCCGCGCCTCCTGCGCGCGCCCTCCGCCACTCCTGCGGGGCGCGCAGCCGGGCGCAGGATCCGTTGGGCCGCAGGGTTGCCTTGAGGCTCGGAAGACTCGAGTATCTGCTCATGAACAGTCGGGTCCGGGCTGCGATTCAGCGACGCCACGAAGCGCCGCACCTCCTCGAGCTCGGCGGACGGCCGGACGCGGGGAGATTCCTCGAAGTCGGCTGTGGGCGGGGCGTCGGCGTGGAGATCCTCTTCGAGAGGTTCGGCGCCACCAGGGTCGATGCTTTCGATCTCGATCCGAGCATGGTGGCGATTGCCGCCTCGAGACTTCGCGGACTCGGTCGGACCGTCAGCCTCGCGCCAGAGGCGCCCGGTGCGCCTCGGCTCGTCTCGCTGCTTCGGACGAAGGGAAGGACTCAAGGACCATGAAAGGACTTCACGCCTGTTTCATCTTCGCCGTCGTGGTATCGACCGGCTGTCGGGGCACGTCGCAGTCGGTTCCGGCTCCGTCGCCATCAGCTCCGGCTTCGGCTCCGGCGCCGGCGGACTCGATCGTCCAGGGGGCGCGCGGTTTCCTGAGGGACGTGGCGGAAGGGGTCACGCGCGACGGTCCGATCGCCTGGAAACGCTATTTCTCCGCGGCTCCGGAGTTCTACATGGTCTCCGAAGGCCAGCTGGTGTTCGACGGGGGCGAGGCGGCGGGCCGGGGCATCGACGAACTGACGCGCGTGATCGAGCGGATCGAGCTGCGCTGGGGCGAGCCGATACGCGTCGACCCGTTGACGGGCACAAAGGTCCTTCTCTCGGCGGCTTATTTCGAGCGCATCGTCCCGCGGTCCGGTCCAGCGATCGACGAGCAGGGCTGGATGAGGGGCGTCGCGGAACGAGGGCCGAAGGGCTGGCGGTTCGTGAACCTCCACTGGTCGGTGCTGCCGAGCCACGATCCCGCAGCACCCGATCGCCCCACCGACGGGGAGTAGCGCCGACGCGACCCGGTCGGTGGCCCGACCGCGCGGCGGCGGCTCAGCCCTCGATCACGGCTTCGTCGACCCGCTCGCCCTCGCTGCGGGCGATGATCGCCGCGGCGCAGGTGTCGCTGGTGACGTTGACCGCCGTGCGCGCCATGTCCAGTGGCCGGTCGACGGCGAGCATGAAGCCGACCAGCGCCTCGACCTGCGGCCCGCGCAGGCCGACCGCCTCGAGCACGATGAAGATGATGACCAGGCCCGCCGAAGGCACCGCGGCGGCACCGATCGAAGCCAGCAGCGCCGTGAACACCACGACCGCCTGCTGCGCGAAGCTCAGGTCCACGCCGAGCGCCTGGGCGATGAACAGCACGCCCGCGCACTCGTAGAGCGCCGTGCCGTCCATATTGACCGTCGCGCCCATCGGCAGCACGAACGAGGTGACGCGCCGCGACGCGGCCACCCGGTGCTCGACGGCGCGCAGGGTCGACGGCAGCGTCGCCGCCGACGAGCTGGTCGAGAAGGCGATCGCCATCGGCTCGGCGACGTTGCGGTAGTGGATGCGCGGGTCGATGCGTCCGAACAGGCGGAGCAGGGCCGGCAGCGTTCCGAAGAAGTGGATGGCGAGGCCGAGCGCGATCGTCACCATGTAGAGCAGCATCGCCTGGAACGCCGACACGCCGAACGTCGCGACCGCGCGGGCGACCAGGCCGAAGACGCCGATCGGGGCCAGCGCCAGCACCATGCCGGTGAGCCGCAGCATGGCCTGGGAGAGCGAATCGAAGAATCCGAGCAGCGTCGAGCGCGGCCCCTCCGGCAGGCCGCCGGCGGCGATGCCGAACAGGATCGCGAAGACGATGACCGCGAGCAGGTCCGAACGGGCGGCCGCCGCGATGACGTTCTCCGGCACCATGCCGAGCAGCAGGTCGGGCAGGCTCGAGGAGGTGGCGAGGCCTTCCGGGAGCGCCTCGCTCGCCGCCGCCGACAGGTCGAGGCTCTCGCCCGGGCGGATCAGGTTGGTGAGCGCCAGCCCGACGAGGATGGCGAGCAGGCTCGACAACAGGTAGAAGCCCAGCGTCTTGCCGAACAGGCGCCCGAAGGCGGCGCCGCCGCCGACCGACCCGACGCCGGAGATGATCGAGGCGAGCACGAGCGGCACCACCACCATCTTGAGCAGAGTGATGAACAGCGTCCCGAGCCAGCCGACCCGCGCCGCCAGAGGCGCGCCGCCGAGCGCGCCCGCGGCGATGCCCGCCCCCATCGCGATCAGAATCTGCCAGTGGAGCTTGCGATACCAGGGCCGTTGGCCGGAATCGTCGGACATGCGGGGCACCCTACGGGACCGGCGGGCCGAGGGCAAGCGAACCGGAGGCGCCGGCCGGAGTCCGACTCGACGGCCGCCGCCGCTCGGGACAGAATCCGCGCATGACGGAACGGGTCGAGTCGATCGTCGTCGAAGCCCGAACCCACGGCCGCTATCTCGTGCGGGCGCCGGAAGGCGAGCCGGCGGGGATCCTGGTCGGCTTCCACGGCTACATGGAGTGGGCGGCGCGGCACCTGGGGGAGCTCGAGCGGATCCCCGGAGCGGACCGTTGGGCGCTGGTCGCGGTCGATGCGCTCTCGTCGTTCTACTCGAGGAGCTCGGGCTCCGGGCAGGTCGTGCGCGGTTGGATGACGCGCGATCTGCGCGAGAAGGCGATCGAGGACAACGTGCGCTACGTGCGCTCGATCCTCGACGCCGTGCGCGCGCGCTTCGACTGGCGGCTGCCGGTCGTCCTCGCCGGCTTCTCGCAGGGGGCGTCGATGGCGTGGCGAGCGGCGCTGCTCGCCGGGCACGAGATCGCGGCGGTCGTCGCGCTCGCCGGCGACGTGCCGCCCGAGCTCGCGACGCTTCACGCCGCGTCGCCGTTTCCGGGGCGGGCTCTGATCGCGCGCGGTGACGGCGACGAGTGGTACGACGCGGCGAAGCTGGCGACCGACGTCGAGCGGCTGGCGGGGCGAGCGACGCAGGTCGACACCCTCACCTTCGCCGGCGGGCACGAATGGAGCGACGCCTTCCGTGAGAAGGCTGGCGAGCTGCTCGCGGAGCTCAGTCCTCGGGCGGCGGCGTCGAGTCGCCGTTCTCGAGCGAACGCAGGCTCGTGACCCACTTGGCGAGGTGGCCGATGTGCTGGACCACCGAGACGCCGGGCAGCGTGCCCCCCAGCGCCTTGTTGGGCAGGTAGGCCGAAACCACGCCGAGCAGGACCGGCCGCCCGCGATCGTCGAAGCCGAAAGCGGGGCCGCCGGAAACGCCGTTGATCGCGACGCCGTCGACCAGGTATGCCTGCTCCTCCTCGAGCCAGGCGCTGATCCGGCCGGAGAAGAAGCAGAGCTGGTCGCGCGCCACCGCCGGGAAGCCGACCCAGCCGATCTCGACGCCGACCCGGTAGTTCATCGTGCCGGGGGTGACCGGCAGCACCGTGTCGGGGAGAGGGAAGTCGTCGCGCAGGAAGACCAGCGCCGCGGTGTCGGTCTTCTCGTCGACCACGATCGAGCGGTCGCCGTGGCGCAGCAGGCGCTCCGACCCGGTCGAGAAGTGCTCGAGCCGGATCGGCTGCTCCCACAGCGAAGCCTGGTGGAGCGCGTGGGCGGCGGTCGCGATGCCGCAGATGCCGCCGTCGGCGGCATAGGAGAACAGGAAGCCGGTGCCGGCGTGGTCGGGGGTCGCCAGCCGCACCACGTGCGGGCGCAGAATCTCGACGGCCTCCTGCCAGGCGTTGTCGTTCATCACTCCTCCGGGGAAGCGCCCTGGGTCGCGGGTGCCGGGGAGTTTACCAGCGAGGCCGCGGCGAGCTGCGGCCGCAGCCACGGCAGCATCAGGAGCGCCGGCATCGCCAGCGCGGCGGTGAATGCGAAGAAGCCGGCGTAGCCCATCCGATCGGCGCCGAAGCCGGAAGCGGCGCCGGCGATCTCGCGCGAGAAGGCGAACAGCGAGGAGAGCAGCGCATACTCGGTGGCGGCGTTCTCGCGCCGGCAGCATGCGGTGAGGAAGGCGAGCAGGGCGGCGGTGCCGAGTCCCTGGCTGAAGTTCTCGAATCCCGACGCGAAGTAGAGACTGTAGCGGCCGAGCTCGAAGCCGGCGACCGAGGCGTAGACCAGGTTCGAGGCGAGCTGCGCGAGGCCGATCCAGAGCAGGCCGTGGAAGAGGCCGACCCGCGAGATGAAGGCGCCGCCGGCGAGAGCGCCGGTGATGGTCAGACCGAGCCCGATCGTGTTGGCGACCAGTGCGATCTCCTCGAGTCGCCTGCCGGAATCGAGCCAGAAGGTCTCGGTCATGCGCGCGATCGCCTGGTCGCCGAGCTTGAAGAGCAGCGCGAAGAGGACGACCGGCAGCATTTCGGGCCGAAGCAGCCAGTCGAGGAACGAGCGCACCAGCGCGCGCGTCGAACGACGCGCCGAGTCGGGACCGACGGCGCGAGTCGGTTCGGGGGTGAACAGGGCAGCGAGCGCGAGGGCCACGAAGATCCCGGCGACCAACATCCAGGCCGCGCCCCAGCCGGCGCGCCCGGCGACGAACAGCGCCAGGCCGCCCGCCGCGATCACCGCGACACGGAAGGCCGAGGCGCGCAGACCGTTGATCCAGCCCAGGTTCTTACCGGCGGCGACGTCGACGGCCCAGGCGTCGATCGCGATGTCCTGGGTCGCCGAGGCGACCGTGAAGGCGAGCAGGAAGGCGATCATCAGCGGCCCGACCTTGTCGGCGGGCAGCAGCGGCATCAGCGCGGCGAGGGTCGCCAGCGCACCGAGCCCGGGGACGATCCAGGCGCGGCGCGATCCGAAGCGGTCGACCAGAGGCGCCCACAGCGGCTTCCACGACCAGGGCAGCGCCAGCAGGCTCATCAGCCCGATCTCGGTCAGCGAGACGCCGTGAGCGCGGAAGTAGATCGGCCAGATCTTGTGGACGACGCCGTAGGGGAGTCCCTGCCCGGCGTAGAGGATCGCGACCCAGACGAGGACCCGGCGGTTCGGCACCGCGCGATCCTAGCGTGCGCGGTGCCGAACCCGGGGTTCTTCAGCCCTTCTTCTCCCTCTCCTCCCGCGGCTCGACCACGGCGGCCGTGCGCTCGAGCGACCGTCCCGGGGCCTCGCGGCCGGTCAGGAAGGTGGTGTCGAGCGGGTAGACCAGCGGGTCGAGGATCACGAAGTAGAAGTGCCAGACCAGGATCGCGAGGCTGGCGAGGATCGCCTCGTAGTAGTGGACGACGGTGGCGACGTCGCTCGCCCACTTGGGCAGGTGCGCCAGCGACCAGTTCTCGAACCAGAGGACGAAGCCGGTCACCGCCATCACGATGGTGCCCCAGACCAGCGCCAGGTACTCGGCTTTCTCGGCGTAGCCGAGCGGTGGCGACTTCGGCATCTCCTTGCGGCGCCCGACGTACCAGGCGAGCTTGTGGCCGAGCTCCTGGAGGTCGTGGCGGTTCGGCATCATGGTGCGGATGCAGGCGCGCGCGCGGCGGTCGACCGCGAGGTGCACGGCGTGGAAGGCGAAGGCGCCGAGCATCACGATCGCGGCCCAGCGGTGCACGCCGCCACGGAAGCCGAGCTGCTCCTCCCAGGCGAGCAGAGGCGCCGCCCACCAGCCGTCAGGGAACTTGAGCGCGAAGCCGGTCCAGACCAGGACGATGAAGGAGGTGAGCAGCAGCGCGTGGGCGATGCGGAAGCCGCGCGACATGCGAGGACGCCGCTCGGCGAGCGGGATCGCCGGCCGGGTCAGCCCCGAGCGCGCCTTGCGCTGGAGGTCCAGCAGATTGTGGACGACCATGCCGCCGATCACCAGCCAGATCAGCCAGAGGTAGCCGAGCCGCACCCAGTAGACCGCCGGGTGGGCGCTCTCGCGGTCCTGCGGCAGGGTGTGGACGGCGCCGATCGCGAAGCTCGAGCCGGCGCCCGGGTGGCAGGTGCCGCAGGTCGCCGCCAGGTTCGCCGGCGCGACGTGCGAGCGCGGGTCGGACGACGGCAGGATGTCGTGGACGCCGTGGCACGAGGCGCAGTTGGCGACGGTGGTCGAACCGGTGCGCGAGGCGAGTCCGTGGAAGCTGTCTTCGAAGGCGGCGACCGCGTCGGCCTTCATGCCGAACTTGGTGGTCAGCCGCAGATCGCCGTGGCAGCGACCGCAGGTCATCAGCGGCACGTTGGTGGCGAAGACCGGCGAGCCCTTGTCGGCCGGGCCGAGGATGGTGTGCTCGCCGTGGCAGTCGGTGCAGACCGGCGAGCTCTGGATCCCCTGCGCCGCGGCCATGCCGTGGACGCTGGCGGCGTAGGTCTCCGAGATCGCCGAGTGGCACGCGGCGCAGGTCTCCGGAACGTTCTCTCGGTGCACCGGCGAGCGGGGATCGGCGCCGCGCAGGATGCCGTGACCGCCGTGGCACGAGGTGCAGGTCGCCGCGTGCTCGCCGGCAGCGACCGCGCGGGCGTGGACGCTCGCGGTGTAGGCCGCGATCGGTTGCACCAGCCGCACGCCCGCGGCCTCGGCCAGCTTCGGGTCGGCGTGGCAGGCGCCGCAGGTCTCGGGCTGGCGCGTCGGGTGCATCGGTGAGCTGGTCTCGGACAGCGGCGCCAGCGCGTGGAGCGAGCCGTGGCAGCTGGCGCAGGTCGGTCGCGCGGCGCCCTCGCCGACCGGGGCGTGGGCGCTCTCGGCGAGCGCGGAGACCGCGTCGTCGTGGCAGGAGGCGCAGGTCGCCTCCGGCGCGTCGCTCTCGTGCGGGTAGTCGGCCTTGCCGGAGTGGCAATCGGCGCAGCCGATGCCGGCGGCGCCGTGCGGTGTCGACTCCCAGGCCGCGAGGTCGACCACCAGCCGGTCTTCGCCGACGTTGTCGACGCTGCCGTGGCAGTCGAAGCAGGCCTCCTGCGCGCCGAGCCGAGCCGTCGGAGCGGCGGCCGCGAGCAGCGCGGCGAGGACGATCGGGGCCAGTCGGGCGGGGCCGGACATCTTCGCCTCCTCGTTTCGTGCTCGGGTTCCCGCGTCGGACGTCATCCGGTTCACCGGTAGCCGAAGAACATGGCGTAGACGATCAGCACGATCAGCAGCAAACCGACGCCGAGCGCGGCGAAGCCGAAGATCTTGAAGCCGCGCTCGACCGAGCGGGGCATCGGCTCGACCATGTGCTCTTCGAGCCGGCCCTCGCGCACGAGCTGCTCGTACTCGTCGGGCTTGTCGTGCTTCAACTCCTCCAACGTCATCCGGCCGGTGAAGATCACCGGGTCCATCGGGAACTTGTCCGGACGGAAGTGAGTATTGAAGAAGTGGATGGTGAAGATGAAGCCGACCGCGAGCAGCGCTTCGTCGCTGTGCACGATCGTCGCCACGTTGATCGACCAGCCGGGCAGGATACGGGTGAGCAGCTCGGGGAACCAGAGCACGAAGCCGGTCGAGCCGATCACCATCACGCCCCAGAAGACCGCGAAGTAGTCGAACTTCTCCCAGTAGGTGTAGCGCCCGTAAGCGGGGCGCGGACCGATGCCGAAGAACCAGCGGATCGACGCCACCAGGTCGGTCAGGTCGCGCTTGGCGAACAGGATCGTGTCGGGACCGGTGAGCATCTCCTTCCAGGTCCGGCCGCTTTCGCGCTTCTTGCGACGGACGTCGAGCACGTGCACGACGAAGACGATGATCAGGACGATCGCGGCGAACCGGTGCATCACCGCCATCGCCGGCTGCCCGCCGAGCAGGCGCGAGATCACCTGCGCCCAGGTCGCATAGGAGAACTTGAGCACCATGCCGGTGATCGCCAGCGTGAAGAAGGAGAGCAGCATGGTCAGGTGCAGGGTGCGCTGGAAGCGGGTGAAGCGACGGTAGAGCTTCTGGTCGCCCTCGGCCTCGCGCATCGCCTTGACGTGCCGCCACTGGTCCCGGGTCAGCCAGAGCCGGACCAGCCAGGCGCCGGTGTGCAGCAACGCGAAGGTCAGCGTGCCGACCAGCAGCAGGGTCATGAACCGGAACGACCAGTAGAGCCAGGGCCAGCGATCCTTGTCGTGGTGGGTCGAGTGAGTGAGGTAGCCGGCGAAGCGACGATTCGACCCCGGGTGGCACTGCGCGCAGGTTGCGACGATGTTGGCGCGCGACAGGGTCGAGGCCGGGTCGGTCGGCGGCAGGATGCCGTGGCTGCCGTGGCAGTCGGAGCACTTCGCCGCGCCCTCGGTGCCGAGCCGCGAGACCTTGCCGTGGAAGGTCTCGAAGAAGGTCTCGGTCTCCTCGGTGTGGCAGCCGCCGCACTGCTCCATCATCCGATTGCGGAAGCCGGGCAGATCGGCGCGCTGGATCTGGTGCGAGCTGTGGCAGTCCTCGCACACGGGCAGGTGCCCGCCTTCCGGCGCCTCGCCGGTGGCGTGGATGCTCTTCCTGAACTCCTCCTCGACGCCGTGGTGGCAGGTGCCGCAGGTCGCCGCGAGGTTCGCCCGGTTCACCGAGGACTTCGGATCGGCCGGCGGCAGCTCGCCGTGCGAGGTGTGGCAGTTGACGCAGGTCGCGGTGACCACCAGGCCGCTCTCGGTCAGCCCCTTGCCGTGGATCGAGTCGGCGTAGCTGGCGACGATGTCCGGGATGTCGGACTCGATGCGCACGGCCGCCTTCTCGCCGGCGCGGTGGCAGCTCGCGCACAGCTTGGGGACGTTGCGAGCGAAGGTCGGCGAGGTCGGGTCCTGCTTGCCGCGCGTGGCGTGAGCCGAGTGGCAGTCGAGGCAGACCGGGGCGTCGCCGTCGCCGGTCGCCGAGAGCTTGCCGTGGATGCTGCTCTCGTACTGGTTCTTCTGCTCGGCGTGGCAGACGCCGCAGTCGACCTTCGAGACCACCGTGTCGCATGGTCGCTCGTGCGCGGGCGAGACCTCGCTGTGGCACTGGGCGCAGGCGGTCGCGGAGTGGGTCGAGGCGGCGTAGGCCCCGGCGTCGACGTAGAGCGAGACGGTCGCGCCGTCGCGCACCGTCGCCAGCTCGGGCTTGCCGTGGCAGGCCAGGCAGTCGCGGTTGGCGGCGCCGCTGTCGTAGAAGACCTTGCGGATCTCGTGCGGCTGGTGGCACTCGACGCAGACCGGGATGCGCGACGGCGCCTCTTCCCAGAGCCTCCCCTCGATCACCCGGCGATGGACCTGCTCGATCTGCGCGTGGCACTGCATGCAGGTCGCGGCGACGTTGCCGTGGGCGATCGACGAGCGGGGGTCGGTGTGCGGCAGGATCTGGTGCGCGGTGTGGCACGAGGTGCAGACCGCGGTCACCGTCAGCCCCTTCTGGAACAGCCCCTCGCCGTGGATCGAGTCGACGTAGTGCTCGAGGATGTCCTCCTGCGGGATGTCGCGGAACTGCGAGACCTCGGTCCCCGCCTTGTGGCAGCTGCCACACAGCACCGGCACGTTCATCACCGCCACCCGCGACTTCGGGTCGTCGACCGGCAGGATCTCGTGCGAGCCGTGGCAGGTCAGGCAGGTCGGCGCCAGCCGGTCGCCGCGCGCGGCGGCGCGGCCGTGCAGGCTCGAGCGCTGCAGCTCGACGACGCCGGCGTGGCAGTTGGCGCACGAGGCGAGCGCCTCGGATCCCTTCGCGAGCTCGTGCGGCCGGTGGCAGTCGGCACAGGCCGCCGCCATCCTGCCGTCGCGAGACCGGGCGTGGATGCCGCGCGCCGTGGACGCGACCTGGTCGTCGTGACAGGTCGCACAATCGACGCGCTCGACGTCGTCGCCGTGGCCGTCGCCCTGGCCGGCGAGGTCGGCGTGGCAGTCGACGCAGGCGAGGCCTGCGTGGGCGCCGGCGGCGAGCTTCCCGCCGTCGACGAAGGCGGAGACCTCGCGACCGTCGCGGGTCGCGGTCAGCGAGTCGTCGGAGTGGCACGCCAGACAGTCGTCGGCGCTCTGCGCTCCGGCGGCCGGCGCGGTGGTCAACGCCGTCGCGACGGCGATCCCGAGCGCCGCGATCCAGGTCCAGCCGCTCCGCCGCTCGCTCATCCGGGGCTCCTCAGGGGGACAGCGTCCGGAGGATCTCCGGATCCGATTCCTGCATCGCCAGCAGCGAGTGACAGGTCTCGCAGTCCTGCGAGATGGTGCGGCCGTCGGCGGTCTCGTGCAGGTCGTCGTGGCAGCGGAAGCAGCCCGGGGACTGCTCGTGGCCGATCTGGTTCGGGTAGGTGTTCCAGCCGACCTTCATGCCGGGAAAGACGTTCGAGCTCCAGCCCTCGTAGAGCGCGGCGGCGGCGGCTTCGATGTCGGCGGCGCGCGCGGCTGCGACTTCGGGGTAGCTCTCGGCGTAGAAGCGCTTCAAGCCGTCGAGGATCGCCGCGCGGGCGACGTCCTTGTCCGCGTAGTCGCCCTTGATCAGGCGCAGTCCCTCGCGGCGGGCGAAGGGAAGGTCGCGCGCGACGTGGCCGGTTTCGATCGCGCGGTCGACTTCGCGTTCCGGCGGATGGAACGTGTGGCTCGGACGGTTGTGGCAGTCGACGCAGTCCATCGATCGCCACATCCCCTGGGTCGCGGCCTCGCCCTCGCCGGCGCCGGGCGCCAGCCACTTGTCGACGGTGCCGTCGGCGCGGGTGAGCTCGACCTCGTAGATCTCCTCCCGCGCCTCGTCGCTGCGGTAGCGGATCGCGTTGGCCGGGTCGACGTGCCAGTGGATCCCCTTCGACTCGCGGCCGGCGAGGCCACCGACCCGCATCAGCAGCACGGTCTTGAGCTCGCTGTTGGCCTCGTCGTCTTCGTGGCTGGTGATCACGCGCAACCGGTCGCCGACGAACTTCTGGGGCCAGTGGCACTGCTCGCAGGTGTCGCGCGCCGGGCGCAGAGCGTGGACCGGAGTCGGGATCGGCGTCGGGTAGAGGTCGAGCGCGACCGAGACCAGCTGCCACGAGCCGGAGAGCTTCGACTTGACGAACCAGTCGGCGCCGGGGCCGATATGGCAGTCGACGCAGCGCACGCTGGCGTGGGCGCCGCGCTGGAACGCGGTGTGCTCGGGCTCCATCACCGAGTGGCAGGCGGTGCCGCAGAACTCGACGGTGTCCATCACCTCGACGCTCTTGTAGGTCGCGGTGGCGACGATCACGATGTTGATCACGGTCAGCGCCAGGAAGATCAGGAACCGGTTGCGCATCTCCGACCGGTTGAAGTCGAGGACCGGGAACTCCTGGTCGGCGGCCGCGCGGCGGCGCGCGCGGCGCAGGCCGATCGGAATCAGCACGAGGCCGATCACGAAGATCGTCGGGATGACGAGATAGGCGAGGATGCCGACGTACGGGTGACCGTGGAATCCGGCGAGCTCGAGCGAGAACAGGGTCAGGAAGAGGATCGCCGCGGAGGTCGCGATCGCCGTGCCGGCGAGGCTCAGAGGGTGGCGGGTCAGCGCGGTGAAGAAGCCCTTCATCGGTTCGCCCCTCTCGAGCGGACTGGACGGGCTGGGCACGGGACTCGGCGCATCGACCTCTCCTCCCGACCTGCCGGCGCGCGCTGCGCGCCCTGGAATGATTCGTCGGCGAGCATAGCGTCCCGCCGTCGGGCCGAGCCGACACTATTTCGTGCCGCAACGCGGCAGGCCACCCGCCGGGGTGGCCGGTCGCTCACGAGGCGGCGGCCCGCGTGACCACTTCGCCGAGGCGGCGGATGCCCTCGGCGATGGTCGCGGGCGGGCAGTACGAGAAGTTGAGGCGAAGCGTGCGCTCGCCGCCGCCCGCGGCGAAGAACGGGGCGCCGGCGACGTAGGCGACGTCGGCCTCGAGCGCCGCGGGGAGCAACCGCGTGGAGTCGAGACCCTCCGGCAGCGTCAGCCAGAGAAAGAGACCGCCGGCGGGGTGCGTCCACGACGTGCCCGGCGGCAGGTGGCGCTCGAGCGCCGCGAGCATGGCATCGCGCCGCTCGCGATAGACCTCGCGCAGCCGGCGTACGTGGCGATCGACGAAGCCGCCGCGCGCGGTTTCGTAGGCGACCATCTGAGTGAACGTCGCCGTGTGCAGGTCGGCGCCCTGCTTCAAGCGCACCAGGCGATCGATCACCGGCTCCGGAGCCACCACCCAGCCGATGCGCAGGCCCGGCGCCAGCGTCTTCGACAGGGTGCCGAGGTAGATGACGCCGCCGCCCGGGGCGTCGATGCCGCGGTCGCGGCGCAGCTCGGCGTCGAGCACCACCAGCGGCGGCAGGTGCTCCCCCTCGTAGCGCAGCTGCCCGTAGGGGTCGTCCTCGACGATCGGCACGCCGTGGCGGGCGGCGAGCTCGACGATGCGGCGGCGGCGCTCGAGCGAGAGCGTGACGCCGGCGGGGTTGTGGAAGTTGGGCAGCAGGTAGAGGAACTTCGGTGGCCGCCGTTCGAGCTCGCGTTCGATCGCGTCCGGGTCGACGCCTTCGGCGTCGAGCGGCACGGTGACGTAGGAGGGCTCGCAGATGTTGAACGCCTGGAGCGCTCCGAGGTACGACGGCGCCTCGACCAGCACCGTGTCGCCGGGATCGACGAACGCGCGGCCGACCAGGTCGAGCGCCTGCTGCGAGCCGCTGGTGATCAGCACGTTGGCGGGCGTGACCCGGATGCCGTAGCGGCTCATGTGGCGCACCAGCAGCTCGCGCAGCGGCAGATAGCCCTCGGTGGTGCCGTACTGCAGGGCCTCGCGGCCGTGCCCGGCGAGGACGCGGTGGGTCGCGGCCTCGATCTCGTCGACCGGGAACAGCTCGGGTGCCGGCAGGCCGCCGGCGAACGAGATCACCTCGGGCCGGGTCAGCAGCTTGAGCAGCTCCCGGATGGTCGAGGCCTTGACCCGGTCGAGCCGGCGAGCGAAGCGGCCGGTCCAGGGACCGGCGCCGTTGACGATGGGGGGAGTCGGCTGCACGATCGGCATGGTGCCACCCTAGGCGACGCCGGACCGCGGGTCGCCACCCGGAGAGGCGGCGCCGGATCAGGTAAGGTCGCCTCGCCATGTCACGGAGACCCCTCGGCCTCGCGATGCTCGCGGCCCTGCTGCTGGCGGCCGTCGGCCCGGCGAGGCCCGCGTCCGCCGGTGCCCCCGCCCCCCCGGGGGTCGCGATCGACGAGACCCACTTCACCGCCGGCGAGGAGCTGGCCCGCACGCTCACCCTCGCCACCGGCGTGCCGATCTCGCCGCTGCTCGGCGTCTCGGGCCTCGGCGCCTGGCGCTGGTGGCGGACGCCGGCGGAGGCGAGGCCGTGGCTGCCCTGGTACACGCGCCCCTGGTTCTGGGGATCGGGGATCGCGCTCGCCCTGCTGTTCGCGCTCAACACCACGATCGGCGCCCTGATCCCGGGCCTGAAGAAGCCGATGGACTTCGTCGAGGAGCACGAGAACAAGCTCTCCGGCCTGGTCGCCGCGCCGATCGTCCTGCTCGAGATCCGGCGCCTGCTCGATGCCGGCGGCCTGCTGCCGGAGACGGCGTCCGGCAATCCGCTGGCGGCGGCCGGTGTGGCCGGCGTCGCGGACTCCGGCGTTTTCGGGACGCTCGTGGGAATCGGGCTGGCGGGCGTCTACCTCGCGGTCTTCGTCGTCGTCTTCCTGGCTTTCCACGCCGTCCAGGTGCTGATCGCGCTGTCGCCCTCGGTGACGCTCGACCTCGCCCTGCGCGGCTTCCGGTTCTCGCTGCTGGTCGCGGCGGCGGCGACCGCCGCGGTCAACCCCTGGTTCGGCGCGGTCTACGGCCTGCTGATGCTCGCCGGCTGCGTGCTGATCGCGGGCTGGTCGTTCCGGCTGACCGTGTACGGCAGCGTCTTCTCGTGGGAGATCCTCGCCGGCCGCGACGGCTCGGCCGACCCGGCGCGCGACCGGTTGACCGCGTTCGCCGGCCGCGGTCTGGGCGGTGCGCCGGTGCGCTCGCTCGGCCGGCTCGAGAGCGGACCCAACGGCAGCTGGCGCTTTCGCTGGCGGCCGTGGCTGATCCTGCCGGCGCGCGCGACGCCGATCGAGTCCGGCACCGACGGCGCACGACTGGCGATGCTGCGCGGAGCGATCTCGCCGCGGCTGGTGCGCACGGGGCCGGTGCGCGAGGCGACGCTCGCCCGCTTCCCGCCACGCTTCCGCGGCCGCGAGGAGGCGATCGCCGCGCGCCTCGGTGTCCCCGAGGTGCTCGACGGCCGCATCGTGCGCGGCTTGAGGGCCGCCTGGCGCTGGCTGCGAGAGCTCGTGCTCGGCAGCGATTCGACCGAGCTCGTGGCGGGCCCGCCGCGGTGAACGTCCGCCAGGTCGGTGCCGGGCTGGTCGTCGCCGGCGTCGCGCTCGCCGTCGTGGGCGCGCTGGCGTGGGCGGGTTGGCTCTCCTGGTTCGGTCGGCTGCCCGGCGACGTGCACGTCGAGCGCCCCGGTTTCCGGATCGAGGCGCCCTTCGTTTCGATGCTGATCGTCTCCATCGTGCTGTCGCTCGCCGTGGCGCTGGTGCGCCGGCTGTTCTGAGCGGCGCTACTCGGCTGCCAGCGACCAGCTGACCGTCGAGCCGGTCTCGAAGCCGCTCCAGAACAGCATCTCGACGGTACCCAGGCAGTAGATCGGCAGCTCCGACGAGCAGAAGGCCGGTTGCGAGTCGGTCCAGTTGGCGGCGATGGTATCGGGCCGTCCGGCGAGCGCCATCCCGTTGTCGGTGCCGTCGGTCCAGCCGGCGCAGTCGAGATCCTCGGCGGGGAGCCCGTCGTAGCCGGTGCCGGTCCAGACCGCGCCGCCGGCACTGCCGACCAGCGGCAGGGTGCGGCCGGCGGGCGTGATCGAGATGGGTGCCGCGAGCGTGCCGTCGAGCAGGTCGTCGAGCGAATCGGCCACGCGCTCGCCGTCGAGCCGCACCCAGCCGATGTCGTCGGGCAGCCGGCTGCGCACCGAGGCGGCGGAAGTCGAGACGAAGGCGACGAAGGCGTCGGCGTGGGGCAGGCGCCGTGCCGCGGCCTCGCTCCGGCAGATCGCGTCGGCGGCGGCGAGGCCGGTGAGCGGCGCGGCCTGCGGCCAGGAGCCGAGGTCGGCGCTGCCCACGGCGTCGGTGACGAAGGCCAGCGCGGCGGGCGCGAGCGTCGCCAGCGGTGGCCGCGCGGCGGCGGGCGCCCCCTCCAGGCAGAACAGCGGTCGCAGCGAATCGCAGCCCGCGGCGTACTCCGCGGTCCACGCCGGCCGGGTGCCGTACGCGGCGCCGGCGGCGGCGTAGACCTCCGCCGACGCGGCGGTCCAGTCCTGACAGAAGCCGCCCTCGAAGGGGTCGATGCCGCGACCGGTCTCGTCGGTCGCGGTCCAGATCGCGTCGCCGGAGTGGATCGTCGTGCCCAGCTCGGTGCGGTCGAGGGGGAGCATCGGCCCCGCCTCGGAGGTCAGCGCGGCGAGGCTCTCGGCCCACAGCACGTCGCTGCCGACCAGCGCCCACGGCCCGGCGCCGGGAAGCGAGGGCGCTCCGTCGCAGGAGTCGTCGCGCCGGCCGGTGAGCCCCTGGACGCGGCACCAGGCGTCGTCGAGCGAATCGGACATCCAGGCCCGGAAGTTCTGCGCGTTGGCCAGGCCGCCGGCCGCGGCGCGCGCGCGACAGATCGAGTCGGCGGCGTCGAGGCCGGTCGTGCCGACCTCGGCGTCGGACCAGGAGGAGAGGTCGGCGGTCCCCCACACCGAGGTCACGAAGGCGCGGCGGTACTGGGCCTCGCTCGCGGTCGCCACCAGGCTGGTCGCGAGCAGTGTGAACAGGATCGAAGTCGAGCGGCGAAGACGCATGGAGTTCCTCCCTGGTTGCTGCGAAGAGGAGCGCGCCGCGAGATCCCGAGGAGTCTGACGAACGCCGCTGCGGCGCGCTCCGGCGAAGGCATTTCGCAGGCGCCGTGCCAGGCGGCAAGTCGAACGAAGTCAATCGGTTGCTGGAATCAGCCGAAGCCGGCTCCAGTGGCTTTGAAGAATCTTCCGGAGATTCAGCGGCGCGCCAGACGGCCGATCGCGTCGATCAGGCCGGTGGCGTCGACCGGCTTGGCGAGGTGCTCCTGAAAGCCGGCGTCGAGTGCCGCACGCCGGTCGGCGGGTTGCGCGTAGGCGGTCAGCGCCAGGGCCGGCGTCGTGCCGCCGGAGTCGGCCGGCAGCGCGCGGATGCGGCGGATCAGCGAGTAGCCGTCCTCGCCGGGCATTTCGAGGTCGGAGACCAGGACGTCGGGCGGCGTGGCCGAGACGGACGCGAACGCCTCGGGCGCCGACGCGGCGTCGTCGACCACGGCACCCGCTCGCGCCAGCACCGTGCGCAGCATCTCGCGCGCGATCGGGTCGTCGTCGACCACCATCACCCGCAGCCGCTCGAGCGTCGGCGTGGAGTCGCGCGGCGCGGTTTCGGCCCCGGCATCGAGCGCGGCGACCGGCAGCCGGACGGTGAAGCAGGCACCCTGGCCGGGACCGTCGCTGGCCGCGGTCACCGAGCCCCCGTGGCGCTCGACCAGCTGGGAGACGATCGAGAGCCCGAGCCCCAGCCCCTGGTGGCGACGGTCGGCGCCCGCTTCCTGTTGGCGGAACGGCTCGAAGACGTGGGGAAGGAACGCGGGCGCGATGCCCTCGCCGTCGTCGCGCACCGCGAGCTCGACCACCGAGTCGCGCCGCGCCGCCTCGAGCTCGACGCGCCCGCCACGGGAGGTGAACTTCACCGCGTTGGACAGCAGGTTCCAGAGCACCTGGTGCAGCCGTGTGGCGTCGCCGAGCACGGGCGGGAGCGGCTCGGAGACGCGGCAATCGAGCGCGACCCCCTTGGCTTCGGCGGCCGGACGGATCTCCTCGCACGCCGACGCGATCACCGGCTCGAGTCGCACCGGCGCCAGACTGAGCGCCAGCTTGCCGGACAGGATGCGCGCGACGTCGAGCAGGTCGTCGACCAGGCGCGCCAGGGTGCGCGCGCTGGTGTCGATCAGCTCGACGCCGCGCCGAAGCTCCTCCTCGCTCGCTTCGGGCGCCGCCAGGATCTGGGTCCAGCCGAGGATGCCGTTGAGCGGATTGCGCAGCTCGTGGGAGACCTTGGCGAGGAACTCGTCCTTGCTGCGGGTGGCGAGCTCGGCGGCCTCGCGCGCCTGCTCGGTGGCGTGCAGCAGCTCCTCGCGCTCGAGCTCGAGCTGCTTGCGGTCGTCGATGTCGAAGCAGAAGCCGAGGTAGTCCTGGAACTCGCCGTGCGCGTCGGTGCGCGGTACGCCGACCGACAGCACCCAGCGCCAGCCGCCGTCGCCGCGCCGCAGTCGGTACTCGACGCGGTACTCCTCGACCGAGCGGAAGGCCGCCTCCAACTGCTCGCCCACCGATGCGAGATCGTCGGGGTGGACCCCTTGCCGCCAGCCGTCACCGCGCTCCTCCTCGAGCGTGCGCCCGCGGAACTCGAGCCAGGCGCGGTTGCACCAGACGGTGCCGCGCTCCGGCTGCGAGATCCGGATCAGGATCGGCGCGCGGTCGGCCGCCGCGCGGAAGCGGCGCTCGGTCTCGGCCAGGGCGCGCTCGGCGCTCTCGAGCGCGGTGACGTCGAGCGAGACGCAGCGCACGTCGTGGTGGGCGCCCGAGCGGGCCGGGCGGGCGGTGAGGTAGGTGTCGAACGTCCGCAGCGCGCCGTCGGCGTGGCGCCAGGAGTGGCGGTGCGTCCAGCTGCCGCGCCGGACGGCCGTGCGCAGGGCGGTCTCGAAGGTCTCGCGGTCCGCCTCGGGAACCAGGGTCTCCCAGAGCAGGTTCGAGCGCTGCCACTGTTCGGGCGGGTAGCCGGTCAGGCGCAGGGCGTTGGCGGAAGCGAAATGGACCTGCGGCGGCCACCGCGGCGGCTCGAAGCGAAGCTCCCAGACCAGGCCCGGCAGGTTGCCGAGCAGCAGCTCGAGTCGGTTGCGCTCGACCAGCAGCTCCTCGGCCAGCTTCTGGCGCTCGCTCGCCAGCCGCACGCCACCGCGCCGCGCGGCGTGCAGCCCCTCGACCAGCAGCCCGACCGCGAGCCCGACGACGGCGAACAGGGCGATCGCGCGCGCATCCTCGGCCGATTCCACCGCGATCGACCCGACCGGCTCGACGAACAGCCGGGTCGCGACGATCGCCCACACCGCCGTGGCCACCAGGCCCCCGAGCAGGCGTCCGAGCCAGGCGGCGAGGACCACCGCGGCGAAGCCGAAGAGCAGGTACCGCTCGGAGCCGAACAGCTCGCGATTGCGGTGGTAGCCAACGAGGGACACGACCGTGATGGCCAACCCGATGGCGATCCGGATCGTCGGAGAGCGGATCTCCGGAGTGAAGAAGTGGGCGGGGGTGAGCCCGAGGCGCTCGCCGAGCGCGCGGGTGCGCTGGGCGAAGGTCGGCGGCACGGTCGGCGGCAAGTTCATTCCGGGTCGGTCGCAGGGCTCGTCGGTCTTGGAGCTACGCCCCGGGGTCTAGCAAGGATCGCGCCGCGGGCCAAGCGTGCTGCTAGAGTCACCGAGCTTGAACGAGCCGAACGCCACCATCCTGATCGTCGACGACGACTTCAACTCGCGCGCCGCGCTCGAGGCACTGGTGCGCAGGGAGGGGTTCGAGGCGGTCTCGGCCGGCGATCTCGCCGAAGCCGAGACCCTCGCCCAGCGGCGCCAGTTCGCGGCGGCGCTGGTCGACTACTACCTGCCCGACGGCGCCGGCCTCGAGCTGATCGACCGCCTGCCCGACCCCAAGCCGGAGTTCGTGCTGGTCACCGGGCGTTCCGCCGTCGAGGTCGCGGTCGAGGCGCTGCGCGCCGGAGTTCTCGACTACCTGGAGAAACCGGTCGACCCGGCGCGGCTGAAGTCCGTCCTCGAGGGGATCGTCCGCACCCACGGTTTCCGCGAGGAGATCCGTTCGCTGCGCGGCGAGCTGCGCGAGCTCGGGCGCTTCGGCACGATGATCGGCGCCTCGCCGGCGATGCAGGCGGTTTACGACCTGCTGGCCAAGGTCGCCCCGACCGAGGCGACGGTGCTGATCACCGGCGAGAGCGGCACCGGCAAGGAGCTGGTGGCCGAGACCGTGCACCGCCTGAGCCGGCGCGCCCACCGCCCGTTCGTCGCGATCAACTGCGGCGCGGTCTCGGCCAACCTGATCGAGAGCGAGCTGTTCGGCCACGAGCGCGGCAGCTTCACCGGCGCCGAGAAGCAGCGCCGCGGCGTCTTCGAGCGGGCGCACACCGGCACGCTCTTCCTCGACGAGGTCTCGGAGATGCCGGTCGAGCTCCAGGTCAAGCTGCTGCGAGTGCTCGAGACCCGGTCGTTCACCCGGGTCGGCGGCGAGAAGCCGGTCGAGGTCGACGTCAGGGTGGTGGCGGCGTCGAACCGCGACCTCGACGGCGCCATCGCCGAAGGCCGGTTCCGCTCCGATCTGCTCTACCGGCTGCGCGTGGTACCGGTGGCGTTGCCGCCGCTGCGCGATCGCGGCGGCGACGTCGAGGCGCTCGCCGCGTCCTTCCTCGAGGAGTTCGGTCGCGAGCACGGCGGCGCCAAGCGGTTCTCGAAGGCGGCGCTCGCGCGGATCGTGGCCTATTCCTGGCCGGGCAACGTCCGTGAGCTGCGCAACGCGGTCCAGCAGGCCGCGATCCTCGCCGGCACCACCGTCGAGCCCGAGCACCTTCCCGAGCAGGTGCGCGCCGTGACCTCCGCGTCGACCGCCGCGGTCGCGGCCGACGGACCCGGCAGCGTGACGCTCGAGCTGCCGATCTCGCTGGCCGACGCACAGCGCCACCTGGTGCTCGCCACTCTCGAGCGCTTCGACGGCGACAAGGCGAAAGCGGCGGAAATCCTGGGTATCAGCCTCAAGACCCTGTACAGCCGGCTGCGCGAGTATTCCGCGCAGGACGGCGCCTGAGCCGGGTCCTTCCGGCCGCTTTCTGCAAACTTCCGCCCGGCGCTCGCTCCCGGCGGCACCGGAGCGTCCGGGACGGCCTCCGAGTCCTGGCACCGCGATTGCCCTACTCCTCGGGCAGCGTCGGCGCGCCACTCCCGGCCGCCGGCCCTCTCGGAGGAGGGACCATGCTGAGCTGGGCCCTGACTTTCCTGGTCATCGCGCTGATCGCGGCGTTCCTCGGCTTCGGCGGGATCGCCGGCACCGCGGCAGGGATCGCGAAGATCCTGTTCTTCGTCTTCCTGATCGCCTTCATCGTTTCGCTCGTGATGCGACGAAGACCGGCGCTCTGACCCTGACCCCCGCTTTCCGCGCCGCTCCGCGGGGCGGCGCGTTCCGGGCCCGGCGCGGCCATTCCGCGTCGGGCCCTTTCTGCGTCCGTGGGTTTGGCCGCGGAGGCGGCTCAGCCGCCGGCGGTGACTTCGTCGCCGGTGGCCTCCGCCTCGCCGCGGCGCCGGCCGGCGCCCAGCGAGGTCTTCATGCGGTCGGCGAGCAGGTAGAAACCGGGCACCACCAGCAGCGACAGGACCGTCGAGACGATCAGGCCGCCGATCACCGCGATCGCCATCGGCGCGCGCGTCTCGGAGCCGGCGCCCAGGCCGAGCGCGACCGGCACGGCGGCCATCATCGTCGCCGTCGAGGTCATCAGGATCGGACGCATGCGGACCGGACCGGCCTCGAGCAGCGCGGCGAGCGCGTCGCGGCCGCGCTCGCGCAACTGGTTGGTGTAGTCGACCAGGATGATCGAGTTCTTCTTGACGATGCCCATCAGCAGCAGCAGGCCGATCATCGAGAAGATGTTGAGACTGCGCCCGGTGGCCCAGAGCGCGAAGGCGGCGCCGGCGATCGACAACGGCAGGATGGTCAGGATCGTGACCGGGTGCAGGAACGAGTTGAACTGCGAGGCGAGGATCATGTACGCGACCACGATGCCGAGAAACAGCGCGAACAGCAGGCTCGACATCGACTCGCGGAAGGCGACGCTGGCGCCGCCCAGCACCAGCCGGACGCCGACCGGGACGTTGTCGGCGAGCTGCTCGACGTAGCGCAACGCTTCGTCCTGCGACTTGCCCGGGGCGACGTTGGCGTAGACCGTGATTGCCCGCTCGCGGTCGCGCCGGGTGATCGCCTGGAGGGCCGGACGTTCTTCGCTGGTCACCAGCGCCGACAGCGGCACCAGCTCGCCGGTCGACGCCCGTACCTTCAGGTGCGAGACGTCCTCCGGGCGGGCGCGCTGCTCGGCGAGCGCGCGCAGGCGGACGTCGTAGCGGCGGCCGCCGTCGCTGTACTTGCCGACCCGCAGGCCGCCGACCAGCGCGTTGAGCGCGGTGGCGACGTCCTGGATGTCGACGCCGAGGTCGGCGGCACGGGCGCGGTCGGGCAGGATGCGCAACTCCGGCTGGCCGAGCTGGTAGTCGGTGTCGAGGTCGACGACCATCCCCGACTCGCGCAGGTCGGCCATCACCGTCTGCGTGGTCTCGATCAGCTTCTCCCAGTCCGAGCCGCGCACCGAGAACTCGACCGGGAAGCCGCGCTGGGCGGTGAAGCCCTGCTGCGACAGGTCCTGGATCACGGCGCGCAGTCCGGGATACGAGTTGAACTCCTGGCGCAGGAGGCGCATGTATTCGAGGTGGCCCATCTCGCGCTGACCGGGTGGCACCAGAGTGACGAACAGGATGCCGGTGTTGACCGAGCCGCCGCCGAAGCCGCCGGTGATGCCGAAGACGCGTCGCACGTCCTCGCGCGCCATCAGAAACTGCTCGGCGCGGCGCATGTAGCGGTCGGTCTCGGCGAGGTCCGAGCCCACCGCGGTCTGCATCCGGATCAGGAAACGCGACTGGTCCTGGGTCGGAACCATCTCGCGCGGCAGGGCGCGGAAGACGAGCAGCGAGAGGCCGAACAGCGCGAAGCCGCCGATCACCGTCAGGCCCGGGCGACGCAGCACGACCGGCAGGACCCGCGAGTAGACCCGCGCCAGCGCGTCGAAGCCGCGGTCGACCGCCCGCCCGAGCCGGCTCCGGCCCTCGCGCGAGACGTCGAGAAACTGCGAGCAGCGCGCCGGCGTCAGCGTCACGGCCTCGACGTAGGAGAGCAGCACCGCGACGCACAGCGTCACGCCGAACTGCAGGAAGAACTTGCCGATCACCCCCTCCATGAACACCACGGGGATGAAGATCGCGCAGACCGCGAGCGTCGCCGTGAGCGCGGCGAAGGCGATCTCGCGGGTGCCCTCGCGCGCCGCGACCACCCGGCTCTCGCCCCCTTCGGCGTGCCGGTAGATGTTCTCGAGCACCATGATGGCGTCGTCGACCACGATGCCGACCGCCAAACCGAGCGCGAGCAGGGTGAAGGTGTTCAGGGTGTAGCCGAGGAACCAGATCACCGCGACCGTGCCGAGCAGCGACATCGGGATCGCCAGCACCACGTTGAGCGTCGAGGAGATCGAGCCGAGGAACAGCCAGCAGACCAGCGCCGTCAGCAGCACCGCCAGCATCAGCTCGAAGCGGATCTCGTGCACCGACTCCTCGATGAACACGGTGGAGTCGAAGTTGAGCCCGAGCTTCATCCCCTCGGGCAGCGTCTCCTGGATCTCGGCGATGGCGGCCTTGACCGCGCGTCCGACCGCGACGGCGTTGGCGCCGCGCTGCTTGCGAATGCCCAGCCCCTGCGCCGGCTCGCCGTTGGCGCGGGCGAAGCGGCGCTCGTCCTCGAAGCCGTCCTCGACCAGCGCGACGTCCGAGAGGTAGATCGGCGAGCCCTCGACGTCGCGCACCACGATGGCGCGCAGGGTGTCGAGGTCGACCGCCTCGCCGAGCACCCGGACGCTGACCTCGCGCCCGGTGACCTCGATGCGACCGGCCGGCAGCTCGACGTGCTGCCGCTGCAGCGCCGAGATGATGTCGGTGACGGTCAGCCCCTTGGCGTCGAGCGCCAGAGCGTCGACCCAGATGCGGACGTTGCGCTCGAGCGAGCCCCCCTCGGTGATCTCGCCGACGCCGGGGATGGTCTGCAGCCGCTCCTTGACCCGGTAGCGGGAGTAGTCGGCGAGCACCTGGCGCGGGAACGGTCCCGACAGGCCCACCCACATGATCGGCTGGTCCTCGGGGTTGGTCTTCGAGATCACCGGCGGGTCGATCTCGCGCGGCAGCCGGCGCTGGACCTGCTGGATCTTGGTGGCGACGTCCTGGAGCGCGAGGTCGACGTCGCGCTCGATGGTCAGCTCGACGGTGACCGAGCCGCTGCCCTGGCGCGAGGTCGAGGTGAGACTCTTGACCCCCTCGACCTGGATCAGCGCCTCCTCGAGCGGCTGGATGACGTCGTTCTCGATGACTTCCGGAGCGGCGCCCTCCCAGCCGACCGAGACGTTGATGGTCGGGAAGTCGACGTCGGGCATCTGCGAGATGCCGATGCGTCCGAGCGCGACCAGACCGAACAGCACCGTCCCCGCCATCAGCATCCAGGCGAAGACCGGCTTCCTGATGCAGGCTTCGGTGAGCTTCACGGCGCCGCCTTCGGCGCGGGCTCGACCCGCGGCGCGCCCTCGACGGCGACCTTGGCGCCGTCGCGCAGAGCCTCGGCGCCGCGCACCACCAGAATCTCGCCGGCGGCGAGGCCGGAGCGCACCTCGACGCGGCCGTCGGCGGTGCGCAGGCCCAGC
Organism: Acidobacteriota bacterium; assembly: GCA_045862895.1. Taxonomy (GTDB): domain Bacteria; phylum Acidobacteriota; class Thermoanaerobaculia; order Multivoradales; family JAGPDF01; genus JACTMI01. Next base: position 311,251 of record BTUO01000002.1, read on the forward strand.
TCGAGCACCCGTTCGCGGGCGACGTCGTCCTCGACCACGAAGGCGAGGAAGCCGCGGTCGGTCGGGCGGATCGCGGTCTGCGGGATCACCGGCGACGCGCTCGGCGCGCCGACCGGGATCTCGATCTCGGCGAAGGCGCCCGGCCGCAGTTCGGCGCGGCCCGGATCCTCGACCCGGGCGGTGACGTCGACCATCCGGTCGCGCGGATCGGCGGCGGCGCCGACCAGCGAGATCACGGCGCGGAAGCTGCCCTCGGCGCGTTCGGCACGCAGCCGGAAGCGCACCTCCTGGCCCGGAGCCAGCGGTGCCGCCTCGGTCTCCGGCACGCGGAAGCGCAACAGCAGCGGCTCGCGCCGCACCAGCGTGGCCAGCACCGTGCCCGGCTGGACGTAGCGGCCGGTCTCGATGTCGCGGGTCTGCACGATGCCGGCCGCCGGGGCGCGTACGAAGGCGTCGCGCAGGTTGAGCTCGGCGAGGTCGCTCGCGGCGCGCGCCTGGGCGACCTCGGCGCGGGCGGCGGCCAGGCGCGTGCGCCACTGGTCGACCTCCTCGGCGCGCACCAGGTCGGGGTTGCGCTGGTTGACCGCCTGGCGGCGCTCGAGACCGGCCGCGGCCTCGGCTTCGGCGGCCTCGGCCTTGGCGAGCGCAGCGCGCGCCGCCTCGACCGACAGGCGATGGCGCTCCGGCTCGATCTCGGCGAGCACGGTGTCGGTGCCGATCGAGTCCCCCTCCTGGAAGCGCACCCGCTCGACGACGCCGGCGACGCGAGCGGTCACCGCCACCTGCTCGAAGGCTTCGACCGAGCCGACGGCGCGGATCGAGTACTCGACCGCGCGCGCCTCGACCGGCGCCACCTCGACCGGGAAGCGAACCGCTTCGCGCGACGGGCGGCCGCCGCCGGGCGGCTGGGCGTCGCGACCGCACCCGGTCGCGACGAGCAGGGCGATTGCGACGGCGAAGAGAGGCGCTGGCTTCAAGGCTCGATCTCCTGGGTGGCGGCGGTGGGTTCGAGGGCGGCGGGCCAGAGCCCGACCGCGCGCTCGAGCGCGAGCCGGGCGCGGGCGACGGCGAAGCGCTGGCGCTCGACCTCCGCCTCGGCTTCGAACCGGGCGACCAGCGCGTCGGCCTGCTCGAGCGCGGTGGCGAGGCCGTTCTTGAATCGCTCGCGCACCTCTTCGGCGTTCTCGCCGGCCACTTCGAGCCGGACCGCGGCCTGCGACCGGCCGGCCTCGGCGTTGGTCAGATCGGCGAGCGCCGCTTCGACTTCGACGGCGATCTCCCGACGGCGCCGTTCGAACACGAGCTCGGCCTCGCGCGCCTCGGCGTCGCGCTGGGCGGCCAGCGCGGCGCGATCGCCGCCGTCGAACAGGGCCCAGCCCAGGTTGAGCGCGACGTTCCAGTCCTCGTCGCGGCCGGAGAGCCCTTCTTCGTTGGTCAGGCGATAGAGCCCGCGCAGGTCGAGGGTGGGGACGATTCCGAGCCGTGGCGCCAGCGCGGACTGGCGCGCCGCGGCGGCGCGCCGCTCGAGGGCGACGAGCTCGCGACTGGCCCGGCGCGCCCGCTCGATCAGGGCATCGCGGTCGCCTTCCGGAATCGGCGGCGGATCCGGTTCGAGCAGGCCTGCCTCGAGCGGCAGGCCGATCAGGAAGCCGAGGGCGAGCCGGGTCGACGTCACCAGGCTCTCGGCCTGGGTGACTTCGAGCCGTGCCGTCGCCAGCTCGAGCTCGGTACGGGTGCGGTCGTTGCGATTGGCGAGCCCCGCCTCGAGCCGGATCGTCGACTCCTCGACGGTGGCGGCGGCGACCTCGACGCGGCGCCGAGCGGCGCCGAGCAGGCGCTCGGCCGAGAGCGCGGCGAAGTACGTGTCGGCGACGTCGAAGGCGAGGGCGCGGCGCAGCTCCTCGGACTCGGCCGCCTGGGCTTCGAGCGAGCTGCCGGCGGCGCGGATCAGCGGCAGCGCGCGCAGGTCGAGGAGCGTCGACTCGACCACCGCCTGACCGGCGAGCGCGTCGATCGCCTGCACCGTGACCTCGTCGCCGTCGATGACGCGGGTGACCTCCTCGGCGCGTCGGGTGTAGGTGCCGGAGATCGTCAGCGACGGCACCAGCTGGGCGAGCGCCTGGCGCCGGAACGCCTGGGCGCGCTCGAGCCGCGCGGCGGCGATTCCCCCCGTCTCGTGATTGGCGGCGGCCAGCTCGAGCGCCTGCTCGAGGGTCAGCGGCTCCGCGGCCTGCTGCGCGGCGAGGGCGGGGGCGGCGAGCAGGCTCGCGAGGAGCAGGGGAGCGAGGCGATTCGGCATGGTTCCGTGGGAGCTGTCCCGGGACGCCGGCCGAAGGGCCGGGGTCCCGCGAGAATACGCAGCGTCCAGGCGCCGGTCAACGGCGTAGCGATAACATCCGGATCCGATGATGCGCTCCTTCCTGCTCGCTTCGACGACCCTGCTCGCCGCCGCGCCGCTCGCGGCGGGGACGCTCCACGATCCCCGCGAGGTCCGCCTCGCCGACGTCCGCCAGCTCACGTTCGGCGGCGAGAACGCCGAGGCCTACTGGTCGTTCGGCGGCGACCGGCTGGTCTTCCAGTCGACGCGGCCGCCCTACGCCTGCGACCAAATTTTCACGATGCCGGCGCTCGAGACGGGCGCCGCGGGACGAACCGATCCTCTGCTGGTGTCGACCGGCAAGGGACGGACGACCTGCGCCTACTTCCTGCTCGGCGACGAGCGGATTGTCTACGCCTCGACCGACGCCTACTCCGAATCGTGCCCGACGCCGCCCGACTTCTCCCAGGGCTACGTCTGGCCGATCGATCCGGACTACGAGCTGTTCGTCACCCGCGCCGACGGTTCGGCGCCGGACGAGCGCGTGCGGCTCACCGAGAACCGCGCCTACGACGCCGAGGCGACGGTCTGCCCGGAAGACGGCGCCATCGTCTTCACCTCGACCCGTGACGGCGACCTCGACCTCTACCGGATGAACGCCGACGGCTCGGAGGTGAAGCGGCTGACCTCGACGCCGGGCTACGACGGCGGCGCCTTCTTCTCAGCCGACTGCTCCAAGCTGGTCTGGCGTGCTTCGCGACCGCGCGGCGCGGACCTCGAGGGCTACCAGAGACTGCTCGGCGAGAACCTGGTGCGGCCGAGCCGGCTCGAGATCTGGGTCGCCGACGCCGACGGCGGCAACGCCCGGCAGGTGACCGACCTCGGCGCCGCGTCGTTCGCGCCGTACTTCTTCCCCGACGGCGAGCGCATCCTCTTCTCCTCGAACTACGGCGATCCGAAGGGGCGCGAGTTCGACCTGTGGGCGATCGACGTCGACGGTACCGACCTCGAACGGGTGACCTTCACCTCGGGCTTCGACGGCTTCCCGATCTTCTCGCCCGACGGTCGCTGGCTCGCGTTCGGCTCGAACCGCAACCAGGGCCAGCCCGGCGAGACCGACGTCTACGTCGCACGTTGGGTGGAGGACGCCGCGGCCACGACGGTCGAGCGCCCCGCCGACCGATTCGCCGCCGACGCCGCCTGGCTGGCCGACGATCTGCGCGAGGGGCGCGGCGTCGGGTCGGCCGGGCTCGAGGCGGCGGGCGCCTGGCTCGAGGCGCGTTTCCGCGAGCTCGGACTGGCGCCGGCGGGCGAGGGCGGCGGCTACCGGCAGTCGTTCCCGGTGACGGTGGCGGTGAGCCCGGCCCCCGGCACCGCGCTCGCGATCGACGACGAAGCGGTCGCCGCCGAGCAGTGGACTCCGCTCGCCTTCGCGGCGAAAGGACCGGCCGAGGGCGAGGTGGTGGCCGCCGGATTCGGCATCGTGGCGCCCGACCTCGGCATCGACGACTACGCCGGGGTCGACGTCGCCGGCAAGGTGGCGCTGGTGCGCCGCTTCGTGCCGGCGCGCGAGGAGTTCCGCGACGTCGAGGTCGAGCGCCGCCACAGCGACCTGCGGCTCAAGGCCTTCCTCGCGCGCGAGCGGGGCGCGGTGGCGGTGCTGTTCGCCGATCTTGCCGACCCCGAGGCGCCGAGCCAGGACGAGGCGCCGCTGCCCAAGCTCTCGGCGAACGACCTCGGCGACGCCGGGCTGCCGGCGGCGGCGATCTCGCGCGCGCTGGCGACGCGCCTGCTCGAGGGCTCCCATCGCGCGCGTCTCGCGGTCGAGATCGAGCGCGAGACCGCGCCGGCATTCAACGTCCTCGGCCGGCTCGAGCCGGCGGGTGGCGCGCGCGATGGCAAGGTGGTGGTGATCGGCGCGCACTACGACCACCTCGGACGCGGCGAGAGCGGCACCATGGAGCACGGCTCGACCGACGTCCACAACGGCGCCGACGACAACGCTTCCGGCGTGGCGGCGTTGCTCGAGGCGGCGCGCCGGCTCTCCGAGGGCCGCGAAGGGCTCGGCCGCGCGGTGGTGTTCGCGGCGTTCTCGGGCGAGGAACGCGGATTGCTCGGCTCGGCGCACCTGGTCCGCCAGCCGCCGGCGGGGCTGGAGCCGGCCAACGTCGTCGCGATGATCAACCTCGACATGGTCGGCCGCCTGCGCGACGAAACGCTGACCGTCTTTGGCACCGAGTCGGCGGCGGAGTGGGACGGGATCGTCGGCGCGGCCTGCGCCGCGGCGAAGATCGACTGCCGCACGCGCGGCGACGGCTACGGGCCATCGGACCAGACCTCGTTTTACGCCGCCGACGTGCCGGTGCTCCACCTGTTCACCGGCACCCACGATCAGTACCACCGGCCGAGCGACGACGCGGCGACGCTCAACGCCACCGGCGGCTCGCGCATCGCCGGCCTGACCGCCGAGCTCGCGGTGGCCGCCGCCGGGCGCGAGGGGGGCTTCACGCTCCAGCGCAACACCGCCGGGCCGCCTCCGAAGGGGGACACGCGTCGCTTCGGCGGGTCGCTCGGAATCGTGCCCGACTACGCCGGTCCGGGCGAAGGGGTGCCCGGCGTGCTGCTCGCCGGGACGCGGCCGGGCGGTCCCGCGGAGAAGGCGGGGATGCGGCGCGGCGACCGCCTGATCGAGCTCGGCGGCAGCGAGATCCGCGACATCAACGACCTGATGTTCCTGCTCCGCCGGGCGCAGCCGGGCGAGCACGTGCGAGCGGTGGTGGTCCGCGACGGCGAGCGCGTCGAGCTCGACGCGGTCTACGGCGAGCCGCGGCGGATGTGAGCCCGATCGCGGGCGCGCTCGCCGGGCACTTCTGGACGGTCGCGCCGCGGCTGGCGTCGTTCGTCGTCGCGCCGGCGGCGCCGCCCGACCGGGCGCTGCGCATCCCGTTCGTCGATCGCCTCCGCGGCGAGCTGGCGCTGACCGGCCGGCTCGCCGAGCCGGCGGGCGCGCGCACGATCGTCCTCGTGCTGCACGGACTCGCCGGAAGCGCCGACAGCCCGTACGCGCGGCGGCTGGCGGCGAGCCTCTACGGATCCGGTATGGCGAGCCTGCGGCTCGATTTCCGCGGCGCCGGCGGCGAAGGGCCCGACTTCTACCACGCCGGCCTGACCGACGACCTGCGCACGGCGCTCGCCGCGCCGGAGCTCGCGCGCTACGAGCGGGTGGCGATCGTCGGCTTCTCGCTCGGCGGGCACGTGGCGCTGCGCTGGGCCGGGGAGGAGGGGGCGGGCGCGGATCCGCGCGTCCTCGGTCTGGTCGCGGTTTCCTCTCCGCTCGATCTCGAGCTCGGCGCCCGCGCGCTCGACGCGCCGGGCAATACCCTGTATCGGACCTACCTGCTGCGCGGACTGCGCCGGCACGCCGAGCGGATCGAGCGGGAACGGCCGGGGACGATCGCCGGCACGCAGGCGGAGCGCGAACGCGCGCGCACGATTCGCGCCTGGGACGCGCTGGTGGTGGCGCCGCGCTGGGGGTTCGCCTCGGCCGAGGACTACTACGCGCGGGCGAGCGCGGCGCCACTGCTGCCCGAGGTGCGGATCCCGGTCTGGGTGGTCCACGCCGAGCACGATCCGATGGTGCCGGTCTGGACGGTGCGCGAGGCGCACGGGCGGCTGCCGTCGGCAGTCGAGGTCACGCTGACGGCGCGCGGCGGCCACGTCGGGATGCCGAACGACCTCGACCTCGGCCGTGCCGGAGGCCGGGGTCTCGAGGCGCAGATCGTCGACTGGTTGCGGGAGAGGAGCTGACCGGGCGGCGCGGAAGCGCCGCCCGGCGAGGAAGCTCAGCGGCCGACGATGCGGACGTCGCCCGAGCCGGTGTCGACCACGGCGCGACCGGTGGCGGCGCCGACGTCGGCGACGAAGTCCCCCTTCCACTTGCGCACGCGCATGTCGGGCAGGTCGACTTCGATGTCGCCGCTGCCGGTCGAGACCGTCAGCTTCACCGCGAGTCCGCCGGCGACGTCGAGAACCACCGAGCCCGAACCGGTGTCGACGATCAGTTCCTGGACCGCGGAGAAGTCGCCGGCGAGGCGGACGTCGCCCGATCCGGTGTCGGCGCGCAGGCTGTCGCCGAAAACCATGCCGCGGCCGCGGATGTCGCCCGATCCGGTGTCGGCGACGAGGTCGCCGCGGCAGTCGAGCATCGCGATGTCCCCGGAGCCGGTGTCGGCGGCGAGGCGCTGGCCGGTCACCCGTTCGAGGGTGACGTCGCCCGAGCCCGTGTCGGCCGAGACGTTGCCTTCGTGGACGAGAACGTGGATGTCGCCCGATCCGGTGTCGGCGACGAGATCGCCGCGGCTGTCGCGCACGTCGATTTCGCCCGAGGCGGTGTCGAGGTTCTGGTCGGACGCGAGCCCCTTCGACTCGATGCGGCCGACCACGTTCTTGAAGCGGATCGCGACGCCGGCCGGGACCTCGACGCGGAAGTCGGCCCACAGCGTCGCCGCGTTGCTGGCGGAGGCGCTCGAGACCCGCACGTCCTGCCCCTGGTAGCGCACCCCCGAGGAGCTGCCGCCCAGCCAGGACTCCAGCCAGCTCGGCTCCGAGCCGCTGCCGGCATCGCCGCCGGGGTAGTGGTAGCGGCGGTGCTCGTCGACCGGGTAGAGGGTCTTGACCACCAGGCGGTCCCCTTGCGGGGAGGCGTCGAGGCGGATCGAGTCGGCGAGAGCGGCCGCGCTCCGCCCGGCCGAAGCCTCGGCGCGGACCTCGGCGACGATCGAGAGCCGGTCGCCCGGGGCGGGAACCAGCGTCACCCGGCCGGCGAGGTTCTCGATCTCGACCGTATGGAGCCCGGCCGCCGCGGCCGTGTGCTCGAGCCGGCGGGTCTCGGCGGCCGCCAACGGCGAGGCGACTGCAAGGGCGAGAAGCGCCCCGGTCAGGAGCCGCGAGCGCTGGGATCGGTGCGAGTAGGTCCGGAGCATGGGAGTTCCTCCCGAAAGTGTTCCCTGGCTCCTACCGCCCCGCCCCCGAAAAGGTTTCGAGAACGGTGACAGCCCCCATTTCTCCAGTTCTTTGAAGCTTCCTACGGATCGGCAGGGCCAGACTCCCGCCAGGGCCGGCCGCGCGGAGCTGCCGGGCGCAACCGGCCGGCTCGCGTGACATTCCGGATCGACTCGAGCTCGTCCTCGCCGGCCGGCGAACCGAGCAAGGCGGCCCAGTCCTCGACCCGACCGCGAAGAGAATCTGATGAAACCAAATGGTCCTGCTCCCCGAGCAGGTGGGCGCGAGCGCTCGAGAATCTCCAGGCACATGCCTCTCCAACGAGTCCGGCCCGAACCGGATTGAGCAGCACGTAACGCACGGCTCGGAGAAGGTGGAGTGCGTCCAGCGGGCACGAGTAGAACCTCGCCTGCCAGAGGTGGCCGGACCACCCCTCGCGACGATGGAGGATCTCGGCGTACCGTCGGTGGGCCGCCCCGAGGGCTCTCGAAAGCGCCGCTGGATGCGACGGCTCCACGATGAGATGAACGTGATTCGGCATCAGACAGTAGGCGAGGACCTTGAGGCCGTGGCGGTCAGACGCTCTCTGCAGGATCGACTGGTAGAGGAGGAAATCCGCTTCCGAGTAGAAGACGGTCATGCGCCGCGTCCCACGCTGTGTCACGTGGTGCGGGACTCCCGGGACGACGTCTCGCGCTCGTCTGGCCATCGCCCAGATAGGACGGCTTCACGCGGCGCACTCCTCGCGCCGACCTCTCGGGAGGACGGCGCGATTCAGATTCCTGAAGAATTGGGGGCTGTCACCAAAGAAGGGAGGCGAGGTGCTCGATGCCGTCGACCAGGCGGGGGCCGGGGCGGCTGAAGAGGCCGTTGGCGTCGACGGCGGCGACGCGGCGCTCGCGGACGGCACGCAGGGTGGGCCAGATCGGGTGGTCGGCGAGCTTCGCGACTTCGCGGGCGGCGCCCTCGGCGTCGAAGCCGCACGGCATGGCGACGATCCAGTCGGGGTCGGCGGTGGCGATCTCCTCCCAGGTCGCGCGCCGCGAGCGCTCGCCGGGAGCGACGCCGAAGGGGTCGCGGCCGCCGGCGATCGCCACCATCTGCGGCACCCAGTGACCGCCGAGGAAGGGCGGGTCGAGCCACTCGAGCGCCACCACCGTCGGCCGCGGCCGGCCACGCGTCGCGAGCTCGACCCGCTCGAGTCGGGCGCGCAGGTCGTCGACCAGCGCCGCGGCCTCGACACCGCGCCCGACCCGCGCTCCGACGTGGAGGATGTCGGCGAGCACGTCCTCGAGGCGCTGCGGATCGAGCGAAACGACTTCGGGGCAGCGTGTCAGAGGCGACAGCGCCGCATCGACCTGGTCGGTCGAGACCGCGCAGACCGGACAGAGCTCCTGAGTAAAGAGCAGGTCGGGCGCGAGCTCGGCGATCCGCCTCTCGTCGAGCGTGTAGAGGCTGGCTCCCGACGACAGCTGCGCGGAGACCGCGCGGTCGACGTCGGCCGGGGCGAGGCCCGGAGCGAGCGCGCTGCCGGTGAGGATCGGCCGCCGCCTTGCCTCCGGCGGGTAGTCGCACTCGTGCGAGACACCGACCACGAGCTCGCCGGCGCCCACCGCGAACAGGATCTCGGTGGCGTTGGGTACCAGCGAGACGATGCGCGGGGCGACGGCGTCGGGAATCGTCACTCGCCGATCCTAGCCGGGCCGGGTCAGGAGGGGTAAGGTAGGGGCGGATGCTGCCGTTGCAACGAGAAAGGGAGGAACCATGTCCGTCGCCAAGGTCATCGAGCTGACCGCCGCTTCGCCCAAGAGCTTCGAAGACGCCGTTCGCATGGGGATCGACCGCGCCGAGAAGACCCTCGACAAGGTCACCGGAGCCTGGATCTCCGAGCAGAAGGTGAAGGTCGAGAACGGAAAGGTCACGGAGTATCGGGTGACGATGCGAGTCAGCTTCCTGCTCAAGGACTGAACCGCCGCGCCGGGGCCGGACCGACGTGGCCGGCCCCGGTGGATCTCCTCAGAAGCGGTAGCCCACCTCGACCGCGGCGCGGTCCCCTTCGACGTCGTCGCCGGTCTGGAGCTCGTACTCGCCGTAGACCCAGAGCCGGTAGGGCAGCTGGGCGGTGCCGGAGAGCCGGAGCCACTGGTTGGACCTCGGATCGATGTCGAAGTCCGAGAGCGTCGCTTCGGAGGCGCCGAGCGTGACGCCGAGATCGTGACCGCCGGCGAACGCCCAGCGCGCGCGCAGGTTGGCGACGAAGCCCTCGGCGACGCCGCCGCTGTAGAAGGAGGCATCGCCTCCGAGCAGCAGCGGCAGGCCGAACGACTCGGCCTTGAGCGCCGAGATCGAGGCCGAGTTGGTGGGGTCGTCGATGTCGTCGGCGCGCTCCAGGCCGCCGCCGAACCCGACGCTCCAGCCGTCCGGTCCGCGCCAGTCGAGCCCGACGCGACCGCCCTCGCGGAAGTAGCGGGTGAAGGCATCCTCGGGCCGCGGCCGCGTCTCCCAGGTCAGGTTGTTGCGCCACTGGTCGTAGGAGAGCGACGCGCGCCAGGCGGGCGAGAGCTGGAAGGAGGCCGCGATCGCGGCGTTCGAGATCTGCGACGTCCTGCCCGCCTCGCGCTCGCGCCAGTCGCGGAACAGGTCGATCTCGGCGCGCTGGAAGATCCACCAGCGCGAGCCCGAGCCGAAGCGACTCTCGATCGCGACGAAGTCGCGGCTGGTCTCGCCCTCGTCGCTCTTCTCGGTGACGCCGCCGACCAGGATCTCGGCGAAGCCGGGCCGCCCGTCACGTTCGCGCGTCGCCCAGCGCGCGAAGGCCCCGTAGTTCTCTCCCGCGGTCTCGAACCCGAGGTCGGCGAGGTCGGGGCGCGAGCCGCCGAAGGCGCCGACCGAGAAGCCGCCGCCGATCCGGATCTCGCCGAGCAGGCCGTCGAGGTCGCCGAGCGTCGAGAAGCGACTCGCGCCCAAGCGACCTAGCTGGAAGGCGAAACGGCCCTCCGGGGGGTCGTAGACCAGGGACAGCTCGTACAGGCGGTCACTGTCCTGTCGGGTCGCGAGCTGAGAGCGGTAGCCCTCGCGTTCGGTCTCGCGTGATCGTAGCCGCACCCGGAAGGTGAGGTCGCGACCGGCGATCTCGGACAGCCGCAACGACAGGCGGCCGCCGGTCTCGGTCGACACCGGCCCGAAGTCCGAGCCGAGCCGCCGCCAGCCGATGGCGACGGATCCGGAGGTGCGAGCCCACGGCCGTGCCTCCCCGTAGGGCTCGGGCGCGGCGGCGTAGACCGGCGCGCTCGGCGTCTCGGGTTCGGGCGCGACCGGTCCGGGCGCGACCGGCGTCGACTCCGGCGCTTCCGGCGTCGACAGCACGATCGCTCGATCGCCGCTGCGCACCGTCCCGAGCAGGCGCACCTCGCGACCCGACGCGGAGTGCTCGGCGACGAACTCGATCTCGATCTCGGCGATCTCGGCGCCGTCGCGCACGATCTTCACCCGCGAGCCGACGGCCAGCCCCTCGGCGCTGCCGGCGTCGAGGTAGATCGCCGAGTTGGTGACGTAGGTGACGGTGATCGCGCGCTGCGTCTGCGCGGAGGCGGCGGGGGGCGTGGCCGCCGGGTACAGCGCCCACGCCAGGAGGGCGAGCGCGAACCGCGCGGACTTTCTGGACGGAATCACACGAGCCTCAGTCGCGGCCGTCGGGATGGCAGGCATAGCAGGCTCCGCTCTCGTAGCGATAGTTGGAGACGTCGTCGTGTTCGCCGTCCATCTCGTTGCGCGAGTGCTCGTGGCAGACCGTGCACTCGAAGACCCGGAAGTTGTTGGCCGCGACGTGGCAGGTCGAGCACGAGGCCCAGCGGCCGCGGTGCGCGCCCGAATAGATCGGGAAGAACTGGCCGTCGTGGTCGAAGTCGGCGCCGTCCCAGCCGTTGGTCGAGTGGCAGTTCTGGCAGGTCGTCGGGAAGCCGGCCGAGCGGTGATTGGGGTCGCGCGTGCCGTCGTAGTCGTCGCGGTGGCACGAGACGCAGTCGCGCGGCGTCCCCTCGTAGCCGTTGCGGTGGCAGGACGCGCAGTCGACCGAGCGGTGCGCGCCGGTCAGCGGGAAGCGGGTGGTCGAGTGGTCGACCGTCGCCCCCTCCCAGTCGTTCGTCGAGTGGCAGTTCTGGCAGGTGGTCGGGAAGCCGGCCGAGCGGTGGTTCGGGTCGTCGGTCGAGTCGTAGTCCTCGCGGTGACACGACACGCAGTCGCGCGGAGTGCCGGTGTAGGTACCGCGGTGGCACGAGGCGCAGTCGACCGAGCGGTGCGCGCCGGTCAGGGGGAAGCGGCCGACCGCGTGGTCGAACGCGGCCGGCTCCCACCCCGAGGTCGAGTGGCAGAGCTGGCAGGTGGTCGGGAAGCGCGAGGCGGCGTGGTTCGGGTCGCGCGTGCGCTGGTAGTCGTCGAGGTGACACGAGGCGCAGTCGGCCGTGGCCTGGGTGCCGGAGCGATGGCAATCGGCACAGGAGAGACCGGCGTGGGCGCCGGCGAGCGGGAAGCTCGCGGTGTGCTGGAATCCGGGGGCGGTCCAGCCGTCGGCGAGGCCGGAGTGGCACTGCCGGCAGTCGGTCGTGAAGCCGGTGTGCGAGGGCACCGTCGCCGCGCGGAAGTCGGCCTCGTGGCAGGCGAAGCAGTCGGTCGGCGTCGCCGCGAACTGCTCCGGCGGCTGGCCGCCGTGGCAGGCCTCGCAGTCGACCCGCGCGTGCGCCGCGAACAGCGGGAAGAGCGTCTTCGAGTGGGCCTGGAACAGCTCGGAGCGGACGTCCCAGCGTCGCGTGTCGTGGCAGCTCGAACAGGCCAGGCCGAGCTCGCCGCGGTGCTCGTCGCGGTGGCAGTCCTGGCAGGCGGTGGCGACGTGGGAGAAGACCGGCTGCTTGTGGCACTCGGCGCAAGCGGCGACCGCGTGCATTCCCTCGAGCCGGAAACCGGTCGACTCGTGACGGAACGGGATGTCGCGCCCGACCTCCCAGCCGGCGGTGGTGTGGCACTGGTCGCAGGCGATCGCCAGCGGCCCGTGCGGACTCTCCTGCGCCGCCGCGCCCGCGGCGAACAGGGCCGCGGCCAGCAGCGCGCCGGCGATCGCCGACCGCTTCGCGGCGCCGCCCGCGGCACCGCCGGCCGGCTCGTCGCCGCCGAACGCCAGCCCGCATCGTCGCAACAGGTCGAACGGCGGATCGCCGCCGATCAGTACGAAGACGTGATCGTTGTCGAGCACTTCGGTGCGGTCGTCGAAGCGGAGCGTGACGCTCTCCGCCGCGACCGACTCGACGCCGGAACCGAACGCCGCGCGCACTCGCCCCCGCTGGATCATGGTCTCGATCGCCTCCTGGTTCTTGCGCTTGACGCGGTGGAATCCGTGCTTGCGATAGGACAGGGTGACCTTGTTGCCCGGTTGGCGCGCCAGACCGATCGCGGCCTCGATCGCGCTGTCGCCGCCACCCACGACCAGCAGCCGCTCGCCGCGGTACGACTCGGCGTCGCGCAGCTGGTAGTGGACCTTCGGCAACTCCTCGCCCGCGACGCCGAGCCTGCGCGGCGTGCCGCGGCGGCCGAGCGCGAGCAGGACGTGGCGCGCGCGGCGGGAGCCCTTGCCGGTGCGGACCTCGAGCTGATCGCCGCGGCGCTCGATCCCCTCCAGCCGCTCGCCGTAGGACACGCGCACGCCCCGTCCGGACATCGCCTGCTGGAGGATCTCGAGCACCTCTTCCTTCGAGTACTGCTCGCGCTCGAGCGCCGAGCCGTCCGGCAGCTCGACCGGCCGGGTCAGCACCAGCTTGCGGCTGGGAAACTGCAGGATCGTGCCGCCGAGCCCGGTGCCTTGATCGACCACCGCGAACGAGAGGCCGAGGTCGGCCGCCGCGAGCGCGGCCGATAGCCCCGCCGGTCCGGCGCCGACGATCAGCAGGTCGACAGCGGCGTCGGCACCGGCGGCGCGGGGTCCCCTCGGCGTACGCCGGGCGACCGTGGCCGCGACCCGCGCCCCCTGCTCGATGGCGTTGCGGATCAGGGCGAGGCCGGTGAGTTCGCCGGCGACGAAGACGCCGGGCATCGTCGACTCGAGATCGTCGGTCAGGATCGGCACGTCGCGGCGCCCCTTGAGGTCGCCGACCCCGACTTCGATCGCGCCGACCGGGCAGGCGTCCGCGCAGCGGCCGTGGCCGACGCAGCGCAGGCCGTTGACCACCACCGCGACGCCGCCGACGACGCCGAGCACGTCGCCTTCCGGGCAGGCGCGGGCGCAGGCGCCGCAGCCGATGCACGCCATCGGGTCGATGAACGGGAACTGCGCGACCGGACGGTCGATGCCGAGCGCGCGGGCCTCGGCCAGGCGCGCGCGATCGTGTTTCCGGCGGCCGCGGAAGGCCAGGACGTAGGGGAGGACCACCACCGCGACGATCGCCGCCGCGATCGCCCAGAGCGCGGGCGCCTCGAGCTCGAACAGGTAGCTCACGACCCCTCCGCGCGCGCGTGACAGCCGGCGCAGTCGGTGGGCCGCGGCCGGTAGCGGACGACGGCGGCATCGCCGGTCCCTTCGGTCGGATGGCACTTCGCGCAGGCGACCGCGGCGTGGCGGCCGTCGAGCGCGAAACGGGAGTCGCGCGCGTGATCGAAGCGCGCCGGGCGGAAGCCTTCGACGCCATGGCAGCGTTCGCAGGCGGTCACGGCCGCGGCCCCCGGCGACTCGACCCGCGCGAACTGGCCTGCGTGCGGGTCGCGGTGGCAGTCGGCGCAGCCGGTCGGCCGACCGGCGAGTTGCGGCACGCCCTGAGCGTCGTCGGGATGGCACTTCGCGCAGGCGACGGCGGCATGCCTTCCGGCGAGGGCGAAGCGGGTCGCGGCGTGGTCGAAACGCACCGCTCTCCACGCCGTCACCGAGTGGCAGGCGGCGCAGCCGGCGTCGCCGGCGCGCAGGTCGAGAGTGCCGCGGTGCGGGTCGCGATGACAGTCGGCGCAGGCCGACGCGGCGGTGCGGAAGGCGCGCGTCCGCTCGTTCGAGGCCCGGCGGAACGGCACCGGCAGCTCGTCGACCTCGACCATCCGGTGGCAGGCGGTGCAGGGGACGGCGCGGTGCGCCCCTTCGAGCGGGAAGCGGGATCGCTGGTGCTCGTCCGGACCGAAGCGAGCCGGCAGGAAGCCGTCGACCGTGTGACAGGAGGCGCAGGTCGCGGGTCCGGAGCCGGTCGCCCGCAGCTGCCCGGCGTGCGGGTCGCGGTGGCAGGTCTCGCAACGGTCGGCACCCGGGATCGACAGCTCGCGCCCCGGCCGGTGGCAGGTGGCGCAGGCGACGCGCTGGTGACGGCCTCGCAACGGCCAGCCGGTGCGGTCGTGATCGAAGCGCGCCGGCGCCGCGCCGCGGAACGACGCGGTGGAGTGGCACGAGGCGCAGTCCGCGCCGAGCCGACCCTGGTGCGGGTCGCGATGACAGTCGGCGCAGCCGGGAAGCGCCTTGCCGGCGAACTGGCCGAAGAAGAGCGCCTTCTCCTGCCCGGCTTCGGGCCGGTGACAGGCGGTGCAGGCGGCGCGGGCGTGGGCCTCTTCGAGCGGGAAGCGAGTCGTGCGATGGTCGAACCCCTTCGGCTCCTTCCAGCTCGCCTGCGAATGACACTCGGAACAGGAATCGGCTTTCATCGTGCCGCGATGCGGATCGGCGTGGCAGCTGACGCAGGCGGTGTCGAGGCCGAGGAAGGTGCGGGCGAGGTTCTTCGCGGGCTCGCGGGCGCGCACCCAGGCGCCGACGCGGTCCGGACGGTGGCACTCGCGGCAGGTGAGCGCCGCGTGGCGCCCCTCGAGCCGGTGGCCGGTGCGGGCGTGATCGAACGAGGCCTCGCCGTCCTCGAAATGGACGAGCTCGAACTCGCGGCCGTTGTGCTCGGAGTGGCAGCGCTCGCAGCGCTGGAAGCCGGGGTCGGCGTGGAGGCCGCGCCCGGCCGAGATCCGGTCGGCGAGGGCGCCATGGCAGTCGAGGCAGAGCGCCGGGTCGACCCCCTTGCCCGAACGGTGGCAGGTCAGGCAGTTGCGGTTGCCTTCGAGCTTCGCGTGCGGCGACGACAGCTCGCCCGGCGAGATCTGCGCGCGCCCCGCGCCGGCGAACGCCGCGACGAGCAGCGCGGCGATCGCGATCGTCGACGGGGCGCGGCGAAGCGTCGTCATCCGGTTCCGAACCCGTAGCCGGTCGCGAACGCGACGCCGATGTGCACCGCCGCGAACAGGTACATCAGGATCGCGAACGGCTTGTGGAAGACGTGCCAGTAGTGGAACAGCTCGTGGATCCGGCGCCAGAGCGCGATGCGGCGCTCGAGCAGCGCGCTCTGGCGCATCGCGCGGCGCAGCCGGCGCGCCAGCGGCCGCGGCAATCCGGGATGGGCGCGGCGGAAGCGCGCGAAACGCGCGCGGGCGCGCAGAGGCTCGAGCGCGAGGGCGGCCAGCGCCGCGAAGACGCCGGAGCGCCCGTCGTCGGAGGCGGCGGGCGCGTCGAGCCCACCGGCGCCGCCGCCGATCTCGGCGCGCAGCCGCTGCTCGAGGTCGGCGGCCAGACGCCGCGCCTCGTCGAGCGAGAGCTGGTCGCCCGCAGCCGTGCGCGGGATCTGGGCGTACAGGAAGCGGCCGAGGATGCCCGACAGCGCCACCGCGACCATCGACCAGAACGCGATCGCGATCAGGCCGCCGATCTTCAGCGCCGAGTGCAGGACGATCAGCAGCGGCCCGGTGACGCCGCACCAGATGTGGAAGTCGAGCCAGGAGGAGAGGGTGCCGGCGCGGCGCAGGAAGGGGATCCGCTTGCGCGCCGAGTAGGAGAGCATCGCGGTCATCAGCGACGCGCCGCCGATGCCGTAGAGACGCCCGATCTCGCCGCCGGGCTTGAGCTGCCAGTGCAGCTCGTGCCTCGGGCGCTCGGCGAGCGGCAGCTCGTAGTACTCGCGGCCCCGCCAGGCGAGCGCGCCGAGCGCCGCCAGGGTGGCGAGGTAGAGCACCGCGAGAATCGTTCGCCGCATCGGTTCCCTCTCCGACTTCCGCGGCCGCCTCCCGGCCGCCGTCACCGCGCCGCCGACGCGTCCGGCGACGCTACCGTCCGGAGCCTCGGCGCGCTGCGCAGCGCACGGCCGGCCCCGAGTGGAGTGAGCCGCGACCTCCGTCCGGGTCGAAGGGAGCTCCGCCCCGGAGGAGCTCACCGGCGGCCTCCGAGCAGTCAGACAGGTCCGGGGCCCCGATGGAACACCCGACGGGGCGGGGATCGGTCGTCTCGAGTCTCCCCGCCGCGGCCTGAACCGGCGGTGAACCGGAGCCGCGCCCGTAGAATCCACGAATGAGCGATCCAGGCGCCCCGGCGAATCGCCTCTCCAAGGAGAGCTCGCCGTACCTGCTGTTGCACGCCCACAATCCGGTCGACTGGTATCCGTGGGGGGCGGAGGCGATCGAACGCGCCCGTCGCGAAGACAAGCCGATCTTCCTGTCGATCGGTTACTCGACCTGCTACTGGTGCCACGTCATGGAGCGCGAGTCGTTCGCCGATCCGGGAGTCGCCGAACGGATGAACGAGCTGTTCGTCAACGTCAAAGTCGACCGCGAGGAGCGCCCCGACCTCGACGAGGTCTACATGCTGGCGACGCAGATGCTCTCCGGTCAGGGCGGCTGGCCGAGCTCGATCTTCCTGACCCCTGCGCTCGAGCCGTTCTTTGCCGGCACCTACTTCCCGCCCGAAGACCGCTGGGGGCGCCCCGGTTTCCCGACCGTGCTCGAGTCGCTCGCCCACGCCTGGCGCGAGCGACGCGACGACGTCGAGGCGCAGGCCGACGAGGTCGCTTCCACGATCCGCCGCCACCTCGACGAGATCGAGCCGTGGCACGGCGAGCTGCCGGGCGCCGAGCTGGCCGGCCGCGCGGTCGACGGCCTGCGCAAGCGGTTCGATCCGACCGACGGCGGCTTCGGCGAGGCGCCGAAGTTTCCGACGCCGGCGAACCTCTGGCTGCTGGCCGAGCTCGCCGGCGAGCGCCCCGACGCCGCGATGATGTTGACCTCGACCCTGGACGCCATGGCCCGCGGCGGCATCTTCGACCAGGTCGCCGGCGGCTTCCACCGCTATGCCACCGACCGCGCCTGGAAGGTGCCGCACTTCGAGAAGATGCTCTACGACAACGGCCTGCTGCTCGAGGTCTACGCGCGCGAGCACGCGCGCATCGGCGACCCGGAGGCGGCGCGTGTCGCCGCCGCCACCGCCGAGTTCCTGGCGCGCGAGATGACGGCGCCGTCGGGAGCGCTGTGGAGCGCGCTCGACGCCGAGGTGGCCGGCCACGAGGGCGGTCACCACGTCTGGACCCGCGAGCAGCTCGAAGCGGCGCTCGGCGCCGAAGACTTCGCTTTCCTGGCGCCGATCCTCGGCTTCGACGGCGAGCCGTTCTTCGAGGAGAGCTACTACGTCCTCCACCTGCCGCGGGCCCTCGGCGTCGTCGCCCGCCAGCGCCGGACGACGCGCGAGTCGCTCCTCACGGAGATCGAGCCGCTGCTCGCGAAGCTGGCCATGGCGCGCGCCGCGCGGCCGCGGCCGGCGACCGACGACAAGGTCCTGGCCGACTGGAACGGCACCGCGATCGCCGGGCTCGCCGCCGCCGGCCGCGCGCTCGCGCGTCCCGACCTCGTCGAGCGCGCCGCGCGCGCCGCCGACGCCGTGTTGCGCGATCTGCGGGCGCCGGACGGCACGCTGCTTCATTCCTGGCGTGACGGCGCCGGCCGCGTGCTCGCGTTCCTCTCCGACTACGTCTTCCTGATCCACGGCCTATTGCGGCTCCACGAAGCGAGCGGCGAGCGGCGCTGGCTCGACGAGGCGATCCGGCTCGAGGAGGAGATGGGGCGGCGGCTGGCGTCGCCCCGGGGCGGTTACTTCAACGCGGAAGAGCGCGACGATCTGCTGGTGCGCGGCAAGGAGCTGTTCGACGGCGCGCTGCCGGCGGCCAACGCGGTCGCGGCGCTCGACGCGCTCGACCTGGCCGCCGCGACCGGTGAGACGCGCTTCCTCGACTCGGCCGAGTCGACGCTCGCCGCCTTCGCGCCGGTGGTCGCGACCCACCCGGACGGCGCGCGCACGATGACGATCGCCCTCGCGCGGCTGGCGAAAGCCCGCGGGCGGTCGGGCTCGACGGTCGCGGCGCCGACGCCGCGCGCGGCCGAACCGGCGTCGGCCGGGGCGAAAGCGATCGCCTCGGTCGCGGCGGAGCTCGGTGGCGTCGACGACGGCGGCTTCCGGACGCTTACGGTCGACGTCGCGCTCGCCGCCGGCTGGTCGATCGCCGCCGATCCCGAGCCGCCGGCGCTCGAGATCGAGGGGGGCGAGCTCCGAGACCTGTTTCTGCTTCTGCCGGTCGCCGCGCCGCTGCCGGGCCTGCCGGGCAGCCCCGAGCTCGCCGGCTGGTCCGAGCGCCTGCGTCTCGAGGCGAAGGTCCGTTTCGACGTGCCGCGCGCCGCGCTGCGGCTGCGCTTCCACTCCTGCGGCGAGGGGGCCTGCCACCCGGCGGCGACGGTCGAGATCCCGCTTTGAGCTCGATGGTGCCCCGGGACTGAAACCGCGGCGACCCGGGTAGCATCGGTCGAAAGAGTGGAGGGAGCTTGAACGGGGAGAGTTTCGCCGTCGGGCTGGTCGGACTGGTCGCGGTCTACCTCGGGATCGGTCTCGTCTTCGGCGTCGCGTTCGTGTCGCGGGGCGTCGGGCGG
This sequence comes from Acidobacteriota bacterium, assembly GCA_045862895.1. Classification (GTDB taxonomy): domain Bacteria; phylum Acidobacteriota; class Thermoanaerobaculia; order Multivoradales; family JAGPDF01; genus JACTMI01. Next base: position 330,302 of record BTUO01000002.1, read on the forward strand.
ATCGATCCCGCTGCGCGCGGCGCCAGCGTGGGATTCCGCCTGATCGTCCTGCCGGGCGTGGTCGCCCTCTGGCCGCTGCTGCTGAGGCGCTGGCTCGGCGGCTCCGGCGCGCCGCCGGTCGAGACCAACGCCCACCGGCGCGCCGCGCGCTCCGCGGAGGCCCCGCGGTGATCCGCGCCCACCGGGACCGCCACCGCCGGCTCTGGATCGCGCTGGCGCTGCTGCTGCCGGCGCTGCTGGCGGCGGCGCTGCTCTCGCGACCCGACGCACCCGAGCTCGACCGGGCGATCGACGGCATCGCGCCGCTGGCCGAGGCGGCACCGTGAGCTCCGGCTACCGCGCGGTCCAGTGGTCGCCGGGCAAGCGCCGCTACGACCTGGCGATCGCCGTCGTCCTCGCGCTCTACCTCGCCGCGTTCGTCGCGGTCACCTTCCTGCGCCGGCCCGAGATCACGGTCGAGACCGCGCTGATCCGCGCCTTCGGCACCGCCGCGCTGCTGTTGCTCCACCTGGTGCTCGCGATCGGCCCGGCGGCGCGGCTCGACCGGCGCCTCCTGCCCCTGCTCTGGAACCGGCGCCACCTCGGCGTCACGATGTTCCTCTGCGCGCTCGCCCACGGCCTCTTCGCGCTCGTACAGTTCCACGCGCTCGGCGATCGCAACCCGCTGGTCTCGCTGCTGGTCTCGAACACCCGCTTCGACTCGGTCGCGCACTTTCCGTTCCAGCAGCTCGGGCTGGCGGCGCTGGTGATCCTCTTCCTGATGGCCGTGACCTCGCACGATTTCTGGCTGTCGAACCTGACCGCGCCGGTGTGGAAGGCGCTCCACCTCGGCGTCTACGTCGCGTACGGACTGATCGTGGCGCACGTCGCGCTCGGCGTGCTCCAGGACGAGCGGTCGCCGCTGCTGGCGTCGCTGCTCGGAGTCGGCGTCGCGACGATCGCGGGACTCCATCTCGCCGCCGCCGCGCGCGAGCGGCGCATCGACCGCGCTCTCGCCGCGGCCGGGGCCGACGGTTTCGTCGCGGTCGGCTGCGTCGAGGAGATCGCCGAGAAGCGCGCCAAAGTGGTCTCGCTCGCCGGCGAGCGGGTCGCGGTTTTCCGCCACGACGGCAAGGTCTCGGCGATCTCGAACGTCTGCCAGCACCAGAACGGCCCGCTCGGCGAAGGCCGGATCCTCGACGGCTGCGTCACCTGCCCCTGGCACGGCTATCAGTACCGCCCGGAGGACGGTGCCTCGCCGGCGCCGTTCACCGAGAAGGTGCCGACCTTCCGCGTCCGCGTCGAGGGCGGCACGATCCTGGTCGACCCGCGTCCGCTGCCGCCGGGCACGCGCGTCGAGCCGGCGACCTTCGATCCGGAGACCACATCCGCGCCGGAAGATCGTGAGGCGTTCTTCGTCGGCTACCTGCCGGTCGAGACCAAGACGAAGGACTTTCTGAGAAGGGTGGTCGTGGTGGCCGGCGCGGTCGTGGTCGTGATCGGCAGCTTGCTCGGAGCGGCGCAGGGGCCGCTCGGCCGCGGATCGTTCGAGTTCGGAGTTTCGTCGGAGCTCGAGGGGCTGCTGAGGGTGTCGCCGCTTCCCCTTCTATGGACGTCTTCGCCTTCGTCTCTCGACCCTGCCTCCGAAGAGTCCCGCGTCGGGTTCCGCGTCGTTCCGCTGGTCGGCCAGGGCAAACGCGGCGTGTCCGAAGAGGTCGTCGCGCTCGCCGGCCGGAGCGTCCGCCTGTCCGGCAGCTGGATCCGGCGCGGCGGTGTCGAGATGCTCGAAGTCGCGCGCGCGGAGGCGATCGACGCGGTTCCCGTGGTGGAGGCGGAGGGGCTGCCGCTCGGCCGGCGGCGCCTGGTCGGCGAGGTGGTCGACTCGAAGTGTTTCCTCGGCGTGATGAACCCGGGGGAGGGCAAGGCCCACCGCGACTGCGCCGTACGCTGCATCTCCGGCGGTTCGCCAGCGGCGCTGGTGGCGCGCGCTCCGGACGGGCGGCGCTGGGTCCTGCTCCTGGTGACCGCCGACGGGCGCCCGCTCGGCGCCGAGCTGCTCGATCGGGTGGCGGAGCCGGTCGCGGTCGAGGGCGAGGTGGTCCGGCTCGGCGATCTCCCGCTGCTGGTCACCGAGGCGTCGGCGGTGCTGCGATTGGGAGAGAATCCCGACCGATGAGCTCGCTTCGCGCCGCGGCGCGCCTCGCGGCCGCCGCGCCGGTCACCGCCTTCTGCTACACGCTCGCGCTCTCGTCCACGGTCTTGCTGGCGCCGTGGCCGAAGGCGCGCTCGCGCGGCCAGGGGCTCGCCTTCCGGATCTGGAGCCGTTCGCTCTGCCGGCTGTTCGGCGTGCGCGTCGTGGTCGAGGGGCCGCCGCCCGCGCCGCCGTTCGTGCTGGTCTCGAACCACTCCTCGTACCTCGACATCCTCACGCTCGGTACCGAGCTGCCCTGCGTCTTCGTCGCCAAGGCGGAGATCGACGGCTGGCCGCTGTTCGGCGCGCTCTGCCGCTCGGTCAACACCATCTTCATCGACCGCAAGTCGAAGCGGCGCCTGCCCGAAGTGATCGCGCGCATCGAAGAGAAGCTCGCGGCGCACCAGGGGGTGGTGATCTTTCCGGAGGGGACCTCTGGTCCGGGACACGCGGTGCTGCCGTTCCGCTCGTCGCTGCTCGACCTGCCGGCGCGGATCGGTCGCCCGGTGCACTGGGCCGCGGTGACCTACCGCGCGCCGGAGGAGGGACCGCCGACCCACGTCTCGGTGACCTGGTGGGGCGAGATGCCGCTCGGACCTCACCTGTGGGGGCTGCTGCGGCTGTCGCGCATCGAAGCGCGCCTGCGCTTCGGTGTCGAGCCGGTCGCGGCCGACGACCGCAAGATCCTCGCCGAATCGCTCTGGCGCGAGATCGACGCCGCCTTCGAGCCGATGGCCGACCCGGCCGAGATCGAGCGCCTCGAGCGGCTGCGCGTGACCGACCCCGACCAAGTCCCGCCGATCCTGCGGCCGAAGCCCGGAGCGTCGTGACCCGATGGATTTGACATCATGATGCTCGACCACTAGCATCATGACGATGCGAACGACCGTGACCCTCGACGACGACGTGGAGAGCGGCGTCCGGCGGGAGATGCGTCGGACGGGCCGGGGCTTCAAGGAGGCCGTCAACGAGCTGCTGCGAGCCGGTCTGGCCGGGCGCCGGGAGGCGCGGTCGCTGCCGCCGTTCCGGGTCGAGGCCCGGCCGCTGGGCCTGCGCGCCGGGCTCGACTACAGCAACGTCGGCGACCTCCTCGAGGTTGCCGAAGGTCCGGACCACCGCTGAGGCCGGATCGCGACGAGCGCCCGAGCGATGTTGCTGGCCGACGCCAACCTGCTTCTGTACGCCTACAACTCGAGCGCGCCCGAGCACGACGCCGCGCGCGAGTGGCTCGAGTCGAGCCTCTCCGCGGCGGCACCGTTCGCTTTGAGCTGGTGGACGATCGGCGCCTTCCTGCGCCTGACCACGAATCGCGCGGTCTTTCCACACCCCTACTCGCCGCAGGAGGCGAGCCGCGCGGTCAGCTCGTGGCTGGACCGGCCCAACGTCGTCGTGCTCGAGCCGGGACCGGAGTTCTGGGTCATCGCGCGCCGGTTGATCGAGGAGTCGAACGCCCGCGCCGCCCTGGTGCAGGACGCCCTGCTGGCGGCGCTCGCGATCGAACAGGGGGCGACGCTGGCCACCCACGACGTCGACTTCCGGCGTTTCTCCGGCCTCGAGACGATCGACCCGATCGCTCCGTGAGGTGAGCTGAGTGTTCTTTCCGAGGTGTGAGCTCGCGCGAGGAGCAGCCATCCGGTCGCACCGAATCCTCGGCCGGCTGGCACTCGGCTTCTGCCTCCCCGGACTCCTCGCCGGAACGGCCGGTGTTGCCGCCTCGGTGCCTCCCGCCGACGGGAGGGACCGCCCGGTCGACGTCGTCCTGCTCGCCAACGAAGGCGTGCTGATCTCGGGCGGCGGGCGCTCGGTGCTGATCGACGGCTGCGTGCGCGAGCCCTACGCCGGCTACGCCGCGGTGCCGGACGAGGTCTGGGCGAAGCTGCTCGCCGCCGAGCCGCCGTTCGAGCGGCTCGACGTCGTGCTCGTCTCGCACGCTCACCGCGATCACTTCCAGGTCGAGCCGGCGCGCGAGCTGCTGCGGGCGCGGCCGGAGGCGAAGTGGGTGGTTCACCGCGAGGTCGCGGCGCTGATCGAGGCGGACTGGGCGGGCTGGAGCGAGGTCGCCGCGCGCGTCACCGCCGTCGCGCCGGCCGAGGACGAGCCGGCGATCTGGCGCGGCGACGGCGTCGAGGTCGAGCTGCGCCGGCTGCCGCACGGGCCGGCCCGCACGCTCCCCGAGAATCTCGCCCACGTCGTCCACCTCGCCGGCCGCACCATCGTCCACGTCGGCGACGCCCAGGCGACGGCGGAGCAGATCGAGGCAGCGGGTCTCGCGTCGCGCACCTTCGACGTCGCGTTGCTGCCGTCCTGGTACTGGCTCGGCAACGAGTGGGCGGTCGCGCGCCGCTCGTTCGCCGGCCGCCTCGGCACGATCGCGCTCCACCGCGCGCCCGGCGAAGCTCCGCCCGCGGCTCCGGCGGGCGAGCCCGCGCCGCTCGTCCTCGACCGCCCCCTCGATCGCCGGAGCTTATGAGCCATCGCTTGCAGGGTATGCAGGCAGCGCCTACAATAGTTGCATGCAGTACACCTTGCGCAACGTCCCCCCCGACATCGACGCCGCGCTGCGCCGCCGGGCGCGCCGAGAAGGCCGCACGCTGAACGAGATGGCGATCCAGGCGCTGCGCGAGGCCACCGGGATGGAGGGAGAGGTCGCCGAGCCCCGCCGCCGCGATCTCTCGGACGTCGTCGGATCGTGGATCTCCGAGCCTGCCGTCGACGAGGCCCTGGACGAGCCCCGGAAGGTGGCCCCGGAGCTATGGGAGGGAGCCGGGACCGGGCGCGGACCGCGGCGCGGTCGATGAGGCTCGCGCTCGACACGAACCGCTACACCGATCTCGCGCGGGGCGACCGCGAGCTCGCGGCGCGCCTCGAGCGCGCGGAAGCGGTCCTGCTCCCGTTCGTCGTCGCCGCCGAGTTGCGCGCCGCCTTCGCCCTCGGCACTCGCGCGCGGAAGAACGAGACGACGTTGGCGAAGTTCTTGCGGCGGCCGGCGGTGGCGGTGCTGTGGCCCGACGATCAGACCTTGCACCACTACGCGGCGGTCTTTCGCCAGTTGCGGACTCAGGGGACGCCGATCCCGACCCACGATGTCTGGATCGCTGCCCTCTGCCTCCAGCACGACCTCGTGCTGGCGACGCGGGATTCCCGCTTCGAGCACCTGCCGCAGCTCGAGCGGATCTGAAGCCTCCGAGACGGACGAGAAACCGCCTCCGACCGACGGTCGGAGGCGGGAAGACAAGCTGGCACGAGATCAGAACTCGTCGTCGCGCCGGGAATCTCGGCGAACGGGAACCTCCCCGGCCAGGCCCGCGGCGCGCTCGACCAGGCGGGCGAGCTCGACGACGGTCGGGTCGCGCGGCAGCTCGCGGCGCAGGTGGCGGACTTCGGCGAGGAGGTCGGACCACGAGCCGTCGCGGCTGAAGCGGGTCCCCTTCAGCCGTTCGGCGAAGTCGGCCGCGAGGGCGGCGACGCGCAGGTCGCGGCTGGCGCGGTCGAAGGAGCGGCCGACATCGCCGACCGTGAGGTCCTGGTGGGCCTCGACGACGCGGCCGCCGTCGACGCTCTTCCAGCGCAGCTTGAGCGTCGCCAGCGGGTCGCCGGCGCGGGCCTCCTCCGACAGGCGCACTTCGTAGACCGCCGTCGCCGACTGTCCGGCGCCGACCTCGCCGGCGTCGATGCGGTCGTTGCGGAAGTCGCGGTCGGCGACGTCGCGGTTCTCGTAGCCGACCAGGCGCCAGCGCTCGACCGAGCGCGGATCGAACTCGACCTGGACCTTGGCGTCCTTGGCCACGGTCTGCAACGTCCCCGACAGGTTCTCGACGAACACCCGCCGCGCTTCGTCGAGCTGGTCGACGTAGTGGTAGGCGCCGTCGCCCTGATCGGCGAGCTGCTCCATCAGCTCGTCGTTGTAGTTGCCCATGCCGAAGCCGACGGTGGTGAGCGCGATGCCGCGCCGCGCCTCCTTGCCGATGCGGGCGAGGATCGATTCGGGACCGGTGGCGCCGACGTTGGCGACGCCGTCCGAGCAGAGGATGATCCGGTTGATCCACCCCTCGCGCCAGGCCTGGTCGGCGAGGTCGTAGCCCAGCCGCAGCCCCTCCTCGGCGTTGGTCGACCCTTCGGGCACCAGCCGCCGGATGGCGTCGCGGATCGCCTCGTGGTCGCGGGTGTGCTCGAGCAGGACGCGGCCGCGCGACCCGTAGACCACCAGCCCGACGCGATCCTCCCGGTCGAGCTCGTCGAGCAGCAGACCGAGCGCCCTCTTCACCAGCCCCAGCCGGTTCTCGCGGTCCATCGACCCCGAGACGTCGATCACGAAGGTGAGGTTCGCGGGCTTGCGCTCGAAGGAGCTCACCTCGCGCGCCTTGACCGCGAAGCGGAGCAGCCGGTAGCGGTCGTCGGGAACGAACGGCGAGGGCGCCCCCTCGGCGGTCAGCGTGAACTCGCCACGCCGCGGCGCGGGATCGTCGTACGCCTGAGCGTTGACGAACTCCTCGACCCGGATCGCCTCGCGCGGCGGCAGCATGCCGCGCTCGAGGTACGACCGCGCCAGCGTCCACGCTCCGGTATCGACATCGAGCGCGAAGGTCGACAGCCGGTCCTCCCGCGCATCGACGAACGGATTCGTCCCCGCGTCGCGGAAGTACATGTCCGCGGGCGGCGCCGGCGGCGGCACCGGCTCCGGCTCGGGCCGCGGCACGCGACGGGCCACCGACTCCGACTCGGAGACGACTCCAGCCGCAGCGTTCCGCCGCGACTTCTCGGCTTCCTCGGCCCCGGTCATCCGCCTCCGCTGCGCTTCGAGGCGATAGGCAGGAGAAGCCTCCTGAGAAGGGGCCGCGGCCGGAGCTGCCGTGGCAGGAGCCGGCGACGCCGGTCTCGGAGCTTCCGAACGGCTCATCCCTTCATTGCCTCCGAGATAGCCGAGAGCCCGAAGCTGCTCGAACTCCTCGGCGGGGGCTGCCTGCGCTTCGGACTGCCGGCGGAGCTGGTCGGCCGATCCGGTGGGAGGTTCCGGGGCGTCGGGGATGCCGAAGACGACGTCCGACGTCGTCGGCGACGGAGCGGTCTTCGACTCGAGGGATCCGGGCTCGAGGATCTTCCGGCGACCCGCGAGCGCCTGGTCGTCGGTCTCTTCCTTCAACAGAACGTCTCTGTCTCTCGCTCCGCCGACCTCGTTCGCAACGGTTTCGCCCGTGGCCAGCGCCTCGGACGAGCGGACGGTGGACTCGGCTTGCGGAGCAACAGGCGCCGCCGGGCGGGCCGCCAGCCCCTCCATCCCTCCCGAGTCCCTGCTGACTCGGTAGGCGAGCGTGACGCCGAGCGCGCCGACGGCGAGCATGGCGGCGAGGCGGAGCCACGGGCCGCCGCGCGGGCGGCGGGGGGCGCCGGCTGCGCCGGGGCCGTCATCGGCGTTCGAGGCGCCGGGGGTCGCGGGAATCTCGCGCCGGATCCGGTCGAGCAGGTCGGCCGGCGGGGGGGTGGTCGGCAGGTCCTTCAGCTCGCGCTCGAGCGCGCGGCGGGTGTTGCGGTCGATGCGGTCGTTGCGGTTCATCACGAGGACTCCTTCATTTCGACGGCCAGCAGGCGGAACGCCCGTGCCATCCGCTTGCGGACGGCGACGGGCGTGATCCCTTCCTCGAGGGCGACCTCGCGCACCGGGACGTCGCCCCAGTAGTGCGCGGTGATCGCGAAGCGCAGCTCTTCGGGGAGCGCGGCGACCGCGCGGCGGAGCCGTTCGCTCCGTTCGCGCGCCGCCGCGTCGGCCTCGGGGGAGGGCGCGGGATCCGGCGGGTCGAGCTCGCGCTCGGGATCGAGCGGCAGCACCAGCCGAGGTCGTCGCAGCTTCTTCAGGTGGGTGGTGAAGGCGATCCGGAAGAGCCAGGTCGAAAACTGCGCGTCGCCGCGGAACGAGCCGAGCGCCTGCCAGGCCTTGCGGTAGGTCTCCTGGACCAGGTCGGCCGCAGCGTCGCCGTCGCCGGTCATCTTGAGGCAGCCGGCCCAGAGACGTTGGTAGGACGCGGCGGCCAGCCGTTCGGCGGCCTCGCGGTTGCCGGCGCGCGCCGCCGCCACCAGGTCGGCTTCGTCGTCGGGCAGCGGCGGTTTCGGCTCTTCCGGGTCGCTCCTCATCGGTCGGGGCCTCGCGAAAGGGATCGTCATGCCCCTTCGACCCGTGACCGGGCCGAAAGGAAACCGCCGGCTGCGGATGCTACCGGGCCCCGGTCCGGAGCTTGCATCGTCGGGACCCGGACGACTCCCGAGCATGCGGACGGCTCCAACCTTCCGACGCTTCGCCCTTCTGGCCCTCGCCGCGCTGGCGGTCGGGCCCGCGTCCGCGCGCGACCGCGACGCCGAGCGGCTGCCGGCCCGCTACCGAGAGTGGCTCGAGGAGGTCGAACCGCTGATTCAGAAAGAGGAGCGGCGGTCTTTCCTGGCGCTCGCCGAGGACTACCAGCGCGACCGGTTCATCGAGGCGTTCTGGAAGGCGCGCGACCCGGTCCCCGCGACCCAGGTCAACGAGTTCAAGGTCGGCTTCGACGCGCGGCGGCTCGAAGCGCCCGCACGGTACGGCTCGATGCGCGCCGATCAGGCTCGCATTTACTTGACCAATGGCGAGCCATCGCTGCTGCTCGACTTTCCGAAAGGTTGCGCACTGCTGCTCTGGCCGATCCAGATCTGGCGCTACCGGTCGAGTCCGGTGGTGAACCGGGACTTCACACTGCTCTTCTACGCGCCCTACGGCGGGCGCTACCGGCTCTGGCGTCCCCAGGACGGCTTCGCCGCGCTCACCGCCCTGCCCGCCTGCGAGGAGGCCGGTCAGGCCTGCGGTCAGCAGCTCTCGGCGTTCGTCCGCCTGCTCCAGGACCGCTGCAAGATCCCCGACGAGATCGCCGAGATCAGCCAGGCGCTGCGCGAGATCGAGGTCACGGCGAGCTCCGGCGTCTTCGCGGCGGAGCTGCCGCCGCGACCCGCGGACGAGGAGTGGCTGACCACCTTCCGGAGCTTCGACACCGGCGTGGAGGACGCCGCGGGCCCGCTCGAGGCCACCGTCGCGCTGAGCTATCCGGCGCGCCACCAGAGCCGCACGGTGGTGCGCGGCGACCTGGCGGTCGCCCGACCGGGGCTGGCCCCGATCGTTCTCGGTGGCACCGCGACCTACGGTCTCGAGCTCACCGGCGAGCTGTTGCTCGGCGATTCGCTGTTCGAGTCGTTCCGCTACCGCTACGAGATCCCGGCGGAGGGCGATTCTGGCGCGCCGGTCGGCGTCTCGTTCGACCGCTACCTGCGCCCGGGCGACTACGTGTTGGTCGTCAAGCTCGAGGACCTCGGTTCGCGGCGCGCCTTCGGCGATCGGATCGCGCTCTCCGTGCCGCGGATCGAGGACGAAGCACCGGGCGCGAGTGCGGCAGCCGGCACGACGGCCGGCGAGGTGGCCGGTCGCGCACGGATCCGAATCGTGGCGCCGCGCCAGGAGGTGCTGACGGGATCCGTGCGGTTCGAGGCCGAGGTCGCGGGCGAAGCGGTGCGCAGCGTCGAGTTCCTGCTCGACGACCGGTCGGTGCTGACCAAGACTCGGCCGCCGTTCAGCGTCGAGCTCGGTCTCGGCGCGGTGCCGCGGCGCAGCGTCCTGCGCGCCGTGGCCTGCGACGCGGGCGGGACCGAGCTCGCCACCGACGAGCTGGTGCTCAACGCCGGGCGCAACGCCTTCGCGGTGCGGCTGGTGGAGCCACGGCGCGGCGGGACGTTCTCCCCGGGACCGATGGAGGCCCGCGTCGAGGTCCTCGCTCCGGACGGCGCCGGGGTCGAGTCGCTCGAGCTTTTCCTCGGCGATCGCCGGCTGGCGGTTCTCTACCAGGAGCCGTGGGTCCACCGATTCGAGCTGCCGGCCGGCGACGGCCTCGCCTACGTTCGCGCGGTCGCGACCCTCGCGGATGGCCGGACGGCGGAGGACCTCGTGGTCGTGCGCGGCAGCCCGTTCGGCGAGGAGGTCGATGTGCGCGCGGTGGAGGTCTGGGCGACGGTCGTCGACCGCGCCGGACGTCCGGTGCGCGGCCTCGTCGAGAACGACTTCGAGCTCGCCGAGGATGGCCGGCCGCAGCGCCTCCTGCGTTTCGCGGAGAGCGCCGATCAGCCGTTCCACGCGGTGCTGATGATCGACACCTCGGCCTCGATGGAGGAGCGCATCGACGGCATCCGCAAGGCGGGCTTCGCGCTGTTCGACGAGGGACTTGACGCGGCGGACCGCGCGGCGATCGTGACCTTCAGCAATCAGCCGCGCGTTGCGGTCCCCTTCACCGGCGACGCCGGGCGGGTCGCCGGGGCGCTGGCGTCGATCAAGCCGGAGCAGAGCACCGCGCTCTGGGACAGCGTCGTCTTCTCGCTGCAGTTCCTCGCCGGCATCCAGGGGCCGCGGGCGCTGGTCGTCCTGTCCGACGGGCGCGATCAGCGCTCGACGCACAGCTACGACCACGTGGTCGAGCTGGCGCGCCGATCCGGCGTGACGATCTACACGTTCGCGTTCTCGACCCGCTCGCCGGCAGCGCTCACCGCGCTTGCCCGCCTGCGCCGCCTGGCGGAGGAGACGGGCGGCCGGCACGCGACGGTCGCGGACGACGCGGAGCTCGCGGCCGGCTTCCGCGCGATCGCCGAGGAGCTGCGCAGTCGCTACCTGCTGGTCTACCAGGCTCCCGAGGGGGGACCCCGCGGCGCCTTCCGCGCCATCGACGTCCGCCTGCGCCGCCCCGACCTCGAAGCGCGCGCGATGCGCGGCTACCTGCCCTGAGCGCGGCGGTCCGTCGGGGTCTTCAGCGCTTCGGCCGTTCGTACTTCCAGTTGCGTGACTTGCCCTCGGCGAGCCACTCGAGGGTGGTGGCGAGGCGCTTGGCGCGGGTGGCGTCGGTCTTGGCCTCGACGATCCACTCGACGTACTCGCGCTTGTGGCTGGGCGGGAAGCCTTCGAAGGTCGCGCGGGCCTTGGCGTTCTTCTTCAGCGCCGCCGCGAGGTCGGGCGGCGTGGCGAGCGCCGGCTTGGGGTGCTTGAGCGGGCGGGAGACCTTGGCGCCGCTGGCGTTGAGCTTCGCTGCCTTCTTCACCAGGGCGATGACGGTGCGGTCGGACGGGAGGTCGTCGAGCGAGGCGATCCGCCCGAACTGTCCCATCGCCTCCTTCTCCTTGTCCGACTCGAAGACCAGGGACCCTTTCCAGAATCCGAAGGTTGCGTGCGCCTTGAACGCCGCCATGTTGGCGAGCGAGCCCTCGAAGTCGAAGGCGGGGGCGCTCCACTTGATCGTCTCGACGACCTCCGGACACCCTTCGTGGACCAGCTTGCGCAGATGCTCGAGGATCGGCCGGGCGAACGGCGCGGCCTTGGCGATATAGGCGTCGATGCGGGGGTCGCGGGTGGGCATCGGGTGGGCCTCCGGCGACGAACCCTAACCCGTTCGGGCGGCAGGGCGCAGCAGGCGTGAAACATCCGGCGACGGGAGCGGTAAGGTGGGCCGGGTACCCGCCGGCCGCGTTCGGCGTGCCGGACCGCGGTGCATCGACTTCCGGAGATCGCCCCGAGATGTCCACCGTCCGATCGTTCCTCGCCGCCGGCCTGCTCGTCGCGACCGGCGCCCTCGCTCAGGAGCCCTGCCCCCTCGACGCCGCCCTCGCCGCCTACACGGCGGGAGATTACGCCCGTTCCGCCGACCTGTTCGAACGGGCGCGCGGCTGCGCGCGATTCGAGGCCACCGACCACTACAACGCCGCCTGCGCCGAGGCGCTCGCCGGCCGCGCCGACGCGGCGTTCGCCTCGCTCGAGCGCGCGGTCGCCCTCGGCTGGGCCAACGTCGAGCACCTAGCGGCCGACACCGATCTCGCCGGTCTGCACGGCGATCCGCGCTGGGAGAAGGTGACCGCGGCCGCCGGTCGGCTGGCCGACAGCGACCGCAAGGTCTGGGGCGGTGCCGCGTTCGAGACGCCGTATCGCGAGACCCTGCCCGAAGAGGAGCGCATCGCCGGGCTCGCCCGCTACTGGGCCGAGGTGCGCTCGAACTTCGCCTTCTTCGACCAGGTGCCGGAGCTCGACTGGGACGCCGCCTTCCTCGAGACGCTGCCGAAGGTGCGCGCCGCCGCGACCACGGCCGAGTACTACCGGGTCCTGCAGTCGCTCAACGCGCGCCTCCGCGACGGTCACACCAACGTCTATCCGCCGAAGGAGCTGCGGCCGAGCTTCTACACCCGGCCGGCGCTGCGCACCGCGAGGATCGAGGGGCGGGTGGTGATCACCCGGCTACTCGATCCGGCGCTCGCCGGAGCCGGATTGGCGCCGGGGCTCGAGATCGTCGCCATCGACGGCAAGCCGGTCGAAACCTACGCGAGCGCGAGAGTCCGGCCCTATCAGGCGGCGTCGACGCCGCAGGACCTCGAGGTGCGTACCTACGACTACGCGCTGCTCGCGGGGGCGGCGGGCACCGAGGTCGAGCTGCTGGTCGAAGATGCCGCCGGCGTGCGGCGCACCGTGCGGGTGATCCGCACGCCCCAGGAGGAGCTCGCGAAGGTGGCGCCGCCGTTCCGGCCCTTCGAGCTCACGCAGCTCGGCGACGGAATCCTGCGCGTCGACCTGCGTTCCTTCGACACGCCGTCGGTGGTCGAGGAGTGGCTGGCGCACTGGAGCGAGATCGCGGCGGCGAACGGGCTGATCCTCGACCTGCGCGACAACGGCGGCGGCAACAGCGGCCACGGCTACCGGATCCTCTCGACCCTGATCGAGCGGCCGAGCGCGACCTCGGTCTGGCGCACCCGGCTCTACCGGCCGAGCTTCCGCGCCTGGGGCAACGCCGAGGGGTGGTACCTCTCCGATCCGGGGAGCCTCGAGCCCGACGGCGAGCACCACTTCGCCGGGCCCGTGGTCGTTCTGATCGGGCCCCGCACCTACTCGGCCGCGGAAGACTTCGCGGTCGCCTTCGATGTCGCCGACCGTGGCCCGATGCTCGGTGAGCCGACCGGTGGCAGTACCGGGCAGCCGTTGATGTTCGCCCTGCCCGGCGGCGGCCAGGCGCGGGTCTGCAGCAAGCGCGACACCTACCCGGACGGCCGCGAGTTCGTCGGCGTCGGCGTGCTGCCCGACCGCGAGGTCACGGCGACGGTCGCCGACGTGCGCGCGGGCCGCGACCCGGTGCTCGAGGTGGCGATCGAAGCGGTCCGCGCGGCCGCGCGCTGAACGGTGCGGCCGGCGCGGCTCAGACGTCCTTCATCCGCGCCGGCCCGTAGGCCTTGCGGCCGCCGCGCAGGAGCTTCCTGTCCTCGATCGAGGAGGCGAGCAGGATCTTCGACATGTCGACGGCGCGCGCGGCGAGCTCGCGGGCGGCGTCGTGGAGGTCGGAGGAGTCGCGCACGGAAGCGACGTTCCGCTCCATGTCCTCGGCGTCCCAGCCGCGCGAGTGGGCGATGTAGGGGTACTGCGGGAAGACGCAGCCGACCTCGGCGAAGAAGCCGAGCATCTGGCCGGCGACCGCCTGGACGTTGTCCTGCCCGCCGGTGATGATGAACGCCGCGACCTTGTTCTTGAGCAGGATCCGGTTCGAGAGGGTGATCTGGTTCTGGATGCAGTTCATCCGCTCGACCATTTTGTAGTAGAGCGCCGAGGCCGCGCCCCAGCGGATCGGTGTGGCGATCAGCAGCACGTCGGCCCAGTGCACGAAGGCCTCGTAGACGCGGTCGAGCTGGTCGTGCGGGTCCATCTGCGTGATCGAGCAGGGCCAGGTGCAGGCGCGCGCGCTCTTCGAGTAGTAGCCCTCGCAGGCGCGGAAGGACAGGTCGTTCAACCGGATCATCCGGCGCTCGCAGCCGAGCTCGCCTTCGCAATGGCCGAGCGCCGCGGCGAGCAGCTCGTCCGAGGTCGAGAAGCGCGGCAGGTCCTTGTTCATCACCGTCGTCGAGATGCCGGCGACGCGGATCGGCCCCGGCTCGCGCTCGACGCGGCGCGCCAGCGGATGCGGCTCGTGCGGCGCCTTCGAGCGCCCCGAGATCGGCTCGGCCGAGACCAGCACGCGGCCCCCCTCGACGCGGACCGCGTGCGCCGGCACCTTGTCGGCCTCGAAACCGGGCTCGCCTTCGCCGGTCGCGTGGTGAAACTTCCAGCCGTGCCACGGGCAGACCACGTAGTCGCCGTCGAGGTGCCCCTGCCCGAGCGGCCCGCCGACGTGATTGCAGACCCCGGAGATCGCCGACCAGGCGCCGTCCTTGCGCACCAGCGCGACCTTGCCGCGCCCGACGCGGACCTCGCGCACCGGCGTCCCGTCGGCGAGCTCTCCGGCGTCCCCCACGTCGACCCAAGCCGCGTCGGCCATGTCGTCCCTCTCCTCGGTCCGGTTTCGAGCCGACGATATCGGATCCGCCCGCTCGCGCCGCGATTCGTCGCTGGGGACCGATCGCTAGAATGGATCGAATCGCGACGAGTCGTGGAGGCGTGCAGTGACGCTGGCGGGCAAGACGATCGGGCGCTTTCGGATCCTCTCGCTGCTCGGCAAGGGCGGCATGGGGGAGGTCTACGTCGCCGAGGACGAGACGCTCGGGCGGCGGGTCGCGCTCAAGACGATCCGCGCCAGCCGGCGCCTGCAGCCGTCGGTGCAGGCGCGCTTCCTGCGGGAGGCGCAGGTGCTCTCCCGGCTCGACCACCCCAACATCTGCCGGATCTACGACTACGTCGAAGCCGGGGAGTGCGATTTCCTGGTGCTCGAGCTGGTCGCCGGCCGCGACCTCGAAGATGCAATCGACTCCGGCCTGAGCGTCGACGTTCAACTGCGCGTCGCGCAGCAGATCGCCGATGCTCTGGTCGCGGCCCATGCCGAGGGCATCGTCCACCGTGACCTGAAGCCCGGCAACGTCGTCCTGACCGAAACCGGCGACGTCAAGGTCCTCGACTTCGGACTGGCGTGGACGGCGAAGGGGGGCGCTCCGAGCGCCGGACCGGCGCCGGCGCTTCCGAGATCGTCCGCGGAGACGGCGCCGACGGTCGCGGGCTTCACCGGCGAGCGCGAGCCGGAGCCCGCCGAGTCCGATCCGGCCGGCGCGGAGAGGGTCGCCGAGCCCATCGCCGTCTCGCCCGCGCGGGCCCTGGCTCTCGGGGGCGATGGCGCGCGGACGCAACACGGCGTGATCGTCGGAACGCCGGCGTTCATGAGCCCCGAGCAGGCGCGCGGCGAGCCGGCCACGACCGCCAGCGACCTCTACACCTTCGGGCTCCTGCTGCAGTGGCTCTTCACCGGCCGTTCGCCCCACCCCGAGGAGCTCGACACCCCCGAGCTCGTGCTGCGCGCGCAGCGCGCCGAGAGCCTGCCGGCGACCGGCCTGCCCAAGGAGCTCGCGGCGCTCGTCGAGCGGCTGAAGTCGGCCGCGCCGGCGTCGCGCCCGACGGCGGTCGAGGTCGCGGCCCGCCTGCGCTGGATCCGCGACGCCCCGAAGCGGCGCTGGCGTCGCCTCGCCGCCGTCGCCGCGCTCGCGCTCGTCGTCGGCGGCGCTGCCAAGTACACGCTCGACCTGCGCGCCGAGCGGGCGGTCGCGATCGCGGCGCGGGAGGAGGCCGAGCGCCGGCGCGCGCAGGCCGAGGATCTCGTCCAGTTCATGCTCGGCGACCTGCGCGAGCGCCTCGAGCCGGTGGGCCGCCTCGACGCGCTCGACGGCGTCGCCGCCAAAGCACTCGATTACTTCGCGTCGGTCGAGACCACGGAGCTCGGCGATCCGGACCGCTTCCGGCGTTCGCGCGCCCTGACCCAGATCGGCGAGGTGCGGATCGCCCAGGGCGACCTCGCGGCGGCCGAGCGCTCGCTGAGCGAGGCGCGCGCTCTCTCCGTGCGCCTGGTCGGGCGGCAGCCGCGCAACGGCGAGTGGCTGATGGGACTCGGCGCGATCGAGTTCTGGCTGGGCAACATCGCCTGGCTGCGCGGAGACCTGGCGACCGCCGAGGAGAAGTTTCGCGCCTATCTGGACGTCGCCGAGCGGCTGGTGGCGATCGACGGCGCCAATCCAGAATGGCGCATGGAGGAGTCCTACGCCCACAGCAACCTGGGCACCGTCCAGAACGCCCGCGGCGACGTCGACGGTGCGCTCGAGCACTTCCGCCTCACCGTCGATATCGAGCGGCGGGTGGTGATGGAGGCACCGGACGACGCGCGCTGGCAGCGAGAGCTGACCAGTAGCCTTTCCTGGCTCGGCGAGGTCCTGTTCGTCCGGGGCGAGCTCGCCGAGGCACGGCTCCATTTCGAGGAAGGGCGGGCGATCCTCCAGCGCCTGTCCGCCGCCGCTCCGGACGACACCGGCCTCCGCTTCCTCCTGGGTATCTCGCACGGCAAGGTCGGCTGGACGCTGGAGCACCTCGGCCTGCACGGAGCCGCGCGCGACGAGTACGAGCTCGGCCTCGCCATCCACCGGCGGCTGCAGGAGCTGGATCCGGCCAACGCCGATTGGCGTCGCGAAGTGGCGGTGGGACATCGACGCCTCGGGCTCGTCCTCTCGAAGAGCGAGCCGGCGGCGGCGTTGCGCCACTTGCAGCTAGCTGCCGAGGCCCTCGCCCGGCTGCATCAGTCCGACCCCTCGAACTCGGAGCGCCGGCTCGATCTGGCGCTCGCCCGGCTCGACCTCGGCCGCGGCCTGCTCGCCGCCGGCGACGCCGCCCGGGCCGCGGTCGAGGAGCGCGCCGCCCTCGACGCGCTCGGGCCGGGCACCGCGGGCTCCGAGGACCGGTCGCGCCGCCTGCTCGAAGGGGAGGTCCACGCGGCGTTGGGCGATGCGCTCGGGGCGGCCGGGCGCTCCGTCGAGGCCCGCGCGGCCCGGGAAGCGGCGGTCGAGCTGCTGACGCCCCTTGCCACGGCGAGTCGCGATCCCGTCGTGCTGGCGCCCCTCGCGCGAGCCTTGCTCGGCCTCGGCCGAGGTCCGGAAGCCCGGCCCGTCGTCGATCGCCTGCGAGTCGCCGGCTATCGCCGGGAGGAGATCGCGACGGAGCTGCGCTAGGCTCCGGTCGCGGCGAAGCCCAACCCGAACCAGGAGACGAAGAGACCATGGCCGACATCAGCGTCGACGTCACGATCAAGGACGGACAGGGCAGTTACAGCTCGAAGAGCTCGCAGGTCCAGCCGGACGGGACCATCACCATCAACCCGGGAGAGAACGACACGATCACCTTCGTTCCGGCGAGCGGCCAGAGCTGGACCTTCCTGAATCCGGGCATCGTGATCCAGGCGCTGACTCCCGGGATCGACGACGTGAGCATCGTCTCCCAGAGCTCGGCCTCCGTGGTGATCGAGGACAACAACTCGAGCAGCATCGTGCCGAGCGACTACGAGTACACCCTCCAGACCACCGCGGGAAACCTGGATCCGAGAATCATCAACAAGGGTCGCTGACGCGCTCGATCGCACCGCCGCCGGCTCGTTCGCGGCGCACATGTCGATCCAGTCCGTCCCGGCCACTCTGTAGCCCCCCCGAAACGCGGTTCCCGGCGACCATCGCGGTTCCGGCGGAGGCGGGTCGCCGGCGCCGCGTGGAGTGCCCGACTGGTGGACTGTGAGCTACTACGCGTGAGCGAAGACGATTCGCTTCGTGTCGGTCCAGGACCGCCCACGCTGCTGTAGAATGGCAGTCATCGACGCGCCGTCGCGAGGCTCGACATGACGACCGCGGGACCCGTGCGGGTCGCCGCGAACGGCCGGGACAACAACTTCACCGTCCTGCGCTGGGTCGCGGCCTTCGCGGTGCTGGTGTCGCACGCCTTTCCGCTGGCACCGCGCCACAAGGGCCACGACCTGCTCGACGTTCTGACCGGGCACGAGCTCGGTTGGTACGCCGTCGACGCGTTCTTCGTCGCCAGCGGTTTCCTGGTCACCAAGAGCCTCTGGAGACGCAAGTCGGTCGCCGACTTTCTGCGCGCCCGCGCTTTCAGGATCTTTCCGGGCCTGGTGGCGATGCTCCTGGTCGTCGTCACGGTTCTGGGCCTCACGTCTTCCGCCTACCCGGTCGGGGCGTTCTGGCGCCATGGCGAGACCTGGCGTTTCCTGGCCGGCAACGCCACGCTGCTCGGGGCCGACCACGAGACGCTGCCCGGGGTGTTCGGCGGCAGGGCCGTCAACGGATCACTCTGGACGCTGCCGAGCGAGGCCTTCTGCTATCTGCTGCTCGCGGTCGCCGGGCTGGCGGGGGCGGCATCGTCGAGGCGGCGCCTCTGGGCTTGCCTGGGGCTGGCTTTCGGGGGCTACCTGGCCATCGTCCTGATCCCGGAGTCCCGGCGCTTCTATCCCGCGGTTTTCCCGTCCGGCGAAGTCGACGTCTTTCCTCGGCTCGGTTTCTGCTTCCTGCTCGGCGTTCTCTACTTTCTGCTCCGCGATCGACTGCCTCTCTGCCTTTCCGGCGTGCTCCTGCTCTGGGGGCTGGTTCCGTTCTCGACGGGGACGCCGATGCTGACGGCGGCCGTCTGCACCGCCTTGGGCTACACGGTGTTCTGGTTCGCGTACCTCGATCGCCCCTGGCTCGCCAGGCTGCGGCGGATTCCCGACTACTCCTACGGGATCTACATCTATGCCTTCCCGACCCAGCGCTACGTCTACCAGTTCTGGCCGCGAATGACGCCGTGGACCAACATTTTGGTGGCGGGCGCCGCGACCCTGGTGCTGGCCAGCCTCTCCTGGCACTTCGTCGAAGAACCGGCGCTCCGGCAAGTCCGCAAGACGCGATCGACGCTCGCGCAGGCGCGCTGAACCACGGGCAGGGCAGTCGCGAGGCGAGCCCGTTGCCGGCGCAGGGACGGGCGGCTCGCGAGCGTCGGAGCGCTGTCGCATGAGCGTCACTCGATCGCGTCGCTGCCGGAGCGATCGGCGCTAGGATTCCAGGGCTTCGACGCCGTCCCTCGCGGAGAGATCGCCATGTCCCAGCCCGCCGAACAGCCGTTGCCGGGTCTGCTCGAGACCCACCCCGAGTTCGCCGGGTATCCGCCCGCGCCGGAGGCGCTGCCGGCGGGCGAGGTCGCCGAGGGCAACTACGCGGTGCGCTACGCGCGCTCGCTCGACGAGGTCGACGAGCTGCTGCGGCTGCGCTTCCGGGTGTTCAACCTGGAGCTCGCCGAGGGGCTCGAGACGTCGTGGGCGACCGGCCGTGACGTCGATCGATTCGACGCCCAGTGTCACCACCTGATCGTCGTCCACCGGCCGAGTGGCCGGATCATCGGCACCTACCGGATCCAGACCAGCGACATGGCCGCGGCCGCCGGCGGCTTCTACACCGGCGTCGAGTTCGACCTCGCGAGGCTGCCCGCGGAGATCGTCGGGTCGGCGGTCGAGGTCGGCCGCGCCTGCATCGAGAGGGAGCATCGGCTGAAGCCGGTGCTCTTCCTGCTCTGGAAGGGGCTGGCGCGCTACATGGAGCACAACCGCCGGCGCTGGCTGTTCGGTCCCTGCTCGCTGACCAGCCAGGATCCGTGGGACGGCAAGCGGGCGCTCGACCAGCTCGAGCGCCGCAACCTGGTCCGCCGCGACGTCGAGGTCACCGCCCAGCCGGGCTGGGAGTGCGACTGGGGCGCCGGAGCGGATCCGGATCCGGCGCGCGCCGAGCGGCTCGAGTTGCCGCCGCTGTTCGAGATCTACCTGCGCTACGCCGGACGGGTCTGCGGCCCGCCGGTGATCGACCGCGAGTTCAAGACCATCGACTTCTTCGTGCTGTTCGACGTCGAGGCGTTGTCCTCGCGCGCGCGGCGGCTCTTCTTCGGCTGACCGCGCCGGTCAGTTTCCCGACGGCTCCGGCCCGCCGGTGATCTCGACGATCTCGAGACCGAGCTTGAACGGGGCATCGGTCTTCGAGGTCGAGTGGACCTCGAAGCGCAGCTCGCCGGCCCGCGTGCACTCTCCGATCCAGCGGATCGCGCCGTCCTCGGGGGCCGCGCCGCCGTCGGGCCGTTCGGCTCCGGGCTGATAGACCGCGACCCGCGCGTGGTAGCCGTCGGACATCGCCTGGGCGTTGAGCATTCTGCCCACCGGCGCCTCCCAGAGCACGACCGCGGGCGATCCGGCGCGGACCATCCCCTCGACCAGGTGACGAGTCTTGCCCTCGGCCAGGACCACCTTGACGGGCGCTTGCGGTCCCGGCGGCAGCGCGGCCGGCTTCAGCTCGGTTTCGGTCCCGCCGGTCGAGCGCTGGTCGGCGGGGGTCTGGGCCAACATCGGCACCGCCACCAGGGCGGCGAGCAAGGCGAGACGGAGCAGTCGCGGGCGCGGAATCATCGGAGTCACCTCGGATCGGAGTCGACCGGAGCGGAGAGTCTATCGGATCGGCTCGCGACGGAGCCCGGCGAGCGCCGCGGCACGGCGTCGCCGCGAGCGCTCGGCGAGCAGCCCCGCGAGCTCGCGCGCGGTCCAGGCGCGCGCTCCCCGGCGGACGTTCTCGGCGCCGATCTCGAATGCGAGGCGCCACTGTTCGGCGAGCGTGCGCCAGGCCGCTCCCAGGCTCGCCCCCGGCTGGTAGATGTGGGTGGCCTCGGCGGTGACGCCGTTGAGCTCGAGCACGGCGAGGTCGCGCCCGGCGCGAAAGGCCTCGATCGTGGGCGCGCGCAGATCGAAGCGGCCGAACCAGAAGCCGGGCACCGTCGCCGCGAGGGCGTCGATGCGGGCTTCGAGCTCCGGCGTCACGAGCGAGCGCCCGTCGAGGAAGAGCGTGCCGCGGCAGTGATTGCCGATGTCGACCAGCGGCACGCGCTCGCCGGCGGCGGGCACCCGGTCGAGGCTTCCGGCGAAGCGCTCGAGATAGAGCGGCGCCTGGCAGACCGCGCGGTCGTCGGCGAGGATCAGCTCCTCGAGCGTGCGCCGGCCGTCGCCCTCGACCGCGGTGAAGCGCTTCGCGGTGATCGAGAAGATCCGCCCGCTCGGCGCCGACGGATGACGCAGCCAGAAGACGCCGAACTCCTCGCCCGGGGCGTAGCGCTGCAGGATGGCGTCCGCGGGCGCCTCGTCGCGCGCCCAGGTCGCGAGCGCCTCGGCGTCGCGCAGGATCCGGACCCCTTCGCCCCGCTCGCCGACGTCGGGCTTGCCGACCACCGGAAAGTCGCCGCCGAGCCGCTCGTGCGCCGCCGCGACCCGATCGAGGCGCTCCGACGGCGCGCCGGAGAGATCGAGGTGCTCGAAAGCGGGGACGACTCCGGGCTCGCGAATCGCGCCGAGAATCGCGCTCTTCGACTCCAGCACGAAGCCGCCGGCCGGCATCCCCGGGTTGGCGGCCGAGAACAGGCCGAGCGCGCGGTGGCGCAGCCCGAGCAAGAGCACGTAGAGCAGGATCGGCGCCTGGAACAGCCAGAGCGGCCAGAACTCCCAGCGCGTCCAACGTCGCCAGCGCGACAGCAGGAGTCGGCGTCCCCGCCAGGTCAGCGCCGGGACCAGGATGCGCAGCACGGCGAGGACGGCGAGCGCGGCGGCTCCCGCCACCGGCAGCGCCCACCTCTCGAGCCGCTCGAGATGTCCGAGAATGGCACCTCCGGTCGCCGCCGACAGGCCGACCAGCAACGGCGTCCAGATTCCGCCCGCGATGGCGAGCGCGAGCGCGATGCGGCCGATCGGCGCGCGGAGCACGCCGGCGGCGACGAACAGCGGCAGGCGGCTTCCCGGCACGAAGCGCGAGAGCGCGACGACCGCCGGTCCGCTGCGCGCGAACCAGCGCGCGGCGCGCTCGACCGCGGCGGCCGAGACCACCCAGGCGAGCGGCGGGCGCGACAGGGCCGGCCGACCCAGCCAGCGGCCGGCGGCGACCAGCAGCAGGTCGCCGACGAAGATGCCGACCAGGCAGGCGACGGTGGCGACGGCGAAGGAGAGGCGACCGCTGGCCACCAGCAGGCCGGCGGCGACGCAGGTCAGGTCCTCGGAGACCAGGGTCGCGGCGGCGAGCGCGACGGCGAGCGTCGCCGGCGAAGCGCCGGCCGGAGCGAGCGCGGCCGCGGCGCGGCCGAGCGCGGCGGGAAAGGCGGTCATCGCGCGGCGATCGCCGGCGATGTACCGAGCGCGAGCTCCGTCGGCTCGCCGCCCCGGCAGGGCGCGCCGCCGAGGTAGCGGAGCCGGACGCCCGCCGGCGACAGGCTGAGCTCGGTGTAGCTCACCGTTCCGGCGTCGGAGCGATGCATGCAGACCGACCAGGCCGACGGCTCGGGCTCGTGGCTGCGATGGAAGGCGCGCAGCTCGTCGAACTCCCAGCGCTCGCTGCGCGCGCGGGCCTCCGCGAGGCGCGCGGCGCGCTCGGCGGTGGCGCGTCCGTCGCCGAGGCCCGAGGAGCAGAGCATGCCGCCCGCAGGATCGAGTCGCTCGGTCGCCAGGTAGCGGCCGTCCCAGACGGCCAGCTCGGCGCGCGCCGGCTCGAGCCAGTACGAGGCGAGCGAGAACGGCGGCAGGTCGCGCAGCGGCTCGCGCAGGAGCCGGCTGGCGAGGTCGTCGGGATCGCGCGCCACCATCAGCCGCGGAATCAGGCGGCCGCGGCTGCCGGGGCTGGGCGGCAGCACGCCGTCGCTGCGATTGAGCAGCGCCAGGGCGAGGCCGCGATCCGACGCGGCGATCCAGGTGCCGCCGGCGCGACCGTCGCGGGGCGCGACGAAGCGGACCCCTTCGAGCTCGGTCGCGGCCGGCACGTCGCCGGGCTCGCGACCGGCGAGCTCGTCACGATTGAAGAAGACGCGGAGCTCGTCGCCGAGTCTCAGCCAGGATGCGGTGCACACGCCGGCTGCTCTCTCCAGTGCCGGAGGGTCGAAGGGGCCACGCCGAAGTCGGGGCCGGGATCGATCCCCTGCTGGTCGAGCAGCAGGCCGATCAGCGCATAGTGGTGAACCGTGTGCGAGAGCAGGAACTGCAGCTCGCGGCGCACCGTCGAGCGGCTCCACTGGTCGCTCTCCCGCCCCTCGCCGCATTCCAGCCGGACCTCGAGCGGCGTCTCGAGCAGGTTGTCGGCGAGCGCTCCGAGGCCGTCGAGGAGCTCGCGGGCGCGCTGGCTCGCCGCGGCCGGGTCCACTTCGAGCGCCGCTTCGCGCGGGCGGGAGTCGTAGTCGACGCGACGCTCCGCGACGCCGGCGAGGAAGCAGGAGTAGTGCTCGAGGACGTGCCGGAAGTGCGGACCGGTCGGCCGGGCGACGCCCTCGCCACCGGCGTGGACGGCGGTCGGCACGCGCGCCAGCAGCTCCTGCGCGCGCTCGAGCAGGCGCAGATTGGCGACGACCAGACCGGTGCGATGGCTCATGGGGGTCTCTCCGCGGAGCGGACGGACGCCGGATGATGTGCCCGCGCCGGGGTCGCGGTCAAGCACCTCGGGTCACGGCTCCAGCTCGGTCCGAGCTGGTTCGATGCGCGCCGGTACCGGCGGTTTCGGCGCGCCGAGGTCCGAAGCGTGCGAAAATCGGGCGCTCGCCGCGACCGTGCGCGGCCACCCGGAGCACCGCCACCGCCGGAGGACGATTTGGAGTCGACCGAAACCCGCGAGCCGAGCTACTACGAAGTGGCGCTGACCAACCGCCAGGTGCTGGTCGCATTCGTGGTGCTGCTGACCTGTCTGCTCGGGGCGTTCCTGTCCGGCGTCTGGGTCGGACGCGGCGGCGCGCCGGCGAGCTCGCCGCCCGTCCAGGCGGCGCGCCCGGCCCCCGCCGAGCCGGTCGAGCAGCTGACGTTCTTCTCCGGGCGCGAGCCCGGGGAGCGCACCGGATCGCGTCCGGCGGCGGCCGCCGCGGCGCCGACGGGCGCCAAGCCGGAGCCGGCCGCACCCGCCGCGGACCCGGCGACCGAACAGATGCGGCGCACGCTCGAGGCCGAGATGGCTGCCAATCGGCAGGTCGCCCCCACGAGCCCGCCGGCCGCCGCGCCGGAGGCCCCGACCGCGGCGCCGGTGCCGGCCGCCGGAACGCGTGCGAGTCGCAATCCCGCGGCGACCGCGCCGGCACCGACCCAGCCGGCGGAGCGACCCGCACGCGCGGCTCGCGCCGGCTCGCTCTGGGTCCAGGTCTACTCGTCGTCGAACGGCGAGCGGGCGCGCGAGATCGTCGCCCAGCTCGAGAACGCGAAGTTCGCGGTCGTGCTGGCCGAGCTCGAGCGTGCCGGCGGCACCAACTACCGCGTACGCGTCGGACCGTTCGACGCCCGCCCGAAGGCGGAGGCGGCGGCGACCCGGCTCCGGCGCGAGCAGAAGCTCGACACCTGGATCACCGATTCCCCCTGAGCCGGCGAGCGCCGACCCACCCCAGCGCGTGAAGCCGGTACCGGTCCATCCCGTCGTCCTGGCGGTCGTCGGCGGCCTCGCCTGGGGGCTCTGTCACTCCGCCCGGCCGCTGCCCGGCCTGGCCGTCGTGGCGCTCGTTCCGCTCTTCCTGCTGCTCGGCGCCGAACGCCGGGCCGGCTGGCTCGGCTGGCTCCACGGCGTCGTCTCCTGGACTCTGCAGGTCGCCTGGATCGTCCCGACGGTGACCACCTACGGTCACCTGCCCGGCTGGCTCGGCGGGCTCGCCCTGCTCGCGCTCGCCGCCTACCTCGGCCTCTACGACGCGGTCTTCGCCGCGCTCGGTGCCCGTCTCTGGCGGCGCGGCGGGCCGCTCGGGCTCGCCGCGCTGCCGGCGCTCTGGGTGCTGCTCGAGCTCGCGCGCGGCGCGCTGTTGACGGGATTCCCCTGGAACCTCGCGGCCTATGCGTGGACCGACCTGCCGGGGGCCCTGCCGCTCTCCTCGTGGGTCGGCGCGCTCGGCATCTCGGCGCTGGTGCTGGTGCCGAGCCTGGGCATCGCGCGCGCCGTGGCGACCCGGCGACGCGCGCCGCTGC
The DNA here is from genome assembly GCA_045862895.1 of Acidobacteriota bacterium. Lineage (GTDB taxonomy): Bacteria > Acidobacteriota > Thermoanaerobaculia > Multivoradales > JAGPDF01 > JACTMI01. The sequence continues at coordinate 355,262 of BTUO01000002.1, forward strand.
TGGTCGGTCTGCTCGCACCGACGATCCTGCTGCCGATCGGCGCGCGCTTCGCGGGTCCGGCGGCGGGTCCGGGCTCGCGGCTGGAGATCGCGATCGTCCAGCCGGACACGCCGGTGCGCCCGCTGTTCGATCCACGCGCGAGCGAGGAGGACTACCGGCGTCTGCTGGCGCTGACCGACGACGTCTGCGACCGCGACCGCCTGGTGATCTGGCCGGAGAGCGCGGCCTGGCCCCGCGACTGGCAGGACGATCCGCGGCTGCGCGCCGACGTCGAGCGCCGGGTGGAGAAAGGGTGCTCGCTGCTGTTCAACTCGCCGTTCGCGGTCGACGGCGGCTGGCGCAACTCGGTGCTGCTGGTCGCGCCCGGCGCCGAACCGGAGCGCGCCGACAAGCGCCACCTGGTGCCGTTCGGCGAGTACGTCCCGTTGCGGCGGTGGCTGCCCTTTCTCGGCAGGATCGCGCGGGTGGTCGGCGACTTCACGCCGGCCGAGGGCGTCGACCTGCTCGAGTGGCGCGACCAGCGCTTCGGCGCGGCGGTCTGCTACGAGGTGATCTTCCCGGGCGAGGTCCGCGAGCTGGTCGCGGCCGGCGCCGGCGCGTTGGTGACGATCACCAACGACGCCTGGTACGGCGACACCGCGGCACCGCGCCAGCACCTGCGCGCGGCCCGATTCCGCGCCGCCGAGAACCGTCGCTGGCTGGCGCGCGCGGCGATCACGGGCATCTCCGCCCTGGTGCGGCCCGACGGCTCGCTCGCCGGCCGCATCGAGGTCGGCGACGAGGGGACGATCGTCTCCGGCCTGATCGCCCGCGGCGATCGGTCCCCCTGGTCGCGCTCGCCCTGGCTGGTGCCGGCCGCGGCGCTGGCGCTCCTCGCCGCGGCGCTGGCCGTCACTCCCAGACGGTCGTGAGCTTGTCGGACTGGTAGCGCCAGGTCCCTCCCTCGCGCACCATCCGCACCAGACCCTGGACCTTCTCACCCGCGCCGTTACGGCCGGTGATGCGCAGCGTGGCGCGGTCGCCATCGAGCGTGCCGCCCTCGACGGTGGCTTCCGCGAGCTCCCACTCGCGACGCATCTTCCACATTTCGGCGAACCAGGAGCCCTCCTCGTCGGAGAAGGTCTCCTGGCTGCGCTCGGCGGTCATCAGGCCCTTGAGCGCCTTGCGGTCGTCGGCCTTCATCGCCTTGGCGTAGGCGACCAGGGCCGCGCCCGCTTCGCCACCTCCGGCGGCCAGGGCGCTGCCGCGCACCGGGCCGTCGGAGACCTCGAGCGACCACGAGAGGTCGTACTCGAAAGTCTCGTCGAAGAACTCCTGGGGCGAGGTGGTCTTCATCGTGCCGGTCGAACGCGCGGCGTCGCCGCCGACCTTGAGCTCGCCGTTGCCGCTGGTCGAGAACGACTCGAGCGGCTCGGTGTTGTAGAAGTACAGCCCCTGGTCGCTGCCGTCGGTCCCGACGAAGAGCCGGACGTAGGCGCCGTCGGCCTCACGGACCGGATCGGTGACTCCGCTCTCCGGATCGAGCGACGTCTCGCCCGCCGCGCAGTCGATGGCGCGATCGGCGAGGATCACCATCGTGCGCTGGGCGCCGGGCTCGTCGGCCCAGACTCGGTACGCGCAACCGTGCGCGAAGCTGGCGCGGGTCTCGCCCATGCGGAAGGTGCCGGTGGCTCGGGTCTCGGCTCCGGCGGCGGAGCCGAGGGCGGTGGCGGCGGCCAGCGCGACGGCCGCGGTGCGGTGGAACGTCCTGGGATTCATGGGAGGCCTCCTGCCCTGGGAACGAGAACGGCGGAGGGAGGGGGCCAGCCCCGCCCTCGATCGCCCATTCTGCCCGAGTCGATCGCCGCCCGGGTACGGCGTCAGTCGGCGCGACCGCGCAGGATCGCCAGCGCGAAGCGCTCCGCACCGAACCAGCGCGCCGCGGTGGCGCGCAGCTCCTCGAGCGTGGTCGCGCGGGCGACCTGCAGCCGCCGCTCGGTCGCGTCCGGTCCCAGACCGAGCAGGGCGTTGGAGGCCAGCTCCGAGCGCAACTCGCCGTTGGTCTCGAGGGCGATCCGGATCGTGCCGGCGAGCGCCGACTTGGCCCGCGCCAGGTCCTCCTCGCCGAAACCGTCGACGCCGAGGCGGCGGAGCTCGGCGAGCAGGGCATCGCGCGCCTCCGGCTCCTTGGCGGCGTCGGTGGCCAGGTAGGCGTAGAGGATGCCGGCGGCGGCGCGCGGCGAGTAGCCCGCGAAGACCGTGTAGGCGAGCGAACGGCGACCACGCAGCTCGGCGAAGAGGGTGCCGGCGAGACCCGAAGTCAGGCTCTCGAGCAGCTCGAGACGGGCGGCTTCCGGGTCGCCCGGCGGCGGCGCCGCGAAGGCGGCGACGATCGCCGACTGGCGGCGGTCGCGATACTCGACCTTCTCCGTGCGGGTGGGCGGTGGCTGCGGAGCGCGCACTGCCGGCCGCGGCGCGCCGCGCCGGGGGAGGGCCTCGAAGGCCCGCTCGATGCGCGCGCGCACGTCGTCGGCGGCGGCGTCGCCGACGACGACGATCACCGTGTCCTCCGCGGCCAGGTGGTCGCGCCACCAGGCCGCGACGCGGGCTCCGTCGAGCGCCGCGAGCGAGTCCTCGGTCCCGTTGGCGGGCAGGCCGTAGGGGTGGGTCGGCCAGAGCTCGAGGCCGGCGAGCTGGAGCGGGCGCTGGACCGAGGAATCGAAGGCGCGCCGCACGGCGGCGAGCTGGAGCGCGCGCTCCTCGATCACGCCGTCGGCCGGGAAGTCCGGCCGCAGCACGACGTCGGCGAGCAACTCGAGCGCCGGCGCGAAGTTGGCGGCGACGACGTCGATCGAGACGCCGAAGGAGTCGGCCACGACCTCGCTGGCGAGCGCGGTGCCGAGGAACTCGAAGGCGCGGTCGAGCTCCTCGCCGCTGCGGCCCGCGGCGCCCCGACGCAGCGCCGAAACCGCGAGCTGGGTGATGCCGGCGTCGGCGCTCGACTCCTCGGTGCGGCCGCCGCGGACGTGGAATCCGACCGAGACCGACGGCGCCCCCGGCCGTTCGCGCACGATCAGCGTGGCGCCGTTGGCGAGGGAGGAAACCACGGCCGGGCGGTCGGCGGTCGCCCGCGCGATCGCCGCGCCGGTCTCCGGAAGCGGCGCGGCGGGTTCCGCGCCGGGCACTTCGGCCGCCGCCGCGCGCACCGCGGCGAGGGCGGCCTCGCGGTCGAGCGCGGGCGCGTCGGCCGGAGCGTAGTGGTAGAGCGTGAGGCGGTCGATCGTCAGGTAACGCCTCGCGGCGTCGCGCACTTCCTCGGCGGTGACGGCGTCGAGCCGGCGCATCTGCTCGACGAGCGCGGCGTAGCCGTAGCGCGCCTCGGTCTGGGCGAGCGTCTGCGCCTGGCCGAGCGCGCTCTCGAGGCCGAGCACGACCTGCGAGCGCAGGGCGTTCTTGGCGAGCTCGAGCTCGAAGGCGGTGGGGCCGTGGGCCTTGAGACGTTCGATTTCGGCGATCAGCCGACGGTCGACCTCGGCGCGCTTCTCCTCGTCGAACGAGGCCTGGACGACGAAGGTGCCGACGTCCTCGAACTGCCACTGAAAGGCGTTGGCGGTGGCGGCGGCCTCTGGACCGACCGCGTGGCGGAAGAGCCGGGAGGAGCGGCCGCCGCCGAGGATCGCGGCGGCGAGGTCGAGCCGCTGCTCGTCGGCGCCGCCCACTCCCTGGGTGTGCCAGCCGAGAACGCTGTAGCCCTGGCGCAGGTCGCCGGTCGAACGGCCGAAGCGGAACTCGGTCTGCGGCGGCTCGGCGGGACCGCGCTGCTTGATCAGCTCGCCCTTCGGCAGGGCGCCGAACTCGCGCGCCACGATCGCCTCGGCCTCCGCCGCGGAGATGTCGCCGGTGACCGCGACGATCATGTTCTCCGGCCGGTAGAGGGTGCGGAAGAAGGCGAGCAGGTCGTCGCGCCGGATGCCACGCAGCACCTCGTTGGAGCCGATCCGCCAGCGCTTCATCCGGTGCTCGGTGAAGGAGACGGCGAACATGCGTTCGAGCGAGACCGGCACCGGGTTGTCGAGCTTGCGGTTCGACTCCTCGATCACCACTTCGGCTTCCTTGGCGAGCTCGGCGGCGTCGAACAGCGGGTTGGCGACGGCGTCGGCCAGGATCTCGACGGCGCGCGCGAAGCCCTCGCTGGGCACCACGAAGTAGTAGTTGGTCGAGTCATAGATGGTGCCGGCGTTGGAGTCGCCGCCGACCTGGGCCAGCTCGCGGGCGATCGTCTCGGGGCCGGGGAACTTCGCCGAGCCCTTGAAGAACATGTGCTCGAACAAGTGGGCCATGCCGGCCTTCTCGTCCGGTTCGTGGAAGTAGCCGACCTCGACCCAGGTGTCGATCGCGACGACGCCGGTGCCGGGGCGCTCGCGCACCAGCAGGGTGAGACCGTTGGGCAGCACGCTGCGCCGGACGGAGGCGACGAAGTCGTCGAGCGCGCCCGCCGAGGCGAGCGCGGGGCCCGCGCCGACGCCGCCGAGAGCGAAGGTGGACAGGGCGAAGGCCGAGGCGAAGCGGCGGACGGGTCGGTTCACGGGCGGTTCCTTTCCGACCGGCGGAGTGCCGGGAGTCGCATTCTCTACGCGCGCGGGCGGACCGGGGTTCTGGCGCCTGCCGCCAGACGGTCCGAACGCGGGCTCAGAACGGCTCGCGACCGAACTGGAGCTCGAGGCCGAAGCCGACCATCGGACCGTCGTCGCGCGGCTCGTGGCGGTAGAACCGGGGCCAGCTCCAGCCGGCGAGCAGCTCGGCGAACAGGTAGGGCTTGCCGACGGGACGCCGGTAGACGACCTGCAGGCCGAACTCCCGGATCATGATCTCGGCGTCGGTGGCGCCGCGCGCGAAGTACTGCCAGGCCAGCGCCCGGCGCTTCGGCAAGCCGCGGTAGAGGATCGAATTGACCCGCCACTGCAGCCCTTCGGTGTCCTGGGAGACGGTGCCGACCGCGCCCAGGCGCAGCAGCCGGTCGGTGGCGAGCACGTGGTCGAAGTCGAGGCCCGTGGTGGCGCCGAAGCCGTCGTCGCGGTTCTCCCAGAACAGGGTTTCGCGGAAGCGCAGCACCGATCGGTCGCCGAAGAACCGGTTGGCGCGAAACCGCCCCTGGACGTAGACCACCGGCGCGCTCTTGATCTTGGCGCCGAGTCGCAGGTCGAACTTCGAGCCGAACTTGCCCGGCGGCGACCAGCCGAGGCCGGCCAGCCAGTCGTCCTCGCCGTCGACGCCGAAGATCGCGGAGCGGATCGCGAGCCCCTCGGTGCGGTCGGCGATGGTGCGGTCGGCGTCGTCGCGATCGAGGAAGAGCCGGACGCGACGCTCGAGGTTGGGCAGGTCGTAGTTGAGCCGGAGGCGCGCCTTGAGCTCCGTCCCTTTCGACTCGCTGCGCAGCCCCGAGAGCTCGACCCGCCCCGAGATCGCGCGCGCGTTGCGCACGTCGGGCTCGCCGCCGAACAGACCGTCGAACCAGAGGTTGGCGCCGCACAAGGTCTCGTGCAGCCGGCGGCGGGCGACGTCGAGCCCGGTCTCGACTTCGGGACGGCCCAGCCGGCACTGCTCGAGCAACGACGGCTCCTGTTCGGGCGCGGGCCGCTCTTCGCTCGTCGGCGGGGTGCTCACCACGGGCTGCTCGAGGACGGTCTCGGTCGCACCGGTCGAGCGCAGGCTCGGCTCGAGAACGGTCTCGGTCGCCCCGGTCGAGCGCAGGTTCGGCTCGCTGGCGGAGCTCGCGCAGCCGGCCAGGACGGCAGAGAGGAGCAGGAGCGGGGCGGCGGCCCGGAGCATCGTGCGAATGCTAGCCGAGACCGGCCTCGGTGCGAGCCTCTGCTATCGTCTGCGCACGCGCCGGCCGACCTCGCGCCGGCATCCGAACCGACTTCGAACGGAGCTTTCGCCATGATCGCCAGCGACGTCCAGCAGCGCCTCTCCCGTCTCGGCGAGCAGCTCGCCGTGATCCGGGGGTATCTTTGAAGACGCTGGTGTAGAAGCCGAGCTCGCCGACATCGACCGGCAGATGGAGATGCCGGGCTTCTGGGACCGGCCGGCCGAGTCCGCCGACCTCTTGCGCAAGCGGCGCGACATCGAGCGCCGGGTCGAGACCCTGAAACGCCTGCGATCGGACTCCGACGAGCTCGCGACCTGGAACGAGCTGATCGAGGAGTCCGGGGAGGCCGACCCCGACGCCCTGGTCTTCGCCGACCGGCTGGCCGGCGACCTCGAGAAGCTCGACCTCCAGCTCAAGCTCTCCGGACCCGACGACGAGAAGAACGCCCTGGTCGCGGTCAACGCCGGCGCCGGCGGCACCGAGTCACAGGACTGGGCCGAGATGCTGTTGCGCATGTACGTGCGCTGGGCGGAGCGCAGGGGATTCGCGGTCGAGCTGCTCGACCGGCAGGACGGCGAGGAGGCGGGAATCAAGAGCGCCACGCTCGCCGTGCGCGGGGCCTGGGCCTTCGGCTACCTGCAGGGCGAGACGGGAGTCCACCGTCTGGTGCGGATCAGCCCGTACGACGCCGCGGCGCGGCGCCACACCTCGTTCGCCTCGATCGACGTGGTTCCCGAGGTCGACGACACCATCGAGATCGAGATCGCCGACAAGGACCTCAAGATCGACGTCTTCCGCGCCTCCGGCGCCGGCGGTCAGCACGTCAACCGGACCGAGTCGGCGGTGCGCATCACCCACCTGCCGAGCGGCATCGTCGCCCAGTGCCAGAACGAGCGCAGCCAGCACAAGAACAAGGCCTCCGCGATGAAGATCCTCAAGTCGCGCCTGTACGAGGCCGAAGTCCGCAGGCGCCGCGAAGAGCAGGACAAGCGCGAAGGTCAGAAGATGGACAACGCCTGGGGCAGCCAGATCCGCTCCTACGTCCTCCAGCCCTACCGCATGGTCAAGGACCACCGCACCGGCGAGACGGTCGGCGACGCCGACTCGGTGCTCGAAGGCGGCATCGACCCCTTCCTCGAGGCCTTTCTCAAGGGCAAGATCGCCAGCCCCGACGACCGCGACGACGCGCTCTGAAGCCCGGCTCCCGGGCTGTGGAGCGCTCCGCTCCCGACCCGGCGCGCCGCGGCGAGAATCGCGGCCGGGTCTTCCGGGATGGTCGACGCTCCGACGTTTCGCGTTTCGATTCTCGCCGCGGCGCTGCTCGCGGCGCCGCCCGTTCTCGGTGAGGGATCGGCGGTCTTCCGAGACGGCTTCGAATGGGGCGACACCGGCGACTGGTCGGCGACGGTGCCGCCGCGCTGCGACGTCATCGCGCCGTTCGACCGCGGACTGGCGCCGACCGCCCAGATCCACGTCGCGCCGCCACCGCTCGGCAGCGACACGAGCGGCGACGGCTCGCCCGGGAGCCCTTACGCGACGCTCGGCCACGCCGCTTCGTTCGCGACGCCTGGAGCGGCGATCCGGCTCCACCCCGGCACTTACGCCGGCGGCGCCTTCCTCGGGGACCTCCACGGCACGGCCGGCGCGCCGATCTGGATCGGCGGCCTGCCCGGCGCCGCCCGCCCGGTCTTCTCCGGCGGCGGCCAGGCCTTCCAGCTCTCGCGCGCTCGCTACGTCGTCGTCCACGATCTCGAAGTGCGCGACGCCACCGCCAACGGCATCAATGCCGACGACGGCGGCGAAGTCGCCGATCCGCTGGCGAGCCACCACCTGGCGTTCCGCCGGCTCTCCATCCACGACATCGGCACCGGCGGCAACAATGACTGCCTGAAGCTCTCCGGGATCCGCGATTTCTGGGTGACGGACAGCGTCATCGCGCGCTGCGGCGGCAGCATGTCGGGCAGCGGCGTCGACTGCGTCGGCTGCCACCGCGGTCTGGTCGCGCGCAACCGGTTCGAGCAGATGTCGGGCAACGCGGTGCAGGCCAAGGGCGGCTCGACCGACGTCGAGATGCGCTGGAACCACCTGGTCGACCCCGGCGCGCGCGGCTTCAACCTCGGCGGCAGCACCGGCTTCGAGTTCTTCCGGCCGCCGCTGTCGACGACCTCGCCGAATGTCGAGGCCCGCAACCTGAGGGCGGTCGGCAACGTCGTCGAGGGGGGTTCCGCCGCGATCGCCTTCGTCGGCTGTGTCGACTGCGTGGCGGCGAACAACACCGTGATCGACAGCGAGAACTGGCTGCTCCGGATCCTCCAGGAGACCGTCTCGGGCGGCGGCTACGTCTTCGAGCCGGCGTCGGACGGGGTGGTGATCGACAACCTGTTCCTCTTCCAGGACGGACCGCTGTCGACCCACGTCAACGTCGGCCCGAACACGGCGCCGGCGACGTTCCAGTTCCGCAACAACCTCTGGTACGCCGCCGACGCGCCCGGCTCGTCGCAGCCGTCGCTGCCGTCGCCCGAGACCGGCGGCGTCTACGGCGAGGATCCGCTGCTGCTGCCCGGCTTCCGGATCGACGGCTCGAGCCCCGCCGCTGGCGCCGGGCTCGCCCACGCCTGGCTCGCGGGCGACCGCGACGGCTTCTGCTACGCCGCGCCGCCCGCGATCGGCGCCCACGAGGCGCCGTGAACCGGGAGCAGACAGCCGCCGGCGATCGGTCCGCGGCGGCGCCCGGACGGCAGACGTCGGCTCGCCCGACGGTTCGGGTCGAGGAGCTCCGGATGCTTCCGTCCGATGGCGGGAGGAGTATCCTCACCGCGAGGCCGCGACGGGCGCGTGCCGCGGACCGGTGGCGACCGGGAGGACCCGTGATCAAGACCTTCGCCAGATTCCTCCGATCGTCCCGCCTCGCCGTCGGGTTCGTCGCCCTGCTGACTTCGGTGGGAGCGACCCGCTCCGAGGCCCAGGGGATGGGAGAGGAGGTCCAGATCAACGTCTGGACCACGAACAGTCAGAAGTCTCCGTCGGTGGACGGCGCGCCGAACGGGGAGTTCGTGGTCGCTTGGTCGAGCTACCTGCAGGACCCCGACTGCAACATCTACGGGAGTTACACCTGCGACGTGCTCATCGCCCGCCGCGTCTCGGCGACGGGCGGTCCGATCGAAGGCGAGATCCGGGTCAGTTCGGCGTCGGAGACGTCGAGTAACGCGGCGGTCGCCCGGAACGCCGACGGCGACTTCGTGGTGGCTTGGAACGGCTGGTCCCACCCTCTCTTCGGATTGAACGTGTATGCGCGACGCTTCGACCCGGAGGGGAATGCCGTGGGGCCGGGCTTTCCGATCAGCTCCGCGGCATACAGACTAGACAACCGGGAGCCGGCCGTCGATCGGGCCCCGAGCGGCGAGTTCGTCGTCGTCTGGGAACAGTATTACCACTTTTTCGAGTGGGGTGTCTACGGGCGTCGGTTCGATGCCACGGGCGCGCCCCTAGGCGAGCTGTTCGCGGTCCGACCGATCGGCTGGCCCCGCCAAGGTCAGCCCGATGTCGCGATGGGCGAGTCGGGTTCCTTCGTCGTGGTCTGGTTCGAGCAGACGCCCCAGGAAAGTTTTAGGGTTTCGGCTCGCCGCTACGACGAAGCGGGCTTGCCGCTCGACGACGGATTCCAGGTGAACGAGGGTGGGGGGATGTTCGGCGTTACCCAGATCAGCATGGATGACTCCGGAGGTTTCGTCATCGCCTGGGACCGGAGGAACGCGGGGGACGAGTGGGAGATCGCGGCCCGCCGGTTCGACGCCGACGGACTCCCCCTGGGACCGGAGTTCCAGGTCAACTCCTACACGACGGGTCTGCAGAGGAACGCGGCGGTCGGCGTCGACGGCACGGGCCGGTTCCTGGTCGTCTGGCAGAGCGAGTCGCAGGACGGATCCGACCTCGGGATCTTCGCTCAGGCCTTCGACGCCGACGGCGAGCGGATCGGGTCCGAGCTCCGCGTCAACGCCTGGACCACCGGGGCGCAGAGGTTCCCCTCCGTGGCGGCCGCCGGATCGGACCGCTTCCTCGTCGCTTGGCAGAGCGAGGCTCAGGACGGATCGTCGAGCGGCATCTTCGCTCGGGTCGTCGAGCTGCCGCTGTTCGCCGACGGGTTCGAATCCGGCGATACCTCCGGCTGGAGCTGCACCGGCGGCGACGGCTGCCCTGACGGCGGGCCGGCGAGCTCCCGGCTCGCGCCGATTCACTCCGCCGACAGTTCGTAGCGGACGACGCCGCCGACGACGGTGTAGACGACCCGCGCGCGCGGGATCTCCTCCTCGGGCACCGTCAGCAGATCGCGATCGAGGATCGTGACGTCGGCGTACTTGCCGACCTCGAGCGTCCCCTTCTCCTTCTCCTCGAAGGCCGCCCAGGCGGCGTTCTTCGTGTAGCTCTCCAGCGCCTCGACGCGGGAGAGGACCTGGTCAGGATAGAAGCGGGTGCCGTCGGCGAGCCGGCGCGTGACGGTGGCGTGGTAGCTCGCGATCGGGTCGACGTCCTCGACCGGCGCGTCGGTGCCGTTGACGATGCGCGAGCCGGCGTCGGTGAGCGAGCGCCAGACGTAGGCACCCTCCGCGGCGCGCTGCTCGCCGAGGCGGGCGACCACGAAGGGGGCGTCGGAGGTGCAGTGGATTCCCTGCATCGACGGCACCACGCCGAGCTCGGCGAAGCGCGGAATCTCGGCCGGGTTCAGATGCTGCGCGTGCTCGACGCGCCAGCGGCGCTCCTTGCCGTCCGGCGCCGCGCCGAGGACGCGCCCGAAGACGTCGAGCGTCTCGCGGTTGGCGCGGTCGCCGATGGCGTGGACGCACATCTGGAAACGATGCTCGAGGGCGAGCCGCGAGACCTCCTCGAGCACCGCCGGCTCGGTGGTGGCGAGGCCGGTCGACGTCGGCAGATCGCTGTAGGGCTCGAGCAGCCAGGCGCCACGCGAGCCGAGGGCGCCGTCGAGCGAGACCTTGATCGCGGCGACCGTCAGCCGGCCGTCGAAGGCGCCGATCCGGCGCGCCTCGGCCATGCGGGCGCGATGGTTCTCGACCGAGTCGCGCACCATCACCCAGAGCCGCACGCCGAGCGCGCCCTCGTCGGCCATGGCGGCGACCAGGTCGAGCTCCTGGTAGGGGACGCCGGCGTCCTGGAAGCTGGTGATCCCCTTCGACAGCACCTCGCGGTCGGCGAGCTCGAGCGCGCGCCGGGCGTCGGCGGCGATGCGCTCCGCCGGTCGGCTCGCCTGGGCCCGCTCGAACGCGGTCATCACCAGCGCCTCGGCGTCCTCGCGCAGCAGGCCGGTGGCGTGCCCCGCGGCGTCGCGCAGGATCTCGCCGCCCGGCGGATCCGGCGTCGCGTCGTCGATGCCGGCGAGCTCCAGCGCCCGGGCGTTGACGAAGGCGGCGTGGCCGCTGGCGTGGAAGAGCACGACCGGGTGGTCCGGCGTCGCCGCCGAGAGCGAGGCGTGGACCGGGAAGCCCTCGACCGCGCCGGCCGGCGTCGCGTCCCACTTCTCCTGGTGCCAGCCGCGTCCGACGATCCATTCGCCGGCGGGCGTCGTCTTCGCGGCCTCGGTGACCGCGGCGACGATCGCGTCCCAGGTGCGATGGGGGGCGAGCTTCAGGATCATCGCCGCCTGGCCGATGCCGGCGAAGTGGCCGTGCCCCTCGATGAAGCCGGGGTAGGCGACGTCGCCGCCGAGCTCGATGACGCGGGTCGCTGGGCCGACGAGCGTCGTGACGTCGGTCTCGGAGCCGATCGCGACGATGCGCCCGCCGCGCGCCGCGAGCGCGCTCGCCTCGGGCCGAGCCGGGTCGAGCGTGACGATCCGGCCGCCGCGGATCACGAGGTCGGCGGCGTCGGCCGGGGCGGACGCGGCCGGAGGCTTCGCGCAGCCGGCGACGGCGAGCGCGGCGACACCGAGGGCGAGGACGGACGGAGCGAGCTTCGAGACCATGGTGACCTCCGGCGCGGATCCTACCCGCGGTCCGGCGTCCGCCGGGCTCAGCTCTTGGCCGGGGCGATGTCGACCTCGATGCGCCGCCAGCGGCCCTGGCGAAAGCGGGCGATCGAGAGCATGCAACGCGTGAAATGGCCGGCGAGGATCGCCAGCCAGATGCCGAGCGCGGTCAGGCCCGTGGTGCGGACCAGGACGAAGCAGATGCCGAGCGGCACCACGATCTGCGAGGCGATCGAGATGAACAGAGGGCTGCGGGTGTCGCCCGTCCCCTGCAGCCCTCCGGTGTAGGTCAGTGCCACGGCGACGAAGAGCCCCGACACGCTGAGCACCCGCAAGAGCTGGGTACCGATCTGGACCACCAGCGGATCGGTGAGGCCGAACAGCGCGAGCAGCGCGCCGGGGGCGAACAGGAACGCCGCGCCGACCACCGCCGCCCCGCCCAGCCCGAAGCGCGCCGCGAGGTGGACCGAATGCTCGGCGCGGTCGGGCTTTCCCGCTCCCAGGTTCTGTCCGGCGACCGCCGCGGCGGCGCCCATCAGGCCGAGCGAGGTCCAGGTCACCAGCGAGAACAGCTGCGAGTAAGAGACGGCGAAGGCCGCCTGCGCTTCGGCGCTGGTCGCGAGCGACCCGATGTAGGCGAGCAGCAGCACGCCGCCGACGTTCATCGCGATGCCCTGGATGCCGGAGGGGAGGCCGAAGCGGAACAGGGCGCGGATGACGTCCCAATCGGGCCCGAATCCGGAGCGCGGGAAGGAGACGACCAGCTTGCCGCGCCAGAGCCGGACCATCGCGTAGAGGCCGACCGCACCGGAGGCGATCACGGTGCCGATCGCCGCGCCGGCGGTGCCGTAGGCCGGGATCGGGCCGAAGCCGCCGATCAGCAGCACGTTGAGCACCAGATTGAGCACGGTCATGGCGATGCCCAACACCATCGGCGTGCGCGCGTCCCCGGCCGAGCGCAGCGCGCCGCTCAGCATGTAGAAGAGCAGCATGCCGACGGAGAACAGGAACATGATGCGCAGGTAGGGGAGCGCCTCGGAGCGCACTTCGGGCGCGGCGTTCATCAGGTCGAGCAGCGACGGCGACAGCCACCAGCCGATCGGCGCCATCACCGCGAGCGCCAGCGCGATGGCAGTGAGGAACGCCTGGTAGACCGTGCGGTCGACCTTGTCGTGGTCACCGGCGCCGGCGAAGCGGGCGACCAGCACGCTCATGCCGATGAACAGCGAGTTGATGAAGACGATGATCGCGATGAAGATCTGGAGCGCGACGCCGATCGCGGCGTTGGCGCGGTAGCCGACGATGTGGCCGACCATGGCGTGGTCGACGATGCCCTGGAGGCCGCCGACGACGTTGGTCAGCATGGTCGGCCAGGCGATCTTCCAGACCGCGGCGCCGAGCGGTCCGTCGACGATCGAGCGGTCGAAGCGGCCGGCGGGGCGCGGTGGCGGGCTCGCCGGCGCGGGCGCGCCGGAGCCGGCGTCCTCCGTCGCGACGGTCTCGTTTCCGCTCATTCGCGGCACTCCCGCGCGCGGTCGAGCAAGAGCGCGCGCTCGCGGGCGTTGCCGGTGAGCGCGGCGGCGCGCTCGAACTCCGCGCGCGCCTCCGCGGCGCGCCCGAGCTTGGCGAGCAGGTCGCCGCGCACGCTGGGCAGCAGGTGGTAGCGCGCCAGCGCCGGCTCGCCCGCCAGCTCGTCGACCAGCTCGAGCCCGGCCGCCGGGCCCGCGGCCATACCGACCGCCACCGCGCGGTTGAGCTCGACCACCGGCGACGGCGAGATCGCGGCGAGCGCGCCGTAGAGCGCCACGATTCGCGCCCAGTCGGTCGCTTCGGGGGTGCGCGCGCGGGCGTGGCAGGAGGCGATCGCTGCCTGCAGCGCGTAGGGGCCCGGCGCTCCGCCCAGGGCGAGCGAGCGCTCGAGCGCCGCGAGACCGCGCCGGATCAGCAGCGGATCCCAGCGCGATCGGTCCTGGTCGAGCAGCAGCACCGGCTCGCCGTCGGGTCCGACCCGGGCGTGGAGTCGCGAGGCCTGCAGCTCCATCAGCGCGACCAGGCCGTGGACTTCGGGCTCCTCCGGCGCGAGTCCGGCGAGGATGCGACCGAGCCGCAGAGCTTCGTCGCACAGGGCGGGGCGCAGCCAGTCGTCGCCCGAGGTCGCGGTGTAGCCCTCGTTGAAGATCAGGTAGATCACCTCGAGCACCGACGCCAGGCGCCCGGCGCGCTCGGCGCCGCGGGGCACCTCGAACGGCACGCCGGCGTCGGCGATCGCGCGCTTGGCGCGCACGATGCGCTGCGCCACGGTCGGCTCGGGCACCAGGAAGGCCCGCGCGATCTCGGGCGTGGTCAGCCCGCCGAGCAGACGCAGGGTGAGGGCGACCCGCGCCTCGGGACGCACCACCGGGTGGCAGGAGACGAACATCAGCCGCAGCAGGTCGTCGCCGACCTCGTCGTCGACCGCCGCTTCGATCTCGGCGACCACGGCCTCGCGCCGCTCCTCGAGGTCGCGGCCGATCTCCTCGTGCTTCCTCTCGAGCATCGGCGCGCGCCGGAAGTGGTCGATGGCGCGGTGCTTGGCGGTCGCCATCAGCCAGGCGCCGGGATTGTCGGGGACGCCGCTCTCCGGCCAGCGCTCGAGCGCGGCGACCAGCGCGTCCTGCGCCAGTTCCTCGGCGAGCGCGACGTCGCGCACGATGCGCGTCAGCGCGGCGATCAGCTTCGCCGACTCGATCCTCCAGACGGCGTCGATCGCGCGATGGACGTCGCTCCCGGCCACGACCGGGGATCCGATCAGACTCGGCCGGCGGCCGCAATCTCGAGCGGCGCCGTCGCCTCGGACGGGGACCGGCCGGCCCTGCGGGGGGCTCAATACTCGCGCCCGTCGACGACCAGCCGCCGCGTCGGCCGCACTTCGATGGTGGCGAGCGGAGCGCTGGGAATGCGCGAAGCGAGGTCGATCGCCTCGTCCATGTCGGCGGCCTCGATCAGGTAGAAGCCGGCCACGATCTCCTTGCTCTCGGTGAACGGGCCGTCGATCACGTTGCGCCTCCCGCCGCGGACCCGCAGCGTGGCCGTGGCCGACGACGGCGCCAGCGCTTCGGCCTCGATCAGCTTGCCGCTCGCCAAGAGCCGGTCGTTGAGCTCGAGGTGGCGGGCGTTGAGCTCGCTGATCTCGGGCTCGCCGATCGCGGCGAGATCCTCCTCGTTCATGTGGATCAGGCAGAGGTACTTCATCGCGTCCTCCGGGAAATGGGCATCGTGGGCCAGTCGCGCCCGGGTCTCCTCTCTGCTCCAACGTCGAACCATCCGGCGACGACTCGGGGTCCGGTCGAGGACCGGGGCGAGTCGACGTCTCCCGGGGACGAACGGTCAGAGGGTCCCGAGCTTGCGGAAGCGCTGGATCCCCTCGCTCGGGGGGAAGTCCTCGAACTCGTAGAGCTGGCGCACCTCGATTTCGCCGTCGCCGCCGTCGAGCGCCGGATTCGGGAAGCGCCGGCTCCACTCGATCGCCTCCTCGCGCGAGCGCACCTGGATCAGCGTGTAGCCGGCGACCAGCTCCTTGGTCTCGGCGAACGGGCCGTCGACCACGGTGCGCCCCTGCCTCGAGTAGCGCACCCGCCACCCCTTCGAGGACGGCTGCAGCCCCGAGGCGTCGAGCAGCGCCCCGGCCTTCGCCAGCTCCTCGTGATAGGTCGTCATCGCTTCGACCATCTCCTCGGTGAGCTCGCCGATGCCCTGTTCGGACCGCGCCGTCGCCTTGACCAGGATCATGAAACGCATCAGCAGACCCTCAGCCCCTGGCCAGCTTCTCGACCCTGGCGCGGAGGCGCTCCTCCTGCTCGCGCAGCTCCGGCGTGAACTCGGCGCCGAAGTCCTCGGCCTCGAAGACCGGGCGGATCTCGATCTCGCTGTCGCCGGGCATCGGATTCGGGCAGCGCTTCACCCACTCGATCGCTTCCGCCATCGACTTCACCCGCCAGATCCAGAAACCGGCCACCAGCTCCTTGGTTTCGGCGAACGGACCGTCGGTCACCGCGCGGCTCGCACCGGAGAAGCGGACGCGCGCCCCCTTCGAGCTCGGGTGGAGCCCTTCGCCCGCCAGCATCAGCCCGGCCTCGACGAGCTGCTCGTTGTACCTGCCCATCTCGGCCAGGAGCTGCTCGGAGGGCATTACGCCCGCCTCGGAGTCCGCCGTCGCCTTGACCATGACCATGACTCGCATCGCCGCTCTCCTCTGGGTTCGTCCGGCGCCCGTTCGCCCGGTTCCACTCGAACGACGAACCGGCTCGCCGGAATTCGACGATCCCCGCGCCGACCTGTGTGGTGGCGCCGGCCGGGTCGCTCCGGAGGTGTAGGCTACCCACAGGATGAGCCGGAGTCTGCCGCGATCCGCCAGGGTCCCGGATGTTGCCGGCGCGCCGCCGGTGCCGGGCTGAGCCATGTCGCGGCCCCGGTCGCGCGCCAGCGACGGATCGCCGTCCGGACTCGGGCGATGGACGAAGGCGCGGCTGGTCGAGGAGATTCTGGCCCTGCGAGCGCGCGCCGCTCCCGCCGACCCGTCGTCGGCGCCGGCTCCGGGTGATCCTCCGGGCCGTCTGACCACCGTCCGGGTGCCCGCCGAGGTCGAGCCGCTCTTCCTGAAGGCCCAGCAGTACGTCAGCCGCTACTTCCGCGACTTCGTGCAACGCCCCGACGAGGCGACGATCTCGATCGCCGGCGAGCGCTACGTGCTGCTGCGCGCGGCGTCGATGTCGGTGGAGTTCGTCGAGCTCGTCACCTCGCTCTACCAGGACGAAGGGCCGGCCGAGGCGCGGGCGGTCGCCGACAACCTGCTGTTCGACCTCGCCCACGCCATCGGCAAGGCCGACGCCCGCAGCTTCCACCAGAAGATGGGCGTGGTCGACCCGATCGAGCGGCTCTCCGCCGGGCCGATCCACTTCGCCTTCTCCGGCTGGGCGTTCGTCGACATCTCGCCGGACTCGCGGCCGACGCCCGACGACGACTACTGCCTGGTCTTCGACCACCCGTTCTCCTTCGAGTCGCACTCCTGGCTGGCCAAGGGGCGCGTGAGCGACAAGCCGGTCTGCATCATGAACGCCGGCTACTCGTCGGGCTGGTGCGAGGAGAGCTTCGGAATGCCCCTGGTCTCGGCCGAGATCGAGTGCGCGGCGGCCGGCGGCGAGCGATGTCGCTTCGTGATGGCGCCGCCGGGTCGGATCGAGGAGCACGTGGCGCGCGTGGCCACCGGCGCGGCGGTGGCCACCCACGTCGAGCGGGCCCCGGCGATCGCCGTCCCCGAGTTCTTCCAGCGCCGACGCCTGGAGGACGAGCTGCGCAAGGCCAACGAGCGGCTCGAGGCGCGGGTCCGCGAACGCACCGCCGAGCTCGAGCGCGCCAACGAGCGCTTGCGGCTCGAGATCGCCGAGCGGCATCTCGCGGAGGAGCAGCTGCGGCTGCTCGGCTCGGCGGTCGAGAGCGCCACCGAGGGGATCGTCATCCTGGCGGCGGGCGAGGGCGCGGCCGAGCCGCGCATCACCTTCGCCAATCGCGGCCTCGCGCGCATGACCGGACGACCGGTCGAAGAGCTGATCGGGCGGACGCTCGAAGCGCTGGAGATCGCCGAGGACGAGCGACCGGTGCTCGATGCACTCCACGCCCAGGTCGCCGAGGGACGGGCCTTCCAGGCGGAGGTCGGCGCCCGCCGCCGCGACGGCTCCGCGTACGCGCTCGAGCTCCACGTCATGCCCGCCGACGAGCGGCTGGCGTCGCCGGTGCACTGGATCGGCATCCTGCGCGACGTCTCCGAGCGCAAGAGCCAGCTCGCGGAGCTGCGGCGACAGGCACTCCACGACGCGCTGACCGACCTGCCCAACCGGATCCTGCTGTTCGACCGGCTCGAACAGGAGGTGCTCGCGGCGGGCGAAGCCGAGCGCTCGCTCGGCCTGCTGTTCCTGGACCTCGACAGTTTCAAGGAGGTCAACGACACCTTCGGTCACCATTTCGGCGACCAGCTGCTGCGCCAGGTGGGGCCGCGGCTGCGCGCCGCGCTGCGCCCGACCGACACGGTCGCGCGGCTCGGCGGCGACGAGTTCGCGGTGCTGCTGCCCGGCATCGCCGGCGCGACCGTCGCCACCGAGGTCGCCGCCGCGCTGCTGGCCGAGCTGCGCCGCCCGTTCGAGATCGAGGGGCACGAGCTGGTGGTCGGCGGCAGCCTCGGCATCGTGCTCTGCCCGGAGCACGGATCCGACGCCACCACGCTGATGCGCCGCGCCGACGTCGCCATGTACGTCGCCAAGTCGACCCATCACGGCTTCGAGGTCTACAGCCCCGAGGCCGACGCGCACAGTCCGGCGCGGCTGGTGCTGCTGGGCGAGCTCCAGCGCGAGGACTGCCGCGACCAGTTCGAGCTCCACTTCCAGCCCGAGGTCGAGCTCGCCAGCGGCCGGACGCGCCGGCTGGAGGCGCTGGTGCGCTGGTCGCACCCGCGACGCGGGTCGCTGCTGCCGGGGGAGTTCCTGCCGCTGGCGCAGAGCGGCGCCGCGACGCGCGTGATCACCGGCTGGGTCCTGGCGAACGCGATCCGGCGCTGCCGGCGCTGGCGCGAGGCCGGCCACGAGATCGGCGTCGCGGTCAATCTCTCACCGCGCAGCCTGCGCGACGCCGCGCTGCCGGGCGAGATCGCCGCCCTGCTCGAGGCCGAGGGGTTGGCGGCGCGGTGGCTGACGCTCGAGATCACCGAGGGGAGCCTGTTCGCCGAAACGGAGAGCTCGACCCAGGCCGTCGCGAAGCTGTTGGAGCTCGGCGTCCGGCTCTCGATCGACGACTTCGGCACCGGCTACTCGTCGCTCACTCACCTCAAGCGGTTGCCGGTCACCGAGATCAAGATCGATCGCTCGTTCGTCCGCGACCTGATCCGGGTCGGGCACGACGAGACCATCGTGCGCTCGATCATCGACCTCGGCCACAGCCTGGGTTGCGAGATCGTGGCCGAAGGGATCGAGGACGGCGAGACGCTCGACCGGCTCGTCGCGCTCGGCTGCGACCTCGGTCAGGGCTTCCTGATCAGCCGCCCGCTCGACGAGGACGGTCTCGTGGCCTGGCTCGGCGAAGAGCCCGCGGCGACGGAGCCGGCGCCGGGGAGCTGAAATCGCCCGGTTCCCCGGCGCGGTCGGAGTCCGATCAGAGGGCGCTCGCCGACCAGCCCCAGAGGTCGCCGCCCTCGACGCCGCTCGCGAAGATCAGGTTCGAGACGAGGCGGGCGAGGCAGAAGGCGTCGGAGGTCGCGTCTCCGGAGCGCCAGGCCAGGGCGGCGGCGCGGCCGCCGTCGAGGACGACGGCGCGGCCGACATCGCTCGAGCTGCCGCCGCCCGCCGTGCAGTCGAACTCGCGCGCGCCGGCGGCGCCGAACGTGGCGTCGAGGTTGCCTGCTTCGAGCAGGCGGAAGACGCGCGGGTCCCCGGTCGCGTCGTCGTCGCCCACGCCGATCACCTTGCCGTCCGACTGCGGCGCGAGGTCGGCCAAGTCGAAGCCGAGCAGGATGCAGAACGGCAACACCGTGCAGGCCGCGGGGTCCACGGAGCCGTTCGGCAGCAGCCAGTCGAAGCTGGCCGCGCCGTCGAAGTCGACGCCCATCACGTAGCGCCCGTCCTCGACCCGGTCGAGATCGACGCCGGTCACCGGCGACGCCTGGGGGTAGTGCCCGATTCCGTCCCCTCCGAACGTCGTGTCGGGCGTGCCGTCCGTCAAGCGTCGGGTCACGACGACTTCGGACGAGGAGAAGGCGAAGGCGGCGACCACCGGGCGGCCGTCGGGCTCGAGCAGGAAGCCGCCGACCTGGTCGGGCAGCGCAGGGAACAGGTCGAACGTGAAGAAACCGGTGACCGCGCCGAGGGCCGAATACCCCAGCAACTCGATCTGCGCGTCGTTGACCGTGTCGTCGAAGTGGCCGGCGACGAGCAGCGTGCCGGCCGGCTTGACGGCGACGCCGTGGAAGGCGTGGTTCTGACCCGCGACCGCGAGGACCGCGATGCCGTCGCCGTCGAAGGTGGCGTCGAGGGCGCCGTTGGGCATCAGGCGGACCAGCGCACCGGCGGTCGAGGCGCCGCCCGCCGCCGTGGCGTAGCCCGCGACGACGATCTTGCCGTCCGGCTGGAGGGCGACCGCGGTCGCGTGGTCGTTGGTGACTCCACCGTAGGAGAAGCCGACCGCGCGCAGACCGTCGCCGTCGAAGCTCGGGTCGAGCTCGCCTTCCGGCGTGAAGCGCGCGACCAGGAAGACCGAGGCCTCGGGGCCGCTCACCGCGTCGCCCACGGCCACGAGGTTGCCGGCGCCATCGACGACCACGGCGCGGGGAGCGTCGCCGATCGCCGTCGTCGCGAGCGCGACCCCCTGGGCGCCGAATCCGGGATCGAGATCGCCGTCCGCGGCCGCGGCGAGGGCGGGAACGAGCAGCAGGAGGGCGGTGCAGGTCGTGGGCTTCATGGTGCCTCCGATCGGGTGGCTGTCCATGGAACGCACCGAGCCGAAGGTGCGGATCGGGGCCCCGGCTCCGCGGAGGCCTCTGGCCGACCAGGAGGGCGCCACCTGGGAGGGGAAACGCCAGCGATCGCCGGATCGCACGCGGGGAACAGCGGGGACACGTACCGCTGCGCGGAACATGTCCCCTCCTTGCCCTTCGGATCCAGAATCCGCTCAGCCTCCGGCCATGGCGCCGACGACGAGGAGGGGCTCGCGGCCTTCGAGGACGGGCGGCGGCAGGGGAATCTCGCCGCCGCCGTGGGAGAGGTCCTCGCCGCAGGCGAAGAAGCGCAGGAAGGGGCGGCGGACGAGGGTCGCGTGGTCGCGGATGGTGCCGCGCAGCATCGGGTAGCGCGCCTCGATCGCGTCGAGCACGGCGCCGACGGTCGCCGGGGCCGCGAGCTCGAGCTCGACTTCGCCCTGGATGCGGGCGAGATTCTTCAGGTGGGCGGGCAGGACGACGCGGATCACGGCAGGGTCTGGACCTCGACCGAGAGCACGGCCGGCAGGTCGCGCACGATCGGCTGCCAATGGTCGCCGCCGTCGGCCGAGCCGTAGACCTGGCCGCCGGTGGTACCGAAGTAGAGGCCGCAGGGGTCGAGCCGGTCGACCGACATCGCGCCGCGCAGGACGTTGACGTAGCAGTCCGACTGCGGCAGCCCGTCGGTGAGCGCCTGCCACTCGTCGCCGCCGGTCCTGCTGCGGTAGACGCGGAGCTTGCCCTCCGGCGGGTAGTGCAGCGAGTCGCTCTCGATCGGCACGACGTAGATCGTCTCCGGCTCGTGGGCGTGCACCGCCAGCGCGAAGCCGAAGTCGCTCGGCAGGTTGCCCGACACCTCCCGCCAGCTCTCGCCGCCGTCGTCGCTCCGCATCACGTCCCAGTGCTTCTGCATGTAGAGCACCTTCGGGTTCGACGGGTGGAGCGCGATGCGATGCACGCAGTGGCCGACTTCGGCGTCGGGGTCGGGCAGCGAGTACTCGGTGCGCAGCCCCTTGTTGATCGGCTTCCAGGTGGTGCCGCCGTCGTCGCTGCGAAAGGCTCCGGCCGCCGAGATCGCGCCGAAGATCCGCCGCGGATCGGACGGATCCGGGACGATCGTGTGGAGGCACATCCCGCCCGCCCCCGGCTGCCAGAGCGAGCCCTTGACCGCGCGCAGGCCGGGCAGCTCGCTCCAGGACCTGCCGCCGTCGGTCGAGCGGAAGAGCGCGGCGTCCTCGACGCCGGCGAGCACGGTGTCGGGGTCGCTCGCCGACGGCTCGAAGTGCCAGACCCGCTTGAACTCCCAGGGGTGCTGGGTGCCGTCGTACCACTGGTGGGTACCGGGGATACCGTCGTACTTGAACTCGTTGCCGACCGCCTCCCAGGTCCTGCCGCCGTCGTCCGAGCGCTGCACGACCTGACCGAACCAGCCGCTCGTCTGCGACGCCCAGATCCGGTCGGGCGCGGCGGGGGAGCCCTTGAGGTGGTAGATCTCCCAGCCGCCGAAGTGCGGGCCGTCGACCTGCCACTTTTCGCGCCGACCGTCGGAGGTCAGGACGAAGGCGCCCTTCTTGGTTCCCACCAGCACCCGGACTCGGCTCATCGCTCGCTCCTCGTCGAAGCCGCGACCCTAGCGGAGGAGCCGCGACCGGGCAATGGCCACTGCCGCCGCGCTCGACAGCGCCGCGCGGCTCGTCGATACTCCGCAGCCGGAGGAAGGGATCGATGCCGGAGGCGTTGCGTCTGCTGTGCGTGCTGGCCCACCCGGACGACGAGTCGCTCGGCGCGGGAGGGCTGCTGGCCAGGTCGGCGGCGGAGGGAATCGAGACCCACCTGGTGACCGCGACGCGGGGCGAGCGGGGCCGGATCGGCTCCGAGCGCCCGGGCCCCGACGTCGCCGGCCCGATCCGCGAGCGTGAGCTGCGCGAAGCGGCGCGGGTGCTCGGCGTCTCGGGCCTCGAGCTGCTCGGCTACCTCGACGGCGACCTCGACCGCGCCGATCCGATCGAGGCGACCGCGCGGATCGCCGCGCACGTGCGGCGGATCCGGCCGCAGGTGGTCGTGACCTTCGCCTCCGAGGGGAGCTACGGACACCCCGACCACATCGCGATCTCGCAGCTGACCGGCTCGGCGCTGGTGGCCGCGGCCGACGCCGGCTTCGAGCCGCCGACGGGAGTCGACCTGCCGCCTGTGCCACACCGCGTCAGCAAGCTCTACTGGATGGCGTGGGACCGCACCGCCTTCGACGCCTACGAGCGCGCGATCGGCGGCCGGCTGGCGGCCAAGGTCGACGGCGTCGAGCGGCTGGCGACGCCGTGGCCCGACTGGCTGCTCAATGCCCGCGTCGACGCGCGCGACTACTGGCGCACGGTCTGGGCGGCCGTTCAGTGCCACGCGTCGCAAGTGGTCAACTACGCCGGCTTCCCGACGCTCTCCGAGGCCGAGCACCGCGAGTTGTGGGGGCGCCAGAGCTTCTACCGGGTCTGGAGCCTGGTCAACGGCGGACGGGCGGTGGAGTCCGACCTGTTCGCTGGGTTGAGGTAGCGGCCGCGCCCACGCGCGGGCGCCGACCCGCGTTGTCCCGATCGGACGACGGACGGCGAATCTCCGGGAGAGACACAATTCCGGAGGTCAACATGCGCAGGTTCGCTGGATTGCTGGTCACGATCGCGCTGTTGCTCGCCGCCCCCGCGAGCGCGGCCGACGGCGACCTCGACCCCGCCTTCGACGGCGACGGGATCCACTTCTACACGAGCCCCGGCTCTTACGGCAGCTCGATGCTGCGCGCGCCCGACGACGCCGTCGTGATCTGGGGCACGCGCTCGGAAGCGACCAGCGCGAGCGAGGTCCACTGGCGGCGGATCGCGGTCGGCGGCGTCGGTACGCTGTGCACCTTCACGCCGCCCGGGGCGGAGTACGTCGGGGCGCGCGGCGCCGCGTTCGATCCCGACGGGCGGCTGCTGATCACGGTCGCGGTCGACTTCGGCGCCGGCACCGTGCTCGGCGTCCTGCGCGTCCTCTACCCGACCTGCGACCTCGACCCCGCCTTCGACGGCGGCTTCGCGACCCACGCCCTCGACCTCGGTTCGGAGGGCGCCATGGAGATCGCCGGCGTCGCCGCGGCGCGCTGGTACGAACCGTTTCCGATCCAGCGCCGGCGCGTCCTGGTGGCGATCACCAAGGCCGGCGACGGCACCTTCGTTCGCGACACCTGGCTCGCCCGGCTGCTCGACGACGGTCAGCTCGACACCGGCTTCGGCGGCGGCGACGGCGTGGCGATGATCGCGCCCGAACGCTTCGCCCGTGGACTGGTCGCGACCCTCGACGGCCGGTTTCTGATCCCGGGCCTCGTCCAGGTCATCGGCGACAACGACTCTTTCGTGCTCAAGGTCGACCGGGCCGGCGTCCCCGATCCCGGATTCGGTTCCGGCGGCGAGGCCGTCGTCGACTACACGCCCGCCGGGCAGAGCAACGACGAGCTCACCCGGATCTCGGTGGCTCCCGACGGCCGGGTCGTGATCGCGGGGTTTACCGACTTCGACGCCCAGCCCGGAGTCTTCAGCCACCGCGCGGCGATCGCCGTCCTGCGCGCCGACGGTACGCCGGACACCAGCTTCAGCGGCGACGGCCGGACCTTGACCGCGGCCTTCGGCTACGCCACCTTCGCGACCGCGATCGCGATGCAGGGAGACGGGCGGATCCTGCTCGCGGCGTCGAGCCAGGATGGGCCGACGCCTTTGCTGGTCGAAGGCGGCGATCCGGACCGGTACGGCCACCTCCTGCGCCTCGCGCGCAACGGCGCCATCGACACTTCCTTCGGTACCAACGGCCGCGTCGACTTCGACTGGGACCTCGTCACCGACGGGGCCGACGGCGCGGGAGGCGTGGCGCTCGCCGAGGACGGCCGGATCTGGGTCGAGGGCGCGGTCGAGACGCCGGTTTCCGGCGGCACCGACCAGCGGGTCTGGGTCGCCCGACTCGTCAACTCGTATCTGTTCGCCGACGGCTTCGAACGCGGCTCGACCGCCGCCTGGTAGGTCGGCGGCCGGTCGCGTCGGCCTCGGCGTCACGGCAACGGACGGCCCGGCGTCCAGGGCACACCGGCGGCGTCGAGCCTGCGCTCCAGCTCCGGCAGCTCCCGCTCGACCACGCGGGCGAAGTCGCTCTTCCAGTCGGACAACTGCTGGTTGGCGATCTCGACCGCCCGGCGGTGGGTCGGCGTCGGCCCGTAGGTCGAGAACATGGTGCCGAGCTGGGCGACGCCGAGGCGCCCGGCGATCGTCGGCGCGGACGGCGCCGAGACCTCGGCCTTCGAGCGGTTGCCGCGTAGCGCCTCGTCCAGCCGCCACAGCTCCTGGCGGATCCGGTTCCGTTCGGTCTCGAGCTCGGCGGCGGCGGTCGAGCGCGCGACGACATGGGCGAGCAGCTCGACCCGCTCGATCGCGCGGTCGAGCGCCTGCTGCGCCGCGCTGACGCGGCCGTTGAGGTCCTCGACCTCGGCGAGGAAGGCGGCGGCGGCCTCCGGCGGCGAGCCGGGGAGCGCCCCCTCGCGCAGACGGACGACCTCGAACTCGACCGGGCCAGCGAGCGTGCGCTCGGTGCCGTCGATCCGTTCGGAGAGCGACACCGAATAGCGGCCCGGGGGGGCGAGGGCACCGTTGAAGGTCGTCGTGGGGCCCGGCGGGGACGAGATCGCGTCCTCGGCCGGGCGGCGCAGGTCCCAGGCAACGCGGTGGAACCCCTTCGTCGCCGGCCCGGAGACCCGCCGGACGATCTCGCCCGAGCTGTCGCGTACGGTCAGAACGACCGCGGGCGACGGTTCGCGCCTCTCGGCCTCGAGTGCCTCGAAGGGAGGAAACGGCGTGTCCTCGCCGGCCTCGACCTTGGGCTTCTCGGACTCCTTCCTGCGCTCGGCGCGAGAGGTCCGAGACTCGGCGAGGTGGTAGGTGAAGACCGCGCCGAACGGCGGATTGGGGGCGACGTAGTAGGCATGGCCGTAGTCGGCCGGGCCGTCGCCGGCCAGCGTCGGGCGCTCGACGTACCACCACGCCTTGCGCACGGGAAAGAGCAGCGCACCGCTCGCGAGGTTCTCCTCGGTCACCTCGCGCAACGCCGAGTAGTCGTCGAGCACGTAGAAGCCCCGGCCGAAGCTGGCCGCGACCAGGTCGTTCTCGCGGCGCTGGAGGGCGAGGTCGCGGAAGGAGATCGTGGGTACGCCCCCGTCGAGCTCGACCCAGCGTGCGCCCCCGTCGACGGTAAAGAAGACGCCGAACTCGGTGGCGGCGAACAGCAGGTCGGGTTTCACGTGATCCTGGACGACGCGCCAGACCAGATGGCGGTCGGGCAGGTCGCCGGCGATCGAGCGCCAGGTGCGGCCGCGATCGGAGCTCTTGAGCAGAAACGGACGGAAGTCTCCCGACTTGTGGTGGTCGAGCGCGACGTAGACGGTGTCGGCGTCGTGGAGGTCGGCCTTGACTTCGTTGACGAAGGCGCCGTCGGGCACGCCGGGGAGCGAGCCGACCTCGATCGCGCGCCAGCGGGCGCCACCGTCCTCGGAAACCTGCAGGCGCCCGTCGTCGGTGCCGGCGTAGAGCAGGCCTTCGACCCGGGGCGACTCGGCGAGCGAAGTGACGGTGCCGTAGGCCGACATCGCTCCGAGGTCCCATGGCGCCTCCCAGCTCCACTTCCGTCCCATCATCTCGAGGTGGAGGCGATCGCGCCCTTGGGTCAGATCGCCGGAGACCGCGCGCCAGCTGTCGCCGCGATCGTCGCTGCGCCAGACCCGCTGCGAGGCGTAGTAGAGGCGCGTCGGCGAGTGCGGGCTGACCAGGATCGGCGAGTCCCAGTTGAAGCGGTCGGGCTCGTCGCCCGGCTCGCTCTGCGGCTGGACGTAGACGATCTCGCCGGTGGTGCGGTCGACGCGGACGAGATTGCCCTCCTGCCACTCGGAGTAGAGGATGTCGGGGTTGCCCGGCTCCGTCGCCGGCTGGTGGCCGTCGGCGAAGACGGTGATCCACCAGTCGTCGTTGCGGATGCCGTTCCTGCTGTCGGTGCGCACCGGACCGCCCTGGGTGCTGTTGTCCTGGGTGCCGCCGTAGACGTTGTAGAAGGGGACGTCGTCGTCGACCGCGACCTTGTAGAACTGGGTCACCGGCAGGTTGGCGACGAAGCGCCAGGTGGCGGCGCCGTCGAAGCTCTCGTAGAGGCCGCCGTCGGTGCCGACCAGCAGGTAGTCGGGGTCGTCGGCGCGGAAGTTGAGCGAGTGGTTGTCCGAGTGCTTGAACTCCTCGGGCATCCGGCGGAAGGTGGCGCCGCCGTCGTCGGAGATCTGCATGCGCACGTCGACCAGCCAGATCCGGTCGAAGTGGTGCGGGTCGGCGTAGAGCTCCTGGTAGTAGTGCGGCCCGGTGGCGCCGGCGACCGCGTCCGACATCTTCTTCCAGGACGCGCCGCGATCCTCCGAGCGCCAGACCCCGCCGCTCCTGCGGTCGAGCTCGATCGCGGCGTAGAGCACGTCGGGGCGCTGCGGCGAGATGGCGAGGCCGATCTTGCCGAGGTTGCCGGTGGGCAGCCCGCCGGCGAGCTGGGTCCAGGTCCGGCCGCCGTCGGTCGAGGCGTGGAGGCCGGACTCCGGGCCGCCGCCGAGATAGGCCGCAACCGTGCGCTGGCGCTGCCAGGTCGCGGCCCAGAGCCGATCGGGGTCGCGCGGATCGATGACGACATCGGTCACCCCGGTCCAGTCGCCGCCGCCGAGCACCTTCGTCCAGGTCCGGCCGCCGTCGGTCGTCCGGTAGAGCCCGCGCTCTCCGCCGGGCGACCAGAGCGGCCCCTGCGCGGCGACCCAGAGCGTGTCGGGCTCGGTCGGATGGACGACGATCTTCGAAAGATGCTCGGAGCGCTCGAGGCCGCGCTTCTCCCAGGTCGTGCCGCCGTCGGCGCTGCGATAGACGCCGTCGCCGAAGCCGACGTGGCGGCCGCCGACGTTCTCGCCGGTGCCGACCCAGACGACGTTCGGGTTCGACGGATCGACCGTCACGCAGCCGATCGAGTAGGAGCCCTGCGAATCGAATACCGGCTTCCAGGTGGTGCCGGCGTTGACCGTCTTCCAGACCCCGCCGGAGCCGACCGCGACGTACCAGCTGTTCGGATCCGACGGGTGGATCGCGACGTCGGCGATGCGGCCGGACTTGAAGGCCGGGCCGATGCCGCGCAGCTCGAGGCCGCGGAAGGTGGCGGCGGAGAGACGGGGCTCGGGTTCCTTCTTGTCCTCCTTCGTCGGCTTGGCGGCGAGCGCGGGGAGGCTGGCGAGCAGACTGACGACGAGGACGAGGCCGAGGCGAAGCGGCGCGGTACGCATGGCGGAGCTCTCCCTCCGAGTTGCGGTTGCGGACGAGGCTAACAGTCGACAGGGGAACGGACGCTGCGGGATACGTGTCCGACGGATCGAAGTTCTCCCTCGCCGCCGACCGGGCCGGCGGCGGGACGAACCGACGCTCCCGGCCCGCGATCACGACCCACCCGCCGGGGTGTTGGTCGCGCCTGTCGGCGGGCGGACAGTGGGGGAACGGGTGCGCTTGCCGGCCGGCGCCCGAAACAAGGAGGACGACCATGGAAACCGCGAAGCTCGTCCTGCGCGGGCGGGAATACGAGCTGCCGGTCCTCGAGGGGACCGAAAAGGAAGTCGGAATCGACGTCACGTCGCTGCGCGCGCAGTCGGGCGCCATCACCTACGATCCGGGGCTCGCCGACACCGGCGCATGCAAGAGCGCGATCACCTTCATCGACGGCGAGCGCGGGATCCTGCGCTATCGGGGCTATCCGATCGAGCAAATCGCCGAGCACGCCTCGTTCACCGAGGTCTGCTACCTGCTGATCTACGGCGAGCTGCCGACCGTGACCGAGCTCGCCCGGTTCGAGGAGAAGCTGACGCTCCACACGCTGCTCCACGAGGACATGAAGAAGTTCTTCGAGGGATTCCCGGCCACCGCGCACCCGATGGCGATCCTGTCGGCGATGGTCGCGTCGCTGTCGGCTTACTACCCGATGCGTAGCGAGGCGGAGCGCGATCTGAACATCGTGCGCCTGATCGCCAAGGTCCCGACGATCGCCGCCTTCTCCTACAAGAAGTCGATCGGGCAGGCGTTCGTCTATCCGTCGAACGAGCTGAGCTACACCCAGAACTTCCTGCGCATGATGTACGCGGTGCCGTCGGCGCCCTACCGGCCGTCGGCGGTGGTCGATCGAGCGCTCAACCTGCTGCTGATCCTGCACGCCGACCACGAGCAGAACTGCTCGACCTCGACGGTGCGCCTGGTGGGCTCGAGCCAGGCCGACCTGTTCGCCAGCATCTCGGCCGGGATCTGCGCGCTGTGGGGGCCGCTCCACGGCGGCGCCAACCAGCAGGTCATCGAGATGCTGCAGCGCATCCGCGACGAGGGCGGCGACTACCGCAAGTTCGTCGACCTGGCCAAGGACAAGGACTCCGGCTTCAAGCTGATGGGATTCGGCCACCGCGTCTACAAGAACTTCGACCCGCGTGCCACGATCCTGAAGAAGGCCGCCGACGAGGTGCTCGCCGAGATGGGGGTCGACGACCCGCTGCTCGGCATCGCCAAGGAGCTCGAGCGGGTGGCGCTTTCCGATCCGTTCTTCGTCGAGCGCAAGCTCTACCCGAACGTCGACTTCTACAGCGGCATCCTCTACCGCGCGATGGGCATCCCGACCGACATGTTCACGGTGATGTTCGCGCTCGGCCGCATGCCCGGCTGGATCGCCCAGTGGAAGGAGATGCGCGAGGAGCCGAAGGGGCGGATCTCGCGGCCCCGGCAGATCTACACCGGTCCGACCGAGCGGCGTTACGTCCGGCTCGGCGAGCGCAAGAGCGCCGAGAAGACGATGAGCAAGGAGGCGGAGGCGGTCCTGGTGTGATTGCGGAGCGTCCGCTTGCCGGCGTTCGTGGTCGTTGATGCGGGTGGGTCGCGGGGATGCCCGCACCAACGACCACCGACCCCGAACCGGGGACGCGGCCGCACGTAAGTAACCCCGAGGAGGGCCTTGCCCCATGTCCGACCGACCGCTGCGCCGCTCGCCCGATCATCGCCTGCTGGGCGGGGTGATCGGCGGCGTCGCCGAGTATTTCGACCGCGACCCCACCTTGCTGCGGGTGCTCTACGTGCTGGTCTCGATCCTCTCGGCGGCGTTCCCGGGAATCTTCGTCTACCTGATTCTCTGGATCGTGATCCCGATGCGCCGCGCCGGGGAGGCCTGAGCCGGGCGTCGAGCTCTCAGTCCGATCCGTCGGCGAGCCGCGCGTGCAGGAAGGCGCGGGCGCGCTGCCAGTTGCGCTGGACGGTCCGCTCCGAGCAGGAGAGCAGCTCGGCGGTCTCCTCGCGGGAGAGCCCCGCGTAGTAGCGCAGCTCGACCAACTCGCGCAGCTCGGGCAGGACCCCGTCGAGCTCGTCGAGCGCGCGGTCGAGATCGATCCAATCCGGGGTCCGCGCGCTGCCGTCGGCGAGGTCTTCGGGCAGCGCCACGGCGGCCACTCCCGAGCCGCGCTTGGCGGCGCGAGTCTCGCGCGCGTGGTCGACCAGGATGTGGCGCATGGCGCGCGCGGCGCAGGCGAAGAAGTGACGGCGGTCCTTGAGATCGAGTCGATGGGCCTGGACCAGCTTCAGGTAGGTCTCGTGGACCAGGGCCGTGGTGGTCAGCTCGGCGCCGCCCGCCGACGCCGAGCGCCAGGAAGCGAGCCGGCGCAGCTCCGGGTAGAGCACCTCGAACACGGCGCCCAGCTTGCCCGGCTCGCCGTCGCGGGCCGCGATCAGCAGCTCGGTGACTTCGGACATCTCCCAGGAGAATACAGGGAAGGGGAGCCTAACCGGCCGTCGCCGGCGGCGTCCTCGCGGCGGCCTCGACCCGGTCGCGGCCGGCGTGCTTGGCGCGGTAGAGCGCGGCGTCGGCGCGAGCCACCGTCCGCTCGAGGCGCTCGCCGGGGAGGTGCTCGGCGATGCCGAACGAGGCGGTGACGCCCAGCGGCTCGGCTCCCCCGGCGTCGAGGCGGACGGCCGCGATCGAACGCCGCAGCTTGTCGGCGACCTCGACGCCGCCTTCGAGATCCGTCTCCGGCAGCATCAGGATGAACTCCTCGCCGCCCCAGCGCGCGACCGCGTCCTGAGCGCGGACCGCCCCGGCGAGCGCCGCGGCGACGCGACGGAGCAGCTCGTCTCCGGCCAGGTGTCCGGCGGAGTCGTTGATCGACTTGAAGCCGTCGAGGTCGGCGAGCACCAGTGTCGTCGGCCGCCCGGAGCGTCGGCCGCGGGGCGCCTCGGCCTCCCAGGCAGCCAGGAAGCCGCGGCGATTGAGCAGTCCGGTCAGCGCGTCCGTGCGCGACGCCTCGGCCAGGCGCGCGTTGGCCTCGCTGAGATCGCGGGTGCGCTCCTCGACCCGACCTTCGAGCTCGGCGCGGAGCTGCTCGAGCTCGATGCGCTCGCGCTCCGCGCGGCGGTTGACCGCGACGGCCGCGGTGAGGAAGAAGACGACGAAGCCGATCACCGGCAGCCCGAACAAGCGGGGGATCACCCCCATCATCATCAGGACGTCGGCGACCAGGCAGCCGATCAGCGTCGCGAAGCCGACCGCGACCAGGCGGGCTTCGGGCGGGCCCTGACTCGGCATCCGCGTGGTGACGGCGAACGCGCCGCCGAGCAGCGCGAGCATCGCCGTGAAGGCGGCGAACCCGAGGACGGCCACGCCCGACCCGCCGGCCGCCGCGGCGAGCGGCACCGCGATCCACTCGAGCGTGCGCGTCGCGATCCGCGGCCGGCGCCCGACCATCGCCCCCGCGAGCTCGCGCAGAAAGATGGTGGTCAACGCCGCCGCGCCGAGGTTGAACGCCGCCAGCGCCGGATCCCGCTCGGGCACGCGCAGGCGGATCAGGATGCCGGTGAGGTCGACGGCGAGCGCCCCGAAGCAGGCCGCGGCGAGCCAGATCGGGCCGGTCTGGCCGTGGCGCCTCCGGGCGAGATCGAGGTAGACGATCCCGAAGAGGAGGTAGACGCCGGCGGCGAAGGCGTCGATCAGGTTCTCGTGCGCGGGCACCTGGCCGATCCTACCCACCCCGGCGCCGTCGCGGCAGGACGGAAACCACCCGCCGGCGCGGCCGGGCGCGGGGCCGCCGGCCTTAGGCTGGCGGAGGAGGGCGAGAGGTGCGAACCGAAGGGAGGCCCGGCGGGATCGGGGAGCGGTTCGGTCGGCTCGTGGCCGGGCCGCTCGCCGTGCGCCTGCGGACCGTGCTGGCGCTCGCCGGCCTGAGCGCGGGCGGCATCGCCTGGCTGCTCGCCGCGCCCGCAACCGCGGACGCGATCTGGGTGGCGACCACCCTGCTGCTCCTGCTGCCGCTCGGCGCCGCCATCGTCCGGCAGCTCGCGCTGGGCGAGGTCGGCGTCGACGTCATCGCGCTGGTGGCGATGGCGGCTGCGGTCGCGCTGAATCACGCGCTCGCCGGCGCGTTGGTCGGACTGATGCTGGCGGGCGGGGAGGCGCTCGAGAGCTACGCGCGCGGCCGCGCGCGGCGCGAGCTCGCGGCGCTGCTCGATCGCGCGCCGCGCGTGGCGCACCGTCGGCGCGACGACGAGCTCGAGACGATCGCGGTCTCGGAGGTCGTGGTCGGCGACCGGCTCACCGTCAAGGCGGGGGAGATCGTCCCGGTCGACGGTGTCGTCGACTCGCCGGCGGCGGTGCTCGACGAGGCGGCGCTCACCGGCGAGCCCTTGCCGGTCTCGCGCGCGGCCGGGGATCCGGTCGCGAGCGGAGTGGCCAACGCCGGGTCGGCCTTCGACCTGCGCGCGACCGCGACGGCCGAGGCCAGCACCTACGCCGGCATCGTCCGGCTGGTCGAGATGGCCGAGGCGTCCAAGGCACCGTTCGTCCGCCTCGCCGACCGCTACGCGCTGGTCTTCCTGCCGCTCACCCTCGCCGTCGCCGCCGGAGCGTGGGCGTTCTCGGGCGATCCGGTGCGCGCGCTCGCGGTGCTGGTCGTGGCGACCCCGTGCCCGCTGATCCTGGCCGCGCCGGTGGCGATCCTGGGCGGAGTCTCGGCGGCCGCCCGGCGCGGCGTGATCATCAAGGGGGGCGGGCCGCTCGAGATCCTGGCGCGTGCCCGCGTGCTGCTGCTCGACAAGACCGGCACGCTCACCCGCGGCCGGCCGCGCCTCGTCGCGATCGAGATCGCGGGCGATGGCGACCCGGACGAGTTGCTGCGTCTGGCGGCATCGCTCGACCAGGTCTCGCAGCACGTGATGGCGGCCGCCCTGGTGCGCGCCGCGCGCGAGCGCGGGCTCGAGCTCTCGTTCCCCGAGGAGGTGGAGGAGGAACCCGGCCGCGGCATCCGCGGGCGCGTCGAGGGGCGGTCGGTCGCCCTCGGCAAGCTCTCGTTCGCCGCGAGCGGGGTCGTCGCGGGGCCGTGGGTGCGGCGCGTGCGGCGGCGCACCGCGCTCGAGAGCTCTTCGGGGGTTTTCGTCGCGATCGACGGGCAACCGGTCGGGGCGCTGCTGCTCGAGGACCCGATCCGTACGGACAGCCCGGCCGCGCTGCGCGCCCTGCGCCGCGCCGGGATCGAGCGGATCGTGCTGGTGACCGGCGACCGCCAGGAGGTGGGCGAGGCCGTCGGCGTCGCGCTCGGCGTCGACGAGGTGCTCGCCGAGCGTTCGCCGGAGGAGAAGGTCGAGGCGGTCCGCTCCGAGCGCGGGCACGGCGTGACGGTGATGGTCGGCGACGGCATCAACGACGCGCCGGCGTTGGCCGCCGCCGACGTCGGCGTCGCGATGGGCGCGCGCGGCGCGACGGTCGCCTCGGAGGCCGCCGACGTGGTGCTGACGGTCGATCGGATCGATCGCCTCGGCGAGGCGCTCGGCATCGCCCGCCGCTCGCGGCGGATCGCGCTCGAGAGCGTGATCGCGGGCATGGGCCTGTCGACGGTGGCCATGGGCGTCGCGGCGGCGGGTCGGATCACGCCGGTGGCGGGGGCCGTGCTCCAGGAGGCGATCGACGTCGCCGTCATCCTGTGGGCGCTGCGCGCGGTCGCGCGCCCGCGCCGGCGTCGCGACGGTCGCGAGGAGCGCGCCGGCCGGCGGGTGCGCACGGAGCACCGCGAGCTGCGTCCCGAGGTCGAGCGCCTTCGCGCGCTGGCCGACCGCATCGACGAGCTGCCGGATGAGCGCATTCGCGCCGAGCTCGCGGCCGTGCGCGAATTCCTCGAGCGCCGGCTGGTGCCGCACGAGGCGAGCGAGGGCGAGGATTTCTTCCCGCTGATCGCGGCCCGGCTCGGCGGCGAGGACCCGACCGCGGCGCTGGCGCGGGCCCATCTCGAGATCGCCCACCGCGTGCGGGTCCTGGGGCGGCTGATCGACGACCTGGCGGCCGACGCCATCGCGCCGGACGATCGGCGCGACCTGCGCCGGGTCCTCTACGGGTTGCACGCCATCGTCGCCCTGCACATCGCCCAGGAGGACGAGCAGTACGTTCCGTTGCTCGAGCCCGACGGAGACGAGGTCGGCGCGGAGTCCGCGGCGCCGCGCGGCTGAAGTCGCTTCGCGCCGCGCGACTGGCGTGCGCCCGGCGCTTCGCTTAGATTCGCCGCCGCACCGGAACCTGGAAGGGGGGCATCCGCTTGTCCTGCCGCTACGCCGTCCTCGAGGACGGCCGCTGGGTCCTCGAGCGCTGGTCGGGCGACGTCGACGCCGAGGAGATCGTCGCGCACGAGGAGAGCCAGGTCGCCGACGCGCGCATCGCGCCGGGAGCCGTCGGCCTGGCGGACCTGCGTCACGCGCGTTTTCCCGGCGAGGGGCCGTACGACCTCGAGGGCCTGGCGCTCGCTCACGAGCGCTCCGGCGGCGCGCCGCGCTTCTCGCGCTTCGCGCTGGTGGCCGAGGCGCCCGAAGTCTTCCTCAAGTCCCGATCGCTCGAGCTCGCCATGGAGCGGGTCGGGATTCGAGTCGTCGTCTTCACCTCGTTGCGGACCGCCTGCGACTGGCTCGGCGTCGATGCCGCGCGGGTCACGACGGAGCTCGCCGCCTTGTCCCGGACGGGGTGAGCGCCGCAGCAGGGCGCGGCGGACCGCGGCGTTGCACGCGGGTGGATTCTCCTCGATACTGGGGCGGTTCCGCCGAGGGCAAGGAGGCACGATGAGGCGCATCGCGACAGTGCTGATGCTGGCCGCCGGCGCGGCGCAGGTGGAGGGATCCGAGATGGCCGTGGCGCTCGCCGCGCGCGCCTTGGCCCCGACCGCGGGAAGCTCGCGTCCGGCGGCGCTGCAGGCGGTTCCGCCCGGGCTCGAGCTGTTCACCCACGCCGCCGCGGATCACGCGGTCGCGGTGCGTGCCGTGCCGGACGTCGACGGCGACCTGCGCGACGAGGTCCTCGCGGGCATCGATCAGTCGGGCGTGCCCAACGTCTTCCTGCTCGACGGCGCGAGCAGCGGCACCGCCGACGTCGTGTGGAGCGTCCAGACGAACGGCGGCGTCTCCGGCGGCTCGCCCTACGGCGACCAGTGCCTGGTGACCGGCAGCGACCCCGATGCCAACGGCGCCGCGAATCTGCTGGTCGGCACCGCCTGGGGAGGACGCACGGCCTTCCAGCTCGACGCGCTGGCGGGGGCGGAACGGTGGCGCTACGACACCTACCTGAATCCTCCGGAGTCCGGCTGGGTCTACTCGCTCGCCGAGCTCTCCGATTCGACCGGTGACGGTTTCCCCGAGGTCGCGTTCGGAGCGGGCTCGTTCGCGGATTCGGTGTACGTCGTCGACGGCGACAGTGCCGGCCCGGCGTCGCTGCTCTGGCGCTGGCAGGCGTCCGACGGCGTCGTCTCGGTGCGCAATCTCGGCGACGCCGATGGCGACGGCGACGACGACGTGGTGGTCGCGGTCGGTGACAACGGCCACGCCGTCGTGGCGCTCGACGGCACGCCGCCGACCGCCGCCGGCGCGACGCTCTGGACGTACTCGACCGGCGACCGTTCGGCCTACGCCGTCGGCACGATCGAGGACGTCACCGGCGACGGTCGCCGCGAGGCGCTCGCGGTGGTCTGGACCACCGACGGCAGCGCGGTGCGTTGCCTGAACGGCGCCACCGGCGCGGTGGTCTGGTCGAGCACCGACGTCGCCGAGTACGGCATGGCCGTCGACACGATCTCCGACGTCACCGGCGACGGCTTCGACGAGGTGATCGTCTCGTCGTGGGAGAACGCGGTGCAGGTGCTCGACGGCGCCACCGGCGCGCGGGTCTGGAAGCGCACGGTCGGGACCACCAACGGCGGCGACGTCTGGAGCGCGCGCCGCGTCGGCGACCTGAACGGCGACGGCTTCGACGACGTCGTCGCCGGCTCTTTCGACGGCTACGTCTATGCGCTGTCGGGCGTCAACGGCTGGCCGTTCTGGGCGCACCCGATCGGGCGCCGGCTCTACAGCGTTCACGGTCTGGGCGACCTCGACGGCGACGGGTTTCCGGAGGTCGTCGCCGGCAGCCAGAACCTCTCGGGCAGCCCGCTGCCGGTGGTCCACGCCCTGTCCGGCGCCGGCGGGCTGAGCCTGCCGCTGTTCGCGGACGATTTCGAGAACGCCGCCCCGGTCGGCTGGTCGACGATCGTCACCGCGCTCGACTGATCCGGTCATGTCGAAAGCGCGCGGGCGCTCTGTTTGCGGCGGCGCAAGCTGCGCGGCGCGATCGCCTCCAGAATCCTCGCCCTCCGGAGCGCTCTCCGGATTCATGGTCGTGAGGAGGTTCGAGATGTCGAA
The DNA here is from genome assembly GCA_045862895.1 of Acidobacteriota bacterium. Lineage (GTDB taxonomy): Bacteria > Acidobacteriota > Thermoanaerobaculia > Multivoradales > JAGPDF01 > JACTMI01. The sequence goes on from BTUO01000002.1 coordinate 391,366, forward strand.
GCGTTGGATGTTCGCCGTGCCGGCGCTGGTCGCGGTGGTGGCGGTCGCGCAGGTCCACGAGCACGCCGCCGCGCCGGCGCCCGCTGCCGCGAGCGGGGCGACCGGCGTGGCCGCGCTGTCGCCCGAAGTCCGCGCGCTGTTGCGCCAGGAGATGGCAGCGCTCCAGGGCGCGATGCTCGAGCTGGTGCCGGCGATGGTCGCCGGCGACTGGGGGGCGATCGCCCACGTCGCGGAGCGGATCCGCGCCGGCTTCATCCTCTCGCGCGAGCTGACGCCGGCGCAGCGCGAGGAGCTCGCGACGCGGCTGCCCGCCGGCTTCCTCGAGCTCGACGCCGAGTTTCACGGCCTCGCCGAGGGTCTCGAGGCGGCCGCCCGCGAGCAGCGTCCGGAGTTGGTGACCTTCTACGTCTACAAGCTCCAGGACTCGTGCGTGGGCTGCCACGCCCGGCACGCTTGGGAGCGCTTCCCGGCGTTCGCCCCGGGCCACGCGCCCGCCGCGCACGCGCACTGAACCCCGGCCGTCGGGCGCCGCCCTTTGCGGCGGCGCAAGGAACGGCGGCAACGGACCGGGCATCGTCCGGGCGTGACTTCGATCGCCCCGGAGGTGACCATGCCCGACACCGCGCACCGCCCGCCCGAAGAGCCGCCGCTCGGCCAGCGCCTCTTCGACCGACCGTTCCTGCTGCTCGCGGCCGGAATGCTCGTGATGCTCCTCTTCTATACCGGCTGGGGGCTGTGGGAGATCCTGAGCCTGCCGCCGGGAGACCTGCCGTGAAGGGCGACGGTTCGGAGCTGATCTCCGGCCTGGTGCCGGCGCGCGGCGTCTGGTGGCGACCGGCCAATCGCCAGGAGCGCCTCTGGGTCGGCATCGCCTTCGGGTGGTGCATGGTGCTGTTCGCGATGATGCCGCTCTGGCACTTCAAGGGCGGCCAGAACCCCACCGGGATCCGCAGCAAGGTCGAGCCGGAGGCGTTCGGCGAGCGGGTGCTGCGCTTCGTCGAGGAGTACCAGATCGGCGAGGACAACGGCATCCCGCTGGTCGCGCCGCCCCCCGGCGCCGACGTCTACCTGCTCGGCCAGATGTGGCGCTGGTACCCGGCGCTCCAGCTCGAGGAGGGGAAGACCTACACCTTCCACCTCTCGGCGCTCGACGTCAACCACGGCTTCGGCCTCTATCCGGCCAACATCAACATCCAGGTGATCCCCGGTTACGACTACGGCCTGCGCATCACGCCCAACCAGGCCGGCGAGTACCGGATCGTCTGCAACGAGTTCTGCGGCATCGGTCACCACAACATGCTCGGCCGCATCGTCGTGGTGCCCGCCGCCGAGCGCGCCGCGAGTCGCGAAGCCCGCCCGTTTACCGAGGAGGCCCGTCGATGACCCCCGATCCCACCGTCGCCGCCGGCATCGCCGGCGGTCCGATCTGGCGGCTGCTCTCGCGCGTCTGCCCGGTGACCGGCCTGACCGTCAACCGCGATTCCGAGCGGCTGGTGCGCTGGAACGCGGTCGCCGCGATCGTCTTTTTCCTGGTCGGCGTGGTCGCGGCGCTGCTGCTCGCGCTCACCCGCTGGCAGGCGGTGCACCTGCTCGCTCCGACCTGGTACTACCGGATCCTGACCGCCCACGGCCTCAACATGCTGATCTTCTTCATCATCTTCTTCGAGATGGCGATCCTCTACTTCGCCGGACCGATCCTGCTGGGCGCGCGCCAGCCGGCGCCGAAGACCGGCTGGGCCGGCTTCTGGCTGATGCTCTCCGGCGCGCTGCTGGTCAACTTCACGGTGTTCTGGGGGCGGGCCGACGTCCTGTTCTCCTCCTACGTGCCGCTGCGCGCGCACCCGCTCTACTACCTGGGGATCATCCTGTTCGCGGTCGGCGCGCTGATCGCGACGTCGCTGTTCTTCGCGGCGCTGGTGGTCGCCAAGCGCGAGAAGACCTACGAGGGCTCGATGCCGCTGGTCACCTACGGCGCGCTCACCGCGGCGATCATCGCGGTGATCACGCTGGTGCACGGCGCCGCGATCTACATCCCGACGCTGCTCTGGTCGATGGACATCGGCAATGTCGACCCGCAGGTCTACCGCATGATGTTCTGGGCGCTCGGCCACTCGTCGCAGCAGATCAACGTCGCGGCGATGGTGGCGGTCTGGTACCTGCTCGGCGCGCTCACCGTCGGCGCCGTGGTGGTCAACCAGAAAGTCAGCCGCTGGGCCTTCACCCTCTACGTGCTGTTCATCTCGATGGCCTCGGCCCACCACCTGCTGGTCGACCCCGGGATGGGACCGGCGTGGAAGGTCTGGAACACCAGCTACGCCATGTATCTCGCCGTGCTCGCCTCGATGATCCACGGCTTCACGGTGCCGGCGGGGGTCGAGATGGGGATGCGCCTGCGCGGTTACGTCAAAGGCCGATTCGAGTGGCTGCGCCGCGCGCCCTGGTCGGACCCCGGCTTCTCGGGGTTCTGGCTGTCGCTGGTGATCTTCGGCTTCATGGGCGGCATCACCGGCGTCACCCAGGGCACCGAGCAGATCAACATCATCGTCCACAACACCCTGCGCGTGCCGGGCCACTTCCACGTCACGGTGGTCGGGGGCACGGCGCTCGCCTTCATGGCGCTGACCTACTACCTCATCCCGCTGGTGTTCGGCCGCAAGGTCCGCTTCTGGGGGATGGCGCGCTGGCAGCCGTACCTGTTCGCCATCGGCATCGCCCTGCTGTCGATGAGCATGACCTTCGCCGGCAGCTTCGGGGTGCCGCGCCGGCACGCCGACATCACCTTCCCCGAGGCGCCGTTCTCGCTCGAGTTTCCGCCGGTGGTCGACCTGTTGATGGCCGGCGTCGGCATCGGCGGCACGCTCGCCGGCATCGCGGTGCTGATGTTCATCGCGGTGGCGGTCGGCTCGGTTTTCTTCGGCGAACGGATCGACCTCGCGAAGCTGACGCCGACCACCACCGGCATCCCGCAGGGGCTGCTGCGGCTGCCGCCGCAGCAGCACGCCTCCGAGGCGTCGGCGGTGGCGCACGAGGCCGGCACGCCGGGGACGATGATCCTGGTCTTCGTCTTCCTGGCGGTCTTCGTCCTCTACTACTTCACCAACTGGAAGGTGCTGTCGATGATCTGGAAGATGGGGTGAGGCGATGAGCGCGACCACGACCCTCGGGCGCCCCGGCGCGGCGCGATCCACGGACGGCAGCGTCGTCGCCCTCGCCGGCCTCTTCTCCTGGCTCCTGGTCACCGCGGCCTGGTGGGCGCTCGCCTTCGCCCGGCTGCCGGAGCCGCCGACCTGGCTCGCCCGCACCCGCGAGATCTGCTTCGGCACGCTGCCCAACGGCCTGCCGGAGCCGTGGGGCTGGGCGCTCCTGGTGCTGGGGCCGGGCTCGATGCTGGCGTTCCTGCTGATCTTCTGGCGGCGCGACCTCTCCGCGGGTCTGGCACGCCTGTCGCGCTCACCGCTCGGCTGGTGCCTGCTGGTGCCGGCGGCGGCGCTCGCGCTCGGCGGTGCCGCCACGGTCGGGGCGCGGCTGGTCGAGGCCAACGGCGGCAGCGCGGTGCTCTCCGGCGAGGCCGAGCCGCTCCCCGAGACCTATCCGCGCTACGACCGCGCGGCGCCGCCGCTGCCGACCGTCGACCAGAACGGCGCGCCCTTCGACCTCGCCCAGCTGCGCGGCCGGCCGGTGCTGCTGACCTTCGTCTTCGGCCACTGCCCGGTGGTCTGTCCGAACCTGACATCGACGCTGAAGCGGGCGAGTCTCGCCTATCCGGGGACGCCGCCGCCGGTGGTGGTGGTCACGCTCGATCCCTGGCGCGACACGCCCGCGTCGCTGCCCGGCCTGCTCTCGAAGTGGGGGCTGGCCGAGCTGCCCGGCGTGCGCGCGCTGTCCGGCGAAGTGCCGGAAGTGATGGCGTCGGTCGAGCAGTGGGACGTCGGCTTCAGCCGCGACGAGTCGACCGGCGACATCGGCCACGCCGGCATGATCTTCGTGCTCGACGGCGAAGGCCGGATCGCCTACCGCTTCCTCGGCCCGCCGGCGCGCTGGCTGGTCGAGGCGGCCCTGCGGCTCGAGCAGGGAGCCGCTTGAGCCTTCCGACCGGGCGGCCCCTGCCCCCCCCGGGGGCCGCTCCGGCCGGGCCGCCGCGCGCGGCTCGCGCGCTGGCGTCGCTGCTGGCGCCGGCCGATCGCCTGTTCGACCGACTGTACGGATCGCGTTTCAATCCGCTCCACCAGAGCGGCAACCTCGCGATCCTGTTCTTCCTGGTGACGCTCGGAACCGGCGTCTACCTCTTCCTCTTCTACCGGCTCGGCGACCCGCACGGCTCGGTGGTGCGCATTCAGGAGTCGATCTTCCTCGGTTCGTGGGTGCGCTCCCTCCACCGCTACTCGGCGGACCTCGCGATGGTCGCCATCGTCGTCCACCTCCTGCGCAAGCTCGCCGCCGGCCACACCTGGGGTCCGCGCGCGCTGGCGTGGATCTCCGGGGTGGTGCTGGCGGGCGTCGTGCTGGTCTGCGGCTGGACCGGGCTGGTGCTGGTCTGGGACGTCCAGGGGCAGCGCATCGCTTCGGAGGGAGCGCGGCTGCTCGACCTGCTGCCGATTCTGTCGACGCCGATGGCGCGCGCCTTCAACGGCGAGGAGCCGGTGCCGTCGTCGTTCTTCTTCATGAACCTCTTCCTCCACGTCGCGGCGCCGCTCGGGCTCGCCGCCGGGCTGTGGCTCCACGTTTCGCGGGTGGCGCGTCCGGTGCTGCTGCCGCCGAAGCCGATCGCGCGCTGGATGCTGGCGCTGGTGGCGCTGTTCGCGGCGATCTGGCCGGTGGCGGTGCCGCCGCCGGCCGACCTGCTGGCGCTGCCGGGCGAGATCCCGCTCGACCTGCTCTTCGCCTTCTGGCTGCCGGCGGCGTTCCGGCTGTCGTCGTGGGCGCACCTGTCGCTCTGGGTCGCCGCCTTCGCGGCGCTGGTGGCGGTCGCGCGCTGGTGGCGGCCGCGGCGCGCGATCAACGTCTCGTGGGTCGACGAGGAGTCCTGCACCGGCTGCACCGACTGCTACCAGGACTGCCCCTACGAGGCGATCTCGATGGTGCCGCGGAGCTCCGGGCCGCCGCGCTCCGAGCTGGTGGCCCACGTCGATCCCGATCGCTGCGTCGGCTGCGGCCTGTGCGCCGCTTCGTGCGCGCCGATGGGAGTGGGACCATACGGTCGCACCGGCCGCGACCAGCTCGCCGCCGCGCGCGAGTGGGTCGCCGCGATCGCGCCATCGGGCCGCGAGGTGGTGGTGCTGGCCTGCGGCAACGGTCCGGCGTCGCGGCCGGAGCGGCTGGCGGTCGAAGGCGCGGTCGTCGAGTCGGTCGCCTGCGCCGGCTCGGTCCACAGCGCGCGCATCGAACGGCTGCTGCGCGACGGGGTCGGCGGGGTGCTGCTGCTGTCCTGCCCGCCGCGCGACTGCCGCTTCCGCGAAGGGCCCAAGTGGCTCGCCGCGCGTCTGTTCGAAGGGAGAGAGGCCGAGCTCAAGCCGCGGGTCGACCGGCGGCGGGTCGCGCTGGTCGCCTGTTCCGCGCACGAGAGCGACCGGGCGCGCGCGGCGATCGCCGCGATGGTGGCGCGAGTGCGCGAGTTGGGGGTGGCGCCGGAGGAGGGTCCCGAACCCGGGATCGAGTGCGAGACGACCGCGCGAGAGGCGATCGGTGCCTGAGCTCGCCCGCTGGGGGGTCCGCGCGCTGCGCGTCGCCGTGCCGCTCGCGCTGATGACCGCGATCGCGGCGATCGCTCACCTGCCGGTGGGGGAGCCGGCGCCCGGCTCGGCGTTGCGGCTGGCACTGCGCACGGCGGCGGCGCGCGTCGAGGTCTGCCGCGACCGCACCGAGGCCGAGCTCGCGGCGCTGCCGGCGCACATGCGCCAGGTGCGGATCTGCACCGAGACCGCGGTCGACTACCGGCTGACCGTCGCGATCGACGGGGCGAGGCGACTCGACCGCCGCATCGAGCACCGCGGCGTGCGGCGGACCCGGCCGCTCACGGTCGACGCCGAGCTGCCGGTCGCGGCCGGGCGCCACCGCGTGGCGCTCGAGTTCGTTCCGATCGATCCCCCGGCCGAGGCCGCCGCGAAGCTCCCGGCGCCGCGCTTCGATGCCGAGGTCGATTTCGCCGTGGGGCGGGTGGTGCTGCTGTCGCTCGCGCCGAGCGGGGAGCTCGGGATCGTCGGCGGCGGAGTCGGCGGCGCCGCGCTCAGTGGCGCCCCAGGATCAGGCGCGAGCCGCGCTGCCAGGTGAAGTACGACCAGACCCACTGGGTGAAGACCAACAGCTTGTTGTTGAACTCGGCGAGGTAGGTGATGTGCACGAACGCCCAGGCCAGCCAGGCGGCGAAGCCGGCCAGGCGGATGCGGCCGCGCTCGAGCACCGCGAAGTTGCGGCCGACCACCGCCAGGTTCCCCTTGTCGCGGTAGCGGAACGGCCCGGGCTCGCGGCGGCCGGCGACGCGCGCGGCGATCACGCGGCCGACGTGGCGCCCGCCCTGGATCGCGACCTGCGCGACCCCGGGCAGCGGCCGACCGTCCTGATCGCGATGGGCGACGTCGCCGACCACGAAGACCTCCGGGCGGTCCGGGACCGACAGGTCCGGGCCGACGAGCACGCGGCCGGCGCGGTCGGTCTCCGCGCCCAGCCACTTCGCCGCGGGCGACGGCGTCACGCCGGCCGTCCACAGCACCACCCCCGCCCCGATCCGTTCACCCCCGACCTCGACGCCGCGCTCGTCGACGACATCGACCGGCCGGCCGGTGCGGATCTCGACCCCCATCCGCTCGAGCCGGGAGTGCGCCTTGGCCGCGAGCGATTCGTGGAAGGTGGGGAGGATCCTCGGTCCGGCTTCGATCAGCACGACCCGGGCGCTCGCCGGATCGACGCGCCGGAAGTCCTCGGCGAGGGTGGCCCGCGCCAGCTCGGCGATCGCCCCGGCCATCTCGACGCCGGTCGGTCCGGCGCCGACCAGCACGACGGTGAGCAGGTCGCGGCGGCCGGCGGGGTTCTCCTGCGCCTCGGCGCGCTCGAAGGCGCCGAGCACGCGGGCGCGCACCGAGGTCGCGTCCTCGAGGGTCTTCAGGCCGGGCGCGTGGGCCGCGAACTCGTCGTGGCCGAAGTAGCTCTGCGCGACGCCGGTGGCGAGCACCAGGAAGTCGTAGTCGAGCGCCACCTCGCCGCGCTCCGGCACCCTCACCCGGACCTGCCGGGCTCGGGGGTCGACGCCGGAGGCCTCCGCGAGCAGCACGGTGGCGTTCTTCTGGTCGCGGAGCACCTGGCGGATCGGCGAGGCGATGTCGCCCGGCGCCAGCCCGGCGGTCGCCACCTGGTAGAGCAGCGGCTGGAACAGATGGTGGTTGGTGCGGTCGACCAGGACGACGTCGACCGGCGAGCGCGCCAGCGCCTTGGCCGCCGCCAGCCCGCCGAAGCCGCCGCCGACGATCACCACCCGGGGTCGTTGCGAATCGCCAGCCATCGCCGCGCAGCCTATCCGGCGCCGCGTGCGCAGCGCGATCCGGGCGGCCGGATCCGCCGCGCCGATTCGCCCCGGCCGGGGCGGCGTGATAACGTCCCCGCTTTCGACGGATCGAAGAGGCGCGACGCGAACCCACCCGTGCACCAAGCCGCCCGCTCCCGATCGATCGTGACCTAGTCGAGGGGGTGCGGATGGCCCGACAGAACTTCGGATTCCAGAAGCGCCAGCGCGAGCTGGCCAAGAAGCAGAAGCGCGAAGAGAAGGCGCAGCGCCGCCAGGCGCGCAAGGAAGCTCTGGAGCGGGGCGAGCCGCTCCCCGACGACATCCTCGCCGAGAACCCAGCGCTCGCGATCCTCGCCGAGGACGGCGACGACGACGCCGCCGAGGCCGACGAAACGCCGGCCGTCGAGCAGGCCTGAGCCGGCGCAAGGGTCGCCGGAGCGACCGCACCGCGACGCGTAGAATCGCGGTCCCGTGACGCTCCGGCTCGACTACCTCTCGCCCCTGCCGCCCGTCCGATCGGGCATCTCCGACTACTCGGTCGACCTGCTCCCGCACCTGGCGGAGCTCGCCGACGTCCGGGTGCTCGCCCTTCCGGGGCAGGAGGTCGACCCCGAGCTCCTTCGACGCTGGGCCCCCGAGCCCGCCGAGCGGGCCGGCGATGACGGGCGCGTCCCGCTGTACCACATGGGCAACAACCGGTATCACGAGGCGATCTGGCAGCTCGGCCACGAGCGGCCGGGGGTGATCGTGCTGCACGACCTCGTGCTCCACCACTTCCTGCTCGACCGAACGGTGGGGAAGGGGCGCTTCGAGCCGTACCGAGACGAGCTCGAGCGCGACCACGGCTGGATCGGCGACGCCGCCGCCCGGCCGGTGCGCTGGGGCGCCTTCGGCCGCGCCGCGCAGTTCTTCCTGCCCGCCAACCGGACCCTGCTGCGCCGCCAGCGCGGCGTCGTGGTCCATGGTCGCTGGGCGGCCGGCGTGCTCGACGAGGAGGACCCGGAGCTCGCCGTGCGCGTGGTGCCGATGGGCATCCCGCTGCCGGCCGCGGCCTCCGCCGAGCGCGGACGCGCGTTCCGACGCGAGCGCGGCATCCCCGACGACGTTCCGCTGCTCGGTTCGTTCGGCTTCCAGACGCCGATCAAGCGCACCGACGTGGCGATCCGCGCCCTGGCCCATTCGGGTCTTGAGGATGTGCGGCTGCTGATCGCCGGCGAGCTGTCGCCCTGGGCCAACTACGAGAAGCTCGCGGCCCGGCTGGGCGTCGGCGAGCGGGTCCACGTCACCGGCTTCCTGCCCTTCGACGAGATGCAGGCGGCGATCGCCGCCACCGACCTCTGCCTCAACCTGCGCTATCCCACCGCCGGCGAGACCTCGGCGTCGCTGCTGCGCATCCTCGCCGCGGGCCGACCGGTGATCGTTTCGGACTACGCCGAGTTCGGCGAGCTGCCCGACGAGATCGCCATCCGCGTGCCGCTCGGCGACGACGAGCACGAACTGCTGGCGGCGCTGCTCGCCTCGCGGCTGCACGCCGAGCGCGACCACCTGCGGTCGATGGGCGACGCCGCGCGCCGGCACGTCGCCGAGCGCCACGCGCCGGGGCTCGCCGCCGCCGCGATGGTCGCGGCGGTCGAGGAGCTGGCGCGGCGCGTGCCGCCGGGGGACCGCACGCCCGCGCCGCCGCCGACCTCCTGCTCGCTCTATCCGAAGGGGAGCGGAGAGATCCGGGTCTCCGGGCTCGAGGGGTGGGCGCCGGGCGAGCGCCGGCGGCTCGGCATCACGGTGGTGAACACCAGCCGACAGCGTTGGCAACCGAGCCACGTCGCGCCCGGCGGCGTCATGTTCGAGCTCCAGCTCTGGGAGGGGCGGCGCGACCTGCTGCTCGGCCGCCCCTGGCTGGGCCTGCCGGCTCCGCTCGATCCGGGCGAGTCGCGCCACTTCGAGGTCGAGCTGCGACGACCGCGCCGCTCCTGCTGGCTGCTGGTCAAGCCGACGATCGCGCTCGAGGACGGCAACCGGCCGTTCGGGAACTGGGCGTTCGAGATCGGCTACTCGGGCCCGGAGGCCGACGCGTGAACGGAGCCGTGCGATGAGACCCGGAATCGGAGCGAAGCTCGCGCTGGTGGCGATCGCCATCGCAGTCGGCCTGGCCGCGGTCGCGGTCGCGCCCGGCCGGACGCCGGCGCCGGGGCGTGCCACGGTGCTCTGGCTCGCGGTCGAGAGCCTGGCGACCGACGGCGACCTCGAGCCGGCCGACGACGCCGCGGCCTTCCGCGAGCGCTTCGGCACGGAGGCGCGCGGCGCCGCCGCCGGCAGGGACGGCAAGCTGCCGGTGCCGCCCGCGACCCGACCCTGGGTCCGCGCGGCGGCGACGGTGCGTACCGTCGCCGGCTGGCCCGGGGTCTTCGCCTCGCAGTGGCTGCTCTGGTTGGCGTCGGCGCTGTTGCTCGTGCGCGCCGTCCGGCCGAAGCTCGGGAGCTCGTCGGCGACGGCGTGGGTCGCCGTCGTGGTGTCGGCTTCGGCGGCTCCGCTCGCCGCGCTCCATCTCGTGCCGGAGGCTTTCGCGCTGCTCGGAATCGCGCTCGCCGCGGCCTGCATCTGGGGGCGACGTTCGGCGCCGACGGCCGAGCCGGAGCAGGTTTACCAGGGGGATCTCGCCGAGCGCTCCGGCGCCTGGCGCTGGCCGGTCGCGGGTCTCGGCTTCGGACTCGCCGCGGCCGCCGCGCCGTCGCTGCTGCCGCTGGCGGCGCCCTTCGTGGTCGCGGCTCCGCGCGGTACGCGCCTGCTGCGTGGCGCGGCCTTCCTGGTCGGGGCCGCGCTGTCGTTCGCCGCGGCAGCGCTGGTCGCGGGCTGGCCCTGGCCGCCGCTCGAGCTCTGGTACGACCCGCGGCTGCTCGGATGGAGCGCCCTCGGTGCGCTGGCGGGACGCCACCTCGGCATCGTCCCGCTGTTCGCTCCCTTGCTGCTCGCCTTCTCGGAGCCGGCGCGCGACGAGGGGCGGAGGTGGATTCCGTGGGCGGCGGCGGCGGCGCTGCTGGCCCAGGTCGTGACTTCGCCGTTCGATCTCGCCGGCGAGTCCGGGGCGCCGGGCAACCCGTGGGCCCTGCCGGTCGTCGCCCTGCTCGCCCTGCTTCCCGCCACCGGCCCCTCGCGGGGCTTGCTCGCGCTCGCCGCGATCCTCGGGCTGGCTCTGGTGGCACCTCTGGTGCTCGACTCGCTCGGCGTCGGCGACCGTCGCTGGGCGCGGCCGGCGCGGGTCGTGCGCGCGTGGCTGCCGCTCGAGACGACACAGCGCGCGCTGCCGGGCGAAGCGGTGCTCGACCGTGGCAGCGGCGTCGTGCTGCGCGGCTTCGAGCCGGAGGTTTTCTCGGGCAAGGACGGTCGCCTGCGGGTGACCGCGGCGCGGACGCCGCTCTGGATCGAGAGCGCGACCGAGCTCGGCTCGCTCCGCCTCGAGCTGGGCGACGGCGCGCCGGCGACGATCGAGGTCCGCGGCGGCGCCGCCGGGGAGGTGCTGTTCCGTCCGAGCGGCGAGGTCGCGGTCGACGTCGGTCTCGATTCGCCGTCGCGACGCCACCCGACCTGGCGCAGCCCGCGCGGCGCGGCGTTCTACACCGTCGAGCTGATCCTGCCGCGCGCCCCCGCGGCGCCGCTGCCGGTCGACCTGTCGATCGCGCGTCCGGCGGGGCCGGCGATGGAGACGGAATGAGCGAAGGGGCCGGCTGGCAGAGCTGGATCCACGAGATCCGCGGACGGCTCGCTTCGCCGCCGCCCACGAGAATGCCGGCGTCCGATTCGCGCCAGGCCGCGGTGCTGGTGCCGCTCTACGTCGACTCCGGCGAGCTCTGGACCGTGCTCACCCGCCGCACCGAGACGCTGCCGCACCACCGCGGCCAGGTCGCCTTCCCTGGCGGCGGCCGCGAGACCGGCGAGGACCTGTGGGCCGCCGCGTTGCGCGAGAGCGAGGAGGAGATCGGCCTGGTGCCCTCGACGGTGCTGCGCCTGGGCCAGCTCGACGAGGTCGGATCTCCGGCCGGTTTCCGGATCGTGCCGTTCGTCGGCGCGATCCCGCGTCAGTTCGAGGCGAGCGCCAATCCGGACGAGATCGACGAGGTCTTCACGGTGCCGATCTCGGCGCTCGCCAACCCGCAGCTGGTCGAGGACCGCGAGGTCCGCGTCAACGGCCGCCGGCGGACGATCCGCATCTACCACGTCGGCCGCCACCTGATCTGGGGGCTGACCGCCCGCATCGTCCAGAACCTGCTCGACCGCCTCGGCATCCCCGGCACGATCGGGGAGTGAGGCGGGACCGGCTCGGAGCAGAGCCAGCGTCGCGATCGCCAACGCGAGCGAAACCAGCGTCACCGGCAGGCCGACCGCGAGGTGGCGCCGGAAGCCGATGCGGATACCCAGCCGCTCGGCCTGCTCGACCACGATGAGGTTGGCGATCGAGCCGACGATCAGCGCGTTGCCGGCGAAGGTGGAAGCCAGCGCCAGCGCCCAGCCGGTGGCCGGCTCCGCCGGCACGAACGGCAGCAGCAGCATCACCGCCGGGACGTTGCCGACCAGGTTGCCGGCGAGCGCGACCACCGGAACCAGCACCGAACCCGCCGCGAGCGGCAGGTCGGCCGCTTCGAGCGCGCGCCGACCCGCCTCGGTCCATCCCGACAGCTCGAGCCCGCGGGTGACCGTGAACAGCGCCACGAAGAGCGCCAGCATCTGCCAGTCGACCAGCCCGAGCATCGTTCGCGTGTGCATCCGCCGGCTGGTCAGCACCACGCCCGCGACCGCGCAGGCGGTCAGGTAGGCGGGTACCGGCGAAAGGAAGAGGGCGATCGCGACCACGGTGAGCGCGATCGCCTTGGTCGCCTCGCGTCGATCGAGCTGGATCTCCGGTGCCACCGCTGCCGCGTCAATCCCGGCAGCTGGCCGTGCGCGCGGCAGCCCCCGCCCGAGAAACCAGGCGGCGAAGGCGAGCGACAACGCGACCGGGACGAGGGCGACCGCGACGAAGGGCAGGAAGGCGAGGCCCATCGATTGCGCGATCAGGATGTTCTGCGGATTGCCGATCGGCGTGAGCGCGCTGCCCAGGTTGGTGCCGATCGCCAGCGCCAGCAGGTGCGGCACCGGGTCGACTCCCGCTCGCACCAGCGTCGTCGCCAGCAGGGGAGCCAGCGCGAAGCAGACGACGTCGTTGGTCAGCACCGCGGCGAGCAGCGCCGAGACGACGAGGACGCCGGCGAGCAGCCGGCGCGGATCGGCCGTGCGCGCCAGTCGCCGGCCGATCGCGCCGTAGAGCCCCGAGAGCTGGTACTGCGCGGAGAGCAGCATCATCCCGAACAGGACGACCAGGGTCGGAGGGTCGATGGCGGCGCGCGCCTCGTCGAGCGTCATGCGGCCGGTGGCCAGAAAGGCGAGCGCGCCCAGCAGCGCGAACCCGGTGCGGTCGAGCGCCAGGCCGGGAAGCCGGCCCACGGCCAGGAACAGGTAGGTCAAACCGAACAGAATCAGCGGGATCGGATCGAGATCCAAGGTCTGGAGATCCTAGCCGACGGGGAGCGGCCGAGGGCGGATGCTAGTGTTCCCGCCCGTCATGACGTCGTCCGGCTCCGTTTCCGGAGTCCACTCGCCTCAAGGCGACAGCCACGCCCCGGTGATCCGCGACGGGCGCGACCTCGCCCGACTCTCCCTCGGTGCCCTGGGCGTGGTCTACGGCGACATCGGTACCTCGCCGCTCTACGCCATCAAGGAGTGCTTCGCCGCCAGCCACGGCGTCGCGCCATCGCTCGGCAACGTCCTCGGCGTGCTGTCGCTGGTCTTCTGGTCGCTGATGCTGGTGGTGGTGGTCAAGTACATCGGCTTCGTGCTGCGCGCCGATCACCACGGTGAGGGCGGCATCCTGGCGCTGCTCGCCCTGGTCTCCGAGCACCGCAGCCACCCCAAGCCGGGCGAGAAGGGGCGGCGGCGACACGTGACGTTGATCCTGCTCGGTCTCGTCGGCGCGGCACTGCTGCTGTCCGACGGCATGATCACCCCGGCCATCTCGGTGCTGGGCGCGCTCGAGGGGCTCGAAGTGGCGACTCCGGTCTTCCGGCCAGTGGTGGTGCCGCTCGCGGTCGCGATCCTGCTCGTGCTCTTCATGTTCCAGCGGCGGGGGACCGCCGGCGTCGCGACGATCTTCGGCCCGGTGACTCTGATCTGGTTCGCGACCATCGCGGTGCTGGGGATCCGCTCGGTGGCCTCGGCACCGCAGGTGCTGGCGGCGGTCAACCCGGCCCACGCCGTCCGCTTCTTCCTCGACAACGGCGCCCACGGATTCTTGATCCTCGGCTCGGTGGTGTTGTGCATCACCGGCGGCGAGGCGCTCTATGCCGATCTCGGCCACTTCGGTCGCCGCCCGATCCGCTTCGCCTGGTTCGCCGTCGCCTTTCCGGCGCTGCTCGCGAGCTACTTCGGGCAGGGGGCGCTGCTGCTCGAGCGGGGGGCGGTCACCAACCCCTTCTTCGAGACCGCGCCGGCCTTCTTCCTGCTGCCGCTGGTGGTGATCGCGACCCTGGCCGCGATCATCGCGTCGCAGGCGATGATCTCGGGCGCGTTCTCGCTGGCGCAGCAGGCGGTGCAGCTCGGCTACCTGCCGCGCCTGACCATCGTCCACACCTCCGGCGAGGCGCGCGGCCAGATCTACGTGCCGGAGATCAACCACTTCCTGCTGGTCGCCTGCCTGGCCCTGGTGGTCGCCTTCCGCAGCTCGAGCGCGCTCGCCGCCGCCTACGGCATCGCGGTGATCGGCACGATGTGCTGCACGTCGCTGCTGATGTACCAGGTGTTCCGGCGGCGTTGGAACTGGCCGGCGACCGCTGCGGTGGCGATCGTCGCCTTCTTCCTCACCATCGAGCTGCCGTTCCTCGGCGCCAACCTGGTCAAGTTCACCCATGGCGGCTGGATTCCGGCGGTGGTCGGCGGCGTCATCCTGATCGTCATGACCACCTGGCGCCAGGGGCGCAAGGCGATCCAGGAGCAACTGCGTACCGGGCAGATTCCGATCGAGAAGTTCGTGGTCGAGCTCGAGCGCAAGAAGCCCCATCGCGTCGACGGCACCGCGGTCTTCCTGACCTCCTCGCTGGGAGTGGCGCCGGGCGTCCTGCTGCACCATTACAAACACAACAAAGTCCTGCACCGCCAGGTGGTGCTGCTGACCATCATCACCGAAGGGGTCCCGGAGGTCCGCCTCAAGGAGCGCGTCGCGGTGCGCGAGCTGGGCGAGGGTTTCTGGGAGGTGATCGCGCACTACGGCTTCATGGAGACGCCGAACGTACCCAAGATCCTCGGCCGCTGTGGCGAGCACGGCCTCAAGGTCGAGGCCTCGAGCGCGAGCTACTTCCTCGGGCGCGAGACCATCCTGTCGACCGGACGCTCGAAGATGGCGCGCTGGCGCAAGGCCCTGTTCGTCTACCTGCAACGCAACGCCCGCCCCGCCAACGCCTTCTTCCGCATCCCCGCCAACCGCGTCGTCGAGCTCGGCGCCCAGGTCGAGCTCTAGCTCCTGCCGGATCGGTCGGGCGCTGTTCCGATCCGTCTCTCCGCCTGTCTGAAGCGGTGAACGGAGCCCTCGGGCTCCCCACTCGAGGAGAGACCATGTTCCCGACCCGCTTCCGCCGTCTCGCCCCCGCGGGCGCCGCCCTCTCGGCGGTCGCCGCCATCGTGCTGCTCGCCGCGCCGCCGGCGTCGGCCCAGACCGGAGTGATGGGCCTGGTGCTCGACGAGACCCGCGTCCGCGAAGGGGCCACCGAGGCCACCGTCGTGGTCCGCACCACTTCGGCGCGCGCCCTCGCCTCGGGCGCGCTGGCGATCGAGCTGCGCGACAAGGACGGGCTGCCGGGCGGGCCCTACACCTCGCTGCTCGGCGTCGAGGTGCTGTCGGGGGCCGGCGACGCGGTCGCGGACGCCAGCTACGATCCGGTCACTTTCCGTACCGAGGTCACCTTCTCGTCGCCGAGCGCGACGGTCAACGAGGCCTTCGGCCCGATGGTTCTGCTGCACTTCGCCCTCGACCCGACGCTCGCCAACGACCGCCGCTTCATCCTGCGCCTCGATCCGGACTCGCTCTCGCTGGTCGCGGCCGACGGACAGCCGGTCTACTACTTCACCGAGAAGGGGCGGCTGCGGGTCGACGACTTCGACGCCGACGTCGACCTCGAGGCCGAAGCCGACCACGCCGTTCCGGGCTTCACCGCCGTGCTCGGAGTCAAGACGGAGATCCTCGGCGAGCTCGCCTCGGGGACCATCGAGCTGCTGTTCGACCCGGCCTTCGCCGCCGGACCGGCGACGGCCTCGATCCACCCGGCTTACGGCGCGGCGGTCGTCGACTCGGTCAGCGAGCCTCAACCAGGGCGCGTGCTCGTCACCTTCCACTCGACCGGCGACGACCTCAACACCCTGATTCCGGGACCCTTCCTGGCGATCTCGGTGCCGACCCGCGCCGACGTGCCGGTGGGCAGCCGCTACGACGTCATCCTGGGCGCCGGCACCGCCGTGCTCGACGGCAACGGTCAGCTGGTCGGGGTCGAGATGGAGGAGCCCGAGACGCTCAAGTTCGTCCGCCCGCGGCTGCAGTTCTCGAGCGGCTTCGACGACGGCACCAGCGACGACTTCTGGTCGGACGACTCGAACTGACGCGACCGAGCGGCCGGCGATCCGCGGCGCTGGACGCCGCGTAGGGCACGGGGGGAGGATCCCGCCGTGCCCGCAGTGTTCTCCGACCTGGCGCTGTTGCGCCGCCGCGTCCTGGTCGATCGTCCGCCGCGGGCGGACGGCGAGTTCGTCGTCTACTGGATGACGTCGGCGCGCCGGCTCGGTTGGAACCACGGGCTCGATCGCGCCGTCGAGCTCGCCTCGGCGACCGGTCGCCCGCTGCTGATCGTCGAGGCCCTCCGCTGCGGCTACCGCTGGGCGAGCGACCGGCTCCATCGCTTCGTGCTCGAGGGGATGGCCGCCAACGCCCGGCGAGCGGCGACCACGGCCGCGACCTACCACCCCTACGTCGAGCCGTCGGCCGGCGCCGGCAAGGGGCTGATCGCGACGCTCTCCAAGCGCGCGGTCGCCATCGTCGCCGACGATTTCCCGACCTTCTTCCTGCCGCGGATGCTGGCGGCCGCCGCGACGCAGGTCGAGTGCCGGCTCGAGGCGATCGATGCCAACGGCCTGTTGCCGATGGCCGCCGCCGACCGCGAGTTCGCGACCGCCCACTCGCTGCGTCGCTTCCTTCAGACGCACCTCAGGCGCCACCTGCTGGCGCCGCCGGTGGCCGATCCGCTCGCGAGGCTGCGCGCACCGCGCCTGGCCCGACTGCCGGCGGAGATCGCGCGGCGGTGGCCGGCCGCCGACGCCGCCCTGCTCGCGGCCCGGCCGGAAGAGCTGGCGCGCCTGCCGATCGACCACGGCGTGGCGCCGGTCGAGGGCGTGCGCGGCGGCACGCCGGCGGCGCGCGCGGCGCTCGCGAGCTTCCTCGACGGCCGGCTCGCGCGCTACGCCGACGAGCGCAACCAGCCCGACGCCGACGTCGCCAGCGGGCTCTCGCCCTGGCTCCATTTCGGCCAGCTCTCGGTCCACGAGGTCGTCGACGAGCTGGCGCGTCGCGAACGCTGGTCGCCGGAGTCGCTGCCCGAGGGTGGCAAGGGCGCCCGCGAAGGGTGGTGGGGCGCGAGTCGCGGCGCCGAGGCGTTCCTCGACGAGCTGGTGACCTGGCGTGAGCTCGGTTTCAACCTCGCCCATCGACGTCCGCTCGACCACGACCGCTACGAATCGCTGCCCGGCTGGGCGCGGGCGACGCTCGAGAAGCACCGGTCGGACCCGCGCCCCGACCTGCCCGGGCTCGAGCGGCTGGCGTCGGCCGCCAGCGGCGACGAGCTCTGGAACGCGGCGCAGCGGCAGCTCGCCGGCGAGGGGCGGATCCACAACTACCTGCGCATGCTCTGGGGCAAGCGGGTGCTCGAATGGACGGAGGAGCCGCGCGCCGCGCTCGAGGTCCTGTTCGAGCTCAACAACCGGTTCGCGCTCGACGGGCGCGACCCCAACTCCGCGACGGGCATCCTCTGGTGCCTCGGCCGCCACGATCGCCCCTGGGCGCCGGAGCGGCCGATCTTCGGCGTCGTGCGCTACATGTCGAGCGCCGCCGCCCGGCGCAAGCTCGACCTCGATCGCTACCTGGCGCGCTGGGGGGAGCGGCCCGAGCTGTTCGCCTGAGCGGGAGGGGGTCGAACCGGGAGGCCCCGAGGGTGTGACCTGCCTTACACTCCTCGGAAAATCATGGGACTTTCGACCGGCGAGCGCCTCGGCGCCTACCAGATCCTCGGTCCGCTCGGCGCGGGCGGCATGGGAGAGGTCTACCGGGCGCGCGACGGCCGCCTCGGGCGGGACGTCGCAGTCAAGGTGCTGCCACGCGCCTGGGCCAGCCACCCCGAGCGGCTGCGCCGGTTCGAACAGGAGGGACGCGCGGCGTCGGCCCTGGCCCATGCCAACATTCTGACCGTTCACGACCTGGGCGAGCAGGACGGACTGCCATTCCTGGTCACCGAGCTGCTGGAGGGGGAGACCCTGCGCCAGCGCCTCTCGGGCGGCGCGCTGGCGCCGAGCAAGGCGATCGAGATCGCCGCGCAGATCGCGTCGGGCCTCGCGGCGGCGCACGAGCGTGGCATCGTCCACCGCGATCTCAAGCCCGAGAACGTCTTCTTGACCGTCGACGGCCGGGTCAAGATCCTCGACTTCGGCATCGCGCGGGTGATCGGCGACGGCTCGAGCGGGTCGGGCTCGGGCCCGCTGCCACCGACGCTCGACCTCGGCCCCGGCTCGGATGCGACGACGCCGCTGCCCGGCGTGCTGACGCCGACGGGGGAGGGGACCGCGCCGGGCGTGGTTCTCGGCACGCTCGGCTACATGGCGCCCGAGCAGGCGCGCGGCCAGGAAGTCGGACCGGCGGCCGACATCTTCGCGCTCGGCGCGCTGCTCTACGAGATGCTGGCGGGCCGCCCGGCCTTCTCGCGCGCGACCGCCGCCGACACCGTCGCGGCGCTGCTCGCCGAGGACCCGCCCGAGCTTCCCGCGACGGCGCGCGCCCTGCCGCCGGCCCTGATGCCGCTGGTGCGGCGCTGTCTCGAGAAGCGGCCCGAGGAGCGCTTCCGCTCGGCGCGCGACCTGGCCTTCGCCCTCGCCAGCCTGACGACCTCGACTTCACCGCAGTTGCTGCCGGAGGTCGAACCCACCGTCGGGCGTCGTCGCAGGGTGCCGCTCGTCCTGGCCGCGCTCGTCGCGGCGGCGGCTCTGGCGGGGGTCTACCTGGCGATGCGACCGGCGGGCGGGCGCGGTGGTACGGGAGTCCTCGGCGGTTTCCGGCAGCTCACCGACCTGCCGGGGGTCGAGCACTTCCCCTCGATCTCGCCCGACGGCGCGACCGTCGCCTTCGACAGCGGCGCCGGCGGGGAGACGGACATCTACATCCAGCGTTTCGGCGGCTCGAAGCCGATCGTCCTGACCGGTGGCGACGGCGCCCGCGACCGCATGCCGGCCTTTTCGCCCGACGGTACCCGGATCGCCTTCCAGTCGGACCGCGACGGCGGCGGCCTGTTCGTGATGGGCGCGACCGGCGAATCGATCCGGCGCCTGACCTCCGAGGGTTTCCATCCGGCCTGGACGCCGGACGGTCGCGAGATCGTCTATTCGACCGGGGCGGTGCTGGGCCCCCAGACGGTGCCGGTGTCCGAGCTGCGCGCGGTCGAGGTCGAGACCGGCAGGACGCGCCGGCTGGCGGAGGGGTCGAGCGCGGTCCAGCCGCAGGTCTCGCCGGGCGGACGCCGGGTCGTCTTCTGGTTCTCGAGCGCGGGGCAGCGCGATCTGGCGACCGTTCCGCTCGCGGAGTCGGCCGGGGTCGTCGAACCGGTGCGGCTGACCGACGACGTCGCCACCGACTGGGCGCCGGTCTGGTCGCCGGACGGGCGCTGGATCTACTTCGCGAGCGATCGCTCCGGTGCCCACCACCTCTGGCGGGTGCGCGTCGACGAAGCGAGCGGCGAGCCGCTCGGCGAGGCGCAGCCGCTGCCGGGCGCCGGCGCCTCGATCGGCCCGTTCGCGCTGGCGCGCGACGGCCGCACCCTGGTCTATCGCGCCTGGATCGACAAGTTCGACCTCGAGCGAATCGACTTCGATCCGGTCCGTGGCGAGGCGAAGGGCGGTCCCGAGCGGATCCTGCGCTCGAGCTGGCTGGCCAATCCGGACCCGTCGCCGGACGGCCGCTGGCTCGTTGCCAACTCCTGGCGGGCTCCGGTCGACCTCTGGCTGATCTCGACCGACGGCGGCGAGCCGCGCCAGCTCACCTCCGATCCCGAGCGCGACGCGCGCCCGATGTTCTCGCCCGACGGCTCGACGATCGCATTCCACAGCGCGCGCGGCGGCAAGTACGAGATCTGGACGGTGCGACCGGACGGCAGCGCCCTCGAACCACTGACCCGCTCGGACGACGAGCTCTACTACGCGCGCTGGTCGAGTGACGGCCGCCGGCTCGCCGCCACCGGCGAGCGGGGCTCGTACCTGATCGACCCGTCGACCCGACCGGCGAAGATCGAGCCGCTCGAGATCTCGGGCGCGGCGCCGGGAGAAGTCTTCGTCCCGTGGTCCTGGTCGCCGGACGATTCCCGCATCGCCGGCTACCTGGTCGGCCCGGGCGAGGATCTCGACGACCGCGGCGTGGCGCTGCTCGATCTCGGGACCCGTCGGATCGAGCGCGTGACCCGAACCGGCTGGAATCCCTGGTTGCTTCCAGATGGGCGGCGCCTGCTCTACCTCGATCGCGTCGTGCACGGCGAGTTGCGACTGCTCGACCTGGCCACCGGAGAGGATCGCCGCGTCCTGACCACGCCGGCGGACACGCCGCTCGAGGTCTTCACTCCGGCGCGCGGGTTCGAGCGGCTCTACCTGGCGCGCTGGCTGGGGGAGGGGGATCTCTGGAGCGCGACGCTCGAGGCCCGCTGAGGTCTTGATGAGAATTAGATATCATGTAGGGCGATGAACCCCGAGACGCTGGTCGCCCTGGAGGGCGTGACCTATCGCTACGACGGCGACGTCGCCCTCGAGGGGGTCGATCTCGCGGTCGAGCGGGGCGCGCGGCTGGCGGTGCTCGGTCCCAATGGCGGCGGCAAGACCACTCTGCTCGGCCTGCTGCTCGGGTCGCGGCGGCCGAGCGCGGGCCGGGTGATCTGGGCGCGCCCCCCGCGCACGCTGCGACGCGGGCACGTGCCGCAGTTTCCGGCCTTCGACCGCCACTTCCCGATGCGGGTGCGCGAGATGGTGCTCGAGGGGCGGCTCGGCGGCGTGTCCGGCCGGCGTCGGGACGACGCAACGGACCGCGCCAGCGTCGCGGAGCTGCTCGATCGGCTCGACCTTGCCGCGCTCGCCGAGGCGCACCTGTCCGAGCTCTCGGGCGGCGAGCTCAAGCGGGCGCTGATCGCGCGGGCGCTGGCGGCCGAGCCCGAGCTGCTCGGGCTCGACGAGCCGACCGCCTCGCTCGACGAGCCGTCGCGCCGGACGCTCTGGGCGCTGCTGGCGGAGCTGCCGGTGTCGACCGCGGTCGTGCTCGCCACCCATGACCTCGCCCCCGACACCTTCGGCGCCACCCGTGCCGTCCTCGTCGACCGGCGGCTCGAGCCGATCGCGCTCGACCGCCTCCACGCCCACGAGCTCGTCTGCGGACACGTGCACGGGTGACGGCGCTCGCGGAGCTCGTCGCCGGCACCGGAATCGCCCCCGCGGCGCTCGCCGCGGCTCTCGCCGCCAGCGTGCTGTGCGGCGCGGTGGGGACGCTGGTCGTGCTGCGGCGGATGGTGGCGCTCGGCGGCGGCGTCGCCCACGCCGCCTTCGGCGGCATCGGCGCCGCGCTGCGGCTCGGATTCGATCCGCGGCTGGGCGCGGCGGCGGTCGCGGTGGTCGTCGCCGCCGTGCTGTCGCCGCTGCGCCGGGACCGGGTCGAGCGCCACGACGCCCTGATCGGCGTGCTGTGGGCGGTGGGCATGGCCGCCGGCATGATCCTGATCGCCGGAGCCAGCGGCGGCGAGGTCGACGTCGAGGGGGCGCTGTTCGGCGACGTCGCCGCGGTGCGCGCCGCCGACGTGGCGGTGCTCGCCGCGCTCGACCTCGCGGTGCTCGCGATGCTCGCCTGGCGCGGTCGAGAGATCGTGGCGGTCGCCTTCGACCTCGACCACGCGCGCCTGCGCGGCATCCCCGCCGGCCTCTGGTCCTTCGTGCTCAACCTGCTGGTGGCGCTCTCGGTGGTGGCGCTGCTGGCGCTGGTCGGCGTGGTGCTGGCGATCGCGCTGCTGGCGATCCCTCCGCTCGCCGCGCTGCGCCTCTGTCGCGGCCTGCGCACGGCGATGGTCGCGGCCGGCGCCATCGCGCTCGCGACCACCGTCGCGGGCCTCGCGATCGCGGCGCGCTGGGATCTGCCCGCCGGCCCGGCGGCGGTGCTGGTCGCCGCGTCCGCGCTCGGCCTCGTGCACCTGGTGCCGCGGCGCTCCGTGCGCCCCGCGGCCTGACCCTTCAGCGGCGCGCGCAGGCCGCGCAGCGGCCGACCAGGGTGATGTCGTGTCCTTCGAGTCGGAACCCCGCCGGCAGCAGCGTGCGCAGGTCGGGCGGGCAGCCCTCGACCTCGAAGACGCGGTCGCAGACCCGGCAGCGGAAGTGGTGGTGGTGGTGCTTGCCGGCGATTTCGTAGCGGTTGGGCGCGCCGGGCAGCGCGACCTCCTCCAGCCACCCCTCGTCGACGAGCGCGCGGACGTTGCGATAGACCGTGGCCAGCCCGAGTCCGGGGACCTCTTCCTGCGCTTCGGCCAGCAGCTCGGCGGGGGAGAGCGGTCGCGCGGCGCGCTCGAAGGCCGCGCGCAGGGCGCGGCGCTGGGCGGTATCGCGCAGGCCGGCCGGGGCCGTGGCGGAGCTGGGCATCGCTCCGATCCTATCGAACGGCCGCGACCTCGCCGGCCTCGCGGGCGAGCGCGACGAGCGTCAGGTCGTCGGGCAGCGGCTCGCCGGCGAGGTGGCGGTCGAGCGCCGCGAGCAAGCGGTCGCGGATCTCGGCGGCGCCGCGGGCCATCGCGAGCTCGGCGCGGATGCGGTCGTGCCCGAACGCTTCGCCGCGCGCGTCGATCGCCTCGAACAGGCCGTCGCTGAACAGCACCAGCAGGTCGCCCGGAGCCAGAGTGATCACGCCGCGGGCGGGATCGCTCGTCTCGCGCAGCCCGAGCGGGAGGGCGCCCGCGGTGGACTCGTCGATCGCGCCGTCGGTGCGGCGCACCAGCGGCGGCGGGTGGCCGGCGCAGGCGTAGTCGAGCCGCCCGGTGGCGGGATCGAGGCGCCCGTAGAAAAGCGTCAGGAACGAGCGCCGGTTGCCGGTCCGGCGCAGCGCCCGGTGCAGCACGGCGGCCACCGCTTCCGGCGCCGGGTCGTTCTCGAGCGCGACGCGCAGCGCCGTGTCGGCGATCGCCATCAGCAGGCCGGCCGCCATGCCGTGGCCCGAGGCGTCGGCGACGACGATGGCCAGGCGCCCGTCGGGCAATGTCTCGAAGTGGTGGTAGTCGCCGCCGATCTCGTTGGCGGTACGCCACGAGGCGGCGACCTCCCAGCCTTCGAGCTCGGGCAGCCGGTCCGGCAACAGCATCTCCTGGAGCTGGCGGGCGACCTGCAGCTCGTCGCGCACCAGCACGCGCTCGACCAGCTCGGCGGCGAGCAGGTAGAGCAGCCCGGCGAGCGCGATCAGGTGGAAGAACTGTCCGCCGTCGAGGCTCACCGAGCCGCCGGACCAGGTGAAGCGAACGTCGGCGGCGCCGGCCAGCGCCGCGCCGATCGAGACCAGGAAGATCAGGCGCCGCGGCGGCGACAGCTTCTCGGAGATCGACAGGAAGAGCAGCTTCGAGATTCGCAGCCAGCGGCGCACGCCCCGGGTGCCGGCCGTCTCCGCCGCGCGCTCGCGCAGCAGCACCGAGTAGACCCGGGGCGCGTCGCGGTCGACGAATCGGCGCAGGTCCGCGGGGTCCATGCCGGCGGTATAGCGGTCGATCGCCTCCGAGAACCCGGTCCACGCGGAGGGGCGTCGCGGACGTCGCGCGGTCACACCTTCATCTTACGTGCCGTCCGGTGCGAAAGTTGGGCCCGGTCGGATAGGCTGCGCCGGCTCGTCGTGTCCGGAACCAGCGAATGATCTTCCGACGCTCCCTGCTCGCGGTCGCCCTCGCGGCCGCACCGGCCGACCTCGCCGCGCTCGGTCCGCCGACCTCGCTCGAGTGGATCGGCGCGGCCGAGCTACCGCGCGGCGCGACCTTCGAGGGGGTCCCGGTCGGCGGGCTCTCGTCGATCGCCTGGGACCCGGAGTCCGGCGAGTACCTCGCGGTCTCCGACGACCGCAGCGAGCTCGCCCCGGCGCGCGTGATGCGACTGCGCATCGGCGTCGAGGACGGGCGGCTCGAAGCCGGCGAGTACGAGGTGATCGGCGCCCTCCAGCTCGCCGACCGCGAGGGCCGCGAGTTCCCGCGCCGGTCGCTCGATCCCGAGGGCTTCGCCCTCGCGCCGACGGCGATGTTCGTCGGTTCGGAGGGGGAGGCACGCGTCGGGCTGGCGCCGTGGGTCTCCGAGTTCGATCGCGCGGGGCGCTGGCGGCGGGATCTCCCGCTGCCGGGGCGCTACCTGCCGGACGGCGCGCTCGGCCACGGTCTGCGCAACAACCTCGGCTTCGAATCGCTGGCGCTCTCGCCCGACGGCGCCTGGCTGTTCGCCGCGACCGAGTCCGCGCTGATCCAGGACGGACCCGAGGCCGACGTCGGCGTGCCGAGCCCGGCGCGGGTGCTGCGCTGGCGCCTCGGCCTGCCCGGCGCGCCGCCCGAGGAGTTCGTCTATCGCGTCGAACCGATCTCGGTCGAGTCCCCCGACCGCGCGGTCTTCCGCGTCAACGGACTGGTCGACCTGCTGGCGCTGTCCGATCGGACCCTGCTCGCGCTCGAACGGCAGTTCGTCACCGGCGTCGGCATCCAGGCGCGTCTCTACCGCGTCGAGCTGGACGGTGCCACCGAAGTCTCGGGCCGCGACGGCCTGCTCGACGCCGAGATCGTTCCGGTCACCAAGACGCTGCTGCTCGATTTCGCCGCTCTCGGCGTCTACCTCGACAACCTCGAGGGGATCGCGCTCGGGCCGCGGCTGCCCGACGGCCGGCGCGCTCTGGTGGTGATCTCGGACGACAACTTCGCGCCCGAGGTGCAGGTCAGCCAGGTCTTCGCCTTCGCCGTCGACGACGCACCGCTCGGCGTCGCCGCGCTGCAGGGCGCCGGTCATCGCTCGCCGCTCGCCGGCCGCTGGGTCGCCGGGATCGAGGGCACGGTGACCGCCGTCGTCGATCGCGAGCGCGATCGCGGCTTCTGGCTCGAATCCGAGCGCCCCGACGGCGACGCGCGCACCTCCGAGGGGATCTTCGTCACCACCGCGGCCGCCCCGGGCGTGGTTCCGGGCGACGCGGTCCGCGTCGGCGGGCGTCTGCTCGAGATCGAGCGGGGGCGCGACCAGCTGTCGGTCACGACGATCGCGCTCTCGGCGCTCGAGCGCCGGCGCTCCGCGCTGCCGTTGCCGCCGCCGGCGCGGGTCTGGAACCCGTTGCTGATTCCGAACCGGGTCGACGACGACGCTCTGTCGGCGTTCGAGCCGGAGAGTGACGCCATCGACTTCTGGGAGAGCCTCGAGGGAATGCGCGTCGAGTTGCCGGGCGGTGTCGTGGCGAGCGCCACCCGCTCGTTCGGCGATCTGGTGCTGCTGCCCGATCCGCTCCCCGAGGGGGTGCGCCGCACCGTCGCCGGCGGCGCCGTGGCGCTGGCCGGCGGCGGCGGGCCGTTGGCCCGGGTGACGATCGGAAGCCGCGTCGCCGGCGCGATGCCCGAAGTCGGGGTCGGCGGCGAGCTCGCCGGGCCGATCGCCGGCGTCGTCGACTACGCCTTCTCGACCTACAAGCTGCAGGCGCTCGTGGCGCCGACGGTGCACGAGCCCGGGGCGGCCTGCGCCGAGCCCGCCCGGCTCCATCGCCAGCGCGGCGCGACCCGGATCGCGTCGTTCAACCTCTACAACCTCTCGGCCGCCGACCCGCGCGAGCGCTTCGAACGGTTGGCCGAGGCGATCGTGGGAGGGCTGGGGTCGCCGGCACTGGTCGCGCTCCAGGAGGTCCAGGACGACGACGGGTCGCGCGCCGACGCCGGCGTGGTGACGGCGGACGGAACGCTCGGCCGACTGGTCGACGCCGTCGCGCGCGCCGGCGGGCCGAGCTACCAGTTCGTCGCGATCGATCCGGAGCTCGACCGCGAGGGCGGCGAGCCGGGCGGCAACATCCGCGTCGCGCTGCTGCTCGACCCGGCGCGCGTGCGCTTCCGCCCACGCGGAGCGGCCGGGCCGCTCGACGCGGTGGGCGTCGAGCGCAACGGGTTGCGGCGCGCCAAGCTGACGCTCAATCCCGGCCGGGTGGCGCCGCGGTCCGAGGCGTTCGGGGGAGAGACCGGCGAAGGAGTGCGGCGCTCGCTGGCGGTCGAGGTCGAGATCCGCGGCCAGCGTCTGTTCGTGATCGTCAACCACTGGTCCTCGAAGTACGAGGACGACCGCGCGTTCGGCGCCATCCAGCCGCCGCGCACGCCGACCGCCGCGCGGCGGCTGGCGCAGGCCCGCGAGATCCGCGCTTTCGTCGCCGAGCTGCTGGAGGTCGACCCGCGCGCCAAGGTCGTCGTCATCGGCGACTTCAACGACGTCGTCGGCAGCGAGCCGATCGACGAGCTCGGCCGTCCGCCGCTGACCAACCTGGTCGAGCGCCTGCCGGAGGAGACCCGCTACACCTTCAATTTCGAGGGCGGCTCGGCGGCGATCGACCACATCGCGGTGTCGCCCGCGCTCGCCGCCGGCGCCGAGATCGAGGCCGTCCACCTCAACGCCGACTGTCCGGACGCGCTGCGCTCGAGCGATCACGACCCGCTGGTTGCGCGCTTTCGGCTGCGCTGAACACCGCCCGCGGAAAAGGGGACTGTCCCGTCTTCCGGGACTGTCCCCTCTTCCTCCACCACCGCTCGCGGAAAAGGGGACTGTCCCGCTTTCCGGGACTGTCCCCTTTTCCCTCACCTGCGCTGGTGGGTCGGCCGGAGTCCGGGAACTCTCCCGGCGGCGCTCCGGGTTCGGCTCCCACGGCTCGCCCGGAAGTCAAAGCCTTCGAAGAACCAGCCGGGCTCGCCGGGGCCCCTCTCACCACTGCGCGCCGCCGGGAGCGTTCCCGAACTCCGGCCGTCGGAGCGTCCGTACTGAATCGTGGGTGTGGACTACGAAGAGCTTGTGGCTTCGCCGGGGCCCCGCTCGCCACTGCGCGCCGCCGGGAGTGTTCCCGGACTCCGGCCGTCGGAGTGTCTGAGGTCGCCGTGGACACCGACTGTGTGGGCTCCTCCGGTTTGGACCTTCGCTCTGCGGCCGGTATCCTGCGCCCCTCATGAGCGAGAGCTTGACCGAGCGGCCCGTGCGGCGACCGATGCCGCTGCACACCCGGATGCTGATCGGCGTCGCGCTCGGCATCGTCGCCGGGCTGGTCGCGCACCGCTGGCTGGGCTCCGATCCGGCGCTCGCCTGGGCGCTCGAGTGGATCGCCCGGCCGATCGGCAAGATCTTCCTGCGCCTGCTGTTCATGCTGGTGATCCCGCTGCTGTTCTCGGCGCTGGTGCTCGGCATCACCGGGCTCGGCGACTTGAAGAGCCTGGGGCGCGTCGGATTCAAGACGCTGGTCTACACGGTCGCGGTCTCGACCATCGCCGTGGTGCTCGGGCTGGTGCTGGTCAACGTCCTGCGCCCCGGCGAAGGGCTTTCGGAGGAGTCGAGGGCGCGCTTGACCGAAGGTGCCGCCGAGCGCTCCTCCGCGCTGGTCAAGGCGCAGGCGCCCCGGCGCGGCATCGACCTGCTGACCGAGATCGTCCCGGCCAATCCGCTGCGCGCCATGGCCGACGGCGACATGCTGGCGGTGATGTTCTTCGCGCTGATGTTCGGCATCGGCCTGGCACTGGTGCGCACCGAGGCCGCGCGCAAGCTCGAGGACGCGATCGAGGGGCTCTACGACGTCACCATGCGATTGATCCGGATGGTGATCTCGCTGGCTCCGGTCGGCGTCGCCGCGCTGCTGTTCTCGCTCACCGCCGACCTCGGGGTCGAAATCATCGCCCAGCTCGCTCGTTTCGTCGGAGTCGTGCTGCTCGCGCTCGCCATCCACCAGTTCGTGGTCTATTCGATCGCGGTCTCGGTGCTCGGCGGCATGAGCCCGGTGCGCTTCTTCCGGGGCGTCCAGGAGGCGATGATCACCGCCTTCTCGACGGCGTCGTCGAACGCCACGCTGCCGACCGCGCTGCGCGTCGCCGAGGACGAGCTGAAGCTGCCGCCGCACGTCTCGCGCTTCGTGCTGACCATCGGTTCGACCGCCAACCAGAACGGCACGGCGCTGTTCGAAGGCGTCACGGTGCTGTTCCTCGCCCAGTTCTATGGCGTCGACCTGTCGATCGGCCAGCAGCTGGTGGTGCTGTTCATCAGCGTCCTGGGCGGCATCGGCACGGCGGGGGTGCCGGCCGGATCGATCCCCGTGGTCGCGATGATCCTCGGCCAGGTCGGCGTTCCGGTCGAGGGGATCGGCGTCATCCTCGGCGTCGACCGCTTCCTCGACATGTGCCGCACCACGCTCAACGTCACCGGCGATCTCGCGGCCGCGGTCGTCGTATCGCGCGGCGAGGAGCACCTCGGCGAGGGGAGGAGCAGATCGTGAAGAAGCGCAGGATCGTCGCGGCGGATGGCGACTTCGCCGCCGCCCTCGAAGCGTTCGAGAGCGGCCGGACGGAAGCGGTGAAGGCGATGCCGAAGGTCGGCGAGAGGGTCAGTGCCCGAATCGTGGGTTTCGGCGAGGAGAGCGCCTTCGTCGACCTCGGTGGCAAGGCCGAAGGGGTGATCCCGCTGGTTCAGCTGACCGACGACGAGGGCAAGGTCACCGTCGCGGTCGGCGACACGGTCGAAGGGGCGGTGGCGTCGGTCGAGAACGACACCGTCGTGCTGCGCGTGCGCGCCGGTCGCGGCCCGGCGGCGCCGGCCGAGCTGCAGCAGGCCCACGAGCACGGCCTGCCGGTCGCGGGCGTCGTCCACGCCGTGGTCAAGGGGGGCGTCGAGGTGATGGTCTCCGGCCTGCGCGCCTTCTGCCCGATCTCGCAGCTCGACGCGCGCTACGTCGAAGACGCGACGGCCTTCGTCGGCCAGCGCCTCGACTTCCGCATCACCCGCTTCGAGGAGGGGCGCGGCAAGGGGATGAACGTCGTCCTGTCCCGTCGCGCCCTGCTCGAGGAGGAGGCGCAGGCGAAAGCCGCGGCGGCGCGCGCCGCGATCGCGGTCGGCAAGATCGTGCGCGGCCGGGTGACGTCGCTCGCCAGCTATGGCGCCTTCGTCGATCTCGGCGGCATCGAGGGACTGCTCCACGTCTCGGAGCTCGGCTACGGGCGGGTCGAGCACCCGCAGGACGTCCTCGCCGTCGGCCAGGAGATCGAGGTGCAGATCCTCAAGATCGACCCGCCCGACGCCCGCGGGCGCGAGCGCATCTCGCTCTCGCGACGGGCGATGACCCCCGACCCGTGGCCCGCACAGGCCGCGAAGCTCACGCCCGGAACCCGACTCACCGGGCGCGTCGGCCGTCTCGACACCTTCGGCGCCTTCGTCGAGGTCGCGCCCGGGGTCGACGGCCTGCTGCACGTCTCCGAGCTCGCCGAGCTCGGCCGGCGCGAGATCCGGCATCCGCGCGACGTGCTGAAGGTGGGGCAGGAGCTCGAAGTCACCGTCCTGTCGATCGCGCCGGAGAGTCGGCGGATCGCCCTGGCGCTGGCGCGATCCTCGAGTGAGGGGGGAGGCGAGGCGGAAGCGACCGCGGCCAAGCCCGGCGCCGGATTCGGCGCATTCGGGGACTTCCTGTCGAAATCATCGAAGCGGCGCGGCTAGCCGGCGCACGCGCGCCCGGCCCGCTGCGTCACTCGGTCGTCGCCGCGCTCCAGCGGCAGACGGCGCCGACTTCGAGGTCGTCTCCGAACAGCTCCGAGTCCGGTTGCAGCTCGACCTCGTCGAGAAAAGCGATCAGCTCGGAGCCCCCCACCTTCTTGGTGAGGGTGACGACGACCAGGGCGCTGCCGGTGGCGGGCGGCGCACTGGCGGAGCCCGAAAGCGTGACCCATTGGTTCTCGACGGTGGACAGCGCCGGTGGGGAGATCGCGCTCGCCAACACCGCGCCGGTGCAGCCCGCTCCTTCGACGAAGCGGACCTCGACCGTCGCGTCACCCTCGCGGTCCTGGGGCGGGAAGAAGAACGCCGCGGCAAAGCGGTAGTCGGTGTCGCCAGGCACCGCCGGGGCGCAGCTCGCGAAGCGGGCGGCCGAGGCGCCGGTCGGGCCGGAATGAACCAGTGCCGCAGCTCCGGACGCGCCGCAGCCGTCGGCGTCGCGGGTGCCGTCCCACTCGATGGCTCCGAAAGCGTCGACTTCGACCCAGCCGTCGGTCCCGGTGGTGGCGTCGTCGAAACGGCCGTTCGGCAGCAGCGAGTCGGCGCCGGCCGCGCCGGCCGACAGCGCGGCGCACAGGAGGAGCCGGAGGGGTCGACGGGTGGGCATGGCTTCGTTTCCGCGCGGGCGGGTGACCCGGGTACGGTACGGCGACCGCGCGCCGGCGTCAAGGCTCATCGCGGTGGATTCACGCGACCGACCATTCTTCGCCTTGTCTCGACTCGGGGGAGGGTCTATGCTGCGGCTTCGAATCCCGGTTCGGGAAGGAGTCCCATCGTTGGATCGGCGGCGGACGCAGGGCCTCGGAGCATGGTCGCTGGTGGTTCTCCTCGCCGCGGCTCCGGCTCTGCGCGCGCAGGACACGACGGTCGGTGAGCTTCCGGCGGGAGGTTCGATCACCATCGAGTTCCTGGCGACGGTTGACAGTCCGCTGCCAGCCGGTGTCGTCGAGGTCTCCAACCAGGGGACGGTGACGGCGATCGGCGTCGCCGCGATCGCGACCGACGACCCGAGCGAGCCCGGCGCCGCTGACCCCACCGTCACGCCGGTCGACGCGGTGCCCGATCTCTCGATCGCGAAAAGCGACGGCGGCGTCTCGGTCGCTCCGGGCGGAACCGTCGCCTACCTGCTCGCCTACGCCAACGACGGCAACCAGGCGGCGACCGGCGTGACGCTGAGCGAAGTCGTGCCCGCGAGCACCACCTTCGACGCCGGCACCTCGACCGCGGGCTGGGTCTGCGTTCCGGACGACAACCCGGGGTCGGTCTGTACTCTGGCGATCGGCGGACTCGCCGGCGGCGGTGCAGCCGGTTCGGCGACCTTCGCGGTCACCGTGGACTCGCCGGTGCCCGCGGGCCTCGACGAGATCTCGAACACGGCGACGATCGCCGACGACGGCGCCAACGGCGTCGACCCGACGCCGGCCGACAACAGCTCGACCGACACCACTCCGGTCGACGCCGCGCCCGACCTGACCCTGGCCAAGAGCGACGGCGGCGTCTCGGCGGTCCCGGGCGCGACCGTCGCCTACCTTCTCTCCTACGCCAACGACGGCGATCAGGGAGCGACCGGCGCGACGCTCACCGAGACCGTGCCGGCCAACGCGGTCTTCGCTCCGGGCGCTTCGACGGCCGGCTGGGTGTGCGTCCCGGACGGGAATCCGGGCGCGGTCTGCACGCTCGCGATCGGCTCGCTCGCCGGCGGCGGCGGCTCCGGCTCGGCGACCTTCGCGGTGGCCGTGGCGAATCCGGTGCCCGCCGGCGTGACCGAGATCGCGAACACGGCGTCGATCGCCGACGACGGCGCCAACGGCGCCGATCCGAATCCCGGCGACAACTCGGCCTCGGACACCACGCCGGTCGACGCGCAGCCGGACCTCGCTCTGACCAAGAGTGACGGCGGCATCACCTCGACTCCGGGATCGACGATCCCGTACGCGCTCGGCTGGTCGAACGTCGGTAACCAGGGGGCGACCGGCGTGACGATCTCCGAGTTCGTGCCGCCGCTCACCGTCTTCGACGCCGCGGCCTCGTCGCCCGGGTGGTCGTGCCCGGACGGGTCGCCGCAAGGTACCGCCTGCACGATCGCGATCGGATCGGTCGCGGGGGGCGGAAGCGGCTCGACGACTTTCGCCGTCGAAGTCCTCACACCGCTGCCGGCCGGCGCCAGCGTCGTCGTCAACGTCGCGAGCCTGGCCGATGACGGGACCAATGGCGCCGATCCGACGCCGAGCGACAATACCGCCGAGGATCAGACGCCGATCGACGCCGTGCCCGATCTCGCGATCGTGAAGAGCTACGCCGGGCCGGTGCCGTTCCCGGGCGATGTCGTCGCCTTCGATCTCGACTATTCGAACGGCGGCGACCAAGGCGCGCTCGGAGTCACCCTCTCGGAGACCGTGCCGGACGGCACGACCTTCGACGCCGCAGGCTCGACCCCCGGCTGGACTTGCGCGGACGGATCGCCGGCGGGCACGCTCTGCGACCTCCTGATCGGACCTCTCGATGGCGGCGGCGCCTCCGGTTCGGCGCTGTTCGCCGTCGAGCTCGACAACCCGTTGCCGCCGGGTACGACCGAGATCGACAACTGCGCAGCGATCGCCGACGACGGCACCAACGGTCCCGACCCGGAGCCCGGCGACAACAGCGACTGCGAGACGGTGGCGCTCGACCTGGCCGCGCCGACGGTGGTCGCGATCGACGCGGTCCCCGCGACGCCGGACGGCGAGGTCGCCGAGTGCGACACCGTGCTGTCGACGCCGACTGCGCTCGCGCTCGAGTTCAGCGAGGAGATGACCGACCCGGCCGGCGACGTCGATCCGGAGGACGTCACCAACCCGGACAACTATCGCCTGTTCGCGACCGGGCCCGACGGCGCCTTCTCGACCGCGCTGTGCGGTCCGCCGGCCGGCGACGACGTCGCCATCCCGGCCACCGGGGTCGTCTACCAGACGTCGCTGTCGGTCGCGACCGTGACCTTCGGCGGACCGCTCGCCGACGGCCCGTTCCGGCTCCTGGTCTGTCCGGCCCTCGAGGACATCGCCGGCAACCCGCTCGACGGCGACTCGACGCCGTCGGGCGGCGACGAGCACGAGCTCGGCTTCCGGGTCGACTCCGGCAACTTCCTCGACAACGGCCACTTCGACTGCGACCTGCGGCAGTGGCAGGCGAACCCCGCGGGCACCGGCGACGTCGAGCACGACGCAGCGGTCGACCTCGACGACGCCCCGGTCTCGGGCTCGGTCCGCGTCGATCCGCTGATCGGGCCTCCGCAGGGGCCGTCGGCCTTCTCGATCTCGCAGTGCGGAGAGATCTCGCCCGCCGACTACGAGCTGGTGACGCGGGTCCGGATCGCGGCCGCGGCGGCCGTGCCGGTCACTATCGCGCGCCGGGTCGAGTACTTCACCCAGTCGGCGTGCGTCGGCGCGGCCGGTGCCTTCGAGGTCGCCCAGCCGAGGTTCGATTCGGGCGGCGCCTGGCTCGAGATCGTCGACGCGATCCGCGCGCCGGCCGGCACCGCTTCGGCGCGCT
The DNA here is from genome assembly GCA_045862895.1 of Acidobacteriota bacterium. GTDB lineage: Bacteria > Acidobacteriota > Thermoanaerobaculia > Multivoradales > JAGPDF01 > JACTMI01. The sequence goes on from BTUO01000002.1 coordinate 424,493, forward strand.
GGACGGTCGAGGCCCGGACCACCACGGGCGCCTTGTTCACCGCGCACTTCGATCAGCTCTACGTGCGGCCCTCGCCGCTGCTGTTCAAGGACGGCTTCGAGACCGGCGACACCTCGCGCTGGAGCGCCGTCGTGCCATGAGGGGCGCCATGAGACGCTCGCTGCGACGGTTCGCCACGCTCGCCGCTCTGCTGGTCCTGGCCGCCGTTCCGGTCGCCGGCCAGGTCGTCGTCGACCAGTTCACGACCAACCAGGCGACGATCACCGATCCGCCAGGTGGCGCGAGCATTGCCGTCACCGGTGGCGCCGACATCCTGGGTCAGTCCCGCGGGCTTCGAGTGCAGCGCTTCGCCGGAGCCGGACCGGTCAGCGCCGGCGTGGCGGCCGGCACGCTGGACGTCGCCGTCTCCGCGACCACGCCGGACTCGACCGGTGCGGCCTTCCTGACCTGGGACGGCGACAACGACCCCAACGCGCTCGACCCGACCGGTCTCGGCGGCGTCGACCTGACCGCCGGCGGGGCGGGGGCCTTCCGGTTCACGATCGCCGCCGCCGCCGCCGGCACGTCCCTCGTGCTCGAGGTCTACGAGGACGCCGACTCGGTGTCGCGCGGCGCCCTGGTCCTGCCGGCGATCGCGGTCCCCGTCGACATCTTCGTCGACTTCTCGAGCCTGGCGCAGGCGCCCGGCGCGGCGACGCCGGCGGACCTGACGGTGGTGGGCGCGATCGCGCTGCGGATCGAATCCGGCGAGGCGACGCCCGCGCTGACCCTCGACCGGATCGAGACGGCGGCGCCCCAGCTCGCGGCGCTCAAGGTCGACCGCACGCCGGCCGGCGATCCGATCCCCGGCGCGGTCGCGCCGGGGGACACGATCCGCTACCGCATCACGATCGCGAACACCGGAGCCGGCGCCGCGGGGGTCGAGCTCGCCGACGTGCTCGACGCGAACCTCGCGCTGGTCGCCGGCTCGGTGCGCACGACGCCGCTGGCGCGCCCCGACGTCTACCGGACCGTGACGGACCAGCCGCTCGACAGCTCGGCCTCGGCGCTGCCGACGCTGCTCGCCAACGACGCCGATCCGGACGGCGACGCGCTCGCCGCGGTGCCGGCGACGGGGCAGGCGACCAGCCAGGGCGGCAGCGTCGACGTCGCCGCCGACGGTCACTTCGTCTACACGCCGCCGGCCGGCTTCAACGGCGTCGACGATTTCCTCTATACGCTCGCCGCGACCGCGGGGGACCCGACGGTCGACGCCTCGGGCGCGCCGATCGGACCGGCCACCGCGCGCGCCCGGATCGTGATCGACCGCGCGCCGCCGGTGCTGGTCGCGGGCGGGACGCTGGCCTACACCGAGAACGATCCGCCGACCGCCATCGACCCTGCGCTCACGGTCACGGACGCCGACAGCGCCAATCTGGTTTCGGCGACGGTGCAGATCACCGGCAACTATCAGAACGGGGAAGACGTCCTGTCGTTCACGAACACGGCGAGCATCACCGGCGTATTCACGCCGGCGACCGGGACCCTCGCGCTCAATGGCCTCGACACGGTCGCCGCCTGGCAGGTGGCGCTGCGCTCGATCGCCTACGAGAACACCTCGGAGGATCCGGATCCGGCCGACCGGACCGTGACCTGGACCGCGAGCGACGGCGTCGAGACGAGTGCGCCGTCGACCTCGACGATCGAGGTGACCTCGGTCAACGACGCGCCGGTGGTGACGACGAGCGGCGGCGCGACCTCCTTCGTCGAGGACGGCGGCGCGGTGGTCGTCGACGGCGCCCTGACCGTCACCGACGCCGACGACACCGATCTGGTCTCGGCGACGGTCACGCTGACCAATCCGCAGAACGGCGCCCAGGAGTCGCTCTCGGTGGCCGCGCCCGCCGCGACCTGCCCGGGCCTCGTGCTCACCGGTTCCGGCAGCCCGCTGTCGATCACCGGCACCGCCTCGCTGGCGGTCTACGAGGGCTGCCTGCGCTCGGTCCGCTACGACAACGCCTCGCAGAACCCGACGGCGTTGCCCGACCGCCTCGTCACCATCGTCGCCGACGACGGCGACGACCCGAGCAATACGGCGTCGAAGACCGTGACGGTGACGCCGGTCAACGACCCGCCGGTGGTCACCGGCGAGTCGTTCCAGACGATCTCGAACACGCGGCTGCGGGTCGCGGCGACCGATCCCGGTCCCGACGCCAACGGCCCCTACGTCTTCGCCGCGGGTAACCTGCTCGCCAACGACAGCGATCCGGACGGTCCGGCGCCGCTGACCACCTCGCTCGGTACCGCCACCGCCGGAGCGGTGGTGGTGGTCAACTCGAACGGCACGTTCAGCTACACCTCGCCGGCCGGCCGTACCATCGACGACTCGTTCACCTACAACGTCTCCGACGGCGACGTCAGCGTCCAGGGGACCGTGACGATCTCGTTCCTGCAGCGCGTCTGGTACGTGCGCAACGACGCGACCACCGGCGGACTCGGGCGCTCGCTCGATCCGTTCGACACCCTGGCCGAGGCGCAGACCGCCTCGGCGGCGAACGACTGGATCTTCGTCTACAACGGCGACGGCACGACCGCGGGGCAGAACGCCGGCATCACCCTCAAGACCGGTCAGCGGCTGGTGGGAGAGGGAGTGGCCCTGTCGATCCCGGTGGCCCTCAACGGAAACCCCTCGCCCGTGAGCCTGGTGACCGCCGGCACGCGGCCGATGCTCGACAACACGACCGCCGGCGGCAGCGCCGCGATGGCGACCGACGTGATTCCCGCGCAGATCGTCGGCCTCAACCTCGCCGGCAACACCAACGCCGTGGACGTCACCCTGACCGGGGCCTTCGCCGGCTCCGGGACCCTCGAGATCGCGAACAACACGGTGCGCGCGGCCGGCGTCGAGGGGATCGACGTCAACGCCGGCGGCACCGGCACGCTGACCCTCGCGATCCACGACAACGGCATCACCGCCGGCGGCACCGGACTCGAAGTGACGCGCACGAACGGTACCGTTCAAGTCACCGCCTTCGACGACAACGTCGTCTCGGGCAACACCGGCGGCTCCGGCCTGGTGCTCACCGGACCGCTGACGCTCGACGCGACGCCGGGCGGTGCCTACCAGCAGGTGGCCGGCGGCGTGACCGTGATCGGCGCCTCGGGCAACGGCGTCGGAGCCAGCGGGCTGGTCCTGAACAACGTCTCGGGGGACCTCGCGTTCACCGATCTCGACGTCTTCGCGGACGCCGGCACCGCGATCCGCGCCGGCGGCACCGGAGCGGTCAACGTCGGCGCCGGCACCGGTACGCGCGTGTCGGTGGGGGCCGGCGTCGGGATCGCGGAGGCGACGGGCGGGCCGGCGGTCGATCTGTCGAACCTGACCGCGTCGCTGCCGCTCACGACGATCCGGAGCACGAACACGACGACGACCGGCGTCTCGCTCGCGACGGTGCTCGACGCGGCCAACCCCGCCTTCGACGCGGTCTTCTCGGCCGGTCCGGGCAGCACCATCTCGACCGCGGTGGGTGCGACCGGTCCGGCGTTCGCCGTCAGTGGCGGCAACGGCAGGATCGACTACGCCGGGACGATCACCAACAACTCGGCCGCCGCGCGCGCGGTCTCGATCGCGACCTGGGCGGGCGACGACGCGGCCGACGACCTGGTGCTCTCCGGCGCGATCGACGAGAACGGCGCCGGCATCCTGGTCAACGGCTGCGCCGGCAGCCGGGCGATCACCTTCAGCGGCGGCATGGACGTCGACACCGGAGCCAACGACGGCTTCGTCGCGACCTCCAATACCAATTCGCTCGGGCTCCAGATCACCGGCACGAATACCGTCGACACCACCACCGGGGCGGCACTGCGAGTGGCGAACACGCCGATCGGGTCGTCCGGGCTGACCTTCCGCAATCTCACCGCCGGTACCGGCGCGGGCAGCGCGGGCGTGGGTGTATCGCTCGACGGGACCGGGATCGGCGCGTCCAACGGTGGACTGACCGTGACCGGGACCGGCTCGGCCGGTTCGGGCGGGACGATCCAGCACAAGACCGGCGCCGACGGGTCGACGAGCGCGGGCATCGGCATCTTCCTGCGCGACACCAAGGCGCCGTCGTTCAGCTGGATGCAGCTCAACGACTTCGACAACTCGGCGATCACCGGACGCAACGTCCACGGCTTCACTCTGCAGAACAGCGTGATCAACGGAACGATCGGGACGTCCTCGGCCCCGGTCGAGGGCCCGATCAACTTCGGCCTCTCGAATCCGGGCGGCGTCAACGGGCTCCAGGGGACCGGGTTGATCCGCAACACGCGGATCCGGGGCGGTGTCGAGCACAACGTCGAGTTCTACAACCAGAGTGGAACGATGAATCTGACGATCGACGGCTCGTCGGTGATCAACGAGAACAATCCGGCCGACCCCAACGACGACGTCGCCGACTGCGTCATCGAGGAGAATTCCGTCGCGTTCGGTTCCGACGGCATCCAGATCGAAACCCAGACCGACGGCGTCGGTGGAGCACCGGTATCGACGATCGTCATCGATCGCTGCCTGTTCCGCGACAACAAGTCGCAGGCCGTCCAGGCTTCGGCACTCGGCGGCTCGAGCATGACCCTGACGATCGACGAGTCGGTCACCCGTCGCTTCGACCAGGGCAACGAGGGCTTCCTGGTCTCCAACGGCAACAGCGGCGACCTGACGGTGCAGATGAGCAACAATCGCTGCAACAATTACGGCGGCGTCTGTTTCTACGCCGGCCAGGTGGCGGGTAACGCGACGACGGCTTCCGAGCTCCACGCCACGATCAGCGGCAATACCGTGGGCATGCCGACGACGGCGACCAACCACGGCATCCTGGTGTTCCTGACCAGTACCGTCGGACAGGTCTCCCAGGCGCGAGTTCGCATCGACGGCAACACGGTCGTCAACAATTCGACGAGCGGGACCACGCGCGGAATCCTGGTGGATACCCCCGACACATCCACCAGCCCCGCGTACCACGTCACGGTGACCAACAACTCGGTGTCGGTCGGGGACAACGTCGCCGGGGTCGCCGGACTCGTCGTTCAGGCCCGCCAGAGCTCGGATGCCTGTGCCAACATCGGATCGAACAGCGTCACCTTCCCGAACGGTACCCCGGGCGGCGTCTTCGGGCTCCGGGCGCGTCAGGTGGCGCCGGCGACCTACGACCTCGAGCAGGGGCCCGGTTGCGCGGGGGCTCCGGCCGCGGTGCTGGCCTGCCGCAATCCGGGCGCGACGACCGAGGTCCTGGGGACCCTGACGGTGGTTCCGGCGGGTACCTGTCTGCTGCCAACGGTGCCATGATCGCGGGGACGATCTTCGGCGAGAGTCCGGGACCGGAGTCGAGGAGGCCGAAGTGGCGGAACCTTTCCTGAGCGAAATCCGGATGATGTCGTTCGCGTTCGCCCCGAAGGGGTGGGCGCTCTGCAACGGTCAGCTCCTGCCGATCAATCAGAACCAGGGGTTGTTCTCGCTGCTCGGCACCACGTTCGGGGGCGACGGGCGAGTGAACTTCGCGCTGCCGGACCTGCGAGGGCGCGCACCGATTCACGTCGGCGGCTCGCACACCCTGGGCGAGCGCGGGGGCGAGCAGGCCCACACGCTGTCGATCGCCGAGATTCCGCAGCACACGCACGTGGGCCAGGCGACGAGCGCGACGGGATCGACGGCGCTTCCCGGTCCCACCGTGGTCCTGGCGACGTCCGGAAACTTCGAGGCTTACCGGCCCGCGAGCGCTCTGACTTCGCTCGAGCCGGCGACCGTGGCGAACGTCGGCGGCAGCCAGGCGCACCTGAACCTGCAGCCCTTCCTGACGATCTCCTTCTGCATCGCCCTCCAGGGAATCTTCCCCAGCCCGAACTGAGCGGAGGCGGACGGCATGGCGCAACCCTACGTCGGAGAGATTCGGATGTTCGCCGGGAACTTCGCTCCGGCCGGCTGGATGATGTGCGAGGGGCAGCTGCTTCCGATCTCCGAGAACGAGACCCTCTTTCAGTTGATCGGCACGACCTACGGCGGCGACGGGCAGTCGACGTTCGCCCTGCCGGATCTCCGCGGCCGCCTCCCGATCCACCAGGGCAACGGCTTCGTCCTGGCCGAGACCGGCGGGGCCGAAGAGATCACCCTCACGGTGCCGCAGATTCCGGCCCACAGCCACCCGCTGCTCGCCTCGACGGATCCCGACAACACCGTCAACCCGGCAGGCAACGTCCTCGGCACGCCGGCGACCGCCACGCCCTTCTTCGCGGCGACGCCGAATCTGAACCTCGCGCCGCAGGCCATGACTTCGACGGGCGGGAGCCAGCCGCACAGCAACTTCCAGCCCTACCTCTGCGTGAACTTCATCATCGCGCTGTTCGGGATCTTCCCGAGCCCGACCTGAGGGCAAGCCATGGCCGATCCGTTCGTCGCCGAGATCCGCATCTTCCCTTTCAACTTCGCGCCCAAGGGGTGGGCTTGGTGCGACGGGCAGCTGCTGCCGCTGTCGCAGAACACGGCGTTGTTCTCGCTGCTGGGGACCACTTACGGCGGCAACGGCAAGAGCAATTTCGCCCTGCCGGACCTCCAGGGCCGCGCGCCGATGCAGCCCGGACAAGGCCCCGGACTCTCGCTCCACGATCTGGGGGAGACCGGAGGCTCGGACACCGTGACGCTGCTCGAGTCGGAGATGCCGGCCCATTCCCACGCCGTGCGGACGTTCAACGACGTCGGAGAGGACCGGATTCCGGGACCGAGCGAAGCGCTCGCGAGGTCGACCGGCGGGCTGCTCTACTCGGCGCCGGGTGCTCTCGTGGCGATGGCGCCCGAGGCGCACCCTCCCGCGGGTGGTGACGTGCCGCACAACAACATGATGCCGTACCTCACCTGCTACTTCCTGATCGCGCTGCAGGGCGTCTTCCCGCCGCGGACCTGAGATGACGGTCGCCTCCGCGGTTCCCGCCGCGCCGGTCGTGCCGCGCTACGTGCTGGCACCTTACGTGGCGACGCCGCACGACGTGGTGGAGCGGATGCTCGATCTGGCCGAGGTCGGCGCGGACGACGTCGTCTGCGACCTCGGCTGCGGCGACGGGCGGATCGCGATCGCGGCGGCGCGCCGCGGCGCGCGCGGGATCGGCTACGACATCGAGCCCTACTGGGTCGAGCGGGCGCGCGAGGAGGCGGGGCGGGCGGGCATGGCGCACCGGACGCGATTCGAAGTCCGTGACGCGAGCGACCTGGTCCCCGCGGAGGCGACCGTGGTCGCGCTCTACCTGGTCGAATGGTCGACCGAGCGGATCGGCGATCGGCTGGTCGCGGAGCTGCCGGCGGGGGCGCGCATCGTCGCTCACAGCTTCGCGCTGAAGTCACCCGAGCCCGTCCGCACCGAGCGCTTCGTCGACGCCGAAGGGACGGCGCGAACGATCCGGCTCTGGCGGGTCGGGGCCTAGAGAGCAGCGGGGGGCGGCCACGCCGCCGAGGAGTGCATCGTGAGCGACGAGAGGCGGGGGACGAGGGAAACGGACCAGACGGCAGGGGTGTCGACGCCGGTGGGGCGCCGCGAGCTGCTGGTCGCGGGCGGGGCGCTGGCGCTCGCGCCGGGCTGGGCGCTCGCGGCCGCGACGCGGAGCGCGCCGGTCGCCGCTTCGGCGCTCTCGGTCGGGTATCTGCTCGGAAGCGACGCGCTCGCGACGCCGCGGTGGCCGGTCGCAGCGGCCGTCGCGGAAGGTGAGGAGCGCCCCTTCGCTGCCGAGTCGATCGTCGTTCCGGCCGCTTCGCTGTCGACGGGCGATCCCCGGCTCGCCGGGGGCGCCGCGCGGATCCGGATCCAGGGGCTGCTGGCGGGGCCCGAACGCGGCGTAGCGCTGCCGCGCGAGGTCGACGTCGACGTCCTGGTGCGCGACGAGACCGGGCGCCAGCTGCCGTTCCACGCCTGGCGCTGGCACCGGACCGCCGGGGCATCCTCGCCGATCCGCTTCCAGAGCTGGCTCGACGAGTACGACCCGCTGGTGATCGAGCTCGCCATCGTTGCCGATGCCACGGACGCGGTGGCGGACCGTACGGCGCCGGAGCCTCGGCTGCGCCGGCGCGCCGAGCTGACCCTGGGCAAGCAGGGCGCGGGGCCCCGGCTGCAGGCGGGCGTCTACTTCCTCGGCTTCGCCGAAGGGGTCTGGGACGTCGAGCGGCAGCTGCCCGGGCCGGGAGAACCGTTTCCGGCCGCGCTCACTTCGATCGTGATGACCGTTGAGAGTGTCGACGTCGAAGAGTGAGGACGCGACGTCGGTCGCCCTGCGCGCTGCGACCGACGACGACCGCGAGCTGCTCTTCGACGTTTACGCGTCGACCCGCGCCGACGAGCTGGCGCCGGTGCCCTGGACGTCGGAGCAGAAACGGGCGTTCCTGCGCCAGCAGTTCGACGCGCAGGACCGCTGGTGGCGGCTGCAGTACCCCGACTGCAGCTTCCAGGTGATCGAGATCGCCGGCCGCGCCGCCGGCCGGCTCTACGTCGACCGGCGCGAGCACGAGATCCGTCTGGTCGACATCGCGCTGTTGCCGGAGCTCCGGGGAAGGGGCGCCGGGACCCGGCTGATCGTCGAGCTCCAGCGCGAAGCGGAGGCGTCGGGCCGGACGCTGACCATTCACGTCGAACGCTTCAATCCGGCGCGTGCGCTCTACGACCGGCTCGGTTTCCGAGAGATCGGCGAGGCGGGTGAGGTCTACCAGCTGCTCGAGTGGCGGCCGGTCAGTTGAAGACGGCTTCGTAGAGCGGGCCGCGCTCGTCGGGGCGGATCGGCACCAGGAAGATCTCCAGCGCTCCCAGGTGCTCGTGCTCGAGGCGGTGGATCCCCTGCGCCAGGCGTGGCTCCCGCGGGCCCCGGAACAGCAGCGTGAACGGCTCGGCCCGGATTCCGGCCGCCGTGCGCCGGCGCGCCTCGGCCTCGTCGCGAGGCGGAGACGGAGTCAGCTCGATCAGGTCGAGTTCGACCTCCGGGCCGGACGACGCGACGCGGAACCGGCTGCCGACGGCGGGGCGGAAGCTCTCGGCGGTGGACACGCCCCCATTCTAAGTGCGGCGACGGTGGCGGCGGGCGACGTCGATCGGGCCGGTGACATTCCGGCGGGCGCTCTGGAACCTCGCCGCGACTGACGGCGTCACCGGTCGGCGGCTAGCCTGCCGGAACGATGGCGATCCTGCTCGACCAGCTCACGCGGCGCTACGACGGCCGCGCGGTGGTCTCGAACCTCTCGCTCGAGGTGCCGGACGGCTCGCTCTGCGTGCTGCTCGGTCCGTCGGGGAGCGGCAAGAGCACCGTGCTGCGGCTGATCGCGGGGCTCGCGACACCGGACTCCGGCCGCGTGCTGCTCGACGGCAAGGACCTCGCCGGCGTGCCGCCGCAACAGCGCGACTGCGGATTCGTCTTCCAGAGCTACGCGTTGTTCCGCCGCATGTCGGTGGCCGACAACGTCGAGTTCGGGCTCGCCGTGCGCGGCATTCCTCGCGTCGAGCGCCGGCGGCGGCGCGACGAGCTGCTCGAACTGGTCGGCCTCGCGGGTCTCGGCGGACGGCTACCTTCGCAGCTCTCCGGTGGCCAGCAGCAGCGCGTGGCGCTCGCCCGCGCGTTGGCGCACCGGCCGCGTGTCCTGCTGCTCGACGAGCCCTTCGGCGCGCTCGACGCCCGCATCCGCCTCGAGCTGCGGCGCAGCCTGGCCACGATCCAGCGCGAGCTCGCGGTGACCACCCTGTTCGTCACACACGACCAGGAGGAGGCGTTCGAGCTCGCCGACCGGGTCGCGGTCCTCGCGCAGGGGCGCCTGGTCGAATCGGGACCGCCGCGGGAGCTCTACCTGCGTCCGCAGACCGAGTTCGCCGCGGTCTTTCTCGGCGCGGCCAACCTCTGGGTAGGGGAGGCGACCGCGAACGGAGTCCGGCTCGGTCCGGTCGAGATGCCGCTCGCGACCCCGGTTCGAGGTGACGACGTTCGCCGGCGCCTGCAGGTGCTGGTGCGGCCGGAGGACGTCGCCTTGCGCAGACGCAGCGAGGAGCTCGGGCACCCGGCACTGGGCGAAGGGATCGTCACCGAGACGTCCTTCTCCGGTGCGGTCGAGCGGTTGCGCATCCGCCTCCCGGCGCATCCCGGCGTGCGGGTCATCCAGCCGCCGACCCCGTTCGGCGACGAGCACGTCGCGGTCGACGCGAGCCGCGCGCAGCACGTTGCCCGCAAGGAGCCGCTCGCGCCCGGGGACCGCGTCTGGGTCGGCGTGCGACGGCTCCATGCCTTGCTCCATCCGGGGCTCTCGCTGGTCACCGTCGACGGTGGCGAGACCGCCGAGGCCGCCCGGGAGGTGGCGCGACTCGCACAGGCACGGCTCGAGCACACCGAAGGGGTCGCCGCGCTCGCCGATGGCTCGCTCCCGGTGCCGGCCGATCTGGTCTTCGCCCGGATGCCGGCGCTCCACGCGGCCGAAGAGGCGGAGCGCCTTCTCGCGGCCGCCGGGGACGCACACCTCCTTCTGGTGCGCGGAGCCGTGCCGATGCCGCCGCGCCGTTTCCTGGTGGCGGTCGCGGTCGGCGAGCCGGGCAAGGAGGATGTCGCCTTCGTCGGGCGGCTCGCCCGGCACCTCGGCTCGACTGCGACCGTTCTGTCGGTCCTCGAGCTCGACGCCGACCAGCCTTCCGCGCGCGCCGCGGAGCGCTTCGTCGCCGCCTGCGCACGCACGCTGGTGCGCTGGGGCGTGCCGGCGGAGCCCGAAGCGGTACGCGGCGACCTGGCCACGGTGGTGGGCCGGCGGATGCGCGACGGGCACGACGTGCTGGTACTCGGTTCGCCGCTGCCGGACGCTCACGGCCGCCGACGTTGGGGGCGCAGTGTGCGCGGCATCCTGGCGGCGCCGGACCGCTATCCGATCCTGGTGGTGCGACCGGGCGGTGCGGGGGAAAGGCCGTGAGCGCGCCGATCTCGGGCGAGGAGCTCGCCGTCCTGAGCGCGCTGCGCGGCCTGCGGTTCGGCGTGGTCGAGGCGGTGGTGCACGACGGCCGGATCGTGCGCATCGAACGAACCAAGAAGCTGCGCTTCGGGCCCGACCCCGACCCGGGAGAGCCCCCGACCGACCAACCCAACCCGCGCTCGACGCGACCGGACCGCCGGGGCTCTCCGCGCACTCCGAGAGGAGAAGCTCCTTGACCCATCGATTTCCGATCGCGCCGGCGACGCTGGCGCTCGCACTCGTCGCGGCGACGCCGGCCGCCGCGCAGACCCCGCCCCGCGAGCCGACCGGCGCGGCCGACGAGCTCGATCAGCGCCCGCGCGGGGTCGAGCGCCGGCTTGAGCTCGCCGACGAGGCGGCGGCCGAGAAGGCGAAGACGGCCGCGGCGGTCGTCGCCGGCGCCGACGGTTTCGCGCTGCGCAGCGCCGACGGCGCGTTCCAGCTGCGCCTGCGCGGTCTGCTGCAGACCGACGGGCGCTGGTTCTTCGGCGACGACGAGCGGCCGCTCGCGGACACCCTGGTCGTCCGCCGTGCCCGTCCGATTCTCGAAGGGACGCTCTGGAAGATCGTCGACTTCCGCCTGATGCCGGACTTCGGCAGCGGCGGCTCGACGCTCCAGGACGGCTACCTCGACCTGCGCTTCTCGCCCGCCGTGCGGCTGCGGGCGGGCAAGGCCAAGGTCCCGGTCGGACTCGAGGCGTTGCTCGAAGACGCCAACCTGCCGTTCGTCGAGCGCGGCTTGCCGTCGGCGCTGGCGCCGGTGCGCGACGTCGGCGTGCAGATCCACGGCGAGCCGGCGGGCGGCCGGCTCTCCTACGCCGCCGGACTGTTCAACGGTTCGGTCGACGGCGGCAGCGGCGACGGCGACAACGCCGACGACAAGGACGTCGCCGCGAGGATTCTGGTCCGGCCCTTCCAGCGCCCCGCGTCGGAACCGTCGGCGCCCGTCGGGCTCGCCTTCGGCATCGGCGCGAGCCTCGGCGATCAGATCGGGTCGACCAGCGCGCCGACGCTGCCGGCCTTCCGCACCGCGGGCAACCAGACCTTCTTCTCCTACCTCACCGACGGCACCGCGGCGGGGACCACGCTGGCCGACGGCGAGCGACTGCGCCTCGCGCCGCAGCTCTATCTCCACTCCGGGCCGTGGTACCTGCTCGCGGAGTGGACCGAGAGCCGGCAGGAGATCCGTCGCGACGCGACCCGTGCTGAGCTCACCCACCGCGCCTGGCAGCTCGTGGGCTCGTGGGCGGTGACCGGGGAACCGGTGACCGAGCGCGGTTTCGCGCCGCGGCGCCCGTGGGAGCGCGGCGGCGGCAGGGGCGGACTGCTGATCTCGGTGCGCTACGGCGAGCTCGAGCTCGACACGGACACCTTCCCGACCTTCGCCGACCCGTCCCGCACCGCCAGTTCCGCCGCCAACCTCGGCGTCAGCCTCGGCTGGGCGCTCCACCGCTCCGTCAAGCTGGTGCTCGACGGCGAACAGACCACCTTCGAAGGCGGCGCCGCCGGCGGCGACCGCGAGACCGAGCGGGTGCTGCTGGCGCGCGCGCAGCTCACCTTCTGAACCCCCGACCCGGAGAGCGACCATGAATCGGAACCTCATCCTCGCCGCGCTCGCCGCGGCGCTCGTCGCCCCGCCCCTTGGCGCCGCCGGCAAACCGGCGACGTTGCTCAACGTCTCCTACGACCCGACCCGCGAGCTCTATCAGGAGGTCAACGCCGAGTTCGCGCGCTCCTGGCGCGAGAAGACCGGCCAGGAGGTGCGCATCGAGCAGTCCCACGGCGGCTCGGGCAAGCAGGCCCGCTCGGTGATCGACGGCCTCGAGGCCGACGTCGTCACCCTGGCGCTCGCCGCCGACATCGATGCCATCGCGCGCTCCGGGGTGCTGCCCGCCGACTGGCAGAAGCGGCTGCCCGAGAACAGCACGCCGTACACCTCGACCATCGTCTTCCTGGTGCGCAAGGGCAATCCGAAGGCGATCCGCGACTGGCCGGACCTCGCGCGGCCGGGCGTCTCGGTGATCACGCCGAATCCGAAGACCTCGGGCGGCGCCCGCTGGAACTACCTCGCGGCGTGGGGCTCGGTGCTCGAACGCGGCGGCACCGAGGCCGAGGCGCGCGAGCTCGTGGCCGGCATCTTCCGCAACGTGCCGGTGCTCGATACCGGGGCGCGCGGCTCGACCGTGACCTTCGTCGAGCGCGGCATCGGCGACGTGCTGTTGGCCTGGGAGAACGAGGCGCTGCTCGCGCTCGCCGAGTTCGGTGTCGGGCGCTTCGAGATCGTGGTGCCGCCGGTGTCGATCCTCGCCGAGCCGCCGGTGGCGGTGGTCGAGTCGGTGGCGGCCCGGCGCGGCACCCAGGAGATCGCCCGCGCCTACCTCGAGTTCCTCTATTCGCCTGCGGGCCAGGAGCTGGCGGCCCGGCACCACTACCGACCGCGCGACCCTGAGGTCGCCGCGCGGCACGCCGCTCACTTCCCGAAGGTCGAGCTGTTCACGATCGACGGGCGCTTCGGCGGCTGGGCGAGGGCGCAGCCGGCCCACTTCGGCGAGGGCGGCGAGTTCGACCGGCTGCCGAGGGGACGACGGTGAGAGCGCGCGAGGAACGCGGGGGGCTGCCGGGCTTCGGGCTGTCGCTCGGAGTCACGCTGCTCTTGCTCGCGCTCCTCGTGCTGATACCGCTCTCGACGGTGGTGCTCAAGACCGCGACGCTCGAGCCGGCCCGGATCTGGGAGCTCGCGACCTCCGAGCGCGCGCTCGCTTCGTACCGCCTCACCTTCGGGGCGGCGGCCGCCGCGGCGGCGGTCAATCTGGTTTTCGGCCTGCTGGTCGCCTGGGTGCTCGAGCGCTACCGGTTCCCGGGCCGCCGCCTGATCGACGCCCTGGTCGACCTGCCGTTCGCGCTGCCCACCGCGGTCGCCGGCATCGCGCTGGCGGCCGTTTACGCGCCCAATGGCTGGCTCGGCCGCTGGCTCGAGCCGGCGGGGGTGAAGGTCGCCTACTCGCCGCTCGGCGTCGCCGTGGCGCTGACCTTCATCGGGCTGCCGTTCGTAGTGCGCACCGTGCAACCGGTGCTGCGGGACCTCGACCCGGCGATCGAGGAGGCGGCGGCGACGCTCGGCGCCGGCCGGCTGCGCACGATCGCGCGCGTAGTGCTGCCCGAGCTCGCCCCGGCCGCCGCGACCGGCTTCGTGCTGGCGCTGGCGCGCGGGCTGGGCGAGTACGGCTCGGTCATCTTCATCGCCGGCAACCTGCCGATGGAGTCGGAGATCACCGCGCTGCTGATCATGGTGCGGCTCGAGGAGTACGACTACGCGGGCGCGACGGCGATCGCGCTGGTCTTCCTGGCGGCTTCGTTCTCGCTGCTGCTCGTGCTCAACCGGCTGACGCGGTCGACCGGGAGGGAGCGATGAGCCGGCCGGGCGACGCGCGCGCCGAGCCGGCCTGGGTCCGCCGGCTGCTGATCGGCGCGGCGCTCGCGTTCCTCGGCCTGTTCCTGGTCGTGCCGCTCGCCGCCGTTTTCGCCCAGGCCTTCGCCAAGGGGTGGCGGGTCTGGATCGACGCGGTCCGCGAGCCCGCGGCGCTCGCAGCGATTCGCCTGACCGTGATCGTCGCGGCGATCGTGGTGCCGATCAACACCGTCTTCGGCGTCGCCGCGGCGTGGGCGATCGCCCGCTTCCGATTCCGCGGGCGCCGTCTGCTGGTCACGCTCGTCGACCTGCCGTTCAGCGTCTCGCCGGTGGTCGCCGGGATGCTCTTCGTGCTGCTGTTCGGCGCCCAGGGGCTCCTGGGACCGTGGCTCGCCGACCACGGCGTGCGGATCCTGTTCGCGCTGCCCGGCATCGTGCTCGCGACGCTGTTCGTGACGCTGCCGTTCGTCGCCCGCCAGCTGATCCCGACGCTCGAGGCGCGCGGCGCCGAGGAGGAGCAGGCGGCGCTCACCCTGGGCGCCTCCGGGTGGCAGACCTTCCGGCGCGTGACGCTGCCCGCGATCCGCTGGTCGCTGGTCTACGGCGTGATCCTGACCAACGCGCGCGCGATGGGCGAGTTCGGCGCCGTCTCGGTGGTCTCCGGTCACATCCGCGGCCGCACCAACACGATTCCGCTCCACGTCGAGATCCTCTACAACGAGTACCAGTTCGCGGCGTCGTTCGCGGTCGCCTCGCTGCTGACGCTGCTGGCGTTGGCGACGCTGGCGGTCCAGGCCGCGCTCGACCGCCGGCGGCGCGCGACGGCCTGAGGTAGCCTCCGGACGTGCGACCGATCGGAATCCGCGGCCTGCTCACCGCCGGGTCGCTGGCGCTGGTGGCGGTGGCGGCGGCGGCCACGGCGGCGCTCGCCTGGCAGCAGGTGGGTCGGCTCGCCGAGGAAGAGGGGCTGGCGCGCGCCGAGCGGGCGCTCGAGCGGGCGGCCGACGCCGTCGAGCGCGGTCTCGATCCCCGCCTGTTCGAGGAAGGCACCGAGGTGCGCATCGAGCTGCGCTCGCGTCCGGAGGTCGAGGCGGCGGCGGGCGACGCGCGGATCCCGCTCTGGCGGCGCGCGCTCGAGGACGGCAGCGCGCGCGCCGTCCTGCCCGGAGGCCACGGCGCCGTCGCGGTGCGCCGGCTCGGCGACGGGCGCCTGATCGAGACCTCGCTGTCGCGCGCCGCGCTCGGGGCGCCGTTGCGCCGGCTCGGTTCGCGACTCGCCCTGGCCTCGGCGCTGGTCGCGGCGTTGGCGGCGGTGGCGGCGGCGCTGGCCGCGCGCCGGATCGGCCGGCCGCTCGAGCAGCTCGCCGGCGCCGCCGAGCGGCTGGGGCGCGGCGACCTCGCGTGGCCGGTCCCGGAGACGGGCGGGGCCGAGATCGGCGCCCTCGCCGCCAGCCTCGAGACGATGCGCCGACGCCTGGGCCAGGCCCGCGGCGAGCTCGAGCGGCGCCGTGCCGAGCTCGAGGCGATCGTCGCCGGCATCGCCGAGGGGGTGATCGCGGTCGACGCCGACCGCCGCATCCGCTTCGCCAGCCCGCCCGCGGCGAGCTTCCTGGGCGCGAGCCCGGAGGAACTGGTCGGCGGCTTCTGCGGCGACGCGTTGCGGCCGGAAGCGCCCGGCGGCGTGCGCCCGTGCGACGACGCCTGCCCGATCGTGCACGCGCGCTCGCTCGGGCGGGCGCGCGCGGTCGAGCAGCTCGCCCCCCGCGGCGGCGCCTGCCGGCCTTGGGTGGTTTCGGCGTCCGCGCCGACCGACGGGCTCCAGGTCGTCATCCTGCGCGAGGAGACCTCGGTCGAAAGCGCGGCGCGTGCGCGCGACGCCGCGGTCGCCGACCTCGCGCACGAGCTGTCGACGCCGCTCGCCGCGCAGAGCGCCTCGCTCGAGTTGCTGCGCGACCGCCTCGAGGACTCGGACCGCGCCGCGCTCGACCTGGTCCTGGCGCTCGAGGCCGGCACCTCCCGGCTGGCCCGCCTGATCGAGAACCTGCTCGAGAGCGTGCGCATCGAGTCCGGTCAGCTCGCGATCCGCCGCGCGCCGATCCACGTCGACGAACTGGTCGAGTCGGCGGTGGCGTTGACCCGCCCCCTGCTCGAGCGCCGCGGCCAGCGGCTCGACCTGCGCCTCGCCGAGCCCCTTCCAGGGCTGACCGGAGATGGCACCCGGCTGGTCCAGGTGCTCGTCAACCTCCTCGCCAATGCCTCGAAGTTCGGACCCGAGGGCAGCGAGATCACGCTGTCGGCGGCGGCCGGCGCGGACGGGCAGCTCGAGCTGGCAATCGAGGACGACGGACCGGGTCCGCCGGCCGGCGTTGGCGCGTCGCCCGGGCGCTTCCGACGCGGTTCGAGCGAGCCCCGCGAGGACGGCAGCGGCCTCGGTCTCTGGATCTCGCGTTCGATCCTCGAGCGGCACGGCGGCGAGCTGAAGCTGTCACGGACGGGCTCGCGAACCCGCGCAGTCGCGCGCCTGCCGGCGGAGTCCGCGCCGTGAAGCTGCTGATCGTCGACGACGACGCCGACCTGCGCGCGATCCTCGGCTTCGCGTTGCGCGACGCCGGCTTCGTCGTGGTCGAGGCGGCCGGCGCCGCCGCGGCGCTCGAGCGCGCCGAGGCGGAGCTGCCCGACCTGGTGGTGCTCGACCTCAATCTCGGCCGCGACGACGGCCTCGAAGTGCTGCCACAGTTGCGTGCCCGCGAGGGCAATCCGCGGCCGGTCCTGGTGCTCTCGGTCCGCGCGGCGGAGGAGGACGTCGTGCGCGCGCTCGACCTCGGCGCCGACGACTACCTGACCAAGCCGTTCTCGCCGCGCACGCTGCTGGCGCGGGTGCGGGCCCTGCTGCGCCGCGCCGGCGGCTCCGCCCCGGATCTGCTGGTCGCCGGCGACCTGCGGCTCGACCTCGAGCGCCGGTCGCTCGAGGTCGGAGCGCGCCCGGCCGTCCGCCTGACTCCGCTCGAGGCGCGCCTCGTCCAGTTCCTGATCGCGCGCGCCGGCGAGACGGTGCCCACGGAACGGCTGCTGGTTCACATCTGGGGCGGGCGCGGCGAGGGCGATCGTCAACTGCTCAAGCAGCTCGTGCATCGGCTACGCCAGAAGATCGAGCCCGACCCGGCGGCGCCGCGCTACGTGGTCACCGAAGCCGGAGAGGGCTATCGCCTGGAGACGACGACCGGCGCGATCGACCCGTCCGACGGAGACGCGGCCGGGACTCAGTCGTCGAAGTAGCCCTCGCGGTTGCGCAGACGGACGTCGGTGCGGTCGACTTCGACGCGGATCCTGCGCCAGGAGCCGTCGGCGCGCGGGCGGTCGGGGTAGTAGCCGAGCACGTACTGCGAGCGCAGGTCCTGCAGTACCTCCCGGAACACTTCGGGCGCGCCCGCGACGTCGGGCAGGTCGTAGATGCGGCCACCGCTCACCGCGACCAGCCGGGCCAGTCCCTCGATCTCGACGTCGTGCTCGGCGAAGTCGCGCCAGACCGAGCGGCGCTTGAGGTGGGAGGAGTCGCCGCCGAGCCGGATCCAGTAGATCAGCGCGGGGCTGCCGCCGACCACCGGCTCGAGGTCGGCGGCGGTGAGCACGCTGTCGAGGTCGACGCCGTCGGAGAGCAGGATGACGACGCGGCGGCCCTGCCGCGTCGCGAGCTCGGAGAGCGCCAGGAACAGGTGGTCGTTGATCGCCGAGCCGCCGCGGCCGACCGCGCCCTCGAGGCCGGCGATGAGCGCCTCGGGGTCGCGCGCGATCGGCGTGCGCCGCACCACGCCGTCGGCGATCAGCAGCACGCCGGCCTCGTCGAGCGGCGCCATCCCCTCGGCGAACGCCCGCGCGCCGGCGAGCGCCGCGGAGAGCGAATCGCCGCGCATCGACAGCGACGAGTCGATCAGCAGCGCGGCGGTGAGCGGCACGTCGCCGCGCTCGAACGTGACCATCCGCTGCGATCGACCGCCGTCGAACAGCCGGAAGTCGCGGCGCTCGAGGTCGAGAACCGGTTCGTCCTCGCGCGTCACGGTCACGTAGACCTGGCGCAGCGGCAGCTCGACGACTTCGTCGACCCGGATCTCCGGGGTCGGGAGCTCGGCCGAAGCCGATCTCCCCTCGGCATCGAAGGCGGTCGCGCGCAGGACGTGGGCACGGTTGTCCTGGCCGGCGTCGACGGTGAATCGCCAGGGCGGCGCCACGAGCTCGCCGACCCGCCGGCCGTCGAGCTCGAGCGTGACCCGCACGGCGTCGCCGCCGCGGACCTCGACCGCGACGGCGACCTCGCCGAACAGCGGCTGGCCGGCCGGCGGTTCGACGATGCCGACCTCGAGCCGGCCGGCGCGCGCGACCGCGGCGCCGAGCAGCAGCAAGGCGAACACGCCGGCGGCATGCGCCTTCATCGCTCCGCCCGCTCCGATCGGAGCGCCTCGGAGAGTCTCGGCAGTGCCAGCAGCGCGGCGCGCTCGACCTCGACACGGCGATCGAGGAGCAGGCGCTCCGGCGCCTCGGAGTAGCGCTTGCGCGGAGTGGTCCCCGGCCGCGAGGTGGCCGCGGCCGCGCGCGCGACGTGCTCCCGCGCGGCGAGCCGGCGCCCCGTCCGTTCGAGCGCGTAGGCCAGCGCGCGGGACAGCGAGGCCTCCTGGGGGGCGGTCGCGACCAGCGGCTCCAGCAGGACGATCGCGGCCTCGTCTCGCCCTTCGGCGAGCAGCTGGCGGGTCCGCTCCTCGGCGGCGACCACGCCGATCCAGTCCAGCCGCTCGGTCGCGAGCCGCTCGAGCTCGTCTCCCGCGTCGCCGCCGCGGCCGGCGAGCAGGTCGACGCGCGCGCGACGCAGGCGCGCCTCGCGGTGCCCGGGCTCGGTCGCGATCACCCGATCGAAGGCGGCGCGCGCGCGGTCGAGGACACGATCCCGCTCGAACAGGATCCCGATCGTGAGCCACGGCGCCGCGCGCTCCGGGGCGAGGCGTGCGGCGCGCTCGAGCAGCACGGCCGCCGCGGCCGAGTCGCGAGCTTCGATCCGTTCGGCCGCGAGAGCCTCGTACAGGGTGGCGGCCGAACGGCGCTGCTCGGTGGACTTCGCGGTCTCCTCGAGGCGACGCGCGAGGGTCTCGGCCACCTCGCGCGCCCGGCGCGCGGCGGGGAGGCGGCCGGCGGCGAGCGCCGCCCGTTCGAGATCCAGGTAGAGCAGGCTGACCGGCAGCAACAGGGCGGGATCGTGCCCGGCGACCCGAGCGATCGCCGGATCCTCCAGGGCGGCGCCGCGTCCCTTGGGCCGGCGCGAAGCGGAGGCGGACTCGGCTTCGAGCAACTCCGCGACCGCGCCCTCACGGTCGCCGTCCGCGAATCGCCGCCACGCCGCCAGGACCGATTCGCGCGCGGCGCGCGCCTGTTCGACCCGGCCGCGACCCTCGCCCACGGATTGCGGCGGCACGGCCGTGCGCGCCGCGCTCACGTCGAGAGCCGGCATCCGGTTCCAGGCCGCCGCATCGCCGGCGCGCACGAGCGCTCGCGCGGGGTCGCCCGCGCCCCAGGCGAGGCCGACGCGGCCCGACAGGTCGGCGGGCAGGTCGACGGCGTAGCGGTCGATCACGAGGCCGGGCGCGATGGCGGTCGAGCCCTCGATGCGTGGCGGCAGGCCGGTGAGCGTTCGGCCCGCGGCGTCGCACACGCGCAGCGGCAGCGGCTCGTCGTCCGCCACCGCGCGCCAGCGGGCGATGCGGATGGTCGATCCGGCCGCGAGCGTGGGGACCGCCGCGGGGGCGCCGCCGGCCGCTTCTAGCCAGCTGCGCTCCGGTGCGGAGAGGGTCGGCGAAGCGACCTCGACCCAGGCGAGCTTCGCGGCGGCCACCGCGACGCCCGGCGGACCTCCAGCGCCGAGGCGGACCTCGCGCTGTCCGAAGGAGCCCGAGAAGTGCTCGCGCGCGTGCAGACGCAGCAACCGGGCTCCGGCCGGCAGGTCGACCGCGGCGAGCCAGCGCAGCCCTCCGGTATTGAGCCTCGCACCGTCGGCCGCGAGGTCGATCGAGATCGCTTCGGAGCGCGTCGCGATGACGCTGCCGTCGTTCGACAGGAGGTAGAGGTGGAGCTCCAGGCCGGCCCGGGGCCCCGGGGCCGCGGAGGTCAGGGCACGGCCATCGACCTCGACCACCACGAGAGCGCGCGGAGGAGTCGCCGCGAAGTCGATGGGGAAGGCTCCGACCGCGATCGGCAGCGGCCCGCCCTCGCCCCCGCGCGCGAGCAACACCGCGGTACCCGCCGGTACGCTGGAGAGGACGCCGAGCCGCGGCGGCTCGGCGAGGGCCGCGGCGGCGGCCAGCGCCAGGAGCGCCGGCAACGCGCGGCGGCGGCGCTCCGTCATCGCGCCCGAGCGACGTCGATCGGCACCGAACCGGACCAGCGCCGGCCGCTGCCGCGATCGAGCACGGCGACGCCGAGCCAGTGCTCGCCCTCGCCGAAGGCGAGGTCGACGCGGAACCCGATGCTCTGGCCGAGCGAGCTCTCGAGCTCGGCGTTGGCGACCTGGAAGTCGAGCGTGCGCGGCTCCAGCCGCACGAAGCCGCCGTCCGGCCGTTCGACCGCGAGGTGGTAGGCGAGCGAGCCGCGGTGGACGGATCCGTCCGGCGCCAGGGAGAGGTCGGCGAGCGGGACGCGCAGGGTCACCGGGACGATCCGCGCTTCGCGCCGCTCCGCCGGCGCGGGCGGACCCGGCTCGATCGCCAGGCCCGGAGTCGCCGTCGTCCCGGACTCGAGCAGCGCCGAGATCGCGGCGGCGGCCGCGAGGTCCTCGCTGGAGCGTCGCGCCGAGCGCTCGCGGTGGATCGCGCGCAGCCCTTCGCGCCGGAGGCGGACGTCGAGGCGCGGCACGGAAGCGCCCTCCGGCGGGCGGGCGGACAGGGTGTAGAACGTCGCCAGGTGCCGCCGTGCGGCCCCCAGCCGCTCGGCCAGGTCGCCGCCGGCGCCGAAGGTGCGCCCGCCGGTGGCGTCGGCGAGGCCGGCCAGCGACATCGCGCCCTCGGAGCTCGCGCCGGTGCCGGCCGAGCCACCCTGGAGCGCGGTGCCCGCGCCGGCGGTCTCGACGACGTCGAGTCCCTCCGCCTCGCCCGCGCCGATCGTGAAGATGGTCGTGTTGCTGTCGGCGAGCGAGGCGAGCAGGCGCCGGTACTCTTCCCCGACCTCGTGCGCCCGGCCGCCGAGGACTCCGGCCCGGGACATCGGATCGAGCGCGGCGAATCGCGACTCCCACATCCGGTAGAGGTTGTCGACGACGTTGGAGTCGTAGCCGGAGCCGACCAGCAGCAGCCCCACGCGCCCCTCGACGCCGCCCGCGAGCACCAGCAGGTCGCGCAGGGCGGCGATGGCCGCCCGGGCGCGGGCGATTTCGAGATCGCCGAGCGAATCGATCTGGCGCAGCAGATTCTCGGCGGCGACCCGGGTGCCGGGGCGCAACTCGTCGGTCGGCAGGTCGTCGCGCCTCTTGCGCTCCTCCTTGTCGGGCGCGATGTTGATCGAAAGCGGTGCGGCGGCGTTGATCTCACTGCGGATCGCCGTGGCGGCGCCGTCGAGGGGCGAGGAGCGCACCGGCGAGTCGGAAATCTCCGCGAGGGCGTCGCGCGCCCCCTGGAGGTCGGTCGAGAGGCGGCTGACGAGGCGCAACGCCTGGCCGTCCCACGAAGCGACCATCGTCCGGTCGCCCGCGCGCAGGTTGCCTTCGAAGAACTCGCCGAGCTGGCGCAGGATGGCGTTGCGGCGTGAAGAGCGCAGGCGCGACTGGTCGACGTGGACGACCCAGGTGACCGGCTCGGACCGATCCGCCGGCACGGCGGCCGTCGCGGGCAGGAGCGTTCCGGGCGCGGACGGCGTGCCGCCGTCGGCTCCCACGACCTCGTCGTGCGCTTCGAAGGCGACGAGCTCGAGCGGCGCGCCGTCGGCGAGGATCTCGAAGTCGGCGGCGGCGAGGCCTTCGACCGGGTCGCCACGCCGATCGACCACCACCACGTCGAGCTCGAGCAGGCGCACCTCGACCGACTCGAAGAAGCGCGCGACGTCGTCGACCGGCTCCTGTGCGACCAGCCGGGGGGCGGTGGCGACCATGGCGAGCGCCACCGAGGCGAGAAATCCAGCCTGGGTACCGTTCATGCGGCGATCGTAGCAGGCGCCGTCCGCGCCCCGCGGTCGGCTCAGGCGACGTCTGCGGCGGCCGTCTCGGGGTCGAGCTTCTCGATCGTGAAGCCGGTGAAGCCGTAGATTGCCGAGACCAGCGGGTTGAGCAGGTTGAAGAAGCAGAAGGGGAGGTAGACGATGGTCGCGACGCCGAGGGTCTGGGCCATGAAGGCGCCGCAGGTGTTCCAGGGCACCAGCGCGGAGGTCAGGGTGCCGGCGTCCTCGAGCGCGCGCGACAGGTTCTTCGGGTGCAGCCCCCGCCGGGCGAACTCGGCGCGGAACATCCGGCCGGGCAGGACGATCGCGATGTACTGGTCGGAGGCGAGGATGTTCATGCCGAGCGCGGTGCCGAGCGTCGCGGCGATCAGCGAGCCGGTGCCGCGCACCAGCGACAGGATGCTCGCCGCGATCCGCGTCAGCATGCCGGTCACCTCCATCACCGCGCCGAACATCATGGCCGAGAGGATCAGCCAGATGGTGTTGAGCATGCTCGACATGCCGCCGCGCGACAGCAGGTCGTCGAGCGCCGCCGTGCCCGACTGGAGCTCGAAGCCGTCGAACATCGAGGTCCAGACCCCCTTGATCATCGCGACGCCGTGCGGCAGGCCGGTCTCGCCGACGAAGGCGAGCAGGGTACGCTGCTGGAAGAGCAGGGCGAAGAGGCCGCCCGTGAGCGTGCCGATCATCAGCGCCGGGAAGGCCGGCATCCGGCGCATCACCAGCACCAGCACCAGCACGGCGGGCAGCAGCAGGTGCGGGCCGATCGCGAAGTTGGCGTCGATCGCGCCGAGGATGGCGTCGAGATCGCCGGCCTGCTTCGCCGTCGGCGCCAGCCAGCCGGCCACCGCGAAGCCGGCGATCGCCAGCACGATGCTCGGCGTCGTCGTCCAGACCATGTGCCGGATGTGGGTGAACAGGTCGGTGCCGGCCATCGCGGGCGCGAGATTGGTGGTGTCGGACAGCGGCGACATCTTGTCGCCGAAGTAGGCACCCGAGATGATCGCGCCGGCGGTCAGGCCGAGGTGGAGGTTCTGCGCGGTCGCGATGCCGACCAGCGCGATGCCGACGGTCGACGCGGTCGTCCACGACGAGCCGGTGGCGAGCGAGACCAGGCAGCAGATGACGCAGGCCGCGGCGTAGAAGATCCCCGGCGAGAGCAGCTGGAGGCCGTAGTAGATCATCGTCGGCACCACCCCGGAGAGGATCCAGGTGCCGATCAGCGAGCCGACCACGAGCAGGATCATCACCGCGCCCATCGACAGCGAGATGCCGTGGACGATGCCGCGTTCGAGGTCCTTCCACGAGAAGCCGAGCCGCAGCCCGAACAGCGCGGCGACGCACGCCGCGAGGATCAGCGCGATCTGGTTGGGGCCGGAGGACGAGGCGTCGCCGTAGACGTAGACGGACGAAGCCAGCAGGCCGATCAGGACGAGGACCGGCACCAGCGACGCCCCGAGGGAAGGGGTCCTCTTCGCGGTTTCGCTCATGGTTTCGAGCGGCGGACTCTAGCACGCGGGGATCGCCGCCCGAGCTAGGATCCGCCGATGTTCCTGGCGATCCTGGGGCTGGCGCTCGGCGCGCTGCTGACCGCGGCGTACTTCCTCTACGGCGGCTGGGTCGCCCGGCAGTTCCGGCTCGACGATGCGCGGGCGACGCCGGCGGTCCTGCGCGACGATGGCGTCGACTTCGTGCCCACCAAGCGGTTCTATCTCTTCGGCCAGCACTTCTCGGCGATCGCCGCGGCCGGCCCGATCGCCGGGCCGATCCTGGCCTGCCAGGCCTTCGGCTGGGGGCCCTGCCTCGCCTGGATCGCCTTCGGCGTCGTCTTCATCGGCGCCGTCCACGACTTCTCGACGCTCGCCGCCTCGGTGCGCCACGGCGGCCGCTCGATCGCCGAGATCGCCCACGACGAGCTGGGCCCGCTCGCCGGGCGGGCGATGATGGCCTTCATCTGGATCGCGCTGGTCTACGTCATCGTCGCCTTCGCCGACATCACCGCGGGGACCTTCGTCGCCGGTACCGAGGAGCTGCGCGAGGGCGGCGTCGCGTTCCATCCCGGCGGCGCGGTGGCCGCGGCGGCGGTGCTCTACCTCGCGCTGGCGCTCGTCCTGGGCCTCGTCCAGCGCTTCCTGAAGCCGCCGCTCTGGCTGGCGACCGCGATCTTCGTGCCGGCGACTTTCGCGGCCTGCTGGGCGGGGACGAAGGTCTCGACCTGGCTGCTGCTCGACCACGCCACCTGGGCGGTGCTGATCCTCGGCTACTGCGCGATCGCCTCGGTTCTGCCGGTCTGGCTGTTGCTGCAGCCGCGCGGCTATCTCGGCGGCTTCGTCCTCTACTCGGCGCTCGCGGCCGGCACGCTCGGCGTGCTGTTCGGCGGCTTCGACGTCGAGCAGCCGTTCTTCCGCGGCTGGAACGCGGGCGGCGCCACCGGCGGCCTCTTCCCGTTCCTGTTCGTGACCATCGCGTGCGGCGCCTGTTCGGGATTCCACGGCCTGGTCTGCTCGGGAACCACCTCGAAGCAGATCGAGCGCGAGAGCGACTGCCACGCGGTCGGCTACGGCGCGATGCTGGCCGAGGGCTTCGTGGCGCTGATCGCGCTGGTGACGATCATGATCGCGCCGCCGTCGGCGATCGCGGGACTCTCGCCCGGGACCATCTACGGCAACGGCATCGGCCGCTTCCTTTCCCTGATCCTCGGCGAGCAGCACCTGACCTTCGCGGTGACCTTCGGCGCGATGGCCTTCTCGACCTTCGTCTTCGACACCATCGACGTGTCGGCGCGGCTCGGCCGCTACCTGCTCCAGGAGCTGTTCGGCTGGAAGGGGCTGGCGGGCGCGACGGCGGCGACGGTGATCACCTTGGCGCCGGCGCTCGGTTTCGTCGCGGCCTCGGGTAGGGGCTCGTGGACACGCTTCTGGACGCTGTTCGGCGCCTCGAACCAGCTGCTGGCGGCGCTCACCCTGCTGGTGCTCACGCTCTGGCTGCGCCGGCTGGGGCGGCGCACGCTGTTCACCTTCGTGCCGATGCTGTTCGTCGCCGCGATCACGGTCTGGGCGCTGGCCACGATCGCCGTCTCCAGCTTCTCGTCCGCGGCGGCGCTCGACGTGGCGTTCTGGAACGGCACCTCGGCCGCGGTGTTGCTCGTGCTGGCGCTGGTGGTGGGAGCCATCGCCTGGCGCGCGCGGCGCGCGGCGCCGGAGGGCCGGCTCGACGCGGTCGCGGAAGCAGCCGCCGATCAGAGGTAGCCGAGCGCGCGCAGCTGCTCTGTGGTGTCGCCCTCGACCTCGCGACCCTCGCCGCACTCGAGCCGGTCGTCGGTGTGGACGTCGAACTTCGGTTCGTTCCACCAGCGCCAGAGCTCGCGCTTGAGCCGCTCGGCGACCTCCGGGTGGTTGGCGGCGACGTTGGCGGTCTCGCCCGGGTCGGCCTCGAGGTCGTAGAGCACGAGGTCGACGCCGGGACCGCCGATCCAGCGCTGCTCGCCGCCCATGCGCGTGTGGTGGACCTTGAAGCGGCCGTCGCGCGCGGTCTTGATCCAGTTGCCGCGGGTCGCCGTGCCGCCCTCGGCGAACACCGGCGCCGCCGGGCGCGCCGCGCCGGTGAGCACCGGCCACAGGCTCGTCCCCTGCGCCCAGTCTGCGCCGGGTGCGAGCAGGCCGGCGGCCTCGAGCAGGGTCGGCGCCAGATCGAGCAGCTCGACCGGCGCCTCCTCGACCCGCGGCGCGATGCGACCCGGCCAGTGCAGCACGAACGGCACGTGGAGGCAGGTCTGGAAGGCGAAGCGCCCGTGATCGAAGTAGAAGTGGTGCTCGCCCAGCGATTCGCCGTGGTCGGAGGTGAAGGCGGTCAGCGTGTCGGCGAGCCGGCCCTCGGCCCCGAGACCGTCGAGCAGCACGCCGATCTGCTCGTCGGCGTAGGCGATCTCGGCGTCGTAGCGCGCGACGTAGAACGCCAGGCGATCCTGGCCGTTGAGGGTCTGGCGCTTGCCGATGGCGCCCATCTGGTTCGAGTGCTTGTCGAGCAGCCGGATCCGGCGCGGGTCGCGCTCGAAGTGCTCGTCGCCCTGGAAGCGTCCGCGCCAAGGCTTCGGTGCCTCGTAGGGGAAGTGCGGGTCGATGTAGTGGACCCAGAGGAACCAGGGGCGGTCGGCCGCGAACGAGCCCGCGGTCTCGAGCGCGAGACGGGTGACGTTCTCGGCGCGGATCGGGTCGCCGCCCGTCGGATGCGGCTCCTTCCAGGCCTCGACGTAGGCGTCGAAGCCCTGGTCGAAGTTGAACTCGCGGGCGAGCGCGCCGTTGGCAACCACCGCGCGCGTCTGGTAGCCGGCGCGCTGGAGTCGCTCGGCGACGGTGGTGAAGTCGCACGGCAGCGGGATGCCGACCTGGCGGACGTTCTCGTTGTCCTTCGGGTAGGTCGACGTGAACATCGACGCGAAGGACGGCCCGGTCTTGGGCCACTGCACCTGGGCGGCGGCGAAGCGCACCCCCTCGGCGGCGAGCCGGTCGATGCGCGGCGAGGTCGGCCGCGCGTAGCCCCAGGCCGAGAGGTGGTCGGCGCGCAGGGTGTCGACCGTGATCAGCAGGAGGTTGGGGCGGCGGCGCGGGCCGGAGTCCTCGGCCGTGGCGCCGGCGGGCGGCTCACCGGGCCCGCAGCCGGCGCCGAGCCCGGCGGCGAGCGCGAGCGCAGTCCAGCCGGCCGTCGGTCGCCGCGACGGGCGCCGGCGCGATGCGGAGCTCGTCAGTTTCAATGCGCGTTGTGGCGGAGACCGTGCCGCAGGGTCATCCAGAGAATCTTGAAGTCGAGCACCAGCGACCAGTTCTCGATGTAGTAGAGGTCGTACTCGAGGCGCTTGCGGATCGAGGTGTTGCCGCGCCAGCCGTGGACCTGGGCCCAGCCGGTGATGCCGGCCTTGACCTTGTGGCGCAGCATGTACTGCGGCAGCCGCTGCTTGAACTCCTGCACGAAGGTCGGTCGCTCCGGGCGGGGGCCGACCAGCGACATGTCGCCCTTGAGCACGTTCCAGAGCTGCGGCAGCTCGTCGAGCGACCAGCGACGCAGGAAGGAGCCGAGCCGGGTGCGGCGCGGGTCGTCCTGGACCGCCCAGATCGGACCGGTCGACGCCTCGGCGTCGACCCGCATCGAGCGGAACTTCCAGATCCAGAACGGCCGGCCGTCGAGCCCCATGCGCTCCTGGCGGTAGAGGATCGGGCCGTGGTCCTCGATCCAGATCGCCAGCGCCAGCAGCGGGAAGAACGGCAGCAGCGCGGCGAGCGCCGCCGCCGACAGCGCGACGTCGATCATCCGCTTGGCCAGGCTGTTCCAGCCCTGCAGCGGCACCTGCGACAGGTTGATGACCGGCGTGCCGTCGAGCTCCTCCAGGCTGGCCTTGATCGTGGCGTACTGCAGGATGTCCGGCACCAGCTTGACCTCGACGCACTCGCTGCCGACCGACTGCAGCACCCGCAGCATCTTCTTGTGCGCCTCGAGCGGCAGCGCCACGAACACCTGGTCGATGCGCTGCTCGGCGAGCACCCGCTCGACGTCGCGAGTGGTGCCGAGCACCGGCAGGCCAAGGAAGCCGCGTCCCTGCTTGCCCGGGTCGTCGTCGAGGAAGCCGACGACTTCGAGGCCGAGGTCGCGGTGGCGGAGCAGCTTCTCGCTGATGTCGAGCCCGATCTTGCCGGCGCCGATCACCAGCACGCGCTGGTCGCCGCCGACGTGGAGGCTGGCCGACGACAGCAGCCAGCGGATCGCCACCCGCAGCGAGACCACCGACACCACCATCAGTGCCGGGAACAGGGCGAAGAATGCGCGGCTGTAGGTGAACGGCTCGATCGATCCCGGCGCCATCGCCGGCCGGAACCAGAAGGTGAAGCCCGAGAGCAGGACGGTCGCGAGCATCACGCCCAACAGCACCGTCACCGCCTCGTCGACCCGCGACCGGTAGAGCCGGTGGCGGTAGAGGCCGTAGAAGTAGAAGACGATCGGGTAGAGCGGCAGGATGACCGGCAGCAGCTCGAGGTAGCGGTCGAGGTCGGGCGCCGTCTTGGTCAGCGGCACCACCTCGAACTCGAAGCGCAGCACCCACGCCAGGAAGAACGCCAGCGTGGCGGCGACGAGATCGCCCGCGAAGAGGACCGCCGCGGTGATGCGGTGGCGCTGTCGGATCAAACCAGGATGCCCTCCGCGTCCGGCCAGCGGGAGACCAGCGTCTCCCTGAGCCCTTGGGCGAACCGCCCGGCGGAAAACTCCTCCGCCCGCTCCCGAAGGTTCATGGAATTGAACTCCATCCCCCGACATTTGTCAATCGCGGCGGCCACCCCGGCCGGTTCGTCCCCGGCGTAGAGGACCCCGTGGCGGCCGTCCTCGACGATGTCGAGGACCCCGCCCTCGCCCCGGGCGACCACCGGCGTGCCGCAGGCCAGGGCCTCGGCGGCGGCGATGCCGAAGTCCTCGATCCCCGTCTGCAGGAAGCAGATGGCGCCGCGATAGAGCTCGCGCAGGCGCTCGGCGTCGACCCGGCCGACCAGCCGGGTGCGGGATCCGGCGAGCCGCTCGAGCCGGGGGCGCTCGGGACCCTCGCCGACCACCACCAGGGGCAGCCCGGCCCGCTCGCAGGCGTGGATCGCCCGATCCACGGATTTGTAGGGAGCGAGCGCCGCGACCATCAGGACGTGGCTGCGCTCGGCGGGCGGTCCGGGGGTGAAGAAGCCGGTGTCGACCGGCGGCGCGAGCACCTCGGCGGTGCGGCCGTAGTAGCGCTCGATCCGGCCGGCGACGAAGCGGGAGTTGGCCAGGTAGTGGTCGACCCGGCCCGCTGTCGCCACGTCCCAGCGGCGCAGGGCCGAGAGCACCAGGCGCTGCGCGAGGCGCAGCGCGCCGCCGCCGCCGAAGTACGACTCGAGCTGGTCCCAGGCGTAGCGCACGGGCGTGTGGCAGTAGCAGACGTGGAGCGCGCCGGGCCCGCGTCGCGCGCCCTTGGCGACGCAGTGGCTCGACGAGACGACCAGACGATGGCCGGCGACCGGCAGGTCCTCGATCGCGAACGGATAGAGCGGCAGGTACCAGCGGTACCAGGGGTCGATGCCGGGCGCCCGGTCGAGGAAGCTGGTGACGATCGGGTGCGCCTCGATCTCGGGCGAGACGCTGCCGGGAAAGTGGAAGAGCGTGTAGATCGGCGCGCCGGGGACCAGGCGCGCGATCGCCTCGAGCACGTTCTCGCCACCGCGCTGTCCGGTGAGCCAGTCGTGGACCAGTCCGACGGGGTAGCTCACGCGGCGCTCCCCGGGCCCTCGCCGAGCACGCGGCGGTAGACGGCGAGCGTCCGGCGCGCCGTCTCCTGCCAGCGGAAGGCAGCCGAGCGAGCGCGTCCGCGACGGCCGAGCTCGGCCGCCGCGACCGGGTCGTCGAGCAGCGCGCCGATCGCCGCGGCGATCGCGGCCGGGTCGTCCGGGTCGACCAGCCGGGCGGCGTCGCCGGCGACCTCGGGGAGCGCGCCGCGGTCGGCCGCGACCACCGGCACGCCGGCCGCCATCGCCTCGGCCACCGGCAGACCGAAGCCCTCCCAGAGCGAGGGCTGCACCAGCAGCGCCGCGCCCCGGTAGAGCGCCGGCAGTCGCGCGGCCGGCAGGTGGCCGACGCGCACCACCGAGCCTTCGAGCCCGGCGGCGGCGATCCAGCCGGAGACCGGCGAGCGGTCGCCGTCGCGGTCGCCGGCGAGCACCAGTGCGGGCGTCACGGCGCGCGCGGCGCGCAGTCGCGAGTAAGCCTCGAGCAGCCGCTCCAGGTTCTTGTGGGGCTTGGGATTGCCGACGAACAGCAGGTAGCCGGGAGCGAGGTCGAGCTCGGCGAGCGCGGCGGCGAGCTCGACCTCGGAGACTTCGCGCCGGAACTCCTCGTCGACGCCGTTGGCGATCACCTCGACGCGGTCGCGCTCGACGTCGAAGCGATCGACCAGCTCGGTCGCGGTCGCTTCCGAGACCGCCAGCACCCGCGCGGCGATCCGGGTCGCGCGGCCGATCATCCAGCGCGCGTAGGCGAGCTCGAGCCGCGTGCGCTGGCCGGGGAAGCGCAGGTGGATCAGGTCGTGGACGGTGACGATCGCCGGGCACGGCAGGCCGAGCGGCAGCACGTAGTGCGGCGCGTGGAAGAGGTCGGCCCCCGCGCGCCGGAGCGCGCGCGGCAGGGTGACCAGCTCGCGCAGCGAGTATCCCGGCGAGCGCTCGTCGACCCAGCGGAAATTGCCCGGAAGATTGCGCAGCGTCTCGGGCCCTTCGGGTCCCGCCAGCAGCAGGTAGCGGTGCGCGGCGTCGAGCCGCGCCAGCGCGCCGATCAGGCCGCGCACGTAGGTGCCGATGCCGAAGTCGCCGATCTTGCGGGCGTCGATCGCGATGGTCTTCATCGTCGCGAATCACCATCGCCGAGCGCCGCGTGGAAGACCGCGGCGAGGCGGTCCGCCGCCTCGTCCCAGCCGAACCGACGCGCCCGCTCGATCCCCCGCCGGCCGAGCTCGGCGGCCAGCCCGGGTTCGTTGACGATACGCGCGAGCGCGTCGGCGAGCGCCTCGGCGTCATCGACCTCGACGGTGAGGCCGGCCTCGCCGGCGACCTCGGGCAGGCTCGAGCTGTTCGAGACGACGACCGGTACGCCGGCTGCCATCGCCTCGGCCACCGGCAGACCGAAGCCCTCGTAGAGCGACGGATAGACGAAGGCGGTCGCGGCGCGGACCACGGTGCGCAGCTCGTCGAGCGGCAGCCGGCCGAGGCGGCGGACTCCCGCGGGTTCGAGCGCCGCGATCCGGCGGTCGAGATCGTCGTGCTTCCAGCCCGCGGGTCCGGCCAGCAGCAGCGGGCGCACCGCCTCGGGGTGCGCGGCGCCGAGCGCGAGCCAGGCATCCAGCAGCAGGTCGAGGTTCTTGCGCGGCTCGAGCGTGCCGGCGTAGAGGAAGTAGCCGTCGGCGGCGTCGAGCCGGACGCGCGTGGCGGCGATCTCCGCGGCGCCGGCGGGCGACCAGGCGGCATCGACGCCGTTCCAGATCACCTCCACCTTGCCGGCGGCGGCGGGGAAGGCGGCGACCAGATCCCGCGCCGTCGCGTGCGACACCGCCACCAGTCGCGCCGCGCGCTCGACGGTGGCGCCCAGGAACGGCAGCTGGCTCCAGCGCACCCTGGCCGGCAGCGTTTCGGGATAGAGCAGGACCGCGAGGTCGTGGATGGTCGCCACCGCGGGCACCGGCAGGCGCAGCGGCAGGGTCTGCAGTGGCGACCAGAACAGGTCGACGTCGCCCGCCGCCAGTCGGCGCGGCAGCCGGGTCTGCTGCCAGACCACCCCGAGCGGCGCGCTCTGCCACTCGACCTCGATCCCCGCGGCGCGCAGCCGCGACGCGGCGCGCGGCTCGCGGTGGGCGAGACCGAGCAGCTCGAAGCCGCCCCGGCGCGCCAGGCGCTCGAGCAACTCCAGGGTGTGGACGCCGATGCCGGTGGGCTCGGCGACGACGGCGCGCAGGTCGACGGCGACGCGGGGACGACGGGGGGCGGGGATCTCGACTCTCCGGGGCGGATCGGGCGCGCGGGAATCGCGTCCCGGCGGGCGAGTCTATCGCCGGGGGGCGGCGGACGCCCCGGCGATCGCCGACTCCGGACCAGCGCTCAGTGGGTGGTGACCGGCAGCGAATGCTCGCAGATCGCCATCAGGGTGCGTGCGATGTCGGCATAGTAGGGGCCGCTGAAGCCCTCGGCCCCGAACGCCTTGGCATGGAGCACGACGTCGTCGAGCGAGAGCAGCCCGAGCATCCGCCCATCCGGGTCGAGCACCGGCAGCCGGCGCACCTTGTGGTGAGCCATCTTCGCCAGCGCGTCGCCGATGTCGTCGCCGGCCGCGCAGGACCAGACGTCGCCGGTCATCGCCTGCCGGGCGGACACGTCGGACGGCCGCTGGTCGCGCCGGGCGAGCTCGATGCAGAGATCGCGGTCGGTGATCAGGCCGACCACCCGCTCGCCGTCGCCCACGACCGGCACCACGCCGCAGCCCACCTCCGCCATCAGCTTGCCGACCGTCGCCAGGTCGGTGCCGGGACCGACCACCCGCACTTCGCGCCGCATGATGTCCAGGACTCTCATGGCTCGCCTCCCGGGCCGCCGACTCGACGTACCCACCGAGACGGTCGCTCCGCGCGCGGCGGCGCACACCGACCGGCGGGGTGGTCGACCGGGCGCCGACGGGCGGGCGCGCGCCGGCGCCGGTGGGCGGAATCGTCGACCCGCCGGTGCGGTGCATCGGCGTCGCGTCGCGTCCACCATTGCTCACGGACGCCGCGACCCACCGGCACGTGCCACGGGAGGTGAACGATGAAGGAGCTGGCGCTGAGCACGGGGCCCCTCGAGGTCGACATCGCCACGCCGGACGGACTGCTGGGTGCGGCCCTCTACGTACCGCACGAGCCGGTCGAGCTGGTGATCGCCGGGCTCGCCGCCGGCAGCGCGCACTTCGCGAGCGGGCACCGGGCGCTCGCGCGCAGCCTCGCCGACGCGGGCCTCGCGGTGCTGCTGGTCGACCTGCTGACCGCGCGCGAGGAGGCCGGTGACATCGGCTCGGGGCGCTTCCGCTTCGACGTCGCGCTGCTCGAGGATCGGATCGAGGCGGTGCGCGCGTGGGCGCGCGAGGAGCCGCGCCTCGCCGGGCTGCCGCTCGGCCTGCTCGGCAGCGGCACCGCCGCGGCGGCGGCGATCGCGGCGGCGGCGCGGTGGCCGCAGGAGGTTCGCGCCGTGGTGGCGCGCGGCGGCCGCGCAGATCTCGCCGGGGACGACCTGCGCTTCCTGCGGGTGCCGACGCTGCTGATCGTGGGCGGCGCCGACCTGCCCGGCGTGGCGCTGGCGCGCGACGCGATGCGGCGGATGAACGCGCCGGTGCGGCTCGACCTGGTCCCCGGCGCCGGGCCGTCGTTCGAGGAGCCGGGCGCGCCCGAGCGGGTCGCCGCCCTGGTCTCCGACTGGTTCCTGACCCACCTCGACGTGCCACCGTCGAGCGTACCGCGACGCGCCGCCGGCTGAGCCGTTCCCGCGCCGGCGGGCGCGCCGATTCCGAGAGGAGGGCGTCGATGAACGCCATGAGTCGAAGCCAGCTCGAGAGTCTGGTGCGGCTCGAGGGCTCGCCTTGCGTTTCCATCTACATGCCACTTGCTGGCGGTGGCGCCAAGACCACCCACGAGGATCACGTCCGCTTCCGCAATCTCCTGCGTTCCGCCGCCGGCGAGCTCGCCGATCTCGGTTGGAGCCGCGAGGCCGCGGAGGAGTTTCTCGCCCCGGCCGCCGCGCTCGCCGCCGATCCCGAACCGTGGAACGGCCCCGCCGGAGGGTTGGCGGTCTTCCTGGCGCCGGGCTTTCTGCGTCCCGCGCGCGTCGATCTGGCGCTCGCGGAACGGGTCGCCGTCGGCGACCGCTTCGTGATCCGGCCGCTGCTGCCGGTGCTCGATCGCGTCGAGCGCTTCTACGTTCTCGCCGCCAGCCTGGCCGTCATCCGCCTGATCGAGGCGACGCCCGGTGGCGCGCGCGCTCTCGAGCTGCCCGGCGTGCCGCGCAGCTTTCGCGAGGCGATGGGCGAGCTCGCTTACCACTCCGACGTCTCGGCCCACACCTCGACGCCGGGCGCCCTCGGCCGCCGACCCGCGATCTTCCACGGCCACGGCGATGACGACGAGGAGCATTTCAAGGACGACGTGCTCAACTACTTCCGGCGGGTCCTCGAGTCGGTGGAGCGAGCGCTGCCCGATCCCGCGGCGGCAGTGGTGCTGGCGGCGGTCGAGCGCCATCTGCCGACGTTGCGCCAGGCCGGCAGGCGGCTGCGCATTCTCGATGACGCCCTGGTCGGCAACCCCGATCTCGAATCCGACGCCGAGCTCGCGCGGCGTGCCCGCGAGCTGGTCGACGACGAAGTGGCTCGGAGGCTCGGTCGGGAGCTGGTGCGGTGGATCGAAACTCGCGACCCGGCACGGACCGAGCTCGAGCTCGGCGCGATCGTCCTGCGGGCCGACGAAGGGCGCGTCGATACCCTCTTCGTCGCCTCCGAGGCGGAACGATGGGGAACCTACGAGCGCGACCTCGGCTGCGTGACGATCCACGGCGAACGCGAGCCCGGCGACCTCGACCTGGTCGATCTCGCGGCGTGCCGTGTGCTCGCCACCGGCGGCGACGTCCACGCGCTGCCGGTCGGCCGACTGCCCGAGGGGCGTGCGGCGCTGGCGCTACTGCGCTGGCCCGCCTGATCGCGCGGCGCATCCCATAGACTCCGCGGCATGTCCGCGGACGCTTCCGGTCCCGACCCCGAGCGCGACGCCGTCGCCGCCGCGCTCGCCGCGCTCGAGGCCGGGGTGCGCCAGCGCCAGGCCGAGCGCGCCGCCACCGGGGCCGGCGGCGACGGCCTCGGCATCCGGCTCGCCGAGTTGCGCCAACGCGAGTTCGTCCAGGAGCCGCAACCGGTGTCGCCGCGGCCGGGGATCGGGCGCCTCCTGGTGCTGGCGCGCAAGGTCGCCTACCACCTCGGC
The DNA here is from genome assembly GCA_045862895.1 of Acidobacteriota bacterium. Lineage (GTDB taxonomy): Bacteria > Acidobacteriota > Thermoanaerobaculia > Multivoradales > JAGPDF01 > JACTMI01. Next base: position 459,590 of record BTUO01000002.1, read on the forward strand.
TTCAAGTGGCACGCGCGCGCCGTGCTCGCCCAGCAGAACGAGTTCAACCAGGCGGCGAGCGCGCTCGTCGCCGAGCTCGCCGAGCGCGAGCGCGAGCTCGCGGCCGCGGTCGAGCGCCTGAACCGCCGCGTCGAGCGTCTCGAGGGGCGCGGCGCCCGGCCGGGCGCGCCGGGAGCGGAGGGTTGAGCGCCCGCATCGCGATCTGCGCCGCCCAGGTGCCCTTCACCCGCGGCGGCGCCGAGGTCCTCTACGAGACGCTGCAGGGAGAGCTCGAGCGGCGCGGCCACCGCGCCGAGATCGTGGCGCTGCCGTTCAACTGGTCGAGCCGCCAGGCGATCCTGCGCAGCGCGCTGGCCTGGCGCATGGTCGAGCTCGGCGACGCCGCCGGCGAGCGCGTCGACCTGGTGATCGCGACCCGGTTCCCGTCGTACGTCGTGCGTCATCCGCGCAAGGTGGTCTGGCTGATCCACCAGTTCCGCCAGATCTACGACCTCGCCGGCACGAAGTTCTCGGACTTCGGCACCCGTCCCGGCGACGACGAGGTCGCATCCATGATCCGGTCGATCGATCAGCGCGCGCTCGGCGAGGCGCGCGCCCGCTTCTCGATCTCGGCCAACACCGCCGAGCGCCTGCGCCGCTTCAACCAGCTCGACGCCGAGCCGCTCCACCCGCCGCCAGCGCACGGCGATCGCTATCGCAGCGGCCCGCACGGCGACACCGTGGTCACCGTCGGACGGCTCGACCCGATGAAGCGCTTCGACCTGCTGGTGCGCGCGCTCGCCGCCTGCCGCCGTCCGGTGCGCGCGGTGATCGCGGGCGAGGGTCCGGACCGCGAGCGGTTGGCGGCGCTCGCCGTCGAGCTCGGCGTCGCCGAGCGCGTGGAGCTGCCAGGACGGATCGACGACGAGCGCCTGCTCGCGCTCTACGAGCGCGCGCTCGCGGTCTTCTACGCGCCGTTCGACGAGGACTACGGCTACGTCACGGTCGAGGCGCTGCGCTCCGAGCGGCCGGTGGTCACCACCGCCGACGCCGGCGGCGTGCTCGAGTTCGTCGAGGACGGCGTCGACGGCTTCGTCTGCGCGGCCGGCGGCGCCGCGCCGCGCGAGATCGCCGCGCGCTTCGACCGCCTGTTCGACGACCGCGACGAGGCGGCTCGGCTCGGCCGTGTCGGCCGCGAGCGGGTCGCCGCGATCGGCTGGGACCGCGTCGTCGAGCGCCTGCTCGCGACCATCTGAGCGAACCTGCGGCCGGTGAGAATCGCCTACGCCTCGCCACTGCCGCCCCTGACCTCGGGGATCGCCGACTACTCGGCCGAGCTGGCGCCGGCGCTGGCCGACGCCGGCGCCGAGATCGAGCTCTTCTTCGAGGGTCGCACGCCGCCCGCGGGCGGGCTCGCGGAGCGCTTCCGCTGCCACCCGGTGCGCGACCTCGCGGGCCGCGAGGGCGACTTCGACCTCGTCCTCCACCACCTCGGCAACAGCCTGCCGCACCACGCCGGGATCCTCGAGCACCTGCTCGAGCGGCCGGGCGTGGTCGTGCTGCACGAGTTCGTTCTCCATCATCTCTTCCGCGAGCGCACTCTCGCCGCCGGCGACGGCGAGGGTTACGTCGAGGAGATGCGCTACGCGGCGGGGGAGAGCGGGCGGCGCGCGGCGCGGCGGCTGCTCGACAGCCACTACCCGGTCGACGTCTGGTCCTACCCGCTGTTCGAGCGGGTGGTCGACCGCGCGCGCGCCGTCGTCGTCCACTCCGACTTCGCCCGCCGGCGGATCCTCGCCAGCCGGCCCGCGGCGCGGGTCGCGGTGGCGCCCTTCCCGGTCGAGATCTCCGGGATCGCGCCGGTCTACGCGGCCGCGCGCGCCGCCGCGCGCGCCGAGCTCGGCCTGCCGGAAGACGCCTGGGTCGTCGCCTCGTTCGGTTTCGTGACGCCGCAGAAGCGACTCGGGCCGGCGCTGGCCGCCTTCGCGCGGCTGCGCGCCGAGCGACCCGACGCGCGCTTCCTGGTCGCCGGCGAGATCTCGCCGCACTACGACTTCGACGCGCTGCTCGCCGAACACGGCCGCGACGGTGTCACGGTCACCGGCCGCATCGGGCTCGACCGCTTCCACGCCGCGATGCGCGCGGCCGACCTCGCCGTCAATCTACGGCACCCGACCGGTGGCGAGACCTCGGCCTCGCTGATGCGCCTGCTCGCGCTCGGGTTGCCAGCGATCGTCACACGCGCCGGATCGTTCGGCGAGCTGCCCGACGGCGTCGTCGCCAAGGTCGCGATCGACGAGTGCGAGGAGGATCTGCTGTTCGCTCTCTACTCGAGCTTCGCGGCCGAGCCGGCGCGCGGCGTCGCCATGGGCGCGGCGGCGCGACGCTGGGTCGAAGCCGAGCCCGCGCTGCCGCGCTCGGCGCGGGCCTGGCTCGAGGTGCTGGAGCGCCTGCGCTCGGCGCCGGCGCCGGCGCCGGTGGTGCCGCCGCTCGCATCCTGGGACGGTGTCGACCCGCGCGTCGCGCTGGCGGCCTCGGCCGCCGCCGATCTCGCCGACCTCGGCGTCGCCGACGCCCCGGCCCTCGCCGAGGTGGCCGGCGCGCTCGCCGAGCTCGGAGTGCAGCCGCGCGCGCTCGCTGCGGAGCGCCGTCGTTGACCGCGCGCTCGCGGCGGCTCCTGGCCCTGGTGGCGGCGGCGCTCGCGGTCGCCGCGCACGGCGCCTTCTGGTACCTGCCGCGTGCTCGCGCCGCCACGCCCTCCGCGCGGGCGGCCGCGGCGCTCGCGTCGCCCGCTGCCGAGCTCGCGATCTGGATCCCCTTCCCGCACCAGAACCTCGGCGCGATCGACGATCGGCTGGCGGCGCTCGAGGCCGGGCTGGCCGGGCTCGCCGGCGGCGACGAGGAGCGGATCGCCGACCTGCCGCGGTTCGGGCCGTTCGCCGTGCCGCCGGCGCGCGAGCTGTTGCTGGTGGTCGAAACCGGAGGCGGCCGCTCCGCGGAGCTCGCGGTCTACCCCGCGGTGCGCTGGCTGGCGCGCGCCGCGGGCCTCCTGGCGGGCAACCCGTGGCTCTCCGGCGGCGAGCTGCCCGGCCGCCCGGGTGAGAGCGTCGCCTGGAGCGACGGGCGCTGGTGCTGGCGGCGCGGCCGCCCCGGCGGACCGGCGCCGGCGGCGCGTTCGACGCCACCGGCCCCGGCGGCTTACGCCCTGGTGCGCAGCGACGCGGCGGTCGGGCCGCTCCCCGCCGGGCTCCATCGACTGGTCCGGGGCCGCGAGGCGCGGACGCTCGAGCTCGTCTCGGGAGATCCGCCGGCGGCGCAGGTCGTCGGTGCCGGGCCGCCGGGACCGGTCGGCTGGTGGGTCGAGCGTGCGCCAGGTGCCGGAGCGGCCGACTCGATGCGCGGCCTCGTCGTCTGGGACGCGCTGGCGGGGATCGAGGGGGTGCCGGCGATGGCGACGCTGGCGAGCGGTCCGGCCGGCGGACTCGAGCACGATCTGCCCGGTGAGGAGTTGCTCGATCTGGTCGGCGCCGAGGTCCCGACGGCGGAGGTCGCGGGGATCCGGGTGCGCGCCCTCGACCGTCCGACCCTCGACCTCGGCGTCGCGCTCGCCGGCGATCTGGCGGCCCGGGTCGGAACCGACCGCGGGCTCGAGGTCGCCGGTGCCGCCGATGTCGATCGTCTCTCGGCCCTGCTCGAGCGCTTCGCCGGCCATCTGCGCCGCATCCCGCTGGTCGGCGGCGCCGAGGCGCGCGGGGTCGAACGCGCGGCGGTCGCGCTCGCGCCGCTCGCCGGCAGCGGGCGGGCGACGCTGGAGGTCGGCCCGGGCGGCGCCTGGAGCCGCCTCACCCTCGGCCGGAGAACGTCCTCCGGCGAGGACGTTCCGTTGGACCGAACCGATCGATTCTGATACCCTTCGCCGGCTCTCCCCGGAGGGCTCGCCCGATGAAACTCCGGCTGGATTCCGCACGCGACGAGCCCTTGCTCTGGCAGGAGTCGATCGAGGTCGACACCGGCGGGCTCGGGCTCGACCCCGAGGTCGTGCTGTCGCCGGTCGCCGTCGACGGCTCGCTGACCCGGCTCGATCCCGGCTACCGGCTCGAGGCGCGGCTCGACTACCGGCAGACGGTGCCGTGCGACCGCTGCCTGGCGCCGGTCGGTTCGGACGTTTCGGTGGCGGTCGACCTGCTGGTGGTCGACGCGCCGCGGCGTGAGGTTGCGGGAGGCGAGCACGAGCTGCGCGAGTCGGAGCTCGGGGTGGTCGAGGTCGACGGCGGACTGCTCGAGACCGAGCCGCTGGTCGCCGAGCAGGTGCAGATCCACCTGCCGACCCACCCGCTCTGCCGCGAGGACTGCGCCGGGCTGTGCCCGCGCTGCGGCGCCGATCGCAACCGGGTCGCGTGCGGTTGCGCGAGTGAGGAGACCGACCCGCGGTGGGCAGCGCTCGCCGCGTTCAAAGCGAAGGACGGCGGGCACTAGTCCGCCTCGAAGCGAGTCGAAAGGGAACGAAGATGCCGAATCCCAAGCACCGTCACTCCAAGCACCGGCGCGACAAGCGCCGCGCCCACGACGCCCTGAAGACCCCCGGCACCTCGCTCTGCCCGAGCTGCGGCGAGCGCAAGCTGCCGCACCGCGTCTGCCCGAGCTGCGGCTCCTACAAGGGTCGCGAGGTCGTCGCCGTCAACCCGCAGGCCTGACCCGCACGAGCGATGCGCGCCGCCCCTTCGCGGTCGGCGCCGAGCTTCGGAAGATGAGGATCGCCGTCGACGCCATGGGGGGCGACTTCGCCCCGCGGGCCGCCGTCCAGGGCAGCTACCTGGCCGCGGCGGAAGACGGCGTGTCGGTGCTGCTGGTCGGCGACCGCGGCGCGATCGGCCGCGAGCTCGACCGCCTCGGCGGGTCGAGCGACCGCATCTCGGTGGTGCACGCCGAGGAGGCGATCGGTATGGACGAGCCGGCGACGGCGGTCCGCAAGAAGCGCCGCTCGTCGATCACGGTCTGCGCCGAGCTGGTGCGCGACGGCCAGGCCGCGGCGATGGTCTCGGCCGGCAACACCGGCGCGGCGATGGTCGCGGCCAAGCTCCTGATCGGCGCGGTCAAGGGCGTCGACCGGCCGGCGCTGGCGGCGACCTTTCCCAACCGGCGCGGTCGCACCGTCGTGCTCGACGTCGGCGCCAACGTCGACAGCCGCCCCGAGCACCTGCGCCAGTTCGCCGTGATGGGGCACTTCTACGCGCGCGAGGTGATCGGCACGACGCGGCCGCGCATCGGCCTGCTCTCGATCGGCGAGGAGGGGGCCAAGGGGACCGACGCCACGCGCTCGGCCTACCGCGCGCTCGCGGCGACCGGCCTGAACTTCATCGGCAACGTCGAGGGCGGCGACGTCTTCACCGGCACCGTCGACGTCGTGGTCTGCGACGGCTTCGTCGGCAACGTCCTGCTCAAGTCGTCCGAAGCGATGGCCGGCCTGGTGGTCGGCATGGTCCGCGAGGAGTTGCTGCGCACCTCGCGTACCCGCTTCGGCGGCTGGCTGGCGCGCCCCGCCTTCGCCAACTTCGCGCGTCGCACCGACTACGCCGAGTACGGCGCGGTGCCGCTGCTCGGAGTCGGCGGCGGCTGTTTCATCGGCCACGGCCGTTCGAACGCGCGCGCCGTCCGCAACGCGGTGCGCCGCGCCGTCGAGTTCTGCGAGGCCGATCTCGCCAGCAAGATCCGCGACAAGATCGCCGAGCTCCACGCCGAGGAGGCGAAGCTCGCCGCGACCGATACCGTGGTCCGCGCCTGAACGCGGCCGTTCTCCTGTCTCCGGAGGGTCTCCGATGTCGATCGTGACGGCGTTCGTCTTCCCCGGCCAGGGCTCGCAGAAGGTCGGCATGGGCCGCGCCTGGGCCGACGCCTTCCCGGCGGCGCGCGCCGCGTTCGACGAGGCCTCGGAGGCGCTCAGCTTCGACCTCGCGAAGCTCTGCTGGGAAGGCCCGGAGCAGGAGCTCCAGCTCACCGCCAACACCCAGCCGGCGATCCTGACCGTTTCGGCGGCGATCGCGCGGGTGCTCGCCGAGCGCGGCGTCGGATTCGAAGCGGCCGCGGGTCACAGCCTCGGAGAGTACTCGGCGCACGTCGCCGCCGGTACGCTGCCACTTTCGGACGCCGTCGGCCTGGTGCGCGAGCGCGGGCAGCGGATGCAGGAAGCGGTGCCGGTCGGCGTCGGCGCGATGGCGGCGATCCTCGGCCTCGCACCCGAAGCGGTCGCCGCGCTGGTGGCCGAGGCCGCCGGCGGCGAGGTCTGTTCGGTGGCCAACTACAACTCGCCGGAGCAGACGGTGATCGCCGGCCACGAGGCCGCGGTCGAGCGCGCGATGGCGCTGGCCAAGGATCGCGGCGCCAAGCGGGCGCTGCCGCTGCCGGTCTCGGCGCCGTTCCACTGCGCGCTGATGGCGCCGGCGCGCGAGGGCCTCGCGCCGCGCCTCGCCGCCACCCGCTTCGCCGACCCGAAAGTTCCGGTGGTGGTCAACGTCGACGCCGCGCCGGTCACCACCGGCGAGGCCGCCCGCGACGCGCTGGTTCGTCAGATCGACGGACCGGTGCGCTGGGTCGAGTCGGTGCGCGTGCTCCACGACCAGCTCGGCGTCCGCCGCTTCGTCGAGGTCGGCCCCGGTGCGGTGCTGTCCGGGTTGGTCCGCCGTATCGTCCCCGAGGCCGAGGCCTTCTCGCTCTCCGAACCCGACGCGCTCGCGAAGCTCGCCGGCTGACCCTTCGCGTCACGTTCCGAGGTGACCATGTTCCGACTCGACGGCAGGACCGCGCTGGTGACCGGCGCTTCGCAGGGGATCGGCGAGGCGATCGCGCGACGGCTGGCGGCCCAGGGGGCGCGCGTCGTGCTCGCGGCGCGCAACCGGGAGAAGCTCGAAGCGCTCGCCGCCGCGATCGCCGCCGACGGCGGCACGGCCCACGCGCTGCCGCTCGACCTCGCGCGCGCGGCCGAGATCGGCGAGCGGCTGAAGTCGCTGCCGGCGGAGTGGACCGAGATCGAGGTCCTGGTCAACAACGCCGGCATCACCGCCGACGGCCTGCTCGCGCGCATGTCGCTCGAGCAGTGGCAGTCGGTGCTCGACACCAATCTGACCGGCAGCTTCGCGGTCACCCGCGAGTTGGTGCGCGGCATGATGCGGCGGCGCTGGGGGCGGATCGTCACCGTCTCGTCGGTGGTCGGGCTGATGGGCAACGCCGGCCAGGCCAACTACGCCGCCGCGAAGGCCGGCCTCATCGGCTTCACCAAGTCGGTGGCGCGCGAGCTCGCCAGCCGCAACATCACGGCCAACGTCGTCGCCCCCGGCTTCGTCGAGACGGCGATGACCGGCGTGCTCCCGGAGGAGACCAGGAAGAAGATGTTCGACGACATCCCGCTCGGCCGCTTCGGCCGCGCCGAGGAGATCGCCGCGGCCGTCGTCTACCTGGCGAGCGAGGAGGCCGGGTACGTCACGGGGCAGGTCCTGAACGTCTCGGGAGGCCTCTACATCTGAATTTCTCGGGCCGCGAGGGCGCCTCCGATGCCGCGCCGCGGCGTTGGACTCGCCTCCGCGGAGTGTGCTAGAAAACGTCCGGCCGAGTTCGGACCCCCACCAAGGAGGAATGCGTCGCATGTCGACCGTTGCGGAGAAGGTCAAGAGCATCATCGTGGAGCAGCTGGGCGTCGAGGCGGACGAAGTGACGCCCGAAGCGAGCTTCACCGACGACCTGGGCGCCGACTCCCTCGACATCGTCGAGCTCGTGATGGCGTTCGAGGAGGAGTTCGGGATCGAGATCCCGGACGAGGACGCCGAGAAGATCGGCAAGGTCACCGAGGCGATCTCCTACATCGAGCAGCACGCCGGGCAGAAGAACTGACTTCGGGCCCGCTCCCGGCGGGCCGGACCACCAAAACCATGGCGAGAAGCGATCGTCGGCGCGTCGTCGTCACCGGCGTGGGACTGGTGTCCCCGCTGGCCGTCGGCACGCGCGAGACCTGGGAAGCCCTGCTCGCGGGCAAGAGCGGCATCGGTCCGATCACCCGGTTCGACGCGTCGGCCTACGAGACCCGGTTCGCCGGCGAGGTGAAGGGCTTCGAACCCGAGCGCTGGGTGGAGAAGAAAGAGGTCAAGAAGATGGACCTCTTCATCCACTACGCGTTGGCCGCGAGTCAGATGGCGATCGAGGACTCCGGCTTCACCATCGACGAGGCCAACGCCGAGCGGGTCGGGGTCGTCATCGGCTCCGGCATCGGCGGCTTCCCGATGATCGAGAAGACCCACTCGACGCTGATCGAGCGCGGGCCCGGGCGGGTGTCGCCGTTCTTCATCCCCGGCGTCATCGTCAACCTCGCCGCCGGACAGGTCTCGATCCGGCACGGCGCGCGCGGCCCGAACACGGCGCCGTGCACCGCCTGCACGACCGGGCTCCACGCCGTCGGCGACGCCTTCCGCCTGATCCAGCACGACTACGCCGACGCGGTGATCGCCGGCGGCACCGAGGGCTCGATCACGCCGATCGCGGTCGCCGGTTTTTCGGTGATGGGCGCGCTGTCGCGGCGCAACGACGATCCGCAGCACGCCTCGCGGCCGTGGGACAAGGACCGCGACGGTTTCGTGATCGGCGAGGGCGCCGGCATCCTGATGCTCGAGGAGTACGAGCAGGCGAAGCGGCGCGGCGCGTCGATCTACTGCGAGATCGTCGGCTACGGCATGAGCGGCGACGCGTACCACATGGCGGCGCCGCATCCGGAGGGGCGCGGCGCCGCGTCGGTGATGCGCGCGGCGCTGGCCGACGCGGATCTCGCGCCGGATTCGGTCGACTACATCAACGCCCACGGCACGTCGACGCCGCTCGGCGACCTCGCCGAGGTGCACGCGGTCAAGCAGATCTTCGGCGAGCACGCGAAGAAGCTCGCGATGTCGTCGACCAAGTCGTCGACCGGACACCTGCTGGGGGCGGCCGGCGGACTCGAGTGCGGTCTGCTGGCGCTCGCGATCCGCGAACAGGTGCTGCCGGGGACGATCAACCTCGACGAGCCGGGGGAAGGGTGCGATCTCGACTTCGTCCCCAACACGGCGCGACCGGGACGCCTCGAAGTCGGTCTGACCAACTCCTTCGGCTTCGGCGGCACCAACGGCGCGCTGCTGATGAAGCGTATCGCCTGACGGAGGGGAGAACCGCCGCGGAGTCGGCGGTGACCGGAGGCGCGGCATGAAGCTCCACGGCATCCGCCTCAGGCGCGCGATCGTCCGCGCCGTGCCCTGGACGGCGGTGCTGTTGTTGCCCGGCTGCGCCAGCAGCTGGCGCGGGGTGCGCGGCCCCGACCAGTTCACGCTGCCGCGGGATCCGTCGGCATCCACCCCGCTCGATCGCCGCCTCGACGCCGACTCGGCCGGCGCTCCCGCGGGCACCAGCGGCGTGTCGCTGCTCGCCGGTGGCGAGGACGCGCTCTACGCCCGCCTGGCGCTGACCGAGCTCGCCGGGCGCTCGCTCGACATCCAGACCTACATCTGGGACCAGGACGACTCGGGTCGCCTGATGCTCTCCCGCCTGCTCGCCGCCGCCGACCGCGGCGTGCGGGTGCGCCTGTTGCTCGACGACACCGCCACCTTCAAGGGGGAGCGGGTGTTCGCGGCGTTCGACCGCCATCCGAACGTCGAGGTGCGCCTGTTCAATCCGTTCCGCACGCGCTCGGGGGAGACCTGGGCGGAGCGCGCGATCGAGTTCCTGGTCGACTTTCCGCGCCTCAACCGGCGGATGCACAACAAGGTCTGGGTGTTCGACGGCACCTGGTCGATCATCGGCGGCAGGAACGTCGCGAACCACTACTTCCTGCTCGACGAGGTGCTGAACTTCCGCGATCTCGACCTGCTCGCGGCCGGTCCCGCCGGAAGCGAGTCGAGCGCGGCCTTCGACCGCTACTGGAACAGTCGCTGGACGGCGCCGATCGCCGCCCTCGCGCGCTCGAAGGAAGCCCGGCTCGAGCGCCTGCGCGCGCGGCTGATGCGCTTCGAGGCGGAGCAGCGGCGGATCCCGTACTCGCGCCAGCCGACGGCGGAGGCCGCGGCGCGGGCACTCGAGAGACTGCTGCCGTCGCAGGTCTGGGCCAAGGCCGAGGTGCTGGTCGACGAGCCGGAGAAGATCGCGGGCGGCGAGGCCAGCGTGATCGCGGACCGGCTGCGCGCCGAGAGCACGATGGTCGAGCGCGAGGTGCTGGTCGAGGTCGCCTATCTGTCGCTGGGCAAGGAGAACATCGAGGGGATCCGGTCCCTGATCGACCGCGGGGTGCGGGTCCGCTTCCTGACCAACTCCCTGGCGACCAACGACGTGATCGCCGCGCACGCCGGGTATATCGGTACGCGCAAGCGCCTGCTCGACGCCGGAGCGGAAATCCACGAGCTGCGCCCCGGGGCACGCGAGCGCAGCCGCTTCATCTCACCGTCGTCGGGCTCGACGTCGAGCGTGCACAGCAAGGCGGTGATCTTCGACCGCCGCCATCTGTTCGTCGGCTCGCTCAACCTCGACCCGCGCTCGGTGATCCACAACACCGAGATGGGCCTGCTGGTCGACTCGCCGGAGATCTCCCGCCAGGTCGCCGAACGGATCGAGCTCGGCATGCTGCCCGACCAGAGCTGGCGCCTGGAGCTGCGCAAGAAGACGGTGAAGACCAGCACCGGCCAGGTGGTCGAGCTCGCCGACGTCGTCTGGCTCGGCGACGCGGCCGGCCGCGTCCGCACCCGCGAACCCCGCGCCACCTTCTGGCGGCGTCTGGCCGCGACCGTGCTGTCGTGGCTGCCGATTGAAGGGCAGGTCTAGGCGGACTTCGTGCCGCGCAGCTCGATCCAGGCGAGCAGGCCGAAGTAGAAGGCGCCCATGGCGAGGGGGCGGTGGGGGTCGTCGATCCAGGCGCCGGAGCCGGGCAGGTCCATGGCGGCGCGGGCGGCTTCGTCGATGCCGAGGCGGGGGAGCGGCAGGAGGGTGCAGGCGAACGCGAGCAGAAGATAGAGGACCGCGCTGGCGCCCCATAGGGCGCGCTGGCGGTCGATCTCGTCCTCGCGCTCGCGCCGGTCGACCAGCACGGTGAGCACGCGCGAGCCGATCAGCCAACCCATGATCCAGACCGGCGCCCAGCTCTTGAACGCCAGGCCGAAGGCACCCGCGAACAGCATGTAGACCGCCGCGAGCAGGAGGAGCCCGGGCAGGGCCTTGCGCGGCCGCTTGCCGTCGTGCTCCATCCAGGCCGCGAGGAAGCCGCCGGAGTGCACCACCAGGAACTCCACCAACATTCCGAGCACCAGCGACTTCGGCATTCCCGGCGGCAGCGACGCCGGCGCGAACCAGGCCGCGAAATAGGTCGCCGACGCCAGGATCTCCGGCGTCGCCGACATCATCCGACCGTGCCAGCTCGAGGTCATCGGGCGGGGACGATCTCACACCTTCCCGGCAGTTCGAAGCGCTAGGATGCGCCGTCGTGACAGTTCCGGTCGAAACCGAGCACGAGATCACGCGGTTGCTGGCCGCCGCGCGGGGGGGCGACCGTGAGGCGCTCGACCGGGTGTTCGAGCGGGTCTACCACGAGCTCGAGCGGCTGGCGCGGTCGCAGCTGCGGCGGGCGCGGGGGTGGGCGACGTTCGACACCCGGGCGCTCGTCCACGAGCTCTATCTCAAGCTCTCGCGCACCGGGTCGCTGACACCGACCGACCGCGCCCACTTCTTCGCGCTCTCGGCGCGCGCGATGCGGCAGGTCGTGCTCACCGAGGCCGAACGGCTGCGCCGGCAGAAGCGCGGCGGCGGCATGCGCCCCGAGCCGCTCACCGACGACCTCGCCGCGCCCGCGGTCTGGCAGGGCGAGCAGCTCGTCGCCCTCGACTCCGCCCTGCGCGAGCTCGAGAAGGAGTCGCCGGCGCTCGCCCGCGTCGTCGAGCTGCGCTTCTTCGGCGGGCTCACCGAGGCCGAGATCGGCGCCGCGCTCGGGCGTTCCGAGCGCTCCGTGCGCCGCGACTGGCGCAAGGCGCGGGCGTTCCTGCAGGTCGAGCTCGACCGCCTCGGCTACCCGGCATGAACGCGGGCGCCGGGCGCTGGCGCGAGCTCGAGCCGCTCCTCGACGAGCTGTTCGACGCCGACGAGCCCGTCCGCCACGCCCGGCTCGAAGCGGTCCGTTCGTCCGATCCCGCCCTCGCCGCCGAGCTCGAGCGCCTGCTCGCGGCCGACGCCGGCGACCGCAGCGCCCTCGATCTCGACGCCGCCAGCCTGCTCTCGCTGGTCGACGCCGGCGACGCCGGCCGCGATTCGGGCGAGGCGGAGCCGGCCCGGCCGGCGATCGCGGGCTTCGAGCTGCTCGAGCGCGTCGGCGCCGGCGGCAGCGCCGAGGTGTTCCGGGCGCGCGACGCCGCAGGTGGAGAGGTCGCGCTCAAGCTGTTGCGCGCCGAGCTCGCCGACGGCGAGCTCGAGCGGCGCTTCGAGCGCGAGCGGAGGCTGCTCTCGGCGCTCGTCCACCCCGGGATCGCGCGCCTGCTCGACTTCGGCGTCGCCGCCGGCGGTCGGCCGTACCTGGTGCTCGAATGGGTCGCGGGCGAGGACCTCTCGCCGTGGTGCGCGGGCCGGCCGCTCCTCGAACGCGTCGCGCGCGTCGCCGAGGTCGCCGCGACACTCGCGTTCGCCCACGCGCGCGGCATCGCCCACCGCGACGTCAAGGCGTCGAACGTCCGCGTCGGCGACGACGGCAGGGCGCGCCTGCTCGACTTCGGCCTCGCCAAGCTCTTCGCCGGCGACGACGCCGAGCCGCGGGCGACCCGCAGCGGTGTCTGGCTCTTCACCCCGGACGCCGCCGCCCCCGAGCAGATCCTCGGCAAGCGGCCGGGAACCGCCGCCGACGTCTGGGGGCTCGGCGGCCTCCTGTTCGAAGTGACGGCCGGGCGGCGGCCGTTCACCCGCTCGGGGCGGCCGCTCTCCGCGGTGATCCAGGGGTTGCGCAAGGAGCGGCCGCCGCGCGGTGCGATCGGCGAGCGCGCCCTCGACCGGCTGGTCGCCGACTGCCTGGTGTTCGACCCCGCGGCGCGGCCGCCCGCGGGCGAGGTCGCGGCGGTCCTCGAGCGTTGGCTCGAGCGCCGCCGCGACGCCGATCCTCAGCGCGGCGCGCCGAGGTGGCGGTCGAAGAAGTCGGTCATCCGCCGGTAGAAGTGGCGGTTCGCGCCCGGCTTGAAGCCGTGCTTCTCGTCCGGGTAGATGGCGTCCTCGAACGGCTTGTCGGCCTCGACCAGCGCCTTCATCAGCGCGATCGAATTCTGCGGGTGGACGTTGTCGTCGCCGGTGCCGTGGACGACGAGCAGCGCGTCCGCGAGGCGGTCGGCGATCCCGAGCGGCGAGGAGTCGCGGTAGCCGTCCGGGTTGTCGGCGGGGGAGTCGAGGTAGCGCTCGGTCCAGATCGAGTCGTAGAGCCGCCAGTCGGTGACCGGCGCGCCGGCGACCGCCGCGCGCCAGACGCCGGGGCGGTGCAGGATCGAGTAGAGCGTGTTGAAGCCGCCGCCCGACCAGCCCCAGAGGCCGAGGCGGGTGACGTCGGCGTCGCCGCGCGCGCGCAGCCACTCGACGCCGGCGAGCTGGCCGGCGAGCTCGAGCTCGCCGAAGCGGCGGTGCAGGCGGTCCTCGCCACGCTTGCCGAAGTAGCGCGAGGCCTGGTTGTCGACCACCAGCACGAGGTAGCCGCGGCTCGCCATCCAACGCAACCAGAGGCCGCGGTTGCCGCCCCAGCGGTCGACCACCATCTGCGAGGCCGGCCCTCCGTAGTGAAAGGTGACGACCGGCCGGGGGCCGACCGCGGCGCCCGCCCCCGGCTCGATCACCGCCGCGGGCAGCGACGAGCCCTCCGGCCCCGGAATCTCGAGGATCCGCCAGCGCGGCAGCGTCGCCAGCTCGACCGGCAGCTCGAGGCCGCCCGGCAGCGTCGCGAGCTCGCGGCCGTCGGCGGCGACCAGCCGGCGCTCGACCGGCGTGTGCTGGTCGCTCCACTCGGCGACGTGCGCGCCGGTGGCGGGGGCGACGACCGCGTCGTGCCACCCGTCGCGCGCGGTGAGGATCTCGGGTGGGTTCCTGCCTTCGATGTCGAGCGCCAGCAGCTGTCGCCCGGCGGCGCCGAGCGGTCCGGTCGGATGCGCCGAGACGATCGCCCGACCGGTCGGCGCCACCATCTCGATCAACCGATCGAGTGCCCAGCCCGCCGGGAGCAGGTCACCGATCTGCCGGCCGAGCCGGTCGTGGCGGTGGAGCCGGCGCCAGCCGCTCGACTCGTCGCTCCACAGGAAGCCGCCGTCGGCGAGGAAGCGGAAGTCGTCGGCGAGGTTGACCCACGCCGCCTCGCGTTGCGACGCGACCTCGGTGCAGGAGCCGACGTCGGGGCGGCAGAACAGCAGGTCGAGCCGGTTCTGCTCCCGGTTGAGGCGCTCGACTGCCACCACGCCCGCGTCGCCGCGCCAGTGGACGCGGGCGAGGTAGTCGTCCGGCGCGTGGCCGGTCGCGAGCTCGACGGTCGCCTGCGAGTCGACCTCGACGACGCGCAGCGAGACCTTGGGATTCGGGTCGCCCGGCTTCGGGTAGCGCTGCCACTTCACGGTCGCCGCCGCGCCGGCGTCGCTCTCGCGGGTGAGCGGGTAGCTCGGGACCTCGCGCTCGTCGAAACGGTAGTAGGCGAGCGCGAGCGAGTTCGGCGACCACCAGATCGCCTTCGCGGAGCGCGACCAGATCTCCTCCCAGTAGACCCAGTCGGCGGTGCCGTTGAGGATCTCGTCCGGCCTGCCGTCCTCGGTCAGTCGCGTCTCGCGGCCCCCCGCGAGCTCGAGCACCCAGAGGTCGGCGGCGCGCGAGAAGGCGACGCGGCGACCGTCGGGGGAGAGCTCGGGATACTCCTCTTCGTCGTCCGGGCTGGTGGTCAGGCGCCGGACCTGCTTCGATCCGGGGGTCCAGAGCCAGAGGTCGCCGCCGGCGGTGAGCAGGAGGTCGGTCGAGGCGGGGCGGAAGGCGAAGGCGTCCAGGGTCGGGAAGTCCGTGGCATCGTCGCCCGCTCCGGCCTCGCGCAGCTCGTCGACGAAGACCGTCCAGAGCTCGGCTCCGGTGGCGCCGTCGAAGCCCTTCAGACCCTTGCGCTCGCCCTCCTTCCAGAGACCGGCGAGGACGGTGCCCTCGGCGTTCCAAGTGAGCTCGGAGAGCTTCGGTTGCAGGGTCTCGTCGAACAGCGCCTCGAACGGCACCTCGCCCGCGGTGATCGTGACCGGCGGGCCCGCGGCCGCCGCCGGCAGGGCGGCGAGCGCGACGGAGAGGACGGTTCGGACGATCGGCGATCGGCGCATGCGGCTTCCCCCTTTCGATGCGGTCCTTCGCTCATTCTCTCGGAGATCCGGGGACAGGATCATCAACCATCCTGTCCCCGGATCTCCCTTCGCCGAAAAGGGGACTGTCCCGCTTTTCGGGACTGTCCCCTTTTCCTCACCAGCGCCCGTGGGTCGGCCGGAGCTCCGGGAACCTCGCCGGCGGCGCTCCGGGCTCGGCTCCCCAGCTCGCCCGGAAGTCAAAGCCTTCGAAGGAGAGCCGGGCTCGCCGGGGCCCCTCACGCCACTGCGCGCCGCCGGCGAGGTTCCCGGACTCCGTCCGTCGGGCGAGCGGTGGTCGCTGAGGACCAAGACAGATCCGGAGATCCGGGGACAGGAGGGTTGATGATCCTGTCCCCGGATCTACGCCGGGTCTCACATCCGGCCGTAGTTCGGGCCGCCGCCGCCCTCGGGGGGGACCCAGGTGATGATCTGGTACGGGTCGGCGATGTCGCAGGTCTTGCAGTGGACGCAGTTGCTGGCGTTGATCTGCAACCGCTTGCCGGCCGGCGTCGAGGGATCGGGGACCATCTCGTAGACCGCGGCGGGGCAGAAACGGGTGCACGGGTTGGCGAACTCGCGCGCGCAGCGGTCGACGCAGATCGAGGTGTCGGCGACCAGCAGGTGGACCGGCTGATCCTCTTCGTGCGCGGTGCCGGAGTTGTAGACGTCGGCGAGACGATCGAAGGTGAGCTTGCCGTCGATCGCGACCGGCTCCGCCGGCCGCTGGTCGGAGCGGTCCCCCTCGAGCGAGCGCATCCGCTCGTGTCCCGCGGTCGCCTGCAGCCGATCGACGACGCCCCAGCCGCGCCCGCCGCTGATCGTCGCGAGCCCGGCGTTGACCAGGCCGTCGAAGCCTCCGCGCTCGAATCCCTGATGGAAGTTGCGGCTCTTCCAGAGCTCCTGTTTCGCCCAGCTCGCCTCGAAGCGCGCCGGGAAATCGTGGCCGGCCGAAGCGAGCGGCCGCCCGGCGACCGCCGCCGCGAAGATCGACTCCGCGGCGAGCATCCCCGACTTGACCGCGAGGTGGATCCCCTTCAGCCGCTCGCCGTTCAAGAAGCCGCCGCTGTCGCCGATCAGGCAGAAGCCGTCGCCACCGAGCTTCGGCATCGACCAGAAGCCGCCTTCCGGGATCGCCTTGGCGCCGTAGTAGGCCATCTTGCCGCCGTCGAGCAGGCGCGCGATGGCGGGGTGGGTCTTCATGCGCTGGAACTCGAGGTGCGGGTCGGTGTACGGATTCTCGTAATCGAGGCCGACCACCAGGCCGACGATCAGGTGGGAGTCCTGCATGCCGTAGAGGAAGCCGCCGCCGAAGTGCTCGGGGAAGAGCGGCCAGCCCATCGTGTGCCAGATCTCGCCGGCCTCGAATCGCCCCTTCGGCAGCTCCCAGACCTCCTTCAACCCGATGGCGTAGACCTGCGGGTTGCTCCGCTTCGCCAGTTCGAGCCGCCGCTCGAGCTGGAGCGCGAGCGTGCCGCGCGGCCCCTCGCCGAGCACGGTGATGCCGGCCTGGATGTCGACGCCCGGCTCGAAGTTGGCCTTGGGCCGGCCGTCCTTGCCGACGCCGCGGTCGCCGGTGCGCACGCCGGCGACGCGGTGGCCGTCCATCAGCAGCTCGCGGCCCGGGAACTCGCAGAAGACGTCGACGCCGAGCGCCTCGGCCTCCTTGCCCATCCACTTGACCAGCCTGCCGAGCGAGGCGACGTAGTTGCCGTAGTTCTTGAGCGGCGGCGGCTCCGGCAGCGGCAGCGCGCGCTTCCGGGTCAGGAACCAGACGTGCTCGCGCCCGACCTCGGCTTCGAACGGGATCTCCGCGAAGCGGTCCGGGAAGAGCTCGCGGAAGGCGCGCGGGTCGACCACCGCGCCCGAGAAGCCGTGGGCGCCGATCTCGGCGCCCTTCTCGAGCACCGCGATCGACAACTCCAACTTCTTCGCGGCGGACGCATTGTGCGCGGCCAGCAGCTTGCCCAGGTGAATCGCGCCGGCCAGGCTCGCGGGGCCCGCGCCGACGAACAGGACGTCGATGTCCAGCGTTTCGCGCTCTCGGGTCATGGCGTGGGCGCGGGGGGAAGGGCCCGCGGCCGTCGGCCGGGATCGTACCATCCGGACGTCGCCGGCAGCGCGCGACGGGACTCGCCGAAACGGCTCAGATCGCGCTCTTTCGCGCCCGCGGGTCGCGCAGCAGCTCGACGTAGTTGGCGCGCTCGTAGGCCGCCGGATTGGCGCAGCGCTCGAGCGAGAGCGCGCCGCGGATCTCGTCGACGCCGGTGGCGCCGTGTTCGGAGAGCCAGTCGACCAGCCCGGCCTTGAGGCGCGAAAGTGCGCCCGGACCGTCGCGCATCACCAACGACACTACTTGCAGGACGTCGGCGCCGGCCATCAGCGCCTTGACCGCACCCTGCGGGTCGTGAATGCCGCCGCTGGCGGCGAGGTCGACCTTGACCCGGCCGCGCAGGATGGCGAGCCAGCGCAGCCGCAGCAGCAGCTCCGACGGCTCGGAGAGGTGGAGCTGGCGCTCGACTTCGACCCGCTCGATATCGATGTCGGGCTGGTAGAAGCGGTTGAACAGCACCAGCCCGTCGGCGCCGGCCGAAGCGAGTCGGTCGGCGAAGTGGGCGAGCGAGGTGTAGAACGGCGACAACTTGACGGCGACCGGCAGACGCACCGCGTCGCGTACCGCCCGCACCATCTCGACCGCCTCGTGCTCGATCTGGTCGGCGCTCTTCAGGGGGTCGGTCGCCAGCCGGTAGACGTTGAGCTCGACCGCGTCGGCGCCGGCCGACTCCAGCCAGGCTGCGGCCTTGAGCCAGTAACCGAGGGTGCGGCCGTTGAGCGAGGCGATCACCGGGATGCCGAGCGCGCGGCGCAGCCGTGCCAGCCGCTCGAAGTAGGCGTCCGGCCCCGGTGAGGTCGTCGCCGACGGCAGCCAGTCGCGCTCGTCGTCGAAGGCGCCGGCGGACTCGTCGAGCCGCACGTCGGCGGCGACCTGCTCGCCGACGACCTCCTCCTCGAACAGCGACGGCAGGACGAGCGCGGCGGCGCCGGCGTCCTCCAGCCGCCGCGCCTCGTCGAGCTCGGCGGTGAGCGGCGAGGCGCCGACCAGCAGCGGGCTCGACAGCTCGAGCCCCAGGTATCGCGTGGCGAGATCCATGGCCATCTCCTCCGGCCGCACCGATCCGCGTCCATCCTGAAC
Source organism: Acidobacteriota bacterium (assembly GCA_045862895.1). Taxonomy (GTDB): domain Bacteria; phylum Acidobacteriota; class Thermoanaerobaculia; order Multivoradales; family JAGPDF01; genus JACTMI01. Next base: position 478,127 of record BTUO01000002.1, read on the forward strand.
GCGCGCCGCCGGCGCGCGCACCGTCCGCCGGGGTGGCTCCGGTGCGTGGCTCCGGGACGGGGCGCGGGCCGCGAGCCGGAGTCTAGAATCGACCGCGAGCCCCGGGCCCCCGCTCCGGGCGCTCCGATCCACTCCGACTCCGAGGAGGTTCCCGTGAAGCGTCTCGTACCCGCTCTCTGCGCCGTCCTGGCGGCGCCGCTCGCCGCCGACGAGGGGATGTGGATGCCGCGCCAGCTGCCGGCGCTCGCCGGAGAGCTCGCCGCCGCGGGCATGGAGCTCGATCCGGCCCGGCTCGCCGACCTGACCGGCGACCCGCTCGGCGCCGTCGTTTCGCTGGGCGGCTGCACCGCGTCGTTCGTTTCGCCCGACGGACTGATCGTCACCAACCACCACTGCGTCTACGGCTCGCTGCAGTACAACTCGACGCCGGAGCGCGACCTGGTGGCGAACGGGTTCCTCGCCCGGAGCCGGCAGGAGGAGCTGCCGGCGGCGCCCGGCAGCTCGGTGTGGGTGACCACGTCGATCCGCGACGTCACCGCCGAGGTGCGCGGCAACCCGAACGTGCGGCTGAGCGACGCCGACTACGCGCGCAGCGTCGAGCGGCGCGGGCGCGAGCTGGTCGACGCCTGCGAGAAGCCGGGCGGCGTGCGCTGTCGGGTGGCGGGGTTCTTCGAGGGGTCGCTGTTCCTCGAGGTCACGCAGGCCGAGATCCGCGACGTCCGTCTGGTCTACGCGCCGTCGTCCGGCATCGGCAACTACGGCGGCGAGGTCGACAACTGGATGTGGCCGCGTCATACCGGCGACTTCGGCTTCCTGCGCGCCTACGTCGCTCCGGACGGCAGCGCCGCCGAGCACTCCACGCAGAACGTCCCCTATCGGCCGAAGCACTGGTTGAAGGTCGCGACCGACGGCGTCGGCCCCGGCGACCTGGTCTGGATCCCCGGCTACCCGGGGCGGACCTACCGCTACCGCACCGCCGCCGAGGTCCGCGCCGCGCGCGAGCACGCGATGCCGCGCTTCGTCGAGCTGGCGCGTGACCTGATCGCCCTGCTCGAGCACGAGAACGCGCGCGGCCGCGACGTCGCGCTCGCCAACTACGGACGCATCCGCGGCCTCGCCAACACCATGAAGAAGTACGAGGGGCAGCTGCTGGCGATGCGCGACGGCTCGGTCGAGGCCGAGCTGGCGGCGCGCGAGGCGAAGCTGCGCGAAGACCCGGAGCTCGCCCGCGTGCTCGACCGGCTCGACGCCCTGGCGGCGGAGAAGCGCGCGACCGAAGCGCGCGACTTCGCGCTCGACGCCGTCGAGCGCGCCTCGGTGCTCTACGGGCAGGCCTTCAAGCTGGTGCGGCTCGCCGAGGAGCGGGCACGGCCCGACCTCGACCGCGAGGAGGGCTATCGCGATCGGGATCTGAGCCGATTGGTCCAGGGGCTGGTGCGGGCCCAACGCTCGATCGAGCCGGCGAGCGATCGTGCCGGGCTGCGCCACTCGCTCGGACTCGTCGTGGCGCTGCCGGCGGACCAGAGGATCGCGGAGCTCGACCGGCGCCTGGCCGCCACCGGCAAGGCGAGCGACGCCGAGCGGATCGAGGCGCTGCTCGACGCGCTCTACGCCGGCACCCGCGTCGGCGACCTCGCGGCGCGCCAGGAGATGGCGAAGGAGTCGACCGCCGAGCTCGCGGCCCGACGCGATTCAATGCTCGAGCTCGCGCTCGCCCTGGCCCCGCTCGACGCCGACCGGCGCGCGCGCGCCGCGGCGCACGAAGGGGCGGCGCTGCGGGTGCGGCCGCGCTACCTGGCGGCGCTCGAGCAGCTCGCCGGCCGCGCGCTCTACCCGGACGCCAACGGCACGCTGCGCATCACCTGGGGGCGGGTCGAGGGCTTCCGCCCGCGCGACGGCGTCGTCTACGAGCCGCGCACCACGCTCGCCGGCGTCGTCGCCAAGGCGACCGGCGAGAGCCCGTTCGACGCCCCGGCGGCGCTGCTCGAGGCCGCGAAGTCGGTGCCCGTCCCCTACCGCGACGCCGAGCTCGGCGATCTCGCCGTCGACTTCCTGTCGACCTGCGACATCACCGGCGGCAACTCGGGCTCGCCGACGCTCAACGGCCGCGGCGAGCTGGTCGGCCTGGCGTTCGACTCCAATTGGGAGGGCGTCATCGCCGACTTCGATTTCCGCGACGAGGTCTCGCGCTCGATCCACGTCGGCGCGACCTACATGCGCTGGGTCATGGACGAGGTCGACGACGCGGATCACCTGCTCGTCGAGATGGGGTTGCCGGTCGTTTCCACGGAAGACTGACCCTTCGGGATCCGAGGGTCGGCCGGGGGCTCGAAGTCCTTCTCGGCACGTAACGTCTCGCGCTCCGACGGCCGGAGTCCGGGAACGTCGCCGGCGGCGCGCAGTGGCGTGAGGGGCCCCGGCGAGCCCGGCTCTCCTTCGAAGGCTTTGACTTCCGGGCGAGCTGGGGAGCCGAGCCCGGAGCGCCACCGGCGAGGTTCCCGGAGCTCCGGCCGACCCGCCAGCGCTGGGGAGATCCGGGGACAGGATCATTGACCATCCTGTCCCCGGATCTCCGGAAGGGCGGTTCCGGGTTCGACGGTAGAGTCGGGGAGAGCGCGGCGCACCGGGATCCGTTGGGGGTCGCCGGCGAACCGCCTCGGAGAGGAGGATCGATGCGAATCTCTGGAGTCCCGATCGTCGTTGCCGGTCTGCTGCTGGCTCCGCCACTGGCGGCGGATTCACCGATCGACGAGCTGATCGCCGACGCGCGCGGCGAGCGCGGCGCGCGGACCGCGACCAGCGCCGGCGGGTCCCTCGAGTTCGGCGGCCTGGTCTGTCCGGCCGGTCAGGGCGTCGTCGAGCACTACGTCACCGGCTTCGAGGACGGCGACGGCGGCTGGATCGAGAGCGGCTTCGGCGAGTGGGAGGTGGGCGCCGTCGTCACCGGCGTGCACGAGTTCTGCGACACCGTTCCCGCGGTCGAGCCCGCCGGCGTCTTCGAGGGCGCGAGCGTGATGGCCACCAACCTCGACGGTTGCTATCAGAACAGCAACCAGGACAGTTCGCTGACCCGGACCTTCGATCTGTCCGATATCTCCGGCCCGATCGCCCTCGAGTGGCACCACTGGTACCACATCTTCCTGACCTTCGACCGTGGCGACGTCTTCGTCGAGGGCGCTCTCGCCTATGCCGTCCCCGATGCCGTGGCCACGCCGGACTACGTCGTCCAGAGCGTCGACCTCTCGTCGTTCGCCGGCATGCCGGATATCGACGTCGAGTTCCGGCTCCACACCACGACCGTGGTCAACCGCTCGGGCTGGTACCTCGACAACGTTCGCGTCCTCTACTGCTCGGAGGACATCTTCTCGGATGGATTCGAGACGGGCGACACCGCCCGCTGGAGCGCGAGCTCGCTCTAGCGCTGGTGCGCGCGGTCGAGCGCGTCGGCCAGCGCGATCTCGCTCTGCCAGAGCGCGACGCGCAGGCCGGCGCGCAGCAGGAAGGCCGCCTGCTGCACGACGAACAGGGCGACGAGGCCCGCCCACGCCGTGGTGGGCAGGATCGACGCGAGCGCTGCCGTGGCCGTGAGTACCGCGCCGCGGGCCAGGGCATTCCACCCCCAGACGCCGAACAGCAACAGCGGGCGCCGAACGATCGTCGTGAGCGCGCGCAGGAAGAGCCGCACCGTGTCGCGCCGGTCGTCGCGCACCGCTCGCACGCGGGCGAGGTCGAGCGCCATCAGCACCATCGAGAAGACCAGCCCCGCCACCGCGAGCCCCATCAGCCGCGCCAGCACCCGCACCATCTCGGCCTCGGTCCGCACGCTCTCCTCGAAGGCCTTGCGGACGATCAGGAACGGCGCCGCCGCGATCGTCGCGGCGACCGCGCCGATCGCGACCGCGACCAACCCCGCGCGCAGAAAGCGCCCGGCGAAGCGCCCGGCGCCGCGGCCGAAGCGGTGACCCGTCGGCTGCGCGTCGCGGGCGATCAGCACTTCGAGCGTGCCGCCGGCCAGCAGCGCGTTGCCGACGAGCGCCAGCGCCACCGCGGCGAGCAGAGCCGGCCGCAGCGTCGCGCCGATCGCCGGCACCTGGCGCAGCAGGTCGACCATCACGCCGACCTTCGCGCCTTCCAGCAGGGCGTCGCCGTGCGGCGCGAACTCGAGCGCACGCGCCAGCACGATCGCCACCGGCGTGATCGCGGCCGCGGCGAGCAGCAGGTGGAGCAGCCAGAGCAGCGCGGCGAGCTTCGGCTCGCGCGCGGCGCGGGAGAGACCCTGGAGCGTGAGGGGCAGCGAGCGCACGGCGGCCGCCCTCAGATCCCGACCCCGGCGAGCAGCCGCTGGGCGAGCCCGAGCAGTCGCAGCGTCCAGTAGGTCGCCGCGCGGCGGTCGGACTCGACCCTGCGGGCGTTGTTGAGTCGGCTGGCGTCGAGCGCCAGCTTGCCGTCGGGGTCGACCACGACCTCGACCAGCTTCTCGGCGCGCACGATCTCCCAGCGCGCCCAGGGCAGCTCGCCCTCCCAGACGCGGCGCTCGGGCGGCGCCCCCTCGAAGCGCAGCTCGACGTCGACCGGCAGCCGCAGCTCGCCCAGGTGACGCAGCTGGATCACCGAGCGCCACGGTCGTGTGCCGGCGTCCTCGGCCTCGCGCTCCTCGGCCTTCGCCTCCTTCTCGGTGATGGTCTCGACCACGCCGCCGCGCTCGAGCCGGCCACGCGGCAGCTTCTCGCGTTCGGTCGAGATCGCGGTGACCGCCGGATCGAGGATGCCGGCGCCCTCGACGAACTTCGCGAAGAAGTCGTCGAGATCGCGGCCGGAGACCTCCTCGACCACGGCGTAGAAGTCCGGCGACGCCGGGTGCCGGAAGCGCCAGCGCTCGTGGTAGGTGCGCATCGCTCGCGCGAAGGTCTCGTCGCCGAGCAGCCCGCCCAGCGTGCGCAGCAGCAACGCGGTGCGACCGTAGGAGTTGAAGCCGTAGTCGGCGGACGAGGAGTACTCCCAGGCGCGCGTGCGGATCCGGTCGAAGCGGCGCTCGACGCCGTTCTGCGCGACCTGGAGCTCGAAGTCGCCGACCCGGAAGCCGCCCGGAAGCTCGGCGAGCGAACGGTCGGCACCGAAGGCGGCCTCCATCGCGCCGACCGTCGACCAGGTGGTGAACCCCTCGTCGAGCCACGACTCCTCGAACTCGTTGCTGCCCACCAGTCCGTACCAGTACTGGTGTCCGAATTCGTGGATCACCACCTCCTCGACCGCGCGGATCCCCTCGAGCGGCCAGTGCTGGAGCAACACGGAGGTACCGGCGGTGATGAAGGTGGGGTACTCCATGCCGGAGGCGCCGCTGCCCGTGGCGGGCGGGTCGACGATGGTCAGCGTCGCGTACGGGTAGCGGCCGAAGGCGAGGCCGAACCACTCGAGCGCGTGCCGGGCGGCGGCAAGGTGGCGCTCGGCCTGCGGCCGGTGCTCGGGCTGGAGCAGCAGACGGATCTCGACGTCGGTGAGGCGCAGCTCCTCTTCGCTGCGTCCGAGCCGCGCTGCGGCCGCCGCGTACTCGGCGGCCGTGACCTCCGTCGCCGCGTCGAATCGGTCGACGATCTCGACGTAGCCGGGGTCGGCCGTCCAGGCGAAGTCGTGGACGTCCTCCTGCTCCCACACCTCGGTGCGCGTGCCGTCGGCGTTCTTCGTGCTCGAGGTGCGCCGGCCGGTGGCCCCGGTCACGAAGCGATCGGGTACGGTGAGCTCGACCCGGAAGCTGCCGTAATCGGCGTAGAACTCGGAATGGGCGTGAAACTGGTGACAGTTCCAGCCACCGGTTTCCCGTCCGCGCATCCCCGCCGGCTCGTAGACGCCGAGCTTCGGATACCACTGGCCGATCAGGAAGAAGTCGCCGGACCAGCCGGTGCGGGCATAGACCTCCGGAAGCGTTGCCGAGAACTCGAGCTCGACCGTGACCTCGCCGCCCGGCGCCACCGGCTCGGGCAGCGGCACGCGCAGCACCGTGCGGTCCTCGGTGTTGCCGTCGTCCGGCGCCTCGAAAGTGGCTCCGGCGAGCAGGTCGGCGCCGGCCGCCGTGGGTTGCCCGGCGGCTCCCTGGGCAGGTCCGGCGGCGAGCTTGATCGCGGTGACGTCGATCCACCCCCAATTGTCCTTCGCGGTCTGGTCGCGGCGCAGCCGTCCGCCCGATTCGCGGAAGAAGGTGCTCTCGCTGTTGCGGAAGGCGTTGAGGTAGAGATGGAACCAGAGCTCAGGGACGGCGTCGCCCGAGGGATTGCGCCAGGTCAGCGTCTCGCGGCCGACGAGCTCCTTGGTGTCCGGATCGAGCCGGACCGAGATCCGGTAGTCGACCACCCGCTCGGCCCGCTCCGGGATCGGGTCGGCGGCGAGCGGCGCGGCGAGCAGCGCGACCGCCGTCGCCAGCGCCGAGGTCAGGAGGGTCCGGAAGGGGCTCAAGCCGGCGAACGATAGCAGGCGAAGTCGCGATCCGGACCGCCCGATCGGGTGGAAACCCGGACGGCGATCCGGCCGTAGAAGTGCATGAACATCCAGGGGAGGAGTCCGTCTTGAAGCGAAACCGTACCGTCCTGGCCCTGATCCTCGGGCTTTCGTCGCTGGTCCCCGTCGCGGCCGTCGCCGCCGACGCGGTGCCCCCGGTCGACGTCCCGAAGATCGATTTCGAGAAGTTCACCCTGTCGAACGGCTTGCAGGTGATCCTGCACGTCGACCGCAAGCTGCCGGTGGTCCACGTCAACCAGTGGTTCCACGTCGGCTCGAAGAACGAGAAGCCGGGGCGGACCGGGTTCGCCCACCTGTTCGAGCACATGATGTTCCAGGGCTCGGCCAACGCCAAGGAGGAGTACTTCTCCTACGTCGAGCGCGCCGGCGCCAACCTGCGCGAGGGGGGTGTCAACGGCACCACCAACAGCGACCGCACCAACTACTTCGCCACGGTGCCGTCGGCCAACCTCGAGAACCTGCTCTGGCTCGAGTCCGACCGGCTGGCGACGCTCGCCGAGGTCACCGACCTCGCCAAGCTCGACAACCAGCGCGACGTGGTCAAGAACGAGCGCCGCCAGGGGCTCGAGAACCAGCCCTACGGTCGCTGGTACGAGCTGCTCAGCGAGAACCTCTTCCCGTCCGGACACCCCTATTCCTGGCCGGTGATCGGCAGCATGGCGGATCTCTCGGCCGCCACGCTCGACGACGTCAAGGAGTTCTTCCGCACCTACTACACGCCCAACAACCTGTCGCTGGTGATCGCCGGCGACTTCGACCCGGCCGAGGCGAAGCGCCTCGTCGAGAAGTACTTCGGGCCGATCCCGCCGGGACCGGCGCTGGCGCGCCCGGACCGCTGGGTGCCGAAGCTCGACACCGTCAAGGTGCTCGAGGTCGCCGACCGCGTGCCGCAGGAGCGCGTCTACTTCGCGTGGCCGACGCCGCCGTTCTACGAGGCGGGCGACGCCGAGCTCGACATGGCCGCGGGGATCCTGGCCGACGGCCTCTCGTCGCGCCTGTCGCGCGCCCTCGTCTACGACCGTCAGCTCGCCTCGGCGGTCAACGCCTTCCAGGTCTCGCAGGAGATCGCCGGCTTCTTCGTGGTGATCGGCACGGCGCGCCCCGGCGTGTCGCTCGAGGAGGTCGAGGCCGGCATCCTCGCCGAGATCTCGCGCCTCGCGAAGGAGGGACCGACCGCCGCCGAGCTCGAGCGCGCGCGGGTCAAGCACGAGTTCGCTTTCGTGTCGGGGCTCGAGCGGATCGGCGGCTTCGGCGGCAAGTCCGATCTGCTCAACCAGTACAACACCTTCCTCGGGGACCCCGGCCGCTTCGACTGGGACATGGCCCGCTACGCCGCGGTCACGCCGGAGTCGGTCCGGCAGGCGGTCGCGACCTGGCTCGACGCGTCGGGTCGCCTCGCGATCCGCTTCCGTCCCGAGGTCTCGGGTCGTGCCAGCGAGTCGACGGTCGACCGCGCCGCGATCCCGGCGCTCGGCGCCGACAAGCCGTTCCGTGCCCCCGAGGTCGCGCGCGCCGCGCTCGCCAACGGCCTCGAGGTGCTGGTGGTCGAGCGCGACGACCTGCCCAAGGTCGCCGTCTCGTTCGTCACCCGCGCCGGCGTCGCCGCCGATCCGGACGGCAAGGAGGGGCTGGCCAACCTGACGATGACCACGATCGATCTCGGCACGAAGACCCGGCAGGCGCTCGAGATCGAGGAAGCGCTCGGCGACCTCGGCACCGAGCTCACCGGCGGCGCCGGCCGCGAGTCGAGCGCGATCTCGTTCGAGGTGCTCGGCCGCAACCTGGCGCCGGCGCTGGCGATCGTCGCCGACGTCGTGCGCAATCCGACCTTCCCGGAGGCCGAGGTCGACCGCGAGCGCAAGCGCGCTCTCGACGCGCTGGCGCAGCAGGCCAAGAATCCCAACGCGGTCGCGACGCGGGTCCGCTCGATGCTGGCGTTCGGCGCGGAGCACCCCTACGGCCAGCCGGTGGCGGGCCTGCCCGCGACCGTCGAGGCGCTGACCCGCGACGACGTCGCCGCCTTCTGGTCCGCGAACTGGAAGCCGGCGAGCTCGGCGCTGGTCTTCGTCGGCGACCTCTCGCTCGACGAGGCGGTCGCGCTGGCCGAGAAGTCGTTCGGGTCGTGGAGCGGCGGCGCCGCGCCGGCGGTCGACATTCCGCCGGCGACCCCGGCGGAGCCCGGGCGCATCTACCTCGTCGACCGCCAGGACTCGGCGCAGACCGTGGTGACGCAGTTCCTGCCGGCGCCGAAGCGCGACACCGCGGACCGGCACGCGCTCACCCTGGCCGACGCGGTCTGGGGCGGCGGCGGCTTCGGCACCCGCCTGAACCTCAACCTGCGCGAGGACAAGGGCTATTCCTACGGCGTCTTCTCCGGCCTCGCCCGCTTCCGCGACGCCGGTCTCTGGTTCGCCGGCGGCGGCGTCCAGACCGACAAGACGAAGGAGTCGATCGTCGAGTTCGACAAGGAGATGGACGACTTCGCGGGTGGCCGGCCGATCTCCCCCGAGGAGTTCGAAACCGCGCGGCTGCGCAAGCTGCGCGGCTACGCGCAGCAGTTCGAGGCCTACGGGCGGGTCGCGCAGCAGATCGCCGACCTCTGGACGGTCGGGCTGCCGATGACCGAGCTCCAGTCCGAGAGCGACGCTTACGTCGGACTGTCGCTCGACGAGGTCCGCGCCGCCGCCACGCGCTGGGCGAAGGCCGACCAGTCGGCGATCCTGGTCGTGGGGGATCGCTCGAAGATCGAGGCCGGCCTGCGCGAGCTCGGCGAAGTGGTGATCCTCGACGACGAGGGCAACGTCGTCGAGTGACGCCGCCGCCGGAGCGATCCGGCCCTTCGTTCGTCGCGCCGGGGGCGGTTCCGTGATTCGGGGCCGCCCCTGTTTCTTGGCGCTGTCGCGAATCGACCCCGTTTCGCGATGAACCCGGAGACCGGCGAGACCGGGGACGAACGACGACGGGGGATTCCATGCGATTCGAAACGACGATCGGGCGGCCGGCGGCCGCCCTGGCGGTGGCGGGTTGGCTGCTCGCGAGCGGCGCGACGCGGGCGCAGTTGACGATCGACGGTGCGGTGCTCTTCGAACAGGGGGTCGCCGGCTTCCCGGACGACGCCGAGGCGTCGGACGTCATGGGGCGCCGCCTGGCGACCGGGGACTTCGACGGCGACGGCCGCGACGACCTCGCGATCGCCGCGCAGGGCGAGACGGTTTTCCTGGGTGCCGAGGGCGCCGGGCAGGTGACGGTGCTCTACGGCGGCGCCGGCGGTCTCGACCCGACGAGCGGCGAGACCTGGGCGCTCGACTGGACCGCGCACGGACCGGGCGCGTGGGGGGACGGGCTCGGTTCCGCGCTCGCGGTGGGGGACTTCGACGACGACGGCCACGACGATCTCGCGATCGGCATCCCGAACCGGGACATCGCATCGGGCGGCGGCCCGATCGCGGACGCCGGCGCGGTGCTCGTTCTCTACGGCGGTCCTTCCGGGCTGTCCGCCGTCGGCAGCCAGCTCTGGCGCCAGGGTGCCGGCGGCGTCGACGGAGTTCCCGAGGCGCAGGACTTCTTCGGCTCGGCGCTCGCCTCCGGCGACTTCAACGGCGACGCCTTCTCCGATCTGGCGATCGGCGTCCACGGCGAGGACGTCGGCGCGGTCGCCGACTCCGGCGCGGTCAACGTCATCTACGGATCTCCTTCCGGCCTCTCGACCGATTTCGCGCCGATTTCCGACCAGATCTGGGTTCAGGGCGACCTCGGTCTCTCCATGGAGGAGCCCGAAGATTCATTCGGCTTCGAGCTCGCCGCGGGCGACCTCGACGGCGACGGTCGCGACGACCTGGCGGTCGGCGCGCCCGGCGAGGACGTCGGCGCGATCGCCGACGCCGGTGCGGTCTCGGTTCTCTACGGCAGCGGCCTCGGGGTCGCCGCCGACGGCGCCCGATTCGTGACGCAGAACGACGCGGTGCCGGCCGAAGCCGAGGCGGGCGACGGCCTCGGCTTCTCCCTCGCGATCGCCGACTTCGATGGCGACGGTTTCGACGATCTCGCCGCCGGCTCGCCCTTCGAGGACGTCGCGACCGGCGGTGGGACCGCGGCGGACGCCGGCGCGGTCTTCCTCCTGCGCGGTTCGGCGAGCGGGCTCGAAGAAGAGATCGCCTGGCGACTGACTCGCGGCAACACGACCTTTCCTTCGACCAGTTTCGACTACCTGGGCTGGGCCCTCGCCGCGGGTCGTTACGACGGCGGCGGCACCGCCGATCTCGCGATCGGCGCCCGGGGTGTCACCATCGGCGCGCAGAGCAACGCCGGCGCGGCCTTCGTCTTCTCGGGACGGTCCGGGGCGCCCCCGCTGTTCGCGATCGAGCTGTCGCAAGGAGGTCTGGTGCCCGGCGCTCCGGAGGTCGACGACTCCTTCGGCTCCGCGCTCGCCGCCGGCGACTTCGACGGCGACGGCTTCGACGACCTCGCCGCCGGCGTGCCCGGCGACAGCGCCGGCGGCGCCGAAGACGCGGGCGTGGTCAACATCTTCATCAACCAGGGACTGTTCCGCGACGGCTTCGATCGCGGCGACGCCGAGCGGTGGTCGGACGCGGTCGCCAACTGAAGCGGAGCGGGGCGGCCGGTCAGTCAGTGCCCGGCCGCCTCGCGCAAGGTGCGCTCGACGTAGACCGGCGTCACCTGGCCGCGCCAGCGCGGATCGAGATCGGTGTTGTCCATCGGCGTCGCGGCCGTGCGGGTACGTGCGGCCGCGGCGCCGATCGACTCCTCCGACAGCGGCTTTCCGATCAGCTCGTTCGCCGCGTCGACAGCGGGGGAGGGGAAGGAGGCGATCGAGCCGAGGACGATCCTCGCCTCGGCGACGACGTCGGCCTCCAGTCGCAGCGCGACCGCCACCGACAGGACGCCGTAGTCGATCGATCCGCGCCGGCGCAGCTTGAAGAACGCCGTTTTCCAGCGCGACGCGTCCGAGCCCCCGGGGACGACGACTTCGGTGACGATCTCCTCGGGCCGCTTGGTCAGATAGTCGATGCCGTCGTCGCGGTAGAGCGCCTCGAGCGGCACCTCGCGCTCGCCGTCGGCGGCGAGCAGCCGGACGCGGGCGCCGAGCGCGATCAGCATCGGCACGGAGTCGGCCGACTGCACCGCCCAGCAGCGCGGCGACGACGGGGCGACCCAGCAGACCTTGCCCTCGGCCTTCATGCAGTACGAGATCGACTGGCGCCACTCCTCATTCTGGTCGTAGTAGGTGCAGCGCGTGTCGAGGCAGACGTTGCCGCCGATCGTCCCCTGGTTGCGCAGCACCGGCGACGAGATCCAGCCGACGGCCTTCGCCAGCGCGGGGAAGCGCGCGACGACGCCCGGGTGCCGCTCGATGTCCGAGAGCCGTGCCATGGCGCCGAGGTGGAGATCTCCGTTCAGCGCGATGCGCGAGATCGCCGGCTCGGTGACCGACGACAGCGAGACCACGACGCTCGCCTTCTGGTGGCGGCGCTTGAGATTCGGGAACAGGTCGGTGCCGCCGGCGACGAGCCGCGCGAACGGGCCTTCGCCCGCGAGGATCCTCGCGGCTTCCTCGAGAGTCGTCGGTTGCCTCAGCTTGAACTCCGGCATTCTCAGCATCTGTCGTCTGCCTTCCTCAAGACCTGCGATTCGCGGCGCCCGTGGTCGCGAGGCGTCCGAGAAAGTCCCGGGCCGGGAACCGGCGCGCCCGTCGTGCCGGACAAGACGGTGGGGGCGCGCCTGCGCTCAGGCCCTGATTTGTGGCGGGCGTGCCGGCCCAACCGTTCGTGATGGGGCCTTCGAGCTTCCCGGCCCGGGACTTTCTCGGCCGCCTCGTTCGCTCGAAGGATGAGAGAGACAAGAGCGCGAGTCTGTGGCGCGAGCGACCGCACGAGTCGCGACGGACGGAGCCCGGGAACACTCCCGGCGGCGCGCAGTGGCGTGAGGGGCCCCGACGAGCCCGGCTCTCCTTCGAAGGCTTTGACTCCCGGGCGAGTTGGGGAGCCGAGCCCGGAGCGCCGCCGGGAGAGTTCCCGGGCTCCGGCCGACCCACGGACGTTGCGGTCTTTCGCTGGGGAATCGGGGACAGTCCCGGAAAGCGGGACAGTCCCCGATTCTCGGAGCGGTCGCGTTGGCGAAGACGAAGACGACTCGCGGACATCTCGGTGCTCAGCTCTTCTTCTCGAGCTTGGTCGTCAGCGCGGCGACGCTGCCGGCATTGAGCGCCTCGCTGCGCTCGGTCATCGTGCCGGCCTTCGACTTGCGCCCGGTCGCGAGCTTGAACTCGGCTTCGTTCGAGGCCTGACCGTCGCCGCCTTCCCACGGTGTCGGCACCTTCAAGGTGAAACCGAAGTCGACCTCCGGGAAGCTCGTCGGTCCGAACCGCGCCTCCTTGCCGCGAGCCTTCGCGTCGAGCGCCTTGAGCACGTGGTGCGGATGGATCGGCACCTGGTCGACGCGCACGCCGACGGCGTCGAAGATGGCGTTGGCGCAGGCCGGCATGATCGGCAGCAGCGGCCCCTGGCCGACCTCCTTGGCGCCGAACGGCCCCGCCGGATCGGGCTCCTCGATCAGGTAGGTCGTGACCGGCGGCATCTCCTCGAAAGTCAGACTCTTGTACTCGAGCAGCGAGGGGAACTTGTGGACCAGCGCGTTCGAGCGCGACTTCGGCAGGCGGCGGAACGCCGACTCCTCCATCATGGCCTCGCCGAGGCCCATGTAGACCGAGCCTTCGACCTGGCCCATCACCAGCACCGGGTTGATCGAGCGCCCGATGTCGTGCGCGATCCAGACGTGCACCGGCTTCCAGACGCCCGTCGCCTCGTCGACCTCGACCTCGACCACCGCCGCCGAGTACGAGTAGGTGGGGGAGGGGCCGACGCCGGCGCCGCGATACTTGCCGGGCGATCGCGGCGGAATGTAGCTGCCGGCGGTGGCGATGGTGCCGAAGCGCGCCTCGGCGGCGATCACCGCCTCCTCCCAGGAGAGGCCGCGCGCGGGATCGGCGGCGTCGAAGACCCGGCGCTCGGCGAAGACCAGCCGCTCGGCCGGCACCGAGAGCTGCTGGCCGACCGCGGCGGAGATCGTCGCGCGCACCTTCTCGGCGGCGTCGCGCGCGGCGTGGCCCATCATCAGCGTCACGCGCGAGGAGTAGCTGCCGAGGTCGACCGGCGTGAAGGCGGTGTCGGCGACCTGGAGCCGCAGATCGGCGAGCTCGAGGCCGAGCACCTCCGCAACCACCGCGGCCAGCACCGAGTCCGAGCCCTGACCGATCTCGGTCTCGCCGCAGAAGACCGCCACGCCGCCGCCGCGGTCGACGTGGATCGCGACCCCCGACTGCGGCATGTGATTCCAGTAGATCGGCAGCCCGGCGCCGCACAGGTACGAGCCGCAGGCGAGGCCGAGGCCGCGACCCGGCGGGAGCTTCCCCCAGCGCTCGCGGAAGCTGGAGCCCGCGACCACCGCCTCGATGCAGCGTGCCAGCTCGATGGTGCCGAGCCGCAGCCAGTTGGCGGTGACCGTGTTCGGTTCCTCGACGATCGCGAGACGGAGGTCGGCCGGGTTCCGGCCGAGCTCGACCGCGATCTTGTCGAGCTGCACCTCGAAGCCGAAGCGCGGCTGCGGCGTGCCGTGGCCGCGCTTGGGGCCGCACGCCGGCTTGTTGGTGAAAGCGCGGATCGCCTCGAACTTGTAGCGCGGCAGCCGGTAGGTCACCGTCTGCAGAGCGCCGGTGTAATAGGTCGAGGCGACGCCGTAGCTGCCGTAGGCGCCGCCGTCGAGCGTGGTCTGCAGCGACTGCGCGGTGATCCGGCCGTCGTTCGTGACGCCGGTCTTCAGGCGCATCGCGACGGGATGGCGGCCGCGGTGGCAGTAGAAGACCTCTTCGCGGGTCAGGCAGATCTTGGCGGGCCGTCCGAGCTTCCTCGCCATCGCGGCGCAGACGATCTCGTGGCCGAACGGGTCGCTCTTGCCGCCGAAGCCGCCGCCGTTCGGCGTCGCGACGACGCGGATGCGCGATGCCGGGATGCCGAGCACCTTGGTCAGGGCGCGGTGGAGGTAGTGGGGCGTCTGGGTCGACGACCAGACGGTGACCCGGCCGTCGTCCTCGGGCAGCGCCACGGTGGCGTGCTGCTCCATCGGCAGGTGGGTGTTGCCGTCGTAGAAGAAGAGGTCCTCGAACACCCGGTCGGCTTCGGCGAAACCGGCGTCGACGTCGCCGAACTCCATCGACACCACCTTGTGCAGGTTGCCGTGGTCGGCGTAGTCGTGGATCTGCGGCTCCGGAGTGGCGATCGCCTCCTCGACGCTCGCGATCGTCGGCAGCGGCTCGTAGTCGACGCGGACGGCGAGCGCCGCCTCGTGCGCGGCGTCCTCGGAGGTCGCCGCCACCGCGACCACCGGGTCACCGACGTGGCGGACGACGTCGAGTGCCAGCGGGTGCTCGTCCTGAGACACCGGCAGGATGCCGAAGGTCGTCGGCAGCTCCTGGCCGGTGAGGAAGCCGAGGACGCCCGGGATCTTCCCGGCGGCGTCGAGGTCGATCGCGCGGATGCGCCCGTGCGGGATCGTCGAGCGGACGAGCTTGACGAACGCCATGCGCGGGAACGAGAGATCGTCGGCATAGCGCGTCTGTCCGGTGACCTTGGCGAAGCCGTCGACCCGGCGGAACGGCTGACCGACGACGCGCAGCTCGCGCTCGGGCAGCTCGGACGGGGTCGGCGGGGGAGTGGGGCGGACGGGGTCAGGCACGGCCGGCCTCCCGCCGCGCGCGGGCCGGCTGGAACCCGGGGGCTGCGCCTGCGTAAGTTCTCTTCGAGGGGGTATCCATGGTCGCCTTCCTGCTCTGGCTGCTGCTCTTCGTCCTCTGCTGGCCGCTGGCCCTGTTGGCCCTCGTCCTCTACCCGATCGTCTGGCTGCTGCTGCTCCCCTTCCGCTTGGTCGGCATCGCCGTCGAAGGGGTCTTCTCGTTCCTCAAGGCCGTTCTGTTCCTGCCGGCGCGGCTGCTCTCACCGCGGACCTGAGTCGCGCCGCGGCTTCGCTTCAGCGCGACTCCGGAACCGGCTCGCCGCGCAGCGCCGCGCTCGCCGGCTCCCAGGCTTCGCCGCGTTCGAGCGCGGCGGCGCCCTCGACCGCCTCGAGGATCTTCTGGTAGCCGGTGCAGCGGCAGAGGTTGCCGGCGAGCGCGGCGCGGATCCGCGCGCGCGTCGGTGCCGGCTCCTCGGCGATCAACGCCTTGGCGGCCATCAGGATCCCGGGCGTGCAGTAGCCGCACTGGGCGGCGCCGAGGTCGGCGAAGGTCCGCTGCAGCGGATGGAGCTCGGCGCCGCGCGTCAGCCCCTCGACCGTCTCGATCGCACGCCCCTCCATCTCGGCCGCGAGCGCGAGGCAGGAGAGGATCGGCCGGCCGTCGACCAGCACCGTGCAGGTGCCGCACTCGCCGAGCTCGCAGCCGTGCTTGGTGCCGGTCAGCGCCAGCTCCTCGCGCAGCACCTCGAGCAGCGTGTGATGGACGGGGAAGGCCACCGTCCGCTCCTCGCCGTTGACCTTCAGCTTCCGAACCACGGTATCCACGTCGATCCCCCTTCGCCGAGCCGTCTCAGCCGCGCGGTTGCGGGGCGGCCAGTCCGCCCACCAGCAGCGCCGCGAACTCCTCACCGACCTGCCGTGCGCTCCGGGCTCCGCGCGCGTCGAACCATTTCACCGTCCAGTTGACCGCGCCGAGCAGGGCGAGAGTCGCCAGCGCCGGGTCGACCGGCCGGAGCTCGCCGGCGGCGATGCCGTCCTCGATCAGCCGGCGCCAGACCCGCTCGTAGCGCTTGCGCCGCGCCATCAGCGCGGGCCGACGCTCGGCCGGGACCTCCTCGATCTCGAGGTGGGCGAGCGAGCCGGGGGTCGCCTCGTTGAGCACGGCGACGTGCTCGACGATCAGGCGCCCCAGGCGCCGGGCGGCGGGCTCGTCCGCCGCGGCGATCGCCCGCGCCCGCTCGCCGAGCTCGCCGAGGGTCTCCTCCTGACACCAGGCGAGCAGCTCCTGCTTGGACGGAAAGTAGTAGTAGAGGTTCCCGGCCGTCATGCCGAGCTCGGCCGCGATCTCGCGCATCCCGGTCGCGTGCAGCCCCTTCTCCCGGAACAGCCGCGACGCCGCGCCCAGGATCTCCCGCCGCCGCACCTCGGCCCCCGCCCCGCTCGCCACCGTTTGAACCACGGTTCAAATTCTCCCGGATCCCGCCCTCCCCGTCAACACGGAAAACGAGATCCGGGGACAGGATGGTTAACCATCCTGTCCCCGGATCTCGCTAGTCGAGGGGGAGGTCGAGGAGCGGGGCGTCGGCGGGCTCGTCGGCGAAGCGGACGACGACCGTGCGGATCGGCTCGGCGGCGTCGCCTTCGCGCACCAACCAGCCGCGGGCGAACTCGGCGAGGGCGCGGCGGGCCGGCTCGCGCACCAACTCGAGGTGGCGTGGGTCGCGGGCACGGGCGACCAGGATCGGCACCAGCTGGCCTTCGAGCTCGGCCATGCGCTCGGCGGCGTCGAAGCGCAGCCAGTCGGCCTCGACCCGGCGCTCCATCCGGTCGGTCCGGATCGCCGGCGGCAGCGAGGGACGCAGCGCCGGTGCCTCGACCCGCAGCCGGTCGCCTTCGACGGTCGCCCGCCACTCGCCGGCCATCGGCACGTGGTAGCGGTAGACCACCGGCACGCGCACGCCGACCGTGGTCGAGCCGAGCGGCACCAGCTCCCAGAATGCCCGCCGCTCCTCCGTGCGCTCGATCGTCTCGGTCACCGTGGCGGTGGCGAGCTCGAGGTTGCCCGCCTTCGGTGCCGCGACCTCGGGGATCGAGGACAGAAACCGGTGGGTGACGTCACCCGTGAGAAAGCCGCGCGCCGCCCGTTCGAGGCCCGCGACCACGTCGCCGGGCACCCGCGCCACCGCCTCGCCGGCCCGGACGAATCGCTCGAGAGTCCAGAAGTAGGCGAACGTCAGCAGCGTCGCGACCACCACCGCCACGATCGGCCAGCGCCAGGCGGCGAACGGGGAGCCGCCGCGGCCGGAGCCACCGGAATCGGTCGAACCGCTCACGCCGGCCATGTTACCCGCTGGCCGGGCGCGGCCGCTCACCTCACTTTCGGCGTCTCGTCGCCGTAGACGTAGCGGTCGAAGAACGGCCGCCACGGCTGCTTCGTGATCTGGTCGAGGATCCCCTCGAGATCGCGGGTCGTCGGCGCGTCGAAAGCGAAGTTCTTGACGATCGCGCGCAGGAAGGCGGCGAAGTAGCGATCCCCCTCCTCCGCGGACCCGCGCATTCGCGCGAGCTCCTCGCGGATCGCGTGCAGCACCAGCGGCCCGCGCGCGTAGAGCGTGAAGTAGCGATCGGCGAAGTCGACGTCGTCCTTGCCGGCGAGCTGGTTGGCGGTCGCCACCGTCACGCCCGCGCGGATCTTGGCCGCCTGCCCCCGCCACTCGTGGACCATCCGGTCGAACTCGCGCTTGCCCTTGCGCTCGTCACCCGCGGCCATCTGCAGGCAGAGCCCGGCGGTGTAGTCGGCGAAGCTCTCGGAGAGCCACTGGTCGGCGTCGTCGTCCCACTTGACGACGTGCCCCCAGTAGGCGTGCGCGACCTCGTGGCTGATCAGCTGGTTGACCCCCACGGAGGACTCGCCGAAGGCGAGCACCATGCCGGCCTTGGTGAAAGCCTCGCGGGTGACCAGGATGACGCCCGCCGGCGCCTGACCGAACCCCCACGAGTTGACCTCCAGGATGTCGACCTCCTCGAACGGATAGGGGACGCCGTAGAGCTTCTCGAGACACTGCCTGAGCACGCCGAAGTTCTGGATCAGCCGGCCGGCTTCCTCGGGTTTCTCGAAGGCGTAGCTGGCGACGTTGACGCGAACGCCGTCGACCACGTCGCTGGTCTCCGAGTAGCGTCCGACGGTCACCACCGGGAAACGCATCGGCGCGGGCAGACGCGACACCAGCCGGTTGCGGCCGTCCTTCGACTCGCGCGAGACGGTGGTGCCCGAGGCGTAGGGGATCCAGGGTCCGGCGACATCGATGGTCAGGTCGTAGCCGGCACGGATGTCGCGGTAGTCGATCGGCACCGGGTACCAGGGTCCGGTGCCGAGGATCCAGAAGCTGTCCTTGTTCGGGCGCACCGCGAGCTCGCCCTCGGACACCACTTCGACCGAGGCCTTGCCGCCGGCGGCAAGCACGCGTCCGAGATCGACCAGCAGCCGGCCGTCGCGGAAGATGGCGTCGGCCGCCTTGCCGTCGACCGCTGCGGAGACGACGCGCACCGGATAGGTGCGGCCGTCCTCGCTGGTTTCGTCGATCAGCTCCGCCGGCCAGACCGACAACCCGGCGCGCTGGGCCTCGATCTCGACCGTGGAGCGCACCCGCACGGTGCGTTCGCCGGTCTGCGTGACCTCGACGTCGAAGTGGCGCGCCACGAGCTCCGCAGGGCGATCGGCGCCGATCTCCCGGCCGATCGGCTGCTCGGCCATGTCGAGCGGGTAGTGACGGCCGGCGTAGTCGCGGTAGAGCGGCGGCAGCTTCCAGGTCGCCAGCAGTCGTTCGGTGGCTACCGACGGGCGCGGGTCGACGGTGACGATCAACGTCTCCTTCTCGCCGTCGAGCAGGGCCCAGAGGACGCCGTCCGCGCCGTTGCCGGCGGCCTCGATCAGCGTCATCGACGGCGGCGGGAAGAGCCGCTTCTCGAGCGTCTCGCGCGCCCAGCCCGGAAACTCGGGGACGCTCACCGCCTCGCCTGTCCTCTGCGCCCCGCCGGCGAGCTGCCACCCCCAGACCACGGCGCCGCGCACCGCTTCGCGCACGGTGACACGACCGCCGCTCTCCTCGACGCGCAAGGATGTCGACCCCTTGAGGTTCTTGCGCGCGACCGACCGCACCGCCGGATCGTCGACCTCGTAGACGAAGGTCCCACCGCCGTCGAGCCAGAGCGCGCAGGGCGTCTCGCCTGCGGCGAGCAGCCAGAGGCGGGCGCCCGACGCCGGAGTGAGCGTGCCGCGGCCGACCCGAATCGGCCCCGGCGCCACCGCGGCGACCACGGCCGGTCCGTCGATCGCCTGCGCGCGGACGGCGAAGCTCTCGGCCGCCGCGGTCGGGCCCGGCAGCAGGACGGCGGCGAGCAGCAGGCGGCGCAGGCGCCGGCAGGCGGCGGAGCGCGACGAGGAATGCGACATCGATCGACCCTCCCGGGAGGAACTCGAGCTCGGAATCGGCGCGATCGTGGCGGCTGACAGGCCCCGGCGTCAAGAGTGCCCGGTCCGTCGTTGCGGCGGGCGACGGGGGGCTGCTGCGAGAATGGCGCTCCGAGCTCGGAGCGAAGGGAGGCGGGGGATGGGATTCAACGAGGGACTGGGCCTGCGGGTCGGAGCGGACGGAGCGTCGATCGAGCTCGCGCCGGGAGTGGCGCACGAGGCGGTGCCGGGCGCCGTCCACTTCGCGGTGCTGGCGACCCTCGCCGAAGTGGCCGCGGCGCACGCGGCGGCGACGGCGGTGGTGCCGACCCACGTCTCGGTGCAACTGCTGCGGCGCGCGACTTCCGCCGTCACCCTGGTCGGTCGCGGCCGCGTGCTCAAGGCCGGCCGCACGCTGATCTTCGCCGAGGGCGAGGTCGCGCAGGCGGGCGAGCTGGTCGCGAAGGCGACCGTCACCTTCGCCCGGGTCTGAACCGGAGCCTCAGCCGAAGGCCCCGAGCGCCTCGTCAGGCGATCGCGGCGAGCGCCTCGTCCGGCAGCTCGGCGGCGTCGCGCTCGCCGAGATCGAGCAGCTCGGCGATGTAGCCGGGCACGAACAGCAGCAGCGACAGCATCCCCGAGCCGCCGCGCTCGCCGGAGCCGAGCCCGCGCCCCGCGAAACGCAGCGCCCGCGGCAGCTGGTGCTCGTGGCGCGCCGCCACCGGCCGCAGGTCGCGCGTCGGCCGCACCACCAGCGTGTCGATGACGCGCAAGCCGAGCTCCGCCGCCTCGGGCAGCGCGCGGCAGATCTGGTTGACCTTCTCGAGCCGCCGCGCGTCGTCGTCGAACAGATCGAGGAAGGCGGCGTCGAGCAGCTGACCGCCCACCTGGGCCGGGGAGGGGAAACGCCGCAGCGCGCGCGGGTCGATCTCGGCGGGATTGCGCGAACGCCGGGTCGAGACAGCGAGCACCCGCGTCGCGCCGAGGTGGATCGCCGGCGAGAACGGCGAGGTCAGCCGGACGCCGCCGTCGCCGTGCCAGCCGCCGGCCAGGCGCACCGGCGGAAAGACGATCGGCAGCGCCGCCGACGCCAGCACGTGCGAGACCGCCAGCCGCGCCGGGACGATGCGCCGCCCCGGCCGTCGCCACGGCTCGGGGATGCGCCCCTCGACCCAGACCACCGTCTCGCCCGAGCCGTAGTTGAGCGTGGTCACCGCCGCGGCGTCGATCCGACCGGCTTCGTAGTTGCGCTCGATGCCGGTGATCGCTCCGTCCGGACCCTCGAGGTGGTCGCGCAGGAATCCGCGCAGCGGCGTCGCGTCCACCAGCGAGCGTGCCTTGCGCGCGTCGCCGCGACCGCCGGAGAGCAGCCGCCGGCCCCAGCGCACGAACGAGCCGGCGAGCGTCGCGACGTCGGTGCGCAACACCTGCTCAGTCGAGATGCCGCGCCAGAGCTCGGTGAGCGCCACGGTCGCCTCGGCGAAGCTCCCCGGGTGGGCGGCGAGGAAGGTGGCGTTGATCGCGCCGGCCGAGACGCCGGTGAAGATGCGCGGCGCGAGCTCGGGCCGTCGCCGCGCGAGGCCGGCCAGCGCGCCGGCCTGGTAGGCCGCGCGCGCGCCCCCTCCGGAGAGGACGATCGCCACCGATTCGCGGGTCATCGCGCGCGATTCTAGGCGCAACGCGCGGGCGATTCGGGTAGGGTTCGCGGGCAGGTCGTCCGAAGTTCCCGGAGGAGAGCATGACCCGACGTTTCCAGTTCGCCCTCGGCCTGTTCGCGCTCGCCGCGATCGCGCCCACGACGCTCGCCGCCGACTCCCATCCGCACGGCACGGTGCTGACCACCGCCGGCGATCCGTACCCGCGCCTCGACGATGCTCCGGCCGAGCCGGTCGCCGCGGACGCCGAGGAGCCCGGCGCCGCCGACGAAAAGCAGCCGAAGTGGGACGTCGCCGACCCGCCGGGCGAGTGGGGATGGAAGGACGTCGCGATCGACGTCACCGAGGGCACCTGGATCTCGCTCGACGTCGCCCCCGACGGCCGCGAGATCGTCTTCGACCTGCTGGGCGACCTCTACCTGCTGCCGATCGACGGCGGCGAGGCGCGCGAGCTGACCACGGGCCTCGCCTGGGACATGCAGCCGCGCTTCTCGCCCGACGGCCGGCGCATCGCGTTCACCTCCGACCGTTCCGGTGGCGACAATCTGTGGACGATCGCGCGCGACGGCTCGGATCCGGAGCAGGTGACGAAAGAGACGTTCCGCCTGGTCAATTCGCCGGCCTGGTCGCCCGACGGCCGCTGGCTCGCCGGCCGCAAGCACTTCACCAAGTTCCGCTCGCTCGGAGCCGGCGAGATCTGGCTCTGGCACGCCAGCGGCGGCGACGGCTTCCAGCTCACCGAGAAGCCGAACGACCAGAAGGACGTCGGCGAGCCGGCGTTCTCGCCCGACGGCCGCCACGTCTGGTTCTCGCAGGACACCACTCCGGGGGGCTCCTTCGAGTACAACAAGGACTCGAACGGACAGATCTACGTCATCCGCCGTCTCGACCGCGACGAGGGGGAGCTGACGGACGTCGTCACCGGGCCGGGCGGGGCGGTGCGTCCGACGCCGTCGCCCGACGGCCGCTCGCTCGCCTTCGTCCGGCGCGTGCGGTTCCGCTCGGTGCTCTTCGTCCGCGACCTCGCGAGCGGCGTCGAGCGGGCGCTTTTCGAGGGTCTCGACCGCGACCTGCAGGAGACCTGGGCGATCCACGGCGTCTACCCGGCGTTCGCCTGGACCCCCGACTCGAAGTCGATCGTGGTCTGGGGCGGCGGCCGGCTCCATCGCGTCGACGCCGCGACCGGCGCCGCGCGCGAAATTCCGTTCCACGTCCGTGCGACGAGGAAGGTCGCCTCCGCCCTGCGCTTCCCGGTCGAGGTCGGCGCGCCGCGCTTCCGGCCGAAGATGCTGCGCTGGGTCGAGGTCTCGCCCGACGGCCGCCGCGTCGTCTTCGAGGCGCTCGGCAAGCTCTGGATCCGCGCGCTGCCCGACGGCACGCCGCGCCGGCTGACCCGACAGGACGACCATCGCGAGGCATTCCCGTCGTTCTCGCGCGACGGCCGCTCGATCGTCTACGTCGCCCACGACGACGCCGCCTACGGCAGCGTGCGCGTCGTCGCGGCCTCCGGCGGCGAGGGCC
Organism: Acidobacteriota bacterium; assembly: GCA_045862895.1. GTDB lineage: Bacteria > Acidobacteriota > Thermoanaerobaculia > Multivoradales > JAGPDF01 > JACTMI01. The sequence goes on from BTUO01000002.1 coordinate 501,008, forward strand.
GCACGGTGACCCGCGAGCCCGGCCACTACTTCGAGCCCGCCTTCTCGCCCGACGGCGCCACCATCGTCTACCGCAAGGGCGAGGGCAACTGGCTGCGCGGGCGCGCCTGGGGTGCCGAGCCCGGTCTCTGGGCGGTGGCGGCGAAGGGGGGCGAGCCGTGGAAAGTCGTCGCCGACGCCGTCCTGCCGCACTTCGGCGCCGCCTCCGACCGCGTCTACTTCCTGCGCCACGGCGAGGAGGACGCGCGCACGCTGCGCTCGATCGAGCTCGACGGCTCCGATGAGCGCGCCCATGCCAAGACCACCGCCGCCGTCGAGTTCCGTGTCTCGCCCGACGGCCGCTGGCTGGCCTGGGCCGAGCGCTACAAGGTGCTGGTCGCGCCGTTCGTCGTCACCGGCAAGCCGGTGGAGCTCGGTCCGAAGGCGAGCGCCGGCCCGGTCGCGAGCGTCGCCCGCGACGCCGGCGACCACCTGCGCTGGTCGGGAGACTCGAAGCGACTGCACTGGTCGCTCGGGCCGCGGCTGTTCACGCGCGAGCTCAGCGACTCGTTCGCGTTCCTCGAAGGGGCGCCGGAGAAGCTGCCCGAGCCGGTCGCCGAAGGGATCGATCTCTCCTTCGACATCGACTCCGACCGGCCGGCGGGGACGCTGGCGCTGGTCGGCGGCCGGGTCGTCACGATGAAGGGAGACGAGGTGATCGACGACGGCGTCGTGGTCGTCGAGCGCGACCGCATCGTCGCCGTCGGCCGCCGCGGCGAGGTCGCGATCCCGGCCGGCGCGACCGTGATCGACGTCGCCGGCAAGACGGTGATCCCCGGACTGATCGACGTCCACTGGCATGGCCCGGTCGGCTCCGACCAGCTGATCCCCGAGCAGAGCTGGTTCCTGCTCGCCAACCTCGCCTACGGCGTCACCACCGCGCACGACCCGTCGAACGACACCCGCGAGTTCTTCGCGGGCGCCGAGCTCCAGCGCGCGGGCGGGTTGGTCGGGCCGCGGCTGTTCTCGACCGGCACCATCCTCTACGGCGCCGCCGGCGAGTACCAGGCGGAGGTCGACTCGCTCGACGACGCGCGCGCCCATCTCCGGCGCATGCAGGCGGCCGGCGCCTTCTCGGTCAAGAGCTACAACCAGCCCCGCCGCGACCAGCGCCAGCAGATCCTGGCCGCGGCGCGCGAGCTCGGCATGATGGTGGTGCCCGAGGGCGGCTCGCTGCTCCAGCACAACCTGACCCACGTCGTCGACGGCCACACCGGCGTCGAGCACGCGGTGCCGGTCGGCAGGCTCTACGCCGACGTGCTCCAGCTCTGGAGTGGCACCGAGGTCGGCTACACGCCCACGCTCGGCGTCGCCTACGGCGGGCTGATGGGGGAGCAGTACTGGTACGCGACGACGAACGTCTGGGAGGAGCAGCCGTTGGCCGGCCTGGTGCCTCGGCAGGTGCTCGACCCGCGCTCGCGCCGGCGCGAGGTCGCTCCGGAGGGCGAGTGGAATCACCTGCTGGCGGCCGCCGGCGCGAACGCGTTGCGGGAGGCCGGGGTCTCCGTCCAGCTCGGCGCCCACGGCCAGCGCGAGGGGCTCGCGGCGCACTGGGAGCTCGCGATGTTCGTCCAGGGCGGCATGACGCCGCACCAGGCGCTCGCCGCCGGCACGATCGCCGGCGCCCGCTACCTCGGCCTCGACCGCGACCTCGGCTCGATCGAGCCCGGCAAGCTCGCCGACCTGGTCGTCCTCGACGCCGACCCGCTCGCCGACATCGCCAACACGAAGAAGCTCCACCGCGTCGTCGCCGGCGGTCGCGTCTACGATCCGTTCACCATGAACCGCCTGGCGCCGGAACCCGCGGCGCGGGCTCCGTTCTGGTGGGAGGCGAGCGCCGCCGAGTGACGGGCGGCGCCGCGAGCGCGCCGGCGTCGACGGGCCGGTGCGCGCCGATCCGGGGAGAGGGCTCGAATCGGCGCGCGTCGGTCCTGCGATCCGGTATCGTGGGGTCGAAATGACCGCACGCACCCGCACCGTGACCGCGTCTCTCGCCGATCAGCTCCAACGTTCGTATGCCGGAGAGGCCTGGCACGGCCCCTCGATTGCCGAGGCGCTCGCGGGCGTCGGTGCGGCCAACGCCTACCGCCGCCCCCTCGGCGGCCATTCGATCGCCGAGATCGTGGCCCACGTCGCCTGGTGGCTCGACGCCGCGCGCGACCGCATCGAGCGCGGCTTCGGCGCGCGCCCCCGGGGCAGCGAGTGGCCGGCGGTCGGCGCGGTCTCCGCCGAGCGCTGGCGGACCCTGCAGACCCGTCTCGCCACGGCGCACCAGCGCCTGCACGAGACGGTCGCCGCGCTCGAGGACGCCCGCCTCGACGACCCGGTCCCCGGCTCCGACCCGACCGTCCGCGGCATGCTGCTGGGCGTCCTCCAGCACAACGCCTACCACGCCGGCCAGATCGCCCTGCTCGCCCGCGCCGTCCTGCGCCGCTGAAAATGGTGACAGCCCCCATTTCTTCAGATTTCTGAAACTCACTGTCACCCACTGAGGACGGAATGTTCACGAAATTGAAGAATCGCGCGAAATTGGGGGCTGTCACCGTTTACTGCGGGACGCTGATGGGCGGTGTCGCGGGGAGCGGGTTCGCGGCGCCGGCGACGCGGACCGTCGCGGTCACCGTCGACGACCTGCCGGGGGCCTCCGCCGCGCTGGTCGCGAACGATCCCGACACCGTGCGCGCCACCAACCGCCGGCTGGTCGAGGCGCTGGCGGCCGCGGGAGTGCCCGCCGTCGGCTTCGTCAACGAAGGCAAGCTCGACAAGGAAGGGGAGGACGCCAGCGCTCGCGCCGTCCGCATCGCCGCCCTGCGCCTCTGGGTCGACGCCGGCTTCGAGCTCGGCAATCACACCTACTCGCACCTCAGCTTGAACCGCCTGCCGCTAGAGGAGTTCCAGGCCGACGTCGTGCGCGGCGAGCCGGTGACCCGCGAGCTGCTGGCGGCGAAGGGCAAGTCGCTGCGCTACTTCCGCCATCCGTTCCTCCAGGTCGGCCTCGAGCTCGACAAGCGCCGCGCCTTCGAGCGCTTCCTCGCCGAGCACGGTTACACCGTCGCTCCCGTGACCATCGACAACGACGAGTACATGTTCGCCGCGGTCTACGCCGACGCCCTGCGTCGCGGCGACCGCGCGGCGGCGGAGAGGGTCGCCGTCGCCTACCTCGACTACATGGAGCAGGTCTTCGCCTTCTTCGAGGAGACCTCGCGCCGCCTGTTCGAGCGCGAGCCGGCGCAGGTCCTGCTGCTCCACGTCAACGCGCTCAACGCCGACCGCTTCGCCGACCTGGCGGCGCGGATGACGGCGCGCGGCTACCGCTTCGTCCCGCTCGAGTCGGCGCTCGCCGACCCCGCCTACGCTTCGCCCGACGATTACGTCGGCGCCTGGGGGATCTCCTGGCTCCACCACTGGGAGCTCGCCGCCGGTCGCCCGCGCTCGCCGTCGCCCGACCCGCCGGCGTGGATCGGCGGCGCCTACGAAGCGCTGCCCTGGTGAGCCCCGGCATCGCGACGGTGCGCGCGGTCGCCGCCACCGTGCCGCCGACGTAACCGGCCGGCCCGATCCGCCGTATCTCGGTTCGACCACCGAGGGAGGGGATCGTGGATCCACGCACTCGCCGGAGCCGCCGCCGGAGCCAAACCGCCGGGCTGGCCTTCGCGCTCGTCGCCTGCGCCGGCGCGCTCGTCGCCGAACAGAAGCCGGAGGAAGCCGCGCCTTCCCGGCACGGCCGGGCCCGCTACCAGGCGCACCGCGCGCCGGCGGCGGTGGTGATCGACGGCGTGCTCGACGAGAGCGCCTGGTCCGGGGCGCCGACCTTCGAGCTCGTCTACGAGATCCGACCCGGCGACAACACTCCGGCCAGGGTCCGCACCGAAGGCTGGATCGCCTACGACGACCGCCACGTCTACTTCGCCTTCCGCTGCCACGACCCGGAGCCGGGCCGCATCCGCGCCCGCTACACCGACCGCGACAACGCCTTCGCCGACGACTTCGTCGGCGTCGTGCTCGATACCTTCGACGACAACCGGCGCGCCTTCGAGTTCTTCGTCAATCCGCTCGGCGTCCAGATGGACCTGGTCCAGGACGACGTCAACCAGGTCGAGGACGAGACCTGGGACGCGATCTGGGAGTCGGCCGGCAGGATCACCGCCGACGGCTACCAGGTCGAGGCGGCGATCCCCTACGCGTCGCTGCGCTTCGAGGCCAACGGCGACCGGGGCAGCTGGGGGCTCGACGCCGTGCGCATCCGCCCGCGCGGCGTGCGCGAGCAGGTCGCGCTCGGGCCGCGCGAGCGCGGGCGCAACTGCTACCTGTGCCAGTCGGCCGAGCTGGCGGGGATCGAGGAGGCGCGCCCCGGCCGCGACCTCGAGGTGATTCCGACGCTGACCTCGAGCCGCACCGACGAGCGCGAGCCGTTCCCCGACGGCCGGCTCGACAAGGCCGACGACTCGACCGAGCCGGGCGTCACCGCGCGCTGGGGGATCACGCCCGATCTGAAGCTGCTCGGCACCTGGAACCCCGACTTCTCGCAGGTCGAGGCCGACTCCGCCCAGCTCGAGGTCAACAATCAGTTCGCGCTCTTCTTCCCCGAGAAGCGGCCGTTCTTCCTCGAGGGCGCGGACACCTTCGACACCACGATCGACGCCGTCTACACGCGCAACATCGCCGACCCGGACTGGGGGGTGAAGCTCACCGGCAAGCAGGGGGCGGGGGCGCTCGGGTTCATCCTCGCCGGCGACGAGGTGACCAACCTGCTGCTGCCGTCGCACGAGGGCTCGGAGCTGGCGCAGCTCGACGGCGGCAACACCGCCGCGGTGGCGCGCTACCGGCGCGACGTGCTCGGCAATTCGACGGTCGGCGCGCTCTATGCCGGCCGCGAGGGGGACGACTACTTCAACCGGGTGCTCGGCTTCGACTCCTCGTTGCGCCTGGGCGAGCGCCACACGCTCAAGGCCGAGGCGCTGCTGTCGCGCACCGAGTATCCGGAGGCGGTCGCCGCCGACCTCGGCCAGAAGACCGGGGAGCTCGGCGGACACGCCGTGGCGCTGCGCTACAACTACAGCTCGCGCCACTGGTTCGCCTACGCCAACTACGACGACCGCGGCGCGGACTTCCGCGCCGACCTCGGCTTCGTGCCGCAAGTCGACTTCCGCAAGGGCGTGGTCGGCGTCGAGCGCACCTGGCACGGCGAGGGCGACGACAAGCTGCAGCGCATCTGGCTCGGCGCCGACTACGACGAGAGCTATCGCCAGAGCGGCGAGCGCTTCGAGCGCGAGCTCGAAGGGTGGTGGAGCTTCCAGGGGCCGCTGCAGTCGTTCGTCACGCTGCGACCGGGGTGGCGGCAGTCGACCTTCCGCGGCGTCGACTTCGACGAGAGCTGGCTCTCGGTCTTCGGCGAGGCGAACCTGACCTCCTGGCTCTACGCCAACCTCGAGGTCGCCGCCGGTCGCTCGATCGACTACGTCAACGTCGAGCCCGCCGACGAGGTCTACGCTTCGACCCAGCTGCGCTTCCGCCCGGGCCGCCACCTCCAGCTCCAGGTCCAGCAGACGCGCCAGGAGCTCGACCGCGAGGAAGGGCGGCTGTTCCGCGCCGACCTGACCGAGTTGCGCGCCACCTGGCAGTTCAACCTGCGCACCTTCGTACGCTGGGTCGGCCAGCGGATCGCGGTCGACCGCGACGCCCGGCTCTACGTCGAGGAGATCGAGGCCGAGAGCCGCGACCTGTTCAACCAGCTGCTCTTCGCCTACAAGATCAACCCGCAGACGGTGGTCTTCGCCGGCTACTCCGACAGCCTGCGCGACGACCTCGCCGGCGACCTCGTCCGCGACAGCCGCACCTTCTTCGTCAAGCTCGGCTACGCCTGGCGCGGCTGACGGCCGCCCCCCGACCCCGCCCGCGGTCCTTCGCTCAGACCCCGGGACGATCGGGATCGGCGGCGGGCGGGTAGCGCAGCAGCCGGCGGATCACCTCGTGCTCGGGGGCTTCGGTCAGGTGGTAGCGGTGTCGCCGGCGGCCGTCGCGCTCGACCTGGTCGTGGTGCGCGACGCGGAAGAACCGCTCGTCGATCTCGATCGTCGCGACGTCGTCCCACGCCGGCTTCGGCCGGGCGCTGAGGACGACGAAGCCGCCCTCGGCGGTGGGCTCGACGACGTCCGGTGCGCCGGAGGTGCCGAACTCGACGCGCTGCCTCGAGGCGCCCGCGAGGCGCGCCAGCGCCGCGCGCAGTCGCAGCGCCGCCCAGACCGCCGGCTCGGCGACCGCCTCGCGCGCGGTGAGGTAGGCGGAGCTGCGCACGAGCCCGACCAGCGGGATCGAGACCAGCAGCCAGGTCGTGGGGCGCAGCAGCCAGCCGAGCCAGACCACGGCGCCACCCCATGTCAACGCCATCGCCTCCTCGGACGACGGGGTCGCGCGCTCGGCCTGGCGCAGGAACTCAACCGCCATCGCCTCGGAGGCGGCTCGGAAGTGAGCGATGCCGCTCTCGTAGAGGAAGTTCGCGCCGGCGACGAACTCGACGGCGCCGATCAGGAACGAGGCGCGCGGCGGATCGCCGCCGAAGCGGCGCACGATCGCGCCGCGTTCGGGCTCGGGCAGCAGCGCGCCGAGCAGGGAGGCGGGCCAGGGGTGCACGGACGGAGTCTAAACGGGACGCCGCGCTGGTGCGGTAGCGTCGCCGCGGGAGGAGCCGCCATGGGACGCCCCGTCGTGCACTTCGAGCTCTGGACCCGGGACCAGCCCCGCCTCGCGGCGTTCTACGAGAGCGTCTTCGAATGGAAGATCCGGGAGGTTCCGGAGCTCGCCTACCGGTTGATCGAAACCGGCGGCGAGGGCGGGATCGACGGCGGCATGATGACGCCGCAGGCGGGGCCCTGGCCGGGCAACATGGCGTTCTACGTCGACGTTGCCGATCTCGCGGCGGCGGTCGCGAAGATCGGCGCCGCCGGCGGCAAGGTCCTGGTCGAACGCCAGGAGGTTCCGGGCATGGGCGCCATCGCGCTGTTCGAGGATCCCGACGGCCGCGTCCTCGGGCTCTGGCAGGACGTCCGCGGCCCGCGCGGCGGGTGAATCACGGGGGAGGGGAGCCCGTCGCCGGCGCCCCCCTCCGCCCGCGGAGGGGCTCACTGAACCGGCGTCATCCCTTCCGACATCGCACCGGAGAAGGCGCCGAAGATGGTGACCGCGGAGCCGATCATCGCGATCACCATGCAGCCGATCATCATCAGCGTCGGCTTCTTCAGCTCGCCCCAGTGCTTCGCCGCCCAGACGAAGATCACGAACGGAATCAGCAGGCTCGCGATACCCCAGCCCACGCTGTGCTTGAAGGCGTGGATCAGGATCTGGATTCCGAAGATCAGCGCGCCGATACCCCCCACGAACGACAGGATCGTTCCCAGCAGTCCCATTGCGGTCCCCCCTCGGAGGGCCGCCGCACCCCGGCCGTGCCGCGTGCCGGGTCCCGTGCCCGACTCGCCGCGGACCGGCCCTCGGGGCCGGCGATCTCCTCTGGCTTCTACCTAGGAACGATAAACGAGGACGGATCAGGTCACGCACACCGACCGCGGCCGTGGCGGCGGGGGCGACGTGTTAACTTCCGGCCGGTTCGAAACCGGTATCGGATCGGCCCGCGCCACGGGCCCGGCGCCCTCGGGATGCCGAGCCCGCAGTGCGGGCCGGGAGCGCGCACGATGTCGACGGCTCGCCGCAGATCGCTCGGCCTCCTGGTGGCCGCCGCTCTCCACGCCGGCGTCGCGTCCGGCGCGGAGCGGCTGCCGTTCTGGCGAGACGGAACGCTGGTCGCCGTCGAGGCCGAGGAGCTCCTCGCTCTCGGTACCGACTTGGACTCTCTCGAAGGTCGCGTGCGCACTCTCCTCGTGCCGCCGCCCGGGCTCGCGGTTGAACGCCTGCTGCCGGACGGCGCAGCGCTCGATTCGCTCCACGTCGCGCCGCCCGACCTGGTGGTCCGGCTCGCGCTGTCGCTCGACTTCCTCGACTCGGGCGGCGTCACCGAAGAGCTGCTCGAGTCGCTGAGCCGGCAGCTCGACCTCGGCCTCGGCGCCTGGCCCGAGCTCACCCGCTTCCACCTCGCGGCGGTCGACCCGCGCGCCCCCGGCGGGCGGCGGGCGCTGCCGTCCTACCTGACGCCGCCGGATCCCGAGCTGCTCGCGACCGATCCCGAGAGCGACCGCCTGTCGCGCGCGCCGCTGGTGCGCCGGGTGCGGGCGGGGGAGGGGGGCGGCACCGGCTTCGCCGGCGAGCCGGGCGCGCTCGACGGCAAGCAGGTGTTCGTCTCCCAGGCGCACGGCTTCATCGACTACGACGACTTCCGCGCCTGGTCGACCCAGCGCGGCATCACCCACGGCATCGTCGAGGACTTCGTCAACGCCGAGGCGATCAACCAGATGCTGCTCGCCTACCTCGAGGGCTCCGGGGCGCAGGTCTTCACCCTGCGCGAGACCGATCGCAACGAGCAGATGGTGATCGTCGACGAGGGGGACGGCGGCGCCTTTCCGGCCAACGGGACCTATGTCGAGAGCGGCGATCCCGGGGCCTTCTCGCCCTCCGGCCAGAGCGGCTTTCTCAACTTCCAGGCCCCGTACGGCGCGACCGAGAATCCGTTCGCCAACGGCGGTACGACCCGGTTGATCACCACGACGGCGACCGAGACCGCGCGCGCGACCTGGACGCCGGTTTTCCCCGCCGCCGGCGACTACGACGTCTACGTCTCCTACAGCCGCGACGGCACGGCGCGCGCCAGCGACGCCCACTACGTCGTCCACCACACCGGCGGTGAGAGCCACTTCCGCGTCAACCAGGAGCGACACGGCTGGGTCTGGGTCCGGCTCGGCCGCTTCCGCTTCGACGCCGGCAGCGATCCTGCGCGCGGCTCGGTCGCTCTCGCCAACGACTCGAGCGAACCGGGCGAGACCGTCGCGGCCGACGCGGTGCGCTTCGGCGGCGGTCCGGGCGACATCCTCGGCCACAACCACGGCACCCTCTCCGGCCGGCCGCGCTGGGAGGAGGGGGCGCGCACTTTCACCCAGTACCAGGGGGCGCCGGCCTCGGTCTGGTCGGGCGGCGACGTCTCGGCGCGCTCGCGCTTCGCGGCCTGGGAGAACTTCGCCGGCGTCGAAGACTCGGTCTACCTCTCCTGGCACTCGAACGCCTTCGACGGCACCGCCCGCGGCACCTCGAGCTACGTCTACAGCGCCAACCCGCCCGACGGCACCTACGATCCGACCCAGAGCGTCCCCGGCTCGGCGGCGCTGATGAACCGGATCCACGACGAGATCGTCGCCGATGCCCGCGCGCTCTGGGATCCGGCCTGGCAGGACCGCGGCTACCGCTCGGCCTACTTCGGCGAGGTCAATCCGTCCAACAACCCGGAGATGCCGTCGGCGCTGCTCGAGGTCTGCTTCCACGACAACGCCGCCGACGCCGCCGCGCTCGCACACCCGCGCTTCCGGCGGCTGCTCGCGCGCGCGATCCACCAGGGCATCGTCCGGTACTTCGCCGAGCGCGACGGCGTCCCGGCACGGCTGTTGCCGGAGCCGCCGCGCGCGGTCCAGGTGCGCGCGACCGGAGCGACGGCCGCCGTCGTCAGCTGGCAGGCGCCGCTCGCCGGCGGTGCCTACGGCGATCCGGCGACCGGCTACCGTGTCTACCGCGGCGGCGACGGACGCGGCTTCGACGACGGAACGCCGGCCGACGGCACTGCGTTCGATCTCGGCGGGCTCGTGCCCGGCGAGACCGTCTACCTCCGGGTGACGGCCACCAACGCCGGCGGCGAGTCGCTCCCTTCGGAGGTGGTGGCGCTACGCACGCCGGCGCCGGACCAGCCGCGCCTGCTGCTGGTGCACGGCTTCGACCGGCTCGACTCCGGGCTGCTGGTACGCGAAGTGGATCCCGACCTCGGCGGCCTGGTTCAGCGGATGTTCCTCGACCGCATGAACCGCTTCGACGGCCTGGTCGAGCACGCCGCCGCGCTCGGCCGTGTCGACGCCGCCTTCGACTCGGCGGTCCACGGCGCGGTGACCTCCGGCAACCTGGCGCTCGACCCGTCCTTCCATTCCGCCATCCTCTGGCAGCTCGGCGAGGAATCGACGGTCGACGAGACTTTCGACGCCGCCGAGCAGCAGGCGGTCGAGGGCTACCTCGCCGGCGGCGGCGACCTGTTCGTGTCGGGCGCCGAGCTGGCGTGGGATCTCGACTGGCTGGGCAGCGCCGCCGACCGCGCCTTCCTGCGCGGCCTGCTGCGCGCGCGCTACGCGGCCGACGACGCCGGCACCTACCAGACCTCCGGCAGCGCGGGCGGGATCTTCGCCGACCTGGCGCTGGTCGAGTTCGACGACGGCGACCACGGCAGCTACGACGTCGAGTACGCCGACGTGCTCGAGCCGGAGCCCGGCGCCGGCGCCGCCCTCGACTACGCCGGCGGCGCCGGCATCGCGGCGCTCCAGGCCGACGCCGGCGCCTACCGGGTCGTCACCTCCGGCGTCCCGTTCGAGACGATCCGCGGGGCGGCGACGCGCGCCACGGTGATGGAGCGCGTCGCCGCCTTCTTCGGGCTCGACGTCGCGCTGTTCGCCGACGGGTTCGAGAGCGGCGACAGCGGCCGCTGGTCGTCGACCGCGCCCTGACCGGCTCCGCGCCGGTCCGGCGCCGCTGCGCGGACGGGCGGGCTCAGCCTTCGGGAGCGGGGACCGCTGGCGGCGGCGCGGGGCGCTTGCGGTCGGGCGCCAGCACCAGGGCGAGACCGGCGAGCGCCAGCGCGGCGCCGGCGAGCTCGAGCGGCACCAGCGTCCAGACGAACGCCGTGGGCAGCGCGAGCGCGAGAAGATACTTCGACAGCGCGGTCAGCGGCGGATTGAGGAAGCTGAAGAAGCCGACCGAGGAGGCCGGCAGGTGGCGCAGCAGCCAGCTCCAGACCGCGTAGCCGACGATCGTGCAGAGCACCGAGAGGAAGAGGAGGGCGCCCCAGCCGGCGGCGTCGAGCGCCGCCAGCTCGCGGGCGCCACGAAACGGCAGCGCCGTCATCAGCGGCAGCCCGCCGAGCGCCAGCGTCAGGAAGGTCCAGTCGAGCGGCGAGGCGACGCCGGCCACCGGTTTGCTGAGGATCGAATAGATCGCCCAGGAGAGTGGCGCGAGCGCGGTCAGCGCCAGCAGCGCGGCGTACTCGCCGACCGACGTCGGACCGCCGGCCGCGACGCCCGCACCGCCGCCGCGCGAGGTCGCGATCAGCGCCATTCCGGAGAGCGCCAGCGCGAACGCCGCGCCTTTCCTCCAGCTCAGCGCCTCGCCCAGGAAGAGCGCGGCGAGCAGCATCACCGCGAACGGCATCAGCGCCGTGGTCAGCGAGGCGACCGGCGCCGGCACTCCGCGCTGCTGTCCGGAATAGAGCGCGAGATTGTAGGCGGGAACCGACAGCAGCCCGGCGATCGGCGCCCGCACCGGAAAGCGGCGCAGCAGCGCCATCGTCTGCCGGCGCCGGACCAGCAGCACCCAGCCGAGGCAGAACGGCACCACCGGCACGAAGCGCGCGATCGACAGCGACACCGCGTCGAACCTCGCCGCCCCGCGCTCGCCGCCGAGCAGGAACGACGCCGCCACGAAGCTGTTGCTCCAGACCAGGAACAGCGCCACCCCGACCGCCACCGCCCCCACCGTCCCCCGCCGGTAAATGGTGACAGCCCCCAATTACCCCCCGAAATCCGGCGTATTGAATCGAGCGTCCTCGAACGAGGACACATCGATTCGGGATGGTGAAGTTTCCGAGTCATTGGGGGCTGTCACCATTTCTTCGGATTCTTGGGGAGGTCGGCGATTCTTCAGCCGCCGGCGCGTGGGGGGAGGACCAGGGTGGTGGTGGCGGTCGACTCTTCGGTCGACAGCTCGTCGCGCATCGAGATCGCCACCTCGTGGGCCCCCTTGGCCATGTGCAGGCGGACGCCGCAAGCGATCGAGCGGCCGCGCGCGACCTCGACATCGGCGTTCGGGATGCGCAGCGGGCAGACGAAGCGAGCGAGGCCGGTCAGCGTGCCCTGCTCGTGGCGCGCGGCGGCGGCGAGCGAGAAGCGCCCCTCGTGGACCTCGCCCGCCGGAGCCAGCAACAGGCGGCCGATCGGCACCAGGATGTTGACGGGCACCAGGAAGGTCCCGTCCGCCTGAGTCTCCGGCGTCCCCAGCCGCACCTCCGTGCCGAGCGGATTCTCGGCGCCGCCGAACAGCAGCACCGAGTAGGTGCGGGCCGCCAGGCGCTCGTCGGCCGACATCGACCCGAGCTGCCGGCGGTGACGGACGACCACCCCCGGGCGGTTCACGGTAACCTCGATCCGGGGCTCGTCGCCGGTCGGCGGCGGGATGCCGAGCGAGTAGTAGTCGGCGACGTCGCTGACCAGAGCGGTCAGCGCCTCGTCCCAGGCGCCGACGGTCGGCGCGAAGCGCCCGCCGGTGCCGGCGGCGAGCTCGCGCAATGGCTCCTGCGCGACCGCCTCGAGCGAGGTGTAGTAGCTGGCGTCGACCACCGCCGGCGTGTCGGGAACCCTCGCCGTGCCCGCCGCCGAACCCCGGGAGGTGGTGGCCACCGGCGCGGAGTAGAGCGGATAGAAGGTCACCCGCGCGCGGTTGGCGGCGTCGATCAGCCGGCCGAAGTCGGGGATGGCGTCGGTGCGCCCCGCAGTGGTCACGCGCGAGGTGTCGCGGTCGAGCGGGTAGCGATTGGCCCAGAGCTCCGCCAGCGGCTCGCCCGGGCGCAGCGGCAGGCCGTCGCCGACGTAGAGCACGCTCTTGGTGCCGGGGATGCCCGCGGCGGCCTCGATCAACTGGCCGAGCGCGGCGATGGTGGCGCGCACTTGGAGCAGACGCCGTTCGCTGTAGCTGCGCACGCGCATCGCGAAGACGCCGGCGTCGGCGCCCCCCTCGTCGATGTTCGACGGCTCCTCGAGCTCGCGCTTGATCTGCTCGAGCTCGAGGTCGAAGCGCTCGGCCTTGGGCGCCTTGTCGATCAGCTCCGCCAGCGCGTCGTCGATCTCCTGCAGGTTCTCGGTGAACGGCCGGCGCAGCGTCATGCCGCCGTCGTAGGCGACGATCGCCACCCGCGGCGCGGCGGCGGCGCGCAGGTCGCGGAAGTGCTCGCGGACGGCGCCGAGCACCCGCTTGCGGTTGGCCGGAGCGAGGTTGGTCTGGTCGACGAACAGCAGCAGGCTGGCGCGGCGCGGCTGGACCTCGGCCGAGGCGACGGCCTCCTCCGGCTGCGGTGGCGGCACCGACGGATCGAGCGGCGCCGCCCGCAGCACCCCGCTCTCGACCGCGAAGAAGTTGGTAATCGGCACCACGGCGCCGCCGACCCGGACCTCGAAGTCCGCAGCCGCGAGGCCGCGCACCGGCCGGCCGTCGCGATCCTCGACCACGACGTCGACGTTCTGCACCGCGACCTCGGTTCGTTCCCCGAACACCGGCGGCTCGGTCGTCGGCTGTTGCGCGAAGGTCGCCGTCGCGAGCAGCAACGACAGGAGGAAGGCGAGAGAGCAGGGAAGTGGACGGCGCATCGGCGAACCTCCGAAAATCGGTTACGACATCGTACGGAGCCGGTTCAACCCGGCTCGGGAGTGCAATTCTCGTGCATCCCCGGTCCGAGTGCACGCCGCCCGGGAGGCGTGCTACCTTTTCTGCGCTCCCCGGACCGCGCCGTGCCCGACCCCCCGATCCCGCCGGAACCGCCTCCCGCTCGCGTGGTCGAGCCTGCCGACGAGCTCGGGCCACTGCGCCGCCGCGCCCGCGGCTGCCTGCTCGGCGGCGCGCTGGGCGACGCGCTCGGCGCCGCGGTCGAGTTCCTGACGCTGGCCTCGATCCGCTCCACCTACGGCCCGCGCGGCATCGAGAAGCTGGAGACCGCCTACGGGCGGGTCGGCGCGATCACCGACGACACTCAGATGACGCTGTTCACCGCCGAGGGGCTGATCCGCGCCTCGGTGCGCGGCAAGCTGCGCGGCATCTGTCATCCGCCGGCGGTGGTCCACCACGCCTACCGGCGCTGGCTCCACACCCAGCGCGCCGCGGACGCCATGTCGACCCGGCGCACGCCGCCGAGGAAGCGCGCCGTGAAGCGCCCGGCTCCCGAGTCGGAGCCGGTGCTCGACGGCTGGCTGGTGTCCCAGCCGGTACTGCACCGGCGACGCGCTCCCGGCTCGACCTGTCTCGCCGCGCTCGAGGCGCCGCTCGGCGAGAAGCTGCGCGCGGCGAACCTCTCGAAGGGGTGCGGCGGCGTCATGCGCATGGCGCCGGTCGGCCTGCTGCGATCCGCCAACGGCGGACCGGTCGGGGAGTCGTCGCGCGAGGGGCTGTTCGCGCTCGGCGTCGAGCTCGCGGCGCTGACCCACGGACACCCGTCGGGCCAGCTGCCCGCCGGCGTGCTGGCGGCGACGCTCCACGGCATCGTTCACGAGGGCGAGCCATTACCGCTGGCGCTCGATCACGCGACTCTCGTGCTGATGCGCCAGCCGCACCACGACGAGACCTTCCGCGCCCTGATGGCCGCCCGCGAGCTCGCCTCGGGCGGCCATCCGTCGCCCGAGAAGGTCGAGTCGCTCGGCGCCGGCTGGGTGGCGGAGGAGGCGCTGGCGATCGCGGTCTACGCCGCCCTCGCCCAGCCGCGCGACCTGCGCGCGGCACTGCTGCTCGCGGCCAACCACTCGGGCGACAGCGACTCGACCGCCGCGATCTGCGGCAACCTGCTCGGCGCCGCGCTCGGCGAGGAGGCGCTGCCGGCCGACTGGCTCGCCGACCTCGAGGCGCGCGAGCTGATCACCGAGCTCGCCGACGACCTCGCCTTCGAGATCCTCGACCGGTCGCCGGTCGAGTCCGCGGAATCCGGCCGCCGGAGCGCCGCCGGCGACGCCTGGCAGCTCAAGTACCCGGGCTGGTGACCCCCGGGAGCGCCGCGCGACCGCCCCCGGACCGCGATCTCGAGCCCGGCCGGTCGCGGCGGCTCCCGTGCTAGCGTCGATACCTCTCTCCGATCGGAGTCTCCGATGGACCGTCGCGCCCTCGCTTCGCGATCCCTGTCGCTCGTCGTGGTTCTGCTCGCGCTCGCCGTGCCGGTCACGGCCCAGGAGGCGGACGCGTTCGCCGACGCCGACCTGCCGCCGTTCGCCGTGGGTCTCGTCGACAAGGGCGACTATCTGCGCGCGCGCGGCGACCATCTCGACCTGCTGCGCGGCGTGCCCCACTTCCTGCCCTACGACGCGCGCGCCCTCGCGCTCGCGGAGCTCGAGCGACGGGAGCGCGTGCTCGCCGTGGGCGGGCCACCGAACGACTTCTGGGTCGAGCTCGGACCGAATCCGATCCCCAACGGCCAGGTCGGCACCGGGCCGCAGCTCGCGGTGAGCGGGCGCGTGTCGGCGATCGCCGTCCACCCGAGTGATCCGGACACCGTCTACGTCGGCACCGCCCAGGGCGGCGTCTATCGCTCGCTCGACGGCGGCACCAGCTGGACGCGGATCTTCGACTCCGCCCAGTCGCTGGCGATCGGCGCGCTCGCGCTGGCGCCGTCGGACCCGACCCTGCTCTACGTCGGCACCGGCGAGCCGCAGGGGTCGGGCGACAGCTTCTTCGGCGTCGGCCTCTATCGGGTCGAGAACGCCGACACCACCGCCGATCTCGTCGGCCCGTTCAACCCGCCGGTGGCGACCGGCGTCGGCGGGACGACCGCTTTCACCGGCCGCGCGATCAGCGAAGTGCTGGTGCATCCCACCGACCCGGCGACGATCTTCGTCTCGACCGTGCCCGGCACCGGCGGCAACCCGTCGGGCGGGTCGGTCGGCTTCACCGTTCCGCCGCTCGGCATGCTCGGGGTCTACCGGTCGACCAACGCTACTTCGGCGTCGCCCACCTTCACCAAGCTGACGGTGGCGAACGCGGTCACCGTGCCGCCCGATACGACGGGCAACCTGCCGGTCACCGACATCGCGATGGATCCGGGCAACGCCAACGTCGTCATCGCCTGGGTCAACGGCCCCACGGCGCCGCAGGGCGGCGGGATCTACCAGTCGACCGATGCGCTCGCGACGACGCCGACCTTCTCGCAGAGGGCGATCACCGCCACCGCCAACGTTCGCGGCGAGCTCGCCGGCAACCGCAACGGGTCGGTGGTCACCTTCTACTACGCCAGCGGAGAGTTGAACGGGCGCGTGCGCAAGTCGACCGACGGCGGCGCCAGCTGGTTGCCGGTGCTCAGCGGCGGGCAGAACTTCTGCAACCCGCAGTGCTTCTACGACATCGCCATCGACGTCCACCCGACCAATGCCGACATCGTCCATCTCGGCGGCTCGCCGCAGCTCGTTCACGGACGCTCGGTCGACGGCGGCGTGAGCTTCACCACCAACGCCCAGACCGCGGTCGGTCTCCACGTCGACAGCCATGCCATCGCCATCGCCAAGTCCGATCCCGACGTCGTCTACTTCGGCAGCGACGGTGGCATCTACCGCTCGGACGACGCCGGCGTGACCTGGGTGTCGCTCAACAACGGTGACTTCACCGCGACCCAGTTCCAGAGCCTGGCGACCCACCCGAGCGATCCCGAGCTGCTGATCGGCGGCACCCAGGACAACGGCACCATCCTGCGCCGCGCCGACGGCACCTGGTTCCGCGCCGACTTCGGCGACGGCGGCCACGCGCTGATCGACCAGAACGCGCCCGACGCGACCAACGTCGTGATGTACCACACCTACTTCAACCAGACCAACGCCATGGGCTTCGCGCGCGTGACCAGCGTGCCGGCGGCGACCGAGGGCAACTGGATCGGTTTCGGCTGCGGCTTCGGCGGTTTCATCAACAACGGCATCACCTGCTCGGCCTCCGCCATCCTCTTCTACGCGCCGATGGCGAGCGGTCCGGGCAGCCCGAATACGATCTACTTCGGCTCGGATCGGCTGTACCGGTCGGCCGACCTCGGCGTCACCATGCCGCCGGTCAGCCAGGTGCTCGAGACGGGGCGGGCGATCACGGCGATCGGCATCGCGCCCTCCGACGACGCCGTGCGCGCGGTCGGCCTGCGCAACGGCAAGCTGTGGGGGACGTCGACCGGCAGCGCGACGCTGACCGACATGACCAACGCCGGCATGCCGCAGCCGAATCCGTCCGATACCGCGGCGCGCCGCCCGGTCGGCCGCATCGTCTTCCATCCGACCGATCCGAACACCGCCTGGGTCGCCTTCGGCGGCTACGGCGTCGCCGCCGGCCACCATGTCTGGAAGACGACGAACTTCCCCGGGGGCGCGGCGACCTGGTCGCCGTCCGGAACCGGCATCCCGGACGTTCCGGTCAACGCGCTGGTGGTCGACCCGGTGCTGCCGAGCGACGTCTACGCCGGCACCGACATCGGCGTCTTCCTGTCGCGCGACGGCGGCGCGACCTGGGCGCCCCACTCCGACAGTCTGCCGCGCGTCGCGGTGTTCGAGCTGTCGTTCCAGGAGGGGACGTTCCCGCGCGTGCTGCGCGCCGCGACCCACGGACGCGGCATCTGGGAGCGCCCGGCCGCGAGCAGCGAGATGCCGTTCCTCGATGGCTTCGAAACCGGCGACACCACCCGCTGGTCGGCCACCGTCAACTGAGCCGGGATCGGGGTCAGCCGCGGCCCTTCGCCGCCGTTCAGACCGCGGCGACCAGCTCCCTCGCCTGCGCCGCCGCGGACATCCCCTCGACCAGGGCCGCCTCGAACGCGGGCAGGCCCTGATTGTCCGAGTGGGCGAACAGCACGCGGCCGAAGGGGCGCGCGGCGATCGGCGAGGTCCGGGTGTACCAGCCGGGTCGGGCGTGACAGAGGGCGTGACCCCAGCGGTAGAGCTTGACGTCCTCGATCTTCGCCTCGGCCCCGGGGTAGAGGTAGTCGAGGTGCTCGACCACCGTGTCGCGGTAGCGGTCGTAGGCGGCGTCGTCGAGCAGCGAGTCGATCTCGTAGCCGGTCGGGTAGTAGACGGTGAGCACCTGCTGCTTCGTCGTCGCCTCGCTGCCGGGGCCGCGCGTGATCCAGTCGGCGAGCAGGACGTCGGTGAACGGGGCCACGTCGGTCCAGGTGTCGTAGGAGCCGTCGGTCACCGGGCTGGTGCAGAGCACGTTGGCGACCACGTACGAGCCGTAGGCGAGTCCGTCCATGGCGGCGACCTGGTCCTGCGGCAGCCCCTTCACGATGTGCTTGGCGACGTACTTCGGGCAGGCCACGAGGACCGCCCCGGCCTCGATCGCCATCGCCTCGCCATTGGCGTCGATCGCGGTGACGAGCACTTTGCTCCCTTTGTCTTCGACCTGGACGGCGGTCGTGGCGGGGAGGATCCGGCCTGCGCCGGCGGCGTGGATCGCGTCGCGCAGCAGCTCGGCGGCGAGCGCGTTGCCGCCCGGGAAGGTGTAGCGGTCGCCGAACTCGCTGACGTAGAAGTTCAGTCCGGCGAACGCCGAGAGGGACTCCGAGCTGGGCGCGCCGAACGCCGAGCGGCAGTAGAGGTCGACGTAGGCCTTGACCGCGGGGTGGTACTTCTTCTCCTTCAGCATCCAGTCGGCGAAGGTCAGGGTGTCGTACTTCTTCGACTCCTCCGTGGTGTCGGCGAGCGGCATCACCGGGCAGTCGTCGCTCTCGAGGATCTCGGCGAAGTCCTTCCTGGCGCGCGCGAAGTCGCGGCGCACCGCGTCCGGGTACGGGAGCTCGTCGAGACCGGCGCCGAAGACGTCGACGACCGAGTTCCAGCCGAGGATCGCGCTGTCGGCCGGTTCGGCGATCTTGGTGAGCGGGAAGGCGAGCTCGGCGTAGAGCTCGTCGAGCGGCGGCTCGGGCTCGACGAAGTAGGCCGAGGCGCCGGAGTACCAGATGTCGTTCCAGCGGTCCCGCACGCAGTGACCGCCGACGCGGTCGAGGTGCTCGAGCAGCAGCATCGAGGAGTCCCGCAACTGGTAGGCCGCCGACAGTCCCGCGAGGCCGCCGCCGAGGATCAGGAACTCGACCGATCGGCTGGGCGTGACCCGCGGGATCCGGCCGCCGTCCCGCACCAGGTCGTGGCACCAGGTCGGTACGTTGCCCCCCCAGACGCCCGCGGGGAATCGCTTCGCGGCGAAGGCAGTCGACGGCACGAGCCCCCGAAACGCGAACGCTCCGCCCGCCGCCACGATGCCGCGCAGGAAATCTCTGCGATGGATCGCCATGACCTGTCCCTCCGGATCGAGCCGATTGTAGGACCGCCCCGCGCCCCCGAACATGACCGGAAACAGGTCAGAGAAAGAAAATGGTGACAGCCCCCAATTCTCCAAAAGTACGAATCGCCTGTCCTCCAGTGAGGACGGCTGATCTAGATCTCTGGATTTCGGGCCTTAATTGGGGGCTGTCACCATTTGAGAGACGGATCCCGAGCTCGGCGCGAATCGGGGGCGCTGGAGGTTGCTGTCGGCTCTCGAGGACGGGCGAGGCGAATCCTCGGGCGGGCACTCGCGATGGGAAGCAGCGGCCGGGTCCGACCGCGGCGTCAGCGGGGGGGCCCGGCGGCCTCGGAGGGGCTCGCGGCGGCGCAGATCCGCCGTTCGATCGGCTCGCACAGGGCCGCCAGTCGCGTCAGCAGCCGGGCCCGGATCTCGAGCGCGCGGTCGATCGCCTCCTCGGCCGCCGCGACGACGTCCTGGGGCTGGTCGGCGTCGGGCACGACCGGCACGACGTAGTGCTGGAGCGTCCGGACGCGCGGGTCGCGCGACAGCGGGTGGTCGATCGGGTAGAGCTCGCGGTGGAGCCTCTCGAGGCCGCGCTGGACGTCGCGGTAGCGCGACTCGAGGACCTCGACGAAGCCGGCGTTGCGCTGGCGCCCGCCGAGCCGGCTCCACAGCGCGTGCAGCGCACCGACGTCGCGGCGCAGTCGTAACAGCGTCGGCAGCGAGGGCTCGAGGTCGGCGAGCGCGCGGGCGCAGTGGAGCGCCGCCTCGGCCTCGGGCACCGCTTCGGCGACGGCGAACGTGGTTGCGAAGGCCAGGCGCTCCCCGGCGGCGACGTCGTGGGCGAGCAGCGCGGCGGAACGGCGTTCGCGCTCGCGGCGGACTTCGCCCGCCGCCGTGGCCGGCCCCGCCTCGCCGCCGAGCAGCTCGGCGATCCCGCGAGCCTCGCCCCACTCGGCGCGCGGCACGCCAGCGCTGTCGAGAACCGCCAGGTTCTCCAGGGCGTCCAGCCGCTCCTCGATCCCGCGCGCCGCGTCGTTGTCGGATTCGAGCTGCGCGCGCGCGGCGGCGGATTCGGCGGAGCGTTGCGCCAGACCGTCCGCGAGCACCGCCCGATCCAGGCGCGCGGCCGCCTCGAGGTCGATCCCGATCGGCCGGTGGCGCGAGAGGGTGCGGCCGAACAGACGCGCGAACGCCTCGCCCTCGGCGCTCTCGCGCTCGCGCGTGCGTTCGACCTCGGCGATGTCGATGAGGCGATCCGGCGTGAAGGCGCTCCCCAGCCGGACGCGGTACTCCTCGATCGAGGCGATCCGGCACAGGCGCTGGAAGTCGGCGAACAGCGAGGTCGCGGGCCGCTCGTCGCGGAAGATCCCCTCGGGCGGCTCGCGCAGCAGGCTCGCTTCGCGCTCGGCGAAGGTCGGGTGGGTGGCGTGCCACTCGCGGGTCTCGC
Source organism: Acidobacteriota bacterium (assembly GCA_045862895.1). Classification (GTDB taxonomy): domain Bacteria; phylum Acidobacteriota; class Thermoanaerobaculia; order Multivoradales; family JAGPDF01; genus JACTMI01. The sequence continues at coordinate 521,675 of BTUO01000002.1, forward strand.
CGAGGCGCGCGACGTCGATCCGGCGCACCAGCTCGGGCGGCAACCGGCGACGGTGGTCCGAGACCAGCGCCGGGATGTCGTCGGTCAGGCGCCCGTCGCGCCAGTGGCTGGCGAGCTCGCTCCACGCCCCCTGGCCGGCCACGTTCAGGCGCGCCATCTCGCGCGAGGTCTCGTTGGCGGTACGCGCGCCGACCAGCCGCGCCTCGTAGCGGTCGGCGTCGTACTCCATCTGGCGCGACAGGGCGGCGGACAGCGCGGCCCCGAGGTACATGAGGCCGCCGAGGATCTTGCGGCTGATCCAGAGGAACAGGCGCGCGATCTGCGCGATGGCGCGCGTCGCCCAGCTCCCCTGTGCCGCGTGCTGGTCGAGGCCGGCGTCGAAGTCGCCGCGCTCGAACACGACGCGCGCGAACCACGCCTGGATCGACCGGATCAGGAAGGAGACCCCCATGCCGCCGCGCTGGGCGAAGTGCCCGAGCTCGTGGGCGACGATCCCCGAGAGCTGGCGGGTGGTCAGCCCCGCCGCCAGGGGCAGTCCGAGCGTCAACACGAGATCGCGACCGAACAGGCTGAGCAGACCGCGGCGCAGGCCGGCCGAGGCGTTGACCTGGAGATCGACGCGGATCTCGCGCGGGCGCGGCGCCCCGAGCGCGTCGGCGATCGCCCACACCAGCTCGTGCAGCCTCGGCTCCTCGCGTTCGCGCAGGACCACGCCGTCCGGACGGCCCGACCGGCGCGGCCACATCGAGCGGAGCATGTAGAAGACCAGGATCGCGGCCGCGATCGGCGGCCCGGCTCCGGCCAGCACCTTGAAGTGGAGGTTGGGGATCTCGGAGAGCCTCGGCCAGACGGTGGCGGCGTAGAGGTAGCCGCCCCACGCCGCGGCGGCGACGATGGCGAGGTAGACCAGCGGCAGTAGCACCATCGCCACCGCCACCGCCACCAGGGCGACGCGGTAGCCGGCGGCCACCGGCACCGGCGCGACGCGGCCGGCCGGCAGCGGAGCGGGGGTGGACGACGTCGCGAGGGACGTCGCTTCGTCTGCGCGGATCGTCGACACGGGGGCTCCTCGCGGGTCTCCAGGATTCAAGGCCGGTCGATTCTGTCAAGAGCTGCGGGCGGCGTCACCCTCGCCGGCGGCCTTCAGTTTCCGGCCACCACCCGGTCGCGACCCGCCTGTTTCGCGCGGTAGAGCGCGCGGTCGGCGCGGGCGATCAGGGTGACGCGGTCGGCGTCCTCGGTCGGGACCATCGACGCCAGACCGAGGCTGACCGTCACGCGCGGAGCGACGCTCGAAGCCTCGTGGACGATTCCGGCTCCGGCGACCTGCTCGCGGATCTGTTCCGCGATGTGGCGCGCGCCCTCGGCGTCGGTGTTCGGCAGCAGGGCGACCAGCTCCTCGCCACCGTAGCGGGCGACGGCGTCGCCCGGCCGCTTCACCGATGCCGCCATCGCCGCCGCCACGCGGCGCAGCGCGTCGTCGCCGGCGAGATGGCCGTAGCGGTCGTTGAACTTCTTGAACTCGTCGACGTCGACCAGCACCAGCGCCAGCGGCGCCTCGCGGCGCAGGTGATCGAACCAGGCGCGGCGCAGCTCCTCGTCGAAGTGGAGGCGGTTGCCGAGCCCGGTCAGGCCGTCGATCTCGGCCAGCCGGGCCAGCTGGCGGTTGGCGGTCTCGAGCTCGGCGGTGCGCTCGGCGACCCGCTGCTCGAGCTCGCGGGCGTGGGCGTCGAGCGCGGCGTGGGCGGCGCCGAGCTCGCGCGTGGTCTCCTCGAGCTGGACGAAGGCGCGCGACGAGCGCCGCGCCAACATCGCCGACTGCGACAGCACGAAGACGAACAGTCCGAACGGCTGCAGATAGATCGAGTCGACCAGCCAGTGGCCGGTCGGCAGCGACCGGTAGACCGAGATCAGCACGTCGTGGATGCCGGTGACCGCGATCGCGACCAGCCCGAACAGGAAGAGACCGGCCCCCTCGCGCCGCCGCGCGAGCGAGCGGGCGACCAGCAGCGCGCCGACCACCGCCGCGCTCACGCACAGCAGCTGCAGCGCCGGCAGGCCGCGGCTGAAGATCGCCGGCGGCAGCACCGCGACCAGCGCCAGGCCGGCGAGCGAGACACCGGTGTAGCCGTAGGTGAGCGCCTTCGGCTGGTCGCCGGGGAAGAGCTCGCGCAGGAACATCGCCGAGGCCGCGACCACGATCAGCAGCGACGCGTACTCGAGGCGCACCAGGTCGCTCCACCGCAGCGCCGGCGCCAGGTCGACCAGGAAGACCTCGTCGACCACCAGGCCGCGCAACGCCATGCCGAAGCAAACCGCCGCGAAGTAGAGGAACGAGGGGTCGCTGCGCCGAGCCGACCAGCGGATGAGGTGGTAGAGGCCGATCACCGCGAAGGCGCCGGCCAGGAACAGCGCCAGCGCGATGCGCGATTCGCGCGCGCCGTCGACCGCCTCGGGGGTGCCGATCCAGATCGGCTCCCACGGCCCGCCCCGCACGTAGTCGAAGTTGGAGACCTGGAGCACCAGCTCGAGTCGCTCGTCGTCGGTGGCGGCCAGGCGCACCACGCTCGGCCGGTACTCGGGGTGTCCGTCGGCGGCGCGCTCGGCGACGGTGCCGGCCGCGGCGACCAGCTCGCCGTCGGCCCAGAGCCGGAACGCGGTCGAGACCGAGACGATGCGCAGCGCCAGCGGCGGCGGCTCCGGCGGCAGGCGCACGGAGAGCGCGTAGGTGGCGAAGCCGTGGCCCGACGGCGACCCCGGGGCGCGATCGCTCTCGACGAAGGTGCCGGGCAGCGTCGCGAAGCCGGCGGGCGCCGCGGCGAGCGCCGGGTCGCCGGGGGCCAGCCGCCGGCGCGGGAAATGGCGCCAGTCGCCGTCGAGCCGGACGATGTCGCCGGACTCCGGACGCCAGTTGCCGAGATCGAGGACGCCCTCGACCGCCCGAGGCGCGGTCGCGGCCGTCGCGGGCGAACCGTGAGCGAGGAGGCCGGCGATCGCGATCGCGAGCCACCCGCCGATCCGCCGCCGCCGCGCGCCGCTGCCGCTCCGAGCCATACGAAGGATGCCGGGGACGCTAGCACGCCGATTCGCCGGCTGCGATCCGCCCGCCGCGGATCGCCGTGCCTCGAACCGCGGAGACCGACTCAGCGGTACTTGGCCTCGACCTCTCGCAGGAACGCCTCCGCAAGCCGCGAGAATCCGGCCGCGTCGACGTCGATCTCCCCACCGATGCGCACGCCGAGCACCGCGCGCTTCGCGTCGTATCGGATCGTCTCGTCCGCCGCCAGGAAGCCGCCGTTGGCGAGGATCGACGTCGCCAGCATCCGCACTTCGTTGGCCGCGTTGCCGTCCCGGCCCTCCCGGGCGCGGTCGCGGTGGACGAAGGCCCTTTCGAGCGCCACGATCAGGTCCCGGAAGAAGAGCCGCTCGAACCCATCGACCGCCGCCTGCAGGTTCGTCTCCGGCTCGGGCCCCGCCGCCCCGGCCGCCGCGACCAGCTCGCGATACGCCGAGAGCTGCGCCGCGATCGCCGACCGGCACTGGGCGACGTACTCCGGGGTGTAGCGGTTGACGCTCTGCATGCTGCATTCTCTCCCGCGACAGAAATGAGGGGACAGGTAACTTGAGGTACCTGTCCCCCTATTCGAGGTACCTGTCCCCCCATTTCCCAGAAGCAGATGCCGTCGATCAGGGACGACCGATTCGTTTTCTTGAAGAATTGGGGGCTGTCACCATTACCGGGCGTTGAAGATGTACTCGTGCTGGGCGTCGCGCATCACCAGCGTCTTCTCCTTGCCACTGCCGACCACGAACTCGAGGCCGGCGATGCCGGGGGCGATGGTGGTGAAGGAGAGCGTCCCGTCCGGGTTGACCTTGGTCGCCACCTCGCTCGAGTACTCGCCGAAGTCGAAGATCGTCCGCCCGCCGTCGCGCGAGACCCGGACGAAGCCGAGCGCGTCGTTGACGTAACGATCGGCGAGCGCCGCCGAGGCGGCGGGGTCGGCCGGCACGGTGAGCAGCTTGCGTCCCGCCGCGAGGTTCTCGAAGTACGACTTCGCCGCCGCCGCCATCCGGGCATCGGCCTCGGGGTTGCCGTCGAACAGCACCTCGAGCAGCTTGCGCTGGAACAGGCTGCGGATCGTCCAGCCCGGGTCGCCGTTGGTCAGCACCACCGCGCCGACACCGTGCTCCGGCAGCCAGAGCATGTCACTGTGGTGGCCGATCAGATCGCCGCCGTGGTGGACGACCTCGACCCCCCAGGTGCGGTCGACCATCAGCCCCATGCCGTACCAGGAGTCCTGACCCATCGCCACCCGCTTCTCGCGCCGGGCCAGCAGCTTCTCCTCCGAGATGTAGCGCCGACCGTCGGGCAGCAGCCCGCGGTCGAGCTCCATCTGGATGTAGCGCAGCATGTCGCGGACGTTGCTCCAGGCGCCGCCGGCCGGCCGCAGCGGGATCACCGAGTAGTTGATCGCCATCACCGCCGGCGCGGTCCGACCGTCGATGTCCTGCGAGTAGGCGCCGGTGTGGTTGCCCGCCAGCGCGCGCGCGTAGTCGAAGGTGGTCGACTTCATGCCGAGCGGATCGAAGACCAGCTCCTGCATCGCGCGGTCGTAGGCGGCGCCGAGCTCAAGGTCGGGGTGGAGCACGCGGCCGGCCGCGAAGCCGGCGGCGCCGGCCATGGGGTTCGAGTACTGGAAGAGGTCGCCGAAGTCGCTGGTCGGCACCATGGTCGCGAGCGTCGCCAGCGCCTTCTCGGGGGTGAGGTCGCCGAACTCCAGCAGCCACTCGAGATCCTGCCGCGGCATCCCGGTGCAGGCGCAGATCAGGTGCTCGATGCGCACCTTCTTCGTGGTCTCGGCGTCGCCCAGCCGGAACGACGGCAGGACCTCGGTGACCGGAGTGTCCCAGCCGAAGCGGCCGGCGTCGACCAGCTTGGCCAGCAGCAGCGTGGTGAGCGCCTTGGTGTTCGAGGCGATCAGGAAGAGGGTGTCGGCGTCGATCGCCTCGTCGGCGCCGAGCTCGCGCGGGCCGAAGCCTTCGGCGAAGACCACCTGGCCGCCCTGGACGATGCCGACCGCCACGCCCGGCACCTGGAGCGCTCCGCGCGACTCCTCGATCCAGCGGCGTAGCTCCGCCAGCCGCGCCGTGTCGAGCGCGTGGGCCTTGCGCCCCGCGAAGCTCTCTCTCGCGTGCCCCTTGGGCAGCAGCCGGCTGAAGATGGTCGCGACCTGGCCGCCGCGCTTCTCGGCGACCGGCTCTGACATGTCGAACAGGATGACCGTCCAGACGCCGCCCGCGAAGCGGGTGAACGCCGCCACCGCGCGGCGCTCGTTGGGTGAGGTCTGGTACTGGTAGACCCGCTGCCGGCTCCAGCCGTCGGCGTCGGGGCGATCGTTGGCGACCACCAGCGGCCAGCTCGCCTCCGGCTTGTAGGCCTTCCAGCCGGCGGCGAGCGCGGCGTCGGCGTCAGCGGCATCCGACTCGGCAACGTCGACCAGCGCGATCCAGGAGTCGCCTTCGGGGGCGCCGAGGATCGTGGCGTCGCCGCGGACGACGATCGTCCATCCTTCCGGCGCGACGAACGCGTTGCCGCGGGTCGTGGTGGACGGCGTGTCGGCCGCGAGCGGCGTCGGCGCGGCAGGGGAGTCGGAACCGGTGGCGACGGCCGGCGCCGAGGGCGCCGCCGCGAGCAAGGCGAACAGGAGGGAGGCGACGAAGTGCCGGTGTGAGATCCGCATGTCGTCACCTTATACGCCGCAGATCCCCCCAGGTGAACGTCCCGACCCGAAGAACCAGCGGTCCACCGAGGACCGGGCACACAGAGATCCGGGGACAGGATGGTTAGATCCGGGGACAGGATGGTTGACCAACCTGTCACCGGATCTCGGCCGGAGGGACCGGACCGGCCGTCCCCGCGGGAGGACGGTCGATTCGGAATACTGGATTTCAGCGGGTCATTGGGGGCTGTCACCCTTTTTACGGGAAATTGATGCGGGTGGAGCGGGGGAGGAATGGACCCTTGACGCGGCGGGGTGGCGGAATGGATCGCGATGAGCGAAGCGATCGCGCACCCGTCCCCGTCCGTGGCGGGCTCCAGGAGCCGGCTCGGGGTCCTCGCGCTCGGCGCGCTCGGCGTCGTCTACGGCGACATCGGGACCAGCCCGCTCTACGCCATCCGCGAGTGCTTCACCGGCGCCCACGGCGTCGAGGCGACCCGGGCCAATGTGCTCGGGGCGCTGTCGCTCGTCTTCTGGACCCTGCTCGTGGTGGTGACGATCAAGTACCAGGTCTACGTTCTGCGGGCCGACAACCGGGGCGAAGGGGGCATCCTGGCCTTGCTCGCCCTGGTGCGTGGCCGGCTGACCGGACGCTCGGGCGCGCTGCTGCTCGGCCTGGGTCTGTTCGGCGCGGCGCTGCTCTACGCCGACGGCGTCCTCACCCCCGCGATCTCGGTGCTCGGCGCTCTCGAGGGGATCACCGTGGTGCAGCCGGCCCTCGGTCCCTGGATCGTCCCGTCCGCCGTGGCGATCCTGGTCGGCCTGTTCGCCGCCCAGCGGCTCGGCACCGCCGGCGTCGGCGCCATCTTCGGGCCGATCATGGCGGCCTGGTTCGTGACCCTCGCGGTGCTCGGCGTGAGCGGAATCCGGCGCGACCCCTCGGTGCTCGCCGCGGTCGACCCACGCCACGCCGTCGACTTCCTGACTCGTGGTGGCAGCGCCGGATTCCTCGTGCTCGGCGCCATCTTCCTGGTCGCCACCGGCGGCGAGGCGCTCTACGCCGACCTCGGACACTTCGGCCGCCGGCCGATCCAGGTCGCCTGGTTCGGCCTGGTCGCCGTCTCGCTGTTGCTCAACTACTTCGGCCAGGGGGCGCTGATCCTCACCGCGCCGGAGGCGTCCGAGAACCCCTTCTTCCGTCTCGCGCCGGAGGCGCTGCGCCTGCCGCTGCTCGGGCTCGCCACCGCGGCGGCGATCATCGCCTCGCAGGCGATCATCTCGGGCTCGTTCTCGTTGACCCGCCAGGCGGTGCAGCTCGGCTACCTGCCGCGGATGGAGATCGTCCACACCTCGGCGACCGAGATCGGCCAGATCTACGTCCCCGCGATCAACGCGATGCTCGCCGCCGCGACCATCGGAGTGGTCGTCGCGTTCGGCTCCTCGAGCAACGTCGCCGGCGCCTACGGCGTCGCGCTCACCACCACGATGCTGATCACCACGCTGCTCGCCGCGGTGGTGGCGCGCCGCATCTGGCGCTGGCCGGCGCTCGCGGTGGGCGCGGTGACCGCGGCCTTCCTGGTCCCCGATCTCGCCTTCTTCGGCGCCGCGGTGGTCAAGATCCCCGACGGGGGCTGGTTCCCGCTGGTGCTGGGCCTCGCGGTGCTCGCCGTGATGAGCTCCTGGCAGCGCGGTCGCGCCGCGCTCGGCGAGCGGGTCGGCGTCGGTCTGCCGCTCGAGCGGCTGCTCGACGAGATCGAGCGCAAGCGGGTCCACCGCGTGCGCGGCTCCGCCATCTACCTGACCGGCGACGCCGGCGGCACGCCGCGGGCGCTGCTCCACAACCTGAAGATCAACCGCATCGTCCACGAGCGCAACCTGTTCCTGACCGTGCGTTCGGCGGAGGTTCCCCACGTGCCCGACGGCGAGCGGCTGACGATCGAGACGCTCCGCCCCGGATTCCACCGCCTGATCGCGACCTACGGCTTCCTCGAGAGTCCCGACGTCCCGGCGCTGCTCGACCGGCCCGAAGTGGTCGCCCTCGGCGTGGGGCGGAGCGCTCGCACCTACGTGCTCGGCCGCACCCAGCTGGTGGCGTCGCCGCGCTCGACGCTGCCGGCCTGGCGGCGAGCGCTCTACGTCCACCTCGCGCGCAACGCCGCCGAGGCCGACCGCTTCTTCCGGCTGCCGCCCAACCAGGTGCTCGACATCGGCCTGGTGGTCGAGATCTGACCGGGGCGCCCGACAGTGCGAGGATCGGCGCCGTGAACGATCCAGGGCCGGGCGGGCGGGAACGGCGCGGTCGGCAGCAGGGCGAAGCGGCCAGGGACCTCCTGCTCGCCGGGGCCGTCGTCCTCGCCACGGTCGGCGCGGCGCTCGCGCTCGGCGAGCGGCTCGGCGGGGCGAGCGTGGCCGTGGTGCTGGTCTGCGCCGTGGTCGTGGTCGCGATGCGCACGGGTCGGCGTGCCGCCGCCTTCGCCGCGGCGCTCGCCGCGCTCGCCTGGAACTTCCTGTTCACCGAGCCGCGCTGGACGCTGCGCATCCACGACGCCGGCGACGTCGTCGTCTTCGCGGTGCTGGCGACGGCGGGGCTGCTCGTCGGCCAGCTCGCCTCGCGCCAGCGCCAGCAGCTGCTCGAGCTCGAGCGCGCCCGCGAGCGGCTGGAGGCGACGCGCGCCGAGGCCGACACCGAGAAGCTGCGGACGGCGCTGCTCTCCTCGGTCTCGCACGACCTGCGCACGCCGCTCTCGGCGGTGATCGGTGCCGCCAGCACGCTCGCCGAATACGGCGAGTCGATGCCGGCGGCCGACCGGCGCGCGCTGGTCGAGTCGATCCGCGGCGAGGGCGAGCGGCTCGACCGCTACATCCAGAACCTGCTCGACATGACGCGGCTCGGCTCGGGTCCGCTGGCGCTCCATCGCGACTGGGTGGGGCTCGACGAGATCGTCGCGGCGGCCCTGGCGCGGGTCGAGCGGCTCGCGAGCGGTTCGAAGGTCGAGGTCGCCCTCGAGTCGGGGCTGCCGCCGCTCTACGTCCACGCCGCGCTGGTCGAGCAGGCGCTGTTCAACGTCCTCGACAACGCCCTGCGCCACTCGCCGGAGGGGGTGCCGGTGCGGCTCGCCGCCCGTCGCGACGGCAGCCGGCTGGTGGTCGAGGTCGACGACCGTGGTCCGGGCATCCCCGCGGCCGACCGCGAACGGATCTTCGAACCGTTCACGAGCGGCGCGCGCGGCAGCGGCCTCGGCCTGACCATCGTCCGCGGCATGATCCGCGCGCACGGCGGCACGGTCGAGGCGCTCGACGCCCCCGGCGGCGGCGCGCGCCTGCGCCTGACGCTGCCGCTCGCCACGCCGCCGGCGGCGCCGATCGAGGAGGAGGACGAGACGTGAGCGCGGTCGCAAAACCCGCGGGCGAAGGCAGCGGCGAATCGGCGCCGACGCCGGCGCGCGTGCTGGTGATCGACGACGAGCCGCAGATCCGCCGCTTCCTCGAGATCGGCCTGCGCGCCGAGGGGTTCGAGGTGGTCGAGGCGTCGACGGGGGAGACGGGGCTGGCCGAGCTCGCCCGCCGCGGCGCCGACCTCGTCGTGCTCGACCTCGGGCTGCCCGACCTCGACGGTCACGAGGTGCTCGAGCGGATCCGCAGCTGGTCGTCGGTGCCGGTCATCGTGCTCTCGGTGCGCGCCCGCGAAGCGGAGAAGGTGCGGGCGCTCGACGGCGGCGCCGACGACTACGTCACCAAGCCGTTCGGTGTCCCCGAGCTGATGGCGCGCATCCGCGCGCTGCTGCGCCACCGCGGCGGCGCCGCCGGCGTGTCCCCGGTGTTCGACGACGGCCACCTGCGCATCGACCTCGCGCGCCGCACCGTCGAAGTGGACGGTCAGGCGGTGGCGCTGACCCGCAAGGAGTTCGCGGTGCTCGCGATGCTGCTCGGCGCCGGCGGCCGGGTCGTCACCCAACCGCACCTGCTGCGCGAGCTGTGGGGACCGGGGCACGTCGAGGACACCCACTACCTGCGCGTCGTCGTCGCCCGTCTACGCCAGCGCCTGGGCGACTCGGCCGCCGCCCCCCGCTACCTGCGCACCGAGCCCGGCATCGGCTACCGCTTCCTCGCCTGACCCCCGCGAGATCCGGTGACAGGATGGTCAACCATCCTGTCACCGGATCTCGGCTGTCAGAATCGACCGATGATCGTCGACGCGAGGTACGCCCACACAAACCTGATCGCCCGCGACTGGCGCGCGCTGGCGGCGTTCTACGAGCGCCTCTTCGGCTGCGAGCCGGTGCCGCCGGAGCGCGACTTCGCGGGCCCCGAGCTCGAGCGGGGCACCGGCGTGCCGGGGGCGCGGCTCACGGGCGCGCACTTGCGGCTGCCGGGACACGGGCCAGATGGGCCGACCCTCGAGATCTTCCACTACTCGACGCTCGCCGAGGCGCTGCCCACCGCCGTCAACCGCCCGGGCTTCGGCCACCTCGCCTTCACCGTCGCCGACGTCGCCGCCGCGCGCGCCGAGGTGCTCGCCGCCGGCGGCCGGTCGATCGGCGAGGTCGTCACCCTGACTACCGCGACGGGAGCGCGGGTGACCTGGTGCTACGTCACCGACCCGGAAGGCAACGCGATCGAGCTTCAGTCCTGGTCCTGATCGCCCCCGAAACCAGAGAAACGGGAAACCGGGGACAGGTAACAACTGGGGACAGGCACCAATTGTTACCTGTCCCCGGTTCGGGGTCCCGTCCCCGAATCCCGGTCGATCAGGGCTGCGGGAACGAGTCGGACCAGCGGTCGACGCCGCCGACTTCGAAGCCGTCGGAGAACAGCGACCCGTAGAGGACGATCTCGTAGCCGACATCGCCGAGCGACGGCGCGTCGAACCACGGGGCGCCGGCGACCAGGTCGGCGAAACCGTTGCCGTCGAAGTCGCCGGCGGCGAGCGTTCGTGCGAAGTCCGAATGTGCCTGGTTGATCCCGGGTACCCCCGAGCGTCCCGCCCCGATCGAGCCGGTGCGCGCGCCGAGGCCGGCGCCGGGCGCGCCCATCAGGATCGCCGCCGCGCCCGTGTTGGTCTGGCCCGCGCGGTCCTCGCCCGGGTGACCGATGACGAGGTCGGCGGCGCCGTCGCCGTCGAAGTCGCCCGCCGCCATCGTCCAGCCGAGCTGGTCTCCGGTCTGGTCCTCGGCGGGGTCGGCGTAGGCGACGCCCTGCGTGAAGGTGGCGGTACGTGACAGGTCGAATCCGCCCGGGGCGCCGTAGGCGACGCTGACCGACCCGGCGTCGGCGATCTCGTTGCTGGCGCCCAGATCCTCGCTCGGGTCGCCGATCGCGAGGTCGTCGTGGCCGTCGCCGTCGAAGTCGGCGGCCGCGAGCGAGTAGCCGAGCCGGTCGCCCGCCTCCGGCACCTGGCCGAGGGCGCCCGGTGCCCAGAACACGCTGTCGGCGAAGATCAGGCCGAACTGGCTGCCGGAAATGACGTAGATAGAGCCATTGTCGCCTTCGTTGGGAACGCCGATCGCGAGGTCGTCGTCGCCGTCGGCGTCGAAATCGCCGGCCGCGAGACCGAGGCCGAAGCGCTCGCCGGCGGCCGGGTCGCCGAAGATGCCGTTCGAGTGCTGCGAAATGCCGTAGCCGAGCAGGGGCAGCAGCCCTTCGGCGGAGCCGTGCGCGACGAAGACCTCGCCGGCGCGGATGACGGTGTTGGCATCGATCTGGACGGTCCCGCGCGGGGTGCCGATCGCCAGGTCGTCGAAGCCGTCGCCGTCGAAGTTGCCGACCGCGAGCGTGAGGCCGAACTCGTCGCTGCCGCCCTGGTGGGGGAAGGCGACCTCGGTCCAGGGCAGCGTCTCGTCGAGCAGCTCGGCGCCCGCGATCTGGATGCCGCCGGCGGCGCCGTAGTAGACGACCACCGAGCCGTCGCGGACGTTGCCGTCGAACAGCTCGTGCGGAATGCCGACCGCCAGGTCGTCGAAGCCGTCGCCGTTGAAGTCGCCCGCCGCGAGCGCCTCGCCGAAGCGATCGCCGCCCTCCGGCGGGTCGGGGCTGCCGGCCAGCCCCTGGTAGAGCACGGTGTCGGCGAGACCGCCGGCGAGACCGACGTCGGGCGCGCCGTAGCGCACCACGACGATGCCGCAGTCGACGCAGCCGCTGCCGACCAGCCCCTCGTGGAACGGGATGCCGGTGGCGAGGTCGTCGGCGCCGTCGCCGTCGAAGTCGCCGGCGGCGGCCGCCCAGGCGAAGTGATCGCCGGCGGTCGGAGCGTAGAAGAGCAGGTCCTCGTCGTCGAAGCGCTGCGCCCTCACCTCGGAGAGCCCGACCGGCGGCAGCTCCGCGCGAGTGACCGCGGGGTTCGTCAGAGAGAAGCACGCGACCGTGAGCGCCGCGAGGCGCGAGATCAGGGCGGGGGAGAGAGGTTTCTGTCTCATGCCCACTACGCGCGGGGGCTCCCGGCGGAAGCTCATTCCGCGCGAACCGGGGACAGGTAGCCATCCCGAGTTCCGGGGACAGGATCATCAACCATCCTGCTACCGGATCTTCCGGGGCACCTTGGTGGGGTGGGCGTGCCGTGCCACGATCCGCCCCGATGCCCCCCGCCGCCTACGACCTGATCGGCGACCTCCACGGTCACGCCGACGAGCTCGAAGCGCTGCTCGCCGCGCTCGGCTACGCGCGCACCGACGGCGCCTGGCGCCACCCGGAGCGGCAGGCGGTCTTCGTCGGCGACTTCCTCGACCGCGGCCCGAAGATCCGCGAGACGCTCGCGCTCGTGCGCGACATGCTCGAGGCGGGAAGCGCGCTCGCCGTGCTCGGCAACCACGAGTGGAACCACTTCGCGTACCACTTCCCGGACCCGGACCGACCCGGCGAGCACCTGCGCCGCCACACCCCGCGAAACGACCGCCAGGTCGCCGCGACGCTCGCCCAGGTCCCGACGGCCGAGCTCGCGAGCCACCTCGCGTTCCTCCGGACGCTGCCGCTGCGCCTCGAGCTCGCGCTGCCGGGCGGCGGCAATGCCCGCGTCGTCCATGCCTGCTGGGACGACGTCGCCAACGCCGTGATCGACGAAGCCCACGCTCGCCACGGCGGCCTCTCGGACCGCTTCCTGATCGAGGGCTCGAACGAGGAGTCACTGCTCTACGCCGCGCTCGAGATCGCGCTCAAGGGCAAGGAGATGGAGCTGCCCCCGGGCGACTCGCTGACCGACAAGGACGGCGTCGTGCGGACGCTGGCCCGCGTCCGCTGGTACGCTGACCCGGCCGGCCACACCGCTGCGAGCTACGCCCTGCCGCACTTCCCGACGATCTCGAACTCCCCGCTGCCAGCCCGGGTCCTCGCCGAAGCCCGCCCGTACCCGCCGGACGCCCCGCCCGTCTTCGTCGGCCACTACTGGCTGCGCGACCCCGCCCCCGCGCCGCTCGCCCCGAACGTCGCCTGCCTCGACTACTCGGTCGCCGCCGGAGGGTACCTGTGCGGCTACCGGTTCGAAGGGGATCAGGATCAGCGGCTGAGTCGCTGGAGCTTCGAGTGGCCTGGGGCGAAGAGTGAACGGGAACGGGCTCGGCTCGACCAGCGCGTCGACGGCTGGGCCGACGAAGACGGAGTCCCCCACATCTAGCCACGCGCTCTGGCCGGGAATTCCGGAGTTCCGGGGACAGGATCATTAACCATCCTGTCCCCGGATCTCCCGGGGGTCAGCTTGGCGTCGGGTCCGCCTGCGCTTCGAAGGTCACCGTGAACGTCGCGCCGCCGGCGGGGGCGTCGTCGAGGCCGAAGGGGAAGCGGTGCTGGGCGAGGATCTCGCGCACCAGGGTGAGGCCGACGCCGCGGCCGTCGCGCTTGCTGCTGTAGAAGGGGGTGAACAGCAGGGGGCGCGCGACGGGCAGGATGCCGGGGCCGCTGTCGTGGATGGTCAAAACCGGCGCCCGGCCCGAGGCGCCGCCGGCGCGCCGCAGCTCGACTTCGATGCGCCCGTCGCGGCCGATCGCCTCCATCGCGTTCTGCAGCACGTTGACCAGCGCCTGCTCGAGCTGGTTGCGGTCGATCACGACCGGCACCGGCCCCGGGTCGGCCGTCCAGGCGACGGCGATCCCGCGCTCCTGGAGCTGCGGCCGGAGCAGCACCAGCAGCTCGTCGACCAGCCGACGCAGGTCGTGCTCGCGCAGGTCGGGCGGCGGCAGCCGCGCGACCTCGGCGAAGCCGCTCATGAAGCGGCGCAGGTTCTCGAGCCGCGTCGACGCCACCACGATCGCCTCCTCGTGGTCGGCGCGATCCTCCGCCGCGAGCTGGGCGCCGTAGAGGCGCATCGAGTCGAGCAGCGAGCCGACCGCACCGACCGAGTTGTTGACCTCGTGCGACATGGTGCGGATCAGCTTGCCGTACGCCGCGCGCTCCGAGGCGCGCAGCTCCTCGGTGAGCTCGGCGACGATGAACAGCGAGCGCGCGAAGCCGCGGTCGTAGAACTCGGCGCGCGAGACCTTGAGCCTCCGCCCTTCGGCGGCGGCGACCAGCTCCGAGCCGCCGGCGGGGAGCGCCCGCAGCGCCGCGGCGAGCGGCCCCGGCACCTCGTCGAGCGCCCGGCCGACCACCTCCTCGCCGGTCGTGCCGAGCAGGCGCGCAGCCCGGGGGTTGAGCAGGCTCACCCGGCCGTCGAAGTCGAGGGCGAGGAAGCCCGCCGGCGACGCCTCGAGCACCCGCTCCAGCAGGTAGTGCTGCTCCTGCTGGCGCAGCCGCTCCTCGCGCAGGCGCGCGATCATCCGGTTGTAGACGCCGACCAGCGCGTCCATCTCCGGCTGGCCGACCTCGCGGAACGACGAGCCGAAGTCCTGCTCCTCGATCAGCTGCGTGCCGCCGCGGATCAGGTCGAGCGGCAGGAAGAGGGCGCGCAGCAGCCAGAAGCCGGCGGCGACGGAGAGCGCGAAGGCGAGCTCCGCCGCCAGCAGCCAGAGCGGCCGTTCGCGCAGGGCCGCGAAGGCGGCGACGCCGAGCGCGAGATGGACGACGACCAGGTAGATCGAGAGCTTCGCGCGCAGCGGGACCGGGGCCATGGCGGGGGAGGAGGGTCGAGTCGCGGTGGGCGGGTGCCGAGGCCCGGTCGCCGTTCAGTCCTTCGCCGAGAGGCCGTACTTCTCCAGCCGCCGGTAGAGCGCGGCCCGCGACAGGCCGAGCGCCTCGGCGACGCGGGTCAGGTTGCCGCCGTAGTGGCCGAGACAGTTGGCGATCATGGCGCGCTCCATCTGGTCGAGCGTCATGCTGCCCGGGTGCGGCACCGCGGCGAGCGGCGCGCCCGAATCTCCCTCCCGATCCCCCAGCTCGAGGTCGGCGAGCGCCGCCAGCTCGCGCGCGTCGATCGCGTCGCCGCGCTCGCCGGGCGCGACCAGCACGGCGCGCTCGATCGTCTGCTTCAACTGGCGCACGTTGCCGGGGAACGGCTGGCGCTCGAGCCAGGCGAGGGCGGCCGGCGTCAGCGCGAGTCCGGGCCGGCCGTAGGCGGCGGCGCAGGCGGCGAGGAAGTGGGCGGCCAGCCGGCGCACGTCGCCCGGCCGTTCGCGCAGCGGCGGCACGCGCAGGGTGATGAGGTTCAATCGATACAGCAGGTCCTCGCGGAAGGCCCCGGTCGCGATCATCTCGCCGAGCTCGCGGTTGGTCGCCGACACGACGCGCACGTCGACCGTGCGCGCCTGGCTCGAGCCCAGCGCCTCGTAGGAGCTGTCCTGGAGCACGCGCAGGAGCTTGACCTGCGCGGCCGGGTCGACCTCGCCGATCTCGTCGAGGAAGATGGTGCCGCCGTCGGCCGTCTCGAAGCGCCCCTTGCGGTCGGCGCGCGCGTCGGTGAAGGCGCCGCGCACGTGGCCGAACATCTCGCTCTCGAAGAGAGTCGCCGAGATCCCGCCGAGGTTGACCTTGACGAACGGCCTGGCGCGCCGGCGGCTGTTGCGGTGGATCGCCTCGGCCAGCAGCTCCTTGCCGGTGCCGCTCTCGCCGAGGACGAGCACCGAGGCGTCGGTCGCTGCGACCCGGCCGAGCAGCTCGAGCACGCGCACGAACTTCGGATCGGCGCCGACCAGGCCGGCGAAGTCGTATCTCCGGTCGAGCTCCTCGCGCGACGCCGGCGCCGCGGTCGAAGCCTCCTGCCGCCCGGTGCCGGCGAGCGCCAGCGCGGTCTCGACGGCGCGCAGCACCTGCGCGTTCGACCACGGCTTGGTGAGGAAGTCGGCGGCGCCGAGCTTCATCCCCTCGACGGCGAGCTCGATCGAGCCCCAGGCGCTGATCAGCACGACCGGCAGCTCGGGCCGCTCGCGCCGGATCGTCGCCAGCAGCTCGAGCCCCTCCTCGCCGCTGGTGGCGCGCGAGAAGTTCATGTCCTGGAGCACCAGCGCCGGCGGCTCCGTACGGGATCCGGTGATCGACGCCAGCGCCTCGGCCGCCGACGCCGCGGTTCGCGTGCGGTAGCCGTGCTGCTTGAGCAGCAGGGCGAGCGACGCGGTGACCGACGGGTCGTCGTCGACGACCAGGATCCAGCGCTCACCGGCCGCCGCCGCGCCCACCGCCGCCGGGGCTCTCACTCGTAGCGGAGCGCGTCGGCCGGCTCGAGCCGGGCGGCGAGCGCCGCGGGGTAGAAGCTGCAGGCGAGCGTCAGCGCCAGGACCACCGCCACCGCGGCGACGACGCCGGTCGCGAAGGTCGCCGACCCGACCAGCGACGTGAGCCCGAGGAGCGGCAGCTGCAGCACGAGGACGAGGCCGAGCGACATGGCGAGGGCGGCGAGCAGGAGCTGTTCGAGGAGGACCTGCCGGCGGACGTCGGCGGCCGAGGCGCCCAGCGCCCGTCGCAACCCGATCTCCCGCGTGCGGCGGACGAGATTCTGCCACAGCACTCCGAGCAGCCCGAGCGCCACCATCAGCATGAGAAAGCCCGCCACCAGCACGCCGATCGCGAACGGCGCGAGCCGCGAGCGCAGGGCCGAGGAACGCGCCTGCTCGAGCGTGCCCGCCTCGAACGACCAGTCCGGAGCGATGCCGCGCAGGCGGGCGATCACCGCCTCCTCGAACGACGCCGGCGTGCCCGGCCGCACCTTGAACAGGAGATGGTTGCCCGGGACGTCGTCGGCATGCCCGGCCCGCGCCAGGCGCAGCAGGATGTTGCCCGCCGGCGCGATCTCGCCCGAGCGGCGGAAGTCCTCGACCACGCCGACGACGCGGTCCTCGGTCTCGCTCTCGTCGGGCGTGCGCAGGCGCTTGCCGATCATGCTCTCGCCGCCGCCGAGCTCGCGCTCGAGCGAGCGGCTGATCACCACCGAACGCCACGGCGCCTGGGCGTCGGCGGGCTCGAACCAGCGCCCGGCGACGACGGCGAGGCCGAGCACCCGGTCGAGGTCCTGGGTGGCGCCGGCGATCTCGGTGGTGACCTGCCGGCCGTTCTCGGTCCACGAGCTGACCATGCTGCCGTTGGCGAAGGGGGCGATCGGCATCGCCGCGACCGCTTCGATCTCGGGCAGCGTCGCGAGCTCGGCGAGCATCCGCTCGACGACCGGCCGCCGGCCGGCGCCGACCGGCTCGCCCGGGGCCGGGATCGCGGCGTGCGCGCCCTGATCGTCGGCGCGCACCACCCAGACGTCCCGCCACTCGAAGCCGAGCGGCCGGCGCAGCGCCGAGACCGCGAAGGCGACCGCGGTCGAGACCACGAAGACGACCAGGAACGAGAAGAAGATCTCGAGCATCAGCAGCGCGTTGGCGCGCTTGCGGTTCCAGACCAGCCGCAGCAGGTGACGGATCACAGGGACCTCCCGGAGAGGGCGGCGACGGGGTCGAGCCGCGACATGCGCCAGGCCGGCAGCACGCCGGAGAGCACCGCGAACGCCAGGGCGAGGCCGACCCCCCAGGCGAAGACGCGGAAGTTGAGGGCGAAGTCCGAGTAGGGCACGACCCCGCTCCGGTTGATCGCCGCGAGCGTCGCGGCGGCGAGCACGAGGCCGAGCACGGCGCCGAGCAGCGTCAGCACCACGTTCTCGACCAGGAACTGCACGACCAGCGCGCGGCGCGGCGCCCCGAACGCCCGGCGCACGCCGATCTCCGAGGCGCGCTCGAGGATGCGCGAGAGATTGACGTTGACCAGGTTCAGCGCCGGCAGCGTCATGAACAGCAGCGCGAACACCCCGAGCAGGAGCCCGAGCCGGAGCGGGTGGCTCGAGCGGTTGCCGCTCGAGAACAGCTCGCGCGAGGTCGACTCGAACAGCGTGTCGGCGCCGCCCGAGAGCGTGCTCCCGGGCTCGGGCAGCTCGAGCCGGTCGAGCCGCGCCTGGAACGCCTCCTTGATGCGCGGGAAGTCGGCGCGGCTCCGCGCCAGGAACAGGCCGACGAAGTCGCCGATCATCTCCTCGCGGAAGCCGGTGCCGCGGGCGCTGCCGATCGGTACCCAGAGGTCGGCGTAGGCGTTCAGGCGCATGAACGAGACGTCGCGGACGACGCCGACCACGCGGAAGCGCTGGCCGTCGGCCTCGAGCTCGCGGCCGAGCGCCGGCGCGCCGCCGAAGAAACGCTGCCGGGTCGTGGCGTTGATCACCGCGACGGCGTTGCCGGCGCGGTCGTCGGCCGCGGTGAACGGCCCGCCCTCGAGGAAGTCGAAGGCGAGGATCTGCCAGTACTCGCCGTCGGTGCGCTTGAGCGCGGAGGTGATCTTGCGTCCGTCGACGTAGGAGACGGCCGAGTGCGGCTTCTGCAGGATCGCCATCCGCTCGACCCCGTCGAGGCCGCGCGCCTCGCGGTCGAGGAAGCCGTAGCCGGCCGCCGCGCCGGTCGACCAGTTCTCGCCCTGAAGCGTCATGGCATAGACGCCGAGGGTGCGGTCGGCGTGGACCTCGGGCGCGCGCGCGCCGAGCACCGAGTCGAGCATGGCGGCGGCGACCAGCAGCACGAGCAGCGTGAAGGCCACACCGGCGAGACTGATCGCGGTGTAGAAGCGCCGGCGGGAGAGCACCTTCCAGGCCAGGCGCAGGGAGTGGGCGAGCACGGTTCCGGCCCCTTCCTCAGTTGACCTGGCGGCCGTCGAACAGCCGCACCGTCCGGTGTGTGCGCTCGGCCATGCGCGGATCGTGGGTGACCATGACGATGGTGGTGCCGGCGCGGTTCAACTCCTCGAGGATCTGCATCACCTCGTCGCCCATGTGGCTGTCGAGGTTGCCGGTCGGCTCGTCGGCCAGCAGCAGCTCGGGCTCGCCCGAGATCGCGCGCGCGATCGCCACGCGCTGCTGCTGGCCGCCGGAGAGCTGGCTCGGGAAGTGGTGGGCGCGCGACGACAGGCCGACGCGGTCGAGCGCGGCGAGCGCCCGGCGCGAGCGCTCGGCGCCCGACATGCCGCGGTAGAGCAGCGGGATCTCGACGTTGTCGACCACGCGCAGGTCGGAGATCAGGTGGAACGACTGGAAGATGAAGCCGATGTGGCGGTTGCGCGCCCGCGCGAGGTCGCGGTCGCGGGCGCCGGCGCCGTTGCGGGCGCCCTTGCCGTTGCCGCCGTTCTCGCCGTTTACCTTCAGTCCGGCGACCTCGATGCTGCCGGTCGACGGCCGGTCGAGCAGTCCCATCAGGTGGAGCAGCGTGCTCTTGCCGCAGCCGGACGGCCCCATGATCGAGACGAACTCGCCGCGTTCGACGCCGAGCCGGACGTCGGAGAGGGCGACGGTTTCGATGCGGTCGGTGCGGTACAGCTTGCTGACGTCTTCGAGTCGGATCATCTCGTGGGCCCCCTGGGGCGCGGGCGTGCCCGCGCCGGTCGATGTCGAAGAGTGGTTGCCGTTCATCGGCGGCGCTCGGGATTCACTTCAGCCGCAGCTCGTCGAGCCCGGCGTAGTCCTTCAGGTCGGAGAGGATCACTTCGTCCCCCTCGCGCGGTCCGCCGGGGGTCTCGACGATCTCGACGACGTCGTAGCCGAGCAGGCCGAGCCGCGCCGGGCGCCGCACCGCGCGGCCGCCGTCGACCACGAACAGCGACTCGCCGCCGTCCTCGACGAAGCTGCCGCGGGCCACCCGCAGCGTCCGCTCGGCGTGTCCGGCGGTCACCGCGACGCTCACCCGCTGGTTGTTGCGCAGTTCCGTGGTGCGCGGCTCGTCGAGCTCGACGGTGAAGCGCAGCACGCCGTTCTCGATCGTCGGGTTGACGCTGGCGACGCGCCCGTCGAGGGTGCGGCCGCCGCGGTGGGCGTCGCCCAGGAGGATGCGCGCCGGCAGGCCGGTCGCGAGGCGGGCGGAGTGGACGTCGGAGATCGTCGCCTCGACCCGGAACGAGCCGAGGTCGGCGACGCGCGCCACGACGTCGCCGCGGCGGATCGTGGCGCCCTCCTCGGGGACGACCCAAGTGACCACGCCGTCGCGCTCGGCGCGCGCGGTCGAGCCGTCGAGCAGGCGGCGCGCCTCGTCGCGCTCCTTGCGCAGGATCGCGAGGTCGAGGGCGAGCACGCCGATGCGCGCCTCGCCGGCCGAGCGCGCCGCCGCCACCGCGCGCTCGGCCTGCTCGACCTCGATCGCCGCCTTCTGCGCCTCGACCTCGCGCGTGCGCAGCGCCTCTTCCGAGGTCAGCCCCTCGGCGCGCAGCCGCCGCTGCTGCTCGGCGCGGTAGCTCGCGACCGAGGCCTCGAGCCGCAGCGACTCGGCGCGGTCGGCGAGGCTCTCGAGCTCGAGGTCGAGCGCGAGCCGCGCCTGGCGCTCCTCGCTCTGCTTCTGGGCGACGCGGTCGTCGAGCCGTCCGAGGTCGAGCCGTGCGGCCGAGGTGTCGAGCAGGACGATCTCGTCGCCGGCCGCGACCGCCTCGCCGGCGCGGCGCAGGATCCTCTCGACGCGCGCGTCGACCGGGCTCGACAGCGCCCGCTCGAGCGCGGGGACGGCATTGCCGGAGGCCTGCAGCACCGCCTCGACCGCGCCGCGTTCGACCCGCGCCGTGCGCAGCGCCTCGCGCCGCAACGACGGCCGCAGCAGCCCGGGCAGCAGCACGAACCCCCCGACGACGACCGCGACCGCGCCGACGCCGATCCCGATCCGCCGCCGTCGGCCGTTGCGAAGCAGGGTGGGGTCGAGCGCGCGGTCCATGGTGCCCGCTCCCCATCTCAAGCTCCGTGCCAGACATCAAGTCCTTGAACCCGAACGACTTGCTCCGTTCGCCTCGCCCCCGCCCCGTCCGCCCCCGAACGCCACCGTCCGAAATCGAACGTCCCCCGCAGCGGGGACTGGCTCCGATTCCCTCACCCAGGACCGGCCCAGCACCAACGAATCAGGAATCGGTGCCTGTCCCCGGCGTACCACCGCAGCTGCGAGACGAGCGCCCCCGAGCTCCGTCCTCTCTCCATCGAGGTCCACGGCAAGGTCGGCCGTTCGCCCTCGGGAGGCGAGATGCCCACGATCAGCCGCTTCTACGGAATTACCATCCGGATGCACTGGCGCGAGCACGGGATCGGCCGTTTTCACATCGAGTACGGCGACCATCGGGCGACGCTGGCCGTGGAAACCCTCGAGGTCCTCGCCGGACGGCTTCCGCGGCGGGTGCTCGCCCTGGTGGTGGAGTGGGCGATGCTCCATCGCCCGGAGTTGCGCGAGAATTGGGCTCGAGTCGAGCGGAGGGAGGCCCTGCTCCCGATCGCACCGCTCGACGAGGAGGTCTGAGATGTGGAGAGCCGTGAAGGTCCGCGCTCTGCCCGAATACCGACTGGAGGTCGAGTTCGAGGACGGCGTCCGCGGCATCATCGACCTCGCTGCCGAGCTCTGGGGCCCGGTGTTCGAGCCGCTCAAGGATCCGGCGAAGTTCGCCGAAGTCGGCCTCGACGAATTCGGCGTCGTCTGCTGGCCCAACGGCGCCGACCTCGCCCCCGACGCCCTCTACGACGACATCAAGGCGCTCTCGTCCGTCGCCCACTGAACCTCCGAGAGCGACAAGGTCCGAGGCGGCTGGGGGGGAGTGCTCCAGCCGCGAGACCCTGGCCGCCCGCTCAAGGCACGACCAGGCTCCACGTCCCCGCGTCGCCCAGCTCGAACCCGTCGAAGAAGATCGCCGCGTCCGAGATCCACAGGTCGACCTGCTCGTCGTTCTCGTGGTCGGCGGCGTAGACGATGCCGGCGCCCTCGGGGGTGAACAGGAACAGCGTCTCGTCGACGTCGCGGGCCGCCGAGGGCGGCGCGGCGTGGATGCGCTGCGGCGCGCCGACGCCGTCGACCCGCACGCGATGGAGGTCGTACCTCTCGTCGGCCGACGCGTCGGCGCGGTAGACCGCCCAGACGCCGTCGGCCGAGACGACGACGCGGGTGACGTCGGCGCCGGCGACGGTGATGATGCTGCTCAGCTTCTCGGGGGTGGTGCCGAAGTCGAGGCCGAGCCGGTAGAGCTCGACCTTGTCGGCGACGTCGAGGTCGGCGCAGACCACCAGCGACTCGAGATCGGGCGTGCTGCCGGCTCCGCAGGCGCTGCGGAGGCCGACGCCCGCCGGCAGCTCGTCGAACAGCGAGTACGGCTCGCCCGGCGACTCCGGGTCCTGCACGTAGATCTCGACCTTGGTCTCGTCGCGCAGGTTGCCGACCATCAGGGCGAGCGGATCGCCGGCGCGCTGGACGAAGCCGGCGGTGCCCACCAGCTGCGACGGCCCGAGCGCGCCGTGGAGCGGCACCGAGGAGGTGAACGGACCGTCGATCGGCACCACGAAGGCCTGGGTCTGGCCGTCGACGGCGTTGTCCGCGACGTAGATCGCGCGACCCTCGAACGCGTCGGCGCCCGCGGCGACGTCGCCGCCGGCGACCAGCGCGACGTTGAGGTGCGCGGCCGCGGTCGCCGGTCCGGCGAGCGGCACGCTCCAGAGCTCGAGCTGCTCGTCGATGGCGGTGTCGGCGCGGAACAGGACGCGCGGCGGATCGGCGTGGACGGAGAAGCTCGAGTGCACGTCGCCCGCCGCCGGCAGGGTCGGCGACAGCCGCACGGCGGCCGAAGTCGGGCCGTTCACCGGCACGCTCCAGAGCTCGACGACCTCGTCGAAGCGGGCGTCGGCGCGGTAGACGACGCGCGTGGCGTCGGGCGAGAAGCGGTAGCTCACGACCCGGCCGCCGGGGGCGAGGTCACCGTTGACCCGGCTCGCCGTCGCGGAGCCGTCGAGCGGCGCCCGCCAGAGCTCGACGGCTCCGCTCGAGGCGTCGGTCCAGAGTACCTGCTGGCCGGAGCGCTGCATCCCGGTGAAAACGTCGTTGGCGCCGGGCGGATCGATCCGCGCCGGCGCGGCGCCGCCGGCGATCGGCACGTGGTAGACGCGGTAGTCGCCGTCGAGGTTCGTGGCGAAGACGACGTCTCCGCCGTCGGGCGACAGCGCGAACGTCGCCACCGACTCGTCGGGTTCGAGCGTGCCCGAGATCTTGACGCCGTCGGCCGCGGTGCCGTCGATCGGCACGCTCCAGAGCTCGAGCCGCCCGACGGTCTCCTGGTCGATCATCATCACCACATGCCGACTGTCGGCGCTCAGGCCGAAGTGGAGGCTGCTCGGCGTCAGCGCGCCCGCCGGTCGCAGCGCCGACACCCGCCGCGGTGCGCCGCCGAAGCGGAAAGCGACGTAGAGGTCGTGGACGTCGTCGGTGTCGCCGTCGAACCAGTAGGCGATCCACCGCCCGTCGACGGAGATCTGCGGGGACCGGCCGGCCGCGGGATCGTGGTCGCTGAACGCCTGCCCCGGCGGCGTCAGGCGCGTCACCCGCAGCCCCGCCGGCTGGGCGGCGAGCGACGTCGCGAAGAGCAGTCCGGCGGCGGCGACCCCCGTCGCGGCGCGGAGGCGATGCGGGCGAAGCGGTGTCGGGGGCATCCGGCGATCCTCCACGTTCACTGTCCGCTCCAGCCGCCGGTCGAGCCGCGCTCGAAGCCGTCGGAGAAGAGGAGCGCGCTCTCGGTGCGCACCACGGCGAACTCCTGGTTCGCGCCGCCCCCGGCGCCGGCGTAGCCGGCGGCGACCAGCCGCCCGCCCATCGTCGTCACTGCGAAGGCGCCGTCGGCGACGTTGGCCGCGGCGTCGAACTCGACGCGCTTGACGCCGTTGTCGTCGAAGGTGGCGTCGAGCGCGCCCGCCTTCGTCATCCGCGCGAGGAAGAGGCCGCCTTGGTTGGCGCCGTTGGCGTCGATCGTCCCGACCGCCAGCAGCTTGCCGTCGCTCTGGAAGGCGACGGCGTGGATCGAGGTCCCCTCCTCGAGGTCGAGCGACACGATGCCGTCGCCCGAGAAGGTCGGGTCGGGGTCGCCGGCGGCGGTGAAGACCTCGACGCGCCCTTCGCCCGCGAAGTTGACCTCGCCGGTGCCGGTGGCGATCCGCCCGCTCGACGGATCGAGCGCCAGGCCGCGCGCCGGCAGATCGCCCCACGGCCCCGACATGCCGTCGCCGCCGCCGAAGCTGCCGTCGGCGGTGCCCGCGGGCGTCAGACGCACGAGATAGGCCTCGACGAAGGTGAAGAGGGTGCGTCGGCCGGCGACGGTGATGCGGTCGGCCTCGTCGACGGCGACGCCGACCGCGGCGGAGGTGCCGGTGTCGTCGAACCGGAACGACAGCCAGCCGTCGCCCGAAAAGCTGGTGTCGGCCGAGCCGTCGGCGAGCCGGCGCGCCACCCAGGCCCAGTCGTTCTCGGGGTCGCCGCAGCCGCCGCAGCGGCCGGCGAAGACCGTGCGGCCGTCGGGCAGCACGGCCGCGGCGTGGGTGCGCAGCTCGGTCCAGGCAGCCGGCGCGTCGTCGACCAGCCGGATGCCGTTGCCGTCGAAGCTCGCGTCGAGCGCGCCGGTCGGCGTCAGCCGCGCCAGCATGGGGACGTGGTTGTCGATGCCGGCATCGGCGGCGCCGGCGAGGATCGTGCGCCCGGCGCCGTCGCGGCCGAGGTCGCAGAGCTCGTCGGTGATCGCCATGGTCTCGTCGCCGGCCGAGACGATCTGGAACGCGAGCGACCAGAGCAGGTCGCGCGAGCCGTCGGCCTCGAGCTTGGCGACCGCCCAGCCGTCGATCTCCCCGGGCGCGTCGCCGACGGTGCCGCCCACCAGCAGCTCGCCCCCCGGAATCGGCTCGAGCACGCTCGCCCGCGCGTGCCCGGCGGTCCAGGCGAGGGTGAACGCCCCGCCGGCGAACGACGGATCGAGATCGCCGTCGTCGGCACAGAGCGGGGGGGCGCCGGGCAGCGCGAGACAGCCGAGGCAGGCGACGATCCGGAAGGCTGAGGCAGGGGAGCTCATGCCGGAGAGAACGCAGCCCGCGCCCGGCGACCGACACGCCGCCGCTCGCCGTGCCGTGGCCCCCCGCAGCCGGGACCGTTTCCGATTCCCTCCTCAGCGCCCCGCCAAGATGGGGACCGACTCCGATTCCCCGCCTCTGCGCCCCGCCAAGATGGGGACAGGCTCCGATTCCCCCCTCAGCGCCCCGCGAGCCCCCACCGCCCCCGGAATCGGTGCCTGTACCCGTCGTACCACCAACGCCCGTCCCCGTCGTACGACGCCCTCACGGCACGACGACACTCCAACTCTCGAACGCCACCGCCGCCTCGAACCCGTCCGCGAACACCAGCCGCGGGTAGTAGGCGTGCAGGCTCGGCCCGTCGATGGCGGTCGCCGGCCCGACGATGGTCCGGATCGGCGCGACGTCGCCCTGCGCCGTCCGCGGAAAGATCAGAATCGCCTCGTCCGGCGAGGTGCGCACCACCGAGATCTCGCCGGCCTCCGGATCGACGGCGACGTCGCGCGTCGCGAGCAACCCGGTGGCCGCGCCCGAGATGGTCCGGAGCGGCGGCACGTCGCCGCTCGCGGTGCGCGGGAAGACGCGCACGGAGCTCGACTGGACGACGAAGATCTCGTCGTGGACCGGATCGACGGCGACGGCGCCCGGATTGGTGAGCCCGGTGGCGGCGCCGGCGATCGAGCGCACGACCGAGACGATCCCGGTGTCGCCGCGGCGCAGCACGAGGATCGCCGCCGGGCCCGGCGTGCGCGAGGCGACGAAGATCTCGTCGTGGACGAGGTCGAGCTCGAAGTCGATGGTGTTGGGGTCCCAGGAGGGCAGGGTGACGAGCGAGCGCACGGGTAGCACGTTGCCGCTGGCGTCGGCCGGAAAGACGAGGATCTCGGAGGAGTCCTTCGACAGCACGTAGACCTCGCCGCGCTCGAAGTCGCAGTCGACGTCCCAGGCGGTGTCGATCGCGGTGGCCGCGCCGGCGATCTCGCGCTGGATCGGGGTCGGCCCGTCGGCGCCGATCGGAAACACGACGACGCGATCCTGGAAGCGCCCGGCGACGAACATCTCGCCGCGCCCCGGATCGACGCAGACCGACGACGCGAGGTCGACCGGATTGGCGGCCCCGGTGATCTCCTGCAGCGGCGGCTGATCGCCGCCGACGGCGGGATCGAACACCAGCACCGAGTCGGCGTTGGCGTTGGCGAGATAGATCTGCGCGCCCCCCGTCGCCGCGACGAGCCAGAAGCCGACTCCGACCACCACCCCCCGAACCACTGCTCCGATCGATCGCATGTTCCCTCCCCTCTGCAACGCGACGAAGATACTCCCCGCAGGACACCCACCCCCGAACCCGCCCCCGATTCCGACCCCCGCCCCCCGCCCCAGTCAACGCCTGTCTCCAATGCCCCGCCAAGATGGGGACAGGCTCCGATTCCGACAAGACCGGTACGCGAAGCACGCCCGCCCCAGGAATCGGTGCCTGTCCCCGTCGTACCACCCCCGCTCGGATTCCTCCGCTAGCCAGACCCCCGGAAATCCGTCCTCTCCTTCGAGTCGCACGTCGAAACCGCCGCGCCACTCCAGGGAGGGCCGATGTCCACGACCCACCGATTCTCCGGAATCACGCTTCGGAAGCTCGAGGAGCCAGCCGAGTGACCGGGGCGCTTCTTCTTTCGAGGTCACGATCTGTGACCTCAAATCGGGAGCTGGCCTGATGCCGAAATCGAGCGCGCTGGCGCCGGCACAGGTGGAGCGTCGGATCCGCGAGATCCGCGGCGTGCTGGTGCTGCTGGACAGCGATCTGGCGGCGATCTACGGGGTGACGACCGGGGCGCTCAACCAGGCGGTCCGCCGGAACGCGGCGCGCTTTCCCGAGGACTTCCGGTTTCAACTCGACCGGGAGGAATTCGGCAACTTGAAATCACAATCTGTGACTTCAAGTACCGGGCACGGCGGCCGGCGCACGCTCCCCTGGGCGTTCACGGAACACGGCGCGATCATGGCCGCCACCGTCCTCAACAGCCCGCGCGCGGTCGAGACGAGCGTCTTCGTCGTCCGCGCCTTCGTCCGCCTCCGCGACCTGGCCCGCGCCCACGCCGAGCTCGCCCGACACCTCACCGCCCTCGAACGCCGCGTCACGGCGCACGACGCCGACCTGAAGCAGGTCTTCGCCGCCCTGCGCCAGCTCCTCGCGCCCCCGCAGGCCAAGCCGAACCGGCGAATCGGGTCCGGAGACGGATCTTGACGGGCCGGGAAGAGAGTGAGGCGATGCCGATTCGCGCCGAACGGCAAGCCGGGGCCAGGCTCCGATGCCGACAAGAACGGCGCGCAAAGCATGCCCGCCCCGCCAAGACGGGGACTGGCTCCGATTCTGACAAGAACGGCACTCGAGGCTCGCCCGCCCCGCCAAGATGGGGACAGGCTCCGATTCCGACAAGAACGTGATGCGAGGCACGCCCGCCCCCGGAATCGGTGCCTGTACCCGTCGTACCACCCACCGCCCGGACCCGGTTCCTCCCGAGCCGCGCCCCCTCAGAAGTCCACGCAGCAGCGGAATCCGGTCGAGAAGGCGACGAAGCTCGTGTCGTGCGCCGTCGTCGCGTAGAGGCAACCGGCCCCGTTGATCACCGTGTCGACGTAGTAGCCGCCGCGAAAGGTCCCGTTCGGATCGGCCGTCCACTCGAGCAGGTTGCCCATCAGGTCGTAGATCCCCCCCTCGCTCTGGCAGCCGTCGCGGCTCGCCGTCCGCTCGAGGCCGCTCGGCAGCTGGTTGAGACAGGGCTGATCGAGATGATCCCAGATCCAGGGTTCAGTGGTCTGGTAGTACTCGACGAGCGGGTGCACCGCGCGCGCGTCGTTGCAGCGCCCGGGCTCGGGCGAGTTGCCCCAGGGGTAGGTCCACGCCGACGCCCCGCGACAGGCGCGCAGCCACTCGGCGTCGGTGCACAGCCGCTTGCCCGAGTTGGCGCAGGCGTCGGCCGCGCGGAGTCCGTCGATGTAGGCCTGGGGTGTCGCGCCGCGCACCGAGAGGGCCCGGACCTGGACGGTGTCGGGATCGAGGTACGGCGACCAGGGCCCGCCGCCGTCGCCGGGGAGGCGCGCGAGGGAGGCTTCGAAGCGGTCGATGCAGAAGGTATCGACGTGGGCCATTCCCGGCGGGCAGCCCGGATCGCCGGCTTCCTCGACCGTTGAGTTGCCCGCGACCGGCGCATCCCCGTCGGGGCAAGTCCACCCGGTCGCCAGCGACCACGAGGACGGCGAGCCCGGCTCGAACCCGTCCGCGAGGATGCCGGACTGCGCCGCGGCGGCATCGAGCATCAGGAAGAGCGAAGCGGCGACTCCACCCACGAAGCCCGCGCGTCGCATGGCGGCCTCCTTCCGAGATTGCTCCGATCATGCTGTGCTCTGCCCCCGCCGATGTCAAACGTCGTGGCCCGTCGCAGAAGCGTCCCCCGCCAGGGCCTGCAGCGACGCCCCCTCCAGCGGGGACAGGCTCCGATTCCGACCCGAACGCAAGGCCAGCCACCATCGACCGAGGAATCGGTGCCTGTCCCCGGCGTACCACCTGCACTGCGCGACCTGTCCGAAAGCCCCGTCTCATTCGTCTAACCTCACGGGGGGCCGCCCTCCGTCCATCCGAGCCGTCTCATCCGGGCCCGCGCCCCGCGCGGCGCCAAGACCCGGCATTTCGCTCTCGCTGCTTGCGGATGCGAAGATGGGCCGAAACCCGGCTCGATGGGGAAGCGGCGTACTCGGCCCGTGCCGGATTGTGTCGCCGTGGAGCACCACGAGGTCGTGAGAGGCATCGGCCCTCTCTGGCGAGATCGGAGGTCTCGTGACGAAGGAGGGATACCTCGAGAGGAACGCCTTCTTTCAACTGGGCGTCAGCCCACGTGACCGAAGAGAGAGGATCGTCGAGGCAGCCGAAGAGCTAGTTGACCGTGGTGCCGATGAGACCCAGATCCACGAGGCTCAGCAGGTGCTGCTGGCTCCGCGGCGGCGGCTGGCTGCAGAGATTCGGTGGTTTCCTGATGTGAAGCCTCAGACGGTGCGGAGGATCATCGAAGAGATCGGCCGCTCCGCGCCGCAGGAATTCGAGAGCCTCGTCGGTGAGGTGTCCTCGCTCGCTCGAGTGAATCTCGCGGTTGCTGCTCTCGAGAGCAAGAACCTGCGGGATCTCAGTCTCCGATGGGTCACTCCGCTGATTGGGAGCCTGGAGCCCGCCCGGATCACCGCAGATCTCAACCTCGACCGGTCCGTCTCTGGATTCCAGCAAGTCACGGAGGAAGCCGTCGTCCAGGAGCTTCAGGAGCTAGAGCACGAGCTCGTATCAGCCGTGATTTGCTCCCTGGAAGCTTCTGGGAACGCAGACGGAGTCCTCACGGCACTTTCCAAGGCCGCAGTGGAGAAGGGGGGCCGCCAGCGGGAATTCGTCGAGAAAATCTGCCAGCGATTCGAGGAGCGATCTCAGAAGCGCCTGATTGAACTCGAATCCTCGATTGATCAATGCCTCGCCTCCATTGTCTCGAGGCCGGCGGACGAAGGAGCGCTGAGTCGACTACTCGAGGATCTTTCTCATTGGGATGCGATCATGCAGCCCCATCAGATTCTCCACGAGGCGCGTGCGCTCGACGAACCACGATCTAAGTCGATGGTCGGGAAGGTCCGAGCGGCGGCGCTGACGCTTGCAAACGAGAAGGGCGAGCATCAAGTCGCTCTCAAGCTTACGGCGGCGCTGCGAGAGCATTTTCCCGAGCTCCCGGGAGCTGTGGCGCGACTGGAGAGCGATGCTGAAGCACTGGTCGAGATCATCGAGGAGAAGAAGCTAGAG
The DNA here is from genome assembly GCA_045862895.1 of Acidobacteriota bacterium. GTDB lineage: Bacteria > Acidobacteriota > Thermoanaerobaculia > Multivoradales > JAGPDF01 > JACTMI01. Next base: position 551,421 of record BTUO01000002.1, read on the forward strand.
CGCATTCTCGAGCCGCTGATTCGAGAGGCGGACCGGGCAAAGGCCGCTCCCAAGGAATTCACAGCGTCAATCTTGCGAAGTGACTTCCTCACCGCGGGTGTCAAGGGTGGTGCGAATGACTTCGTTCGGGAGTTCTCGAAGGCAGCCAATGCGCTGCGTGGAACCGATCGCGCGGATCTGCCCTGGGTCGTCGCTCGAGACCTCGCGCTTCGACTGCACAATGAGGACGACGAGTACTGGGGCGCGCATGCCTTGATCGTGACCGTCCTGAAGGTTTCCGGTCCCGGCCCTTCCCCAGAGGTCCGCACGACGCTGGAGCGGGATCGAGTCGCGGCACAGCGATCGATGCACTTCGCGTCTCTGAAGAGTGCTGTGTCCGAGAAGAAGTGGGACGAGGCGATCAAGCAGGCCCAGGCACTCGTCGCCTTGGCGTCGGATGCGAGCGAGAGGGCCGAACACCAGCAATTGCTCGAAGGACTCCAGCGTCGAAAGAGAACCGACTTTTCGGGCGGCAAGGGCTGTGGAATTCTGATCGTCGCCGTGGCGGTGATTGCTGCCATCGGGCACTTTGCCAACGAGGGCTCGAACAAGAGCGGGAAGACGGCCAAACGGCCACCTCGCGCCGCTTCAACGGCAGCACCCGCCCCGCCGCAGAAGCCTTCGCTGCCGCTTCCGGCAACCGGGCAGCGGAGTGGTTGGTATTTCGATGAAATTCAAGCGCCGTTCCGAGTCGATGCGAGGGGCGTTACCACCGCCACCTACCTCAAGCTGGTCGACGTCAGCGGCGCGAGGCCGGATGCGATCTACTTCCTGCGGGCGGGAGAAGTCCTTGATGCGCAAGTCCCGCCGGGCTCGTATCGCTTGCGCATGGCGTCCGGCCGATCCTGGTATGGCGAGGAGGAACTCTTCGGTCCCAAGACGAGCTATTCGGAGGCAGCGACGGTCCTGCGATTCCGACTCATCGGGGACCAACTCGAAGGCCACGGCATCCAGCTCGAGGAACAGATCGGTGGAAACCTCGCGAAGCGCAGGCTGAGCCCTGAGGAGTTCTGAGATGCCCGAGAGGGACGCCGAAGGGACGGTTTCGATCGAGGTGGCGGCCGAGCTGGCTGTTTCGGTTTGGCGCCTCGTGAAGCTCCACGAGCGCTGGACCATGTCGGGCGCCCCCCCTCAAGGGGGGCTCATCGCCCAGGTACGCTATCTGAACGATCAGATGAACCGGCTCCTCGCAGAGCACGAGATCACTCTCGTGGACGCGACCGGCGAGGAGTTCGTTCCGAATCTTCCTTTCAGTCCTTCGAATATCGAGGAGTGCGCGAACGGGCCAGGAAGACTGTCGATTCGACAGGTACTCGAACCCGCCGTCACTTGTCGCGGCCGGGTGGTTCGAGTCGGCAAGGTGGTGCTGGAAGTCAAGGAGGTTTAGGAGATGCATCTCGGAATCGATCTAGGGACCTCGAACAGTGCAGTTGCCGGATACTTTGACGGTCAGTTGAAGCTGTTCAAGAGCTCCGACGGAAGCGACGTTCTTCCCAGTGCCCTCCACATCGATCGACGCGGCCACAAGTTCGTCGGCAAGCGGGCCTACGACCAGTCGGTTCTGTCTCCGGAGAACACCGCCCTTGGCTTCAAGAGACGGATGGGGTCGAGCAGCAACCTGACCTTCGCAGCTGCGGGGCTGACCATGAGCCCCGAGGACTGCAGCGCCGAGATCCTGAGAGAACTCGTTCGGCAGGCTCAAGTGGAATCCGGAAGGAGCGAAGTCACCGCGGCGGTAGTGACGACGCCAGCCGCTTTCAATCAGATGCAGTGCGAAGCGACGGTGGATGCCGCCGGGCGAGCGGGACTCGAAAAGGTCGCCCTGCTGCAGGAGCCCATTGCTGCCGCCATGGCGGCCATGCGCGATGTCGGCCGGAAGAGCGGGCAGTTTCTCGTGTACGACCTCGGAGGTGGGACCTTCGACCTCGCCCTGGTCTCCTGTGTCTCCGGTTCGATCAGCATTCTCGGTCACGAAGGTATCAACATGCTGGGTGGCCGCGATTTCGACCGGGCAATCCTCAATGAGATCGTCAGGCCGTGGCTGAGGGAGAACTTCTCCTTCCTGCCTGAAGGGCAGCCAGATCGCGATCTCGAGCGGGTCCTGCGAGTCGCTCAGCTCGTAGCGGAACGGGCCAAGATCGATCTGTCGAGCAGCCCCGAGGCGCGGATCTTCGCAGGAGAAGACGAAGTCCGGGCCCGGGACCGCTCGGGTACCGATGTCTACCTCGACGTGCCGATTACGCGTTCCCAGCTCGACTCTTTGGTCCGAAGGGACGTAGAACGAACGATCGAGCTCTCGAGAAAGCTCCTGGCTGAAACGCACGTTTCCTCGGACGAACTAGACCGCATCGTCTTCATCGGTGGCCCCACGAAGATGCCGCTCGTCCGGCAGATGATCCCGGCTCAGCTCGGCGTCCCGGCCGACCTCAACGTCGACCCGATGACAGCCGTCGCCTTGGGTGCCGCGATCTTCGCCGAGTCGAGAGACTGGACGAGCGCCGGATCGAGTCGCAAGCGCAGCCGGGCGACGGCAACCAGCAGTGGGGCAGCGCAAGTCCGACTCGACTATCCAGAACGGTCAGCCAAGGACAAGGAGAGAGTTCGGGTTCAGGCCCCAGGGCCAGGATTCGAAGTTCAGGTCGACTCGGACTCGGGATGGAGCTCCGGACGGCGAGTGATCGCCGAAGAATGCGCGATCGAAGTGCCTCTGAGCCGTGAAGGCTCGAACCAGTTTCGGGCGACGATCTCGGTTCCCGGTACATCCGAGATTGAAAGGATCGACTTTTCGATCGCGCGAGTCGCGGCTACGGTCATGGCGATCCCTGCGTCTCTGACCCTCGCCGTCAAGGTGCGCGAGAGCGCGCAAGGGACGAAGAACACCCTCCACCCGTTCTTGAGGAAGGGAACCTCGCTGCCCACGGCGAGCGTCACTGAGTTCCGGGCGGCCCACGACTTGAAGCCGGGCAGCTCGGAGAGCCTCGACTTTGAGGTATTCCAGGTCTCTGACGAGCGGGTGCTCGATCCGGAGCTCAACCTCCACGTCGGCAACTTCTCAGTCTCTGGGAGCGACCTTCCGGAAGGGTCTCCAATTCGAGCCGGCGATGCGATCCAGTTTCACTGGTCGATGACGGACAGCGGCATCCTGTCCGCGAAGTTGGAGGTTCCGGACACTCAGCAGTCATTCGAAGGTCGCTTCTTTGTGCCGGATGCGGGACATCGCACGTACGACGGCGATGAGGGGCGGCTCTTCGCGGAGACCATGCTCGAATCCGCGGAAAGGGACCTGGAGAGGGCCGAGGAGGCCTTGGGAGCTAGCCCTCGCTTGGCCGAGCTTCGCAGCCACATTACACAGCAGCGGTCGTCTATCGCGGCGGGCGCAGACCCGGACACCAATCGGCGTGCATCCGAGGAAGCGCGGGACGCGCGCCAGAACGTCTCGCGCTTGCTGAACTCACCTGAGAACCGAAAGGCCGTTCTGGCGAACGATCTTCGCGAGATCGAGGAAGAGTACGAGGCGTTCGACGACGAGACGAAGCCCGAGGACGAGGCTAAGAGGTTCTCCGATCTTGCCACGTCAGCTCGCGACGCAATCCGCACTGGCACTCCCCACTCTCTCGACCGCGGCGCTGCCGTCCTGGACCAGATGCGACAACTTTCGATTCAGTCCTTCTGGCGAGACCCTGCTCACGTGCTGGGGATGTTCAAGTATGCGAGCAGTCGGCTCCACCTGGCCATGGACAAGCAACTTCACCTGCGACTGGTTGCTGAGGGCCTGTCGGCAATGAAGAGCGGTGAGATCGACGGAGTTCGGCGGGCCACCTTCGCGCTCTTCGGTAATCAGGCCGATGTGGGCGGCGGAGAACTCACGGACATCGCGCGTCTGGCATCGATCCTCAGGGGATGAGCGAGTCCTCCTTTCCGTGGGTGCCCTACGGTACATCCATCTCGGCCGGAGTCTCGACTGGAAGGCTGCTCGCTGGATCGGAGTGGTGGCAGGTACTCGAAACGAATCGACTCGACGAGGTCCTGCTCCTCCTACGGGAAGTCGATGATGGGCATTTGTCGAGAACTTCAGAGCTTCGATTGCTGCAGGAGCATCTCGAGCTGAGCCCTCTGGCCTTCGGTGACGAGAAGTTCAGGTTCGTACGTATCGAACGCGACCTTGTTCCGGTTCGCCTCGGGTCGTTCGAGTTGAGAGTGGTCCCGGCCGTCGGAGAGGAACTGGACGCACTGGGCCCGGCGATAGCAGCCCTCCTTGTGCGGGAGCCAGACAGCGACCTCGAGGAGGCGCTTTTTATCCCCTCGGTTTCGCTCTGCCTTGGAGGAGTGTCGAGGAAACAGGAGAGTGCTGTCGTCGATCTGTACGGACTTGCCCAGCGAATCGTCACAGGCGGAGTCAGGTCGCCCCGAATGTCTGCTCGTCAGATGTCTGTTCTGAACCGTTGGGCTGAGGAGAAGCAGGTCGAGAGCTTTTTGGCCGAGCTGGGGCTGCTGAAGTCCGCCTCTGCTGGCCCAAGGCCTGAGCCCCTCAAGGCGGCCGCGGACTTCGTGCTTCCAGGGCGCCCTCGCTTGCAGGAGGTCTTCCGGTCCGAGGTCATCGATTACTGGGCTCGGCCGGCTCGGTATCAGGCGATGGGCGTCAAGCCGCCGGCCGGCATCCTCCTGCACGGACCGCCTGGCTCCGGTAAGTCCTTCGCAGCGGAAAAGCTCGCGGAGCATCTGGGCTGGCCGGTGTTCAGAGCTGAGAGCCGATCGATCGGAAGCGCGCTGGCCCACGAGAGCCCCCGGCGGATCGCGAGTCTCTTCGACGCCGCCGGCGAGAGCGCACCTGCACTGGTACTCCTGGAGGAAGTCGACGCCTGGGGCGGGGAGCGGGAGCTGAGGAGCGCCGCCTACCGAGTGGAAGAGGTGGCTACGTTGCTCCAGTGCATGGACCACGCAGCGGATCGTGGCATCCTGGTCGTCGCGACCTCGAACCGCATCGAAGCGGTGGATCCGGCGCTGCTTCGGACCGGCAGATTCGATCAGGTGGTCGAGGTGCAGATGCCCTCGAAGGGGGAGATGGTCGAGGTGCTCTCGACCTTGCTGGAGTCGAGGCCCACCGCGTCGGGTCTGTCGGTCGAAGGGGCGGCTACTCGATTGGCTGGAAGGAGCATGAGTGACCTTCGATGGGTCGTTGACCGCGCGGCGCGGGTCGCGATTCGGCAGAACAAGGAGGTCATCGATGAGTTCGCGCTGCACGAGGCCGTCAAGCTCCTGCTGGGTCGAGGTTCGCGATAGAGCTGCGATGATTGGTTGACGGTTCTCGGAGAACACCGTTACTCGGAGGAAGAGTCCCTGATGGCTCGAGGCAAGAAGAAGTCGAACGGCGCGACGGAGCTCGGCTACGAGGCCCAGCTCTGGAAGATGGCGGACGCGCTGCGCAACAACATGGACGCGGCGGAGTACAAGCATGTCGTCCTCGGTCTCATCTTCTTGAAGTACATCTCGGACGCCTTCGAGGCGAAGCACGCGGAGCTCGCGGCCGAGGTCGCCTCAGGGGCGGACCCGGAGGACCCGGACGAGTACCGGGCGGCGAGCATCTTCTGGGTCCCGAAGGAAGCCCGCTGGTCGCACCTCAAGGCCTCGGCGCCGCAGCCGACGATCGGCACGATCGTGGATGACGCGATGGCGGCGATCGAGCGGGACAACCCGTCGCTCAAGGGGGTGCTGCCGAAGGACTACGCGCGCCCGAACCTGGACAAGCAGCGGCTGGGGCAGCTGATCGGGATGGTCTCGAACATCGCGCTCGGCGATGAGGCCTCGCGCGCGAAGGATCGGCTGGGTCAGGTCTACGAGTACTTCCTCGCGCAGTTTGCTTCCGCGGAGGGGAAGAAGGGCGGGCAGTTCTACACGCCGTCGCACGTGGTGCGGGTGCTGGTGGAGATGCTCGCCCCGTACAAGGGCCGGGTCTACGACCCCTGCTGCGGCTCGGGCGGGATGTTCGTCTCGTCGGAGAAGTTCATCGAGGCGCACCAGGGCAAGATCGGCGACATCTCGATCTACGGCCAGGAGTCGAACTACACGACCTGGCGGCTGGCGAAGATGAACCTCGCGATCCGCGGCATCGACGCGCAGATCGCGCACGGGGACACGTTCCACGCCGACCGGCACCCGGACCTGAAGGCCGACTGGGTGCTGGCGAACCCGCCGTTCAACGACAGCGACTGGCGCGGGGACCTCCTGAAGGACGACCCGCGCTGGGTCTACGGGGTTCCGCCGGCGGGCAACGCGAACTTCGCCTGGGTGCAGCACTTCCTCCACCACCTGGCGCCGTCCGGGATCGCGGGGTTCGTGCTGGCGAACGGCTCGATGTCGTCGAACCAGTCGGGGGAGGGGGAGATCCGCCGGAGCATCGTGGAGGCGGATCTGGTGGACTGCATGGTCGCGCTCCCCGGCCAGCTCTTCTACTCGACGCAGATCCCGGTCTGCCTCTGGTTCCTGGCGCGCAGCAAGAAAAACGGCCGCTTTCGCGACCGGCGCGGCGAGACGCTCTTCTTCGACGCCCGCAAGCTCGGCACGATGGTCGACCGCACCCACCGCGAGCTGACCGACGCCGACGTCGCCCGCATCGCCGGCACCTTCCACGCCTGGCGCGGCGACGCCGGCGCGGGCAGGTACGAGGACGTCCCTGGCTTCTGCAAGTCCGCAACGCTCGACGACATCCGCAAACACGGCCACGTGCTGACGCCAGGGCGCTACGTCGGCGCGGCGGAGGCCGAAGACGACGGCGAGCCTTTCGAAGAGAGGATGCGACGCCTCTCGGCGACGCTGCGTGAACAGCAGGCCGAAGCCGCCAAGCTCGACGCCGCCATTGTCACCAACCTAGAGGAGCTCGGGTATGGCGGATGAGTGGCGGACAGCCACTGTCGCCGAGCTGCAGCAAGACGGCTTGCTGCTGGTCGAGGATGGAAACCACGGTGAGTACCGCCCTCGCCCAGACGAGTTCGTCGATTCTGGTGTCGCTTTCATTCGTGCGGCCGACATGGAAGGGGGGCGGGTTCTCTTTGAATCGGCGGCGCGGATCAACGAGAAGGCTCGGGCGAGGATCACGAAGGGCATCGGCGCTCCTGGGGATGTACTCCTCTCCCACAAGGGTACCGTCGGCAAGGTCGCACTCGTCGAGCCGGCTGCGCCTCCGTTCGTCTGTAGCCCGCAAACGACGTTTTGGAGAACGCTCAACCAGAACAAGATCGATCGCAAGTACCTGTTTGCCTTCCTGAGGTTTCCTGGATTTCACGCCCAGCTGGCAACGCGCGCAGGCGAAACGGACATGGCGCCGTACGTCAGCCTGACTTCTCAGCGGGGCCTTTCTGTCACCCTCCCGCCGATCAGCACACAGCGCGCCATCGCCCACATCCTCGGCACGCTGGACGACAAAATCGAGCTGAACCGGCGGATGAGCGAGACGCTGGAGGCGATGGCGCGGGCGCTCTTCAAGTCGTGGTTCGTGGACTTCGACCCCGTCCGCGCCAAGTCTGAAGGCCGGGATCCCGATCTCCCTAAACCTCTCGCTGGCCTCTTCCCCAACTCCTTCGAGGACTCGGCGATGGGGGAGATTCCGAAGGGATGGGAGGTGGAAACGCTGGGTGACGTCGTCGAACATCTGCGCGACAACGAGAACCCCCTGGAATCTCCGGACGAGCAGTTTCGGCATTTCAGCATTCCCGCATTCGACGAGGGCCAATGCCCCACGGCGGAATCCGGGGCAAGCATCAAGAGTCAGAAGACACGCGTTCCGCCGGGTGTCGTACTTCTGTCGAAGCTCAATCCGGAGATCGCGCGCGTCTGGCTCGTTGATGTCGAGCCGGGCGACAGGGCTGTGTGCTCGACGGAGTTTCTCGTGCTCGGGCCTCGTTCACCTCATGGGCGGACGTACGCGTATTGCGCCATGAAGTCGCAGAGATTTCGGCAAGACCTCGAAGGGCTCGTTACCGGAACTTCGAAGAGCCACCAGCGAGCACAGCCCACTGCCATTCTGGCGCTGGCAGTCACCAGGCCGCCCGCAGCACTCAGTACAACCTTCGAGCGAGTTGCCGACCCGATGATGGCGCGGATACTCGAATGTCGCCGAGAGTCCCGCGCGCTCGCCATTATGCGTGACGCTCTGCTGCCCAAATTGATCTCCGGTGAGCTGGGAGTTGAGCATGCAGCGAAGTCTTGCGGGGAGGTCGCGTGACCGCATCTACCAGCTCCGCTACCTACGATGAGGGACTGAAGGCGGCGCGGCTACTGATGGTGCTCAGTAGCATCTCGCCGCTCTTCATCTTGTGGGCCATCCGCGGCAATAGCTTGATTCCTGACCGCTATTTTGTGGGCGGTTGCGCGTTGATGGTCATTGTTCCGAACGTGTTCCTCTGGTTGCGTGTTCGTACCGCTCGCAGACAGAGCGACAAGAGGACGATTACGGTGGGTGCCGCTGACGACCACCGCGACCACGTCCTCGTTTACCTCTTCGCAATGCTGCTGCCCTTCTACTCCGAGGACATCGGATCGTGGCGCGATTTCGGCGCTACGCTCGCGGCTCTCGCGTTTATCGTGTTCCTGTTCTGGCACCTCAACCTGCATTACATGAATCTTGTGTTTGCGGTCCGCAGCCTCCGCGTGTTCACCATCTATCCGCCTGTGGACGGGAACCCGCTGACCGCCAGAACGCGGCAAACTCTGATCACGCGCCGGGTAAGCCTTGCGCCGGGTGAGCAGGTGATCGCGTATCGATTGAGTGACACGGTGTACCTGGAGGCCGACACATGAAGCTGGAGTTCGATCTCGAAGACGTGCAAGTCACGGAGTTCGGTGTCGGTCTCGAGCATCGCAACGGGCAGAACTTCGTCTTCGTGCCTGTGGACGCCGGCGTACAGAAGGCGCTTCATGAGATGGCTGAGAGCACGTGGAGCGCCCTGCAATCGGACGAGGACGGGCCGACGATTTACGAGCCGTCCGAGAAGTACGCGGCAATCGAGAACCTCTATCTGCCGCTAGTCGACGACATGGCGGAGGCAGTCCGCCATCTTCAAGAGGCTGCGAGTCTGGACATCAACACGGCCGCACTCGCAGATCCGAGAGACGTTTTCTGCTATTTCGCCCGGTTTACGGACAAGAAGAAGCGGCGCCTCACCGCACTGCGGCGTGCTTCTCAGTTCAAGGGTGTCGTCAAGAGCAAGAACCGTTTGATGCGGATGCACGACGACACTCTTCGCATCATTGGGGACAGAGTCTTCAGGCTCGACAACGACTTCGACCTTTTGGTCGACAGCGCGAACGTCCATATCCTCCGGCCTAGCGGGTTTGAGTTCGCGGGCAAGTTGCAGCAGGCGATCCTGGGGGCGGTCCCCGAGAACATCAAAGTTCTCCGAAAGGATCTTGCGTTTGTAGACTTTGACGCCGTGGAGGCTTATGCCGGTGAGCATACGCGGGCGGCGCGATACCTCGCCTCGATCCGCGGACAGAAGGAGACGAGGAACATTGACAAGTCGCTGCTCAAAAAGCTTTGCGAGAGAACTGGTGTTCAGGTCGCGGAGTCGCATGGCCGGCTGATCGTCACCGATGGCCACGAGATGGCCTTCCTCGAGGTCCTCGACCGCCGCCGATACGAGATCAGCCTAGTGAGGGAGAAGCCCGAGCGGTATCGGGCAGCGAGCAGGAAGCAGATCAGGGACTAGGCGCGATGGCGGACATCGGCCTGACAGAAGCTGAGGCGCTTGCTTTGATCGCCATGGTGAAGTACAGCACGGCCGCGGCGATTGCATCTTGGAGGTGAGGTCGCTGGGTGGGTCTGCCAATTCAGTCCTGCCAAGCGGTGGTAGTTGCTGCTCAACCCGTGGTTTGGGCGATTGGCGGTAGGAGGTGATTGAGAGTGGGTACTGGTGATGAGAGACAGATGGCTGCTCCGGCGGGCAAGCCGCTGCAAGGCTCTTTGTTCGAGGATGACTACCTCCTCCGCACCCTAGGGACTATCGCGTACATTCCGGAGGTGGCTCTCACTGAGCTCGTGGCCAACGCCTGGGACGCAGGAGCATCTCAAGTCGACATTCTGATCCCCGAGCAGCGCGGACTCCCGTTAATTGTGGAGGACGACGGATGCGGCTTGACGGAGGCGCAGTTCAAGACACGCTGGATGACACTCGCTTACGACAGAGTCAAGCACCAGGGGCGTTTAGCAGAGTTCCCCCCGGAGCGGAAGGACTGGCGGAGGCCCGCATACGGCCGCAACGGTATCGGTCGGCACGGCCTGCTCTGCTTCGGCGATCGCTATGAGGTGGAGACGGGACGAGAGGGCAGGCTGTGTCGCTTCGGGGTCGGGACCACGAGTGGCGAGCATCCCTTCGTTCTCCTGAGTGCAGTATGCGAGATAGACGACTGGCACGGAACGCGGCTCGAGGTACTCGCGGAGAGAAACCTTCCGGATGCGTCAAAGATACGAGACATCCTCTCTGGAAGATTCCTTCACGACCCGAGGTTCGTATTGCGGGTCAACGGCCAGTCGGTTCCGTTAGAAGAGCACTCCGGATTGGTCGAACGGAGGATTCTCGAAATCGACGACAAGGCAAAGGTCGAGGCGTTTTTCGTGGACTCGACCCGGGCTGCTCGCAAGACGATTCGACAGGGGATCGCCTTCTGGATCGGTGGGCGACTCGTGGGGGCGCCCTCTTGGACGGTAGGAGACCAGGCAGTCATCGACGGCAGGTCCCAACTCGCGAAGCGGTATACCGTGGTGGTGAAGTCTGAGGACCTCTTCGACGAAGTCGTCTCGGACTGGTCCGGATTCAAGGTCACCGAGCGCGTAGCGAGGCTCAACGAGACGGTTGTGAAGTACGTGCGGGAGAAGTTCGTGGAGCTCTCGCAGGAGCGAATCGAAGAGACGAAGGAGAGCGTTCTGCGGGAGCACCGGGAAGAACTGAGGTCGCTCTCGCCCCTCGCGCGGCATGAGGTAGCAGAGTTCGTCACGGAGATCACGAAGGAGGAGGTCGGTATTCAGGCTGAGACGCTCTCGCTGGCAGTTCTCGCTCTGATCCGGATTGAAAGGTCCCATAGTGGCGCCGCATTGCTCGAGAAGCTCGGAAGACTGGAGGAATCAGACATCGCTGGGCTCGATCGGCTCTTGAGCGATTGGAGCGTGCGCGACGCCTTGACAGTGCTCGACGAGATCGACAGCCGCCTCGCCGTTGTCGAAGCGCTCGGCAAGGCTTCCGGAGACCGGGGTGTGTCCGAAGTCCAAACGATTCATCCCCTCGTGACTCAGGCGCGCTGGCTGTTCGGACCAGAGTTCGACTCCCACGAGTATGCGACGAATGTCTCGCTTCAGAACGCAGTGAAGAAGGTGTTCGGACAGAGAATCGACAAGTCCGCCTTCATTGACCCGAAGAAGCGACCCGATCTCGTTGCCTTGTCTGACGCTTCGCTGTGCGCGGTTGGGACGGAGCAGATCGACAGCGTGTCGGGCCTTGCGACGATGCGCGATGTGCTGCTGATCGAGGTGAAGCGCGGCGGAGCGAGGATCGGGCGTGAGGAACTCGACCAGGCCTCCGGTTACGTCGAGGACATCCTCAACTGCGGACTCCTTGACGGTCCGCCGTTTATCTCGGCGTTCGTAGTGGGCCATGAGCTCGATCAGCGCACAACGCCTATTCGCAAGATCGGGGAGCAGCCAGAGAAGGGGCGCATTCAAGCCACGACGTTCGGTCAGCTTGTGCGCACTGCGCACCAACGCCTCTTCCGACTGAGAGATCGCCTGAAGCGCTATGAGGCGCTCTCGAGCAATGAGCTGCTCGCGCGCGTCCTTCAGGAGCCGCAGCAGATGCCGTTAAGTCTTTGAGAATCGAGGCTGCTTCGTCGGCACAGGCCATGGCGGTCTAAATCTGGAGGAGAGGTTGGGACTAGGTCCGTGACGAGGTTCTCGGGGTCCACCGTTGAGGAGGCGCACTCGGCTGGCTGGCTGCGGTCGAGTACGGGGGCACGTTGGCAGTCTGTGGCGAGGAACGGGTGAATCCTGGCCGATCCCGTAGACAAGAGAGGAGTGTGCCGTGCCTGTAGTCAAGCGCATCGTGTGCCTCGCCAACTCGAAGAAGCACTCGGGCCGGTGTGTGGCTGGGCGCGAGACGACGGCGGCCGGTGCCGGCCCGTGGATCAGGCCTGTGAGCGCGCGGCCGAGCGAAGAAGTCTCCGAGAACGAGCGCCAGTATGAGGATGGCTCCGACCCCCGGCTGCTCGACATTGTCGATATCCCCCTGATCCGCGCCGCGCCTCATGCATGCCAGGCGGAGAATTGGCTGCTCGACCCCGGCTACTACTGGAGCCGAGTGAGAAGGGCCAATTGGACCGAGCTGCTACCGTTGGTGGAAACTCCAACCACGCTATGGGTAAACGGGCATAGTACCTACCACGGGCAGCACGACGAGATACCTCAAGCGGTCGCTGATGCGTTGCCGGGGTCGCTTTACCTGATCCGCGTCAACGCTCTCGAGCTATACGTCTTCGCGCCGCAGGAAGCGTTTGGCAATCCGAAGCGCCGCGTGCAGGCGCGATTCACGCACGGCGATGTGACTTATGCTCTGTGGGTCACCGACCCGATAGTCGAACGAGAGTATCTGGCGAGACCCGACGGGTATTACCAGCTTGGGGAGTGCTGCCTGACGATCAGCCTCGGCGAACCGTTTCAGAAGTCCGACGGGCAGCCTTACCGCTACAAGCTAGTGGCCGCCATCATTCGCCGAAGCGAGGAATTCTGGCCATGAGGGGTAACCAGAGCGCGGTATACACCATCGGGCATTCGAAGCACACGCTCGATCAATTCGTGTCTCTGCTGACACCGCATCTCGTCACGGTGCTTGCCGACGTGCGCTCAGCGCCCTACAGCCGATTCAACCCGCAGTTCAACAAGGACGCGCTAGCCAGCGACCTCAAGGCGCGCGGCATCAAGTACGTCTTTCTCGGGCGGGAGCTCGGAGGACGCTCCGACGATCTTTCCTGCTACGAGAACGGTCGCGTTCAGTACGGACGGCTCGCTCGCACGGAGTTGTTCAAACAGGGGATCGAGCGAGTGATAAGGGGCGCCAGGAAGCACCGCATTGCCCTTATGTGTGCGGAGAAGGAACCTCTAGAGTGTCATCGCACACTGCTAGTGGCGCGCGTTCTGGACGAGCAGGACATCGAAGTCGTGCACATCCTCGGCGATGGGCGGCTGGAATCGCATCAGAGTGCAATGGAGCGGCTGCTCGACATGGCGGGGTTGCCGCACGAGGACCTCTTTCGCACGCGTGCGGACCTGATCGAAGAGGCACTGGAAAGGCAGGAGGCGAAGGTGGCGTTCGTGGACGAGAACCTGGCGGCGGCAGGAGAAGGAGAAGTAGGGTGAAGCTATTCACCATTGGATTCACCAAAAAGTCCGCACGCCGGTTCTTCGAGCTGCTGCGCACTTCGGGCGCAAGACGCGTGGTGGATGTGCGTCTTAACAATGTCTCGCAGTTGGCAGGCTTCGCGAAGAAGGACGATCTCGCCTTCTTCGCCATGGAGATCTGTGGACTGGACTACCTGCATCTACCAGAGCTCGCGCCCACGCAGGAGATGCTGGACAGCTACAAGAAGAGAGGCGGCGACTGGCCGGTCTACGAGCGGCAGTTCCTCGATCTGATGCGTCAGCGCCGAATCGAGGTTACGGTCTCGAAGGAGGCGATCGAGGGCGGGTGCCTGCTTTGCAGCGAAGACAAACCCCATCACTGCCACCGTAGGCTCGTGGCGGAGTACCTCAGGGATTGTTGGGGTGACGTGGACATCGTCCATCTGACGTAGACGTGGCCGCGCCTTGAGAGACTTTACGGAATCGGTCGTCGAAGACGCCGCTCTCGCCTGGCTCGAGGCGCTGGGCTGCGCGGTAGGGCACGGGCCCGAGATCGCCGCCGCGGAACCGGCCGCTGAACGCAGCGACCCGAGCTACCGCGATGTCGTCCTCGAAGGCCGGCTGCGCCAGAGTCTCTCAAGACTCAACCCAATGCTTCCGGCGGAGGCACTCGAAGACGCTTTCCGCAAGCTCGTTCGCTTGGCGGCGCCGTCGCTCCTCGAACGCAATCGCGCGCTGCACCGGATGCTCGTCGACGGCGTGACTGTCGAGCACCGGCGGCCGGACGGGTCGATTGCCGGAGCGCAGGCGCGGGTGATCGATTTCGACGAGCCGGAGAACAACGACTGGTTGGCGGTCAATCAGTTCACGGTAGTCGAGGGGCAGCACGAGCGGCGGCCGGATGTCGTCGTGTTCGTCAACGGACTGCCACTGGCGGTCGTCGAGCTGAAGAATGCGGTCGACGAGGGGGCGACGGTCTGGAGCGCGTGGCAGCAGCTCCAGACCTACCAGGCGCAGATTCCGGCGCTCTTCGCCTACAACGTCTGCATGGTCGCCTCCGACGGCGTCCAGGCGCGCGTCGGCGTGGTGGGGGCGGGCAAGGAGTGGTTCAAGCCCTGGCGGACCGTCGACGGGCGGGGGGATGCGCCGGCGACGATGTCCGAGCTCGAGGTGATGATCCGCGGGCTCTTCGACAAGCGGCGATTCCTCGATCTCATCCGGCACTTCGTCGTCTTCGAAGACGACGGCGGCAAGATCACCAAGAAGATGGCGGGGTACCACCAGTTCCACGCCGTCAACTGGGCCGTCGAGCAGACCCTGCGCGCCGCCGTGCCGGCGGAAGAGACGAGAGAGGGGCCGCCGCTGCCGGGGCTCTACGCCAGCGATCGGCAGGGGGGCGAGCGGGGCGACCGGCGGGTCGGCGTCGTCTGGCACACCCAGGGTTCGGGCAAGAGCCTGACCATGGCCTTCTACGCCGGGCGCGTCATCCTCCACCCGGCGATGGCCAACCCGACCGTCGTCGTCCTCACCGACCGCAACGACCTCGACGACCAGCTCTTCGCCACCTTCGCCCGCTGCCGCGACCTGCTGCGCCAACCCCCCGTGCAGGCCGCGGACCGCGCCGACCTCCGAGCCAAGCTCGCGGTCGCCGCCGGGGGCGTCGTCTTCACGACCATCCAGAAGTTCCTCCCCGACGAGAAGGGGGACCGCCACCCGGTCCTCTCCGAGCGGAGGAACATCGTCGTCATCGCCGACGAGGCCCACCGGAGCCAGTACGACTTCATCGACGGCTTCGCCCGGCACCTGAGAGACGCGCTGCCCAATGCGTCCTTCGTCGGCTTCACCGGCACGCCGATCGAGAAGGCCGACGCCAACACCCGCGCCGTCTTCGGCGACTACATCAGCGTCTACGACATCCAGCGCGCCGTCCACGACGGGGCCACGGTGCCGATCTACTACGAGAGCCGGCTGGCGAAGCTCGAGCTCGCCGAGACCGAGAAGCCCCGGATCGACCCCGACTTCGAGGAGGCGACCGAGGGGGAGGAGATCGAGCGCAAGGAGAAGCTCAAGAGCCGCTGGGCCCAGCTCGAGGCGGTGGTCGGCGCCGAGAACCGGATCCGGCGGATCGCCCGGGATCTCGTCGAGCACTACGAGCGCCGGCTCGAGGCGATGGAGGGCAAGGCGATGGTGGTGGTGATGAGCCGCCGCATCGCCGTCGAGCTCTACAAAGAGCTCGTGGCCCTGCGCCCGGCGTGGCACGCCAAGGAAGACGAGAAGGGGGCGCTCAAGGTCGTGATGACCGGCTCGGCCTCGGATCCGCTCGACTGGCAGGACCACATCCGCAACAAGCCGCGCCGCGAAGTGCTCGCCGCCCGCTTCCGGGACCCGGACGACCCTTTCCGCATCGTCATCGTGCGCGACATGTGGCTGACCGGCTTCGACGCGCCGAGCCTGCACACGATGTACGTCGACAAGCCGATGCGCGGCCACGGGCTGATGCAGGCGATCGCGCGGGTCAATCGGGTGTTCAAGGACAAGCCGGGCGGGCTGGTGGTCGACTACCTGGGGCTCGCCGACGAGCTCAAGGCGGCGCTCGCCACCTACACCGAGGCGGGCGGCCAGGGCAAGACCGCGCTCGACCAGGCCGAGGCCGTGGCGCTGATGCTCGAGAAGTACGAGATCTGCCGCGGCATCTTCCACCGATTCGACTGGAGCCGCTGGGTCTCCGGTACTCCGCAGGACCGGCTCTCGCTGCTTCCCGCCGCGCAGGAGCACGTGCTGGCGCAGGAGGACGGCAAGAACCGGCTGCTGCGGGCAGTCACCGAGCTCTCCCAGGCCTTCGCGCTCGCGGTGCCGCACGAGGAGGCTCTCCGGATCCGCGACGACGTCGGCTTCTTCCAGGCGGTGCGCGCCGTGCTCGCCAAGGGGACCGCCCGCGAGCAGCGGAGCGACGAGGAGATGGACCTCGCCATCCGCCAGATCGTCTCGCGCGCGCTGGTCGCCGGCGAGGTGGTCGACGTCTTCGCCGCAGCCGGGCTCCGGAAGCCCGATATCTCCATCCTCTCCGACGAGTTCCTGGCCGAGGTCCGCGGCCTGCCGCAACGCAACCTCGCCGTCGAACTGCTGCAGAAGCTCCTGCGTGGCGAGATCCGCACCCGCGGCCGGAGGAACGTCGTCCAGGCGAAGAGCTTCGCCGAGCTGCTCGAGCGGGCGCTGCGCAAGTACCAGAACCGCGCCATCGAGACCGCCCAGGTGATCGAGGAACTGATCCAGCTCGCGAAAGAGATGCGCGACGCCGACGCAAGAGGCGAGGCCCTGGGCCTCACCGACGACGAGCTCGCCTTCTACGACGCGCTCGAAACCAACGACAGCGCCGTCAAAGTCCTGGGCGACGAGACCCTGCGCCAGATCGCCCGCGAGCTCGTCGAGACCGTCCGCAAGAACGTCACCATCGACTGGACCCTGCGAGAGAACGTCCGCGCCCAGCTGCGCGTCTACGTCAAGCGGATCCTCCGCAAGTACGGCTACCCGCCGGACAAGCAGGAGAAGGCGACGCAGACCGTGCTCGAGCAGGCGGAAGTGCTGAGCGAGGGGTGGGCGGCGTAAGGCCCACCAGCGCGGGAGCGAGATTCGTGGGAAGGACTGATCGGGACCCTGCCGACAGGCCCGGTCCCTGCTGGATTTGCCAAAGGAGCTGGAATGGGAGCGCCGATCAGCGAAGTCGCGCAGCGAGTGCCCGAGATCCTCGGCGTGAACGCAGAGGCGATCGCAAAGGCAATGGCCGATGTTATCGAGGCGGCTCACACAGCGAATCCTGAGGGTTGGGACCTGACCCTGGAGAGGTCCGGGAAGTTTCTCCGTCTGAACGCGGGGCCGCTTCTAGCGGCAGAGGTGACGCGAGACTGGACGACGTTACGGTTCGTTGTCCTGGGAAAGGACGCCAAGCGGCTTCCGAAGAAGCTTCCAGTGAGCGATAGCTTCAAGGTCATTCCGAGCATCGCCCAGTTCGAGCTCCAGGCCGAAGACGTCGAGGAGCTTTGGCCCGCCGTTCGAGAGCTGGTCATCGAAGCCACCCAGGTCGCCTCGCGAAGCCGGAAGAGAGTGAAGTGGCCGCTCGCCCACTCGCAGCCGGCGGTCGAGGCCATTGCCAAGCTCGCCGGGCGGGCGCTGCCCGCGCCGGTCTATCTCGACGAGTTGGCAGACGAAGGGCCAGAAGGTCTCGAGCGGGCCTACCTGCAGTTTCTCGCCGAATTCGGTTCCGGCGAGAAGGGGCGCCGACATGCGGAGATCACTCGGCGCAGCCGGGTCGAGGCGGCGCGGATCTTCGAAGAGATCCGGAGACTCGAGGCGGCTGGAGAGGACCTGACAGGCGCGGTGCTGCTGGGGCTTCTCCCTCACGTCGATTCCAAGCCCAATCGAAGCCGCGGAGCGTGGGTCTCCGTTGCTCCTGCAGTCAACAAGGACATTCGCACCTGGTTCGAGGGCTCGGGCCTCCACCAGAGCCACGAGTGGCCTGAGATCGCTCGAGCTCTTTGGGCGCTCGTGAAAAGCGTGGCGGAAGACCCGTCGAAGCTCGGAGCCGCGATCGACGAGTTTCAGGCGACGGGGCTGTCGAAGGGCTTTCAGGCCGGGATGGTGACGCCCATTCTCAATGCGCTTCGACCGGCCGAGTTGGCGATATTCAACAGCAAGTCGAGGAAGGTTCTGAATCTGTTCGCCGAGACGGCATTCGGTCCGGATCTCGCGAGCTACCCGGAGGCCAACTCGAAGCTCTTCGAGTGGACCCGTGAGCGAGCCGCGCTCTTCCAGATTCCAGAGTACCCAGACCTGCGGCCGAGCGAGTGCTTCGACATGTTCGCGCACTGGTACGTGGCGGAGCGACGACCCTCTGGGGCCAATTCGGAGGGCGAGTCGCCGGACGTACCTCCGAACCGTCGCATCGTGAAGGTCGCGCCGGGGAGGAACGCGGAGCACTGGGAGGATTGGCGGAACCACGCCTATGCATCGATCGGCTGGCCCGAGCTCGGGAATCTAACGGGGCTCACTCGCTCCCAGTTTGTGGACCGACGCGATGCCGCCGTCAAGGCGCTCGGGAAAACTCCGGGGAACACGAAAGCTGGCCTCGACCAGGTCTGGCGATTCGTGAGCCTCGCCCCAGGAGATCTGGTGGTCGCCAACCGCGGGACGACCGAGGTCCTGGGAGTAGGGGAGGTCACGGGAAGCTACCAGTACGCGGAAGGAGTCGAGTACTGCCACCGCATTCCCGTGCGTTGGCAGGAGACGACGCCCCGCGCTGTTCGAAAAGGGGGGTGGAGGAAGACAGTCGTCGAGCTCGCGGAGGAGGACTTGGTGGAGATCCTCGGTGCGGAGTGGGAGAAGAGTGCCGACACTTCGGACGATTCGGTCGCCGAACCCGCCGGTCTCGCCCCCGCAGTTCGCCAGCCAGAGGTTTCGCTGGAAGAGATTTCTCGCAGCACCCAGATCGAGATCGCGGTTCTGAGGTCCTGGACCGGAGCGATCGAGCGGAAGGGGCAAGCGATCCTGTACGGGCCGCCGGGAACTGGGAAGACTTTCGTCGCTCGAAAGCTCGCCCAGCACTTGGTGGGTGGGGGCAGCGGATTCTATGACCTGCTTCAGTTCCACGCCTCTTACGCGTACGAGGACTTCATTCAGGGCCTGAGGCCCGTCGCCGGCGGCGACGGAGCCGTTCGTTTCGAGATCATCGAGGGGAGGTTTCTGGAGTTCTGTCGCAGAGCGGCGAAAACGACGGATTGCTGCGTTCTGATCGTCGACGAGATCAACCGGGCGAACCTCTCGAGGGTCTTTGGTGAGCTGATGTATCTCCTCGAATATCGCGGAGACGAGGTCGCCCTGGCGGGAGGACGATCCCTTCGGATCCCCCACAACGTCCGCCTGATCGGAACGATGAACACGGCCGACCGATCGATTGCACTCGTAGATCACGCACTCCGCCGGCGATTCGCCTTCTTACCTTTGCGTCCGGAGTACGAGGTCCTCAGGAGACACTTCCGCGGGTCGTCTTTCTCGCCGGATCGACTCATCGCGATTCTCGAGAGAGTAAACGCCGAGATCGGTGACGCCAACTACTCGATCGGAATCTCCTATTTCATTGTCCGGGAGCCATCTCGAGAGGTCGAGTCGATCTGGCGCATGGAGATCGAGCCCTACCTCGAGGAGCTCTTCTTCGATCAACCCCAGAAGCTCAGCAAGTACCGCTGGGAGAAGGTAGTCGAGGAGATTTTCGGGACGTGACGGCTGTGCGGCGCACGGTGGAGCTCGTCGAACGCGAGCCGTTCGAAGGCGACAACACCGATGCCTTCTTTGCGGACGTCCAGGCGATCAATGGCGTCGCTCGCGGGAAGGTGGCCATCACGCCGCCGAATCCGCTTTCCGGAAACCGATGGCGGCTCGTTTCCGAGGGGTGGATCGGACAGATCCCGGTCTCCGACGATCTGCTTCTCGTGATCCGGCCGAAGGTTTCGATCGGCAATCTATTCCGGATGATCGAAGTCGCTTATCGCTTACCTGGGCTCGAGTTTCCCGAAGGCCAAGGGGTCTCGTCGTCCGAGATCGCGGATCTGTTCGACAAGCTCGCGGGAATCCTCGCGCGCCGTACGCTGGCGCGGGTCCGGCGCGGCCTGCATCGCGAGTACCTCCGGTACGAGGAGAGCCTGCCGTACGTGCGCGGCCGGCTCCTACCGCTCGAGCTGGTGCGAGCCGGGCGCGGCGCGGCAGTGCCGTGCCGGTTCGAGGACCAGACCAGCGACATCGAAGACAACCAGATCCTGCTCTGGACGTTGCGGCGAATTGCACGGGCGGGGATCGGCCGGGAGGAGACGAGGGCCAACGTTCGGCAATCGATCCGCACGATGGCCGGCGCCGTCGAACTCGTCCCTTTCCGCGGCAAGGACTGCCTGCGCCGCTTCTATCAGCGGCTCAACTTCGACTACGAACCGCTTCACGGCCTCTGTCGGTTCTTCCTGGAGGCGCTGGGGCCGACACACGAAACCGGCGACGCGACCATGGTGCCGTTCCTTGTCGATATGGCGCGACTGTTCGAGCTGTTCGTTGCCGAGTGGCTGTCTGCGAACCTGCCAAGTGGCTACACGCTGAGTCTGCAAGAACGGATCGAAATCGATCTCGAAGGCCGACTCGAAGCGCGCGCAGACCTGCTCATTCGTAGCGCCGCGACGGGACGTGCACTTGCCGTACTGGACACCAAGTACAAGAGCCACGAGACTCCGAAGCCCGAGGACCTCTACCAGATCAACGCCTACGCCGATCTCGTGCGAGCGTCCTCCGGATTCCTCGTCTATCCGAAGCCACCCGCTTACCGCTTCAAGTCCGATCTCGGCGGGACGCTGATCTGCAGTCTCAGCTTCGACATCGGGGACGTGGATCTCGAGAGCAGCGGGCGTCGATTCGTGGCGGAGCTGCTGCCGCATCTCGAGAAAGCGGAGGCGTCGGTCGCCTGAGTATCGGGAGAGATGTTCATGGATGGCAGGCTGCTCGACCCGAAGCCAATGAAGGTCCTTGATCCGCGAGCGCGTTTCGCGGATTCGCAGGGAAATGTCGCTGGTCCCGCGGTGTGCGACTTTTGGTCGTGGGCCTTCTCGGACCTGCGTTCGAATACGACCCGTGGCATCCTGGCCGAGTTCCTGGTCGCCTGGGCGCTCGGAGTTCGCGAGGGCGTGCGCGCGGCGTGGGACGACTTCGATGTCCTGACTCCCGACGGCATTCGCGTCGAGGTCAAGGCGAGCGGGTACCTCCAGAGCTGGGTGCAGAAGCGGCCGTCGAAGATCAGTTTCGGGCGCCTGACCGGGCGGACCTGGAGCGCGGAGACCGGCGAGTTCGGGTCGGAGCGCGAGCTGCGGGCGGACGTCTACGTCTTCGCCATTCACACCTGCAGCGATCCGGACCGCTACGACCCGCTCGACCTCGACGCCTGGCACTTTCTCGTGCTCCCGCGGACCAGGGTGGCAAAGGCCGGATCGCGATCGATCTCGTTGACGACACTGCGGACGCTCGAGGCCGAAGAGGTCTCGATTTCCGGCCTGGTCGAGGCCGTCCGTGTGGCCAGGAGGGCGAACGGATGAGGTGCGGCTCGGCCGGCGAACCGCCTCCGCGGGTCCGGCGATAGTCTCGACCGGCTGGGCGAGCTGCCGGGAGGTTCGCATGCGGAAGAGCGCGATCGCGGGCTTGCTGATGGTTGCGATGCTGGCGATGCTGGGGAGCCGGCCCGGCGAGTCGTCCGGGCCGAGGCGACGGCCGGCGACGGCAGCCGAGGCGACCGAGGAACGGATCGAGAGCATCGGTCGATCGCTGGCGAGCAAGGTCCGCGACCTGGCCGCTGGAGTCCCCGCCGGCAGCTACCCGCCCGAGTCGGTCCAGGCGATCCTGGAGCAGTGGGAATCGACGCCGGAGTGCTCGGTGCCGGTGGGGGTGCTGACGACCGATGCGGAGGCGATCACGAGGTTCATCTCGGAGAAGGACGTCGAGGTGCTCGAGCCGGTGATCGCGGGCTTCCTCGTCGACGGATGGGGGCGGCCGATCGAGGTCTACCTCGAGCCGATCGCGTTTCCTGCCCGGCCGCGAATCCTGCTGCGCAGTGCGGGCGCCAACGGCGTGTTCGAAGGCGTGGTCTACGAATCCGGAGAGTTCGCGAAGGCGGCTGCCGACGACGACATCGTCTGGTCCTACGATCGATTCTGCCGGCGGTCCGCCGAGCCGGACCCGGGAGACGAGAGCGATCCGTCGTCGCCCGATGCGGGTCGGCAGGCGCGGACGGTCACCGATCTCCGCCTTCTGGGCGTCGCGCTCCTGTCCTGGATCACCGATCAGTGGACGGACGAGATGGACGACGCCCTGGCCGCGAGAGAAGCGGCCGAGACCCAGGAGCCCTGCGCTCCCGGCGAGCCGCCGGCCGGCGCCGAGGCGAGATCCGACGAGAAGTCCACGAAGGCGACCGTCGCCTTCCGAATGCCTCCGCTCGACGTGCGGCTGGACGAGTCCGAAGTCGAGGCGCTGCTCCACCCCTCGAACACGTTCTTCTACATGCAGACGGTCCCGGCACGGGACGGATGGGACGAGCCGCTCGAGGTCTACCTCCGACGCGACGAGCTCTACGCGGAGTCGGTCGTCGTGATCCGAAGTCCCGGTCGCGACGGCGTCTTCGACGGCGACTGCTACACCGTCGGGTCGTTCGATCCGGAGGATGCCGACCAGGACATCGTCTGGGCGGACGGCTTCTTCATGCGGTGGCCGGCGAAGTCGTCGAGCCTGATGCACGGCGATGCGTGGCCCGGCGGTCCCGACCCGGACGACCCGGGAGCGACCGCGCCGCCTCCGGGCGAGCCGAGCCCGACCGCCGGCGCGGAGCCGAGGGACGATTTGCCGCGGTGAAAGGGAGACTCTGCTCGTGACCTTCCGGGATGCGGCGAATTCGAGCGGTCCGAAGCTGGCGGCTCAAGAGCTCCCGCTCTGGACCGCCCTGCGCGGCGGCGTCGAAAACTTCCAGCTCGACCGGAGCTGCGCGATGCTGCTGCTCGCCGGGGCTGCGATGGCCGCGTTCGGGGTGGGGGTGGCGGTCGTGGCCGGCGCGGTGCGCGAGGTGGACATCACCTGGTGGGTGGCCTTCCTCGTCGGCGCCGCCGCGTTGTCGGCGTTCTTCGGCGGGTGGATCTGGCGGCGCAGCCGGCGGCTCGGCGTGCGGCCGCTCGGGCTGCGGATCGTGGCGGTCGCCAACCTGTTCTTCGCGGTCCCGTTCTTCACCCTCAGCGCGATCGCGAGGGGTCCGGACGAACGCTGGCGCGCCGGCGGCGACCTGTTCTCGCTCGGGTTCTGGATCTTCTGGGCGGTGGTGCTCTGGCGGATGGGCGGCGCATCGGCGCCGGCCGCCGCGACGCCAGCGGCGCCGGAAGAGCCTCCGGCCGCGCGTTGACGGGCCGGCGTTAGCGGAGTGTTTCGCGAAAGAGATCGTCCGCGAGCTCCTGCACGTAGTCCTCTTCGTCGCGTCCGGCGGGGACCTTCCAGCGGCCCGCGGCGATGCCGATGTGCACGAGCTCGTGGACGACGACGTAGTGCTGTCGAATCCAGGTGAGACCGTCGCGAACCCAGATCGTCGCCTCGCCGCGCTCCGGCTTGTTCGCCGAAAGGCCGAGATTGTCGCGGAAGTAGGCGAGCGGCATGCCGCATTCGGCTTCGATCTTCCACGGCGGAATCTCGAGCCACTTGCTCCACATGGCGACGTGGCGGTCGAGGCCGGGGCAGCCGCGGGTCGAGTCCGGCGAGATCCGCGTCCAAGGATCGGGCTGGTCGTCCGGGTCCGTCGCGGCCAGCCCGTAGAGCGCGACCGAGACACCGGCCGTCAGCACCAGGATCGTCCGGACGAGCGGCGGGATGCGCGGCATCGGGCCGAGAATAGCGCCGGCCGCGCGCGTCGCGGAGCTTTCGCTAGGCTCCCGCGCGATGGTCGACGACGGCAGCGACCGGGGAGGGCTCGAGGACGCACCGTGAAGGCGCGCAGCGACTCCGAATCGACGCTCCTCCGGACCCGACTCGCCAACCAGCGTCTCGGGCGCGGTGAGGCCGAGGGGCCGGCGGCGCTCGTCCGTTGGCTGGGCGCCGTCCAGGCCCAGGATTTCGCCGGCGGCGTCTGGGCCATCGGCCTGCGCCTCGCCGGCGCCGCGATCTCCGACGCCGAGGTCGAGGCCGCGATCGCCGCGCGCGCGATCGTCCGAAGCTGGCCGATGCGCGGGACACTGCACTTCGTGCCGGCCGAGGACCTGCGCTGGATGCTCCGCTTGCTCGCGCCACGCGTCGCCGCCGGGCTCGGCTGGCGCGATCGCCAGCTCGGCCTCGACCCGCAGAGCTACGCCCGAGCCGACGGCATCCTGACGCGCGCGCTCGAAGGCGGCCGGTCCCTCACCCGGCCCGCGGCGTACGCCGAGCTCGAGCGCGGCGGGATCGCGACCGGCGGCCAGCGCGGGATCCACCTGCTCGCGGGCCTCGCCCTGGGCGGACGGCTCTGCTTCGGAGCGCGCGCGGGCAAGCAGCCGACCTTCGTCCTGCTCGACGAGTGGATTCCCGCCGCGCGCGACGCCGAGCTCGACGACGACGAGGCCCTCGCCCGGCTCGCCGAGACCTATTTCCGCGGCCACGGCCCGGCGACGCTCGCCGACTTCGCCTGGTGGACGGGGCTGCGGATGGTCGAGGCGAAGCGGGCGATCGAGATCGCGGGCGCGCGGCTGCGGTGCGAGACGCGCGGCGAAGTGGCGCGCTACCAGGCGGCCGAGACGACCCCCGCGCGGCGCCGGACGCGGGGGCCCGCGGTCGAGCTGCTGCCGCCGTGGGACGAATACCTCGTCGGCTATCGCGATCGCAGCGCGGCGCTCGGGCACCTGCCGGATCACGACGAGCGCCGGCTGGAGCTGCTCGGCCGCCCGCTCGTGCTGGTCGACGGCCGGGCGCACGGCTGCTGGCGGCGCGAGCTCGGCCCGGCGGACGTGCGCGTCGGCGTCGAGCTCTGGGAGGCGCCGCGCGCCGAGGTGGTCGAGGCGATCGAACGCCAGGCCGCGCGTTACGCCGCCTTCCTCGGCCGCGAGCTGCGGCTCCGGTTTGCGGGGCCGACGAAGCGGCGCCAGCCCTGAGCCCGAAGAGAGGTTCGATCGCCTCGGCGTGGCGGAGCCGGCGGATCGGTTCGTGGTCGAAGGGGCGTCGGACCGGCTCAGAGCCCCGGGGCGAGCGGCGCGGCCGGCGCGGGCCGGGCGAAGAAGCGCCGGACCCAGAGCAGGTAGGCGAGCCAGGGCACCAGCGCGGCCAGCGAAAGCCAGGAGAACTGGCGGCTCCAGGCTCCGAGGTCGAGCTGCGCGTAGACGCTCGGGTCCATCCCCATGGCGCGGTAGAGCTCGTTCCAGTCGAGCGGATGCAGCACCGTCCCCACCGCCGAGGCGAGTCCGAACGCCCACAGGGCGACGGCCAGCCACCAGCCCCGCACGTCCAGACGCCAGGACCACGCCACGGCGAGCGCCAGGGCGGCGGTGAGCACGGCGGCCAGGAGCCAGGCCCCCGCGCCGCTCACCACGCGGCCGAAGATGGCGAACGCGCCGTAGCCCAGGACGCTGCCGAGGATGGTCAGCACGCCGAAACCGTGGAGCAGGACGAGCGAGAGCACCGGCAGGGGGAGGCGGTCGGTCCAGCGCGGTCGTGGGTCGCGCGCCGCGCAGGTCGAGCGCACGTGCGGGCTGCGGTAGAACAGGACGAAGAGCGCGGGCAGGGCGATGCCGAAGAGCACGATCGAGGCCACCGCGCAGCCGAGCGCGAAGGCGCCCACCAGCGCCGGGTCCGGCCCCGGGCCCGCGGACGGGCGCTGCGCCGCGGCCTGATCGAGGGCCTTGCCGGTCGTCTCCTGCATCATCGGGAACAGGAAGACGATCGCCACCAGCGACAGCACCCCGAAGACGAGCCAGAACCAGGAGACCACCAGCATCAACGCCCGCGCCCAGCGCCGGGCGAGCAGCGAGCCGATGCCGAGGGTGACGAAGAGCGCCGCGACCACCAGGTAGAAGGCGATCCCGAACGCGATCTGGCGCCCGCTCTGGGCGGGGACCCCGGCCGGTGCGAGGGCCGACGCGACCAGGGACAGCCCCGCCATCGCCAGCGCGAAGAGCCCGATCGCGAGCTGGAGCAGCCCGAAGAGAACCAGCCCCGTCGAACGGTCCTTGGTCGCCGCCGCGGCCGTGCCGCCCGGATCGCTCATCGCTCGCCTCCCTCCGGAGATTCGCGGCGACTCTAGCGCGTCGGGAGGCGGCCGGCTGCCGGTCGCCGAACGGCCGCTACGGACAGCCGCCGCCGCTGCTCGCGCTCCAATCGCAGGTGTCGCCGGATTCGAAGTCGCTCCGGAAGACGACCACGGCCAGCCGTTGGGCGAAGACACCGTAGCCCTGGCCGTCCTGCCCCTCGCTCTCCCAGGTCGCGACGAAGACGCCGCCGGGGCCGGCGGCGACGTTGGAGAACCCCTGATCGGCCGTCGTGTAGGTGTTGATGCGGAGCTCCGGTCCGATCGGGTTCCCGAACACGTCGAAGCGGCGGCCGAAGATGCCCCGACCGGAGCCGTCCTGGTCCGGGGAGGTCCAGGTCACGAGGAACTCGTTCGTGTCCGTCACCGCGACGCTCGCATCGCCCTGCGATCCCGGAGTGTAGGCGTTCAGCGCGAGCTCGGGACCGACCCGAGCGCCGGAGGCGTCGAAGAACTGACCGCGGACGTCGATCGCCGGGCTGGGTGGCGGCGGGCCGTGCCAGACGACCAGGAACTCGCCCGCGCCCGTCATGGCGACCTCGGGCCGCCGGGCCGCGGCGGGCGGCACGGTATCGACGCGAAAGTCGTCGCCCAGGGGTTGGCCCATGGCGTCGAAGCGCCGGGCCCAGATCTGCTGGAGCGACTCGGACCAGACCACGACGAAGTTGCCGGACGCGTCCGCGGCGACATCGGGGTACTGGGCCCAGGAGTCGGCGTGCTGGTTGACCTGGAACGAGCTCGACAGGCCCTTGCCGGAGGAGTCGAAGCGCTGCGCGAAGACGGCCATCCGGTCCGCTGCGAGGTCGTTCCAGACCAGGACGAAGTTGCCGACGCCATCGGCGGTGGCTTTCGACGTGAGGGTCGTGGAGGTCTGAAAGGCGAGGATGTGCTCGTAGGGGGAGGGCTCGCCGGTCGCGGAGAAGAAGCGGGCGTGGGTCTCCCTCATCGCGTAGGAGTACTCGGCCCGGGTCCAGCTCACCACGAACTCGCCGGCAGCGTTGGCGGCGATCGCCGGTCGGAAGTCGCTCTCCGGCGTGTCGAAGTTGACCGTGAACTCTCCGCCCAGGGGCACTCCGTCCGGACCGAATCGACGCGCGAGGACCTCGAGCGGTGCGAGAACGGTCTCGCGGCCCTGCCAGGTCACGACGAAGCCTCCGCTGCCATCGACCGCCACCGCCGGCTGGCGCTGGTCGAAGGCGGTCTGCTCGTTGACCAGGAGCTCGGGCCCGACCAGCTGGGCGGGCGCTCCGGCGGCCGCCGGGCCGAGCGTCAGGGCGACCACGACGGCGAGACGACGGCACCGGTGTGGCATGTTTCACCTCCTGGCGTTTCGTGGCGGTGAAGGATCTCGCCGGAACCTATTCCCTCCGGGCAGGTGGGTCAACCCGGCGCGAGCGCGCGCCCTAGTCCCGCCGCACTCTGCCCGAGGGGTGCCGGCCGATTCGCGATCCGCTCACCGGATCCAGACCACCTCGATCCGCTCGAGCGCCCAGTTGCGGAGCGCCAGGCACTCGATCGTGAATTCGCGCTGGGTCGTGCCCCAGCTCGCGGGCGGCGACCACCGGAACCACTCGGGATAGCTCGGAGTGGTCCCCCGGGGTTTCGGGGCTACTTCGCGAGCTCGTAGAGGTACTCGACGTACGACATCACCGCGCCGTCGAAGCCCTGGACGGCGGGGTTCGTCGAGTCGATCAGGAAGTACTCGTCGGGCGCGTGGGCGCCGCTGCCGTGGCCGAGGCCGAAGTGGCCGGAGGGCAGGGAAAGCGGCGCGCTGGTGAAGACGAAGCCGGGGTACGAGCCGGCGTTGCGCGGCCAGACCAGGGGCTCGAGACCGGCGCGCTCGAGCACCGCGATCTGCGCCTGGATCAGCGGCGCCGCGAGCGCGGTCGAGGTCGGGTCGTAGCCGCCGGTGACGTTGACTTCGATGTCGCCGAAGCCGCGGCTCGCCAGGTGCGCGCGCAGTGCGGCGACCGCGGCGTCCATCGTCATGTCCGGCACCAGGCGCAGGTCGATCTTCGCCGTCGCGCGGTGGGGGAGGATGGTCTTGCCGCCGGGCCCGGTGTAGCCGCCGACCAGCCCCTGGATGTTGACCGTCGGCTGCGACACCAGCCGCTCGTTGGCCGCGAGCCAGGGCAGGTCGTCGATCCAGTGCTCGACGCCGAACAGCTTCTTCATCTTCGCCTCGTCGCGGCGCGCCGCCGCCACCGCGAGCATCGCCTTCTCCTCGGGCGAGATCGGGCGCGGCTGCGGGTAGCCGTCGATGGTGATCGTGTTGCCGTCCTCCGACACCAGCGTGTCGAGCGCCTTGACCAGCCGCCAGGCCGGGCTGTCGACCATCGCCTTGAGCGAGGAGTGGACGTCCTTCGACGGACCGCGCCCCCAGGCCTCGCCGCTCGCGACCAGCTCGAGCTCGACCACCCCCTTGGCGCCGAGGCTCACGGTGACCAGCCCTTCGAGGTCCTGCGACGCCGACGGCATGAAGACGCCGACCGAGCCGGCGAGCGCGGCGGCGACGTCCGGACGGCGGACGATCTCGGCGATGTGCGGCGAGCCGATCTCCTCCTCGCCCTCGGCGACGAGAACGAGATTGACCGGGTGCTCGCGGCCGGCGGCGCGGATCGCCTCGAGCGCGGCGAGCAGCGCCATCTGCGGCCCCTTCTGGTTGACCGCGCCGCGGCCCATCATCACGCGGCCGAGGCCGGGCTTGTCGACCAGGCGGCCTTCGAGCGGCGGCGACGACCACTCCGCCGGGTCGAACTGCTTGACGTCGAGCATGAAGTAGAGGCCGACGGTCTTCGCGGCGCCGGCGTCGAGCGTGGCGAAGACGCCCGGCTTGCCCGAGGTCGGAACGATCTCGACGCGCTGGAAGCCGGCCGCGCGCGCGAGCTCGGCCATGCGCTCGGCGCCGGCCTCGGCGTTGAGATTCTCGGCGGCGATCGACGGCAGCGCGATCCAGGCGCGCAGCCGCTCGACCGCCGCGTCGTGGCGGGCGGCGACCTCGCGCCGGACGTCGGCGAAGTCGTCCGCCGCGACCGGAGCGCCGGTCGGGGCGAGCGCGGCGGCGGCGAAGGCGAGCGCGGCGGGGAAGTGCGGGAAGGATCGGGTCGGGCGCATGGTCTCTCCGCCGGGACCGAGCGGAAGGGCGGGTCCGCGGCGGGGGCACGCTAGCACCGGCGGGTGCGGGCTGACCCCTGAGGCGGCGAAACGGCGATTAGGAGATGTCGGGGCGCCTCTCGCCCCCGAGGGAGGCACTCCGATGCGCTGGAAGCCGTGCGGGATCCTGCTGGTGACCTTCGCGGTCGCGCTCGCGGCTCCGGTCGCGGCGATCGACGGCGAGCTCGACACCGAGCACTTCTATCCTCCGAACGGGCGGATCGGGTTCGTGGGCGGCGGCATCGTCGCCGACGGCGGGCTGGTCGACCCCGACGGCATGGCGGTGGCGCTGATGCGACTGAACGGCGCCGAAGTGCGCTGGCGGCAGGTGCCGGACGATCTCCAGGCGGCGACGAACTGCGACTTCACGCCGCCGCTCGCCACCGAGGCGCGCTACCGCGACGCCCTGTTCGACGCCGAGGGGCGGCTCGTGCTGGTCGGCACGGCGACCTTCCCGGGCTTCGGCGACGTGATCTTCGTCGTCCGCTACCTCTATCCCGACTGCACTCTCGACCCCGACTTCTCCGGCGACGGCTACTTCACCTTCGACCTTCCCGAGGACGTCAGCGCGCTCAAGGTGCGCACACAGACCGTCTACGTCCTGACCTTTCCGGTCGAGCGGCTGGTCGTCGCGGGCAACCGCGAGCTCGGCGGCGCGGGCGGCGACTTCGCGGATACCCTCGTGCTGCGCCTGACCGGTGGCGGGGCGCTGGACACGAGCTTCGACGGCGACGGCTGGACCAGCCTCGACTTCGCCGACGAGACCCAGCAGCTGGCCGACTTCGTCGTCGACCGCCAGCGCCGGATCGTGTTCGGCGCCAACCTCGATTCGCTGTCGGCGGACGCCGACTGGGTGATCGGCCGGCTGCTGCCCGACGGCGCCCTCGATTCGACGCTCGACTCCGACGGTTGGTGGCGGGTCGGCCTGACCTCGGGCGCGGCCGAGCAGGTCGGCGCGATGGCGGCGGCCGCCAACGGCGACGTCCTCTTCGCCGGCACCGTCGACGACGGCCCCGAGCGGCGCATCTTCGTCTCGCGACTGGACCTCTCGCTGCACGGCTCGAGCTTCGCCAGCGCCGGCGATCTCGCGGCGGTGACCTGCGCGGCGCTGCAGGGCGACCGCAAGCTCGTCGTCGCCGGCTGGTCGAACGGCTTCGACGGCGACTTCGACATCTTCGCGCTGCGCGTGCTGGTGCCGCCGAGCGGCGGGCCGGCGGTCGATCCGACCTTCGGCAGCGGCGCCGAGCCCGATCCGCTGACCTACTTCTCGTTCGAGGCGTCGCCGGGCGGCACCGACGCCGCCTGGGGGATCGACCTCGCCGCCGGCAGGCCGGTGCTGTTCGGCGAGGCCAACTTCGGCGACCCGCAGGGGATGTTCGTGGCGCGCCTCGACAACGCCTACATCTTCGCCGACGGCTTCGAGAGCGGGAGTACGAACGCCTGGTAGGGCGGGCGAACGGCCCCGCGCCGGCCCCGGCCCGACCCGGGCAGATCCGGGGACGAGATCCGGGGACAGGATGGTTAACCTTCCTGTCACCGGATCTCCGGATCTCATTCGCCGGCCGCCTTCACCTCGCCGAGATCCGGTGACAGGTTCATTAACCATCCTGTCCCCGGATCTCCGGATCTCCGTCTCGGCGGGTCGGCACATTGATGCTTCGGTGCTCGGCTGCTAGGCTGTCTCCATGAGCCGGCTGACTCTGAACCTGCCCGACGAGCTCCATCGCGCGCTCAAGGAGTCCGCGGCCGCGCGCGGCAAGACGATCGGCGAGCTGGTCGCCGAGAGCGTGGTCGCCTACGGCATCAAGCCGCGGGCGGCGGCCGAGGAGCTCGTGGCGCGCGCCCGCCGCCACGCGAATCTCTCCGACGCGAAAGGGACGGCACTGGCGGTGCGGGAGACCCGCGCCGCGCGCCGGTGACCGCCGCGCTCCTCGTCGTCGATACCAATGTCGTCGTCGCGGGACTGCTGACCCGCGAGCCGAGAGCGCCGACCGCCCGCATTCTCGACTCGATGCTCGGCGGCTCGCTGCGCTTCCTGCTCTCCGAGGCGCTGCTCGCCGAGTACCGCGCCGTGCTGCTGCGGCCGGCGATCGCGAGAGCGCACGGGCTCGCCCCCGCCGAGGTCGACGAGATCCTGATCCGGCTCGCGGCGAACGCGGTGATCCGCGCACCGACCACGGGCGCGAGCGGACCCGCGGGGGACCTCCACCTCTTCGATCTGCTGGCGACGGCGCCGACGGCACTGCTGGTGTCGGGGGACGCGAAGGTCCTCCGGCATGCCGGGGCGAGGGGGCGCACCCCGAGGTCGTTCCTGGGAGGATCGGAACGACTCGGCTGAAGCGAGTCCCGTGTCCGCAACGAATCCCGTATCCTGCGAGCGGGTCGGGGGGTGCGACACCGATGGCCAGGGTCCCGACGATCGCCGGACTCGCGATGACGGTTCTCGCCGCGCCGCTCGTGGCGTCCGAGGCTGGAGCGGCGACGTCGCCGGCCGCGGCGGCGGTCGCGCTGGTCGAGCGGCTCGCGCCCGAGGCGCGGCGCGAAGTACGGCTCTCGTTCGCGGCGCCGGAGCGGTTCGACTGGCACTACGTGCCGCGGCGGCGGGCGGGGGTGGCGCTGGGCGCGATGGGTGCCGAGGCTCGATCCTCCGCCATGAGACTGCTCGCGGCCAGCCTCTCGCCGCGCGGGCTCGAGAAGGTCGAGGGAGTCCTGGCGCTCGAGGGGGTCCTCTACGAACGCAGCGGCCGCAGCGCCTTCCGCGATCCGGGCCGCTACTACTTCGCCGTCTTCGGCGAGCCCGCGGCGCGCGGGGCGTGGGGGTGGCGCTTCGAGGGGCACCATGTCTCCCTGCACTGGACGGTCGTCGACGGGCGGATCGTGTCGGCGTCGCCCCAGTTCCTCGGGGCCAATCCGGCCGAGGTCGCGAGCGGCCCGCGCCTCGGCTTGCGCGTGCTCGGCGCGGAGGAGGACCGGGCGCGCGCGCTGGTCGCAGGTCTCGATTCGGCGCGGCGCGCGCGGGCGGTGATCGACGCGCGGGCGCCGTCCGACATCCTCTCCGGCAACTCGCGCCGGCCGCGGATCGACGACCGGCGCGGCATCGCCTGGAGCGAGCTCACCGCTCCGGAGCGAGCGGCGCTGCGTGCGCTCGTCGCCGAGTATGCCGGCATCGCTCCCGAGGTGGTCGCTACCGAGAGGATGGCCCGCTTCGACGCCGAGGTCGACGAGCTGCGCCTCGCCTGGATGGGCGGCCTCGAACCGGGCGAAGGGCACTACTACCGCGTCGTCGGTCGGACGTTTCTCGTCGAGTACGACAACACCCAGGACGGCGCCAACCACGTACACTCGGTCTGGCGCGATCTCGACGGGGAGTGGGGCGAGGGTGAGGACCTGCTGGCGCGGCACTACCGCACGGCGTCACACCACTGACAGCGGAGCGGACGGTAGAACGACCTGCCGGCTCCTCTGACTCGGCTTGCTGACTACGGGGTAGTCGAACTCCAGCGCGCGGTGCCGCGAGTCTCGAATCCGTCGTTGAAGATGACGAGGTAGAAGCGCGCCCGGATGCCGGTCTGGTCGCCGTCGGAGCCTTCGCTCTGCCAGGCAACGAGGAAGTTTCCCGACGCGTCCGTGGCGACCGAGGGTAGGGTCTGTGGGCCGGTCGTGAAGGTATTGAGCTGGAACTGGCCACCCAGTGGCTCACCGTTGGCGCCGAAGTGCCGCCCTTGAATACTGAAGCCACTGTCGTCCGAGCCGAACGAACCCCAGCTCTGCCAGATGACGAGGAACCCGCCGTCGCCGTCCGCCGCTACATCCGGGCTCCCCTGCGCGCCGGAAGTGAACTCGTTCACCTGGAACTCGTCGCCCAGCGGCAAACCGGCGTCGTCGAATCGCCGCAGCTGAATGCTGGTCTCGTCCTGGTCGTCGCCGTCGGAGCCTTCGCTCGACCACACGACCACGAAACTGTCCGTCGAGGTGTAGGCGATGGAGGCGTCTCCCTGGGCGCCAGTGGTGTACGAGTTGACCTGGAATGCGGCTCCCTCGGGCGTACCGTCCGGCGCGTAGCGCTGTCCCCGGGCGTTCCAGGTGTCCGAGTCGCCGCTGGAATCGCCGTCGCCTCCCCAGACCACCAGGAAGCCTCCCGAGGGTCTCCACGCCACATCTTCGGAGAACGAGTTCGCGATCGGGTCGTCGTCGATCCGAAACTGCTCGCCGACCGGCGTGGCCGTCGAATCGTAGAGCTGCGCGTGGGCTCGATGGCTCAGGTACGACCCGGCGGTCTTCGGAAGGAGACTGCCACCACCGCAGGCGTAACAGCTGTTCCAGGTGACCACGAAGTTGCCGCTCGCATCGGAGCTCACGGTAGTCCCGACTTGTCCACCCGATGTGCCGGTGTTGACCTGGAACTGACCGCCGAGCGGTTCGCCCTCGGCGGCGAAACGACGAGCTTGAATGCTCAAGCCGCCGATCGCCGGCCCCGGCGAACTGCGGCTCGACCACGCTACGATCATCCGGCCCGTACCGTCGATGGACGTACTGGCGTCGAACTGCTCGAGGAACGTGTGGTTGTTGACCTGGACTTCCGGACCGACGGGCGTTCCGTTCGGGGAGAATCTCTGGAGCTGAATGGAGTGGTAGCTGGTGTCAGTCCCCGCCGATTCGCTGCTCGTCCAGACGACCGCGAACTCCCCCTGTGGCCCCACGACGACCGCCGGTTCCGTCTGCCATCCGGTCGTCGTGGTGTTGACCACGAACTCCTCTCCGTCCGCAGGGGACTGCGACTCGGCGGCGGCCGCGGCCACGAGAGCGCCGCCGGCCGCGATCGTGAGGATCGAAGCGAGCTCGGGAAGCGCGAGTCGCAAGCGTCGATTCGAGTCGGGGCGGATCTCTCTTCCTCCGGAGGTCTTACGTACGCAGATCGGGCGGTCCGCGCGCAGTGTGGCGGCCGCGCCGCGGATTGTCAATCCCGCATCCTCGATGTCGCTCGAGCTCGCGGGCGCGACCAGAGGCGCGTCGCGCTCACGTTCCTTCGACGAGGGGCGCCGAGCGCCGGTCAAACCGACCGACCCGCGAGGTCGCCGTCAGTCTTCACGTCCGGGGACAGGTGACTGTTGCTGGCTGTCCCCGAAAGCGACCTGTCCCTCTCCCGATGACGGCGCCACGACCCGGCTCCAGCGCTGAGTGCTGCCCGACTCGAAGCCGTCGAGAAAGACCGGGCGGAAGAGCCGCGCGCGGATGCCGGCCCGGTCGCCGTCGGTTTCAGTGTCGGACCAGACTGCGAGGATGTTGCCCGAGTCGTCCATGGCGACAGCGGGGCCAACCTGGTTTCCCGTCGTGAAGCTGTTGATCTGGAAATCGCCGCCCAGCGGGACGCCGTCAGCGCCGAAGTAGCGTCCCTGGATTCCCCATTCACTGTCGTCCGCGCTGGAAGAACCCAGGCTCTCCCAGAGCACGAGAAACCCGACCTCGCCTGCTGCGACGGCAACGCGGCTCTGCCTGCCGGAAGTCCGGACATTGACCTGGAACTCGTCGCCGAGCGGCTCGCCAGCGGCGTCGAACCGACGGACCCGGATGCCCGGCGGGGCTTCGGGGGTGCCGGAAACGAAGTTGGTCCAAGCGACGATCAGACGGCCCTCGGCATCCCGAGCCGCTACTGGTGAGGTTTGGCTCTCCGTGGTGTAGGTGTTGACCTGGAGTTCGTCGCCCCCGGGCACGCCGTTCGAATCGAAGCGCCGGACCTGGATGCTCGACGAGTGCGAATCAGTCCCGAATGATCCGAAACTCATCCAGGTGACGACGAACTCGCCATTCGCGTTCATGACGACATCTCCGTGGAGCTGAGCCCCGGTCGTGTAGGAATTGACCGAGAACGGCGGCCCGAGGGGAGCGGTCGTGCTGTCGAAGCGACGCGCGAGCATCCGGCGATCCGATTCCTGCCCAAGGGCCGGCGCGAGGGATGCGCTCAGCAGGCAGTCGCAATCCTCCCAGACCACGACGAGGTTCCCCTCGCGATCACTCGCGACCTTGGGCCGGTCTTCGACCACAGCGAGCTCGGTGCTCACCTGAAACGACTCTTCGATCGGTGCGCCGTCGGCGGCGTAGCGTCGTGCATGGATGACGATGTCGTTGCTGGGAGTCGCGGAACGGGTGCTGACCCAGGTGACGATCGATCGGCCGGCGGAGTCGATGTGGACGCTCGGATGCAGTTGAGAGCCGAGAGTGAAATCGTTTACCTGGACTTCTCCCCCGATCGGCGAGCCGTCGGCGTCCAGCCGCTGCATCTGGATGCTGGTTGAGCTCGTGTCCGATCCGGCCGAAGCGTCGCTCTCCCAGACGACCACGAATCCTCCTCCGGGCTGGGCTGAGACGCGCGCATGAGTCTGTACTCCAGTGGTCGTGGTGTTGACCTGGAACTCCCCTTCGTCCGCAGGGCTCTGCGCCTCGGCGGCGAGCGCGGCGACGAGCCCGCCCCCCGCCGCGAGCGCGAGGGCCCAGGCGAGCTTGCGAAGCGGATGTCGGGGGCGTCGGAGCGAAGCGGGTCGGATCTCGATTCCTCCCCGGGCTGTTCGAATGCCGGTCGGGTGGTCCGCCCGAAGTGTGGCGGCCACGTCGCGGGTTGTCAATCGCGCGTCTCGGATGGCGCGCTGGCTCGCTGTCTCGAGCCGTGTCGCGAAGTTGGGAAGCGCGGGACGAAGCGTCCGGCGACTCGGTTCACGGAAGGGAAGCGATGGTTCGCTGACTTCGAAGGTAGGACGTTGCGCTTTCCCGAGTCCGCGAGGGGCCGCCGCGAATGTCACGCTCGGGACTGCTGTCACGTTTCTGGAGCAGAACGAGACCCCGGAGATCGAGGGACCGGTCCTCCACCCACCGGTCCGCGGAGCCCCGGCTGCCCGGACCGGAGAGGAGGAGTCATGAAGGCGCGATTCGAGAAGGTGGCAGGTTCGAGGCGGAGGGCCCGTCTGCGGAGCGTCGGGCTGTGGGTGCTGCTGGCGACGGTGCCCGCGCTCGTCGCGGCGGCGGAGGGGGTTCGCGGCGAGGTCACGGTCGACGGCACGAGGGTCGTGCTGGCGTACGGCCGCGCCAGCGCGACGACGATGGGTGGCGACGATCCGGTGACCTTCGTCCTGCTCACCGAGAAGCCGGTCTCCGGCGGTCCCGAGGGGGACATGGCGGCGATGCGGGGCGACGGCGGCGCGATGATCGCCCTCCACCTGCGGGCGAGCGGCAAGATCTACCAGGCACTCGGCCTCCACTCCGAGGCCAACCCGACCTTCCCGAGCGACCTGCCCGCGGAATCGCTCCGGGTCAGCGACCTCCGTCTCGAAGGCGGGCGGATCGCGGCGGTGGTCGAGAGCCCGGCGGAGTTTCTCTCCGACGGCGATCGCTGGCAGTTCCGCGTCGAGCTCGACCTGCCGGTCGCGACCGACTGAGCGGAGCGGGGCTGGTTCTCGATTCGAGCTCGGCGTCAGGCTCTGAGCCGGGCTCGGCGCCCCGGCGTCAGGTCGCGAAGCGGAGGATCAGCAGGAGGCCACCGACGCCCCCCAGGGCGGCGACGAGGGTCGTGAAGGTGCCGAGCGCGCGCGAGCCGATCCAGCCGCTGGATCCGACGGCCACGAAGAACAGGGCGAAGCCGAGGATGAAGGCGAGCGAAGCGGGACGGTTGAGCGCCCGCACGCTGGCGTCGGGCATTGCCGCCTGGGCGGTGGCGCGCACCGCCTGAACGTTCAGGAACGCCCAGGCGACCGAGGCGAAGACGAGGCTCGCCGCGCTCGCGATCGCCGCCCCGACCGTGACGATCGCCGGCCGACTCAGCGTCCTGCGATCGGTCGATCCGGCTCCGGTCGCCAGGATCGCCGTCGCCGCCGCGAACGCGAGCCCGCCGATCACCGCGCTCGTCGACCCGAACTGCCCGTACCCCTGCGCCAGAGCTTCCAGTTCGCTCATCCCGTCTCTCCTCGCTCCCGGGCTCGGGTCAGTCTCACCGCAAGGGAGCTCGCGTGGCTCGCGAAGCGTACCGCGAGGCGGGCAAGTCGCGGTGGCTGCAGGGAGCCGTGAGCGGCAACTTCTGGCGGCGGCTCCGCGAGCTAGCGGTCCCCACCCGGCGCCGGGTACGCGTGGATCCGGCCGCCCGGCGCGACGTGACCGGGCAGCAGGAGCCCTTGCGAAAGCCGGTCGGCTTCGGCGCGGATCGCGGCGCGCTCGGCGAGCAGGCGCTCGATGCGGGCGCGGTTCAGGCGCCGGCGCAGGCGCACCAGCAGCGCCCGCCCCCAGTGGCGCGACAGGCGGCCGTAGACGAGCAGCAGGACGCCGCCGGCCGCTGACAGCAGGAAGGCGGCGGCGCCGGTCGCCCACGGCAGGTCGGGGACCTTCGGGAAGAGCCGCGCGACCGCCGTGCCGCCCCAGGCGGCGAGCAACGCGAAGGCGAGCCAGGCGGCGGGGAACAGCAGCGCGCCGACGAGCAGCTTGATCGAGGCCTGGTCCTTCTTGCGCCGGGCCGCGAGGCGGACGACCCCCTCGAGCAGCAGCACCGCCGGCGCGTTGGCGACCAGGCCGACCAGCAGCAGCGGCGGCAGCAGCGCGTCGAGCACCAGCCGCTGCAGCGCGAGCACCACCAGCAGGCGGCCGTGCGGCGCGGGCGGGTCGCGGTCGAGCTCGTGCTCCTCGAGGCCGAGGCGGCGCACCTCGCGGTCGTAGGCCTCGATGCGCGCGCGCAGGTGCGTCACCTCGTCGCGCCGCTCGTCGCGCAGGGCGCGGTAGGCGGTCCAGACCCGCTCGAGCCCGCGCCAGCGCTCGGCGAGGTCGCTCGGGCCCGGGTCGATGCCCGAGTGCGCGGCGCGCTCGGCGCGGAAGATACGGCGCAGGCGGTCGAGGGCGTAGTGCTCGGACCAGTCCTCGGTCGCCAGCGAGGCGGCGTCGAGCGCGCGGGCGAAGCGGTCGGTCAGGGCGCGCACCGCGGCCCGCCGTGCGTCCTCGTCGGCGCTCGCGGCGCCGAGCTCCTCGCCGAGCTCGAGCGGCGGGTGGTAGACGACCAGGGCGCGCGAGCGGAAGAGGCGCTTGCGGTCGTAGGAGAGCGAGACCGGAACCACCCGCGGCGGCGCGGCGGTCGAGCGTGCGGCCGCGTCGAGCAGGAGCCGGGCGGCACCGGTGCGCAGCTCGAGCGGATGCGCCTCGTCGTGGCTGTCGCCCTCCGGGAAGAGCACGGCCCAGGAGCCGGCGGTGACCGCGTCGCCGAGCGCCGCGAGACTCGCGTCGTTGCTGCGGCGCGCGGCGTCGGCGTCGCCGGTGCCGAGGTCCTGGCGGCGGCGGATCGGCACCGCGCAGGCGCGCAGCAGCGAGCCGAGCAGCGGCCAGGCGAACAGGCCGTGGCGGGCGCCGAAGACGACGTGGCCGGGGAAGGTCGCGAGCAGCAGGGCGGGGTCGATCAGGCCGTTCGGGTGCCAGGCGATCAGCAGGCCGCCGCCGTCGGCGGGCAGGTGCTCGACGCCGGAGACCTCGACCCGACGGAAGAACAGGGCGAGCAGTGCGCGGGCGAGCCGTCGCACCCAGCGCGCCGAACGAGGCGAGACGCTCCCGGACATGCCGCGGCGCAGTCTAGCCCCGCCGTCCGCCCGCCGGCGCCATCTCCTGGAGATCCGGAGATCCGGAGATCCGGTGACAGGTTGGTTGATGATCCTGTCACCGGATCTTCCGCTACGTGTCCTGGGTTTCGGTGGACTGCCAGGTGAGGGCGGTCGTGGGGAAGGAGGTGACGACCTCGACGTCGCCGGCGGCGACGGCGGCGGCCGGGTCGCCGGCGAGCCGGGCGAGCACTGCCGCGACCGGGCGGTCCGCGGCGGGGGCGACGCCGACCCAGCCGTCGCGGCCGGCGCGCTTGGCGGCGTAGAGGGCGGCGTCGGCGGCGTCGACCACCGCCTCCCAGGCCGCCGCGCGCGGCTCGGACGGCGAGAACGGGAAGGCGGCGAAGCCGATCGAGACGGTGCGCGACAGGGAGACCCCGCTCGGCAGCACGAAGCGGTGCGCGGCGACCGTGGCACGCAGCTTCTCGGCGAGCTCGGGGCCGCGCGCGGGATCGACGAAGCGCGCCACCATCAGCAGCTCCTCGCCGCCCCAGCGCACCAGATGGTCGGCCGCGCGCACGTTGGCGCGCAGCAGCGCGGCGATGGCGACCAGCACCGCGTCGCCGCCGGCGTGACCGTGCTCGTCGTTGACCCGCTTGAAGTGGTCGAGGTCGGCGAGCAGGAAGATCAGGCTGCCGTCCTCGGGGCGGCGCAGGGCCGCTTCGACGTCGGCGCCGATCGCCTGCTCGAGGAAGCGCCGGTTGGCGAGGCCGGTCAGCGGGTCGGTGAGGCTCGCCTCCTCGATGCGCGCGTAGGCGACCTCGAGCTCGGCGTTCTTCGCCTCGAGCTCGCGGCCACGCTGGGCGAGCTCGGCGGTGCGCGCGGCGACCACCCCCTCGAGCTCGCGCTCGCGCGCCTCGAGCCGGCGGATGCGCAGGCGGTGCGCGCCCCAGGCGAGCAGGGCGAGCGCGATGGCGGCGAGCGCGCGGAAGGCGGTCGTCTCGTGGAAAGCCGGCAGCACGGTGACCGCGAGCGCCAGCTCGTGCGGGCTCCAGGTGCCAGCGCGGTTGGTGCCCGCGACGCGCAGCACGTAGCGCCCGGGCGGCAGCCGTGAGTAGGCCGCCGTGCGGTGGGCGGCGTCGGTGGCGGTCCAGTCGCGATCGAGCCCGTCGAGCCGGTAGCGGTAGAGGTTGCGCTCGGGCGCGCTCCAGTCGAGGGCGGCGAAGTCGAGTCGCAGGTCGCGCGCGGGCGGGCGCAGCGTCACCTCGCCGCGGCGCGCGGCGCCGGCGAGCTCGACGCCGCCGGCGGCCAGCCGCGTCGCCACCAGCGGCGGCCGGAAGGTCCAGGGCTCGAGCCGCGCCGGGTCGACGATCAGCACTCCCTGCGGCGAGCCGAACAGGAGCCGGCCGTCGGCGGCGCGCGCGTGACTGGCGATGAAGGAGCCGCCGGGGTCGACGCCGTCGGCGGCGGAGTAGGTCTGCGCCGTCCAGCTTCGCGGATCGACGCGCACGTGCGGTCCGAGCCAGACCCGGCCCTCGGCGTCCTCGATCAGGTTCTCGACCGGGCCGGGCGGGATCCCCGTGCGTTCGGCGACCCGCTCGAAGCGGGCGTCGCGGCCGTCCCAGGACGCGAGCACGGCGGCGCCGCCGGCGGTGGCGACCCAGAGCCGGCCGTCGCTCGTCACCGCCAGGTCGGGAACCCAGTCGTCCGGGAGCGCGCCGGGGTCGCCCTCGCGCTCGTGGATCGCGATGCCGGTTCCCGACAGCGGATCCCAGGCCGACAGTCCGCTGTCGGTGCCGACCCACATGGCGCCGTCGGGGGTGAACGCGATCGCCTCGACCGCGGCGCCGGGCAGGCTCCCGGCAGCGCCGGCGCGATGGCGGAAGGTGCGGATCGGCGCGGCGCCGGACGGGTCGATGCGGGCCAGCCCCTCGGCGGCGCCGGCCCAGAGCGCGCCGTCGGGTCCGAAGGCGAGGGCGCGGATCGGTCCGCCCGGGAGGCCGTCGTGCGGCGTCGTGCGCTCGAAGCCGGCGGCGGCGGGGCGAAGGCGGTGGAGGTTGCCGTCGAGCGTCGCCGCCCAGACGCTGCCGTCGGGACCCTCGGCGAGGCAGGTGATCTCGCCGCTCGAGAGCGCCCGCGGGTCGCCCGGATCGGGCCGGAAGCCGGCGACGCGCGCGAGGGTCGTGCCGTCGAACACGTCGATGCCGTTGCCGTTGGTGCCGAACCAGAAGCTGCCGTCGCGGCGGGCGAGCGGACGCACCACCGAGTCGTGGGTCAGGCCGTCCGGGCGCGACGGCGAGTGACGCAGGTGGACGAAGGCGCGGGTCGCCGGATCGTGGCGGGCGATGCCCTGCCCCCAGCTGCCGACCCAGACCAGGCCCGCGCGGTCGACGTGGAGCGCGCCGACGCGGTCGCCGGCGATGGTCGAGGGCAGCGCCGGCTCGTGGCGCAGGCGCGCGACCACCTCGAGGGTCGCGCCGTCGACGACGTCGACGCCGCCGCCGAAGGTGGCGATCCAGATCTCGTCGGGACGCGGCTCGGCGAAGCCGTAGACCCAGAAGTGCGAGAGCCGGCGCGCGGCGGCACCCGGCGCGGCGGCGCCGCCGCCCGGTCCGGCAGGTGGCGGAAAGCGGACCAGCTCACCGCTGTCAGGATCGAGCAGCGCGGCGCCGTCGTCGTTGGTGCCGATCCAGAGCCGGCCGCGGCGGTCGGCGAACAGGCGCGAGACGAACTGGCCGGCGAGCGAGCCGGGGCGACCGGGCGCGGAGGCGACGCGCTCGAATCCGGCGGCGCCGGCCGGGCGGCGCTGCAGGCCGTCGCGGCTGCCGACCCAGAGCGTGCCCGCGGCGTCGACCAGCACGCCGCGGACGCGCGCGTCGGCGAGGCTCGCCGGATCGCCGGGGCGCGGACGGAAGTGCTCGATCGCGCCGGTCGTCGGGTCGAGCCGGTCGAGGCCGTCGTAGGTGGCGATCCAGATCCGCCCGTCGCGGTCGGGGGCGATCCCCTCGACGCGGTCGTGGGCGAGGCTGGCGGGATCGGCCGGATCGTGCCGGTAGCGGGTGAAGCGCTCGCTGCGCGCGTCGTAGACCGAGAGGCCGCCGGCGAAGGTGCCGACCCAGAGCCGGCCGTCGTCGGCGACGGCGAGCGCGCGCACGTAGCTGCCCGAGAGGGTCGCCGGGTCGTCGGGGTCGCTGGTGAACAGGCGGTAATCGCCGCCGTCGAAGCGGACCAGCCCGTGCTGGGTGCCCATCCAGAGGAAGCCGTCGTGGTCCTCGGCGAAGGCGGTGGTGAGCCGGGCAGGGAGCTCCTCGGGGAGCGCCGGGCGGCGGAAGCTGGCGAAGGCGGCGTCGCGCGCAGTTCCGGCGGCGCCGATCGGCGCCGCGACGAGCGCCAGCGCCAGCGCCGAGGCGAGTCGCGTGCCGCGCCGCCGGCGGAAGTTCCCGTGCATGAGCCGGGCGATCCTACCGTCCCGGCAGGCTGCTGACGGCACGCTGGCAGGAGGGGGGCGATGGAATGCCGGCTCCATTTCTGGAGGAGAAGACATGACCGCCAATCATCAGCGCGCTTCGGAAGCCGTCGCCGCCTTCGTCGCGGCCGTCAATCGCGGAGATCTCGAGGCGGCCCTGCGCCTCTACGACGCCGACGCCGTCTTCGTGCCGGAGCCCGGCACGGTGGTGGTGGGTCGCGAGGCGATCCGCGACGCGCTCTCGGCGATGCTCGCGGCGCGGCCGCGGATCGTCACCAGCGCGCGGATCGTGCTGGCCGGCGAGGACCTGGCTCTCTACCACTCGGAGTGGACGATGGAGGCGGCCGACCCGGGCGGCGAGACCGTGCGCGAGACCGGCCGTTCGGCCGACGTGCTGCGCCGGGACGCCGGCGGC
The DNA here is from genome assembly GCA_045862895.1 of Acidobacteriota bacterium. Taxonomy (GTDB): domain Bacteria; phylum Acidobacteriota; class Thermoanaerobaculia; order Multivoradales; family JAGPDF01; genus JACTMI01. Next base: position 594,240 of record BTUO01000002.1, read on the forward strand.
ACCTGGCGCATCGCGATCGACAACCCGTGGGGGACCCGCCTGCTCTGAGCCCCGCCGCGCGCGAGCCCGGCGGGGCCGGCCCGTTCACATCCCGGGGACCGACAGTCCGCGCCGGATCCGCAGGTGGATGCCCCACATCAACGTCGCCACCAGCCACCAGATGGCGGCGATGGTCGGGGCATCGCGCACGAGGAAGAAGACGATCTCGCCGTCGCGAACCAGGATCGAGAACGGCAGCAGGGTGAAGAAGAGCGCGACCGCGAAGGTCTGCGTGCGCAGCGAGACCAGCTTGCGCGTGCGCTCGAGGGCGACGCGCTCGGCTTCCGGGGCGGGCGGCGGCGTCGCCGGCAGCGGCGATGCGCCGGCACCGCCGGTCGCGCGCAGCTCGCGGGCGAGCGCGGGCTCGGCGGCGAGTCGCTCCTCGACCAGGGCGCGGGTGTCGGCGCTCGCCTCGCCGGCTTCGACCAGGAGAAACAGATCGCGGACGACGTCGTGGGAGATGCGGTTCATGGCAGGGCCTCCTGCGGGGGAAGAGCGAAGGACGCGGACCGCCGCGCCGCCCCGAGGCGGGCGCGGGCGCGATGGACCTTGACGCGGGCCGCGGTCGCGGTCAGGCCGAGCGCGGCGGCGATTTCGGGATAGGCGAGCCCCCCTTCGACGCGCATCAGGAGGGCGGCGCGGTCGACCTCGGCGAGTTGCTGGAGCGCCGCGAGCGTCGCGGCGAGCTCGGCGCGCGCCACGGTGCGCCGCTCGGGGTCGGGCTCGCCGCTCGCCAGGTGCTCGTCGACCGGCTCGGTCGGCCGGCCGCGGCGGCGTTCCTCGAGGAAGAGGTGGCGCAGGATCGTGAACAGGTAGCCGCGCACCGTCGGCAGGTCGACGCGCTCACGCGCGCCCCAGATCCGCACGAAGGTCTCCGCGACCAGGTCGTCGGCCGCCGCCGGGTCGCCCGAGAGGAAGAGGGCGAAGCGGTGGAGGTCGCGTGCGTAGCGGCGGTAGAGGTCGGCGAGGTCGATCATGGCCGGTGCGGGCGATGGCGCTCCGACCGAACGATGCGGGAAGCGGGCGGATGTTACGGCCGGCGAGGACGGGGGCCGCGCTCCCGCTGTCCGGCCCCGGCGGAGTCGATCCTCAGGTGGAGGAGGCCGACCAGCGGCAGCTCGAGCCGGTCTCGAAGCCCTCGAAGAAGATCTCGGCGGCCGGCCGCAGGAAGACGGCGTCGGCGGTGCCGAACACCGAGCCGCTCGAGGTCTGCTTGAACAGGGAGATCGAGAGCATGGCGCCGACCGCGTCGGGCGGCGACATCGCGGTGGTCGAGACCCGCTGCCAGGCGAAGGTGGTCGACGCCGGGGCGGTCGGCGAGATGTGGTTGTCGACGTGTCCCTCGCCGCATCCGGCCTGGATCTGGAACCGCAGCTCGTACCAGATCTCGGCGGTCTGCGGCTGCGGCGTGAAGTAGGCGGCTCCGCCGAAGCGGTACAGCGTGTTCGGCGCCACCGGCTCGATGCAGACGCGGAAGTTGACGGTGTCGCCGAAGGAGGTCGAGTTGCTGGTGACGTTGGCGGCGCCCGAAGCGACGCCGCAGTCGTCGGCGTCGAGCGCGCCGTTCCACGCGATCAGGGCGTCGGCGCCGTCGGGCAGGAAGACGGTGACGTCGGCCGGCAGGTCGAAGTGCCCCTCGGGGACGAGATTGTCGGCGGAGGCGGGCGCGGCGGCGAGCGCGACGAGCAGGGAACAGTGCCAGGCCGATCGGGAGTGCGACATGCGAAACCCCCTTCGAAACCGCCCGATGTGAGGAACCGTCCGGCAGTGTAGGTCCGGACCCGGGGGCCGTCAAGCGCCGGCGAGGCCGGACCTCTCCAGGGTCGGCCGGCGGGGGTTCCGGGATCGGTAGCGGCTCGAAGGCCGGCTCCGGAGATAATCCCGCCCGGTGCGAGCCATCGCGGTCCTCGGCGGGCTGGTCGGTTACCTGGCGTTCGCGCTGCTCGTCGGGTGGTTGCACGCGCCCGGGCCGAACGACGTCGAGCTCGCGCTGCGCCCGTGCGGGACGCCGGAAGCCCGGCCGATCGGTCTCTTCTACGAGGTGCTGCGGGAGCCGAAGACCATCCGGCTCTGCGGCACGGCGCCCCCGGGCGCCGAGCTGTTGGTGCTGCCGCGAGTCTCCGGCAACGCGCTCGCGGTGCGGGTCGACGGCGTGCTGATGCACCGAGTGGGGGCCCTCGAGCGTCCCGCCAACTTCTGGCTGCAGCCGCAGCGAGTGGCGCTCGACGACTCGCAGGGTCGGCCGCGCGCGATCGAGATCGAGCTCGGCGGGCTCTACGACGTGGGCATCCGCTCCGCGCCGGTGCTGACCTCGTGGACGAGCGGCGGCCGGCGCGCCGGCCTGCTCGCCTGGATCAACGGCGACATGGTGGCGCTCGCCACCGGCTTCAACCTCGGTGTGGGGCTGTTGCTGCTGACCTACGGTCTGCGCCGCCGCCGCGAGCGCTCGGAGTACCTGGTCCTCGGCCTGTCGTCGCTGTGCGCGGCCCTTTACATGCTCGACTTCCACCCGAGCGGCGGCGCGGGGAGCGTCGGCGCTTACCTGTTGCGACGACAGGTTTCGCTCGCCGGCGCCTACTGGACGGTGGCCTGCCTGGTGGTCGGGCTCGAACGCATCGCGGCCGTCCGCCGTCGATTCGGCGGGACCGCTTGCGTTCTGACCGCAGGATTGACGCTGCTGGTCCTGGTCCAGCCGGACCTGCCCGCGCTCAAGACCGCGAGCAGTTGGGCGGCGGCGGTTTCGATCCCGATGATCCTCTACGGCGTCGGCGTCGCGGCGCGCCGGCTCGAGCCGGCCTACGTCGTGCTCTGGGTCTTCTTCGGTGCTTCGGCGCTGCACGTGCTGTTCAACGTCGGGCTCTCGCGCGGCCACCTCTTCCTGCTCCAGTTCGGCATCCTCGCCGGCACGCTGGCGGCCGGCTTCCGCAGCTCGGTCCAGCTCACCCGCGTCGCCACCGACCTCGAGCGCGCCTCGCGCGCCGCGATGACCGATCCGCTGACCGGCGCCCGCAACCGGGCCTTCTGCGAGCAGCTTTCGCTGGCGGCGACCGACGTCGTCGCCCTGGTCGACTTCGACGACTTCAAGCGGGTCAACGACGAGCACGGCCACCTGCGCGGCGACCGCCTGCTGGTCGACTTCGTGCTCGCCGCGCGCTCGCGATTGCGGGTCAACGATCACGTGGTGCGGATGGGCGGGGACGAGTTCCTGCTGGTGCTGCGTCAGGTCGACCTGCGCACCGCGCACCGGATCTCGACCGAGATCGTGGCGGCCTGGCGGGAGACCTCGGGCGAGCTCACCCCGACCGCGTCGTTCGGCCTGGCGCAGGTCGGCACCGGCGCGCTCGAGCAGGCCCTGGCCCACGCCGACGAGCGGATGTACGCGGCCAAGGCGGGGGAGGGCCGTCGATCGGACGCCTGACGCGAGGGGAAGCCCCGGCGGGTGGGTCCCGGACCGGGTCGTCCCCGGATGCTTCGGCGCGGAGGTAGGCTGGCGCTTCCGGAAGCGGAGGTCGGCTGCCGGTGAGAGCCATGAACGCACCCTTGCGGGATCCTTACGACTTGCGCGGGCTGTCGCGGCTGGCGGTCGACGCGACGGTGGGAGTCACCGACCTGGTCGAGGCGATGCATCGCGGCATCGCGCGGCCGTGGTTGCCGGCCGGCGACGCCCGGCCGGCGCGCACGCGCGGCCTGACCGGCTGGATCTACCGCAGCGTCCGCTGGGTCGCCCGGCGGGTCGGACGCGGGCTCGACTTCGGGCTCGCCGCGGTCGAGCCGGCGCTCGGCGACCGCCAGCCCTCGCCGCGACGGGAGTCCCTGGTCGCGGCCCTGAACGGTGTCGTCGGCGACCACCTCGAAGCGACCGGCAACCCGCTCGCGATCCCGTTGCGGCTGCGCCACCGCGGCAGCGACCTGACGCTCTCGCCCGCGGCACTGGCGGCGGCGGTGCCGGACGCCTCGAGCCGCGTGCTGGTGCTCGTTCACGGGCTCTGCCGCAGCGACCTGCACTGGCGCCGGCGCGGGCACGACCACGGCGAGGCGCTGGCGCGGGCGCTCGGCGCGACGCCGGTCTACGTGCGCTACAACAGCGGCCGGCACGTGTCGGCGAACGCGCGGGAGCTGGCCGCGGCGCTCGAAGCGATGGTCGCGGCCTGGCCGGTGCCGGTCGCGTCGCTGGCGATCGTCGGCCACAGCATGGGTGGCCTGGTCGCGCGCGGCGCGGTCCACTACGCCGGGAGCGCCGGAGCCGGCTGGTCGCGGCGGTTGCGGCACCTCGTCTTCCTCGGTACCCCGCACCACGGCGCGCCCCTGGAACGCGGCGGGCAGTGGCTGCACCGGATCCTCGGCGCGGTGCCCTTCGCCCGGCCGCTCGGCCGGCTGGGCAGCGTGCGCAGCGCCGGGATCACCGACCTGCGCCACGGCAACGTGGTCGAGGAGGACTGGCAGGGCCGCGATCGCTTCGTGCCGCACGGCGATCGCCGGCGGCCCCTGCCGCTGCCGGATGGCGTCGTCTGTTGCGCGGTCGCGGCGACGACGCGGCGGGCGGCCGCCGGAGTGCGCGCGCAGATCCTCGGCGACGGACTGGTGCCGCTCGACAGCGCGCTCGGCCGCCACCCCGATCCGGCGTTCGACCTCGCGATCGCGCCCGAGCGCCAGTGGATCGCGCGCGGCACCGGCCACCTCGACCTGCTCGCCCGCCGCGCGGTCTGCGAGCGCGTCCGGGCCTGGCTGGCGGACTGACCGGGAACCTGCCGGAGACCGGCGGCTGCCGTTACCTGTCGGTTGGCGCTGCGTCCGCGGATTCGGCCGGCGGCGCGCCGAGCAGCCCGAGCAGGACGTCGTAGCGCCGCAGCAGCGTGCGCTCGGTGCGCGCCATGTCCCCGACGATCTGGCCGAAGCCGGCGAAGCGCTGCGGGCCCGCCTCCATGTTCGCGGCGTAGAGCAGGTCGAGGGCGGTCGAGACCAGTTCGAGATAGTTCTTCTGCAGGTGGTAGATGGTGGTGGCTTCGACCACGAGGTCGTAGTCGAGATGGAGCGCCGCGCCGGTCACCTGCATGGTGTCCCACGCCGTGTTGCGGATCCAGGCGGCGTCGAGCTGCACGTTGCCGCTGCCCAGCAGGTCGAGCCCGAGCTCGGAGAGGCGCACCTTGAGCGGCGTGCCGTCGATCTCGACCAGGTACGCGATCCCGTCGCCGGCGGCGGCGGGCGCGGCGCGGACGACTGCGTCGAACGGCTGACCGCGATCGTCGGACAGGCGTTGCAGGATGCGCTTCACCTTCTCCGGTCGGTCGATCTCGGCGCGCGAGGTGCCCAGTTCTTCCCAGGTCCACCGGCGCAGTAGCCGGGTGCCCTCGAGGATCTCGCGCGCCAGGGTCTCGTGATACTCGACTCGCTTCGCCACGGTCTCGCGGTTGTAGGAGACCTCCTCGAGGATGGTCTCTTCGACCCGCTCGACGGTGCGGGCCAGGGCACGGTCCTCGCGCCACGAGTTGACGAACAGCGCGAACAGCACGCTGAAGACGATGGCGACGATCTCGAGCAACAGGCGCAGCGCCTGTTCGCGCGGGAGGATCCGGGTGACGGGCCGGGGCATCGATCGAGCCTATCGCGGCGAAACCCGGAGCCGGGGCGCGGCCGTCAGCGGGTCTTCGACTCGAGCTCGGCCCAGCGCTCGTAGAGACGCTCGACCTCCTGCTCGGCGGCGGCGAGCGCGACGAACAGCTCGCTCGCGGCGACCGGATCGCTGGCGATGCCGGGATCCTCCGAGCGCAGCCGCGCCTGTTCGAGCCGGGCCTCGGCCGCCAGCACCGACTGCTCCATGCCGTCCCACTCGCGCTGCTCGTGGTAGGAGAGCTTCTTCGGCTTCGGCCGCTGCGCGGGCTCCGGGCCGGCGCGGGTCTCGCTCCGCTTCGGCGGCGCCGCGCGGGCCGGGTCGTCCTCCCACTGGGCGTAGTCGGCGTAGTCGACGCCGCGGCCGCTGCCATCGAGCGCCAGGATCCGGGTCGACACGCGATCGAGCAGGTAGCGGTCGTGGGTGACCAGCACCAGCGCGCCGGGGAACTCGAGCAGCGCCTGCTCGAGCACCTCCAGGGTCGGGATGTCGAGGTCGTTGGTGGGCTCGTCGAGCACCAGCAGGTCCGCGGGCCGGAGCATGAGCCGTGCGAGGACGATGCGTGCCTTCTCGCCGCCGGAGAGCTGGCCGACCGGCGTGACGAGCTGCTCCGGGCGGAACAGGAAGCGCTTCGCCCACGCCGCCACGTGCAGCGAGCGATCGCGGTAGAGGACGCTGTCGCCCTCGGGCGCGAGCGCGCGCGCCAACGAGACGGACGGGTCGAGGCTCTCGCGGTTCTGCTCGAAGTAGGCGACGCGCAGCCGGTCGGCGGTGAGGATCTCACCGGCGTCGGGAGCGAGCTCGCCGACGATCAGCCGCAGCAGCGTCGTCTTGCCCGAGCCGTTCGGTCCGAGCACGCCGAGCCGGACCCCGGGGCCGAGCAGCAGGTCGAGATCCGAGACGATGGTGCGGCCGCCGAGCGACTTGCCGAGTCCGCGGCACTCCCAGAGGCGACGGGTCTTGCGCGCCGTGCCGTCGAGCGCGAGGTCGACGGCGGCGTCGCGTGAGCCCGAGCGCTCGCGGCTCTCGGCGAGCTCGCCGATCTGCCGCTCGGCGCTCTGGATGCGCGCCTTGGACTTGGTGGTGCGCGCCTTCGGCCCGTGCCGCAGCCACTCGACCTCGCGTCGCACCAGATTGGCGAGCGTCTCCTCGTAGGCCGCCTGGTTGGCGAGCTGCGCGTCGCTCGCCTCGAGCAGGTCGGCGTAGGTGCCGTCGACCTCGAGCAGGCCGCCGGCGAGCGCGCGGTCGAGCTCGAACATCCGCCGGCCGACGTTCTGCAGGAAGTAGCGATCGTGGCTGACCGCGAGGAAGGCCTTGGGATCGCTCGCCAGCAGGCGCTCGAGCCAGAGAATCGACTCGACGTCGAGGTGGTTGGTGGGCTCGTCGAGCAGCAGGACGTCCGGCGCGCGGGCGAGCTCGCGGGCGATCGCCAGGCGCTTGCGCCAGCCGCCGGAGAGGGTCTCGGTACGCGCCGCGCGATCGAGGAAGCCCGAGCGGCCGAGCGCGAGCGCGACGCGGTGGTGCCGCTCGTGCTCCTCGAGCCGCTCGTCGTCGGCGAGCGCCGCCTCGACCACCTGCTCGACCGTCTGGCCCGGGGAGAAGACGGGGTCCTGCGGCACGTAGCCGACCCGCACGCCCTTGCGCGCGGCGACCGTGCCCGCGTCCGGCGTCTCGAGCCCGGCGAGGATCTTGAGCAGCGTCGACTTGCCCGCGCCGTTGGGCCCGACCAGCGCGGCGTGGTCGCCCTCGCACAGCGAGAGCGTGATCGAGGAGAACAGCGGGCGAGCGCCGAAGGCTTTGGAGACTCCTTCGCAACCGAGCAGGACGGGGCGGGCCATGAGTCGAGGGGGTTCCGGGAGGAGTCGAGTCTCGAGGGAGATCCGGGGAGGAGATCCGGGGACAGGATGGTTAATGATCCTGTCCCCGGATCTTGGGTAGTTGAGGATCCTGTCACCGGATCTCTCGGCTTGGATAGGGTGACAGGAGCTCTAACTTACCTGTCCCTCGAACGGGAGGATGAGATGGGTCGACGAATCGCGGGTTGGGTGGTCCTCTTCCTGGCGGCGGCGGCGCCGGTCGCGGCGACGTTCTCGATCTGCGCCATCGATCCGGCGACCGGGGAGGCCGGCGTCGCCGTGACGACTCGCGTGCCGTTCGTCGGGCGCGCGGTGCCCTGGGTGCGCGCGGGGGTCGGCGCGGTCGCGACGCAGGCGTGGACGGTGGTCGAGTACGGGCCGCGCGGGCTCGACCTGCTCGCGGCCGGGCGCGAGCCGGCGGCGGCGCTCGAGGAGCTGCTCGCCGCCGACGCCGGACGCGACCGGCGCCAGCTCGGCCTGATCGACATGCAGGGGCGGACCGCCGCGCACACCGGCGCCGGCACTGGCGCCTGGTCCGGGTCGCGCGCCGGGCAGAACTACACCGTGCAGGGCAACATCCTGGTCGGCGCCGAGGTGGTCGATGCGGTCGCCGCGCACTTCGAGTCGACCGACGGGAGCGGCTGGCCGCTCGCCGAACGGATGATCCTGGCGCTCGAGGCCGGGCAGGCGAAGGGCGGCGACCGGCGCTGGGGGAACCTGCAGAGCGCGGCGATCCGCATCGCCGACCCGCGCGATCCCGGGCGCGGCGGCGATTTCGTCTCGCTGGCGATCGACGTCGGCGAGCACGCCGAGCCGGTGGCCGAGATGAAGCGGATCTACTATGCGACCGCGCGGCGGCTCGGATACCGCGAGTTCGGCGAGGTCCGCGGCGACGACGTCGTCGAGCTCAAGCGGATGCTGCACGCGCTCGACTTCTGGCGGCCCCAGCTCGAGGAGTTCCCGGAGGCGCCGAAGTTCGACGCCGACCGCGCGCTGCTGACCACCGACCCGAAGCGTTTCGAGGAGCAGATCGCCGCCTGGCGCGAGCGCGCGGCGGCCTTCGAGGAGCAGTTCGCCCGCTACGACGACGAGGCGATCGCCGCGGTCGACGCCTTCCGCAAGGCGAACGGCCTGGAGTTCGAGGGCAACCCGAAGGGGCGGGTCGACGCCCGGCTGGTCGCCGAGCTCCGGCGGCTCTACCTCGAACGCCAGCGCCGCGAATCCACGACTTCTCGCTGACCGCCTCTCGGGGACCGTTCACCTGTGCCTCCTCAGGGACAGGTCACGTGGGTGGCGCTACGCCGGTTCGTGTGGGACCTCCGGTGACCGAAATCCGGCATTGGAGGCCTCCGGATCCGAATCCAGCCAAGACAGAGACGTTCTGTCGAAGAACAATGCCCTGCCGCCCGCTCCGTGGGACCCGTCCGAGGCGCGCGGGGACCCCCAGTCTTCGTAGAAGCGGTCTTTTCCTTCAACGGAACGTCTTTGCCTCTGCCTTCGCTCTCTCCATCTTCCGCGCGCTCGCCCCTGGGGTGGGCGCTCCACCCACACGAGACGGTGCAGACCCGCTCGAGCGACCTGTCCCTGTGTGTTCCTTCGAAAGTTGCCTGTCCCCGCTTTCGGGGGTCCAAGGGGTGCGGGCGGTCGCCGGTAGGATGCGGCCGAAGTTCCGGGAGGGAGAGTCATGCGCTCGAATCGCGTTCTCGTCGGCCTCGTGCTCGTGCTGGCGGTTTTCGGCTGCGCCCGCAAGGAGCGGAGCTCGGGCGAATTCGAGAGCCGGCAGATGGTGCCTCCGGCTCAGGGACCGGAAGCTGAGTTCGCGCAGCTCCGGGCTCAGGGCTACCTCGCCGGTGGCGCGCAGTCGAGCGAGTCGGCGCCGAGCGCGGCGCCCACGGCTGCGCCGGCGCCGCCGTCGGGACGGGGCGACGCCCTCGACGCCTTCTGGTCGCAGCAGAAGCTGATCCGCGACGGGCGCATCGAGATCGAAGTCGCGAGCGTCGAGGCGGCGATCGCGCGGATCGGCGAGCTGGCCGGGGTTGGCAAAGCGCTGGTCGCGGGCAGCGAGGTGCGCCAGGGGCACGACGGTCGGAAGAGCGGGACGGTGACGCTCAAGGTTCCCGCCGGCGGCTTCGACGGCGCGCTCGCCGTATTGCGCGAGCTCGGCAAGGTCCGGAGCGAGTCGAGCACGACCCAGGACGTCACCAAGGCCTACACCGATCTCGAGACCCGACTCGAGGTCAAGCGGCGGACCCAGGAGCGGCTCGAAGCCCTGCTCGCCCGCCAGAGCGGCTCGCTCGCCGACCTGCTCCAGGTCGAGCGCGAGCTCGAGCGGGTGGTCACCGAGATCGAGCGGATGCTGGGCGAAAAGCGCTACTACGACCAGCGCATCGCGGTGTCGACGATCACCGTCGTGCTGTTCGAGCCCGGCGCCGCGATCCGGCCGAACGCCTTCGATCCGCTGCGCGAAGCGATGAAGAACGCCCTCGGCGTGCTGGCGACGTCGCTCGCGGCGCTGGTCTACGCCGTCACCAGCGCGCTGCCGTGGGTGCTCCTGCTCTGGGGGCTCTGGATCCTGGTGCGCCGCGCCCGGCGGCGCCGCCGCGAACGCCTCGACCGGAGCGAGAGCCGTCCGCAGGAGACAGCCCCTGCCGGCGACGAACGCGGGGACCGCTGACCGAATCCGGCGGGGCCTCGAGGCGCGACGCTTCGAGCGCCTCGGCGGTCCACGGACGGGGGAGCCAGAACCCGTCCCCGCGGTCGGTCGTCGCGGCGCTACGGTGCGCTCAACGAGACGTCGTCGAAGCGGACGGCGAAACCCTTCTCGCCGCTGCAGTTGAGAAGGAGCCGCAGCGAACGGGTGCCGGCCGCGCTGGAGCCGGAAGCGGTGACCGTCTGCCAGTCGGCTTCGACCAGGGTCGCTTCGGCGAAAAGCGGCTTCGAGCCCTCCTCGCAGGCGGCATCCGTGTACTGGAAGACCGAGAAGCCGCAGACGTAGGTCGTGCCCGAGGTCAACTTCACCCGGACACTCGCGGTGTAGACGGTGGCCGGCACCGCTTCCACGCAGGGACCGGGCACGGAGAAGCTGCTCTCCGGCCCGGAGCCGGCGAGGGCCCCCTCCTTGGCATCGTGGCTCACCGTTCCGAAGCTCGCCTCGGTCCAACCGGCGATATCCCGGTCGAAGCTGCCGTTGGCCGCGGCGTAGAGGTTCTCGCCCGCGGCCGCCGCGCCGGTCGCCAGGGAGATCGACATCGCCGCCGCCATCCCGAAGATCCGGCTTCCCGTCCGTGCAAGTCGCATCGTGGCTCCCTCCTCGAGTCTCGTGTCATTCCCCAGAACGACATCCGCCGCAACCAGGGCCAGTCGGATCTATACTGTCGCCGTGACTCCAGCGCAGGCCGAAGCGCTTCGCCAGCTCGTCGAAACCCAGCGGATCGCCGCGCTCGGGACGCTCCACGACGGCGAGCCCTGGGTCTCGATGGTGCCCTTCGCCCTGCTGCCCGGCGCCGCCGGGTTCGTCGTCCACGTCAGCGCGCTCGCTTCGCACACCGCCGACATGAGCGCGGATCCGCGCGTCAGCCTCCTGATCGTCGCCGCGGAGCGGGACGGCGCGCCGCCGCAGGCGCGGGCGCGCGTCACCGTGCGCGGCCGGGCGGAACAGCTCGCGCACGACTCGAGCGAGCACGCGGCGGCGCGGGAGGCCTACCTCGCGCGCTTCCCGCAGGCGGCCGGCATCCTCGGGCTCGGCGACTTCTCCTTCTTCGTGATCCGGCCACTCGCGGCGCGCGTCGTCGGCGGCTTCGCGCAGGCGGAGACGCTGACGGCCGATCAGCTCGTCGCTGCGCTCGTCGGCGCCTAGAGCCGTCAACCCCTGCCGAGCGGCGCCAGCGCCATGCCCGCCCACGCCGAACGACACTACGCCGATCGGATCGGCTGGCTGCGCGCGGCGGTGCTCGGAGCCAACGACGGCATCGTCTCGACCGCGAGCCTGGTGGTCGGGGTGGCGGCGGCGGAGTCTCCGCGCGGCGACGTGCTGGTGGCCGGCGTCGCGGGGCTCGTCGCGGGAGCGATGTCGATGGCGGCGGGGGAGTACGTCTCGGTCTCCTCGCAGGCCGACACCGAGAAGTCCGACCTCGCGCGCGAACGGATCGAGCTCGCCAACGACGACGAGCACGAACGGCGCGAGCTGGCCGAGATCTACGAGACGCGCGGCCTCGAACCGGCGCTGGCGCGGCAGGTGGCCGACCAGCTCATGGCGCACGACGCCCTCGGCGCTCACGCGCGCGACGAGCTCGGTCTGTCCGACGTGCACACGGCGCGACCGATCCAGGCCGCGCTGGCCTCGGCCGTGACCTTCGCGGTGGGTGCCGCGCTGCCGCTGGCGCTCGCCTGGTTCGGACCGGAGCGGCGCCTGGTGCCGCTCGTCTCGGCCGGGTCGCTGCTCTTCCTGGCGCTGCTCGGCGGCCTGGCGTCGCGCGCGGGAGGTTCCTCCGTCGTCCGCGGCGCCTTGCGGGTGACCTTCTGGGGCGCGCTGGCGATGGCGGCGACCGCGGGCATCGGCCGGCTCTTCGGCACCGTCGTCTGACCGGGCCGCGGGGCGAGGTGGGCTCCGGGCTCCGGGTCGAGTGAGGTTCCGAACTCCTCCCTGATCCTCGTATTCTCCGTCCACGATTCCGGAGGAGGTCGCATGTCCTTGCCCTGGTGGGGGTGGGTGGCGCTGGCCGTCGGCGCGTTCCTGGCGCTGGCGGTGCTCTCGGTGCGGTCCCTGCGGCGCAGCGTGCGCGAGGAGTTCGTGCGCTTCCTGCGCGCGCAGCGGCCGGAGTGGACGGTCGAGATCGTCCGGGGCGGCGCGTTCGAGATCCGGCGGGGCCCGGACGAGGAGGTCGGCACGCTCTATCCGCACAAGCTCTACGCGCTGGCGGCCGAGCTGCGGGCCAACGACGAGGCGGCTCGGCAGCCGGTCTACGAGAAGTTCCTGCGCGTGATCGAGGAGGGGAGCACGGAGGCGGTCGACCTCGATCAGGATCGCGAGAACATCCTGCCGAGAATCGTCACCGACGAGCAGCTCGGGGAGATGCGGCGGGCCCTCGGAGAGGTGCCAGCGGTCCCGCTCGGGGTCGAGGGGCTGGCGGTGGTCGTCGTGCTCGACCGGCCCGAGAGCGTCCGCTACCTGGGTGCCGCCTCGATCGCCGAGATGGGGATCGACTTCGAGGCCGCGCTCGCGCTCGGCAAGGAGAACCTGCGCAAGACGTTCGGCGGGGAGGTCGTGCGACGCGCGGTGGAGTCGCCGGACGTCAACGTCATCAAGTCCTTCGATTCGCACGACGCCACCCGGCTGCTGCTGGTTCCCGAGCACCTGCACGGCCGCGAGACGGTGATCGCGATGATCCCCGATCGCGACACGCTGGTGCTGGTCCGCCCGCCCGCCGACGACGACTGGAGCGGGATGCGCAAGCTCGCGCGCAACGCCGCCGGGCCGCCGCTCTGGCGGGAGCCGATCCGGGTCACCGCCGATGGGTTCGCCCCGGCGCCGTAGGACGAGGGTCGGGAACCGCGGAAGAAGGGGATGCTGTCCCCAGGTTCACGTTGCCGACGCTTCCTGGAGCGAACCCATGCCGAGGAGGGCACCATGATCGGACGTCTCGTCGTCGCCGTCGCACTGTCGCTGGCTGGAGCCGCCGTCGCCGGGGCGGCGGAAGGGGCCGGCTCGGCCTCGGGGGAGGCGCGGGTCAACGGCAAGCCGATCGCGCTCGCGCACGCCTACCTGTTCCACGCGCCGGACAACTGGAACGAGAAGGAGATCAACTCGATCGTCCTGATCACCCCGCGGCCGCTCGACGAAGCGAAGCTGCGCGGAGCGAGCACGCTGGTCGAGGCGATCGCGGTCGCCGACGAGCACGTGGCGGTCGAGGTGCGCGCCACGGGCGGGCAGGCCGACCTGCGCATCTGCCATCCGGAGTTCGGCGAGGGGCGCTGTTACTCGACGACGATCTCGAAGCCGGAGTGGTCTCCCGCCGAGGCGGCCGAGGGTCACGTCGCGGGGAGCGTGCGCACCTTCACCGGCCGCGAGGAGGAGATCTTCCAGGGCGACTACAGGCTCTTCTACGAGTTCCGCTTCGACGCCGTTCCGGTGCGCGACTTCGACCGCCGCAAGTAGCCGGTCGTCGCGGGTGGGGTCGAGGAAAGGCGCTCACCGATCGCCGAGTCTGGCTCCGTCGTCGAGCGCCGGCAGGTAGCGTTCGAGAAGAATGCGGTGGTGGTGGAGCTCGTGGCCGGCGATGTGGAAGGCGAGGCCGCGCGGCGTCGCCTCGTAGCCGTTGACCACGCCGCGCCGGAGCCATGCCTCGGGAGCGAATCCGCGAAAGAGAGTGACGGACGCCGTGCGTACCGCGTCGAAGTCCTCGAGCAGCTCGGCCAGGGAACGCTCGTGGAAGGCGGCGCCGCGCATGTACTCGTTCTCGTCGAAGCCGGGCAGCGGCCGGGCGTCGCCGCGCGCGACGCAGAGCGCCCGGTAGGCGAAGATCCGCTCGTCATCCGCGAGGTGGCCGAGCACCTGCCGGACGCTCCACTTGCCGGGAGCGTAGGTGACGTCGCCGCCGGCCTCGCCGAAGCGCAGGAAGAGCGCCCGGGTCCTCGGGCGCAGGCGCTCGAGCGCCTGCACGGCGTCTTCCCCCGCGACGGCGGCGACGTCCTCCCGGGCATAGTCGGCGTACTCGCCCGGCAGCGGGCGCCCCGATGGTCGATGGACTCGAGTCAAGGTCGTCTCCTCTCGGACAGGACGGGGACAGGTAACAATCGGGGACAGGTAACTATTGTTACCTGTCCCCGATCGATCTGCCGATCAGGATTCTCGCGCACCCGGGGTCGCCTGCGAGGGGAAGAAGGGATTGAAATCCGTCCTCCTGTTTGGGAGGTGGGCGGCGGTCGGACCGTCGTCCGAACAATATGGCTCGAATCGCTCGCGTCGTCGTCCCCGGCTGTGCGTACCACGTGACCCACCGCGGCAATCGGCGGGGGGAGGTCTTCCTCCGAGAGGGCGACCGGGAGCTCTATCGAAACCTCCTTCAAGAGTACGCGGCCCAGTACGAGCTCGAGATCGGGGCCTACTGCTGGATGAGCAACCACGTTCACCTGGTGGTGGTCGGCCACCGCCCGGATTCGCTCGCTCGAGCCATCGGTATCGCTCACCGGCGCTACGCGCGGATCCTCAATCGCCGGAACGACTGGACGGGACACCTCTGGGCCAACAGGTTCTACTCGACACCGCTCGACGCCGAGCACTTGAAGCACGCGGTTCGATATGTCGAGCTCAATCCGGTGCGCGCCGGATTGACGATCGCGCCGGAGGACTATGCGTGGTCGAGCGCGCGCTCACACGTTCTGGGAACTGCGGATCCTCTGCTGTCGACGCGACGCCCGTTCCCGGAGGCGATTGCCGATTGGGGGGCTTGGCTCGGACAGGGGGTCGATGTCGAGCTGCTGGAGACCCTCCGCGTCCATACTGCGACAGGGCGCCCGTGCGGGTCGCCGGAGTTCGTCCGGGCGCTCGAGCGGCACCTCGGCCGTCGATTGCGCCCCCACACCCCGGGACGCCGCTCCGAGCCCCGAAAGTTGCCCGAATCGGTAGATCGGTAGGAAAACCGGAAAATCGGGGACAGCTAACAATTGTTACCTGTCCCCGATTGTTACCTGTCCCCGGTTTCCCGGATGGGGTGTCGCAGATGGGGCCCGGCTTGCGATGAAGCTCTCGGAAGGCAGGCGGTCTCGGGGGGCGGCGCGATGTCGGCTCGCGGGCGGCGGCCGGATAGGGGAGTCGACATGCAAGCGGATCGGAGATTCGGGTTCAGAGGTACGGCAGGACGGTGGGCCTTCGTGGCGATCGCCGGAGCGCTGGGGCTCGCGGCCGAGGGCCGCGCCCAGCTCAACGACCACGGCCGGCAGACCTGGGAGCCTGGAGAGTGTTGCGCCATTCCGGTCGAGACCGAGCTCTTTTTCGGCAACGCGACGGCCATCGGCGATTTCAACGAGGACGGTTTCCAGGACCTCGCGATCGGAGTGCCCGGAGCGACGCTGATCGGCGGCCAGCACGCCGGCAAGGTGGTGGTTCTTCCCGGCACCGAAACCGGGCCCTCGATGGTGGGGCTGGTCGTGCTCGATGAAACGGATCTCGGCGGCGAGGTCGGGATCGACGAGAGGTTCGGGAGCGCCCTGGCGGTGGGTGACTTCAACGGCGACGGCGCCGACGACCTGGCCATCGGCGTCCCCGGCGACGACAACGACGGGGGCGCGGCGGCCGGCGGGGTCTACACGATCCTGGGCCGGGACGCCGCCACGGGCGGCAGCGGAATGTTCGGCGACCAGGAGCCGCGCTATTGGTCCTATGCGACGGTGAGCGTCGGCGGCTGGGCGGACCCGCACGATCGATTCGGCGAAAGCCTGGCGTCCGGCGATTTCGACGGCGACGGCTTCGACGACCTGGTCATTGGCGTGCCGTTCGACAACGTCGAGGCCGGTCTCGACAACGCGGGCTCGCTCACCCTGCTGCGGGGTACGACGACGGCGTTCGGCCTGACGCCGTTTCACGGGATCACCCTGGACTGCGGCTCGCCCTCGGTGCCATGCGACTTGAGCAGCGGCGCGACCTTCGCCTGGGCGCTCGCGGGCGGAGACTTCGACGGCAACGGTACCGACGACCTCGCGATCGGAATCCCCGGACAGGCGGTCGGGGAAGTCGACTTCGTCGGCGCGGTCATCGTGCTCGAGTTCGACAATCCGGGCACGGGCCTCGAGATCGTCGATTCCGAGTACCGCTACCAGGGCTCGGGGATTCCCGGCGCTCCGGAGGCGTTCGACTACCACGGGTGGACGCTCGCCGCCGGGGACTTCGACGGCGACGGCGCCGACGATCTCGTCGTCGGCGCCCCGTCGGAAGGGGTCGGCACGAACGACTGGGCCGGGGCCTTCGCGGTCCTGGAAGGCGTACTCGGCAGCGGCATCGAAGTGAACGGAGCGCTGTGGACCCAGGACGACCTCGGCGGCCAGGAGAGCCGCGAGGGGGAGTCGCTGGCGGCCGCGCTCGCGGTCGGCGACTTCGATGCCGACGGATTCGACGATCTCGTCCTGGGCGCGCCCGGCGAGGAGCGATTGCTGCTCGGCCCCGGGGGCCTCGGCTGGTACGAAACCGGCGCGATCTTGGTGGTGCCGGGGAGCGCCGCCGGATTGGCGCTGGCCGCCGCGCAGACGTGGGTCGGAACCCCGGGCGACCTTTCCCCCGGCGACGGCTTCGGACTCTCGCTGGCCACCGGTCGCTTGCGCGGCGGCTCCGACTCGCTGGCGATCGGCTCGGTGGTCTGGGACACGGGAGCTCACTTTCAGGTCGGCCGAGTCAGCGTCCTGTTCTCCGACCACCTCTTCTCCGACGGATTCGAGACCGGCGACGCGACCGCATGGTCCGCGGTCACCCCCTGATTCCGACCCGCACCTCCGGGGACTGAGTTCGGGTGAGTTCTGGGGACAGGATGGTTGATGATCCTGTCACCGGATCTCAGCGGGTCAGGGGGGCGGGGGGGACCAGGCGTCGGTGGTGGCGTTCTCGAAGCCGTCGGTGAAGACGAGTACGGCGTCGATCGCGGCGCGCAGGCGGTCGAGCAGGGCGAGGTCGACCAGGACCGACTCGGCGAAGCCGTTCACGGAGTCGGTGGCGACGATCCCGCGCAGGCGCCGCTTGCGGTCGATCCACGGGAAGGTGCCGAACTTGCCGGGGCTCGCGACCTCTTCGACCCGCCCGCTCGCCGGGTCCCGGGCCAGAATCCACGACCCCAGTCCGTAATCCGGGCGCTCGCCGTAGGGGTAGGGGAACGGCGGCCACGGACTGTCGTACTCCGGCAGGCCGAGGGTGCGATCGACGAACCACTCGGCGACGGTCACGGGCGCGAGGAAGCTCGAGCCGTCGCGCGCGCGGCCGCCGCGCAGGATCGTGCGCAGCAGCTCCTGGTAGTCGGCGGCCGAAAGGCGGGCGCCGCCGGGGACGCCCGGGTTGACCGGGAACAGGTCGTAGTCGAGCGTGGTCATCCCGAGCGGTGCCGCGAGCTCCTGCGCCGCGAGGTCGCGCCACGCGGCGCCGGTCGCGACCTCGGCGACGCGACCGACCACCGCCATGCCGTCCCCTTCGTAGGCGAGCTGCGTGCCCGACGGAAAGACCATCGGCGTCTCGACGGCGATGAGGTTGGCGGCCTGCTCGAGCGTGAGCCAGGGGGCGGTCTCGAAGTCGATCGTGGTCTCGTAGAGCCCTGAGGTCATCGCGAAGCCCTGCTCGAGCGTGACGTCCCCCTTGCCATGGAGGTCGAAGATGGGCAGCGCGTCGCCTACGCGGTCGTCGAGAGCGATCTCGCCGCTCTCGACCAGGCGCAGGACGATCGCCGACGAGAGCCACTTGCTGGCACTCGCCGCCCGCAACCGAGTGTCGGCGTCGATCTCGCCGAACTGAAAGGTGAAGATCTCGCGGTCTTCCTGGAAGAGCTGGACGAAGACGCCACCCGGAAAGGCGTCGAGGTTCTGCTCGAGCAGCGCAGTGGCCGCCGAGAAGTCGTAGCTCTGGGCCGTCGCCGGAGGGGCGACGGCGAGCCCGAGCAGCAGGCCGACCCGCGACCGCGGCCATCCGTTTCCCTGCATCGCGTCCTCCTCGTGCCGGGAGTCGAGCACGGGGCCGCGCGAAGCTACGAAAAGTCTTCGTAAAGAAGTCGCGGCGCGATGGCCGTGCCCGGAGTTCCGGGAGATCCGGGGACAGGATGGTCAATGAACCTGTCCCCGGATCTCCGGAGTTCGGGGGACAGGATGGTTGATGATCCTGTCACCGGAACTCTTGGGGCCGGGGGCGGGGGTGCGGGGGCTAGCGGTCCGGGGCTTCGAGGGGGATGCGGCAGGCGGCGACCAGGCCGCCGCCGGGGCGGGGGGAGAGCCGGAGCGCCCCGCCGTGGGCCTCCAGGATCTCGCGGCAGAGGGCGAGGCCGAGGCCGGCGCCTTCCGGTTTGGTCGAGTGGAAGGGGAGCAGCGCCCGTTCGAGCGCCTCGGCGTCCATGCCGCAGCCGCGGTCGCGTACCTCGATCGTCGCCGCCGCGCCGTCGGTCGACGCCGCGATCGAGATCTCGCCGGGGGGGCTGCCCGCCTCGCGGGCGTTGCGCAGCAGGTTGACCAGCACCTGCTGGATCTGTCCGGGGTCGATCTCGAGGACGACCGCAGGCGCCGCGCCGTCGAGCTCGAACGGCTCGAGCCGGCGCAGGTGCTCGAGGAAGGCGGCGAGCGCGACCGGCTCGCGGCGTGGCTCGGGCAGCCGCGCGAAGCGGCCGTAGCCCTCGATGAAGCGCTGCAGGCCGGCGGCGGAGTGGTCGATGTCGTCGAGCAGCTCGGCGACGCGCGCGCCGTCGCCGCGCTCGGCGAGGGTCTGCGCCGAGCGCGCCAGCGAGCGGATCGGCGCCAGGCTCGACCGGACTTCGTGGCTGACCACCCGGATCGCCTTCTTCCATCCCGCCACTTCCTGGCGGCGCAGCTCGGCCGTCAGACGGCGCACCTGCACCAGCCGCTGCCGGCGGCTGTCGAGCTCGAAGTGGCGCTGGCTGATCTGGAAGGTCTCCTCGCCCTCCTCGAGCGCGACCGTGGCGAGCGCCTCGTGCTCGGTCGCGAGCGCCGCGGCGAGCTCGGGCGGCGCGGCGGCGGCGAGCTCGGCGAACGAGCGCCCCTCGAGGCGCTGCCCGTCCGCGAAGAGCACGCGCGCGGCGCGGTTGGCGTAGATCAGTCGATCCTCGCCGCCGACCAGCAGCACCGCGGCCGGCGAGGCCTCGAGCGCGCCGTGGAGCAGCAGCTCGCGCCGGCGCAGCGCCGTGCGCTCGGACGCGAGCACCTCGCCGAGCTCGTTGTAGACCGCGACCAGGTCGCCGAGCGCGTCGTCTCGTTGCGCCGCCAGCCGCATGCTGAAGTCGCCGTCGCGGAAGCTCGCGACGCCGTCGGCGAGCGCCGGCGCCAGCCGCGTCCAGGGGCGCGCGGCGCGCCGGGCGGCGACGCCGGCGACGGCGAGCCCGGCGGCGAGCGCGATGACCGCCACGGTGGACGCGCCGGCGCCGGAGCGGATCGCGAGCAGGGCGCCGGCCGTCGCGGCGGCCGCGGCGAGCGCGGCGGCGACGAAGACGCGCAGCGCGAGCGAGGCGTGGCGGCGCACCCGGACGCTCAGCTCCGCGGCCGGCGCTCGAGCACGATGCCGAGTCGCTCCATGCGCCGATAGAGCGCCTGGCGCGACAGGCCGAGCTCGGCGGCGAGCCGCGAGACGACGCCGCCGTGCTCGACGAGCAGGGCCTCGAGCCGCCGGCGCTCCGTGGCGTCGTCGGCCGGCGGCGCGGCGGCCTCGGGCGACGCCGCGACGGTCGCCGCCGCGGGCGCACCGGCCGTGTCGAGGCCGAGATCGGCCGGGGTGACGAGGTCGCCGCGGGCGAGCAGCGCCGCGCGACGCACGCGGTTGGCGAGCTCGCGGACGTTGCCGGGCCAGGGGTGGGCGACGAGCGAGCGGCGGCTCGCCTCGTCGAAGCGGACGGCGCCCCCCTCGGGGCGCTCGGCGCGGGCGAGGAAGTGCTCGGCGAGCGGCAGCACCTCCTCGCGCCGGCGGGAGAGCGGCGGCACTTCGAGCTCGATCACCGCGAGCCGGTAGTAGAGGTCCTCGCGAAAGGTCCCCTCGGCGATGGCGCGCGCCAGGTCGACGTTCGTGGCGGCGACGACGCGGACGTCGACGGTGATCGACTGCGAGCTGCCAAGCCGCGCGATCTCGCCGGTCTGCAGCACGCGCAGCAGTTTGGCCTGGCCGGAGGCCGAGAGGTTGCCGATCTCGTCGAGCAGGATCGTGCCCCCGTCGGCCGCCTCGAAACGCCCGATCCGGCGCCGCGTGGCGCCGGTGTAGGCGCCGGCCTCGGCGCCGAACAGCTCGGCCTCGAGCAGCGGATCGGGCAGCGCGCCGACGTCGACCTTGACCAGCGGCCGCCGCCGCCGCGGCGAGTTGGCGTGGATCAGCTCGGCGAGCTTCTCCTTGCCGGTGCCGCTCTCTCCGGTCAGCAGCACCGGCACGTCGGCGGCGGCGACGCGCGCGGCGATCGCCGTGAGCTCCCGCATCGCCGCGCTCGCGACCACCATGCCGCAGCGGTCGATCGCAACCGCGGCGGATCCGGTGGCTCCCGCGGCCGCGACCGGCGACGGTTCGGAGCGCGCGCCGCCGCGCGCCAGGTGGCGTCTCACGGTGGCGGTCAGCCGCGTGTCGTCCCACGGCTTCTCGACGTAGTCGACCGCGCCTTCGCGCACCAGCTCGACCGCGGTCTCGAGGTGCGCCCAGGCGGTCATCAGCACCACCGGCAGGTCGGGCGCGCGGCGGCGGATCTCGCGGAAGAGGGCGATGCCCTCGGCGCCGCCGGTGGCGCCGGGGGTGAAGTTCATGTCCTGGAGGACGAGTCCGATGCCACCGGCCTCGAGGCAGGCGAGCGCGGCGGCGGGGCTGCGCGCGATGACCGACGGGATCTCGGCCAGCTCGAGCAGCAGGGCGAGGGCCTTGGCCACCCGCTCCTGGTCCTCGACGATCAGCACGCGTGCCATGGTTCGAGGCAACCGTAGCCCGTCGGCCCGCGAAAGGGAAGGCCGCTCCGGCGACGGTCGAAACGGACCGCGCGCGCCGGCGTCCGGCGCGGCGGCCCGTCCCGGCGCGTCAGACCGTCCGCGTCGCCAGCGCCGGCGACAGCCGGGAGGCCCGGCGCGCGGGCAGCACCGTGGCGCCCACGCCGACGGCCCAGATCACCAGCACGCCGACGAGCGTGAGCGTCGGCGACAGCTTGCCGCCGGCGAACTGGGTGACCAGCATCACGTTGAGCGCGAAGGCGCCGATCAGCCCGAGCGCCATCCCCATCGCCGCGATCAGCGTGTTCTCGAGCAGGAAGTGGCGCAGGATCTCGCCGCGACCGGCGCCGAGCGCGCGGCGGGTACCGATCTGCTTGGTGCGCTGGGTCACCGAGAACGAGGTGGTGCCGTAGATGCCGAGCGCCGTGACCGCGAGCAGCAGAAACATCAGGACGGCGAGGATCTTCGACAGGAAGACGTTGAAGGCGTAGCCGCCGGCCTTGACCTCGTCGAGCGTGCGCACGGTCACCTGCCGCTCGGACTGGATCGCGACCAGCGCCGGGTCGATCGCGGCCAGGACGCGCTCGCGCTCGCCGGGCTCGGCGCGCACCAGGTAGTTCATCTGGCTCTCGGCGGAGGGGCGGCCGGGGTAGATCACGATCCGGCTCTCCATCGGCCCGCCGCCGTAAGGGGTGACCATGCGCGCGACGACGCCGACCACGACGTCCGGGTACTCGACGCTGCCGCTGTCGAGGAGCTTCCCGATCGGCGACTCGCCCGGCCAGAGCGCGTCGGCGAGGTCGCGGGTCACCAGGCAGTTGAGGATCTGCGGGCCGTCCTGGACCGGCACGTCGGTCTCCTCGAGCCCGCGCCCCTCGGCCAGCTCGAGGCCGAGGGTGGCGAGCACGGTCGGCTCGGCGGTGTAGACCGGCGCGCGCACCCTGGCGCTGTCGGGGGCGCCGAGCGGCTTGAATTGCGACGAGCTGCCGCCGCCCTGGAGCGGAGTCGGCCGGATCGCGCTGGCCGAAGCGACGCCGGGAATGGCGTCGAGCGCGGCGACGTCGCGCCGCACGAGGTCGGCGCGGAAGGCCGCGTCGGCGTAGTCCGCGCCCCAGGGGCGGATCGCGACCTGGACGAGGTTCGCCTCGTCGATGCCGCTGTCGCGCCCGATGCGCGCGCGCTGGTCGAGCACGAGCGCCATGCAGTTGAGCACGATCGCCGTGGTCACCGCGACCTCGAGCACCAGGAGGGCGACCTTGGTGCGGTTGCGGCGCATGGCGCGGAAGATCGGTCCGATCTCCATCACGGTCTCCTCACTGGAGCTTCAGCTGCATCGCCGGCGGGATCCGGCAGGCCCGCCAGGCGGGGTAGAGGCCGGAGAGCAGACCGGCCGCGAGGGCGAGGGCGAGAGCGACGACGAAGGTGTAGCCGCTGGCGGCGAACAGCCCGGCGGGGACCGGACCGCCCGGCGCCAGCTTCTCGATCCACTGGAGCGCCAGTGCGGCGAGGCCGAGCCCGACCAGACCGCCGGCGAGGCCGACCAGCTCGCACTCGAACAGCCGCTGCAGGAAGATCGCGGAGCGCGGCGCGCCGAGCGCGCGGTGGACGCCGAGCACGCCCGCCTTCGCCAGGAACTTGCCGAGCAGCAGACCGGTCAGGTTCAGGCAGCAGACGACCAGGAAGAGGACGGCCAGAATCACCAGGCCGTTGACCGCGGGCGGGAGGACCTGCGCGATGCGCATCCATTCCATCAGCGGCGTGACCCGGTTGTTGAGCGGCTTCGGAAAGCGGCCGATCGCCTTCTGCGAGCGGGCGTAGTCGTCGGTGAAGTCACGGTAGGCCGCGACGCGCTCGGGATCGAGCTCGACCCAGTACTGGATCCAGTTGAATTCGGCGGCGTCGAGGATCGCCAGGTAGTCGTTCTGGGGGAACGTCCCCCACCCGTCGGTGTCGCCGATCTGCGTGAGCCCGATCCCCTCGCTGCGGATGGTGTCGAACGGTACGAAGAAGTCGCGGACCTCGCCGGTGGCGTTGTTGATGATGTCGTAGTACTGCGGCGTCGGCCGCCAGTGGTCGAGGACACCGACGATGGTGAACGACTCGCTGCCGAGCCGGACCTTCTCGCCGACGCTGTCGCGGCCGCCGAACAGCTTCCGGTTCGAGGCCTCCGAGAGCACGACCACGCGCGCCGGGTCGTCGTCGGCGGCGCGGTTCCAGCCGCCGCCGTAGCGGAACGGCGCCTCGAACATCGCGAAGAAGTCGGCGTGGCAGAGGCGGATCAACGCCGGGTAGGGGCGAATGGTCTCGCTCTCCGGGAAGACGAAGGCGCGGGCGGTGGCGACCCCCGTACGGTGACGCGGCAGATCGCTCGCCATCAGGCCGCGCATGTCGCGGTAGGCGATGTGCTTGGGCGGCTCGCCCTCGGCGACGCCGAAGAACTGGTTGCCGAGCTCCCAGTTGTCGACGCGGACGTTGTAGAGGCGGTCGCTCTTGCCCGGGATCGGATCCTGCGCCATCACCTGGCGCACCGAGAGCAGGGCGGTGGGGACGGCGACGCCGAGCGCGATCGCCGCGATCGTCAGCAGAGTCGGGCCCGGCGTGGCGAGCGCGCTCCTGGCCGCGAGGCGGAGGTAGTAGAGGAACATGGCGGCGCTCCCGGTTCTCAGCCCGCCGCCGGAGTGCGCGAGGCGCCCGCGCCGGCCGCGCGCGCGGCGGCGATCGAACGCGGCGCGATCGACGGCATCTCCTCGCGCAGGTCGATCAGGCGGCCGTCGAGGATGTGCAGCTGGCGCGCGGCGTGGGCGGCGCACCCCGGATCGTGGGTGACCATGACGATGGTGGTGCCGGCGTCGTTGACCTCGTGGAGCAGGTTCATGATCTCGTGCGCGGTCGCCGAGTCGAGGTTGCCGGTCGGCTCGTCGGCGAGGATCAGCCGCGGCTCGCCGGCGAGCGCGCGCGCGATGGCGACCCGCTGCTGCTGACCGCCCGACATCTGCGACGGCAGGTGGTGGAGGCGCGCCGAGAGGCCGACCCGCGAGACCGCCGATTCGATCCGGCGCTTGCGCTCGGCGGCGGCGAGGCCCCGGTAGCGCAGCGGCACGTCGATGTTGTCGAAGACGTCGAGGTCGGGGATCAGGTTGAAGCTCTGGAAGACGAAGCCGATCTTCTCGTTGCGGATGCGCGACTGCTCGCGGTCGGTGAGGCGCGAGACGTCCTTGCCGTCGAGCAGGTAAGTGCCCGACTCGAAGCCGTCGAGCAGGCCGGTGACGTTGAGGAAGCTGGTCTTGCCCGAGCCCGAGGGCCCGGAGACCGCCACGAACTCGCCGTCCTCGACGGTGAGCGAGATGCGGTCGAGCGCCCGGGTCTCGACCAGGTCGGTCCGGTAGCTCTTGGTGACGTCGGTCATCTGAAGGGTCGGCATGGAGGCTCCCTCGTAGCGGTTTCGGGTCAGTCGCGCAGCAGGACGGTCTCGGCGCCTTCGGCGGTGCCGAGGTCGGAGAGGACGATCTGCTCGCCCTCGGAGAGGCCCTCGAGGATCTCGACTTCGGTGACGGAGACGGTGCCGACGACGATCGCGCGGCGGCGCGCGAGGCCGTCGGAGACGACGTAGACGACGCGGCCGCCGCCGGCCTCGAGGAACGGTCCGCGCGGCACCTTGAGCACGCCGCTCTTCTCGTCGAGCAGCAGGCGGGCGCTGACGCGCTGGTTCTGGCGCAGCCCCTGCGGCGGTCCGCCGTCGAATGCGATGCGGCCGGCGACCTGGGAGTTGCGCACTTCGGGCGCGACGCTGGTGAGCCGGCCGGAGACTTCGCCGCCGTCGACCTTGACCAGCGCGGGAACGCCCGGGGCGACGTCGTCGGCGTAGCTCTCGGGGATGGCGACCTCGACCTCGAGGTCGGCGAGGTCGACGACTCCGACCAGCGGCTGGCCGCGCACGACGGCGTCGGCGTCCTCGACGCTGACGGTGGCCACCATGCCGTCGAACGGCGCGCGGATCTCGAGCTCGCCGATCTGGCGCTCGACGTCGGCGACCACCAGCCGCTGACGGGCGGCGCGGGCGCGGGCGTCGCGCACCTGGTACTCGAGCATCTCGCGCTCGATCTCGACGCGCTGGCGCGCCTGCTCGAGCTCGAGCTGGCGCACGCGCAGGAGGTCGTTGGTCTTTTCGAGCTCGATCCGGTGGATCAGCCCCTCGGCGGTCAGGCGCTCGGTGCGCGCGACCTCGCGCTGGGCGGCGCCGAGCTCGACCTCGCCGAGCGCGACGCGCTGCTCGTTGGCGAGGTTCTGCTGGCGCGAGGCGAGCTCGAGCCGGCCGACGTCGGAGACGAGCCCATCGAGCGTGGCGCGCTCCTGCTGCAGGCGGCTCTCGAGGTCGGGGCTCGCGACCACGGCGAGGACGCCGCCTTCGTGCACCTCCATCCCCTCGCGCACGCGCAGCGTGACGATGCCCGCCGCCGGGCTGAACAGGGTCGGCCGCGAGGCGGCGACCACCCGCCCCTGGGCGGCGACGTCGTGCACCAGGTCGCCGCGCGTCACGGTGGCGAG
Source organism: Acidobacteriota bacterium (assembly GCA_045862895.1). Taxonomy (GTDB): domain Bacteria; phylum Acidobacteriota; class Thermoanaerobaculia; order Multivoradales; family JAGPDF01; genus JACTMI01. The sequence goes on from BTUO01000002.1 coordinate 619,926, forward strand.
TCGCAGCCGCTCGAGCTCGACCGACTGGTCGGCGGCGGACCAGCGGCTCACCAGCGGCCGCAGGGCGAGAAACAGCACCAGCGCGCCGGCGCCGCCGGCGAGCAGCCAGAGGGCGAGCGGCCGTCGCCGGCGCTCGATCGGAGTGTCCATGCTGGAGGCGTCGCGGATCCCGGTCGTCACGGCGCCCCGAAAGAGCAAGGCGCGCGCCAGGTTACGAAGCGATTGGAATCAACGAGTTACGCGTCCGCATGCTGTCCGCGCCGGACACCCGTCCGGCTCTCGCCGGTCACCTGTCCGCGGATGGCGGCGAGAGTCAGAAGATCCGGGGACAGGATGGTTAACCATCCTGTCCCCGGATCTCGGAGCCGCGGAAGTTGTCCGCGTAGGGTGGCGAGGGTCAGAAGCGTTCGAGGCGGCGGGCGGCGGCGGCGAGGCGGGGGCCGCGTCGGGCGAGCCAGCCGGCGACGGGGCGCAGCCAGGGGCGCAGGCGGACGCGCACGCCGTGATGGACGCGGAAGCGCTGGATCTCCCACCAGCGGTGGAGACCGCGCCAGCCGCCACGCCAGCCGACCTCGGCTCGACGGCGCTCGTCGAGGACGGCGCCGAGCTCACGGTAGAACTCCTCGTCGCCCCGGAAGTACATGTTCTTCATGGCGCAGGCGCCGGGCACCGCGCAGGCTCGGCCCAGGGTCCGGAAGCGCTCCTTCGAATAGAGAATGCGGCCGCCGGCGAGCAGCAGGTCGCGCATCTCCCGGCGCAGTCGGTCGAAGGTCGCACCGCGCCAGTGCCGGCCGAAGCCCGGTTCGCCCTCGAGCACGTTGCCGAGCGGGCGGTAGTCGGGGTGGAGCAGCATGCAGCACGGGTAGAGATCGCCGTTGCCGCGCACCGCGGCCGAGTACCAGCCGAAGAAGCAGCTGCCGTTCTCCTCCCGGAAGCTCGGGGCCGTGGGGTAGAGCACGGGCAGCGGCGCCTCGAGGCGCTCGCGCATGCGGTCGATCTCGTAGTTCCACTGCGGATAGGAGAAGCAGACGAAGAGGCGCCCGGCGCCGCGGTCGGCGGCGAGCACCTGCTCGAAGTACGGCGCGACGCGAGGGAAGTCGTGCTGGCCGAGCATGCGCTCCTCGGCGATCCGTTCGTTGGGGATCGGCAGCACGGTGTTGATCGCGATCCGGTCCGCGGCGAGGCGGCGCCCGAGGGCGTACATCTCGGGCAGGCGCTCGTAGTTGACGGTATCGAGCAGGAACTGGATCGAGAGTGCCGGCTGGCTCCGCTCGCCGCGCAGGGCGACCAGGCGCTCGACGTTCTCGACCACCCGCTCGAAGGTGTCGGGTTTCACCCGCATCATCCGCCGGTAGTCCTCGGCGTCGGAGGTGTTGAGCGAGACCAGCACCTCGCGGCAGCGCCCCGGGACGACCAGGCGCTCGGCGACGGCCGCGGAGAGCAGGGCGCCGTTGGTGGTCAGGTTGTCGACGACGAGGTCGCGCGCCGCGAGCTCCTCGAGCACGCGCTCGACGCCCCGGTAGGCGAGCGGGTCGCCGCCGCCCGACAGTCGCACCGACCGCAGCCCGCCGGCGACCAGCTCGTCGAGCAGGTCGACGACCCGCTCGAGCGGCAGCTGCCGGGTGGTGCGCACGTCCTGCTGGTTGCAGAAGTAGCAGGCGACGTTGCAGCGGTCGGTGAGGTCGAGCTCGACGTGGACCGGCCCCGCCGTCACGGAGCCGGTGCGGATGGCGTGGAGGATCTCGCGCTTGCGCTGCTCGCTGGTGTCCTTCCAGCCGTGACTCGGGATCATCGGGTGTCCCCCGGGGTTCCCCCGGGGGACAGCTTACTTTTGTTTGCTTTCCCCGAAAGTTACCTGTCCCCGGTTTGACCGGTCGGCCGGGCGGGGGGCCGGCCCACCCGGCGGGTGGGGGTTGCAGGGCGCGCCGACTCCCTCGGCAGGGTGGGTCGTAGCCGCACCACGAGGCGTACCCTGCGAGCAAGGTGCCTCATTTGAGGGTCTCTCGTCGCTTGCGAGAGGAGGAGGCTACATGAGAGGACGCAGCATCTTCTGGAGCTTCACGATCCTGCTCCTGGCCGGAGTCGCCGCGGCGGCGCCGGTCGGAGCTCAGTCCGAATCCGGCGCGCCGGTCGCCGGAGAGTTACCGCAGGTTCCATTCGCCGGCGCCGGGTTCGTTTCCGATGCGGCCGACGACGGACCGGCGATCTCTGTCGCGATCCCCGCGCCCGACGGTGCGCGCCTGGAAGCCGAGGCGCGGGCCGAGGATCCGGATTCCTTCACCGGCCCCCTGGCATCGGACTTTCTCGCCCGCCTGGCGGAGGAGCGCCGGGGCGACGCGGTGATTCAGATCGAGCTCGATCGCGGTCTCGATGTCGCCCTGGTCGGCCGCGCGGCCGACGCCGAAAGATCCTGGGCGGCCGCGCGCTTCGACGACGCGATCGATGCCGTGCGTGCGCTCGAGGCGGACGGTGTCCGGGTCGACGTCGCGGTGAGCTTCCCGAACGCTCCGAGCGTCCTGGGTCCGACGCTCGGATCCAACGTGATGGTTTCGGCGACGGTCGTCGGTGAGACGCCGATCGACACCGCGGTCGACGTCGACCGCCACACCGGCCACCTGCTGGTGGTGGCGCGATCTGCCGGGTACTTCGCCCTCTACCGCTCGATCAACGGCGGCAACAGCTGGGCCGAGACCGCCAACTGGTGCTGCACTCCGGGCTCGACCGACCTGGCGGTCGCGGCGACCTGGGGCTACGTCGTCTACGACGTCCCCGGCTCGAGCGAGGTGCGGATGCGGCGGGTCTTCGGAACGTCCGGAACGTGGGACATCACCTACGCATGGAAGCCCGTCGGCCTCCATTCCGGGGTCACCGTCCGCGACGTCGTGATGGAGGGCAATGCCGACGTCTACGACAACCGCATCTACACCGCGGCCGACCTGAGCGACGGGACGATCGCCTGGTGGTGGACGGACGCGCTCGTGGGTGAGACCTTCTTCCGCACCGATCCTTCGGTGACCAATATCGCCGGCGGACTGTCCATGTCGTACGACCACGGCTACGACGTCGCGACCACGCCCTACCTGTACCTGTCGTACCGAAGTGTAGCGGGAGACGCGTGGGTCCTGCCGCGCAGTAGCACGGGCTGGGGTGCCGGTACGATGGTGGCGACGGGCATCCGGCCGGCGTCGACCACGAGCGTCTCGGCGTATGCGGCGACCGTCCTGATCGGGTACTGTCAGGAGGTGACGGATGGCGTCGGAGCCTACTACCGCATCAGCTACAACGCCGGCGGCAACTGGAGCCAGGGCACGCTGTTCGCGCCGGCCGACGGCGGGAACTTCTTCAACCCGCTGGTCTCGGCGCGTAGCGGCACCGGCACCGCCGCGTTGGTGCAGGAGGAGGCCGGTACCTTCGATCCCCTCAAGTTCAGACAGCGCTTCAACTACGCATCCGGCGCCTGGTCGGCGGCCCAGGTCCTGAACGACATCGACATTCTGAGCGGGGCGACGTCGATCGACTTCGAGTACCTGCACACCGGCTGGGGGATGTCCTACCTCGCCGAGTCCGGGCCGATCTGGTTCGGACTGAGCCGCGCCATCTACTACAGCGGCTTCGAGCGCGGCGACCTCGCCGACTGGCTCGCGGCCGCCTGGTGAGCGGCCGCCGCCGCGGGGACGGGTCGAGTCCGGCCCGTCTCCGCTCCCGCGGGCGCCGCCGCGGGGCCCGGAGCCGAGCGGAGCGCCCGGCGCCGGGCCATGGGCGCGAGCGACCGCCCACAGGGGTGGCGCGCGGGCGCCACGTGGGGCGTACGGTCGGAGCCGAGGGGGAGAAAGGAAGGTCGAAGTGCTCTCCCGATCCACGTTGCTCAGGAGCGTCTCTCGGCGCGCCGCGGTCTGGTTCGCCGCGGGCGCGCTCGCAACCGCGGTCGTCGCGGCGGACGGTGTCGCCTACCGGGTGAAGGACATCGAGGCGGACGACGCGGCGCAGACGACCCTCGGCCTCGCGCCGCAGGTCGCGCTCGGCGCCACGGTGCTGGCGGCGACCGCGCCCGCGCACTTCCTCGATTCGCTCGAGCCCGGCGAGCTGTGGACCACCGACGGCACCGTCGCCGGCACGCGCCCGCTGCGCGACCTGCGCGGTCAGCCGCTGCGCGAGGCGGTGGCGCTCGGCGGCGGCGCCCTCATGGTGGCCGACTCCCCGGCGACCGGCTACGAGCTCTGGTGGACCGACGGCACGGCGTCCGGCACCCGCCTGGTCGAAGACATCCGCCCCGGCGCGGCGAGCTCGATGCCGGCGCTGGTCGGCGTGCTCGGCGGCATCGCCTTCGTCGCCGCCGACGACGGCGTGCACGGCCGCGAGCTCTGGCGCAGCGACGGCACCGTCGGCGGCACCTACCTGCTCGCCGACCTGCGCCCCGGCGCGGCCGGCAGCCTGCGCGAATGGGACGACCCCGACCGCGCCGGCGTCACGTTCGACGGTCGCCTCTTGTTCCGCGCCGACGACGGCGTGCGCGGCCCGGAGCTCTGGCGCAGCGACGGCCACCCGGACGGCACCTGGCTGATGAAGAGCTTCGTGCCGGGCGCGGCGGGCGGCGAGCCGCGCCGCTTCCAGGCCGCCGCCGGCCGCCTTTTCCTCGTCGCGGAAGATCCGGCGCACGGCGCCGAGCTCTGGGCGAGCGACGGCACCGGCGCCGGCACCGCGCGGGTCGCCGACCTCGTCCCGGGCGCCGTCGGCTCGTCGCCCTGGCCGCTCGGCAAGGTCCCCGGCAGGCTCGTCTTCGCGACCGGCGAATATCCCGACCGGACGGTGTGGGCGAGCGACGGCACCGCGGCGGGGACCGTCCCACTGGCCGCCGTCGCCGTGGACTGGGAGCAGGGCCGCGCGACGCTCGGGCCGCGAGTGCTCTTCTTCATTCGGGAGATCGGTGGCCCGCGACAACTCTGGTCGAGCGACGGCACGGCCGCCGGCACCGGGCTCGTGGCCGATGTCTCGGGCGGCGGTCTGCACGCGGACGGAGCGCTGGCGTTCTTTGTGAGCAAGGGCCTCTGGCGCACCGACGGCACGGCGGCCGGAACCTTCGAGCTCGGCGCCCCCTGCGAGCTGCCGGGCGCGACGGTCGCGTTCGGTGACGGCTGGATCTTCTCCTGCAGCTACGTCGACGGACCTCACGGGTGGGATCGCGCGGTGATCGGGCGCACCGACGGCACCGTGGCGGGGACCGAGACGCTCGTCTTCGACCGCCCCTGGGAAGTCGGCGGCGGTCCGGCGTCGCTCACCGCCCGCGCCAGCGGTGTCGTCTTCCGGCAGGAACTGGACGACGCGGGGCCGACCCTCGACTGGGGGAGCGACGGCACCGAGGCCGGCACCGTCGAGCTCGTCTACACGGGCGCCGGCGATTTCAGCGGGTTCCACGGCGGCGCTCTGCTGCCGGACGGCGAGCTCGTCTTCCCCTCGTCGGCCGACGACGCCGGCGACGGCCAGCTCTTCCGCACCGACGGCGACCTGATCTCGGCGGTCGGCGTCTTCGATTTCGGCAACGACGGTGCCTCGGCGACGACCCGCGTCGCCGACACGGTCTACTTCCTGGGCTCCGGGCTCTGGCGCACCGACGGCACCGCGGCGGGGACGACCGAGATCGTGGACGGCATCGAGGGCTTCGGTCTCACCGACGTCTTCGGCACGCTCTGGCTGGCCGGTCGCCACGCCGCGGACACGCCGACGGTGCTCTGGGAGAGCCGCGGCACGGCGGCGACGACGATCGCCCACCCGCTCGGCTTCGCGATGGATTCGTTCGAGCCGGAGGGGCTGACGCGGCTCGACGCCGCCGCCGGCTCGTTCGTCTTCCGCGCCGCCGGCGGGCTCCACCGCTACGACCCGGCCGGCGACGTGGCGATCCGCTTCCACACCCTGGCGCCGGTGCCTCCGGCGGGCTGGCACCCGTGGCGGCGCGCGGTGGTCGGCGCGACGCTCTACTTCTTCGACGGCACCTCCGACGGCGGCTGCGCGCTCTGGAGGAGCGACGGCACCGTTGCCGGAACCGTCCAGGTGAAGAGCACCGGCGTCGCGGGCTGCTGGCCGGTCGAGATCGTGGCGATGGGCGGCGAGGTCTACTTCAACGGCTGCGACGTCTCGCGCGGCTGCGAGCTCTGGCGCAGCGACGGCACCGCGGCGGGCACGGTCCGCATCACGGATCTCGATCCCGGGATCTTCTCGTCGCAGCCTTCGCAGCTGGCCGTCGTCGGCGACCGCCTCTACTTCGCCGCCTGCGACCCCGGCCACGGCTGCGAGCCCTGGGTCACCGCCGGCATCCGCGCGAGCACTCACCGGCTGGGCGACGTGGCGCCCGGCCCGCGCTCGAGCCGGCTCGATCAGTGGACACCGGCGCTCGACCTGGTCTTCTTCCGCGCCGACGACGGCACCGGCGCCGAGCTCTGGGCGGTGCCGCGCGAGATCTTCTACGACGGCTTCGAGACCGGCGACACGACGCGCTGGTGAGGGCGGCGAGCGGCGCGACGGCGCCGGCCGGGACGGGGAGAGGAGGATCCGTCATGACCCACTCGCGATCGGTCCGGATCGAAGGGGAGGTCGCCGCCGGATTCGAGCCGGTGCGACGCGCCTTCGAGGAGAACTTCACGCGGCGCCACGAGCTGGGCGGTTCCTGCTGCGTCTACCTCCGCGGCGAGAAGATCGTCGATCTGTGGGGCGGCGTGCGCGACGCCACGACCGGCGAGCCCTGGCAGGAGCGGACGATGGTCCTGGTGCACTCCGCGACCAAGGGGATGGCGGCGATGGCGCTGGCGCTGGCGCACTCGCGCGGCTGGCTCGAGTGGGACGAGCGGGTGGCGGCCTACTGGCCGGAGTTCGCGCAGGCGGGCAAGGAGCGGATCACGGTGCGCCAGCTGCTGGCGCACCAGGCGGGGCTGTTCGCGCTCGACGTGGCGGTGGAGCGCGCGCTGGTCGCCGACCTCGACCGGCTCGCCGCAGTCCTCGCGCGCCAGCGCCCGGCGTGGGAGCCGGGGGCGCGCCAGGGCTACCACGCGGTCACGCTGGGCTTCTACGAAGGGGAGCTGCTGCGCCGCCTCGACCCCGCGCACCGCAGCCTCGGCCGCCTCTTCGAGGACGAGATCGCGACGCCGCTCGGGCTCGACTTCCACATTCGGCTGCCGGCCTCGATCCCGAACGAGCGATTGGCGAGGATGTCGCGGCCCTCGATGCTGGAGCGGCTGCGCGGATTCCCGATCGGCTTCCTGTTCGCCGCGTTCGATCGCCGTTCGAACATCCGCCGCGCGCTCGAGGGCTCGGAGCTTCCGCTCGACGAGGGAGCGGTCTACGCGCGCGAGCTCGAGGTGGCCTCCGGCGGCGGCGTCGGCACCGCCCGCGCCATGGCGCGCGCCTACGGCGTCTTCGCGAGCGGCGGCGCCGAGCTCGGTCTGCGTCCGGAGACGCTGGCCGCGCTGGCGGCGCCGGGGCTCGCGCCGTCGCGCGGCTTCCACGACGAGTGCCTGGGGTCCGACGGCGTGTACTTCTCGCTCGGCTTCATGAAGAGCTGCCCGGACTGGCGGTTCGGCAGCGCGGGCTCGTACGGTGCCCCCGGTTTCGGCGGCGCGCTCGGCTACGCCGATCCGGCGACCGGCATCGGCTACGGCTACGTCACCAACCGCGCCGGCACGACGCTCACCGGCGACCCGCGCGACGTGGCGCTGCGCGCGGCGCTGGACGCGATCGTGCCTCCGGCCGGAGCCGCCCGGCCGCCGCGAGCGGCAGCCTGAGCCGGCGCGGCCGGGACCACATCCCGGCCGCCGCCGCACCGCCCCTCCACGAGACCCACGGAGTCGCGCCGCAGTCGCCGTGCGAGCCGCCCTCTCCGGTCGGCCCCGAGATCTCGGTCGGGCTTCCGGCCCTCCACCGCGGAGCCGCGACCCCAGATTCGGATTAGCCCTGTGACAACGATCCCTTGACCCACACCCACCCCCGCCCTACACTCGCCACAACCCGAGCCCCGTCCATGAGCTGCCAACTCCGACCAGCTACCATGCCGCAGGTTTATCCCCCCATTGTCACACGACCTGCCCGCGAATCTTCGTGGGATCAATCCTAGTTAGGCCACAACGCTCGCCGGTTTCGCCCTTCGAGAAACTGTTCCGTTCTCCGCTCCCCAGCATCGCGGCGGGGGAGTCGCTCGTAGCTCGGCGCTTCGCTGTGTCTCCAGGGCCGAACGGTGGTGGCAGCCGTCCGTGCCGGTTCCGGCGTTCGAGGGTGCAGGAGGCGGTAGTTGCCTCGGACCGGCAGTTGCCCTACGCTGTTGCCGTGTGGCCTAACAACTCGTTCGAGCGGACGCGCTCCGCAGCCGTGGCCCGCTTCGCGGGTCGGCAGCGGCAGCGCGCCGCTCAACTCGCGATCCGTTAGACGGCCATGAGTACTCTGGGCCAAGCGATGCCTACCGTAGCTTCAGACGCCAAGCTCAATCGTCTTCGCCGGCCGATCGGCTGGATCCTCTTTGCACTATTCGGGTGCCTAGGCCTGTGGCTCGGAAACCTCTGGCTCTACCATGCGTGGGCTGGCTCTGGTCCACCGGTATCGCCGGAGCAGGCGCAGTGGCATCTCATCTGGTCGAGGAGGTTCTTCTGGCTCGCGCTCAGCTCTGTTCTGGCCGGAGTCGTTTGTCTGTGGCGGTCACGTGCGCGCCTGGCCGTCTAACCTTTCGTTCGAGCGGACGCGCTCCGCAGTCGTGGCCCGCTTCGCGGCTCGGCATTCGTGCCGCGCCGCTCAACTCATGATCCGTTAGAGCGCACTTGTTTTCTCTTCGCAGGCCAGCACTATTTCTCAGTTTTCCGCTTTGCGGCTGGCGCGCTTGTTGGGGCGAGCGCTGTTCTTCGAGTCGTCGGCAGGCGCGGGGTCCAGCGGCTAGCGGCTATTGTCCGTGCCGGCTGAAGCACGGGTAGGTTTCGGGCACGGCGACGCACGGGTTGGCGCCAGCTCCAGGCATCTCTCCGCAGGCGGCACGCTGCGGTTTGTGTGGTTGCGCGATTGCGGCGTTGGTCCTAGGCTGTTGCTGTGGTTGCAGCGCGCCCTAACATTTCGCTCAAGCGGACAAGTGCGCTATCGCGCACTTGCCGCTTAGCTCAGAGCCGTTAGGCCACAACGCTCGACGGTCTTCGCCCTCCAGAATCTCTTCTGTTTTTAGCCTCCCAGCGGCTCGGCGGGGTAGTCGCTTGTGGCCCAGCCCTTCTCCGCGCCCGAGTCCCGAGCAGCGGTGCCAGTTGTTCGTGCCGCCCCGGTCGCCGGTGGGCGCGCGCAGCGCTAGTTGCCTCGGAGCGGCAGTTGGCCTACGCTGTTGCCGTGTGGCCTAACAACTCGTTCGAGCGGACGCGCTCCGCAGTCGTGGCCCGCTTCGCGGTTCGTCGCCGGTGGCGCGCCGCTCAACTCGCGATCCGTTAGGCGACAGGAGAAATAGTGTCGCGCACTCGAGAGCGATCAGCCGGCTTCGTTGCCGATGGGGCCGAGCGCGTTAGAAGGTCGGCTCAATATGCGGCCCAGCTCGATCGGATTCACTCCGAGGTTCTAGCTCAGTTTGCCGATGCCCTCGCTTCCTCGGTTTGGTTGAGACGCCTGTTGCTAGAGGCTCAGATGCGGCGCGAGGTCGCTAGGCGAGTGGAGAAGCTCTCGCCGTCGAGTACTCTCTATGCGGTGGTGCCTGAATGAGCCATTCCTTCTTTAGCGCTTTCGACCTGTCGCCTAACAACTCGCTCGAGCGGACAACAGGGCTTCGCCCTGTTGCCGCTCAGCTCATGAGCCGTTAGACGGCGGTGCGGCGAACCAAGTTGATGAGCTCTGGGACAAAGCGATTGCCGCTGGTCTGGTGGTGCGCCGGAATCTACGTGGCCTACGTTGGTCTGGCCTACGCTGGGCTTTATTCGGGCACGCGCCTGGATTACCTCTACTTCGCATGGCCGTACACAGCAATGCTCGCGGTTCAGAAGTTCATCAACCCGGGGGGTCCTGCTTCCGACCTGATCGTTGTGGCGGTGGGGGCCACTGCAATCCTGTCGAGCGCGTACTTCCTTCGTGGCCAGGTGGAGAAGGAGAACCCGGCTGCTCTGGCGGTCTCGGCGTGCCTAATCTGTGGCTGCTGCATGGCTGCCATCGCCTTGGGGTTGCAGTATGTGGCTCTTAGCCTTGGATGGCCCAACGGTGAGTAGCCTGCGCTGGAGCCCGCCGTCTAACCTTTCGTTCGAGCGGGCGCGCTCCGCATTTGTGGCCCGCTTCGCGGTGCTCCGCTGGTGGCGCGCCGCTCAACTCATGAGCCGTTAGGTGTCAGGGCGACGCCCACGGGGACTTCATAGCGCATGAGTTACCTTGCTTCCGCTCCTTTCGAGGACCTAGGCGATGCGATCGCCATGTCGATCTTCGCTGCGAGCTGGATCTATGCGTTCGTTGCTCACTACGCGCTCATTGGCGCTTTGAGAAGGCGAGGGGCCTCCGTCTCCTATCTCCTCTGGGGTTCCCAGCTCTTTCTTCTGCAGTTTGAGTATCTGAGGAGCCGCGGGCAGTCTCGGGAGTCGAAGCTCACCTGGCTGGCGCGTTCGGCAATCGTGGCGCCGTTCATTGGCCTCGGTACGCTTCTTGCCGCATTCGTGATCTAACCCGGCCACCCATGAGCAGCCCTGTCAACCTGACACCTAACCTCTCGTTCGAGCGGACGCGCTCCGCAGCGGTGGCCCGCTTCGCGGTTCGTCGCTGGTGGCGCGCCGCTCAACTCATGAGCCGTTAGGCGACAAGTCGACCGTGTTCGTTGACCCAGTTTCCCCGTACTTCAAGCGTTCAGCCTACTGGCTTGCCGTTGGTGTCTGGGTTGCGCTGATGCTTGCCGCGATCATCGCAAACGGCGGTACAGGTGAGTTCACCTCGCCACGCGCGTTCTTGTTCGTAGCGCTCGCCTTTCTCTCAATGTCGAGCATCGCCGCGATCACACTGTTCAGTCGGCAAGCACGCTCGGCGCTGCTCGAGCCGGAAACCGATTGGAGCAAGGCGCGCCCCAACCTCATTGCCATCTTCCTTGGCTGTGGTGTCATCGGTGCACTCATCTTGGCAACCGAGGGGCATTGGTGATTTGTCGCCTAACATTTCGTTCGAGCGGACGCGCTCCGCAGTCGTGGCCCGCTTCGCGGCCCGGCGCCGGTGGCGCGCCGCTCAACTCATGAGCCGTTAGGGCTCAACGGTCAGCATCTCTCTC
>BTUO01000003.1:0-91609 GCA_045862895.1 Acidobacteriota bacterium
GGGGGGGGGGGGCCCCGCCCCCGCGCGCCCCATCTGGGGGGGGGGTTCCCCCCCCCCGGCGTGCCCCCCGCGCCCGGCGACCGCGGTGGCGCCGAGCACGTGCGAGAAGCGGCTGTGCTCGGCGCCGGGGTAGACCAGGAAGGTCAGGCCGAGCTGGTGGATCCAGCGCAGACGCTGGACCGGGCGGCTGCCGAGCAGCGCGCTCTCGAGCTCGTCGAGGTGCAGGAAGCCGTGGATCGGATCGCGCAGGCGCAGCACGTCAGTTCATCCCGGGGTCGCCCGCCGCCTGCCGGAACGGCGCCAGCGTCGAGAGCAGCTTCAACCGGCTGCGCAGGATGCCGGCGACCTGCTCGGCGCGCTCGAGCGCCGGCTCGGCGAGCAGCGCCTGTTTGCGCAGCGACGGCAGGTCGAGCCCGGCGGCCAACTGGTTGACCAGCGCCAGCAGCTCGCCGGGGCGGCCGAGGCCGGCGAGCTCGGCGAGATCGATCGGCCAGGCGGCGCCGCTGGCCGCGGCGACCGCTCCGGTCAGGCGGACGAGCTCGCGCTCGAGTTGCTCGGCGCGCTCCCAGTCGATCCGCGCGACCTCGTCGGCGAGCGGTCGCACCAGCGCGCGGCGATAGGGCTCGCCCGGCACTTCGCGCTCGAGCGCGAAGCGGAACTCGCCCATCAGCACGATGTTGGACCTGCCGTCCTCGAGCGGCTCGTGGGCGACCAGGCGGCCGGCGCATCCCGGTTCGAGCAGCTCGGCGGCGCCCGACTCCTCGTCGCGGGCGACCAGGATCATGCCGATGCGCCGTTCCGCCTCCGGCCGTTCGAGCAGATCGGCGACCAGTTGCCGGTAGCGAGGCTCGAAGACGTGCAACGGCAGCGCCGTGCCCGGGAAGTGGACGACGTTCGGCAGCGGAAAGAGCGGCAGCAGCAGCGGCGCCATCGCCGGCAGTCTGGCACACGCACGCGGCGCTCCGGCCGCGCCCGACGGTGGCTGCCTCCTGTCGAGAGTGAGGGGTCCGGCTCCGACGATCCTCGGTTCCGCGCGCCGACGCGACGATCGAAGATTCCCCCGTCGCGCCGTGCGCCGGGTCGCCGCTCCCGTCGGGGGCTCCGGCGCCGCGCGACGACCCGGAGCGACCCCCTCGCCGTTCGGAGGTTCGAAGATGAGCTCGACCGTCAATTCCTGGAGCGTCCCCCGGCGATTCGTCGCCGGGACCGGCGCCGTTCTCGCCGCGGTGGTGGCGGTCCAGCCCGCCGCGGCACTCCTGCGTCTCGCCGCGCCCGCTGCTCCACTCGCGGCGCTTCCGATCACGCTCGGCGCGGCGCTGGCCGCGGCGCTCGGCTCGGCCTGGCTGGCGCGCCGAGCCGCGCCCTGGCTGGCCGGCTGCGCGGGGCTCGCCGCCGCCGGTGCGGTCGCGCGGCTCGAACCGGGTGCCGGACTGCCGGCGCTCGCGGTTCCGCTGGTCGCGGCGATCGTGGTCCTCGGTGCCCGCCGGCTCGGCGCGATGCTGCCGGCAAGCGTCGATACCGTCGTCGCGCGGCGGCCGGTCGTCGCCGCGGTCTGGGCCATCGTGGCGCTGCTCTCGGCGACCCAGGTCGCGCGCCTCGCCGCGCACCTGACCGACCGCGACCTCTCGTTCGTGCTGGCGACGACCCACCCGTTCTGGCACCGCCACGAGTGCCTCCCGGCCTACCTGCACGGCGCGGAGCTGGCCCTGCGCGGCGAGCCCAACCTGTACGACGCGGCGCACTGGCCCGGGCTCGATCCGTCGGCGGCGCCCGAAACCGCGCTCACCGGCATGACGGTCGAGGATCCGTTCCAGTACCCGCCGCAGTTCCTGCTCGCGCCGGCGGCGGCTCTCGCCCTGACCGACGACGTCGGACTGATCCGGGTGGCCTGGTTCGCGACGCAGATCTTCCTGTTCGTCGCGGCGTTCGTGGCGCTGGCGCGATGGGTGGGCGGGCCGGCCGGTCGCCTCGCGCTCTGGCTGCTGCCGGGCGTGCTCACGGCTCTGCCGGTGCTCTACAACCTCCAGTACGGCCAGGCTCACCTGGCGACGATCGCGCTCGCGGTGCTGGCGCTGCTCGCCTTCGACGCGCGCCGTTTCGCTCGCGGCGGCCTGCTGCTCGCGGCCGCGATCCTGACCAAGATGTTCCCGGCCGTGCTCCTGGTCGGGCTGGCCGTCCGCCGGCGCTGGCGCGCGCTCGCCTGGACCGCGGCGTGGGGAGCGGTGCTGACCGCAGTGACCGTCGCCGCCTTCGGTACGGCGCCGTTCACGGCGTTCGTGGGGGACCACCTGCCGCGCCTCGGCAGCGGCGCCGCCTTCGCCTTCGACGAGGCATGGCCGGAGCTGGCACCGCTGGTCGTCGCCGACAACCACGGCGTCTTCGGCCTGGCACGCAAGCTCGGCGTCGGCAAGCCCGCCGCGGCGACGATCAGCACGTCGTTCGCCTTCCTGCTGGCGGCGGCGGCGGCGTGGGTGGCGCTGCGCCTGGCTTCGGCCAGCCGTTGGCAGCGAGCCGGGACCTGGCTCGCCCTGCTCGGGCTCGGCTCGATGTCCTCCGCCGGCGCCTGGGCCGACTACGTGCCGGTGACGGCGGTCTGGCTGCTGGCGATGGTGGCGGCGGCGGCGCGCGGATGGCGACTGGCTGCGCCCCTGGCGGTCGCGGCGTTTCTGCAGGTGACGCTCGCCGGCACCGTTCCGATCGGCGAGTGGTTCGATCCGGCGCTGATGACGCCGGTGGCGGCGCTGGGTCAGGTGACGATGGCGGGACTCTTCGTCGGCACGATCGTCGCCGCGACCCGCGCCCGGCGCGACGTCGCCGGCGTCCGGGCGGAGGTCGAGATCCCGCCGGACGCCGGTCGGCGCGCTGCCTGAGCTCCGGTCAGGGCCGGCGGCTCAGCGCCGCCGGCTCTGCGCTTTCAGCAACTCGTCGAGCTTGTTGATGATGCGGGTCAGCGCTTTCGAGAGCGGGCCGTTCTTGGCCGCAACCTCGCCGCTCTTGAGCGCGACGCGGACGAGATCGAGGTCGGTCGAGTCGAGACTGTCGCCCTTCTTGACCTCGCGATCGACGCGGTACTTGCTGGTCTCGCAGACGATCGGCACGCCCTCGGAAATCAACGCGGCCAGATCCCGGAACACGGTCCGCTCGGAGACGTCGAAGCGCCCCTTGATCTGCTCGATGGTGCGGCCCGGCGTGGTGTGAAGGTACTGGGCCAGCGCGTACATCCGTTCAGCTTTCCTCATGGCAATCGGGTCTCCCTGTCAGTTCCCTGACAGCATGGTGGCACGATCGAATCCGAATTGCACGCTTTTTCTGTTCCTCGCGTCGGCTCGGAGCCCCGTCCAGCCTCGCTCCGCGAGGCCGGGCTCCGCAGCCCGGCTCAGAATTCGAGCAGCTCGAACGGGAGCTGGTCGCCGGTGCCGAGCGTGGCGGAGGCCTGCGTCGCCCGCGCCAGGAAGATCGCGGCGAGCAACAGCCCGGCGAGGCCGGCGAATCGTGCCAGCCGGCCGGGGAGGAAGCGCGCCGCCAGGAGCAGGGGGACTGCGGCCACGAGGGTGAGCAGATCGCCGCCGAGAGCTGCCAGAAGGCTGCGGGGCCAGAGCGTGACGGCGGCTGCCAGCGCCGGGCCGGCGACCATCGTCGCGAACCGCGGTCGGCCGCTGACGAGCTCGCCGGCCGCGAGCGCGAGCGGCAGACGGAGCAAGGTTGCGCCGATCAGCGCGTCGCGACCGGGGACCGGCCCCCAGCCGATCCGCAGCAGCTCGGCGAGGAGGGTCTGGAGCAGCAGCGCGAGGACCCCGAATCCGGCGGCCAGCCGCCACTCGCGCCGGCCGAAGCGCGCGGCGGCGACGACCGCCAGCAGGTCGACGGCGATCAGCGCGGCGAGCGCGATCCCGAGCAGGCGCACGGCGAGCGCGCCGACGCCGCCGCCGGTCAGTCCCCAGGCGATCGCGGCATCCGGAGCGATGCGGACCGCCAGCACGGAAACGGCGAGCGCCAGCCCGAGGGCAGGAAGCGCCGCGCGGGACCATAGCCTGGCGAGCGTGGGTTCGGTGTCCGTCGCGATGCGCCACGGGACGACGACGTGCGCGCCGAAGACGACGAGCCCGACGACGACGGTGGCGAGCTCGAGGATCAAGGCGCCGCCGGGGTGCCGAGGCGAACCGCCCACGGCCGGTCGGGGAGGCCGGCGAGCAAGTCGCGCGGCGTCGCGCCGTCGGGCGGCAACGGCAGGTCGGGCGCGAGATCGGCGAGCGGTGCGAGCACGAACCGGCGCTCGCGCATGCGGGGGTGGGGCAGGGTGACCTCCGAACGCGAGCGGACGAGATCGCCGACCAGCAGCAGGTCGATGTCGATCGTACGTGGCGCCCCTGGCGCCCCGCGCTGGCGGCCGAGCTCGGCCTCGACCTCCAGGGCTCCGGCGAGCAAGGTCTCCGGCGAGAAGGTGCCGAATCCGACGGCGACGCTGTTCAAGTAAGCAGGCTGGGGCACGGGAGAGACCGGTTCCGTGCGGTAGAGGGGGGCGAGCTCGAGGGGACCGAAGCGCCGCGCGAGCCGGGCAACGGCTTCGGCGATGGCCGCCCGGGGATCCCCCAGATTGCCGCCGAGGCCGAAGGCGAAGGGGCGCTCGCGCTCACTCTTCGTCGTCGAAGTCCTCCTCGACCTCCTCCTCCTCGACGCCCTCGGGACGCTCGATCTCGTCCTCCGGGAAGTCGTCGTCGGCCGCGGGGGTGGGGGTCGCGAGCTCCTCGTCCTCGTCGGGCACCCGCACCACCTCTTCGCGGCGCTTGCGCTTGGCGTGGATCGAATCGCTCGCCAGCTCCTGCTTGCGGGCGTCCTTCTGATTGGCCCCGCACTTCGGGCAGATCGGCTCGGAGCGGCCCATGTCGTAGAACTTGGCGCCGCAGCTGAAGCACTCGTACTTGTTGCCGAGATCGGAAATGGAAGGCATGGATGCGTCTCCGGGGGTCTCGCCGGACCGGCGAGCGCGCGACGGTAGCAGCGGCGGCGGGGGGTGTCAACTCGCCCACCCGGGCAGGTAGGATCGGCCCGGCGCGGTTTCTGCAATCCCCGTCCCCGCGCCGGTCCCAAGGAGACTCCGAGAGCCCGTGATGAATGCCGTCCCCCGCTCGTCGACCCTCGCCTTCGTGCTCGCCGCGGTGCTCGCGCCCGCCGCCGCCACCGCCGCCGGACCGCCGCCCGATCCCGAACAGCCGGGTCTGACAGCGACCCGCCGGCTGCAGGTCCTGCTCGAACGGGTCAAGCACGAGCAGAAGAAGCTCGAGACGCTCGAGGCCGATTTCGTCCAGGCGAAATCGAGCGAATTCCTGGCCGTGCCGGAGAGCTCGACGGGGACCTTCGCCTACTCGCGACCGGACAGGGTCCGCTGGGAGTACGTGGCGCCCAAGCCGATCTCGCTGGTGATCGACGGCGACCAGATGACCACCTGGTACCGCGACCTCGGGCGGGCCGAGAAGGTCAAGGTCGGCCGGGTCTCCAACCAGGTCTTCCAGTACCTCAACGCCAGCGGCTCGCTCGACTCGCTGCTGACCTACTTCTCGGTGACCTACGCGCCGCCGCCGCCCGGGGTGCCTTACGAGCTGCTGCTGCAGCCGCGCTACGCGCGCATCGCCAAGCGCCTGAGCTCGATGACGCTGTGGATCGACCGGGCGCTCTACCTGCCGGTGCGCGTGCGCTACGTCGAGCCCAGTGGCGACACGACGGAATACCGGCTCGAGAACCTGCGGCCCAACGGCGGCATCCCGGACGAGCGGTTCCGGCTCGTCCTGCCGCCGGAAGTCGAGGTGCGCGAGATCGATCTCGGCGGCGGACGCTCGCGCGCCGGGAAGCCCTGAGCCGGCGGTGGCGATCCGCTTCCGTCTGACCGCGCGTTCGGGCGCGGCGCGCGCCGGGGTGCTCGAAACGCCTCACGGCGCCATCGAGACTCCGGCTTTCATGCCGGTCGGAACGCTCGGCGCGGTCAAGGGCATGACGCCGCAGGAGCTCGAGGCGGCGGGCGCCGCGGTGATGCTCGCCAACCTCTACCACCTGTCGTTGCGACCGGGGATCGACGTGATCGAGCGGCTGGGGGGGATCCACGCCTTCACCGGCTGGCGCCGGCCGATCCTGACCGATTCCGGCGGCTTCCAGGTCTGGAGCCTGGCGGGCCTGCGCCGTGTCGACGACGACGGCGTCACCTTCCGCAGCCACCTCGACGGCGCGATGGTCCGCTTCACGCCCGCATCGGTGGTCGAGGCGCAGGAGCGGATCGGAGTCGACCTGGCGATGATGCTCGACGAGTGCCCGCCGTGGCCGTGTCCCGAGCCCGCGGCGGCGGCGGCGCTCGATCGCACCCTGGAATGGGCGCGCCGCGCCGTGGCGGCTCGGCAGAGGGGCGCCGCGACGGCGCTGTTCGGCATCGTCCAGGGCGGCGTCCACCGCCGGCTGCGCGAGCGCGCCGCTCGCGAGCTGGCATCGCTGCCCTTCGACGGATTCGCCATCGGCGGCGTTTCGGTCGGCGAGCCCGAGGCCGAGCGGCGCTCGGTGGTCGAGTGGACCGCGCCGGCGCTGCCGGAGGACCGGCCGCGCTACCTGATGGGGGTCGGAACCCCGGACGACCTCGCGCACGCGGTCGCCGCCGGCGTCGATCTGTTCGACTGCGTGCTGCCGGCACGCAACGGCCGCCACGGCCTGCTGTTCACCCGCGAGGGCGTGGTTCGGATCAAGAACTCCGTCTATCGCGACGATCCGCGACCGCTCGATCCGGCCTGCTCGTGTCCGGTCTGCGCGCGGGTTCCGCGGGCCCTGTTGCACCACCTCGTGCGCGCCGGAGAGATCACCGGCGCGGTCTACGGGACCCTGCACAACCTGCGCTACTTCCTTGACTTCATGGCGGATCTCCGACAGGCTATCGGGTCTCGTCCGCCGGAAGAGAGCGTCCGGAACCGTGCCGGAGCTTCCGCGGGCGGCAACCGTTCCGAGAGCCCCGATCCGCCGTCGCCCGGCTCCGCCGACCCCGGCGGTTCGGGGGACCTGCGGCCCTGAGGCCGCTGCTGCGGTGGAGCGGATCCGGGCCGGGGCCCGGGAAACGGAGACCAAGATGCCCTTCCTCCTCGCACAGACATCGGCGACCGGCTCGGGACCGTCCGCGCTGGTTCAGCTGTTCCCGGTGCTGCTCATCTTCGGGATCTTCTACTTCCTGCTGCTGGCGCCGATGCGCAAGCGTCAGAAGGCCCACCAGGCGATGCTCGGGCAGCTCAAGCGCGGCGACCGGGTGGTGACCAACGGCGGCCTGCTCGGCGAGATCGCGGCGGTCGAGGACAAGGTCGTGCACTTGAAGCTGGGCGACAACGTCAAGGTGCGGGTGGTCAAGAGCGCGATCGCCGGTCTCGAGGGAGACCCGGCCGCGGAGGGGAGCAAGGAATGAAGAACCGTCTGCTCTGGCGCGGGCTGCTGATCGTCGGCCTCGGCGCCCTGGCGGCGTGGGTGGTCAACCCGCCGAAGGAGAAGATCAATCTCGGCCTCGACCTGCAGGGCGGCATCCACCTCGTGCTCCAGGTGCAGACCCAGGACGCGATCAAGGCCGAGACCGACCGCGAGATGGAGGTCCTGCGCCGCGAAGCCGCCGACGAAGGGATCGCCAGCGTCGCCTCGAACCGTCTATCCGACACCAGCTTCGAGGCGACCGGATTCACCGCCGCCGACCTGCCGAAGCTCGAGAAGGTGGTCGCGGACTGGCTCGCGCCGGGCTGGAATCACGAGGTCGCGAGCGAGGGGCGCATGGTCTTCCAGATGCGCGCGGCCAACGAGTCGGCGATCCGCGACGGCGCGGTCAACCAGGCGCTCCAGACCATTCGCAACCGCATCGACCAGTTCGGCGTCGCCGAGCCGGTGATCGCGCGCCAGGGCATCGACAGCGACCGGATCGTGGTCCAGCTGCCGGGCGTCGACGATCCCGAGCGGGTCAAGCGCCTGATCAAGAACACCGCGTTCCTCGAGTTCCGCCTCTGCGAGTTCCCGCGCGTCGGCACCGGGGTCGCCACGCGCGAAGAGGTGCTCGCGCACTATGGCGGTCAGCTGCCGGCGAACGTCGAGGTGATTCCCGAGATCCGGCGCGACCCGGCCACCGGCAGGATCGTCTCCCAGACCTGGTGGGCGCTCGAGAAACGACGGGTGATCACCGGCCGCGATCTCAAGAATGCGAGCCCCTCGCAGGGCCAGTTCGGCCAGCCCGTGGTCTCGTTCCTGCTC
Source organism: Acidobacteriota bacterium (assembly GCA_045862895.1). Lineage (GTDB taxonomy): Bacteria > Acidobacteriota > Thermoanaerobaculia > Multivoradales > JAGPDF01 > JACTMI01. The sequence goes on from BTUO01000003.1 coordinate 8,248, forward strand.
GGCGCCGAGGGCGCACGCGCATTCGGCGAAGCCACCGCCGCCAACGTCGGCCGCGGCCTCGCGATCGTGCTCGACGGCGTGGTCGTGTCGGCGCCGCGGATCAACTCGCGGATCACCGATTCGGGAGTCATCGAGGGCGACTTCACTCCCGAAGAGGTCCAGGACCTGGTGACGACGCTGCGCTCGGGCGCGCTGCCCGCCGGCATCCTCTACCTCGAGGACCGCACGGTCGGCCCGTCGCTCGGGCAGGATTCGATCGAGGCCAGCCTCAAGGCCGGCATGCTGTCGATGATCTGCGTGGTGCTTTCGATGCTGATCGTCTACCGCCTGTCGGGCGTCAACGCGCTGCTCGGTCTGGGGCTCAACGTCCTGCTGCTGTTCGGCGCGCTCGCCTACTTCGGCGCGACGCTGACGCTGCCGGGCATCGCCGGCATCATCCTCTCGGTGGCCATGGCGGTCGACGCCAACGTTCTGATCTTCGAGCGCATCAAGGAAGAGCTCAAGCTCGGCAAGACCGTGCGCTCGGCGATCGACGCCGGCTTCGACAACGCGTTGTCGTCGATTCTCGACTCCAACATCACCACGCTGATCGCCGCGCTGTTCCTGTTCCAGTTCGGCACCGGTCCGGTCAAGGGCTTTGCTGTGACGCTCTCGATCGGCATCCTGGGCACGCTGTTCTGCGGCATCTTCGTCTCCCGCTGGCTCTTCGACCTGACCTACGGCGGCCGGCCCAACGCCCAGAAGATCTCGATCTGACGGGCGCCCGGCGCGACCCGAGGAGCTGAACATGGACATCCTGCGCGAGACCAAGATCGACTTCATGAAGCACCGGCGGTTCTGGATCGCCTTCAGCACCGTGGTGATGGTGCTGGGGCTGGCGTCGGTCTTCTTCCTCGACAAGCTGAACCTCGGCATCGACTTCGCCGGCGGCACCCAGCTCACCGTCAAGTTCGGCGATCGTCCGGAGCTCGAGCGGCTGCGCTCGACGCTCTCGGCGGCTGAGCTCGGCGACGTTCAGATCCAGCGCTTCGGCGCCGCCGAGGCCAACGAGGTGATGATCAAGACGCCTCTAGTCGAGGGCAGCGAGGAGGGCAACGCGCAGAATCTGCTGGCGGCCCTCACCACCGGCTTCGCGGGCGGCGTCGCGCCCGAGCGCGACCTGAACCGGATCGGCACCGCGACCGTGGCCTCACTGCTCGCGGCCTCCGACCCGGACGGCGTCGGGCTGGCCGCGGCGCCGGCGCACTACGAGGCGATCGGCGAGAGGGTGATGGCGATCCGCAAGCAGCTCGGGATCTTCACTTCCTGGGACGAGGTCGCGCGCGCCGAGGGGCTGTCGCCGCGCGCGCTCGAGGTGCTCAAGCAGAGCACCTCGCTCGGTCGCTTTGCCGTCCTCGCGACCGAGAACGTCGGCCCGCAGGTCGGCTCGGAGCTGCGCAAGCGCGGCATGCTCGCGGTGATCGGCGCGCTGATCGGCATGCTGGTCTACATCTGGCTCCGGTTCGAGCTGCGCTTCGGCGTCGGCGCCACCATGGCGAGCCTGCACGACGTCTTCATCACGCTCGGCATCTACGCCTGGATGGGCTACGAGTTCAACCTGACGACGATCGCCGCGTTCCTGACCCTGATCGGCTACTCGGTCAACGACACGGTGGTGACCTTCGACCGGGTGCGCGAGAACCTGCGGCGGGCGCGCGGTCAGGACATGTTGACCTTGCTCAACAAGAGCCTCAACCAGATGCTGTCGCGGACCCTGCTGACCGGAGGCACCACGGTCCTCGCCGCGTTGATGCTCTGGCTGTTCGGCGGCGAGGCGATCAAAGGGTTCGCCTTCATTCTCATGACCGGAATCCTGATCGGCACCTACTCGTCGATCTACATCGCCAGCCCGTTCGCCCTGCTCTGGGAGAAGTGGTTCGGCCCCGGCGGCCGCTTCCGCCGGGCCCCGGAGCCGAAGTCCGGCCGCCGGCCGGCCGGCGCGGCCAGCTGACGCCCCTTAGAATCGTCGTCGGCGACCGGGCGCTGCGCGCGTCCGGCGGCCGATGACGATGGCCGAGAAGAGACGAGTCCCGCCGGCGCCGGTCGCGGCGCCGAAGCCGCCGACGCTCGACGAGCTGGCCGCCAGCCTGGAGGCCAACGGCCGTGCCGTCGACCGCGTCGCCCTCGCCCACGCCTGGGGCTTCTCGGCCGAGATGCACAAGGACCAGGTGCGGCGCTCGGGCGAGCCCTACCTGACCCATCCGGCATCGGTCGCCCTGCTGCTCGCCGACCTGCGCCTCGACCAGACCTGCGCGATCGTCGGACTGCTCCACGACGTGCTCGAGGACACGCTGACCACCCGGCAGCGGCTCGACGCCGAGTTCGGCGGCGAGATCGGGGAGCTGGTCGACGGCGTCACCAAGATCGGCCGCCACCTCTACGTCCGCAAGGACGACGCCCAGGCCGAGACCTTCCGCAAGATGATCCTGGCCTCGGCGCTCGACATCCGGGTGATTCTGGTCAAGCTCGCCGACCGGCTGCACAACATGATGACGCTCGGCGCGATGTCGCCCGAGGCGCGGCGCCGGATCTCGCAGGAGACCCTCGAGATCTACGCGCCGATCGCCCACCGCCTCGGCATGGCGAAGGTCAAGGGGGACCTCGAGGATCTGGCCTTCTACTACCTCTGGCCGCACCAGTTCGCGGCGCTCCACCAGGCGGTGGTCGAGAAGGTGCGGGTCGGCAAGACGGCGACGCGGCAGATCGGCGAGAAGCTGCGGGAGAGTCTCGAGGGTGCCGGGCTCGAAGTCGAGATCAGCCACCGGGTCAAGCGCTACTACTCGATCTTCCAGAAGCTGCGCCGCCAGGACATCGAAGTCTCCGAGCTCTACGACTACCTGGCCTTCCGGGTGGTCACCGGCGAGCTGCGCGACTGCTACGCGGCGCTCGGCGTGGTCCACCAGAACTGGCGGCCGATCCCGGGCCGGTTCAAGGACTACATCGCGATGCCGAAACCCAACCTCTACCAGTCGCTGCACACGACGCTGCTAGGTCCGACCGGTCAGCCGTTCGAGGTGCAGATCCGCACGCGCGAGATGGACCTGGTGGCGGAGGAGGGCATCGCGGCGCACTGGCGCTACAAGGAGGGCCAGGCCGGGCCCGGGGCGCTCGACCGCAACGTGCTCTGGCTGCGTCAGCTGCTCGAGTTACACACCGAGGGCGAGAGCTCGCGGGCGTTCCTGTCGACGCTCAAGGTCGATCTCTACCCCGACGAGGTCTACGCCTTCTCCCCGAAGGGCGACGTCTTCGCCCTGCCGCGCGGCGCGACACCGCTCGATTTCGCCTACCGGATCCACACCGACCTCGGTCACCACTGCGCCGGCGCCCGGGTCAACGGCCGGCTGGTGCCGTTGCGCACGGTGCTGCGCACCGGCGACGTCGTCGAGATCCTGACCCACGCCAGCCGGCACCCGTCGCGCGACTGGCTGTCCTGGGTGGTGACGCCCAAGGCGAAGACGCGGATCCGACAGTGGATCAACATCCAGCAGACCGAGGAGGCGATCCAGGTCGGTCGCAAGCTGCTGGAGAAGGAGCTCCAGCGCTTCCGGCTCTCTCCTCGCTCGGTCTACGAGGGGGAACGATTCCGGGGCCTGCTCTCCGACGAGGGGATGTCGAAGCCCGAAGATCTCCTGGCGCGCCTGGGCTACGGCAAGCTGGCGGTCCACCAGGTGCTCGAACGGCTGCTCTCTGTCGAGCAACTCGCCTCGCCGCCGCCCGGCCCGGGTCGGATCCGGCAGGCGCTGTCGCGGCTAGTGCCGGGGCGCAGTACCGGCGGGCCGATCCGGGTCCGGGGCGAGGGCGACCTGCTCGTGGTCCTCGCCAAATGTTGTCGCCCGGTGCCGGGCGAGGAGATCGTCGGCTACGTCACCCGCGGCCGCGGTATCTCGGTGCATTCGGTGGACTGCCCGAACGTCAAGAACCTGCTCTACAACCCGGAGCGCGAGATCGAGGTCGCCTGGGCCGACGGCCCGCAGGGGATCTACCCGGTCTCGTTGCTGATCCTGACCGAGGACAGGCGCGGAATGCTGGCCCGCCTGACCGAGGCGATCGCCAAGCTCGACACCAATATCCGGCAGATCGAGGCGGATACCGAGCACCCCGGGCGGGGCAATATCGAGGTGGTGCTCGACGTGAGGGATCGCGCTCATCTCGAGCGCGTGCGTCAGGTGCTGCGCAACCTGCCCGGCGTGCTCGACGTCTTTCGACGGATGCCGGGCTCCGGCCGCGCCGCCGAGCCGCTCGACTGAGCGCGGCCGGGCGACGCGACGGGTGTCAGGGCTTGGCCGCGGCCTGCGCCGCGAGCACTGCCTTGCGCACCGGCGGGCGCCGGACCCGACCGCTGCGCAGGCAACGGGTGCAGACCCGGATGCGCCGGACGGTGCCGTCGACGAGCGCCTTGACCGTCACCAGATTCGGTTCCCAGGTGCGGGAAGTCACGTTGTGCGCGTGGCTCAGCTGGCGCCCCGTGACGGTGGACTTCGCGCAGACTTCGCACTGCTTGGCCATGATTCGACTCCAGAAACTTTGGGGGTTCGGGCTTTCCAGCGGCCACCCGAGTGGACGAACCCCCGAATTCTAGTCGCCCACAGGAACCTGTGCAACCTCCGATTCCGGGGCCGACAGGATTCTGTGCAGCCGGCCTCCACAAGAACCTGTGCAACCGACGACCACCGGCGACGGCGGAAACCGCTGTGAGATACTGCACAGGATACTGGGCAGGGGTTTCGCCAACCGCTTGACAGACCTTGGGGTTGCTGCTACCTTGCCTTCACGATTCGCTAGCGGAAGTGCGGTCGGCGAGCTCGCTGGAGAGGGGGTAGATCGCATCGTGCTGTTCTCGCGCTCGAAGGGTCTGGTCGGACTCGATATCGGCAGCTCCGCCATGAAACTGGTCGAGCTGCACGAGAAGAAGGGCGAGTTCTGGCTCCAGCGGCTCGGGGTGGAGCCCCTCTCGCCGGAGGCGATCGTCGACGGCTCGATCATGGACTCGTCCCTGGTCGTCGACGCCCTGAACCGCCTCAGCGCCGCCACCGGGGTCAAGAACCCCAATTTCGCGACCTCGCTGTCGGGTCACTCGGTGATCATCAAGAAGATCCAGGTCCCCGCCATGGCCCAGGAGGACCTCTCCGAGCAGATCCGCTGGGAGGCCGAGCAGTACATCCCGTTCGACATCAGCGACGTCCGCCTCGACTACGTCGTACTGTCCGAAGGGGAGCCCGGTCGCGACAACATGGACGTCCTGCTGGTCGCGGTCAAGCGCGATAAGGTCAACGACTACGTCTCGGTGGTCGGTCAGGCCGGCAAGGTCGCCGCCATGGTCGACGTCGACGCGTTCGCCATCCAGAACGCCTACGAGGCCAACTACGACGTCGACCACAGCAAGGTCATCGCCCTGGTCAACATGGGCGCGAGCGTGACCAACATCAACATCCTGGTCCGCGGTCAGACCTCGTTCTGGCGCGACATTTCGTTCGCCGGCAACCAGTTCACCGAAGCGATCCAGCGCGAGTTCAACCTGTCGTTCGAGCAGGCGGAGCGCCTGAAGCGCGGACAACCGGTCGACCGGTTCCAGGCCGCGGATGCGCGCTCGGTGCTCGACGGGGTCTCGGGCGAGCTCGCCACCGAGATCCAGAAGACCTTCGACTTCTTCGCCGCGACCTCGTCCGAGGGTCCGGTCGACGAGATCGTGCTCTCCGGCGGTTGCGCGCTGACGCCGAACCTCCAGCAGGTGCTGCGCGAGCGCTTCGGCGTGCCGATCGAGATTCTCGATCCGCTGCGTCGGATTCACTACCGCGAGGGCGATTTCGATCGCGACTGGCTGCGGTCGATCTCGCCGATGCTGGGAGTGGCGGTCGGGTTGGCGATCCGGAAGGTGGGAGGCTGAGCCGATGATCAAGATCAATCTGCTCGCCGAAGGCAAGCGTCCGGTCGTCGCGCGCAAGAGTCGCGCGGCGCTCCCGTCGGCCGGCCCCGGGGAGCTCGGGAACTACCTGCTGTTCGGCATCGTCGCGCTCGGCATTCTCGTGGCCGTCGGCTGGTGGCTGCTGCTCAGCAACCGGATCGGCAACAAGGCCGACGAGATCGCCGTCGCGCAAGCCGAGGTCAAGGAGCTCGAGGCGGTGATCAAAGAGGTCGAGCAGTACAAGGTGAAGAAGGACGAGCTCGAGCGCAAGATCGCCGTCATCAACGACCTCAAGGAGAACCAGCGCGGACCGGTCCAGATCATGGACGAGGTCTCCAAGGCGATGCCGGAGCTGCTCTGGCTCAAGAACATGGACGTGACCACCTCGAACATCGCGCTGCGCGGCTCGGCGTTCAACACCTCCGCGATCGCGAACCTGATCGACAACCTCGACCGGGTCGAGGCCTTCCAGGAGCCGGTTCTCCAGGACACGACCAAGCGAGGCGGCCAGCGGGCGGGTGCTCGCTCCGAGGTCTACGACTTCCGCTTGAACTTCTCTTACTCGTTCAAGAAGCCCGTGCCGGCTGCCGGCGAGGGTGCCGCCCCGGCGGGCGGTGCGGCACCGGCTCCGGCCGGCGCCGCGCGCTGATCGGAGAGCGACGATGGCGATCCAGACCGGACTCGAAGGTAAGCCCGCCTGGCAGGGAGCCCTGGTCGGTCTCCTCTGCGCGGCCGTCCTGGTGGGTGGCGCCTACTGGTTGAAGTTCAGCAAGCAGTACGCGGAGCTGGACCGGATGGAGAAGCAGCTCGCGGGCCTCCAGCAGAAGATCCAGGAAGGGCGCGCCGCGAAGGCCAAGCTCCCGCAGTTCAGGGAGGAAGTGCGACGGCTCGAGCTCGAGCTCGAGAAGCTGCTGCGCATCCTGCCGGCCCGGCGCAATACCCCCGAACTGCTGCGGCGCATCCGCCAGCTGACCGAACAGGGCAACTTCGACCTGCTCAAGTTCACCCCCGGCAATTTCGTCGACCGGGAGTTCTACAGCGAGTGGCCGATCAACGTCCGCCTCAACGGCAGCTATCACAACCTCGCGCTCTTCTTTGATCGGATCAGTCGCTTCTCGCGGATCATCAACATCGAGAATCTCAAGATCGCCGCCTTGCCGAGATCGGTCGCGGGCCACACTCTCGCCGCGACGTTCACGGCCAAGACCTTCATTTACAAGGAACCGGTCGAAGAGCCGGCCGCGCCGCCGCCTGCCCAGGCGAGCAAGCGCCGCTGAGGGAGGAGCCATGAGCAAGATCATCGTCACGCTCGCGGCCGCGCTGGTATCCGGAGCGCTCCTCGCCCAGGAACCCGCGGCGCCGGCCGAAGGCGCCGAAGCGGCGGCGGCCGCCCAGCCGACCGACGCCGGCGCGCGGATCGACGAGATCCTCGAAGGCGAAGAGGCCGTGCTGCAGGGGCTGGCTTACAGCTACGACCCCGGCAACCGGCGCGACCCGTTCAAGTCGCTCGAGCTCGGGCGTGGCCGTCCCGAAGTCAGGGGGCCGCTGCCGGAAGGGATCGCCGGCCTGCTGATCGACGAGATCGACCTGACCGGCATCTTCCGCACGTCGCGCGGATTCATCGCGCAGGTGGTGGCGCCGAACAAGAACAAGAGTTATCTGGTGCGCGAGGGCGATCAGCTCTACGATGGCGACGTCGTGCGCATTTCGCAGAACGAAGTGGTTTTCAAGCAGATCGTCAACGACCCGACGGTGCTCAAGCCGTATCGGGAAGTGGTCAAGAAGCTCAGCCCATAGCCGGGGATGAAGACCGTGCGTGGCGACGCTACGGAGGCGAGCGAAATGGGTGATGCCGTGATGAGTACGATGACGGATCGGAAGTTCCGGCGAGGCATCGCCGCCGCGATGGCGGTGGTGACCTGTGCCTGGGGGAGCGTCTCCGCGCGAGCATCGGCGGACGGGGCGGCCCAGGCCGTGCCCGCGGCTGCCGAGATTTCCCGGCTGGAGGTGATCGAGACTGCGCCCGGGGCACGCGTCGAGTTGGAAGCCGACCGGCCCGTGGTCTGGACGACCTTCCGGGACGCGGAGGGGAACCTCGTCCTCGAACTGCCCGATGCCGAACCGGCCGCCGCGCTGACCGACCAGTCGTTCGAATCCGGTCTCGTTGCCGCGATTCGCGTCTCGGCCGGTCACACCGGGGCGCGTCCGACGGCACGGGTGGTGGTCGAGACGCGCGAGGACGCCGAGCACCGCCTCGACGCGACGGCCAACGGCGTCCGCATCGAGCTCGTTCCGACCGCGACGGGGGCGTCGACGACCGACCAGGTCGCCGAAGTCGAGCCGGCGCCGGCGGCGCCGGCCGTCGAGGCGGAGTCCGAGATCGCCGAGGTGCCGGCCCCGCCGGTGGCGGCGACCGTCGTCGGCACCCCCGACCGACCGCTCTCCGGACCGCCGCCCACCGGCGCGCCGGCCACCCGACTCGACGGCATCGAGCTGGTCTCGCCGTCCGCGGTGCGGATCGCGGGCGATGGCGACTTCGTCTACTCGACTTTCCGGCTCGAAAATCCGTCGCGGTTCGTCGTCGATCTCGAGGGGGTCTTCAACGCCAGCGATCGCAGCACCCTGTCGGTCGGCTCGGCGGAGGTCGCCCGGGTCCGGGTTTCGCAGTTCCGTGCGGAGCCGAGCGCGGTCTCGCGAGTCGTCTTCGACCTGACGGCACCGGTCGTGCCGGTCGTCGAACGCACCGCATCAGGGCTCGTCGTCCGCTTCGGCGAGACGGTCGAGACGGTGGCGTCGTCCTGGGAGAGCCCGGCGGCGCCGTCCACCGAGAGCTCGCCGGCACCAATCGAAGCTGCCCCCGCGACCTCGACGATCGCCTCGGAGGCGACGGTGGAGCCGATCAGCGACGTGACCTCCTTTGCCGCCACCCCGACGACGGAGCCGAGCTCCGTGGCAACCTCGGTCGCGGACTTCGAGGCCGCGGACGTCCAGTCGGAGAGGCCGGAGCTGGTGACCCCTTCGGCCAAGCCGCTCGCCTCGATCGAGGCCGGCCAGACCCTGACCGGCGCCAAGAAGGAGTACTTCGGCGAGCCGATCTCGATGTCGCTCAAGGACGCCGACGTCCGCGAGGTGCTGCGCTCCTTCGCGCGCATCTCCGGTCTCAACGTCGTCATTCAGCCGGGCGTCAAGGGCACGGTCACCGTCGAGCTCGAAAGCGTGCCGTGGGACCAGGCGCTCGATCAGATCCTCAAGATCAACAATCTCGGCTACGAGCTCGACGGCAACATCATGCGCATCGCGCCGGTCGAAGTTCTCGAGCGGGAAGCGCGGCGGGCGCAGGCGCTCCAGCAGGCGCAGGCGCTGTCCATTCCGCTGCGCACGGTGGTCAAGCGGCTCTCGTACTCGACCGCAGGCGAAGTCGCCGGCCTGCTGCGTTCGGGTGGCGCCGGCGGCATCCTCTCGCAGCGCGGCACCGTGATCATCGACAACCGCACCAACACGCTGATCATCAAGGAACTGCCGAACTACATCGACACGGTGCTCGCGGTCATCGACACGCTCGACGTGCCCGAACCGCAGGTGATGATCGAAGCCAAGATCATCGAGACGACCAAGCAGTTCAGCCGCTCGCTCGGTATCAACTGGGGCTTCGATGCGATCTCCGATCCGGCGCACGGCAACACCACCGGACTCGAGTTCCCGAGTCACGGCACGCTCGACGGCGGGGTCGGCCTGCTCACCGGCGGAGCGAACGGCTTCATTGACCTGACCCTCGGCAACATCCTGGACACCTTCACGCTCGACGCGCGCCTCCAGGCAGCCGAGAGCGAGGGTTTGGTCAGCGTCCTGTCGGCGCCGAAGATCGCGACATTGAACAACAATCCGGCGTCGATCCAGAGCGGCGTACAGCTGCCGATCCAGACGGTCGCCAACAACACGGTCACCGTCCAGTTCGTCAACGCGACGTTGCGGCTCGACGTCACGCCGCACGTGACCGCCGAGGGCACGATCCTGATGGACATCAACGTCCAGAAGCGCGAGCCGCAGCTCGCCTTCGTGGTGCCCGGCGCCGCCAACGCGCCGATCGCCACCAAGGAAGCCCGGACGCGGGTGATCGTCCGCGACGGTGGCACCACGGTGATCGGTGGCATCTACAAGGTGTCGACCGACCAGGGCCAGGACCGCGTCCCGGGCCTCTCGAACGTGCCGCTGCTCGGTCACCTGTTCAAGAACCGCCGGCTGCGCAACGAGAACGACGAACTCTTGATCTTCATCACCCCGCGGGTGATCAAGCTCTGACGTGCGCGGGGAGGAGCCAGGTATGAACCGTCTCGCCAAGATGTTCGCCCTGACGCTCGTAGCCGGCCTTGTGCTGGGTTGCGAGGCTCGAACCGAAGAGGTCGACGCCGGCGGCGTCATCCTCTCGATCACGGATTTCGACGGGCTGCCGCTGGCCGTGAGTGCGACCGGAGATTTCGAGCTCATGCAGATCGGCTCGATCACCGTCGAGAACATCGCGAAGAATGCGAATCTCCCGACGAGCTCCCTGATGAACGTCGAAATTCACAGTTACGAGGTTCGATACCGCCGAGAGGACAGCGGCACGAGAGTGCCGCCGGTCTTGGTCCAGTCCATCCTCGGAGTAGCTCCGGTCAACGGAACTTACACTCTGGAGAACGGACCCTTCATGCGGCCATCGCAGTTCGACCATCAGCCGCTGAGGGACCTCCGTGAGTTCGGACGCGACCTCGAGACCGGCTCCCGAGTGGTCCAGATGCAGGTCTCGATCCAGTTCTTCGGCAAGACCCTGAGTGGAGACGAGGTCGCATCGGCGCCGGGCTACTTCTCGATCGACGTGATCCCCTGAGGCCCGAGGAGACGATCGAACATGAACGCTAGAAAGAACCTTCTCCTGATGGCCGCGATCGTGGCCGGCCTGGTTCCGGTCGGTTGCGACAGCAACGAGGCCAATCTTCCGAATCAGGTGACGGTGCCGCCGATCCTGCCGGAGGTCGTCCCGATCGTCACCGTGACCACCAGCCGAGGACGCTTGACGGTCGGCGAGGATCACTTCGCCCAGATTCGTGTCACCGCCACGGACCCCGACACGGGCGCTTCGGTCCCGAACCTCACGATCGCTTCGATGTCAACCAACCTCGGCCATTTCCAGAGCTTGGACGGTCCGGCTGAGGTCAATCTGGAGTTCTTCTTCGGAGTCGTCGGTGTGCCCCTGTTCCCCGGCGAGTCTCCCGGTGAAGCGCGCGTGAGGGCCGAGGTCCTCGGTGGCGTCGGACTCGTCCGGGTGAGCATGCGCTGCCCGAGCGAGGGTTGCGGCGGGGCCGAGGTGCCTCCGATCTTGCCGTACTACTGATCGGAGCGTCGGCGCGCGACCGGTCCGTCGCGCTTCGACCGGGATTCGCCGTTCGACCACGCCCCGCCGGCTCTGGCTCCCGGCGGGGCGTTTGCATAGACTGCGACCATGCGCCGAAAGGCCCTCCCGCTCGCCCTGCTCGCCCTCTTCTCGGTGGTCCTCTACTCCTGCGACGAGGGGACGCCAGTCGCTCCGGAGGGGACCATTCTCCGGATTTCGGCCAATCCGACCCGGATCGCCAAGACCGGCACCTCGAACATCACCCTCCAGGCGCTGCGATCGACCGGCAATCCGGTCAATCCGGGCACCGAAATCCGCCTGTCGACCAACATCGGACAGATCGATCCCGTGGTCTACACGGACGACGACGGCGTGGCCCACGCCGCCCTGCGGGGCGACGGAAGGGTGGGGGTCGCCACCATCTCCGCCTACTCGGGAGGGGTCGATGCGGTCGAGGCCGAGGTCGAGGTCGGTTCGCGCGCCGGGGCGATCACGGTCAGCGCGGATCCCACCAGCCTCGGTCCCGAGGGGGGCGTCGTCGATCTCATCGCCCTCGTGCGGGACGACGAGGGACAGCCGCTGCCGGGAGCTTCCGTGAATTTCCGTACGGAGGCGGGCTCGCTGCGCTCGGGTGGCGCCTTCCTGACGACGGACGCCGATGGCGAGGTTCGGGACCGCCTGACCGTCTCGGCGGGAGACACCCAATCGGAGCCCGACCGCATCATCACCGTCACCGCGGAGAGCGGCGGTGCCAATGGAGTGGTCTCGGATACGGTCGACATCACCATCCAGACGCCGCCGCGCGCCTCGTTCACCTTCAGCATCTCCAACAACATCGTCACCTTCACGGATACCTCTTCCGGTAATCCGACGGAGTGGCGCTGGAACTTCGGCGACGGAGATTCGTCCACCGAGCAGAATCCCGTCCACATGTACACCGAGACCGGTACGTACGTGGTTCGTCTCACCGCGACGAACGCATTCGGAAGCGGAGAGGCGAGCGCGACCGTGGGCATCACCACGATCCCCTGATCGCGCCGGATGGGCTCGAGGTGGGGGCGGCGCCGGCCCAGCGCCTGGTGCTAGAGTTCGGCGAAGGCCGCTGGCAACGACGTCGTCGGAGCGCGAACAGATAGGGGATCGCTTTGTCCGAGGCTTTTTCCGCAGAGCGGTTGGCGCAGATGGAGGAGCGGTGGCGGCGGGAGCCGCAATCGCGGGTGTTCCTCCAGGTGGCGGAGGAGCATCGGCGCGGCGGCGACCTGCGGCGGGCGATCGAGGTGCTCGAGCAGGGACTGGGACGCCACCCCGGCTACGTCTCGGCGCTGGTGCTGCTCGGCCGCTGCCGCCTGGAGGGCGGCGATCCCCCGGGGGCCATCGAGGCGCTCGAGCGGGCCGTCGTCCACGACCCCGCGCAGCTGGTCGCCAACAAGCTCCTGGTCGAGGCCTACCTGGCCACCGGGCGCTCGGCGCAGGCGCGCGAGCGCATCGAGTTCTACCGCCTGTTCAACGACCGCGACCCGGAGATCGATGCGCTCGAAATGCGCATCGACGCCGCGGCTACGGCGCCCACCTCGACTCCGGCGACCCCGTCGGCCGACATCTTCGATCTGGCTCCGGCGACGCTGCCGCCGCTCGAGCTGCCGATTCCGTCGGTGCGCGCGACGGCCGCCGCCGCGGATCCCTTCGGCGCCATGCACGACCCGCAGGATGCAAGTCGGCGCATCGATGCCGCGATCGCGGCGGAGGGCATCTTTCCGCTGGCCGCCCCGGTAGCCGTTGCCATCGAGGCTCCGAAACCGTACTTCGGAGACGTCTTCGATCTCGCGCCCCCGCCGATCGCCTCCCTGCCGGCGGCGGCCGCCCCGGGGCAGATGGAGTCGCGCGAGGAGGCCCCGGTGGTCGGGCATGCCGAGACCGCTGCCGTGCCCTTCTCGCGGTCCGTGACGGAGCCGGAGCCACCGTCGGCGGCGTCACCGGCCGCGGCCGCGGAGCGCTCGACGCCGCCCTGGGGCTTCCGCTCCGGCGGCCGCGATCTCGACGAGCTGGAAGCTCGCGAGCAGGTCGTGGCCGAACCATTCTCGCCACGAACGATCGGCGAGGAGGTCGAGCGCGAGACGATCGAAGAGCCCTTCGACGAAGTCCTGACGGGGGGCGGTTCGGCGACGGCGATGCCGGCCACCGACTTCGCGTCGTCCCCGGCGGAGCCGCACGTCGCGGATGCGATGCCCGAGCCACCGGTCGAGGTCGGTCCGAGCTCGACCCTGGGCGAGCTCTACCTCGCCCAGGGGCACCTCGACGAAGCCGCCACCGAGTTCCGCCGGGTGCTCGACCTGCGACCCGACGACGCGGTGGCCCGTGCCGGGATCGACGAGATCGACCGCCGCCGGGCTCCGGTCGAGGAGACCGCTTCGGGCTGGCGCGATGGCGCCGCCCCGGTGGCGCCGGTCGGCGGCCTGACGCAGCGCAAAGTCGCGACGCTGCGCCGCTACCTCGACCGTCTCCGGCGGGGAAGGGAGCGCCAACATGTATCTTGAGCGACTGTCCGCGATCAGCGGACGGATCGACGGATCGCTGGCGCTGTCGCTGATCGCCGACGACGGCATGCCGATCGAGTCGATCTCGACCGACCCCGAGCTCGACCTCGAGACCGTGGCGGCCGAGATGGTCGCCCAGGCCCGGACGATTTCCCAGCAGCAGAAGGAGCTGTCGGTCGGCGAGGTGCGCCAGCTGACGGTCTCCGGCGACGCCATGACGTTCGTGCTCTCCGCGCTCGGCAGCGAGTACTGGCTGCTCGCTGCGCTCGGGCCGGAAGCTTCCATCGGGCGCGCGCGCTTCGAGCTGAAGCGGGCGGAGCTCCTTTTCGAGAACGATCTCGACTGACGAGACCCATGTTCACCTTCGAGCAGATCAAGGACTTCATCGAGCTGGTCGGGCGCCACCGCCTGCACGGGCTCGAGATCGAGCGCGCCGGCTTCAAGCTGCGCATCACCGGCGAAGCCGGTCGCGAACCGGTCGTCGTGGCCGCGCCGGCCGCGACTGCGGCGGCTCCCGCCGTGACGGCACCGCCGGCGCCGGCGCCCGCCGCACCGGCGACCGCCGCGGTCGCTCCGGAGCCGGCAGTCGCCACCGCGCCGGCCGCCGCGGACCTCCACGTCGTCACCTCGCCGATCGTCGGCACCTTCTATGCCTCGCCCAGCCCGGACTCGCCCTCCTTCGTCAAGCCCGGCGACCGCGTCCGCAAGGGTCAGGTGCTGTGCATCGTCGAGGCGATGAAGCTGATGAACGAGATCGAGTGTGACGCCGACGGTGTCGTCGCCGAGGTCTACCCGAAGAACGCGCAGCCGGTCGAGTACGGCGAGCCGCTGTTCGGCATCCGCCGCGACTGAAGCGATCTCCACCGGCATGTTCCGCAAGATCCTGATCGCCAACCGCGGCGAGATCGCCCTGCGGGTCATCCAGGCCTGCCGCGAGTTGGGTATTCCGACGGTCGCGGTCTACTCGACGGCCGACCGCGACAGTCTCCACGTCACCTACGCCGACGAGGAGGTCTGCATCGGTCCTCCGGCGTCGGACAAGAGCTACCTGAACATCTCGAGCCTGGTCTCGGCGGCCGAGATCACCGGCGCCGACGCCATTCACCCCGGCTACGGCTTTCTGGCCGAGAACGCCCACTTCGCCGAGGTGCTCGCCGAGTGCGGCCTGGCCTGGATCGGACCCCCGCCCGACGTCATCCGGCGCATGGGCGACAAGGCGATGGCGCGCCGCACCGCCAGGGAGGCGGGCGTGCCCGTGCTGCCGGGCAGCGCCGACCCGCTCGCCTCGCTCGAAGAAGCGCGCGGGCTGGCGTCCGAGGTCGGCTTCCCGGTGATCCTCAAGGCGGCGGCGGGCGGCGGCGGGCGCGGCATGCGCATCGTGCGCGCCGCCGAGGAGCTCGACCAGCACTTCGAAACCGCGTCGCACGAGGCGCTGAAGGCGTTCGGCGACGGCTCGATCTACCTCGAGAAGTACCTCGAGGAGCCGCGCCACATCGAGTTCCAGGTCTTCGGCGACCGGCACGGCAAGGTCATCCACCTGGGCGAGCGCGAGTGCTCGATTCAGCGCCGTCACCAGAAGATCATCGAGGAGGCGCCGTCGCCGGCGCTGACTCCCGAGCTGCGCGCCCGCATGGGCGACGCCTCGGTGCGCCTGTGCGAGCACGTCGGCTACCAGAACGCCGGCACCATCGAGTACCTGCTCGACCGCGACGGCAGCTTCTACTTCATGGAGATGAACACCCGAATCCAGGTCGAACATCCGGTGACCGAAATGGTCACCGGCGTCGACCTGGTCAAGCTCCAGATCGCGGTCGCGGCCGGCGAGCGGATCGGGATCCCGTCGGGTCTCTCGCCGCGCGGGCATGCCATCGAGTGCCGCATCAACGCCGAGGACCCGCGCAACTTCGCGCCGAGCCCCGGACCGCTGGCGACCTTCCACCTGCCGGGCGGGCCGGGGATCCGGGTCGATACCCACGGCTACGAGGACTACGTCGTGCCCCCGTACTACGACTCGCTGGTCGCCAAGCTGATCGCCCACGGCCGCAACCGGGACGAAGCGATCGCCCGGATGCTCCGCGCTCTCGACTTCTTCGTGATCGAGGGGATCCGCACGATTATCCCGCTGCACCGCGAGATCCTGCGCGATCCGGTCTTCCGGTCGGGCCGGCTCTCGACCCGGTTCATGGAGGAGTTCGCGACGCGGCGCGAGGCGAAGGAACCCGGGCTGTGAACGGAGGCCGGCAGCGGCCGGGGCGGATCTACGCCATCGCCGACGCCGGGCGGATCCCCGCCGACCGCCTGCCCGCGGCGGTCGCCGCCATGGCCGAAGCCGGGATCTCCACCATCCAGCTGCGCGCCAAGCGGCTCGACGACCGCGCCTTCCACCAGCTCGCCGAAGCGACGCTCGACGCCGTCGCCGGCTGGGGCGGCGAGCTCTGGATCGACGACCGCGTCGACTTCGCTCTCGCACTTCCGTTCGCCGGCGTCCACCTCGGACGGACGGACCTCGGCGCCGCCGACGCCCGGGCCTTGCTTCCGGACTCGGTGGGCATCGGCGTCTCGACCCACGATCGCGAGCAGATCGACGAAGCCGCGGCCGACGCTGCCGTGGACTGGGTGGCGCTCGGACCGATCTTCGCGACCGCGACCAAGGAGAACCCCGACCCGGTCGTCGGCCTGGCCGGCCTCGCGGCGCTGCGCGCGCGGACGTCGAAGCCTTTGATCGCGATCGGCGGCATCGACGCCGAGCGGGTGTCCGCCGTGCTCGGCGCCGGAGCCGACTCGGTGGCGGTCATCTCGGCGGTGTGCGACGGCGATGTCGCCGCCAACTGCCGGCGCCTGGTCGCCGCCGCGGAGGTGTCGTGAGGATCTTCCTGACCGGTTTCATGGGCGCAGGAAAGACCACCGTCGCGCGCGAGCTGGCGTCGCGCCTGGGCTGGCCGTGGGTCGACCTCGACGAGGAGATCGAGCGCCGTGCCGGCCGCTCGGTGCGCGAGATCTTCGCGCGCGAGGGCGAAGTCGGGTTCCGGCGCCTCGAGCGCGAATTGCTCGGCGACTGTCTCTCGCGCGACCCCCTGATCGTGGCGACGGGCGGTGGCACCTTCGCGGATCCGACCAACCTCGAGGCGGCGAAGTCCGCCGGGACGGTGGTCTGGTTGAATCCGACCTTCGCCACCCTGGTCGCCCGCATCGGTCCGCTCGGCAAGGCCGACCGGCCGCTGTTCCGGGACGAGGCCGCGGCCTTCGACCTCTACCGCGAGCGGCTCCGCTTCTACCGCGCCGCCGACCTGACCCTCGACGTCGACGCCGAGGCGACGCCCGCCGAGCTGGCCTCGAGGATCGTGATGAGCCTGAAGCTGTCGGAGAGCGCGTGCAGTACCTGATCCTCTCCGACGTGCACGGCAACTCCGACGCTCTGGCGGCGGTGCTCCGCCGCGTTCGGCGCAAGCGTTTCGACGGCACCCTCGTTCTCGGTGACTTGGTGGGTTACGGCGCCGGGCCGAATCAGGTGGTCGAGGACGTGCGCACCAAGCTGCCGCGGCCGGTCTGGAAGCTGCGCGGCAATCACGACAAGGTGGTGGCCGGCATCGAGACCGGTGACAACTTCAACCAGGCCGCCCTCGCCGCGGCGCGCTGGACCGCCGAGCATCTGACACCGGCGAACCGGCGTTTCGTCCGCGAGCTGCCGCGCGGGCCGATCGAGGGCCCCGGCGAGGTCACGCTCTGCCACGGCTCGCCGCTCGACGAGGATCAGTACCTCTTCTCGGTCTTCGAAGCCTGGGACGTGTTCGGCAACTGGCCCGGGCAGGTCGCCTTCTTCGGCCACACCCACGTCCCCTCGCTGTTCGTCGCCAAGGGCCGGGAGGCGCGCGTCGCGCTGCTCTCGGGCGAGAGCGGCACGATCAAGATCGAGGAGGGGAGCCGCTACCTGATCAATCCGGGATCGGTCGGCCAGCCGCGCGATCGCGATCCCCGCGCCGCCTACATGACCTGGGACACCGACAGTCGCACGGTGCGCTGGTTCCGCGTGCCCTACCCGATCGAGCGCGCCCAGCAGCGCATCCTCGACGTCGGCCTGCCCCGGATGCTCGCCGACCGGCTCGCCCTCGGCGTCTGAGCGTCCGGGGCAGCGGCGGTCAGGCCGCCGGCGACGGGCCGCCCGCGTCGAGCCTGGCGACCTGCCGGGCGCGCGCGAGCAACGCCAGCAAGCCGCCGGCGAGGATCACGTACATCCCCCACCAGACCAGTCGCACCAGCGGCTTGCGGGTGACGTCGAGCGCCAGGTGAGCCGGGGTGCCGGTGTCGTCGCCGATCCCGTCGAACAGCAGCTCGACCGCTCCGGCGGTGGCGTTGATGCCGCCGACGGCGACACGGCCTCCGCCGGCGATCGCGACCGGCGGGAACTCGACCCGGCCGTCCGAGCGGAAGCGGTAGACGGGGGTGAGCTGTTCGGTCGCACCGTTGCGAACGACTTCGATCCGCGCGCCGACCGTGACCGGTTCGCCCTCGCCCATCTGCGCCAGGGCGTTGCCGCCGTGCTCGAGGTCGAAACCGAGGAAGCGGATCTCCGCGGTGCCGAGCCGCGCGCTCTCTCCCTTGCGCAACTGGAGCTGACCGGAGCCGCCGGGACGGCCGGGGTCGTACTCGAGCGGCGAGAGATAGAGATCGGCGAGCGGCAGACTGCGCACGTCGGGGTGGACCATCAGCTGACGCGTACGGTCGTTGAGGAAGATCTTCGGATAGGCCTTCCAGCTCGACCCGTCCTCGCGGGCGACGGTGACCTCCGCGCGCTCCTTCTCGCGCCCCGAACGCTCGAGGAAGCGCTCGAAGGTGAGCCGGTAGTCGCCGACGTCGACCGCCTGCCCCTGGACGAGGGTGACCTTGACGCTCTCGTCGTAGGCCGACGAGGCGAGGAAGCCGACCAGGATGACGCCGACACCGACGTGCGCGAGGTAGCCACCGGCCGAGGCCAGCTTGCCCGAGCGCGCGAGGACGACCACGCGTTGCAGGTTGGTCGCGAAGGCAGAGATCGCCAGCATCAGGAAGAGCAGGTGGAATGGGTCGTGGACGCCGAGTCCGGCCGCAGCGCAGGCCCCCAGGAATCCGATCGCGAGCCCCGGCGCGGCCTTGCGCAGGATCGTGCCCGCCCCCTGCTCGCCCTTCCAGGTCATGAACGGCACCAGCGCGAGCAGGAACGCGACCAGCAGGGCGATGGGCAGGTTGACCCGGTTGTAGAACTCCGGGCCGACCTGCCCAGGATTCTCCATGAAGCGGGTGAGCAGCGGCGCCGAGGTTCCCGCGGTCACCACCATCCCAGCGACCAGCAGCGCGATCGACCCCAGCACCAGGAACGTGCCGCGCGACAGGCCGGGATCCTCGTTGGGCGCGGTCGGAACCTCCCTCAAGCGCAATCCGAGCAGCAACGCGGCCATGCCGCCGAAGAAGGCCATGATCGCGATCAGCCAGCCCGAGATGCCGAGGTCGACGAAGCTGTGCACCGAGAAGTCGGCGAGCACGCCCGAGCGGGTCAGGAAGGTGCCGTAGAGCACCGACAGGAAGACCAGCGAAGCCAGGATCAGGTTGATCCTGCGGTATCGACCTCGGGTGCGTTCGAGATAGAGCCCGTGGACCAGCGCGGTGCCGAGGATCCAGGGGATCAGAGAGGCGTTCTCGACCGGGTCCCATCCCCAGTAGCCGCCCCAGCCCAAGGTCTTGTACGCCCAGTAGCCGCCGAGCAGGATGGCGCCGCCGAGCACCAGGAAGCCGGCGAGCGCCCACGGGAAGGCGCGCGTCGCCCACTCCGAGGTGTCGCGCTTGAACAGGGCGCCCATCGCGAAGGCGAAAGGCACCGCCGACAGCGCGTAGCCGACGAACATGATCGGCGGGTGGATCACCATCCAGTCGTCCTGGAGCAGGGGGTTCAATCCCTGACCGTCGGCTGGCGCGTGATCGAGCATCGTGAACGGGTTCTCGCGCACCAGGATGAACAGCAGGCCGAGCTGGGCGAGGATGTAGATGCCCATCACCGGCGCTTCGTGCCGGCCGCAGGCGCGCAGCAAGGGGATGCCGATCAGTGCGCCGAACACCAGCCAGATCAGGAAGCTGCCCTTCTGGCCGGCCCAGAAGGCGGCGACCTGGTAATGGATCGGCAGCTCGAGGCCGGTGTACTGGAAGACGTAGTCGATGCGGAAGTCGCGCCGGTACAGCGCGAGACCCAGCACCAGCGCCGAGGCGACGATCGCGAGCGCGAAGAACAGATACGAGCGGCGGGCGAAGCGGCGCGCCGACTCGTCGCCGCGGCCGAGGTCGAGGTAGCCCCAGAGCGCGGCCAGCGCGAAGGCGAGCGCGCACCAGAGCGTCATCGCGCCCGGCAGATAGAGGTGAGAGAGCGCGCCCATCAGCTGTAGGTCTTCACTTCCGAGCCCTGGTACTTGCTCGGGCACTTGACCAGGAGCTTGCCGGCGTCGAACTCGGAGCCGGACGAGTCCCAGCGGCCGATGGCGACGATCGAGATCGCGTCCTCGAAGTTCGCCGGCTTGACCCCGTCGTAGCGCACGCGCAGAGTCTCGCCGCTTTCGGGGTCCTTGAGCGTGAAGTGCAGCATCGAGGTCGCTTCGTCGTAGGCGGTGCTGCCCTTCTCGAGCGCGCCGGCGACCTGCACCGTGCGCGGCGCGCGCGCCGCTTCGGCGTAGCTGACGTAGGGCGTGAGGCTGGTGCGGAAGGAAGCGAACGCGAAGCCCGCGAACGCCACCAGCAGGACGATTCCGAGCACGGTCCAGGAGCGGCGACTCATCGTTGCTTCTCCAGTTCTTCCACCTTCCGGTCGAGCCGGACGAGGTAGAGGACGATACCGGTCCAGATGACCAGGTTGACGGCGGTGACCCAGACCGGTCCGCCCATCACGGGCCCTCCTCGAGGAGATGCTGCTCGGCGCGCGCGAGCCGCGCGCGCAGGGCGTGCATCCAGAAGAACAACACGGTGAAACCCACCGAGCTCGCGATCAACACGGCGAGCATGCGCGGTTCGACGTCCACCTTGCCGCGGGTGTTGACCACCGCGTCGGGGTGGAGCGTGAATCCCAGACGCGGCAGCACGAAGTAGAAGAACGGCGAGACGACCAGACCGAGCGTGGCGTAGGCGGCCGAGAGCCGGGCGCGCGATTCGGTATCGGCCACGGCCGAGCGCAGCGCGAGATAGGCGGCGTAGAACAGCAGCGCCACCACGATCGAGGTCTGCCGCGGGTCCCAGTTCCACCAGGCGCCCCACATGATGCGCGCCCAGATCGCCCCGGTCACGGTGGCGAGCACGGCGAAGACCAGGCCGAGCTCGATCGCCACCGCCGCCGCGTGGTCGTGGCGCGCCTCGCGCCGGCCGACCAGGAAGCGCACGCTCCAGATCCCCGCCGCCATGAACGCGACGAACGAGACCCAGGCCATCGGCACGTGGAAGAACAGGATCCGGCTCGAGTCCCCCTTGAATCCTTCGGCCAAGGGAGTCCAGTGGAAGGCCGCGACGATCACCGCGGACATCCAGAGCCAGAGCACGGGAGCGAAGAGCTTCCTCATGGGTTCCAGATGACCGGGAAGAGCAGGAACCCGGCGACCACCACCGAGCCATCATACAGGAGCAGCTGGACGAGCAGGTCGCCGCCACCGCCGCCGCCCAGCGCCGCGCGGGTCGCCGCCACGGCGAGCACCGCCAGCGGCACCAGCAGCGGAAAGGCGAGGGCGGCGAACAGCGTCGTCGCGCCTCGCCCCTGCGCGACGATCGCCGCCAGCACGGTGGTCGCGGCCGCGAGCCCCAGTCCGCCGGCCGCCAGCACCCCCGCGAGCGCCAGGGGCGAGGCGACCTCGAGGTCGAACAGCGCGATCGCGAGGGGGGTCGCGACCGTTTCGAGCACCGCGAGCAGCGAGGCGACCCAGGCGAGCTTGCCGGCGAATACGGCCGACGGCCGCGCCGCCAGACGCAGCGCCGCCGCGGTGTGCGCCTCCTCCTCGTGAACGAAGGCGCGCGGTAGCCCCGCCGCCGCGGCGAACAGCATCAGGATCCAGAGCAGCGCCGCCGCGACGTTCGAGCGCTCCGCGGGAGTGCCGCCGAGCGGTCCGAGCGCGAGGCTCGCGACCACCAGCGTGGTCACCGCGAAGAGCACCAGCGTCGCGACCGCGTGGCGGGCGCGCAGCTCGGTGCGCCAGTCCTTGCCGAGGACGGCCGCGGCCTCAGCCGCCCAGCTGGAGCTCACCGGTCACCCGTGGCAGAGGGAGGGCGACGGGGCTCGCCGCCACCGCCAGCCCGCCCCGGTCGAGGTGCTCGTCGAGCAGCGCGCGCGCGACCCTTTCGCCGTCGTCGTCGAGATTCTGGAACGGCTCGTCGAGCAGCAGCAGCCGCGGCTCGTGGAGCAGCGCGAAGGCCCAGCGCAGTCGCTGGCGCATCCCCGACGAGAGCGCTCGCCACGGCCGACCCTCGGGCAGGCCGAAGCGCCGGACCACCGCCATCCCCGCGCGCGGCGCCACGCCCCGCAGCCGCGCGAACAGCTCGAGATTCTCGGCCACGGAGAGCTCGTCGTAGAGCGCGAGGTCGGGGGCGAGGAAGCCGACGCGCCGCCGTCTCTCGACGGTGTCGAGCGACGCTCCGTTCTCCTCGGCCACGATCTCGCCGCGGTCGGCGGCGAGCAGGCCGGCCAGGCAGCGCAGCAGCGTCGACTTGCCGCTGCCGTTGGCGCCGCGAACCGCCAGCACGCCGCCCGAGCTCGCCTCGCCATCGACTCCCGCGAGCACCGCGAGACGACCGAAACGGCGCTTGACGCCGGAGAAGGCGAGCCGGGCGACGGACACCGCGGCAGCCTATCGGAATAGCATCGGGCATGACCTCGTCGCGCCGACTCCCGCTCGCCCCCGCGTCCCTCGTGGTCGTCGCCCTGCTCGGGCTCGCCGCTTGCCGCTCCGCCGCTCCGCCCGCTTCGCCGCAGCCCCGGCGCGCGCCCGAGCCGGCGCCGCGCGCGGACGGCTCGACCCTCGAGAGCCGCGCCGTCCTGCTGCTGCTCTCCGACCGCCGCATGTACGACCCGACCGCGCTCGAGCTGATGCTCGCGGGCCCGGTCGAAGTCCGTCGCGAGCTGGCGGTCGCGCTCGGTCGCATCGGCGATCGTCGCGGCAGGAGCCTGCTCCAGGGGCTGCTGGTCGACAGCGACCTCGAGGTCCGACGCGCCGCGGCCTTCGCGCTCGGCGAGCTGGGCGACCCGGAGGCCCGGCGCGCTCTGATCGTCGCCGCGGTCGACGACGACGCGGAGCTGGGGGCGCTCGCGGTCGAGGCCCTGGGCAAGCTCGCCACTCCGCTCGCCGAGGTGCGGCGCGCGCTCGGCGCGCTGGCGCCGGAAGCGGCCTGGCGACGACTCGCCGGCGCGCTCTTCCGTTTCGCCGAACCGGAGCTGGCCGTCGCCGCCGGCGAGGGGCTGGCGCGCCCCGAGCCCGAGGTGCGCGCCGGCTGCGCCTACGCGCTGGGGCGGACCGCGCGGCCCGAAGGGGTCGAGCTGCTGCGCGGACGGGTCACCGATAGCGACCCGTTCGTGCGCGCCTGGGCGGCGCGCGGACTGGGGGAGGCCGGCGGGCTCGACGATCTCGGTCGGCTCGAACCGCTGCTCTCCGACCCGGCGCTGTCGCCGCGGATCCAGGCGATTCGCGCCGGGGCCCGCCTTCTCGGCCGGTTCTCGGCGCTGCCACCGCTCGGCTGGGGCGATCGGCTGAGCACGCTGGCGGACGACGCGAGCGCGGGCGTGCGGGCGGCGGCGCTCGAGGCCGCGAGCCGGTTCCTGCCGAATCCGGCGCTCGAGGAGACGCTGCGACGCCGCGCCGACGACGGCGAGTCGCGGGAGAGCGAGCTCGCCTTCGCCGCGCTGGTCGAGGGGCGCGTCGCCGACGCCGCCGAGCTCGTCGCGGCGGCGGCCGCGGCCGAGGAGCCGCGCTTGCGCGCGAGGGCGGCGGAAGCGGCCGCGCGGCTCGGCGATTTCGGGACCTTGGCGATGCTCGCCGAGGACCCCGTGGCGGCGGTCCGCGCGGCGTCACTCGAGGGGCTCGCCGCGGGCGCCGGCGACGCGCTGCCGGAGCTCGCCGACCGCTTCCTCGACGATCCCGATCCGGTCGTGCGCGCGACCGCGCTCGACCTGGCCGCGCGCCAGCCGGGCGTGCCCGCGGCGCGCCTCGCCGCGGCGGTCGACGCCGGGCGACGCGATCCGATCAACGACGCGCGGCTGGCCGGCGTGCGGGCGCTGGCGGCCCTGGCGGCGGCGCGGCCTGCGGAACGCGCGGCGGTGATCGAGGCGCTCGATCGCCTGCGCGACGACCGCGACGGCCTGGTGCGCCGCGAAGCGGTCGCCGGGCTCGCCGGCCTCGGCGAGACTCGGCCGCCGGCGGGTCCCTACGAGCTCGGCCGCGGCCTCGACTTCTACCGCGGCGTTCTCCAGCAGACCGCCGCACGCCGCCGCGTCGAGCTGGTGACCGAGCGCGGGGCGCTGGTCCTCGAGCTGGCGTGTCCCGAGGCGCCGCTGACCTGCCTGTCGTTCCTCCAGCTGGCGCGCCAGGGTTACTTCGACGGCATCGTCTTCCACCGGGTGGTCCCCGACTTCGTGGTCCAGGGTGGCGACCCTCGCGGCGACGGTTGGGGCGGTCCCGGATACGCTCTGCGCGACGAGATCAACCGCTTGCGCTACCACCGCGGTGCGCTCGGCATGGCCCTCTCCGGGCCCGACACCGGTGGCAGCCAGTTCTTTCTCACCCTTTCGCCCCAACCGCACCTGGACGGCGGCTTCACCGTCTTCGGTCGGGTCGTCGACGGCGATCCCGTCCTCGACGAGATCCGCCAGGGGGATCGCATCCTCTCGGTTCGTGAGCTCGACGGGGCCGGCGGACCGGTCGGCTAAGATCCTGCGGCCCTTCGGATCGCGATCCGGTCGCCCCGCCGGCAGCCCGGAGCCGGTTCGGCCCCGCAGAGGGACCGCCGGTCCCCCGTCGGGACCGGCCGGCGGCGGATCGATCCTGCAACCTTGACGGAGGCGGAGACGTATCTCGGATGCCGCGCGAGCCCGTGAGCCCCTCGGACGAAGAGCTGGTGCGGTCGGTCCTCGACGGGGACCGGGAGGGCTTCACCACGCTGGTGGAGCGCTACCAGAGCCGGTTGGTGAACTATCTCCACCGCCTGGTCCGAGACGTCGAGGAGGCTCACGATCTGGCGCAGGAGGTCTTCATCCGGGTGTATCAGGCGCTCGACCGGTTCGATCCGCAGTACCGCTTCTCGACCTGGCTGTTCCGGGTGGCGCAGAACGCGGCGATCGACGTCATCCGCAAGCGGCGGCTCCGGCTGGTGCCGCTGTCGCGGCCGGACGAGGACGGCGAGGGCTCGCACGAGATCGAGGTCGCGGCCGAGGGGCCGTCGGCGCTCGATCGGATGGAAGGGGCGGAGCGCGACGCGAAGGTGCGCGACGCGATCGAGGAGCTGCCCTGGGAGTACCGGGAGCTGATCGTCCTGCGGCACTACGGCGAGCTCGCCTACGAGGAGATCGCCGAGACCAAGGGAATGCCGCTCGGAACGGTGAAGAACAAGCTGTTCCGGGCCCGCCAGATGCTCAGGGCGCTGATCGACTCGCAGTCCTGAAGGCGACGGTGAGAGAGGACGTCATGGATCACGACATCTACCGCGAGTGGCTGGACCTGGAGGTCGACGGCGGCCTGGAACCCGCCGAGCGCGAGCGGCTCGCCGCTCATCTCGAGGCCTGCGCCGAGTGTCGCGAGGAGCGGCAGCGGGCGATCGCGTTCGCCGAGCGGCTGACCGCCGCTCGCGTCGAGGTGCGTCCCGGTTTCGCCGCCGACGTCGTCGCCGCGCTCGAGCCGGCGCCGTGGGAGTCGCTCCGTCCGGCCGCCTGGCGCTGGCCGGTCGCGCTCTTCGTGGCGCTCGCCGCCGTGGCCGCCGCGCTCTCGGGCGTCGCGGCGGGCGCGGCCGGGGCGTCCGGCGGCTGGTGGGCCTCGGTCGGGGCGCTCGCGCGGATGTTCGTCGCCGGCCTGGTCGCCGGTGCCGGCATGGTCGGCGCGACCTGGAGCGGTGTCGGCGCCGCGGTGGGCGAGTGGCTCGGCGGCTCGCCGGTGCGGCTCGTGCTCGCGATCGTCGCCGTCGTCCTGCTCAACGTTCTCGCCGTGCGCTCGCTCTCCCGCCGCCCGCGGGCGGCCGAGGCCCGGCGCACCCGGTGACCTTCCGCGCCGCCCTCCCCGCGCTGCTGGCGTGCGCGCTGGTGGCGGCCTCGCCGGCGCACGCCGGGGCCGCCGAGGAGGCGCCGGCGCTCCACCTCGAAGCCGGCAGCGTCGCTCGACACCAGATCGTCGCGGTGGGCCGCGACGTCACGGTCGAAGGCTCGGCCCTCGCCGGCGTGACCGCGCTCGACGGCGACGCGCGCATCGTCGGCGAAGTCGCCGGCGACGTCGTGGTCGTGGGCGGCGACGTCGAGCTCGCGCCCTCGGGCGTGGTCCGCGGCGACGTCTACGTCGTCGGCGGCGAGCTGCGCGCCGGCGCCGGCTCGCGCCTCGAGGGGCGATCGGTCGCGTATCCGTCCGTCTCCCGCGCCTGGATGACGTTGCTCGAGGGACCGAGCCTCGGGCTGTCGGCGCTGGCGCCGCAGGTGCTCGCCGCCAAGCTCGCGCTCGCCGCGGCCTGGCTGGCGCTCACCCTGCTGCTGTTCGCGGTCGGCGGTCGCGGCGTCGCGACGACCTCGGAGGAGGTCCGGCTCGAACCCTGGGCCTGCTTCACGGCCGGACTGGTGACGGTGCTGGCAGTGACGGTCAGCGCGCTGGTGCTGTCGTCGCTGCTGCCGCCCCTGGTGGCGGTGCCGCTGCTCGCGCTCGTCGTGCTCGCCCTGACGATCGCCAAGTTGTGGGGGCTGGTGGCGGTCTTCCACGCGCTCGGGACCGCGCTGCCGATGCGGCGCGCGGGGCGTCGCCCGCTCGCGCTCCACGCCGCCGTGCTCGGCCTCGCGGTGCTCGCCGCGATCAAGCTCGTTCCCTACCTCGGCCTGTGGGCCTGGACGGCCGCCTCGCTGGTCGGCATCGGTGCCGCGCTGCGCACCAAGTTCGGCCGGCGCGAGGCGTGGTTCGGCGAGGCCCTGTCGTCGTCGCCACCGCTCGGCTGGCGCTGATCCGGTCGCCGGTCCCGCCGGCGCGGCGAGTTCGATAGGCTCGCCGGCCGGAGGTGGCAAAGAGCCTTGGGAGCGAACCTGGAGATCCGCAAGTGGGGCGTCGTCGGCGCCGGCACCATGGGCAACGGCATCGCGCAGGTGGCGGCGACCGCCGGCTTCGACACGGTCCTGGTCGACATCGCGCCGGCCGCGTTGGAGAAGGGGCTGGGTGCGATCGGCAGGAGCCTCGATCGACTGGTCGCCAAGGGCAAGCTCGACGCCGACGGCGCCGCCGCCGTGCGCGGTCGCATCGCCAGCGGCACGGCGCTCGACGCGCTCGCCGGCTGCGACCTGGTGGTCGAGGCGGTGGTCGAAAAGCTCGAGGTCAAGAGCCGGGTGCTCGCCGACCTCGACGCCCAGCTGCCGGCCCACGCGCTGCTCGCCACCAACACCTCGTCGATCTCGATCACCAAGCTCGCGGCGCGGACCGGCCGTCCGGACCGGGTGATCGGCATGCACTTCATGAACCCGGTACCGGTCATGCAGCTGGTCGAGATCATCCGCGGGCTGCAGACCGCGCAGTCGACCTACGACGCGATCGAAGCGGCCACCCGCCGACTGGGCAAGACTCCGGTCGAGGTCCACGATGCGCCGGGCTTCGTGTCGAACCGGGTGCTGATGCCGATGATCAACGAGGCGATCTACTGCCTCCACGAGGGGGTCGGCAAGGCCTCGGCGATCGACGAGGTGATGAAGCTCGGCATGAACCATCCGATGGGCCCGCTGGCGTTGGCCGACCTGATCGGGCTCGACGTCTGCCTGGACATCCTGCGCGTGCTCCACGACGGGCTGGGGGAGGACAAGTACCGCCCCTGCCCGCTGCTGGTGAAGATGGTCGATGCCGGCTACCTGGGGCGCAAGAGCGGTCGGGGCTTCCATGACTACTCGTCGGCCGGCTGAGCGCGTCGGCGGCGCGGAGGGCGAGCGCGGGGTGGCGATCGCCACCGTGCTCTGCCAGGCCTGCGGCACGCCCAACCCGGCCGACCAGGACCTGTGCGCGCGCTGCCACCAGAAGCTTCTGATCGTCTCGGGTGCGCCCGGCGAGGAGGCCGAGGACCTGGCGCGCGACCGCGACGCCGACTTCTCGCTCGACGAGCACCTGCTCGAACGGGTTTCGATCCTCGAGGAGGCGGTCAAGCGGACGGCCGAGACCGTACAGCGGCTGGTCGAGGCTCTGCACAAGCAGGAGAAGAATCTGCTGGTCGGACAGACCGGCTTCGCCACCCTGCGCGAGCTGCTCGAGCGGCGGCGGCTGATCGGCCGCGAGGAGTGGGCGGACCTCTGGCAGGCGAAGATGGATTACCAGCTGCGCGCGCTCGAGAAGCGCGAGCGCTTCGTCGGCGTCCAGGATCGCATCTCGGCGCTCTACCAGGGCGACCGCCGCCAGGACTTCCTCCAGCACCTCGAGGATGCCGAGTACGCGCTGTTCGCCTTCGACGTCGAGCGCGCCCGGGCCTGCCTCGAGCAGGCGTTCAAGCTCGACCGCGACAACTACGAGCTGGCGCTCTATCTCGGCGAGACCTCCTTCAACGAGGGCGAGGCCGAGGAGGCGCTCGGCTACTTCGCGCGGGTGCTCGAGGTCCGGCCGGACCACTTCGAGGCGCTCGTCTTCTCGGGCGTGATCTGCCACGAGCGCGGCGAGTCCGCGCGCGCCGAGGGGCTGTTGCGCCGGGCCGTCGAGCTCTACTCCGACGCGTTTCTGCCGCACTTCAGCCTGGGCGCGGTCTATGCGTCGCGCGGCGATCTCACCCGCGCGGTCGTGCATCTGGAACGCGCGTGCCTGATCGACGAGGTCCCTCAGGCGCTCTACCTGCTCGGCAACTGCTTCTACGAGATGGGTCGCTCCGTCGACTCGATCGACTGCCTGCGCGAGGCGATCCGCCTCGATCCGGCCTTCGAGGAGGCGCACTACCTGCTCGGCCTCGCCTACCTCGCCAAGCACTGGAACCGCAAGGCACTCGCCTCCTTCCGCGAGGCGCAGCGGCTCAATCCGCGGCGCCTGCGCTACCAGGACCTGGTGCAGTTCCTGTCCGGGCGCGAGGGGGACCCGTTGCCGCGGGTCGGCAGCCAGGCCACGACGCTGCTCGCGCGGGCCGAGCAGCACGCGGCGAAAGGCGAGACGGAGAAAGCGGTGTCGGCCGGCCAGAAGGCGGTCAGCCTCGAACCGGGCAACGCCCACGTGCTGATGTCGTATGTGCTGCTCTGCCTCTCGCTCGGCCGCCACGACGAGCTCGAGTTCGCGGCCCGCAGGGTGCTCGAGCTCAACCCGCCCGAGAAGCTGCGGGCGACCGCGTCGGCGGCGCTGATCGCGGCGCTGCGCGGCGACGGCAGGTACCGCGAGGGCAACCGGATCGGCAAGGCGCTGCTCGAGGAGGCGACGTCGAGCTTCACCAAGACCATCGCCTACTACGAGATGGCCTACAACCTGGCCGAGATGGAGGAGGATCTCGATCTCGCGCTCGACTACGCCCGGCGCGCGCTCGACGTCGCGCCCGACGAGCTCAAGCAGTTCCCGCTGGCGGCGCTCGGCTGGGTCCACTACAAGCGACGCGAGTACCAGCTCGCGGCCGAGTGCCTGGAGAAGTCGGCGGAGCTCGGGCCGTCCCCGACCACGTTCACCCACCTCGGCATGGCGCTGCTCGCCGCCGGCGAGGAGGAGCAGGCGCGCGCCGCGTTCGGCCGGGCGCGCAGCCTCGAGCCCCGCGTCGGCGCGCTCGAGGAGAGGATGATGGAGTGTCTGAAGGATTCCGCCCGCCTGCTCGAGCGGGTCAAGAGGCGCCCGAAACGATGAATCGCTGGAGCCGTTTCTACCTGTACACGACGCGCGAAGTCCCGAACGACGCCGAGGTCATCTCGCACCAGCTGATGGTGCGCTCGGGGATGATCAAGAAGGTCGCCGCCGGCATCTACTCCTACCTGCCGACCGGCTGGAGGAGCCTCCAGAAGCTCATGACCATCGTCCGTCGCGAGATGGACGCGGCGGGCGCGGTCGAGCTGTCGATGCCGTCGATCCAGCCCGCCGAGCTCTGGATCGAGTCGGGACGGTGGCAGAAGTACGGCAAGGAGCTGCTGCGCATCCGCGACCGCCACGAGCGCGACTTCTGCTTCGGCCCGACCCACGAGGAGGTCGTCACCGACATCGTGCGTCGTGACGTGAAGAGCTACCGGCAGCTGCCGTTCAACCTCTACCAGATCCAGACCAAGTTCCGCGACGAGATCCGGCCGCGCTTCGGGCTGATGCGCGGTCGCGAGTTCCTGATGAAGGACGCCTACTCGTTCCACGCCTCGGCCGAGAGCCTCGACGAGGCTTACGAGGCGATGCGCACGGCGTACCGGCGGATCTTCGAAGCCTGCCGGCTCGACTACACGGTGGTCGAAGCCGACACCGGCACGATCGGCGGCTCTTCCTCGCACGAATTCATGGTCACCGCCGCGACCGGCGAGAGCGCGGTCGTCCACTGCCCGGCCTGCGGCTACGGCGCCAACCAGGAGAAGGCGGAGCGCGGATCCTGGCCACAGGATTCCGCGGCGGCACCGCCGGCGCTCGAGCGGCGGGAGACTCCGGGCAAGACCACGATCGCCGAGGTCTCGGAGTTCCTGAACGTCGCGGCCGAGCGCTTCGTCAAGACCCTGATCTACGAGACCGACGCGGGTGAGCTCCTGGTCGCGGCCGTGCGCGGCGATCGCGAGATCAACGAGGTCAAGCTGCTCAACGCGATGCCCGAGGCGCTGCACCTGCGGCTCGCACCCGACGAGCGGGTCCGCGAGCTGACCGGCGCTCCGACCGGATTCGCCGGTCCGGTCGGCTTGAAGCAGAAGGTGCGCTTCCTCGCCGACCATTCGGTCGAAGGGCTGCGCGGGTTCGTGTGCGGCGGCAACGAGGCGGATCTCCACCTCGCCGGCGTCGACTGGCAGCGCGACGCGCCGGGGCTGGCCGAGTTCCGCGACCTGGTCCTGGTCGTCGAGGGGGACCCCTGTCCGCGCTGCGGTAAGGCGCTGGCGATCTCGCGCGGCATCGAGGTCGGCCACATCTTCAAGCTCGGCGACAAGTACTCGAAGTCGCTCGGCTGCAACTTCACCGACGAGAGCGGCGCCGATCATCCGATGATCATGGGTTGCTACGGTCTCGGCGTCGGACGAACCGTGGCGGCGGCGATCGAACAGAACCACGACGCCGACGGCATCGTCTGGCCGCTGCCGCTGGCGCCTTTCTCGGCACTGGTGGTGTCGCTGACGCCGAACGACCCGGTCTCGGCCAAGGCGGCGGAGGAGCTCGCCGCGGTCCTCGAGGCCCGCGGCGTCGACGTGCTGCTCGACGACCGCGACGAGCGGCCGGGCGTCAAGTTCAAGGACGCCGATCTGGTCGGGATCCCGGTGCGCGCGGTGGTCGGCGGCAAGTCGTTCGCGGCCGGCACGGTCGAACTGTCGCTGCGCCGCGACCGGGAGAAGATCCAGGTGCCGGTCGCCGAGGCCCCCAGCCGGATGCTCGAGCTGATCGATCGGCTGCGCTGAAGCTCGAGCTAGGAGGCCGGGCCTTCGGGCTCCTCGCGGACGAGCCGGAGGCTGCGGATCCGGTTGCCCTGGACTTCGAGCACCTCGAAGCCGAGGCCGGCGACCTCGACGCGGTCGCCCACCCGCGGCCGGCGGCCGAGCTCGGAGAGAACCAGGCCGGCGACCGTGTCCTCGTCGCGGTCGGAGAGCTCGAGGCCGAGCTCGTCCTCGAGGTCCATCACCAGCATCGAGCCCGAAACCTGCCAGACGCCGTTGCCGCGGTCGACCAGCTCCGGCTTCTCGGCGTCGAACTCGTCCTGGATCGGACCGACGATCTCCTCGATCACGTTCTCGAGCGTGACGATGCCGGAGACGCCGCCGTACTCGTCGATCACCGCCGCCAGATGCAGCCGCTCGGCCCGCATCCGCGTCAGCAGCTTGTCGAGCGGAGTCGACTCCGGGACGAACTTCACCGGCCGGGCGATCCGGCGCAGGTCTTCCGGTACCCGCTCGGTGCGGAACAGGTCCTTGATGTGCACGACGCCGACGATGCGGTCGAGATCGCCGTCGCAGAGCGGGAAGCGGGTGTGGCCGCTGCCGCGGGCGATCTCCAGATTGTCGGCGAGACTCCGCGCGGTCGACAGGAAGACGACGTCGGCACGCGGCACCATGACCTGGCGCGCGACGCGATCGAACAGCTCGAAGACGTTGGCCAGGAGCCCCCGCTTCTCCTCGGACAGCTCCGCGCCGTGGCGCGAGGCGAGCAGCAGCCGGAGCTCCTCCTCCGTGTGCGCGATCTCGTGCTCGCTCATCGGACGGATACCGACCAGCCGCAGGATGGCGTTGGCGGTGTGGTTGAGCAGCCAGATCGCGGGGAACATCGCCCAGTAGAAGACGTAGAGCGGCGCCGCGGTCCACAACGTGGTGCCGCGCGGCAGGCGGATCGCGATCGACTTCGGCACTAGCTCGCCGAAGACGATGTGGAGCACGCTGACCGCGGCGAAGGCGGCGGTCAGCGAGATCGAGTGGAGCAGCGCGGGCGACACCCCCGGGAGCCGCGCGACCAGCGGTTCGATCATCCAGGCGAAGGCCGGCTCGCCGACCCAGCCGAGGGCGATCGAGGCGAGCGTGATGCCGAGCTGGGTCGCCGACAGGTAGGCGTCGAGGTGGCGCAGCATGTGGGCGGCGAGGCGCGCGCGGCGTTCGCCGGCCTGGACGTGGGGCTCGATCTGAGTGGCGCGGACCTTGGCGAGCGCGAACTCGGCGGCGACGAAGAAGCCGTTGAGCGCGACGAGCAGCAGGCCCAGGAGCAGGCCGGTGCCGGGGTCGAGCGAAGTGTGGGGAAGCGGCGTCTCGGTCATCTGGGCGGGGCGGCGAGCGAGGGCGCAGTCTAGCGGACGGGCGCGCGGTCGCCGGATGGCGCTCCGGGGCGGCTCGCGATAGAGTCCGTGCCACTACTGCGGGCAGTTACTCCGGAGGTCGAGAGGGGAGAGGTGTTTCTCACCGGGCGCGGCGGCAGACCGTCGGATTCAGTGGTTCGAACCCCCCGGTTCAGGAATCCGGACGCGGCGGGACGAAGCCGCCGCCTGCCGAGTCAGCTAAGCTGTTCATTTCAGACCGTTTAGCTCTTTCTCTCGGACCACCTATTGCGGGTACGAATCTTGCCACTCCACGGGTGGCAAGGTTCATTGCTTCGAGTCTGCTGAAACCAGCCGGAGACGTTTCCGGCTTGTCGTCAACCCAAGGAGGAAGTCGAATGAAGTGGACGAAAGTCGTAGCGCTGTTCGCCGTCGCGCTGCTCGCCGCTTCCGCCGTCGTCGCGCAGACGACGGGCCGGATCGAGGGCACCGTTACGGACAAGGACGGGGCTCCGCTTCCGGGCGCCACGGTCACCGCCACGAGCCCTGCCCTGCAGGGTGCGCGCGTCGTGACCTCGGGCTCGGACGGTGCCTTCCGTATCCTCGCGCTGCCTCCGGGCGAGTACGCCCTGAAGGCGGAGCTCGACGGGTTCAACATCGTCGAGGCCAGCAGCCTGGCGGTCGGCCTCGATCGCACCGTCACCCTCGAGCTGCAGATGACTCCGGCGTTCGGTGAGGCCGTCACGGTCACCACCGAGGCGCCGACCATCGACATGCGCACCACCACGGGCGGCGCCAGCTTCGACGCGGCGCTCATCGCCGACCTCCCGACCACCCGGACCTTCCAGGGCCTGGCGTTCAACGCGCCCGGCGTGGTCGGCGGCGGCCTGGGCACCAACCCGTCGATCGGCGGCGCGTCGGCGGCCGAGAACCGCTACGTGGTCGACGGCCTCGACACCACCGACCCGGCGTTCGGCACCATCGGCTCGACCCTGGCCTTCGAGTTCATCGAAGAGGTCCAGGTCAAGACCGGCGGCTACGAAGCCGAGTACGGCGGCGCCCTGGGCGGCGTCCTCAACGTCATCACCAAGTCGGGCGGCAACGAGCTGACCGGCGACGTGTTCGGCTACTTCAGCGACGACTCGATGCAGTCCGAATCCCCGCCGATCACCCAGGTCGGCCAGGACCTCGGCTACACCGAGTACGACTACGGCGTCGACATCGGCGGCGCGTTCATCCAGGACAAGCTCTGGTACTTCGCGGCGGTCAACCCGTCGCTGCGCGAGGACGACTTCACGACCCGTGACGATCTGCGCACGGTCACTCGCGAGACCGAGAGCCTGTACTACGCCGGCAAGCTGACCTGGCAGGTCAACCCGTCGAACCAGGTCGTGCTGTCGATCTTCGGCGACCCGACCGACATCACCAACGCCGCCACCACCCGCAACGCCGCGAGCCTGCTGTCGCACGACGTCGAGCAGGGCGCGGACAGCTACGGCGCGACTTACAACGGGACGCTGTCGTCGAACCTGCTGCTCGAGGCTTCGGTCGGCAAGTACGACCAGACCGACACGCAGACCCCGCTGCGCGACCAGGGCTTCTACAACCTGCGTGCCAACGGCGCCGAGCCGGCGGAGTTCCTCTTCGCCAGCGGCTGCGTGACCCCGGACCAGCTGGTGGGCCCGATCAGCCAGATCTTCTTCACCCCCGGTTGCGTCGGCGGCACCTTCGTCCAGGAGAGCGGCGAGCGTAGCCGCGAAGAGCTGCGTGCGGCTCTGAGCCTGTTCGCGACGACCGGAGCGATCGACCACGAGTTCAAGATCGGTGGCAACTACCGCAAGGTCGAGTATCGCGACTGGGCGCACTATCCGGGCGGGCTCGACGGCGTCGCGCGCGACGAGAACGGCGACGTCTACGATCCGGGTGGGGTGCAGGGCGAGCGCTGGCTGCTGTTCCCGGGCTTCGCGCTCCTGATCGACTACAACCAGAACTCCCGAGGCGAGACCGACGAGACGGCCCTGTTCGTCCAGGACCAGATGCGGATCGGCGACTACTTCACCCTCAACCTCGGCGTCCGCGGTGACCAGTTCACCTCGGAGGGCGACCGGTCGAACCTGCCCAACCGCAGCCTCGACTTCAGCCTGAGCGACACGCTAGCGCCGCGCATCGGCTTCACCTGGGACGTCGCCCGCAACGGCCGCAGCAAGCTGTACGGCCACTACGGCCGCTTCTACGAGTCGGTGCCGCTGGACATCAACGTCCGCGCCTTCGGCAACGAGCAGTTCCAGTTCTACTACTTCTACTACCCGTCGGACGGCTCGCTGCCGACGGCGCAGAATCCGGGTACTTTCTTCTACGAGTATCCGCTGGGCGTGGGCACCTCGGTCAGCCCCGACATCGAGCCGATGTACTCGGACGAGGTCGTGGTCGGCTTCGAGTACGAGGTCGCGACCAACTGGGCGATCGGTCTCAAGGGCGTCCAGCGCGAGCTCGGCAACGTCATCGAGGACATCTCGGTCGACGGCGGCCACACCTACTTCATCACCAACCCGGGTGACACTTATTCCTTCAACCCGGTCACTGGTGAGCCGCTCGACGCGCCCGTCGACTTTCCCGAAGCCGAGCGCGAGTACCAGGCTGTCGAGCTGACCCTCAACAAGCGGTTCTCGAACAACTGGCAGATGTCGGCCAGCTACGTGAACTCGGAGAACAAGGGCAACTACGGCGGTCTGTTCCGTCAGGACAACGGCCAGCTCGATCCGAACATCACCTCGCTGTTCGACCTGCCGGACCTCCTGGACGGTGCCTACGGCCTGCTGCCGAACGACCGCGAGCACCAGTTCAAGATCTACGGCTCCTACCTGTGGCCGTTCAAGCTCACGACCGGCTTCTACGGTCAGTTCCTCTCGGGCACGCCGATCAGCAAGCTCGGCGCCCACCCGATCTACGGGAACAACGAGCGCTTCGTCGTTCCGCGCGGTTCGGCGGGACGCACCGACGACGTCTGGAACATCGATCTGCACCTCGAGTACCCGATCTCCTTCGGCGGCGACCTCGAGCTCAAGCTGATCGCCGACGTGTTCAACGTCACCGACGAGGACACCGCCACGACCGTCAACCAGACTTGGACGTTCGCGTCTCGCGACAACGCGGCGACGCCGATCAACGAGCTCCTGTGTGGTGGTCCCGGAACGGGTTCGGGCACGGATTGCCCGAACGGCAACCCGCTGTGGGGCAGCCCGACGGCCTACCAGACGCCGCAGACCTTCCGTCTCGGCGTGAAGCTCAGCTGGTA
The DNA here is from genome assembly GCA_045862895.1 of Acidobacteriota bacterium. Lineage (GTDB taxonomy): Bacteria > Acidobacteriota > Thermoanaerobaculia > Multivoradales > JAGPDF01 > JACTMI01. Next base: position 44,448 of record BTUO01000003.1, read on the forward strand.
AGTCGTTCCGGCAGCAACCGCGCGTTCGCGTGCGGATGAGGAACGGGGGCCTTCGGGCCCCCGTTTTGTTTCTGGCCGACGTTTCTGGCCAAGACCGCGTCCTCGAGCGGTTTGCTACGCTTCCCGGCCGATGAGCCGCGCCCCCCGCATCCTGGTCCCTGCTCTCCTCCTGCTCCTCGTCGTCGCTTTCGGCGCGCTCGGTGTGGTCCGGGTCCCCGCCGGCGAGGCACGCCTCCGGGTCGACGAGGGGCAACTGACCGCGACCTGGGAGGCCGGCCTGCACTGGCGGCTCCCCGGCAGCTCGTCGGGTCTCGCGGTGCCAAGAGCTCCGCTCGAATGGGGCGGTGAAGTCGAGGGGCGGACGCCCGAGGGCGCCGCCGTCGTGGCCCGGATCGACGGGCGCTTCGCGCTGACGCCCGGGCACGAAGCGGGATGGATCTCGGTGGCGGGGGACCGCCCGTTCCTCGACGGCCTGGCGGGCGTCCTGGGCGCCGAGCTCACCTCGGCGCTCGGAGCGGACCTCGCCGCCGGCCGACTGGCGGATGCCGCGGCCGTCGAGGAGCTGCGGGCGAGGTTCCTGCGCCGCCTCGAGGAGGTCGGCGTGCGCTCCGACGAGCTTCGTCTGGAGCTGCCGCTCGACCGCAACCCGGTGCTGGCGGCCGCGGCGGCCCGCCGGATCGCCGCGCTGGCGCGCCCGACGGGGCGCAAGGTCCTGGTCGTGGGGTGGGACGGCGCCGACTGGCTGCTGGTGCGTCCGCTGCTCGAGCAGGGCCGTCTGCCCAACCTCGATCGACTGGTCCGCGGCGGAGTGTCGGGCGAGCTGCGCGCGGAGCTGCCGCTGCTTTCGCCGCTGCTGTGGACCTCGATCGCCACCGGCCGCACGGTCGAGGACCACGGCATTGCCGATTTCCTGGCCAAGGACCCCGCGACCGGCGCGCTCGTCCCGGTCTCCTCGGCGGCGCGCAAGGTCCACGCGCTCTGGACGATCGCGACGGCCTTCGGACTGCGCACCGACGTCGTCGGCTGGTGGGCGACCTGGCCGGCCGAGCCGATCCTGGGCACGATGATCTCCGACCGGGTGGCCTACCAGCTCTTCGACTTCGCCGAGCGCGAAGGGGAGCAGGACTCCGGCAAGGTCCACCCGCCGGAAGCCTGGTCCGGCGTCCGCGACAAGCTGGTCACGGCGGAAGCGGTCGGCTGCGACGAAGTCCGGCGCTTCGTCGACCTGCCTTGCGCGGAGATCGAGCGACGCTGGGCGGCGTTGCCCGCCGAGCGCAAGCAGGAGGACCGGGTCAACCATCTTCGCAAGATCCTCGCGACGACGCGCAGCTATCACGCCATCGCCCTCGACCTGCTGCGCGATCAGGCCGACCTGACGCTGGTCTACTACGAGGGAACCGACACCTTCGGTCACCTGTTCGCGCGCTTCCTGCCGCCGTCGATGCCGGGCGTGAGCGCGGAGGAGCAGCGGGCCTTCGGGCGGGCGCTCCCCGAGTTCTACGTCTACGCCGACGAGCTGCTCGGCGAGCTGCTCGCGACCGCCGACCCGGAGACGACGGTGCTGCTGGTCTCCGACCACGGGTTCTTCACCGGCGAAGCGCGACCGCACGTCGACCCCGCGGACTTCGCGACCGGTGCCCCCGCCTGGCATCGGCAGTTCGGTGTCCTGGTCGGCGCCGGTCCGGGCGTGCGGCGGGGCGAGGTCCAGGGCGCCGGCATTCTCGACGTGACGCCGACCGTGCTCGCGCTGCTGGGGCTGCCGGTGCCGCCCGATCTCGCCGGACGGCCGCTCCCCGAGCTGCTGCCGGAGGGCGGGTCTCGTCCCGATCGTGACGCGCTCGCGAGCTTCGAGTCACTGCCGCGGCCGCGCTCGAGCGGCGTGGCCTCCGACGCGGCCCAGGACGCCGAGCGCCTGCGCGAGCTCGTCGCCCTCGGCTACATTTCTCCGAAGGCGCTCGAGACGCTCCTGCCGGAGGGCGACTCGAGCAACGCCGGATCCGCAGCCACAGCGGTCGCCTCGACGACGTCCTCCGCCGCGGAGCTTCAGGGCGCGTCGACCGAGGCCTACAACCTGGGACGGATCCTCCAGCGCAAGGGGGATCTCGAGGGCGCGGAACGCCAGTACCGGGTCGCGCTCGAGCGGCTGCCCAGTTTCGGCCAGGGCTACGCCAGCCTCGCCCAGGTGGCGAGCCTGCGCGGCCGGCATTCCGAAGCGCTCGATCACCTGATCGACGGTTTCCGCAAGAGCGGCGACATGCCGATGGCGGGCCTGACCGGCCTGATCGACGAGGCCCGTCAGTGCGGGCGACTGGCGGACGCCGAGCGCGTCCTGGCCGGGCTGCGCTCGCGCTTCGCGATGGAGAGCGCCTATCACGCCGCCCTCGGCTTCCTCGCCGAGCAGAAGAATGCGACCGCCGAGGCGCTGGGGCACTACGACCGGGCGCTCGCGATCTCGGCCGCCGACGAGCTGGCCATCGAGCGCAAGCTCACGCTGCTGCGCTCGGCCGGGCGCCAGACCGAGGCGATCGCGGCGTTCGACTCGGCGCTTGCCTCGGCCGCCGGCTCGGTGGCCGGCATCAATCACCTCGGCGTGGTCGCACTGCGTCTGGGCTGGGGAGACCGTGCGGAGGAAGCGTTCCGACGCGTGCTTCGCAGCGACCCCGGCAACCCCGGAGTGCTGGCGAACCTGGCGGCCGCCGAAGCCCAGCAGCGCAAGTTCGACGCGGCCGCCGCCTCGCTGCGCGAGGCGATCCGCAGGGATCCGGACAACGCGCAGAACCACTTCAACCTCGGCGCCGTCCTGGCCGAGACCGGAGACGTCTCCGGCGCGCTCGCGGGATTCGAAGCGGCCGAGAAGCGCGGGTTGCGGGCGCCGCGGGTCTACGTCGCGATCGCCAAGATGCGATTCCGCTCGGGCGACCCGGCCGGCGCGCGCCGGGCCCTGGAGCAGGCGCTCGTCATCGACCCGACGCACGCCGAGGCGCGATCGCTGCTGTCCGCGCTCGACGGCGCCGGCTGAGACTCAGATCGCCCGGCGCTCGAGGGCGGTTCCGAAGCGCGACGACACCTGGTCCATCAGCGTCATCGAGAACGTGTAGGTCCCCGGCTTGAGTCGGACCTTGAGCGCGAAGCTCGCCGTCTCGCCGGCCTCGAGAACCTGCGCCAGGCGCTCGCTCTCAACCTGGACGTCTTGCGAGTTGGGTACGATGTCCATCAGCTTGCCTTCGGCGTCGTAGACCGCCAGGTAGATCTGGACGCGACCGTAGGAGCGCTCGCCCTGGGGCAGCAGCGTGATGTCGCGCACCGGGATCGCTCCCGAGACGGTGACCAGCCGTTCGCTCGCGGTCTCCGGAGCGGTCGGCGCGATCGAGACGTGGACCGGAATCTCGCCCTGCTCCTTGGGGAAGACGAGCGGCGTCGAGAGCTCCTCGAGCAGACGATCGGCCGTCGACAGGTGCAGGTAGCCCTCGCGAGCCCGCACCTCCAGGCCCGGCTGATTCACTTCGACCCGGATGCGATGGTAGCGGCGGTCGGGTAGGCGCACCGTCCGGAATCCGAGAACGTAAGCATTCGAGGTCGCGGCGTCGATCTCGTGGAACGCCTCGTAGTACTTCGTGCTCTGGAAAAATCGGCCGCCGGTGCCGTCGGCCAGCAGTCGCGGCGAGGACTCGACGTCCTGGCCGGTGGGCTGCGAGCCGAAGCTGTCGAGATAGGGCGAGTTCTTCCGCTCGATGTCGTGGTGCGGCGCCGTCGGGTCGACCAGTCCCAGCGCCGACATCGGGTAGATCGAGAACCCGGCGGCGTTGGCGGTCTGGACCATCGCCCCCAGGACGGTCTGCAGCTCCTGCTGGAGCGTGATCAACATCGGGTCGGCGCGATCCTGGTCCTGGCTGGCACCCGGGAAGCCGCCGCCGAGGAGCTGGCTCGGGGTCGGCAGGTTCTCGAGCACCCCCGAGACGAGGATGAGGGACTTGCGGCCGGACAGGCGCCCGTAGGCTCGCATGGTATTGACCGCCGCGGCGGCGGTCTTGCGTGCCGTTCGGAGATTCTCGAGCACGCGCTCGCGGACCTCGAAGTCCTGCATCGTGACGCCGCCGGTTCCGCGCGCGTCGACCGCGCGGACGCGCTGCCGGATCCGGGCGGAGGCCGCGTCCTCGCTCAGCAGGTAGTCCGAAGGTCCACCCCTGCGGCGCTGCGGCAGGGAGAGGCGCTTGACCGCCGCCAGCGCGTTGACGACGTCGATCTTGTCGGCGGTGAACGGCTGGAGCAGGCGGACGTCGTCGCCATAGGCGATGACCGCCCACTCGTAGGAGCCGTCGAACTTCTCGGAGACGAAGCGCTCGGCCGCCTCGACCGCCCGATTGCGGTCGCGATGGACGAGCGTATTGGTGTCGAACAGGATCGCGATCCGTCGGATCTGCCCGGGCGTCTCCTCGTCGGGAGCGGCGACCCGGTCGCCCGCGCGGTGCCGCTCGAAGGCCTGGGCGACCCCCTCCGAGGCGTAGAAGTTGGTGATGTCGCGCGCCTCGCCGTCCTCGAAGATCCTGAAGTCCGCGGGCGTCAGCCCGACGACCGGCTGGCCCTGCTTGTCGACGACCACCACGTCGACGTTGACGACCTCGATTTCGACGGTCTCGGCGAACCTGTCCGCGGGCGGAGCGGCGTCTTGCGCCCCGGCCGGAGCTCCCGGCAGCGCTCCGGCGAGGAGCAGGGTCAACAGGACACCGGTGGGGCACGGGGGGGACGTGCGCATGACGGGCTCCTTCGGAGCGACTAGAGGTACTTGAGCATCTCCTTCGCGAGCTCGGCGTCGGCGTCTCCCGGGGCGAGCTCGAGGAACTTCTCGAGGTGCAGCTTGGCCTTGGCGGTGTCGCCGGTCCCGCTGTAGCAGAGACCGAGCATGTAGTGCGCCTTGGCGTTGGCCGGATCGGCGGTGAGGGCGCTCTCGAACTCGGGGATCGCCTCGGCCGTCTGGCCGCCGTTGTACAGCTCGACACCCCGGTTGAACGAGGTGCCGGAAGCGGCCGCCGGATCGGCCGCGGCCAGCGCGGCCGCCGCGACGCCGGCCTTGGCGCTGTCGCCGAGCTGGCCGTAGGCCTCGATCGCGATCTTGAGCGCCATGACGTGCGCGGGGTCGATGGCGACCGCGCGCTCGGCGGCGGCCGCCGCCTCGGCGGCGCGGCCCGCCTGGAGGTGGATCTGCGCCAGGCCGGCATGGGCGGCGACGAGCTGGGGATTGAGCTGCAGAGCCTCCTCCATCTTCGTGATCGCGGTGGAGGTGTCGCCCTGGTTGAAAGCCTCCGCGCCGGCATTGAAGGCCTCGACGGCGGGATCGACGCCACCCAGTCCCTGCGCCGCCGCTGCCGCCACGGAGAGCAGCTTGAAGGTCCGTCGCTCGTTCTGTCCGATGCCGATCTTGATCTCCTCCTCGTACGGAGCGAAGCCGGCCTTCTCGAACTTGTAGCGGTAGACCTTGGTGGCGTCGAGCAGGGCGACGTTGAACGCGCCCTTGGCGTTGGTCTCCGCCTCCTGATGGTAGGTGGCGAGAGCCTCGGTGGTGATCGTGACCTTGACGCCGGCGACCGGATTGCCGGCCTCGTCGATCACCGTGCCTTGCAGGCGCGCCTGACTCTGGGCGAAAACGGGGAGCGCGGCCGACAGCACCGCGGCGACGACGAACGAAGGAAGCCGGAGCGATCTCGGGCACATGAACGGATCTCCGAAGGTTCAGGAAGACAGCGGACGGGGCAGGCCCGCGCGCGGGCCTGCTGGGCGCTCGGGAAACCTCACGCGGGGCAGTCTACGCTCCGCCCAGAGGGGGGTCAAACCAGCGAGCCGGGGCGATGGAACCGCCATAAGCTCGCGCGAAGAGAGGCCGTCCCGATGCGGCCCGGAAACGGCAACTCACTTGACCCGAACCTCGAACCCGCCTGCCGCGATGGCCCGTATCCGCCTGCGTCCAGGTCGCGAGAAGCCGCTCGTCGCCGGCCACCCCTGGCTCTACTCGGGCGCGATCGACCGCGAGGAGGCGCCGGCGGTGGACGTCGCTCTGGCGCGCGTCGAGCGCTCCGACGGCCGGCCCTTGGGCGTCGGCTTCTACAGCGCGCGCTCGCAGGTGCGGGTGCGGATGGTGACCCGCGGCGACGTCGCGGTCGACCGCGCGCTGTTCGCGGCTCGGCTCGCCGACGCGGAGCGCCTGCGCCGGGACCTGATTCCGCCGGCGACCGACGGCTATCGCCTGGTCAACGCCGAAGGGGACGGCCTGCCCGGCTGGACCATCGACCGCTTCGGCGAGGTCCTGGTCTCGCACGTCACCGTGGCCGGGCTCGAGCGGCTGCGCGACGAGGCCTACGCGGCGCTCACCGGCCTCGCCCCCGCGGCGACCATCGTCCACCTCGGGTCGAGCCCGGCGCGCCGGGCCGAGGGGCTCGCGGGAGAGGACGTGGTCGTTGCCGGCGCGCTGCCGGAGACGGTCGAGCTGCGCGAGCACGGGCTCGTCTTCCGTGCCGAGATCGGTGGCCAGAAGACCGGCTTCTACTGCGACCAGCGTGACAACCGGCGGCGGGTGGAGCAGCTCGCCGGCGGTCGCACGGTGCTCGACCTGTTCGCCCACGCCGGCGCGTTTTCGGTCTACGCCCTGCGCGGCGGCGCGGTCGCGACGACGGTCGTCGAATCGGCGCCGCGATTGCTCGAGACCGCGCGGCGCGCCGTGGCCGACAACGGTCTCGACGCCGCCCGCTTCGAGCCGGTCGCGGCCGACGTCTTCGCCGACCTGCGCGAGCGCACGGCGCGCTACGGCGTGGTGGTCTGCGACCCGCCGCCGCTGGCACGCCGCAAGGCGCACGTCGACGCCGCCGCCCGCGCCTACAAGGACGTCAACCGCCTGGCGCTCCAGCGCGTCGAGCCCGGCGGCTACATCGCGACCTTCAGCTGCAGCGGCTCGGTGGACGCCAAGCTGTTCCGGCAGATCCTGTTCGCGGCGGCCGACGAGGCCGGGCTCGCGGTGCAACTGCTCGAGCCGCTCGCCGCCGGGCCGGACCATCCGGTCTCGATCTACCATCCGGAGGGGGAGTACCTCAAAGGTTGGCTCGCGCGCGTCGTGGGCCCGAGGAGCTGATCCTTCCGTGCGGCCGATCCGCTTCGTTAAGTACTACGAGAAGGCCTCGACCGTGCTCGGCGGCGACCAGATCGCCGAGGAGCTCGCGCGCCGCGGCTTCGACTCGCGCTCGATCCCGGTGGCCGAGCTGGACGGAGTACGGAATTCGATCCTGGTGTTCGTCAAGACCTCCCGACTCGACCACCTGCTCGGCGCGCGGCTGCGGGGAAACCTGACGGTGCTCGACGTGCAGGACACGCCGGTCTTCAAGCGGCGGCTGAAGAATGGCGGCCTCTTCGACGGCGCGATCTTCCGCAACCGACGCCAGGTCGAGGACCTGGCGCGCCGGAGCTGGTGCTCGGAAGTGATCCCCCTTCAGTGGGATCCGCGCTACCGCCCGAACCAGGTGCCGGCGGGGGAGTTCCGCGCCGTCTACCTCGGCGACCGGCGGTCGCTCGCCTTCTTCGACGAGCTACCCGGCGTCGAGTGCGTCGAGAACGACCTGTTCGCACGGGCGCCGGCGTTCAACTGCCAGTTGAGCGTGCGCCAGCCGGGCCGCGAGTTCCTCTACAAGCCGGGGGTCAAGGTCTCGACCGCCGCCGCTTGTCGGGCGGCGCTGGTGACCACCGCGGACGTCACCGCGGTCGAGCTGCTGGGCGAGGGGTACCCGTTCTATTGCGGCTCGGACCGCGACTCGGTCGTGGCCGCTCTGGAGCGGGCGCGCCAGTCCCTCGGTGGTCCGCTCTGGGACGCCGCCCTCGAGCGCCTGGAGGCGGTCCGGGAGCGCACCCGCCTGGAGCGGGTCGTCGACGACCACCTCGCCTTTTTCGCCCGCCTGGAGGCCGAGGCCGGCCGTGGCACCGGCCGCCGTCTCGGTTGACACTCCGCCGCCGCGCCTGCTAGCTTTCCCCGTCCCGGTCGGGACGGAGCGGTTCGTTCAAAGGCCCGTAGCTCAGTTGGTTAGAGCGCTTCCTTGACATGGAAGAGGTCGGTGGTTCGAGTCCACTCGGGCCTACCAGCGTCCGCCGCCCGGGTCGTCCGCCGGAGCACCACCCGGAGCATCATGATGCACAGGCGCTTAGCTCAGCTGGTTAGAGCGCTTCCTTCACACGGAAGAGGTCCGCGGTTCGAGTCCGCGAGCGCCTACCAGAGTTCGCCCGCCCGGTCGTTCCGTCGCGCGACGGACGGCCGAACCCGCACGGCCGCCTGAGCGGTCGGAGCGCGGAATCCCGAAGGTCGTCCCCGAGCCCGAGCCGCCCATGTCCCAGCAGGAGATCGTCCTCACTCTGCCCGACGGATCCGAGCGCCGCGTCGCCGCCGGCGCGACCGCGCTCGACGTCGCCGCGACGATCGGTCCCAAGCTGGCGCGCGACGCCGTCGGCGCCGAGCTCGACGGGCAACTGATCGACCTGCGCCAGCCGCTCGCCGCGGGCGGAAAGTTCCGGGTCCTGACGATGAAGAGCCCCGAGGCCGGGGACTTCGTCCGCCACTCGGCCGAGCACGTGCTGGCCGACGCGGTGACCCGGCTCTGGCCGGAGGCGCTCTACGACGCCGGACGCAAGGACCACTCGGAGAAGTTCCAGTACGACTTCCGTTTCCCGCGCGCCTTCACGTCCGAGGACCTCGAGGCGATCGAGGCCAAGATGCGCGAGATCCTGGGCGAGGACACCTCGTTCGAGCGCGTCGAGGTTTCGCGCGCCGAGGCCGAGAGGCTCTTCCGCGAGCTCGGCAACGACCTCAAGCTCGACCGGCTGCGCGACATCCCCGAGGGCGAGACGATCACGCTCTACCGGCACGGCCGCTTCGTCGACCTGTGCCGCGGGCCGCACGTGCAGCGCGTCTCGCAGATCGGCGCGGTGAAGCTGCTCGAGGCCTCCGGCGTCTACTTCCGGGGCGACGAGTCGGCCGAGAAGCTCCAGCGCGTCTACGGCACCGCGTTCGCGACCGCCGCCGAGCTCGCGGCCTGGGAGAAGGCGGCCGAAGAGGCGCGCGCGCGCGATCACCGGCGCCTCGGTCCCGAGCTCGATCTGTTCAGCTTCTCGCCGCTGGCGCCGGCCTCGCCCTTCTTTCATCCGAAGGGGGCGGCGGTCTACAACGGGCTGATCCAGTACGTGCGCGAGCTCAACGCGGCCAACGGCTACGGCGAGGTGGTCACGCCGCAGATTCTCGACGTCGAGCTCTGGCACACGTCCGGACACTGGGCCAACTACCGCGAGAACATGTTCTTCACCGAACTCGACGAGCGTCAGTACGCCGTCAAGCCGATGAACTGCCCGACCCACTGCCTGATCTACGCTACGGCCAAGCGCTCCTACCGCGATCTGCCGATCCGCTACGCCGACTTCGGCCGGCTCCACCGCTACGAGCGCTCGGGCGTGACGTCGGGGCTGACCCGGGTGCGCTCCTTCGCCCAGGACGACGCCCACGTCTTCTGCACCGACGACCAGGTGGAGTCCGAGGTGATGCGCGCGGTCGGCATCATCCTCGACATCTACCGCACCTTCGCGTTCGAGGGCGTCGAGATCGCGGTCGGCACCCGGCCCGAGAAGCGGGTCGGCTCCGACGAACAGTGGGAAGTCGCCGAGCGAGGTCTGATGTCGGCGCTCGATCGCAACGGTCTCGCCTACTCGGTCAACGAGGGGGACGGCGCCTTCTACGGTCCGAAGATCGACTTCCGGGTGCGTGACGCCATCGGCCGCGCCTGGCAGCTCGGCACCGTGCAGCTCGACTACCAGTTGCCGCAGCGCTTCGATCTCGAGTACGTGGCGCCGGACGGTTCGATGAAGCGGCCGGTGATGATCCACCGCGCGATGCTCGGTTCGGTCGAGCGCTTCCTCGGCATCCTGATCGAGCACACCGCCGGGGCCTTCCCGCTCTGGCTGGCGCCGGTCCAGGCGCGGGTGGTGCCGGTCTCGGAGAGGACCCTGGAGTACGGTCGCGGGGTGGCCGAGCGGCTGCTCGCGGCGGGCCTGCGCTCGGAGCTCGACGACTCCAACGAGAAGCTGGGCTACAAGATCCGTCAGGCCCAGGTGGCCAAGATCCCGTACATGCTCGTCGTCGGGGAGCGCGAGGCCGCCGAGGGGACGGTCGCGGTGCGGCTGCGTACCGGCGAGGAGCGGCGGGGGATCCCGGTCGAGGGGTTCGCCGACTGGTTGCGGGCGGCCGCCAGCGACCGGCGGCGGCCTTTGCCGGATCCGGAGGAGTTGGCTAGACTTGCGTAGTTTCGGCGGGACAGGGGTCGGCCCGCGGGCGGATGGTCCGTCCGGTGGTTCATGGCATGCCGGCCGCTGGTCAGGCTCCTAAGGGGGGAGCGGCGCATCGACAGGACGGCACGAATCAACGAAGCAATCCGGGTCAAAGAAGTACGGCTGATCGACGGTGACGGCTCTCAGGTCGGGGTCGTTCCGACCGAGCAGGCGATGCAGATGGCCAAGCAGCAGGAGCTGGACCTGGTCGAGGTGGCCCCGGAGGCTCGCCCCCCCGTCTGCCGGATCATGGATTTCGGCAAGTTCCTGTACCAGGCGAAGAAGAAGGCGCACGACTCGAAGAAGAAGCAGAAGCAGTTCCAGATCAAGGAGGTCAAGTTCCGGCCCAACATCGACGATCACGACTACGACGTGAAGCTGCGCAACGCCCGCCGGTTCCTCGGCGAGGGCGACAAGGTCAAGGCGACCGTGCAGTTCCGTGGCCGTGAGATGTCGAAGCCGGAGCTCGGCTTGAACCTGCTCAAGAAGTTGATCGTCGATATCGGCGATACGGGGATCGCGGAAGGCACCCCGGAGATGGCCGGAAACCGGATGCACCTGGTCTTCGGCCCTTCCAAGAAGCCGGCTCCCGCCAAGAAGCCGGCCTCCGCCGCGGTGACAGCGCCCGCGCCGGAAAACGGATAGGAGAAGCACGTGGCTCAGAAGAACGCGGTTCGCAAGGGCAAGACCCACAAGGGCGCCAAGAAGCGCTTCAAGCTGTCCGCGACCGGTAAGGTCATGCGGAACCAGTCGGGCAAGCGGCACATCCTGACCAAGAAGGCGCAGTCGCGGAAGCGTCGCCTGCGTCACGAGGTCGAGCAGAGTGGAGCCCTCGCCGCGGCCGTCAAGCAGCTGCTCACGCCGTAACCTGATCCATCACCCTCCGCCGCGGGTCCGGAACGAACCTGTCCGGCCCGGCGGAAGCCGCGGCGTGGCACCCTCCGGAATCGGAGGCGCGCGCCGCCGGCCTGAACCGCCCCGTCGGAACCGGGGCGAGAAACGAGGTTCGAACCATGCCGCGCGCCAAGCGGGGTACCAAGCGCAGTCAGAAGCGCAAGAAGGTCCTGAAGCTGTCCAGCGGTTTCTTCGGCGTCAAGTCGAACGCTTACCGCATGGCCAAGCAGGCGGTCGAGAAGGCGGGCAAGTACGCCACCCGCGACCGTCGGGCCAAGAAGCGCGATTTCCGTTCGCTCTGGATCGTCCGCATCAACGCGGCGGCCCACGAGCACGGGCTCTCCTACAACCGATTCATCTCGGGGCTCCGGCTCGCCGGGTGCGCGCTCGATCGCAAGGTCCTGGCGCAGCTCGCCGCCGCCGAGGACAAGAAGCCGTTCGCCAACCTGGCCGATCTCGCCCGCCAGGCGCTCGAAAAGGCGGCCAAGGCTCCGGCCAAGGCTCCGGCCAAGGCCCCGGCCAAGGCTCAGGCCAAGGCCCCGGCCCAGGCCCAGGGATAACGAGCGTGGGCGGGGCGGGAACGGCGGCCGGCGCCGGCGCGGTCCCGACTCCGGAGGAGCTCGAGCGGCTCGCGGCGGACGCCGAAGCGGCGATCGCCGCGGCCGCCGACCGCGCGGCCTGGGAGGGCCTGCGCGTCGAATGGGCCGGCGCGCGTCAGGGCCGGCTGCGCGAGCTCCAGGCGCTGATCCCGAAGGCGGCCGACAAGCGCGCGTTCGGCCAGGCGTTCAACCGGCTGAAGCAGCGGGTCGAAGCGGCGCTCGACGCGCGCGACGCCTCGCTCGCCACCTCCGAGCAGGCGGCGCGGCGGGCGTCGGCGCGCGTCGACGTCACGCTTCCTGGCCGGCGGCCTCTGATCGGTTCGCTCCACCCGGTCACCCTGGTCACTCTCGAGATCTTCGAGATCTTCCGCGCGCTCGGATACAGCGTCGCCGAGGGGCCCGAAGTCGAGGACGACCGGCTCAACTTCGCCCTGCTCAACTTCCCCGACGACCACCCGGCGCGCGATACCCAGGACACCCTGTTCACCGCCGACGGGCGGCTCCTGCGCACCCACACCTCGCCGGTCCAGATCCGCACCATGCTGGCGCGTCAGCCGCCGATCCGGGTGATCTGCCCGGGGCGGGTCTTCCGCAACGACAACGACCTGCGCCACTCGCCGATGTTCCACCAGGTCGAGGCGCTGTGCGTCGGCGAGGGGGTGACGATGGGCGACCTCAAGGGGACGCTCGAAGCCTTCCTGCGCCGCCTGTTCGCGCCGGGCACGGGGGTGCGGTTGCGGCCGAGCTACTTCCCGTTCACCGAGCCGTCGTGCGAGGTCGACATCACCTGTCAGATCTGTTCGGGCTCGGGCTGCCCGACCTGCTCGGGGACCGGCTGGATGGAGATCCTCGGAGCCGGCATGGTCGACCCGCGCGTGCTCGACAACTGCGGCATCGACCCCGACCGCTACTCCGGTTTCGCCCTCGGCATGGGCCTCGACCGCGTCGCGATGAACAAGTGGGCGATCCCCAACATCCGCTCCCTGTTCGAGAGCGACGAGCGCCTGCTGCGCCAGGTCAGAGGCTAGGGGGCGACGACGATGCAGTTCCTGCTCTCCTGGCTCGCCGACCACGTCGACCTCGTCTCGACGCTCGGCCTTCCGCTCGAAACCGACGCCGCCGGCAGGCATCGGCTCACGAGACTCAACGACGAAGACAAGGCAAAGGCTCTCCAGTTAGGGAAGACACTGACCGGGGTCGGCCTCGCGGTGGAGGGTCTGTCGGAGCAGACTTCGGCGAGCGGTGCGCCGGACTTCGTGCTCGACATCGACGTCACCTCGAACCGCCCGGACTGCATGAATCACATGGGCGTGGCGCGCGAGCTCGCGGTCGCTCTCGGCACGACGCTCCAGGCAGGGTCTGTCTCTTCAACAGAAAGTCTTTCGTCTCTGTCTGACGTCTCTAAACAGAAGGCCTCTTCGTCTCTGGCGGCAACGACGAAAGTCGTGATCGAAGACCCAGAGGCGTGCCCGCGCTTCACCGCACGGACGATCCGCGGCGTGAAGCTCGGGCCGTCGCCGGAGTGGCTGCGCCGGCGGCTCGAGGCGATCGGGTCGCGCTCGATCAACAACGTCGTCGACGCCACCAACTACGTGCTCTGGGAGACCGGCCAGCCGCTCCACGCCTACGACCTGGCGACGGTGCCGGGCGGCGAGCTCCGGGTGCGGAGGGCGCGCGCGGGCGAGACGCTGGTGACGCTCGACGGCAAGTCGCGCACGCTCGACCCCGAGGTGCTGGTGATCGCCGATCGCGAGCGCGCGGTCGGACTCGGCGGGATCATGGGCGGGCTCGACACCGAAGTCACCGAGCGCACCGTCGACGTGCTGCTCGAGGCCGCGCACTTCGACCGCCGCCGCGTGCGGATCGGGGCCAAGCGTCTGGGCATGCACACCGACGCTTCGCACCGCTTCGAGCGCGGAGCCGACGTCGGCGCCTGCGACTTCGCCTCGCGGCGCTGCGCCGAGCTGATCGTCGAGATCGCCGGTGGTGCGATCGACCCCGACGCCGTCGACGCGGTCGGGAGCCTGTCGGAACCCGTGCGCTGGCGGCTCGAGCCCGCGGCGCTGGCGCGCTTCGGCGGCGTCGAGGTTGCGGAGGCCGAGATCGCGCGGATCCTCGCCGGCCTCGGCTTCGCGCCCGAGCGCGGCGCCGATGGCGCCTTCTCGGGAACCGTTCCGACCTGGCGTGCCGTCGACTTCGAGCCGCGGCGACGCCCGCGCGCGGCGGGTCCCGAACGTGAAGCCTGGGCGCAGGACCTCTTCGAGGAGGTGCTGCGCCAGCACGGGCTCGACCGGCTGCCGTCGACGCTGCCGAGGCTCTCCGGAGTCGATGCGGGAAGCGCGCCCGGCTTCGAGCTGCGGTTGCGGGTGGCGCGCCGGCTCGCCGGTTTCGGCTTCGCCGAGGGGATCCACTACGCCTTCCAGGATCGCGCCAGCGACGAACGGCTGCCCGCGCTCGTCGACGGGCCGCCGATCGAGCTCGCCAATCCGCTGTCGGATCGCTACGCGGTGCTGCGCCGCTCGCTGGTGCCGAATCTGGTCGCCGCCGCCGAGTTCAACTTCCGACACGGCGCCGAAACGGTCCGACTGTTCGAGCTCGGCGGCCTGTTCCCGGGCGCGGGCGACGAAGTGGCCGCGATCGCCGCGGTGGCGTCGGGCGGACCGAGCGCGCCGTGGGATCGTCGGCCGGCGATCGACCTGCACGAGCTCCAGGGAGTCTTCGATGCGCTGCTCGAGGAGCTCGGAGTCGAAGCCGTCGTCGAACCGGCCGACCTGCCCGGCGTGGTCGCCGGCACCGGCGCCCGCTGGCGCGCCGGCGACGGCATCGTCGGCTGGTCCGGCACGATCGCGGTCGCGGACGCCCCGCAGCCGATCCACGCCGGCGAGCTGCGACTCGATCGTCTCGGCGTCGCGGCGACGACGTCGCGCCCGGTCGTGGCGCCGCCGCGACTGCCCGGGATCTCGGCCGACCTGACCCTGGTCCATCCGCTCGACCGGAGCTGGCGCGAGATCGAGCAGGCGATCGCCGCCGCACGCGTCGAGCACCTGGTCGGCTTCCGGCTCAAGGACCGCTACCAAGGCTCGGGCGTGCCCGCGGGCGCCGTGGCCACGACGATGACTTTCGACTACCACGGCGGCGAGCGCACGCTCACCCAGGAGGAGGTCAACGAGCGTCACGGCGCGCTCGCGGCCGACCTCGAGCGCCGTTTCGGTCTTGCCCGGGAGGTGCCGCGATGAGCTTCGAATCCCTCGACCTGCTCGAGCGCCGCGTCGCCGAGACCGCCGAGCGCCTGTCGGCGCTGCGCGAGGAGAACACGGTCCTGCGCGCCCGCGTGATCGAGCTCGAGCACGAGCTTTCGAGCGGCCGCACCGCCGGCGACCGCGCCGGCTGGGAGCGCGAGCGCGACGCCCTGCGCCGCCGTCTCGAGAAGCTCTCGGCCCGGCTCGCCGAGCTGCTGACCGCCTGAAGCGCCCGCCGGAGGCGCCGAGTGGCCGCCCCGCCCCGTGGGGCGGGTGGTATATTGCCCGCGGGTAACGACGTTGCGGAACGGTCCGAAGCGGAAAGGGCGCGCCAAGGCCGACGCTGCCGAGACGGTGACGTCGACGCAGGTCGAGATCTATGGCGCCACCTATGTCATCCGCGGCGGACACGAGCCGCAGTACTTGACGGAGTTGGCCGCGCAGGTCGACCGCCGGATGCGAGAGCTGGCCGGCCACGTCCCGAATGCGGACGCGGGCCGACTGGCGATCCTGACGGCGCTCAACCTCGCGGACGAGCTGTCCAGGAACCGCAAGCACGAGGACGGGCAGCGGGGCGAGATCGAAGCGAGGGTGACGGAACTGGCCGACCGGCTGGGGCGGACGCTCGAGAGCGTCTGAACCGACGCAACGAACCGAGTGACCGAACCGGGCCATCGGCCGCACAGAATCGAGAGTTCAGGGACCCCCTGAGTGAGACGTGACGAGCCTAAGCACGGTAGAACCAACAGCAATCCCCCGGGAGTCCGAATCCTGCGGGCCTGTGCCAGCCCGGCATCGACCGGGACGCTGATGGCCCGTCGTGAGGACACCCACCTGACGCAGTCCAGGTTCTAGACGCGACGCTCGCACGTCCACTCGGGGGGCACCTGGCTCGGTTCCCCTGACCCCGCTCGTCGCCCCGGCCCGCCCGGGGGATGAGGCAATGTCCACCACGATGGTCTCCGCCGCCGGCTTGATCGCGGGCGTGCTGGTTTTGGTCGCCGCGGTGGTCGCGTGGCTGGCGGCTCGCCGCAAGGCGGTCGCGACGCTCGCCGACGCTCGCGAGCGCGCCGAGCGAATCCTCGAAGAGGCCCGGCGCGAAGGCGAAGCGCGGGTGCGGGAAGCCGAGCTCGCGGCCAAGGAGAAGCTGCTCCAGGCGCGCAGCGAGTTCGAGACCGCCTCCCGCGCCCGGCGCGGCGAGCTCGAGGCGATCGAGAAGCGGCTCACCCAGAAGGAGGAGTCGCTCGACCGCAAGGAGGAGGGGACTCTCCGGCGGCTCGAGGAGCTCGACCGTCGCGATCGCGAGCTCACCGGCCGCGATCGTGAGCTCGCCGCGCGCGACATCGCGCTCGGCCAGCGCGACAAGGAGCTCGGCGAGCTGATCGCGGCGCAGCAAGGCCGTCTCGAGCAGGTCGCCGGCCTGACCGCCCAGCAGGCGCGCGAGGAGCTGATCCGCTCGCTCGAAGGCGACGCCAAGCTCGAGGCCGCCCACATCGTCAAGCGCATCGAGGACGAGGCGCGCGAGCAGGGGACGAAGAAGGCGCAGTGGCTGATGGGGATGGCGGTGCAGCGGCTCGCCTCCGACTTCGTTTCCGAGACCGTGGTCTCGGTGGTCGAGCTGCCGAGCGACGAGATGAAGGGGCGAATCATCGGCCGCGAAGGCCGCAACATCCGCGCCCTCGAGATGGCGACCGGCGTCGACCTGATCGTCGACGACACCCCCGAAGCGGTCATCCTCTCCGGTTTCGACCCGTTCCGACGCGAGATCGCGCGCGTCGCTCTCGAGCGCCTGATCGCCGACGGTCGGATCCACCCGGCCCGCATCGAGGAGATCGTCGAGAAGACCAAGGCCGAGTTCGAGCAGCGCATCCAGCAGGAGGGCGACGCGGCCCTGCTCGAGCTCAAGATTCCCGGCATGCACCCGGAGCTGGTCAAGCTGATGGGGCGCCTGCGCTACCGCTTCTCCTACGGGCAGAACGTGCTCCAGCACTCCAAGGAGGTCGCCCTGCTGTCGGCCGCGATGGCCGCCGAGCTCAAGGTCGACGTCGCGGTCGCCAAGCGCGCCGGGCTGCTCCACGACATCGGCAAGGCGATCGACCGCGAGGTCGACGGCACCCACCTCGAGCTCGGCATCGAGCTGCTGCGAAAGTACGGCGAGAGCGAGGACGTGGTCCACGCCATGGCCTGTCACCATGGCGACTACGACCCCAAGACCGTCGAGGCGGTGCTGGTCACCGCCGCCGACGCGCTGTCGGCAGCGCGCCCCGGCGCGCGGCGCGAGGTGCTCGAGAGCTACGTCAAGAGACTCGAGAAGCTGGAGGAGATCGCCAACGGCTTCAAGGGCGTCGAGAAGAGCTTCGCCATCCAGGCCGGCCGCGAGATCCGCGTCATCGTCGACAGCGGCAAGCTCGGCGACGAGCAGGCTCTCTGGCTGTCGAAGGACATCGCGCGCAAGATCGAAGCGGAGCTGACCTATCCCGGCCAGATCCGGGTCACCGTCATCCGCGAGATGCGGGCGGTGGAGTACGCCAAGTGAGGATCCTGTTCGTCGGCGACGTGATCGGCAAGCCGGGGCGCCGGGTGCTGGCGCGCCTGCTGCCGAAACTCGTCGACGAACGGCGCACCGACTACGTGATCGTCAACGTCGAGAACGCGGCGGGCGGCTTCGGCGTCACCGCCGACGTCCTCGCCGAGCTCGCCGCGCTGCCGATCGACTGCATGACAACCGGCAATCACGTCTGGGACAAGAAGGAGGCGGGCGTGTTGCTCGAGGGCGAGCCGCGGCTGCTGCGGCCGGCCAACTATCCGGAGGGGAACCCGGGCCGAGGGCTCCACGTCGGCGAGACCTCCGGCGGCACGAAGGTGGCGACGATCAATCTCGAGGGGCAGGTCTTCATGCGCCAGCTCGATTCCCCTTTCCGCTGCGCCGACGCCCTTCTGGCCGGGCTCGACCCGGAGGTGCGCGTGGTCTTCGTCGACTTCCACGCCGAGGCGACCTCGGAAAAGCAGGCGATGGGGCGTCACCTCGACGGCCGGGTCTCGGCGGTCGTCGGCACCCACACCCACGTTCCGACCGCCGACGAGCGGGTCCTGCCCGGCGGCACCGCGTTCCTGACCGACGCCGGCATGACCGGTCCCTACGACGGCGTCATCGGGTTCCGCGCCGACCGCGTGCTCGAGCGCTTCCTGCTGCAGACGCCGTCCTCCTTCGAGGTCGCCAAGCGCGACGTCCGGCTCGCCGGCGCGCTGATCGACGTCGACGACGCGACCGGACGCGCGACCGCGATCGAGCGTCTGCTGATCCCCGACGGGGAGGAGTGACCATGGCCGCCAGGGGTTCGTCCCTCGAGGAACTGAAGAGCGTCGCCGGCCGCCAGGCGGTATCGGTGATCATCACGACGTTCAACGAGGAGATCAACGTCGGCGACTGCATCGAGTCGGTGCTCTGGGCGGACGAGATTCTGCTGGTCGACTCGCTGTCGACCGACCGCACCGTCGAGATCGCGCGGCGGTATCCGGTGACCATCCTCGAGCGCGAGTACTACGGCTCGGCGGCGCAGAAGAACTGGGCGATGGACCGGGTGAAGAACGACTGGGTGCTGATCATCGACGCCGACGAGCGGGTGCCCGAGCCGCTGGCGCGCGAGATCCTGACCGTGCTGGCGTCGCAGCCCGACGTCAACGGCTACTACATCCGGCGCGAGAACCTGTTCATCGACAAGGTGATCCGGCACAGCGGCTGGTCGACCGACAAGGTCGTCCGGCTGTTCCGGCGCGACAAGGGGCGCTATCCGAACCGGCGCGTGCACGCCGATCTCGAGATCGAGGGGCCGGTGCCGGTGCTCCGGAATCCGTTCCTGCACTACACCTTCCGCACCTTCGAGCAGTACTTCCCGAAGTTCCTGAACTACGCCGAGTGGGGTGCCGCGCAAGCATTCCGCGACGGCCGCCGTGCGGGATTCCTCGAGTTGCTGATGCGCCCCTGGTGGCGCTTCCTGCGCACCTATTTCGTCCAGCTCGGCATCCTCGACGGCAAGCACGGCTTCGTGCTCTGCGCGCTGCAGGCCTTCGGCGTCTTCCTGAAGTACGCCCGCCTCTGGGAGTACGGCGTGCGCGCCGACCGCGGCGAGCAGATCCGCCTGCCCGCCTTCGACGAAGACTCGACCACCTGGAAACGGCCCGAGCCGGCGGAGTAGCGGCACGCGTCGGGCGCGCGCGGTGTCGCCGCGGCGCCGGAGCTCATCCCCGGCCGCTCGCCGCGGTCGGGCCGCCCGCGTCCAGGAGGGCGCGAAACTCGCGGACGTAGTAGTCGAGGCGCTTCGACTCGGCGCGCGCGAGCAGCGGACGGGCGACCGCCTCGAGGTCGCGCGGCGCGGCGGCGGAGCGCGCCAGGGCGCGCGCTTCCCAGAGGCCGGTGGTCAGCTCGAGCCGCGGGATCCCGTTCTCGCGGGCCCACTCCCGGAGACGTCGCCACTGCGCGGCCTCGGTCGCGGAATCGCCCGTGGCCTGGGCGACCAGGGCTTCGGCGTGGATCAGGGAGATCTCCTGATTGGAGTCGGCGTCGCGCTCGATGGCCGTGCGCAGCTCGGCGAGGAGGCGCTCGGCCTCGGCGGCGTCGCCGCGACGGATCGCCGCCCAGGCGAGCAGGGGCGCGCAGTCGAGCACGCCGTCGGTGTCGCCGGTCTTTTCGTACGCCTCGGCCGCCCGGCGGGCGTAGACCTCGACGTCGCCCGGTCGATCGCCGTAGATCTCGTAGCCCGCGAGGTAGTACGCCGCGGCCCCGACTCCGCGCAGGTCGGAGCGCCGCTCGGCGATTCCGATCGCCTCGAGCATGGACTGTCGGGCGCTCTCGGTGTTGCCGAGCAGGGCGTTGAGCGTGCCGTTGACCACCAGGACGTCGGACATCAGGTCCTCGTCGCCGAGGCTCCGCGCCAGCGTCTCCGCTTCGGCGATGTGGGCCCGGGCGTCGTCGATCTCGAGGCTCTCGAGCTCCAGGTCACCGAGGAAGGCGAGGGTGCGGGCGAGGTCGATCCGGTCGCCCGACGCGCGGAAGTACGGTAGCGCCTCGCGGGCGGCGACGAAGCCCGCGGCGTAGTCTCCGCTGCGCACTTCCAGGACGAAGCGCGCGGAGAGCGCCTGGGCGATACCGAGCGGATCGTCGCGTTCCCGAGCCAGGTCGAGCGCGCGGGCGAGCGCCCGTTCGGCGAACGCGAAGCGACCGCGGTAGACCTCGGCCTGGTTGATCGCCACGAGCGCGAGAACCTGGGCGCGGGTCTGTCCCAGTTGCCCCAAGCCTTCGACGATCTCCTCGAGCTCCCCGATCACGGGTTCGGCCTCGGTTTCTCCCCCGCGCAGCTCGAGCGCGAGCCGGGCGGCGCGCGCCAGCAGCTCGTTGGCGCGATCGCCGGAGGCGCGGGCGTCGGCGGCGACGCCGTCGAGCTCGCTGCGCGCTTCGGCGAGCGAGAGCAGGTAGGCACGACTCTCGCCGCGGATGCGACGTGCCGCGCGCTCGATGACGTCGGCTCCGAACGGGAGGGCCAGCTCGGCGGCGCGGCTCGCCGCGGCGAGCGCGGCCTGGTGCTCGCGTGCGAGCGAGAGCAGCTCCGCTTCGGCGTGCGCGACGCGCGCGTCGCCGCCGCGGGCGTCGGCGATCTGGCGCAGTCGGCCGAGCACGGTGCGCGCCCGGTCGAGTCGACCCGAGCGCAGGTGGGACCGGGCGAGGTCGAGTCCGAGGTCGATCCGCTCGGGTCGTTCGACGAACAGGCGGTCGAAGCCGTCGGCCGCGCCCTCCCAGTCGGCGCGTGCCGCCGCGGCACGAGCGGTGAACCAGGCGGCCGCCTCGCCGGTGCCGCCCGACACGAGCTCGAGCCCGCGCTCTGCCGCCCGGTCGGCGCGGGCGAGATCGCCGGCCGCATCGGCGGCGCGGGCCGCGCCGAGCCATGCCGCGAGCGAGCCGGGGTCGAGCTCGAGGGCGCGCTCGAAGCCGGCGAGCGCGGCGAACGGATCGAGGGCGGCGAGCGCCGCGGCGCCGCGATCGATCTCTTCGCGGGCCGCGGCGCTTTCGCTCGCGACCGGCGCGAACGCGACCGACTCGTCGGCGCCGGTCGGACCGAGGCCTCCGCGGCCCGCCCCGGGGAACCGCACATCGCGTGTCACCCACAGCGCCCCGACGCCGATCGTCGTCGCCACCGCGAGTGCGGCGACGAGTCGCTCCGGGCGGCGCGCCAGCCGACGGCCCAGCCGCGCGACGCGCGAGACCCTGCGGGCGGAGATCGGACGTCCGGCGAGGAGGGCCTCGAGATCGGCGGCGAAGTCGGCGGCCGACGGATACCGCGCGGCGGGGTCGGACCGGATCGCCCGCATGCAGATGGCGTCGAAGTCGCGACCGAGGGGCGGCGCGGTGTCCTGCCGCGAGCGCCCGGCGCTCGCGCGGATCGCGGCGGACGGCGGGGGCGGATCGGGCGCGCTCGTCGATCGATCGACGGCACCGCGCGGGTCGGAACCGTGCCGGTGCGGATGGGCCCCGGTCGTCAGCTCGTAAAGGAGGATGCCGAGCGAGTAGAGGTCGGAGGAGAAACCGACCGGCTCGCCGCGGAGCTGCTCCGGGCTCGCGTAGGCCGGCGTCAGCGCCACGAAGTCGGTCTTGGTCCGGATCTCGCCGGAGTCGTCGGGCGCGAGCAGCTTCGAGATGCCGAAGTCGAGCAGGCGCGGGTGCCCGGTCGCGTCGACCAGAATGTTCGACGGCTTGAGGTCGCGATGGACGACGTTCTTCTCGTGCGCGTAACGGACCGCGTCGAGCACGTCGAGGAAGAGTCGGATGCGCGCCTCGGTCGCGAGACCGCGCGACTCTGCATAGTCGATGAGATCCTCGCCGTCGACGAACTCGAGCGCCAGGTACCAGATGCCGCCCTCGGAGCGCCCGCCGTCGAGGAAGCGGGCGATGCCGGGGTGCTCGAGCGAGGCGAGGATCCGCACCTCTTCGCGGAAGCGGCGGATCTCGCGCTCGGAGGGCAGCGCGGAGTCGAGCACCTTGAGCGCGACCCGCCGCTTCCAGCCCTCGGTCTCCTGCTCAGCCAGGAAGACCCGACCCATGCCGCCGCGCCCGATCTCGCGCACGATCCGGTAGGAATCGATCCGCCGCGGAGCTTCGCTCTCCCCTTCGGGCACCGAGATCGCCGGGGCATCGAACAGTCGCTCGCCGCGACCGCGGGCGGCCAGCAGCCGACCGAGCTCGGCGGCGAGGCGGGGGTCCGTCCGGGCCAGGTCCGCGAGCCGCGCCGCGCGCTCGTCGTCCGGAAGCCCGGCGAGCTCCGCGAAGTGCTCGGCGAGGGGGGACTCCCCGCTCATGCCGGCTCGCTCGGGGCGTTCGGTTCGATCGCGGCGGCGAGCCAGGCCTTGGCGAAGCTCCAGTCGCGCTTGATCGTGCGATCGGTCACGCCGAGGATGTCGGCGATCTCGGTCACCTCGAGGCCGGTGAAGTAGCGCAACTCGACGACGCGCGCCGCGCGTGGATGCTCGCGGGCGAGCTCGTCGAGGGCGCGGTCGAGGTCGAGCAGCTCGACGCGGCGCCCGGGCACCGACGGCTCCGACAGGGTGACGGCCTCCGGGTTCTGGCGCTTGCGCGCGGCGCGGGCGCGCGCGCGGTCGACCAGGATCCGGCGCATCATGGTGGCGGCGATGGCGAAGAAGTGCGACCGGTTCTGCCAGCGCGTCCCGCTCTGCGGCAGCAGCCGCAGGTAGGCCTCGTGCACGAGCCCGGTGGGGTCGAGCGTCCGCCCGCCCGCCTCGCGGCGCAGCTGCGCCCGGGCCAGCCGGCGCAGCTCGCCGTAGACGCGGTCGAGCAGCCGATCGTCGGCCCCGGCGGCCCCCTCCCGCCACGCCGCGAGCAGCGCCGTCACCTCGTCCTCCGGTCGGAGGGGTCCGGATGGGGACATGAACCCCCAGTCTAGGACGCGAGGCACCTCCCGGACCAGCGAGCTGGCCCGCCCCGAATGGCGGTCCGGCGAACCCGGTTACAGGATCTCGACGCTTCGCCACTCCCGTGTGTGAATTGAGTCACACCGTGCCGACGTGTCGCCACGTACCTGCCACGATCGGGCGCCAAGCTGACGGTTGACAAGGGTTGCCGATTCCTGAAGGATCCGCTCCTCCAGCACCGTCACAATCTACTGCCGACAGTTGGCGCTCGCTCTGAGGTGGAGGGTTCATGCGCATCTCTCGAATGCTCGCCTTCGTCGGCACGTTGGTGGTCGTCGCGTCTCCGGCCGAAGGGGGCACGGCCGCCGCGGGAACGGATCACTCTCTCGCGATCAAGGTCGACGGCACCGTCTGGAGCTGGGGCGGGAACTGATTCGGTCAGCTGGGCGATGGGAGCACGCGAGCGAGCGGTGAGCCGTTGGAAGTCCCGGGTCTTCGGGGGATCGTCGCCGTCGCAGCCGGCGACGGCTTCAGCCTGGCGCTCGACGAGGCTGGCGAGGTCTGGGCTTGGGGCAGGACCCCCGCCGGCGATTCGGCCAGCGAAGAGGCGGTCTCCCTGCGTCCGCGACGGGTCTCCGGGCTGGCAGGGATCACAGCCATCGCGGCCGGGCGGAGCTTCGCACTCGCCAAGCGCAACGACGGCACCGTCTGGGCCTGGGGAGCCAACGGGGCGGGACAGCTCGGCGACGGATCGAGGGCCGATCGATCCTCCCCGGCGCCGGTTCGCCTCGGTCGGGGAGCGCCGCTCGACGACGTGGTGGCGATCGCGGCGAGCGAGACCGCCGCCGTCGCGCTCCGGGCCGACGGCACGGCGTGGCGCTGGGGCGGGACGGCTGGGAGTGCGGCTTCCGAACCACGGCTGATCCGTGGGCGAGACGGAGCGACACCCTCGGAAGATGGGCTCCCCGGCATCGGTGTCGCGGTGGCGGGGGACCACCTCTTCGAGCTGCTCTCCGACGGACGCGTCCTCGCCTGGCGAATGGAGCTCGGCCAGGCCAATGGCGAAGACGCCTCGACCCCGAAGTCTCCACGGGCGGTGCCGATCCGTGTCGTGGCTGAGGGCGGTTCCGCTCAGCTGGGAGGAATCGTCGACCTCGCGGCCGGGCCGCTCGGCGCGTTGCTGGTCGGCGAGGACGGCTCTCTGTGGCATGTCGACCTCCCGACCCGAGGCGCAACCTCGGGTCCGGAGGCAGGCCTCGGGGCGCGCCAGGTTGTCGCCGGACCGAACGGTGGGGCGCTCTCCGAGATCCGGTCCGCGGCCGCGGGAGAAGGTCACCTCTTCGCGGTCGAGGAGCGGGCCGGCGGTGCGCTGTGGGCCTGGGGTTCCAATGGTTCCGGTCAGCTCGGAGACGGTTCCACCGAACGGCGCGACGCGCCGGTTCTCGTGATCGGGAGCGGCTTCACCTGGAGCGCCCGAGCGCCCCGACTCGAGCCCTCGGGAGGAGTCTTCCGCGAGGAGACCTCGGTCGCCATCGAGAGTCCGACCCCCGGTTCCGACGTTCGCCTGACCGCGGGAGAGCGCCCGCTCGACCCGGACGCGGACGATGCCTCCTTGCGCCCGGACGAGATCGCACGGATCGATCGCAGCACGACCCTGAAGGCACGCGCCTGGGCCGAGGGGCTCGCTCCGAGCCCGTTGACCCAGGCCAGCTTCGAGCTCGAGGTCGCCCCGCCGCGAATCGACCCGCCGGGTGGTCGTTTCGAGGCCCCGACAGCGGTCACGATCGCCTCGGAGACGCCGGGCGCCGAGATCCGATTCACGACCGACGGAACGGTGCCGGACGAGCAGGCGGTCTCCTACTTGGGCCCGATCATCGTCGACCGGTCCACCGCCCTGAGCGCCGTCGCCTTCCGAGACGGCTGGACTCCCAGCGAGGTCGTCACCGCGGAGTTCGAGCTCGAGCTGGGGAAGCTCGAGCCGCCGACCGTGTCACCCGGTGGCGGAACCCACGTCACGTCGGTCGCGGTTTCGCTCGCCGCCGGCGAGGGCGCCGAAGTGCGGTTCACGCTCGACGGCTCCGAGCCCGGCGCCTCCTCGCCGCGCTACCTCGGTCCTGTGGTTCTCGTTCGCTCGACGACCCTTCGCGCCAGGGCCGTGCACCCCGACGGTATCGAGAGCGACATCGTCGACGCGCACTACGTCGTGAAGGTCGCGAAGCCGACGCTCGTCCCGCTGCGCGACGGCGCCGGAAAGACCTCGGGCGTGGAGGCTCGAACCTCGACCCCCGGAGCCACGGTCCACTTCACGTTCGACGGGAGCGAGCCCACGGAGGCGAGCCCGCCGGTGATGGACTCGCGTGTCGTTTCACTCCGGAGCGCGACCGTGCGGGCCCGCGCATTCAAGCCCGGCCTGGAGCCGAGCGAGATCGCGGAGCTGCAATTCGAGTCGGATGAGGAACTCGGTTCGTCGCTGGTGTCCTGCGCCTCCGGCCCGGCGCAGATCGAAGCGGGAGGCGGCTTCTCGGTGCTCTTGAAGCCCGACGGCACGGTCTGGACCTGGGGCAGCGCCACAGGCGGCCAACTCGGAGACGGGACGCTGCTCAATCGCCCTTCGCCAGCCCCGGTTCAGGGCATTCCGGCGATTGCTGCCCTACCTGACATCGGCGGTCATCATGTCGTGGTTCTCGCCCAGGATGGTTCCGTCTGGGCTTGGGGCGACAATGACTACGGGCAAGTCGGAGATGGCTCGACCACGGATCGTGCGAGTCCCGTTCAAGTACTTGGTGTCGATGGGACCGGACTACTGACAGATGTGGTTTCGGTCGCTGTTTCGAATCGCCACACCCTTGCCGTCCGAGACGATGGCACCGTTCTGGCCTGGGGAGCCAATGGCTATGGCCAGCTTGGGGATGGCACACTGACGAGTCGAAGCGTTCCGTCCGTGGTCCCAAACCTGGACGGAATCGTCGCTGTCGCCGCGGGAATTGATCACAGCCTAGCCCTTGCCAGTGACGGGACCTTGTGGGGTTGGGGAAGAAACGATTCGCAGCAGCTGGGGGACGGGACCACTGTGAATCGCCCGACCCCCGTCACGAGTCTAACTCCTCCGCTCGTCCAGATCACCGCTGGGTGGAACTTCAGCCTGGCCACGCACTTCAGCAGAACCGGCGCAGTTCGGTGGGGGATAGGAATCGCCCCAACCGCCGTTGGCGATCTCCCGGGCGTTCGATCCATCGATGCATACGAGTTCCATGCGGTCATTCTGGGTCTCGATGGCAGGGTGTTCACGTTGATCGACGTGACTCCAAGCCAGGTCCCCGGACTCGAGCGAATGAGCAGCGTGACCACAGGAGGCAGCGATTCCCTGCTCGGTATCGATGACGATTGTGTCCTCTGGGTCCTGGGGAGCAACAACTCGGGACAGCTCGGGGACGGGACTACGTTGCCTCACTCGACGCCGTTTCCGCTGACGGGACCGGATCTCGAGTGGAGTGTCGGGCGTCCGCTCTATTCTCCGCTTCCGGGCCTCAATCCGTCGACCAATGCCGTCGATTACATCACGCTGACGTCGGCGACGCCGGAGGCGACCATTCGTTACACAGTCGACGGGTCGGTACCCGACTCCTCGTCGGCGATCTACAGCGGACCTATTCCGATCGTGGCGACAACGACTATCAGGGCGTTCGCGGCGAAGGAGGGGATGTACGCGAGCGGCATTGTGGGCGAAACCTATACGATGGCGATCGGAACGCCCTCCATATCGCCACTGTCGGGTACTTTCACGAGCCCACAGACGGTGACGATGCAGCCCAATCCCTCGACGGGCACGGTCCGGTTTACGACGGACGGCTCCGATCCGACCGAAGAGTCCCTGCTCTATACCGGGCCGTTTCAGGTGTCGGAAACG
The DNA here is from genome assembly GCA_045862895.1 of Acidobacteriota bacterium. Classification (GTDB taxonomy): domain Bacteria; phylum Acidobacteriota; class Thermoanaerobaculia; order Multivoradales; family JAGPDF01; genus JACTMI01. Next base: position 71,345 of record BTUO01000003.1, read on the forward strand.
ACCACGATCAAGGCAAAGGGATTCATGCCGGGGCGTGCCGGGTCGGGAATCACGACCCGCACCTATGCGTTCGAGGAAGGGACTTTGACTCCTCCAACCATCTCGGTTCCATCGGGAACCTATTCGGAGCCTCAGCTCGTGACTCTCACAGCCGAACCCGGCACGACGATTCTCTATTCGATCGACACGGGCGGCTCGCCTTCGGGCGTCAACACGGTTTACACGGGACCGATCCTGATCGACGGGAACGAGAACGGGGTCTACGATCGCAACTTGTATGCCCGAACCGTCTGGCCGGGAACTGGATACCAAGGCAGCGCCGTCGTGAGTACCGCCTATTCTTTCAAGGTCGCGACGCCCGCGATTTCTCCAACGTCGGGAGCGTACTTGGCCGGGCAACGCGCAACCATAACAACGACGACGCCCGGCGCCGAGATTCACTACACGATTTCCGGATTGACGCCCACTTCGTCGGATCGAATGGTGAGTTCGAGCCCGCCACTCGTTCTTGGAGACTTCACTGTGACGGCACTGGCCGCCAAGGCGAACTACTCGAACAGCGATCTGGCGTCGGAGACCTTCACCATCACCGGCAGCGTCGCGACCGGCGAGCCCGCCACCGCGCCGAGTGTCGCCGCGAGCTATCGGACGTCGTTCGTGCTGACGCCGGCGGGCAACGTGTGGGGCTGGGGGTTGAACAACTACGGTCAGCTCGGTGACGGCACCACGACTCAGCGCAACGCGCCGGTTCAGGTTTCGAACAGCAGTGGATCCGGAATCCTGGGCGGCATCGTGGCGCTGGCGCCCGGCCCGGAGAGCTCGCTCGCGCTCGCGTCCGATGGCACCGTCTGGGCCTGGGGCCGGAACAACTACGGTCAGCTGGGGGACGGCACCACGACCCAACGTACCCGCCCGGTCCAGGTGATCGGTTCGGGTGGCGTGGGTCTCCTGACCGACGTCGTAGCCATCGGAATGACCGATATCAGCTCGGTGGCGCTGAAGTCCGACGGCACCGTCTGGGCCTGGGGTGACAACGCTTATGGGCAGCTCGGACAGAACACGACCACCGACAGCCTGACGCCGGTCCAGGTCAAGGGCGTCGGTGGTGTCGGGACACTGGCCGGTATCGTCGAGATCGCGGCGGACACCTCCGCGGTCCTCGCCCTCTCGTCGGATGGCACGCTCTTCGGTTGGGGTTACAACGGAGGCGGGGGGCTCGGCGACAACACGACGACCAACCGCCTCGCTCCGATCGTCGTTCCGGGAATGACGGGCATCACCCGCATCCACCGAGGGACGGACGCGGCGAGCTTCGCGCTCGATTCCGACGGCGACTGGTGGGGCTTCGGATTCAATCGGAAGGGTCAGCTCGGTGACGAGACCCAATCGCAGCGCAAGACCCCCGTCCGGGTGACTGCGGTCGAAGCTGCGGAGAGGCTGGCCAGCGACGGCGACGGTGGCTCCGACATCGGTCACACCCTCGCGCTTCTCTCGGACGACTCCGTGGTGGTCTGGGGGAACAACAGCAACGGCGAGCTCGGCGACGGCACCACGACCAACTCTCTGGTCGGCATCGAAGTCCAGGGGATCCCGCCGGTGGAGCGCGCGGCCGCGGGTGCCTTCCACAGCATGGTGCTCGGCACCGACGGCTCGGTCTGGGCCTGGGGCGGCAACGGTTACGGCCAGATCGGGGTCGGCAACGTCGTCACCCCGGTGCTCACTCCGGTCGAGATCTTCGGACCGGGCTACGCCCAGAAAGTCGCGACACCGACCTTCAATCCCGTGCCCGGCCAGTACACGACGACCAAGAACGTGACGATCGCGACGTCGACCTCCGGCGCCACGATCCGCTACACCACGGACGGCAGCGAGCCCACGTCGTCTTCGACGCTCTACTCCGGCGCCGTGGCGGTCACCGCGAGCCTGGAGCTGCGAGCGAAGGCCTTCAAGGCGGGCTTGGCGGACAGCAATACCGCTTCGGGGACGTACACGCTCAAGGTCGCGACGCCGACGTTCTCGCCCGGGACGGGCACCTATCTCACGAGCCGCAGCGTCGCGATCAGCTGTTCGGTGGCCGGCGCGACGATCCACTACACGACCAACGGCGTGGATCCGACGCCGTCCGATCCGACCATCGCCTCGGGCGCCAGCGTCCTGGTGGAGAACACCTTGACGCTCAAGGCCAAGGCCTGGAAGAGCGGATGGACGGAGAGCGACGTCAAGAGTGTCGTCTACAACATCAAGGCCGCCGCCCCGGTCCTGAGCCCGCCCGGGGGGAGCTTCGCGGTACCCACCGTGGTCACCGCGACCAGCGCGACGCCCGGGGTCACGCTCCGCTTCACGACCTCGGGAATCACCCCCACCGAGAACGACGCCGAGCTGACTCCCGCGGGGTACACCGTCGACCGATCGATGACCTTCAAGGTCGTCGCGTTCCGGGCGGGCATCCTCGCGAGCGATGTCACGCAGGCCAACTACGTCCTGAGCCTCGGAACCGTCGCCGATCCGACGCTGACCCCGAGCCCCGGGACCTTCACGGAAGCGCAGGACGTCGTGCTCGAGACGACGACGCCGTCGGCAACGATCCGCTACACCTTGGACGGCTCGGACCCCGACATCCGTTCGACGGTCTACCAGGGGCCGCTCTCGATCGACGGCGACACCACGATCCGCGCCCGGGCCTTCCGCAACGACTGGATCGCGAGCGGTATCACCGCCGGTAACTAGGTCGTGGACACCGGGGCGGTCGCCTCCCCGAGCTTCTCGCGGCCCAGCGGACGCTACGTGACGGGCCGGCCCGTGACGATCTCGTGTTCGACGCCGGGAGCGGAGATCCGCTACACGACGGACGGCTCCGAGCCGACGGAGACCTCCGCGCTCTATTCGAGTCCGATCCCGGTCGCCGCCAGCGAGACGATCCGGGCTCGCGGCTACAAGGCCGGCATGGATCCGAGCGCCGAGCGGCGCGCCGACTACTGGCTGACCGGAGCGCTCGCGGCCGGCTGGGAGTTCTCGGTGGCCCTGCGAACGGACGGCACGGTGTGGGCCTGGGGGCGCAACAACTACGGCCAGCTCGGCGACGGCACGACGACGAATCAGCTCGTCCCGCAGCAGGTCCCTGGGCTTGCCGACATCGTCGGGATCGCGGCCGGCACCGATTTCGTCCTGGCCTTGAAGGCAGACGGTACGGTCTGGACCTGGGGCCGGTACCTCCAGACGGTGCCGACGCAGGTCGCAGGGCTTTCGGACATTGTCCAGGTCTCGACCTCGGTGGCCTACCGGACAGCCCTTCGGAGGGACGGCACGGTCTGGACCTGGAATACGGCGACCGCGGTTCCAGCCCAGATGGCGGGCCTGGCGGGGATCGCCGAGACGGCGACCGGCACCGAGCACCGGCTCGCCCTGCGCACGGACGGCGCAATTTCCGGTGTCGTCTGGGGGTGGGGAGGCAACGACAACGGCGAGCTCGGCGACGGGACCACGACGGCCAGGACGACACCTGTCACAGGAATCTCCGGCGCCGTCGCACTGAGTGTCTCCGGCAGGCTCTCTCTGGCTCTCCTCGCGGACGGATCGGCCCTCGGCTGGGGGCGCAACGAGTATGGAGCGCTCGGCTATGGCGACTGGGTCGGTTCCCATCCGCTTCCGGTCGAACCGGCAATCCAGGAGTCGTTGAGCGGCGTGATCGCGGGCTACGAGCACTCGCTCTTCGTTACGCGAACCGGCTGGTTGTGGGCGGTCGGCAGGAACTCGCACGGGCAGCTCGGGCGTGGAAACACGACCACCTGGGAGGGCTGGCCCGCCTCGGTCTTCGCCCTCTCTCAAGTCACCGTCGCCGCGGCACATCAGTACCACTCGCTCGCAGCGATCGACGACCTGTCGGTCTGGGCTTGGGGCTGGGGTCAGTACGGGCGCATCGGGGACGGCGCCACGACGACGCGCTCCGCGCCGGTCAGCGCCTCCGGCTTCACGCTCGGCGACAACGCCTGGCTGATCGCGGACTCCGACGACGACGGCCTGTCGAACGTCCGCGAGTCGCGCCTGGGCACCGACCACCTCGACGCCGACACCAACGACGACGGCATCCCGGACGGGATCCAGGTCGCCTCGGGACAGGATCCGCTCGACCTGGACGTCGACGACGACGGAGTCTTGAACGGCGTCGAACGGCAGAACGGCACGGATCCGTTCCGCGCCGACTCGGACGAGGACGGCGTTTCCGACCTCACCGACTGCTTCCCGCTCGACCCGACCCGCACGACCTGTCCTCCGCCGGTCCCGGGCGACACCACGCCGCCGACGATCACGCTCGAAGAGCCGACCAACGCCGTCCTGATTTCGACGATTCCTTGAGGGGGAGACCCGAGTGAACCTCACCTTGGTCCGAATGCTCGCCTTGCCGGTCGCCTGCGCGATCGGATTCTCGACCGCTGCCGCCGTGCGACCGCAGTCCGCCGCCGCGGCGCCCGCGGTGAAACCCGCCGAGCCGGTCCGGGTTCTCCGCGAGGTGCCCCGCGTGGAGCGCCCGCCCCAGATGCCCAGCTTCTCCTCGACCCCGAGCGCCGGGGAGATTCGCTCAGCGCGGGTTTTCGGCGAGCCGATCGTCGCCCTCGGAGCCGAGCCGGAGGGGGCCGAGAACCAGGCGCTGGCGAAGGCGGTGCTCCAGCGGCTGGAGTCGAAGGGTGCGGGCGGCGGTGACCCGGTGCGTGCTCACCTCGAGCGTTTTCCGGACAGCCCCTATCGCGCCTCGCTACTGCTGAACTTGGCGATGAGCGACCGCCGGCAGGGCGCCTTCACCCGGGCGATCGCCTCGCTCGAGGAGGCCTGGCGTCTGACCAAGTCGCTCACCGATCCGGACGGTCGCGCGATCGCGGAGCGTTCGATCGCGGAGCTCGGCGACATCCACCTGCGCTTCGGCAGCATGGAGGGTCTCGAGTTCGTTATGGCGGCAATCGAGGGGAGGAACTTCTCGGGCGCCTCGGCGCAGAAGCTGGCGCTGGCCCGCGAGGGCTACTCGCTACTCCTCCACCACCACGAGGACGCGATCCCCTCGGCGCGCACGGCGCTGCAACGGTACCTGCGGGCGGCGAAGGGGCCGGACTACGCCTGGAGCCCTCGTCTGGACGAGCTGCGCGCGAGTCACAGCGGCGCGAATCTGCTCCAGGTGCGGGAGCTGTCGCGGCAGATCGGCGAGCCGCTGCGAATCCTCCGCCACGACGGCGGTGAGATCCCGGTGCCGTCGGTGGTTCATCTGACGTCGAACCACTACTCGGCGATCGTCCGGGAGGAGAAGGGGCGCTATCTGCTCGACGACCCCTGTCTGGGCGGCGAGCTCTGGGTCACCCGCGAGGTGCTGCTCACGGAGTCGAGCGGGTTCTTCTTCGTCCCGGAAGCCTCTAACCCCGCCGGGTTCCAAGAAGCCGTCGACCAGGAGGCCGCGCTCCTCCGCGGCAAGTGCTTTCCGCTGGTTCCGGATCCCGACGGTCCAAGACCCGACGAGCCGGAGGCGGGCGCGGGTGCGGGTCCCGGCGGGTCCTGCCAGCCAAAGGGAATGGCGCAGTGGGGGATCAACAAGCTGCAGGCGAGCCTTCACCTGAGCGACGTTCCCGTCGGCTACACGCCACCCCGGGGTCCGTCGATCGACTTCCGCCTCGACTACCATCACCGGGAGAAGAACCAGCCGGCGATCTTCTCGTTCTCGAACGTCGGACCCTTGTGGGGGCATCGCTGGCTTGCGTATCTCGAAGACGACCCGTCGAATGCGGCCGCCCCGGTGGCGCACTACCAGCCCGGCGGTGGAGTGGAGCGTTGGTTCGGCTACGACGCGGGAACCGGCGCCTACGCGATCGACCGTGTTTCACGCGCCCAACTCGTGCGGGTTTCGGCTTCACCGGTCCGCTACGAGCGACGTCTGCCGGATGGCTCAATCGAAGTCTTCGAGCAGCCGGACGGTGCCGCCACCGCTCCCCGGCGCGTCTTTCGGACGGCGGTTATCGACCCGCAGGGGAATGCCGCGACCTTCACCTACGACGCGAGCCTTCGACTGGTCGCAGTGACCGACTCGATCGGCCAGGTGACCACGCTCGCGTACGAGAACGCGGATCCGCTGAAAATCACGAAGGTCACCGACCCGTTCGGACGATTCGCCCAGATCGCTTACGACGCTTCGGGGCGCCTGGTGAAGATCACGGACGTCATCGGCCTGGAGTCGAGGTTCGAGTACGAGGGAACGGGGATGATCGCCGTCCTCGAGACACCGTACGGGCGCACGTCGTTCAGCACGGATCCGTTCGATCACTCGGAGGAGGAGGATCAGGATCCTCGCTGGGTCGAGGCCGTCGATCCTCTGGGCGGCAGGGAGCGGGTGGAGTACCGCTATACGACCTCGGCGATTCCGGCGACGGAGACGATCGTTCCGTTCGGTTTCACGTCGCGCAATGTCGAGTTGCACTATCGGAGTACGTTCTACTGGGACAAGCGGGCGATGAGTCTGTTCGCGGGCGACTACACGAAGGCTGAGGTCACGAAGTGGCTGATGGCTGCGATCAACGGCCCCACTCAGTTCAGCCCGGTCGCGGTTCCGCACAGCACGAAGAAGCCGCTCGAGAACCGCGTCTGGTACGCCTATCCGAACCAGACCGACCTCCGCCGCGTCGGCAGCCACACCTCCCCGAGCAAGATCGCCCGCGTCCTCGACGACGGTCAGACGCAGGCGTACTCCTACGAATACAACGATCGCGGTAACCAGACTTTCGCGGTCGATCCTCTCGGTCGGGCGACGCTCTATATCTATGAGCCCAATGGCATCGACATGAAGGAGATCCGCCAGCTTGCCGACGGAAATAGGCTCGAGCTCTTCCGTTCGCTCACTTTCGATGTCCAGCATCTCCTATTGGAGGATGCCGACGCCGCCGGCCATTCGACTATTCGAACGTACAATTCCGCCGGACAGGTGCTTTCGGTGACGACACCTGAGCGCGCAGGAGTAGCGGAGAACCGCACAACCCACTACATCTACGACAACGATGGATATCTATTGTCTGTCACCAGCCCATTAGCAGGCGCCTCATTCAGCTATACCTACGATGACTATGGCCGGCGCCGGTCGATGACCGACGCGAGTGGGTACACGCTCCAGTTCGACTATGACTTGCTGGACCGAATGACGCGAGTTTCATTCCCCGATGGCAGCTTCGAAGAGACGACCTACGATCGACTCGATGCCGTAGGCCACAGAGACCGCCTGGGCCGATGGTCGCACGATACTTATGATCCCCTGCGGCGACGGAGCGCGGCGACCGACTACGCTGGCCGGACGGTACTCACAAGTGAATGGCTTAGCTGTGCGACAGCTTGCGGCAACGCTGGCGAGCGCGTGACGAAGCTCGTCGACGCGAACGGCAACTCGACGACATGGGAGTACGACCTCCAGGGACGCTTGATACGGGAGCGTCGAGCCGACGGAACTACTAGCGAGTACTCCTACGAAGCGTCGACCAGCCGCCTCAACAGCATTGAGGACCCCGTAGGCAACATTAAGAGCTTCGCCTACGATCGGGCGGACGCACTGATTGGGACCTCCTACACCGAAGCGCCGGGAACGGCAGCGACCCCAGACGAGACGTTCGAGTACGACGCTTTCTGGAACCGCCTCGTGTCTTTTAATGACGGTAGCGGTTTGACGAAATTGACGTACTATCCGATTACATCGCCGCCGTTCGATGGTGCCGGCGAACTCGCAACGATCGACGGGCCGTTGTTGAACGACACATTGGCCTACGACTATGACGAGCTTGGTCGGGTGGTTGGCCGATCGATCGATGGAGCCGGCAACGCGGAGTCGGTGCAATATGGCGAACACGGCGAGGTTGAGTTGATTTCGAATCAGCTAGGCAGCTTCTCGTACGCCTATGAACCAGTCTCTGGGAAGCTGACAGAGATCTCCTATCCGAATGGGCAGTCGGCGACCTTCAACTACTACGACGTTGTCGGTGACCGCCGCTTGCGTGAGATCCATCACCGATACACCAGCGGTGCGACACTAGTGCGGTTGGAGTACACGTATGACCACGCAGGGAATATTGGGAGTTGGCGCCAGCAGAGGGGTTCGGAGTCGCCCGTCGACTTCATATTCGCCTACGACGCAGTTAATCAACTTGTGTCTGCGATTCTCCGGACGACCGATGCGGTACCGGAAGTTCTGAAGCGCTACTACTATTCTTATGATGCCGTTGGGAATCGAGCTTCTGTACAGATTGACGACGACGTTCGCTCTTGGACCTACAACTCAATGAATCAGCTTGCGACGGAGCAGGTCGGCGGCGAGCTTCTCTTTCGTGGGTCTACCGACGAGCCGGCGGTCGTGACAGTGGGAGGCGCCGAGGCCACGACTTCGGGAGATGATTCATTTGCTGGCACGGCTGAAGTCCACTCCGGAACAAGTCAAGTTTCAGTTACTGCGCGCGACTATGCCCAGCCGCCCAACTTTCGAACCAACGTATACGAGGTCAGCCAGGCCGGCGACTCAACCAACTTCATATTTGACGCGAACGGGAATCTTGTTTCGAGGACTTCCGCGTCGGATACCTGGACTTATGAGTGGACCGCTCGGAGTCAGCTGGCGAGAGTACTGAGGAACGGAGTTGAGCAAGCTCGCTTTGGCTACGACGCACTGGGGCGTAGGGTCCAGAAAGTGGTGGGCACGGATTCCTACACCTTCGTCTACGACGGCGATGAAGTTGCAGAGCGGAGAGGATCCTCTAGTGGAACTACGCGCCATTTTCATGGTCCTGGCGTGGACGAGTGGCTCGCGCGACAGAACCTCGCCGCAGGCTCGACGGACTACTACTTTAGCGACCACCTGGGGAGCATTTTGGCTGTCAGCGACCCCGGCGGTACCGAGGTATTGCAGCGGCGATACGACGCTTGGGGAGTTCTAGAGGCGGGTGCAGACGGGGCCGGTCCTGCATTCACTGGTCGCGAGTGGGACTCCGAAATCGATCTCTACTACTACCGGGCAAGGTACTACGACCCGACTTTGGGCCAGTTCATCAGCGAGGATCCGATCGACTTCAAGAACGGCCTTTCGCGATATGCCTACGTCCTCGGCCAACCGACCGGCCTCGTGGATCCTAGCGGCCTCGCCGTTTGTGACAAAAAATGTTCTCCAGGCGTTAAGCAGGGTCGGAACGATTTGTGCAATTTCGCCCATACCATCCAGGATGCCAGCATTCGGCAGTGCATTGAGAGGAAATGTAAGGACGGGAATAATGCCATTGACTGTGATCAGCAGCACCCATACTGCAGGGCCGGTGCGGCCGCCTATACCATCTCAGCAAACTCGATGGTGCTGTGTCTCGCGAACCCAATGAAGGCGGGCGGATGTTGGAAGCGAGTTATCGCGCATGAGATGTGGATCCACGAATGCAGACCAGGCGGGCCTGAGGAGCGGAACGAGCCAATCCACAAGAAGAAGGCAGGAACGATCGCGAAGTTGGTTAGCTGCCCCTAGGAGGGATCATGAAGGCAATTGCGGTGGTTTCGCTGACGCTGCTGGCGAGTTGCTCTCAGCCGGGTGGGGATCCGAAGCAGTCAGCCGCAGCGGAGGCGGCGACCCCTGCTTGCGAGCCGGCAGTGCGGATAGTAAGAGACGTGTCCGTGATGTTCGCCACTGAGTGGCTGGAGGGTTTCGTGGTGGTTGCCGTATGCCGCGGCACAGAGGCGGAGACGAGCGACCTGTCCGGTTTTGCGAAGTGGCTTGACGAAGAGGCGCGTGCCGAGAGGATTCGACCGTGTCGCGAAACGGAGGAATCTGCAGTTGTCATAACCGATGAGGAGCGAGTTGCGGCCGAACGAGTCTTGCCAGGTATAAGAGACTGGTGCCTCGAACTGATTGCTGACATTTAGTGGGAGCGCCCGAGAACTGCGTCCAGAATCTGAAGTTGTTGAGTCTGTTCTTCTGAACAGGTCTTGGGCCTATCGAACGGGCGTAGGTTCAGGGGGCGGAGCCGGGTGGGGACCTGCCATACCCATTGCGATAGCGTCGACTTCGAAATGCGAAGGCAGGCTACCCGATCGCGGCTCGCGGTGATTCTGCTGGTCTTTCTGGCCGGCGCGCCGGCGGTCGGGGCGGAGGCGGAGCCCGCGCTGCGGCGCGCCGAGCGGGCGAGCGCGGCTGATGCGCAGCTGGGGGCCAGTCAAGGGGCTGTAACGACGTTCCGCACCTCGACCGGCGTGGCGCGACGGGTCGGGGCGAGGGAGGGGGGCGATCTCTCGCCGGTGGCCGAGGGGACGGCGGGGGCCAAGGCGATGGCGTTCCTCGGCGCCTATCCAGAGCTCTTCGGAATCCGCTCGGTGCGCGAGGACCTCGGCGTCGTGGCCGAGCGGACGGATTCGCTCGGGCTCGGGTACGTCGTGCTGCGGCAGTTCCATCGCGGGATTCCGGTGTTCGGGGCGGAGATGCGGGCGCAGACCGATCGGGCGGGGCGGTTGACTGGGGTCGGTGGGGTGTTCGTGCCGGGGATCGAGGTCGAGGTGCGGCCGCGGATGGGGCCGGCGGAGGCGGCGGCGGTCGCGCGGCGGTTTGCGGCGGGGGCGCTGGCGCGGCCGGGGCAGATCGTCTTTTCCGGGTCGCCGGAGCTCGTGGTCTATGTGCCGGGGCTCGAGCGCGGGCGGGTGGGGGAGCCGTGGCTGGCCTGGAAGGTCGAGGTCGGCGACGGCGGGTCGGTTCACGCGCTGGTCTTCGTCGACGATCGGCGCGGCAAGGTCGGGGACCACCTCACGTTGGTTGCCGACGCGATGGAGCGGCGTGCCTTCAGCGGCGTCGATCAGGCGCCGTACAACGGCGTGCCCGACTCGTGGCCGAACTCGCCCGACTGGGTCGAAGGGGATCCGTTCCCGACCGCCCTCCCCGAGCTCGACGGCACCCTCGCCGCCAGTGCCGACGTCTACCGGTTCTTCGCGTTCCTCGGCATGGACTCCTACGACGGCGCCGGGCACGTCATGGACCTGTCGTGGAACCACGCGACCTCCTGCCCGAACGCGTCATGGAACGGCTTCATCGCCGCCTTCTGCTCCGGCTTCGGCGTCCACGACGTCGTCGTCCACGAGTGGGCCCACGCCTGGACGCGGTCGACCCACGGCCTGATCTACCGCTGGCAGTCCGGCGCCCTCAACGAGTCCTACTCCGACCTGTGGGGCGAGCTGCTCGACCGCGCCACCCGGCTGCCGGTGCCACGCGATGTCGACGGGCCCGACACCCTGCGCTCCGAGGGGGCGTGCAGCGCATTCGAGGAGGCGCGCCTGCGGATCTCCTCGCCGGCCGAGCTCCACGGCGACTACGCGGTCGGACAGGCCGCCTTCGGACCGGCGCCGGAGCCCGCCACCCCGGCGCGCCGGATGGTTCTGGTGCGCGACGCGGCCGGCGCCGATCCCAACGACGCCTGCCAGCCGCTCGCCAACGCCGCCGCCGTCGCCGGCAACGTCGCCTTCGCCAACCGCGGCGGCTGCGAGTACCAGCTCCAGGCGCGCCACGCCCAGCAGGCCGGGGCGACCGGCCTGGTGATCGGCAACCTCGCCACCAGCCCGGATCCGGAGGTGGCTCCGGGCATGGGCTGCGACCCGGTCTACGCTTGCGACCAGGAGATCGTGATCCCGACCGTGTCGGTGCCGCTGGCGGCCGCCGAGGCGCTGCGCGGCGCGCTCGACGGCTACGTCGGCGCCGCCATCCGCACCGGCTTCAACGAAGGCGCCGAGGAGTCGGTGCGCTGGCTGCTCGGCGAGGACGTGCGCCCGTTCGGCCCGGCCCGCGACATGTGGACGCCGACCTGCTTCGGCGATCCGGGCAAGGTCTCGGACCCGCAGTACCACTGCGCGGCCTCGGACAACGGCGGCGTCCACGTCAACTCCGGCGTCCCGAACCACGCCTTCGCCCTGCTGGTCGACGGCGGCACCTACAACGGCCGCACGATCGCCAAGCTCGGCCGCACCAAGACCGCGCACGTCTACTGGCGTGCGCAGATCGCCCACCAGGTGCCGTCTTCGGACTTCGCCGACCACGCCGACGCGCTCGAGGCGGCGTGCGACGAGCTGCGCGGGATCGACCTTCCCGACCCGTTCGGCGACGCGCCGGTGCGGATCACCGCGGCCGACTGCGCCAAGGTCGCCACCGCGTTGGCCGCGGTCGAGATGCGCGCGCCGGTGCCGTGCCCGTTCGAGCCGATCCTCGAGCCGGGGACGCCGCCGGTGTGCGACACCGCCGGCGCCTACCCGCTGATGTGGTCGTCGTTCGAGAGCGGCAACGACGGCTGGACCGTCAGCCGGCGCGACGTCGCCGACCCGGCGACCTTCGATCCGCGCGACTGGACGCGGGTCGCGAATCTCCCCGACGGGCGCGCCGGCACCGCGTTCTTCGCGCCCGATCCGCTCAACGGCTACTGCGTCACCGGCCAGAACGTGGACGACGAATCGGGGGTGCTGGTGCTCGAGAGCCACGCCGTCACGCTCCCCTCGGGGGTGCCGGCGCGTCTCGCCTTCGAGCACTGGATCGCCACCGAGGCGACCTGGGACGGCGGCAACGTCAAGTTGAAGGTCGGCGACGGCCCCTGGCAACTCCTGCCGGAGTCGGCGTTCCGCCGGAACGCTCCGCGCGACGAGCTGCGCGACGACGGCCAGAACACCAACCCGATGGCCGGCGAGGCGGCCTGGCACGGCACCGACGAGGGGTCGAACGCGGGGAGCTGGGGGCGGACCATCGTCGACCTGACCGGCCTGGTCGCGCCGGGCGAGCCGTTCCGCCTGCGTTTCGAGTTCGGCACCGACATCTGCTTCGGCACCGACCTGGGCTGGTACGTCGACGATGTCCGGATCTTCGCCTGCACCGCCGCGAACCCGATCTTCCTCGACGGCTTCGAGCTGGGCTCGGCCGCGCGCTGGAACGTCGTCGAAGACTGACCGCCGCGGTCAGGGACGGGTGAGCAGGACGTAGGAGTCGCGGCGGGCGTCGTCGCGCGCGACCTCGACCAGCGGCAGCGGCGGCGCGAGCTTCGCCAGGTCGTCCTTTTCGATCAGCAGCCAGATCCGCTCCGGCCGCGCGGCGAAGGCGCGCAGCTCGGCTTCGGTCCGGACCTCGACGGCGTAGCGCCGCGAGTAGAAGACGACCGGCGCGTCGAGCCTCGGCCAGATGGCGTAGGGCTCGTCCGGAGGCGCCAGCTCGACCAGCCGCGTGGCCATCGGCCGCACCGACTTGACCGCGTCGAAACGCGGCAGGACGAAGAGGCTCGCCGCGATGGTCACGATCCCCATCGCGATCGCCCAGCTCTGGACCACGCCGCGCGGCCGCCCGCGGCGGGCCGCGAGCCAGGCGAGCTGGGCGCCGGCGGCGAGCACCAGGGTCAGGGCGAGCAGCGCGGGCATCAGGCCGGGTCCCATCGGCTCGAGCTCGGCCAGCCGCTTCGCCACCCGCTCGGGGAAGTAGCGTGGAATCGCGAACAGGGCGAGCGGCAGCGCGGTGGCGATGCCCGCCAGCAGGGCCGCGGGCACGGTCAGCGCGCGGCGCAGCCGCGGCCAGGTCGACTCGATCTCGCCGAAGGCGGCGCCGACCAGCATCGCCAGCGCCGGGTACATGGTCAGAATGTAGACCGTGCGCTTCGCCGGCGACAGGCTGAAGAAGACCAGCGTGACGACCACCCAGCAGAGCGCCAGCAGGACGCCGCGCCGAGCCTCGCCGAAGATCCGCTTCCAGCCGATCCAGATCGCTCCGGGGAGGAAGAACGACCACGGGAAGAAGTCGGCCGGGATCACCGTCAGGTAGTAGTACCAGGGGCGGTAGTGGTGCCAGGGGTCGGCGTAGCGCGTGACGTTCTGCTTGAAGACGATCGTCTCGAAGTACTCGCGGCCGGCCGTCGCGACCGCGGGTACCAGCCAGAGCAGGACGACGGCCGCCCAGATCGCGAGGCCGGTGGGGATCCGCATCGAGCGCAGCACGTCGCGCCGGCCGGTGGCGAAGGCCCACACCACGATGGCGAGCAGCGGCGGCAGCAGTCCGACCGGCCCCTTGGCGAGTGTGGCGAGGCCGGCGAACAGAAAGAAGAGGCGGTGGAAGCCGGGTCGCTCCTCGACCAGGCCGCGCACGAAGCAGTACATCGCGGCGGTCACCAGGGCGACCAGCACCATGTCGATCTGGCCGATTCGGCCCTGCCAGAGCACCTTGGCCGAGGTCGCGAAGACGAGCGCCGACCACCAGGCGACCCGGCGGTCGAACAGGCGCGAGGCGATGCCGAAGACCAGCAACAACGTGACCGTCGCGGCGACGACCGCGGGGAGGCGGGCCGAAACTTCGTTGACGCCGCCGGTCAGCGTCGAGGCGGCGGCGATCGCCCAGAAGTGGAGCGGAGGCTTCTCGGAATAGATGCGGCCGTTGAGATGCGGAACGAACCAGTCGCCGCGCTCGCGCATCTCCCAGGCGACCTCGGCATAGCGCGGCTCGTCCGGGTTCCAGAGGTCGCGCGAGCCGATCCCGGGCAGGAACAGCGCCAAGCCGACGAGGACCAGCAGCAGCCGTTCGCCGCGACTCACTCGACCGCCTCGCGGCCCGGGCGCGGCTCCTGAGGCAACTCCTCGACGATGCCGATCGGGATCCAGCGCTTCCTCATCCAGCGCACGGCCATCAGGTCGGCGAGCGCGCGGAAGAGCCGGTTGCCGATGCCGTACTTGGCCTGGCCGCGCAGGCGCGGACGGTGGCGCACCGGCACCTCGGTGACGCGCGCGCCGTTCCAGCGCACCAGCGTCGGCAGGAATCGGTGCATGCCGGTGAACATCGGCAGGTGCTCGAGAAACTCGCGGCGGTAGGCCTTGAGCGAGCAGCCGACGTCGGTGATCGCCTCGTCGGTCGCCCAGTTGCGCACGGCGTTGGCGACGCGCGACGAGGCCCGCCGCACCCAGCTGTCGCGGCGGTCGACGCGCACCCCGGAGACGACGTCGAAGCCGCGTTCGAGCTCGGCCAGCAGCTTCGGGATGTCGGCCGGATCGTTCTGGAGATCGGCGTCGAGCGTCACCACGATCGCTCCGCGCGAAGCCCGGAAGCCGGTGGCGAGCCCCGCGGACTGGCCGGCGTTGCGCGCGTGGCGGACGACGCGGATCGAGGGATCGGCCGCGGCGAGGCGGCGCAGCAGCTCGAGCGAGCCGTCGGTCGAGCCGTCGTCGACGAAGATCGTCTCCCAGGAGCGGGTGGTCGGCTCGAGCGCGGCGCGGATCTCGCGCGCCAGGTCCTCGAGGTTCTCGACCTCGTTGTAGAGCGGCACGACGAGCGAAAGATCGGGCGCGGACACGGGGCTGGAGGGCCGTGGGGGCGGGCCGAGGAACGCTATCACGCGTACTCGCCCGGACCCGCCGCGGAGATAGGATGCGCGCCGCGTGAACGAGCCCGGGAGCGAGATGCGAACCGCCGCCGGACCGGCGCCCACCAGCGCCGCGAGCAACACGGCGTGGGCGTCCGAGCCGCGCGTCGGCGCGCTCGTGGCCGGCCTCGCGCTGTGGCTCGGGGTGACGGTCGTCGTCTCCTCGCTCGTCGCCCCCTTCGCCTTCCGCGCGATCGAGGCGATCTCGCCGGGCGCCTTTCCGTTCGACCGCGTCTTCCGGCGGGTGGCGATGCTGGTCGCACTCGTCCACCTGGTGGTCTGGCTGCGCCAATCCGGGGTGCGGCGCTGGGCGGACGCCGGCTTCACGGGCGCGGGTCGTCGCTCGGGGGCGTTCCCGCGCTGGGCGCTCGCCGGAGCGCTGCTCGCGGCGGCGCTCTTCGTGGTCGATGTCGTCAGCGGGCACCGCGTCGCCGCGCTCGCGCTCACCCCCGCGGGCGTCGCCAAGGCGCTCCTCGGCGGGGCGCTGATCGGGCTGCTCGAGGAGGGGGTCTGCCGCGGCGCGCTGGTCTTTCCGTTCGGGCGGCTGCGCGGCGCGGCACTCGCGCTCGCGGCCGGCGCGATCTCGGCGGTCTACTCGACCGGCCACTTCGCGCGCGGGCGCACGCGCCTCGCCGAGGTCGACTGGACCAGCGGCTTCGAGCTCTGGGGCCGCGTCGGCGACGCGATTGCGGCCTCGCCCGAGGCCTGGGTCGGCCTGTTCGCTCTCGGCCTGCTGTTCGACCGGCTCGCGCGCCGGCAGGGGCACGTCTGGGGCGCGGCCGGGCTGCACGCAGGGGCGGTCGCCGTGATCCAGCTCGGCTCCGACCTCACCGATCCGGCGCCGGCCGGTTCGCTGTTCTTCACCAACGGGCTGCACCCGGCGTGGGCGCTGACCGCGCTGCTCGCGGTCGGCTGGCTGCTGCTCGCCCGCGAGCCGAAGCGCTCGGACGACGCGCCGGGGACCTGAGCCCGGCTACCAGACCTTCCACGGGGCGTTGCCGCCCTTCCAGACCTCGTTCAAGTGGAGCCAGTCGCGGTAGGTGTCCATCGGATGCCAGAACCCCTCGTGGACGTAGACCGAGAGCTCCCCGTCACGCGCCAGCTTCTGCAGCGGCTCGAGTTCGAGGAAGGTCTTCGGGTCGTCGCCGAGGTAGTCGAAGACCTCGCGCTCGAAGGCGAAGAAGCCGCCCGAGACCACGCCCTCGGCGACGGTCGGCTTCTCGTTGAACTCGACGGCGCGGCCGCCGTCGACCTTCATCTCGCCGTAGCGCGAGGTCGGGTGGACGCCGGTCACCGTCGCGATCCGCCCCTGGGCGCGGTGGAAGGCGAGCAGTCGCGCGATGTCGACGTCGCCGACCGCGTCGCCGTAGGTGAAGAAGAAGGTCCGGGTGTCGACGTAGCGCTGGACCAGCTTCAAGCGACCGCCGGTGCCCGAGTCGGCGCCGGTCTCGGCACAGGTCACGCGCCAGTCCTCGCCGCCCGCCTGGTTGTGGAACTCGACCTTGGGCGGGTCGCCGCGCATCGAGACCGTGAAGTCGCGCATCATCTCGTGCAGGCGCAGGAAGTACTGCTTGATCACCCAACCCTTGTAGCCGAGGCAGAGCACGGAGCGGTCGACGCCGTGGGCGCCGTAGATCTTCAGGATGTGCCAGAGGATCGGCTGTTCGCCGATCTCGACCATCGGCTTGGGCACGTTCTCGGTGTGCTCGCGCAGCCGGGTCCCCTGGCCACCGCACAGGACGACGACCGGCAGGTCTCGGATGTCTTGCCCCTTCGCGGACATGGCGGAGAGCCTATCGCGACGCCGCCGGCCGCCGGCGCCAGATCCGCTCGCCGCCGGCGCGCCGGGCGTGGCGGCGCAGCTGCTTGCCGAGCCGGCCCTCGGTGCGGAAGAGGGCGCCGACCTGCGAGCGGTACGCCAGGATCGCGTCGCGCTTGACCTCGGCGAGCGTCGCCGGCAACGGCAGCGACTCACTCTCCCAGTCGCGCGGGCGCTCGAGCGCGCGGCGGACCGCGAACCACTTCCACTCCGAGTAGGGGAACTCCTCGTAGAACGCGACCTCGCGCCCCGAGCGCTCGGCGGCCGAGCGCACCAGGCGGTGATCGACGTGCCCGCCGACGCCGAGCGGCGCGAGCAGCAGGGCCGCGGGCGGCAGCGCCGCGATCCTGGCGGCGATCGTGTCGATGTGTTCGAGGTCGGCGGCCGCCGGCGGCGCGTAGAGCGCCTCGACCGAATCGTAGAGCGGCCGCGTGCCGCTCGCGTCCATCCGGTAGAGGGCCTCGGCGAAGGGCCAGTGAGCGACCGCTGCGCCCAGCCGGCGCGCCGCCTCGCGGTCCTCGGCGCGGCGCGCCTCGACCACGCCGCCGGCGGGCAGGCCCCAGACCTCGCGCAGCCGGGTGGCGAGCGGGTTGGCCGGCTCGGGCGGTTCGTCGCCGGCGAAGACGGTGACGAGCAGCGCGCGGCCGCCGCGCCCGGTGGTCGCCGCCAGGCGGCCGCCGCACGACAGCGCGCCGTCGTCGAGGTGCGGCGACAGGACGACGAGGTCGAAGCGGTCGGCCTCGCTCACGCGCGCTCCGATCCCGCCCGCACCTTCGCCGCGAGCTCGGGGCGGAAGCGACCGAGGATCTCGAGCACCGTCGCGCGGTAGTTGCGACGGAAGGCCTCGCGCGTGTGGCGCTCGCGCGCGCGCCGCCACGACTCGAGCGCCATCGAGCGCAGCTCGCCGGCGCTGCGCGCCGACAGCTCGCGCGCCGCGGCGCGGATCGTCTCCACGCGGGCGTCGGCGAGCAGCACGCCGAACGAGGGCTCGAGGTCGACGCTGGTCTCGTGGGTGAGCACCGGGATCAGCCCGGCGTGCTGGGCGGTGATGGCGCTGCCGCCGCCCCCCTCCGAGCAGGACGGGAAGACCATGCCGAGGTCGGCCGCGGCGACTTCGAGGAAGCGCGGCGAGGCGACGTCGAGCCAGCCGAGCGCGCGCACGTTGGGCGTCGCGTAGAGCTCGCGTTCGTAAGCGTCGACGAAGTCGGGCTCGCGGTCGATCGGCGCGGCGACGTCGAGGTGCAGCCCCTCCTGCCCCGCGAAGGCTTCGAGCACGAGGTCGAGCCCCTTGTGCACGAAGCCGACGCCGCCGAACCAGAGAAAGCGGCCGCGGCAGGCCTCGAAGTCCTTGGTCTCCGGCGCGGGGTAGGTCAGGGCGTTCGAGATCGGGACGCGGAAGAGCGGCTTGCCGAACGGTCGGTAGCTGGCGAGCGTCCACTCGTTGCCGAGCACCGTGGCGCAGTCCGCCGATTCGATCGCGCGGTTGGCGCCAACCAGTCGAGTGCGGGTGAGCCGGATTCCGCGACGCGCTTCTAGCCCGGCCAGCCGCGCGAGCTGCGCGTCGTCGTTGGTCTTCCAGTGCGCGGTCTCGGCGTGGAAGATCTTCAGACAGCGCGGCCCGACCGTGCCGGCGAGCCGTTCGAGGTTGCGGCGCGCGTCGATCAGGACGTCGTAGGGGTCCGCCGGCAGGAAACGGTCGTGGGTCCAGTGGATGGCGTCGACCGCGAAGCCGAGCTCGCGCCAGGTCGATGCCATCGCCCACGCCTCCCAGTCCTGGGTGTGGGCGAGGGAGATCCGTGCCTCGGAGCGGACGAGGAACGGGTCGACGACGTAGGAGAGCAGGACGCGACCGACGGGCTCGGACCCGGCTCCGAGGGGCGCGAGCCGGACGACGCGTCGCTCGGTCCCCCGCAGGCGGCGCAGGAGCCGCCCGACCGCGCGCCGCGCGCGGCCCGGCAGAAAGGCCGGACGCATGGCGGCGGCAAGGTATCACAGGGCTCGCGGCGCTCGTGGCGGGGAGCGCGGGCCGGTAGAATCGCGCTCCTCGTGGGTATCCCCCGTCCGGTCGCGCGGCTGCTGATGGAGGAGGGGCGCCGCCGCCCGTTCGGCGGCCGCGTCCTCCAGCTCGGCCGGAGCTACGTCTACCTGACCTGGCCCGAGCTCGAGCGCTGGGCGCGCCGCGACGGCTTTCCGTTGCGCGCCGACGTGCCGGTGACGCTCTCGCACGAGCCGTCGCTGGCGCGGCTCGGCTGCCTCTCCGACGAGACCTTCTTCCGCGCGCTCGGTTTCGACGAGGTCGAGAGTTGCGATCTCTTCGCCGCCGAGCGGCCGACCTGGAAGCTCGACCTCAACCGCCCGATCCCCGACGAGCTCGAGGGGCGCTTCGACGTCGTGCTCGATCCCGGATCGCTGGTCCATCTCTTCGACCAGCGCCAGGCGTTCCGCAACCTGTCGCGCCTCACCAAGACCGACGGCCGCGTCATCCACGGCACCGATCCGTCGAGCAACAACGTCGACATCGGTTTCTACATGGTCTCGCCGACGCTCTACGCTGACCTCTATCCTGCCAACGGCTGGCGGCTCGAGAGCCTGCTGCTCTGCCTCTACGAGCCGCTCTGGATCGGCGGCATCTTCGCGCCGCCGGTCTGGGACGCCTACCGCTACGAGCCGGGATCGATCGACCACCTGCGATTCGGTGGCCTGGGCGGCCGGGCCGCGGCGGTCTGGGCGGTCGCGACCAAGCTCGCCGGCGCCGGCATGGAGGTTCTGCCGGTCCAGGGCAACTACCGCCGCATGTACGGCGAGCCCGCCGCGCCCGAGGCGCCGGCGCCCGAGCCTGGCGAGACGCCACCCGCGACCGCGGGCCGACCGTCGAAGGTCGCGCTCCTGGCGAAGCGCTGGACCCGGCGCCTGCGCCGGTTCATCCCCCCGCGCCTGCCGCCCCGCCACGGCCGCTACTGATTCGCATCAGGGACAGAGTTTTGGGGGGGGGGGGGGTAGAAAAAGGTTTGGTTTGGGTGGCGCAAACACACGGAGGGGTTGGGGTGCGGG
>BTUO01000003.1:91619-448387 GCA_045862895.1 Acidobacteriota bacterium
TGTTTGTGTCCACCCACAAAAAACCCGTGGTTTACCCGCCCCCCCCCCAAAACTCCGGATTTCTTGCCTGTCCCCGAATTTCGTAGGCTCGGTGGATGCAGGGGATTCGCTGCCTCGTCACCGGTGCCACCGGGTTTCTCGGCGCCCACCTGCTCGGCCAACTCGAGCGGGAGGGGGCCGAGGTCGCGGTCGTTTCGCGCATGCCGCGGCCCGAGGACGCCCGCGTCGTGCGCTGGTACCGCGCCGATCTCGAGGACTCCTCGGCCGTCGAGCAGGCGCTCGCGGATGACCGGCCCGAAGTGGTCTTCCACCTCGCCAGCCTGGTCTCCGGGCGGCGCGAGCTCGACCTGGTCGTGCCGACCTTTCGCGCCAACCTGTCGTCGACCGTTCACCTGCTCTCCGCGGCGACCCGCGTCGGCTGCCGGCGGATCGTGCTCGCCGGCTCGATGGAGGAGCCCGAGCCGGGGACGCCGCCGGGCTCGCCCTACGCCGCCGCCAAGGCCGCTTCGTCGCTCTACGCCGCGTTCTTCCGGACCCTCTACGAGACCCCGATCGTCACCGCCCGGATCTTCATGGTCTACGGCCCCGGACAGCTCGACACCGCGAAGGTGGTGCCGGCGTCGATCCTCTCGGCGCTCGCCGGCCGCGCGCCGCGGATCTCGTCGGGGACCCGTCCCGTCGACTGGATCTACGTCGAGGATGTCGCACGCGGCTTGCTGGCGCTCGCCACCGCGCCGGGGGTCGACGGCGAGACGGTCGATCTCGGCTCCGGCGAGCTGGTGACGGTGCGCGAAGTGGTCGAACGCATCTGCCGCGCGGCCGGCGCGCCGCCGCCCGAAGTCGGCGCGCTGCCGGACCGCCCGCACGAGACGGTCCGCCGCGCCGATCCTTCGCGCGCCTTCGCGCTGGCGCGCTGGCGCCCCGAGATCGCGCTCGACGACGGGCTCGCCCGCACCATCGACCACTACCGCGCGATCGCCGCGTCGAAAGGCTAGGGGCCCGAGACCATGGGGATCCCGAGAGGCACCGCCCGTCTCCTGCTCGAGGAGGCGCGGCGGCGCCCCTTCACCGGCCGCGTGCTCGAGCTCGGACGGATGTCGGTCTTCTTCACCGACGCCGAGCTCGGCCGCTGGGCGCGCGAGCAGAAGGTCGAGCTCGCGCCGGTCGAGCGAGTCGAGCTTTCGCACGACCCACGCCTCGCCGAGCTCGGATGCCTGTCGGACGTCACCTTCTTCCGCCGGCTCGGCTTCGCCGAAGTCGCGACGCTCGACGTCTCGGACTGGGAGAAGCCCGATCTGGTCTGGGACCTGAACCAGCCGGTGCCGGCCGATTGGCACGGCCGCTACGACTGCGTCTTCGAGTCGGGGACGATCCAGCACGTCTTCCACCTGCCCAACGTGCTCGCCAACGTGCACGACCTGCTGGTCCCGGGCGGCCGCGTGGTCCACGGTCAGGCGCCCTCGCACAACCACGTCGACCACGGCTTCGTGATGTTCTCGCCGACTTTCTTCCACGACTACTGGTCGGCGGCCGGCTACTCGATCGACGCCGCCTGGTGGTTCGAGTTCGAGCCGTTCTGGTTCCGCTCGCGCTTCGAGTCGCCGCCGTGGAAGATCCGCCGCTACGTCCCCGGCGCGCTCGACGGCCTCTCCTACGGCGGCTTCGGCCGCCGCCAGGTGTCGCTGTTCTTCGCGGCGACCAGGGGGCCGGAGGCGGTGCGCGCGCCGATCCCGCAGCAGAGCTACTACCGCCGCTTCTGGAGCGAGGAGGCGACCGAGCGGATGGACGCCGACGCCCAGCGCCAGCGCGGCCACGCCGGCGGCGTCGTCGAGCGCTTCGAGGCGAGCCTCGGCAAGCGCCCCCTGCTGTCGAGACTCTGGTACTTCTGGAAGGCCCTGCGCAGCCGCGTCGTCCACCGCCTGCCCGCGCGCCTGCCCCCGCCCGACCTGCGGCTCTGAGACCGCGTCAGGTCGCGACCGGACCCTCGACCACGCCGACCGCCGGGCGCCGCGAGAAGAAGTCGACGAGATCGCGCCGGTGGCGCAGCCAGGTCCAGCCGAGGGTCGCGAGCGCCGCGACGCAGGAGAGGACGAGGCGCAGCCAGGGCCGGTCGCCCGCCAGCCACCACGCGACGGCGAACGGCACCACCGGCACCAGGTAGACCTCGACCAGCTGGCCGACCAGGCCGACGAGCGGCCGGCGCCCGACCTCGGCGAGCAGCACCGCCACGATCACCGGCGCGCCGAGCGGCAGGAAGTTGGCCCAGGCCATGCCGAACGGGGAGCCGAGCGCGAGCGAGAGGGCGATGCCGCCGACCACCAGCGCCGTCAGGTGGAGCACCAGCGACAGCACGCGGGCGCGATCACGGTGGCGCGCGATCAGCAGCTCGCCGCCGAAGCGGCCGAGCGGGTCGGCGAGCGGTGCGAACGCCAGCAGTCGCAGGTAGGGAGCGGCGCCGGCGTAGGTCGGGCCGAACACCAGCGAGACCACGAGCTCGGCGTTGAGCGCCAGCACCAGCGCGGCGGGGACTTCGAGCGCGAGGAACGCGACGGTTCCGAGTCGGAAGGCGCGGAACTGTTCGTCCGGACGGTCGCGGAAGGCGAGGAAGGCCGGATAGAGGCTGCGCCCGAACGGCAGCTGCAGGATGCGGAAGACGAAGAAGGCGAGGAAGTAGGCGGCGGCGTAGAGGCCGAGCTGCTCGCGGCTGAACAGGCGCCCGACGATGAACGGGTCGGCGTAGGTCACCGCGCCGCCGAGCAGCCAGATGCTGCCGAGCGGGATGCTCTCGACCACCATCCGCCCCGTGGCGCCCGGCACGAAGTGCAGGCGGAGTCCGCCGCGGGCGCGCCACCAGAGCGCGGCGGCGAACAGGATCTGTCCGACGCTCTGGGCGATGACGAACGACCAGAAGCCGGCGCCGCGGGCCGCGGCGGCGAGCACGATCGCGCAGTAGGCGCCGGTGCGAAGCATCTCGGCGCCGAGCGTGCGCTCGATGCGCAGATGGGCCTCGAACCAGGCGAGCGCGACCGCGCCGCAGCCTTCGATCACGAAGGCGACGGTCAGCACCCGCAGCGCGTCGGCGAGCGCCGGATGCGGGTCGGCCATGGCGCGCGCCACCAGCGGCGCGCCGACCAGCAGCGCCGCCGCGATCGCGACGCCCAACCCGATCTCGGCGCGCAGCAGGTTGCCGAACGGGATCGGACGCAGGCGCACCGCGTGGCTGGGGAAGCCGGCGTCGCGCACCGTGGCGAGCACCAGGAAGACCGCTTCCAGCCAGTTCCAGACCGCCCACTCGTCCGGCGGCACGAAGCGGCGCACGACCAGGTGGGTCGCGAGCAGCGCCAGCGTGCGCACCAGGTTGGCGAGAGTCGCCGCGCTGCCCGAACGCAGCAGGCCGCGCGAGGTCTCGTGGTGGCTGGCCGCCGTCGCGTCGGTTCGGCTCATGTCGGGGCGGCCCGCAGCGCTCGGCCGCAGCTCAGCGCACGGGGGCGTCGGTCGCCACGATCTTCACCGGCACGCGGCGGGTCGACGCCGGGTTGCGGTCCGAGAACCAGGAGACCTGCTCGCGCACCAGGTCGAGCTCGAGCAGGTAGTCGCCCGGCTCGGCCGGCGTCTGGATCTTCATCGTCGCGCCCGCGCCCTTGCCGGGGTCGACCGGCGTCGCGAACAGCGAGCGCGCGCCCTCGCGCAGGACGCTGCGCCCCTCGGCGTCGAGCCAGTGGTAGGAGAGCGAGACCCGGGTCGGCCCGGCGTTCGGCCAGGCGAACGCGCTGTCGTTGCGCACCACGACGTCGACCATCGCGTCGCGACCGGCGGGGAGCTCCGGTGGCACAGCGGCCTCGACCCAGCGGGCGTGGAAGAGGTCCTGAGCGACCTGCTCCGCGGTGCCGAGATAGGTCAGGATGACGCCGACCAGGAAGCCGTACTCGTCGTCGCGCGACTGCGCGAGCCGGTAGCTCTTGATCCGCATCCGCTCGGTCTCCACCACCATCCGGTAGGTGTAGAGCGGCAGGCCGTCGTCGGTGAGGCCGGCCTCCGGCGCCTTCGGATCGAGGGTGATCACCGTGGCGTTGCGCCCGGGCTCGGTCGACTCGAAGTTGAGGCGCTCGACGTCGTCGCCGAGGCGGATCACCGCCGAGTTGGGGACCTGCACGGATTCGACCCGGAACATCGGTCGCACCAGAGGCTCGTAGGAGCGCACCCAGATCTCGACCTTCTCGCGCCCCTGGATCCACATCTCGTCGCGTCGCGGCAGGAAGAGATCTCGCCGTCCGAGGAAACCGACGCCGTTGGAGGCCGAGCCGCGATAGCCGGGCACCTGTCGGCCGAGCGAGAGCTCGAGCGGCAGCAGCGTGTACGGCACGTTGCGCGTGTGCCACTGCAGCGTCGGCTGCGGCACGATGGCGCCGTACGGGGTGAAGACCAGGCTCCCCACCAGCAGGCCGCCGGCGGCATAGCCGGTCGGCAGCAGCCAGCCCGGCGAGATTCGCGTGACCAGGAAGAGGAAAACCGGCAGCGCATTGACGAAGTAGCGGTTGCCGACGAAACCGCCGCCGCCGTGCCAGTTGAAGGGAATCCAGAACATGTGGAAGGCGGCGACCAACGCGGCGGCGGCGAGGATCCACCAGCGCTCGCTCGAGCGCCGCGTGTGGACGAGGAAGAGCACGAAGCAGATCAGGACGAAGGGCGAGTAGAGCAGCAGCCCGGTGTGACGGCCGATCAGGAAATAGCCCAAGTTGGTCACGGCGCGATGATCGATCTCCGGCGCGCGGAAGATCCACCACCAGGAATTCGCGGGCGGCGCCTCGGTCGCCGGCGCGCCGACCGCGGCGTCCGCGCTCTCGCTCTCGGCCGACTCGCTCGGCGCCGCCTCGCCCGCCACCGGACCGGCCGGCGCGGCGACGACGCCCGGGGCCGCGCTCGCGATGACTTCGGGCTCGAACGGGACGCGATCGAAGTCCTCGACCTTGAAGCCGGCGCGCTCGACGCCGAGGTAGGCCGAGGGGTGTCCGGTGAAGGCGACCGACACCGAGCACAGGAGGAGTCCCGAAGCGGCCGCGCCGCCGATCCAGCGCGCTGCGCCGCGCCAGCCGCCGGCGCGAGCGAAGATCCACAGGGCGGGCAGGCCCAGGGCCCCGAGCTGCGGCTTGTTGTACGCGGCGGCGACGATCACGGCGCCCGAGATCCAGGCGCGCGCCTCGCTGCCGCGCAGCCGATCGAAGAGCCCTGCCCACCGCCCTCGTGTCGCGCCCAGCCCGTCGGGCGCGGGCACGAACGCCAGATAGAGGCAGAGCGTGGCGCAGAACATGTTGAAGATCTCGGTGTGCATCCAGAACACGTAGGCCCAGGTGTTCGAGAGCACGAAGAAGCCGGCGGAGTAGGCGAGCGCGAGGCCTTCGGAGTTGTAGCGGCGCAGGTAGAGCGCGCCCAGCCAGATCATGCCGACCAGCATCAGCATGTTGAAGCTGATCAGGCCGTTGGCCTTGAACGGGGCGACCAGCGGCGCCGCCAGCAGCGAGTAGATGTAGGGCTTGCCGAAGAAGGCGGTGCGCCAGCCGTCGTCGGTCATCAGGATCAGGTTCTCGACGCCCTGGAACGGGAACTCCTCGGCGAGCCGCTCGATGTCCCGCAGCTCGCAGCGCAGGTCGCCGTCCTCGACCAGCGACCGCGACATCAGGTAGTAGGCCGCCTCGTCCGCCTTGATCGAGCCCGGCATGCCGGGCTTGTGGATCGTCAGCGGGAAGATGCACAGGAAGAGCGCGAGGCCCAGGAAGGCCAGCCGGGTCGTCGAAGACATCCGGCGGATGATATCCCGCGACCGTCGCGCCGACCGGTCCCCGCGGGCCCCGCGCCGACCGGCGCGAGGCCAGTCCGCGGTCGCCGCGACCGCGGTCCGGGTTCCGTCAATTCAGGTAGCCGAGCGCCTTCAACTGGCGGATCTGCTCGTCGGAGAGCGCCGCCTGGGCGGCTCTCGCGACCGGCACGTGCCGGATGCGGTCGAGCCGTGCCGACAGCTCGCGCAGGCGCGAGCGCTCGGCGGCCGAGAGGTCGCGCGCCTGGAGCGGGTCGGCGTCGTTGCGGTAGAGCTCGACGCGGCCGAGGTTCACGCCCTGGAGCTTGAACGAGAGGCAGCGCGTGTCGCCCGAGGTGCCGAGCGAGGCCGGCGTCCGGCACTCGGGGGTCCGCAGCGTGACCGTGCGCTTGCCTTCGCCGGGCAGGCTCAGCCGGTGCGGCGTCCAGTCGGTGCCGAACTCGAGCGCGCCGACAGGCCGGCCGTCGACCTCGATGGCGACGCGGCGCGGCTCGTGGAAGGCGACCGCGCGCAGCTCGAGGTCGTCGCCGAAGACGTCGAAGCGCACCTCGCGCGACACCCAGAAGCCGTCGACTTCGACGTCGACCGTGCCCCGTACGATCTGCCATATATCGGCATCCAGCGACGCGATCAGCGTCCGCTCGTGGCCGCCCGGCTCCTCGTCCTCGGCGTAGGCATCGCGCGCGAAGGGGAGCCCGGGGTCGGCGAGCAGCGGCGCCAGGCTCGACCCGGAGACCCGTTCCGGCATCTCGAGCCCGGCGAGGTCGACGAAGGTCGGCAGCAGATCGGGGAGCTGGACGAGCGAGCGCACGCGGCGCGGCCGCGCGTCGCCGGGGGTGACCACGATCAGCGGGACCTCCAGGCTCTCGCGGTAGACCTGGGTGTGCGCGAGGCGGCCGTGCTCGAGGAACTCCTCGCCGTGGTCGGCGGTGACCACGAGCAGGGTCGCCTCGGCGAGGCCGAGACGCTCGAGCTCGCCCCAGAGCCGCTCGAGCGCGCCGTCGACGTGGCGGATCGAGGCGTCGTAGAGCGCGCGGTACCAGTCGAGCGCGGCGGCGTCGACCGCGCCGTGGCCGCGGTTGAAGGCCGCGAGGTTGGCGCCGGTCGGCTCGAAGGCGCCCGCGGGCGCTTCGCCCGGCCAGAACTCGCGTGCGATCGCGGTCGGCGGCGCGTAGGGGTCGTGCACCGCGTAGGTGTGGAGGAAGAGGAAGAAGCGCTCGTCCGGTCCGAGCGAGCGCAGGAACTCGGCGCCACGCCCGAAGGTGCGATCGACGTCGGTGTCGGACGCGTACTCGGTGTCGCTCCACTGCTCGAAGCCGCGCGCGAAGCCGAAGCCGCCGGCGACGAAGCCCCCTTCGGAGTGCCCGGCGGTACGGAAGCCTGCGGCGCGGAACAGCTCCGGCAGCGTCGGGATCTCGGCCGCGAGCACCCCCGAGGGCGGGTAACCGTCGTGCTCCCCGGGGTAGAGGCCGGTGAACATCGACAGGTGCGCCGGCAGGGTGGCCGGGATCGGCGTCGTCGCGCGCTCGAAGACCACGCCGCGCGCGGCCAGCCGGTCGAGGAACGGCGTCGTCGGTTTCGCGTAGCCGTAGGCGCCGACGTGATCGGCGCGCAGGGTGTCGATCGAGATCAGGACGAAGCCGCGCGGCTCGACCCGCCGCGGTGGCGGCGAGGTCGCCGGGGCCGCGGCTCCCGGCTGCGGCGCGCGACAGCCCCCGAGCAGCGCCGCGAGCACGGCGGCGGTCAGGAGACGGCCGAGCGCGCGTCGAGATCCCGGGAGCGACATCGGCCGATTCTATCGGCCGCCCGCCGGCACACGACGCGGGCGACGATAAGCTGCGGCGGTCGTGATTCCCACCCCGTCGTCCGTTCCGCGGCGCTCGCGCCGGGCGCTCGCCGGCTGGCTCTTCTTCGCCGCCGCGCTCGCCCTGCTCGCGGCGATCCGCGTCCAGCGCGCGCCGATGTCCGACCTGCGCGGCGACGAAGGGACCTATGTCGCGATGACCGCGAGCCTGGCGGCCGACGGCGACCTGCTGTTCACCGCCGAGGACGCCGCGCGCGCGACGGCGCGCGGCGGCGGCGCGGCGCTGATCCTCCAGCGCACCGAACGAGGCGTCAGCTACTCGAAGCCGATCCTCTACCCGCTGATGGCCGCTCCCTTCCACCTGGTCGCGGGCGAGAACGGAATGATCCTCTTGCACCTCGTCGCGCTCGCCGGCGCGTTCGCTCTGGTGTGCTCGCTGCTCGCGCGCGCCGCCGATCGCGGCGCCGCGACCGCGACGGTGCTGATCGCCGTCGCGGGCTCGATCGCGCTCCCGTACGCCTTCTGGCGGATGAGCGAATCCCTGGTCGTGGCGCTCGCGGCCGCGGGCCTCGCGCTCGCGTTCGCCGGCTTGCGCGCAGCGCCGGCCGCGACGGCCGCGAGTCGGGCCGAGCGCCTGCTCGCCGGACGCTTCGCGCCCGAGGCGGGCGGTCTGCTGCTCGGCCTGCTGGTGTCGCTGCGCGAGCCGCACGCGGCGGTGGCCGCGGCTCCGGTCCTCGCGGCGCTCGCGCTCCGGCGTTGGACGCGCGCGGCCCGCCTCGCCGCGGCGGTCGCGGTCGCTTACCTCGCGGTGCTGGCTCTCTCCTGGGCGCTCACTGGCGCGGCGCAGTCGTACAAGGCGCCGCGTACGACCTTCGACGCGACGACCGGCTGGCCGGCCGGCCCCGGTTCGGAGGCCGCGCTCGCGCGCTTCGACGATCCGGAGCGGCGCGCGACGTCGACGCTCGGACTGGCGCCGGTCTGGAAGCCGCGCCTGACCGCCTACGCCGCGATCTACTTCTGGATCGGCCGCCACGCCGGCGTCGTCGTCTCGTTCCCGATCGCTTTCGCGCTGCTCGCGGCGCTGCTCCGCCGGCCGGACCGGGTCGCGCTCGCGGCGCTCGCGAGCGCCGCCGGGCTCGCGGTCTTCTATCTGGTCTGGTGGCCCTCGAACTTCTTCGGCGGCGAGACCTTCGTCGGCAATCGCTACCTGCTGGCCGCCTACCCCTGCCTGCTGGTCGGCCTGCGTCGACTGCCTTCGGCGCGAGCGCTGGCCGCGAGCGCCGTGCTCGCGGCGGTGGTCGGTCTCTCCGCCCTGGCGTCGGTCGCCGGCGCCGGCGCGCTCGATCCGACCAGCCAGAGTCATGCCCACGCCGGGCTCTACCGGCTCCTGCCGTACGAGTCGACCGCTTCCAACATCGACGGCCGCCGCGACCGTTACTGGTCCGGCGACTTCCTGCGCTTCGTCGATCCGTTCGCCGAGGTCGGGGCATGGAGCTTCACCCTCGACCGTCGCTGGCCCTCGGCCGAGATCGAGCTCGGCACCGTCTGGGCCGGCGACCGCACCACCTGGCTCGTCGTCACCGACGCGCCGCGCGCGACCCTCCTCGTCTCCGACTGGCGGCGCACGCGCCGCTTTGCGCTCGCCGAGCATCCGGGCGGCGGCGCCGGCGGGGCGATCGTGGTCGAGTCGGCGCCCGCCTGGCGGGTCCACCGGTTCTGGTGGTCCGAAGGCGAGCCGGCGCACGCGCGACTGCTGCGCTTCGCGCTCGAGACGCCCGACGGTTCGCCGGCGCGCGCCCAGGTGCGCTACCTCGGTCGCGAGCCGCTGCCGGTCGACTTCGCGCGTCTGGTGCACGCGGCCGCGTTGCCGGGCGAGGGAGCTGCCGGAGGGTCCGGGCGCGTGACCCTCCACCTGCGCAACATGAGCGCCTGGGACTGGACCAGCGAGGCGACGCTGCCGGTGCAGCTCGGCTGGCGCTTGCGCCCCCTGTCCGGCGGCGCCGCACCGAACGAAGGGCGCGCGCCGCTGCCCGGCAAGATCCGCTCGGGCGATGCCTTCGAGGCCGAGCTCGCCGTGCCGTGGCCGGAGACGCCGGGCCGCTACCGGCTCGAGGTCGACCTGGTGATCGAGGACGTCGCCTGGTTCGCCGATCGCGTCGGCGAGCCGGTCGCCGTGGGCGAGGTCGAGATCCGCGCCGCGGACGGCGCGGCCGCCGGCGATCGGATAGGCTCTCCGCCCCGCTGATGCCGCGCCGAAGCCGCCTCCCGCTCCTCCTGCTCCTCCCGCTCGCCACCGCCTGCCGGCCGCCGGCCGAGCGGGTCGACCTCGTCCGTCTGCTGCCGACCGCCGAGCTCCACACCGAGGTCGATGGCGTCGACGTCGGCAGGGCCGTCGACCGGATCCGGCTCTACGAAGGGTTCACCCGCGATGCCAAGACCCGCGGCGTCACCTGGGCCTGGGCCTACGGCGAACGCAGCCGGGTCGCCTTCGACGTGATCGATCCGCGGCCGGTGCGCCTGGCGATGCGCGGCTGGTCGCAACCCGAGCCGGGGGGCGTGCCGCCCGAGATCGCGGTCGTGGTCAACGGTCTCGAGCTGACCCGCGTCATCGTGCCCGCCGAGCCGACGACGCTCGAGCTCGAGCTCGGCGCCGAGCGGCTGCGCTCGGGCGAGAACCTGCTCGAGCTGCGCTACCCGGAGGGTTCGACCGGACCGGTGGCGGGGATCGCCTGGGACCGCTTCGGCTTCGGCGGACTCGGCAGCTCCGGCCGTCCCGCGGTGGGCGCGGACGGCGCCGCGCTCGAGCTGCCGTGGCGCACCTCGGTCGAGCTCGCGCTCGAAGCCGGCAGCGGCGCGGCGGTCGAGTGGCGCGCGGTCGAGGCGACCGGCGGCGAAGGGCGCTTCGAAGTCGCGGTCGCGGTCGACGGCGAGCCGGAGCGGATCCTCCACTCCCGGGGACCTGGTGGCTCCGGACGCGTCGACCTGCCGGAGGGAGACCGGCCGCTGAAGCTGACGCTGCGCGCCGTTCCGGCGGGGCGCGCCACGCCATCGGGCGGTCTGCGGCTGGTCGAGGCGAAGCTCGCGACGCCGAGGCGGCCGGCGCCCCCCGCGCCGGCGCCGCCGAAGCCGCTCGTGCCGCGGCCCAACGTGATCGTCTATCTGGTCGACACCCTGCGCGCCGATCACCTCGGTTGCTACGGCTACGACGCGCCGACCTCGCCGGCGATCGACCAGCTCGCGAGCGACGGCGTGCTGTTCGAGCACGCGCGCGCGCAGAGCTCGTGGACGCGGCCGACGGCGGCGGCGATCCTGACCGGCCTCCATCCGCTCTCGATGCAGATCAGCGGGCGCGCCAGCCGGCTGCCCGACGACGCGACGACGCTCGCCGAGCACCTCGCCGCCGCCGGCTACCGGACCGGCTTCGTCACCACCAACGTCAACACCTCGGAGCAGTTCGGCTTCAAGCAGGGGAGCGAACGCTTCCGCTTCCTGCCGGGCAGGAGCTCCGGCGTGCGTGGCAAGACCCGCGCCTTCCGGGTCCACGAGGAAGCGCTGCGCATCCTCGACCAGACCGACGCGTCGAAGCCCTTCCTGCTCTACCTGCACACGGTCGAGCCGCACGCGCCCTACCTGCCGCTCGAGCCCTTCGGCTCGCGCTTCGTGCCCAAGCTCGACAATCCGAAGCTGGGCGACCGCCAGACCCTCGGCTGGCTCGAGAACGGCCGCGTCGAGGCCGACCCCGAGACGATGCGGCAGCTGGTCGGTCTCTACGACGCCGAGATCGCCGGCAACGACTTCGCCTTCGCCGAGCTGGTCGCGGCGCTCGAAGCGCGCGGGCTCTGGGAGAACACCCTGGTGGTCTTCGTCTCCGACCACGGCGAGGAGTTCCTCGAGCACGGCAAGGTCGAGCACGGCCGCACGCTCTACGAGGAACAGTTGCGGGTGCCGCTGATCTTCCGGCTGCCGGGCGACGCCGGCGCCGGCAAGCGGGTCGCGACGCCGGTCGAACAGATCGACATCCTGCCGACGCTGCTCGAGCTGGTCGGGGTGCCGGTGCCGCCGCAGCTTCCCGGCCGGAGCCTGGTGCCGGCGCTCGAGGGCCGAACGATCCCCGAGCGGCCGTCGTTCGCCCATCTCGACCGGCTCGGCTACACCTACGCCTCGGTTCACGACCGCGGCTCGAAGCTGATCCGTCGGCTCGACCCGGAGGTCTTCCGCTTCCGCGTCTCGCGCGAACTGTTCGAGCTCGGCGCGGACCCGGGCGAGCAGGCGAACCGCTTCCACGACCTGCCGGTGCTGCGCGCGCTGCTCGACTCGCGGCTGCGCGCCTTCGACCTCGCCTTCGGCGGGCGCTTCGCGGAGCAGACCGGTCAGGTCGACGCCGAGCTCGAAGCCGAGCTGCGCGCGCTCGGCTACCTCAACTGACGCTCGGCAGGCTCAGCGCGCGGGGGGCGGCGGCAGCGCGTCGCGCGCCGCGCGGTCGGCCGGCTCGAAGATCGCCTCCGGAACGGCGCGCGGCTCGAGCGCGTGGATGCGCACGGTGAGCGGCGTGCCGCGTCCGACCTCCTTGGCGACGATCTCGGCCGGCACTCGCTTCGTCTCGTCGCTCCAGGCGGTGAATTCGACCAGGCGGCGCACGCGGTCCTGGGCGTCGCGGAACTCGGCGCGCAGCGGCAGCCCCTTGGTCCTGCCCACCACCCAGCGCACCTTCGGCGGGTCGACCTCGGCCCGGATGCCTTCGAGGTCGTAGGTCACCACGCCCGAGCCCTCGCTCACGGCCACGGCCCGGTAGTCGTCGGAGAGCCGCAATCCGAGCAGCTCGTCGAGCGCGGCGCCGCCGGCCGGAGCGAGCGCCGGCGACATCTTCACCGGCTCCTTCGCCCCCGGGGTGATCAGCCAGACCTCGGCGCCGCGGCGCAGCACGTACTTGCCGCGGTCCTTCTCGGCGAGGAAACGGACCAGCGCGCGCTCGTCCCCCTTGCGCCAGATCTCGAGCGGCACCTCGGCGCCGTTGGCGCCGACGAACGAGAGTTCGAGCCGCAGCTCGGCCGGCGCCGCGGCGAACGGATCGGAGCGCGCGAGCAGACGCGCCAGGTCGGGCGAGAGCGGACCCGCTTCGGCCGCGGCGAGGCCGGCGGCGCCCGCCACCGCGAGCGCGGCGGCGGCGACGAGGCCGCCGGAAAACGTACGGAGCCCGCTCATACGTGCCCCAGGGCGTCGACGATGGCCATCCGGGCGGCGCGGGCCGCCGGCAACGCGACGGCGATCAGCAGCACGACGAGCATCAGCAGGGCGCCGCCGGCGAACGCCTCGGGAACCAGCGCGAGCTTCAGGTCGATGGCGTCGACGGCTCCCGGCGGTGGCGGCATCTTCAGGTCGAGCGCGTTGATCCCGACGACGGCCGCCAGACCCAGCGCGCCGCCGACGACGGCGCCGAGCAGGCCGAGCCAGACCGCCTCGGCGACCAGCAGCGCCGCGACCTGCCCGCGCGAGGTGCCGATCGCGCGCAGGGTGCCGATCTCGCGCACCCGTTCCATCACCGCCATCACCAGCGTGTTCGAGGTGGCGAGCACGACCAGCACGAACACGATCGAGCCGAGGAAGACGAAGATCGCGAGGTACAGGTCGCGCACCTGACCGTAGAACGGAGCCCGCTCGGTCCAGGGCGTGACGGCGAGGTCGGGCCGCGCGCCGAGCTCCGCGCGGACGGCGGCCGCCACCACGGCGCTGTCGCGCGTGTCGTCGAGGCCGACCAGCAGGTTCGAGACGCGCGTGGTCTCGAGCAGCCGCTGCGCGGTCGCGAGCGGCAGCTTCACCCAGCGCGTGTCGAGCTCGGCGACGCCGGTGGTGACGACGCCGGCGACGCGGACGTCGAGCGCGTTGAGCGAGCCGCTCTCGGTGTTGACGACCAGGGTCAGCGAGTCGCCGGGCTCGACGCCGAGCGTGGCGGCGAGGCCGCGCGCCACCAGCGCCGAGTCCTCGCCGGGCGCCGGTGGCGTCTCGGCGAGCGCCTCGCCCGACCGCACCCGCGTCTCGAATCCCATTCGTCGCTCCCGTTCCGGCTCGACGCCGACCGCCACGAACGAAGCGGAGCGGCCGTCGGCGGTCTGCGCCAGGCCCATCAGGTGCAGGTTGGCTCCGACCGCGGCGACGCGGGGGAGCGCTTCGAGGGAGTTGCGAATCTCCTGCCAGCCCTCGAGCGCGGCGCTCGGCCGGCGGTCGAGCGCCGCGCCGCCGCGGCTGGCGACCTCGGCGGCGTCGGCGATCTCGAGGTGGCCCAGGCCGCCGTGGATCATCGCCTCGCGCAGGCCGTCGAAGGAGAAGCGGACGAAGCCGGCGGTGACCACCAGCGCGGCGGTGCCGGCGCCGACGACGGCCAGAGACAGCGCCGTGCGTCGCCGATTGCGCGCGAGGTTGCGCAGCCCGAGCCGGGCGAAGTCGGCGAGCCTCACGGCGCGACCTCGACGACCCGGCGCTCGTCGCTCTCGACCCGGCCGTCGCGCAGGCGCACGACCCGCGGCGCGCGCTCGACCAGGACCGCGTCGTGGGTCGAGACCACGATCGCGGCGCCGTCCTCGCGGCCGAGCTCGGCGAGCAGGTCGAAGACGCGGCGGGCGTTGTCGGAGTCGAGATTGCCGGTCGGCTCGTCGGCGAGCACGGCCGACGGCCGGTGGACGAGCGCGCGGGCGACCGCGACCCGCTGGCGCTCGCCACCCGACAACCGGTCGGGGCGATGGCCGAGGCGCGCGCCGAGCCCGACGCGTTCCAGCGCGACCCGGGCGCGCTCGCGGCGTTCGCGCGGCGCGACGCCGTCGATGACCAGCGGGTACTCGACGTTCTCCAGCGCCGACAGTACCGGCACCAGGTGGAAGGCCTGGAAGACGAAGCCCAACCGGCGGCGGCGCAGCAGCGTTCGCTCTCGCTCGCTCATGGCGGCGAGGTCGCGGCCGGCGAACAGCACCCGGCCGGCATCGGGCGCGTCGAGCGCGCCGAGCAGGTGCAGCAGGGTGGACTTGCCGCTTCCCGACGGGCCGGCGACCACCACCAGCTCGCCGGGCGCGACCTCGAGGTCGAGCCCGGCGAGGGCGCGCACTTCCACTTCGCCCCAGCGGAAGGTGCGCGCGACTCCCTCGGCGCGGAAGGTGGGTGCTGCGGCGGTGCCGGCGCTCACTCGCGCCGATCCTAGCCGAGCGGGCTTCGCGGCTCAGGGCACCAGAACGGACCAGGCACCCGCGTCGCCGCTCTCGAAGCCGTCGGCGAAGATCGCGGTGGACGCCGCGCAGTAGCGGCTGCCCTCCTGGGTCGTGTTGGCGCCACCCCAGATGATCATCTCGGTGCCGGTCCAGACCGTCGACCAGCGACCGCCGGAGCGCACCGCGGGCGCGTTCACCAGCGTCGTCGGCGCCCAGGCGTCGCTCGCCGGGTCGTAGCGGCCGCCGCTCGAGTCGTTGCCGCCACCCCAGAGCACGAGCTCGCTGCCGGTCCAGACGCCCTGAGAGACGCGCGGCGACGGCGCTCCGGCGAGAGTGGTCGGCGTCCAGCCGTCGGTCGCCGGGTCGTAGCGCGCACCGTCGCCGAGGTCGCCGACGAACAGCCAGTCGTAACCGCCCCAGACGATCATCTCCGTGCCGGTCCACACCCCGATCGGCCACATCCGAGTGACCGGGGAGTCCGGCACGTTGGTCGGCGTCCAGTCGTCGGTCACCGGATCGTAGCGGCCGCCGGTCGGCGTGATGCCGTCGTTGATGAACCCGCCCCAGACGATCATCTCGGTTCCGGTCCACACCGCCGTGTGGTGATCGCGCTCGCCGGGAGCATCGACTTCCGTGCCGTCCGTCCAGGTGTCGGTCGCCGGGCTGTAGCGCTTCGGGATCCGGTCCCAGGCCGCGACGCCGCCGAAGACGATCATCTCGCTGCCGGTCCAGACCGCGGTGTGCCCATAGCGATTCCTGGGAGCATTGACGATGGTTGTCAGTGTCCAGCTGTCGGTGGCCGGCGAGTAGCGGCCGCCGGTTCCCGGCTCGTCGGGGATGCCGTCCGGCACGCCGCCCCAGAAGATCACCTCGCTGCCGGTCCAGACCGAGGTCGCGTTCTCGCGCCCCGGCGGCTCGCCGAGGGTGGTCACCGTGCTCCAGCTGTCGGTCGCGGGGTCGTAGCGGCCGCCCGGCCGGGAGAACCCCCAGGTGAAGCCGCCCCAGATGACCATCTCGTTGCCGGTCCATTCGGCCGAGTGCAGGCCGCGCGCGGCGGGAACGTTCATGGTGCCGGTCGGATGCCAGACGTCGAGCGCGGGATCGTAGCGGCCGCCGTCGAAGTGATAGTAGAAGTCGTCGTCGAGACCGCCCCAGACGATCATTTCGGTGCCCGTCCAGACGGCGGTGATGCCCTGGCCGTTCTGAGCGGCGTTGACCGTGCTGGTCGGCGACCAGACATCGGCGACCGGATCGTAACGGCCGCCCGCGGTGGCATCCGGCGTTCCGCCGTGGACGAGCATCTCGTCGCCGGTCCAGACCGCGACGTGAAACCAGCGCAGCGACGGCGCACCGGCGAGCGCGGTCGGAGTCCAGCTGTCGGAGACCGGATCGTAGCGGCCGCCGCTCACGTCGTAAGTGGGGTAGTTGAGACCACCCCAGACGACCATCTCGTCGCCGGTCCAGACCGCCGTGTGGTAGAAGCGCGCGTTGGGCGCGCCCGCCGACGTCACTGGAAGCCAGGAGTTGGCAGTCGAGTCCCAGCGCGCGCCGTCGCCGTACATCTGCCCGATGTAGACGTTGTAGCCGCCCCAGACGACCAGCTGCGACCCGGTCCACGCGGCGGCCTGATACGAGCGCGGAGCGAGCGGCGCCGGCGGCAGCGGAATCCAGGTATCGGTCGCGGGTCGGTAGCGGGCGCCGCTGGCGGTGACGTAGCCGTCGTCGCCACCCCAGACGATCATCTCGGTGCCGGTCCAGACCACGCTCGCGTTCCAGCGCGGCGTCGGCGCGTTGGTGGCCGACATCGTCGACCAGGAATCGCTGGCGGGGTCGAAGCGGTAGCCGACCGGGTCGTAGCGTCCGCCCCAGACCAGCATCTCGGTGCCGGTCCAGACCGCCACGTGCGACTGACGAGGTCCGGGAGCCCCGAGCGTCGGCAACAGCGTCCAGGTGTCGGTCGCCGGGTCGTAGCGGCTGCCGTCGCCGTAGACGGAGCCGACCGAGCTCATGCCGCCGAAGACAATCATCTCGGTGCCGGTCCAAACCGCGGTGTGCCAGTAGCGCGGGTCGAGCAACTGCAGCGTCGGGGTCCAGGTGTCCTCCGTGCAGCTGGTGCCGGCGAGCTCCGGGAGCCGATACTCGAAGGTGCCCTCGGCCGGCGCCGGCCTCAGCTGGCTGCGGACCTCGCTCCACCACGCGTCGAAGGGACGTTTGGGCCACTCGATCGCGGTCAGGCGCAGATGATGCTCGTCGAGCTCGTGGACGACCAGCACGTAGAAGCGGTCGTCGTCCTCGCGCAGGGCGCTGGGTCGACCGATCGGGACTTCACCCGGCGGCAGCCCCAGCTCGCGGCCGAGCTCGCGCACGCGGGCGTCGAACTGCGCCGGTTCCAGCTCGATCACGCCGGGACCGCCGGCGCGGTCGAGCCCGCGCCGCCACTCCACCTCGAATCGGACGCCGGTCCCACCGGCTCCGGCGGTCCCGTCCCGCAGCTCTCCCGACTCCCGCCGCGCGCGCTCCCGGACCTCGGCGTGCAGGCGGTCGTCTCGCACGTAGTGCGCCCGCACGAGACGGTCGGCGAGCAGCGGCCGGGCCAGGCACTCGGCGGCCCGCTCCGGGTCTTGACCGAGTGCCGAGAAGAGCTCGCGGAGCCGGTCCGGCGCCTGCGAGCGGGCGGCCATGCGATCCAGCTCGGCCTGGAGCTCACGCGGCGTGATCGTCACCTGCCAGAGCGTCCGGAGCGCGGCGGTCTTGAGCACGGCATCCTCGGCCTTGCGCTCGACGACGCTCGGCGGCACCGCACGCTCGAAGGAAGCTCCGGGGCCCGGCGAGCGTCGACTCCACGCGACGCGCTCCAGCGCCTCCTGGCAGCGCACCCGATCCGCGCGGCTCAGCTCGGCGGACGCCGGGGCGGATGCGGCGAGCGCGGCGCTGAGAGCGAGGAGCGCGGGCAAGGCGCGCGAGAAGGGCGAGGCTGAGCTCATGAGTCCTCCGGATCGACGTCGACCCGTTGGACAGCCGGCGGGCGAATCCGGAACCGGCCGGCCGCCGTGAGGGCGACGCGGAGCTTCTCGGAGTGTGATCGCGATCCTCTCCGCGGCCGCTACCCGCGCAGGTAGGACGTGGGCGGGCCGGCCGATGGCGACGGGCGGGCGCGGTAGGATCAGGCCATGAGTGGAACCGTCCAGACCCCCGCCCCCACGGGGCAGCTCGCCCCCCGGCAGCTCTTCGACGAGCTGCGCCGCGGCGTGCTCGGCCAGGACCGGGCGCTGCGCTTCGTGGCGGTGGCGGTGCACAAGCACGTGCTGGGGAAGGTCTCGGGCAACATCCTGCTGATCGGCTCGTCAGGCACCGGCAAGACGACGATCATGAACAACCTGCAGCGGCTCTACGACTCGACTCCGGAGCTCGCCGCCTTCCGCGCCGTCACCATCCTCAATGCCAACCTGCTGGTCGACGCCGAGCGCACCGAGTTCCGCGCCGATCGGATGCTCACCGCGGTCGAGCAGCGCGCGCGGCTGGTCGCCGGCGAGCATCCGAGCCACGACCAACTGGCGCGGGCGATCGAGCGGGCGACGGTCTGCGTCGACGAGATCGACAAGATGTCGACCATCGTCGCCGCCCGTCCGAATCCGGTCGGCGTCGTCCTCCAGCAGGGCCTGCTGACCCTGATGGAGGGGGAGACCATCGCCTATCGCCTGCGCGCCTGGAAGAACGGCACGGAGTGCGAGGAGATCGTGCCGATCGACACGCGCAAGATGATGTTCATCTGCGGCGGCGCCTTCGAGGGGCTCTACGACCAGGTCTACAACCGGGTCGCCAAGTCGGGCTCCGGCGAACGGTTGAAGACCGAGGCGGTGCGCACGGCGGACGGCACCGTGCGCCTCGAGACCCGCTTCACCCTGGCCGAGTACGTGAAGATGAAGGACCTCTTCGATTTCGGCATGGTGCCGCAGTTCATGGCGCGCTTCGACAAGGTGGTCGTGCTCAACGACCTCGACACCATGGTGCTCAAGGAGATCCTGCTCCACTCGGTCGACTCGCCGCTGGCGCGCACGCGCCGCTACTTCGAAGCGCTCGGCGTCGGCCTCGAGCTCGAGGACCTGGCCGCCGGCC
The DNA here is from genome assembly GCA_045862895.1 of Acidobacteriota bacterium. Taxonomy (GTDB): domain Bacteria; phylum Acidobacteriota; class Thermoanaerobaculia; order Multivoradales; family JAGPDF01; genus JACTMI01. The sequence goes on from BTUO01000003.1 coordinate 110,545, forward strand.
TGATCGCCGAGCGCGCCGCCCAGGAGAATCGGACGGGAGCTCGCGCCCTGCGCGACGTCTTCTCGGAGATCGTCAACCCGGTCGAGTTCGACCCCGATCGCGACGCCGTCGACGACCCCGCCCAGCCCGGCCACCGCCTCGTCCGCATCGACGCCGCCCGCGTCCGCAAAGTCCTGCGCTGAGCCGCGCTCAGCCCTTCTCGTCGCCGCTCGGGCCGTAGGCCCCGGGCACCGGCACGTCGAGCAAGCGCAGGTAGACCGAGAGCTGCCCGCGGTGGTGGATCAGGTGGGACAGCGAGAAATCGCGCAAGACGCGGCCTTTCGGTCGCTCGAAGTAGAGCTTGCCGAGGTAGCTGAATCGCCACGGGCGATCGAGGTCGGCGTCGGTCGCGGCCCGCAGGGCCGCCAGCCCGAGCCCGACCTTGGTGTCGAACGACGCCAGCAGCGCTTCGCAGGTGGCGGGCAGGGCGAGCCGGGAGGTCGCGGGATCGAAGTCGAGGGCGTCGCCGGTGAAGATCGACTCGGTCCAACCGATGCAACCGACGAGGTGGGTCGCGAGCTCCGCGACCGTCATGGACTTCGGGTGCGGGCGCCAGTCCGCCCGCTCGAAAGGGACGAGCTCGAGGAATCGCCGCGTCGTCCTCGCTTCGTGCTCCAGTTCCTTCGCCAGTGCCTCGATCCTCGTCATGGTCGCCTCCTCGCGCTCAGGGCTCGTCCGGCAATCACCGCAGCGTGATGACGATTCGCCCTTCCGGCGTCGCCAGCACCACCCGGTCGCGCGCGATCCGCTCGACGCGGGCGCTGCCGCTCGACTCTCCGACGCCGAGCAGCTTGCCGTTCAGGTAGGCGAGCGGCGCGGTCTCGGACCAGGCGATGCCGCCGAGGCGGACCTCCGTGCCGCTCGCCAGGCGCGCGCTGCGCACGAAGGTCGTCTCGCGGGTCGCCGGAGCCGGAAGCGGGGTCGCGGCTCGCGTCGGCGCGGCCGCCGGCGCGGAAGGAGCGGGATCGGATGCCGGCGGCGCGGTCGGCGTCGCGGCCGACCCAGGCCCTTCGACCGTCGGACCGTCCGCCGGCGCGGCCCGGAGGCCGTCCACTTCGATCGGCGACGCTGCCGGAGAGGAAGGCTCCGAGGCGACGGGCTGCGCGGGTGCCGCCGGCCCGACCTCGTCCGCGACCGCCGGCGCAGCTTTTTTCACTGGGCGTCTTTCGTCTCGAAGCCCCTCGTTGCCGGCGTCGGACGCGAAGTAGAGCGCGCCGCCGACCAGGACGATCGCCCCGGCGGCGAGCGCGATCGCGAGCGGTGTCCGGCTCGCGCGCCGCGCGCGCCAGGGCTGGGCGCCGGCGACCAGCGGCTCGGGAAGCCCCTTGTCCTGCCCCTCGCGGCGGGCGGCCTCGCGCTGAGCCTTCTTGAGCGCCTCGGAGACCAGGCTCATGTGTGCCTCCCCTCGAGCTCGCGGATCGCGCGGCCGACGTGCCGGCCGGTGAGCCGGTCCTGGCCCTCGACGTAGCCGGCGAGCAGGGCGGTGTCGCAGACGGCGTTGATCAGCCGCGGCACGCCGCCGGCGTAGTGGTGGATGCGCCAGAGCGCCCACGGCGTGAACGTCGGCCGGCCGTTGGCGCCGGCCACCTGCAGCCGCCAGTGGACGTAGAGCTCGGTCTCGTGGCGGTCGAGCGGCGGCAGGTGGAAGCGCACCGTGATGCGCTGGCGCAACTGCCGCAGCTTCGGGTCGTCGAGCATCTCGCGCAGCTCGGGTTGGCCGATCAGCACGATCTGGATCAGCTTGCGGGTGTCGGTCTCGAGGTTCGACAGCAGCCGCACCTGCTCCAGGAGCTCGGGCGACAGATCCTGCGCCTCGTCGATGATCAGCACCACGTCGCGCCCGGCGGCGGCCTCGGCGAGCAGGAATGCATTCAACTGCTCGAGCCAGATCGCGCGGTCGGCGCGGCCGGTCGGCTCGAGGCCGAGCTCGACCAGGATGGTGCGCAGCAGCTGCGGCGAGGAGAGCACCGGGTTCAGGATCAGCGCGGTCCGGACTTCGCTGCCGAGCTGCTCCAGCGCGGCGCGACAGAGCGTGGTCTTGCCCGCCCCGACCTCGCCGGTGATCTGGATGAAGCCCTTGCGCTGGCGGATGCCGTAGAGCAGGTGCTCGAGGGCGTCCCGGTGGCGGTCCGAGAGATAGAGAAACCGGGGGTCCGGGGTCAGCGAGAACGGGGTCTCGCGCAGGCCGTAGAAGTCGAGATACATCGCCGACCGCGATCTTCGCACGGCCGTCCCGCGGGCGGTTGCCCCGGTCGCGCGCCGCCCGATACGCTCGCCGTTCCCGAGGAGCCCCGCATGCACCGAGACCAGGCCTGGAAGATCGTGACCGACCACGTCCAGCAGGTCGGCCTGCGCCGCCACATGCTGGCCGTCGAGGCGGCGATGCGGGCGTACGCCGCCAAGCTCGGCGAGGATCCCGATCTGTGGGGCCTCGCCGGGCTGCTCCACGACTGGGACTGGGAGATTCACCCGACGCTGGAGGCGCACCCAAAGGAGGGGGCGCCGCGGCTGCGCGAAGCGGGCTGCCCGGAGACGGTGGTCGCCGCCATCCTCGCCCACAACACGCCGGGCACCGGCGTCGAAGCGACCACCCGGATGGATTACGCGCTGCGCGCCTGCGACGAGATCACCGGCCTGGTCAGCGCCGCCGCGCTGGTGCGACCGACCAAGGACGTGCGCGACGTCGAGGTCAAGTCGATCCAGAAACGCTGGAAGGAGAAGGCGTTCGCCGCCGGCGTCGACCGCGCCGAGGTCGAGCGCGCCACCGAGGACTTCTCGCGCGTCGCCTTCGGCGGCGCCCTCGCGCTCGCGGAGCACATCGGCAACGTTCTCGCCGCGATGCAGGGGGCGGCCGCGGCCCTCGACCTCGACGGCCGGCTGGCCAAGCCGGCGTGAAGCGCCGGCTCTTCGCCGCGCTGGCCTTCGTCGCGGTCGCGGCGGCCGGCTGGTGGGTCGGGCGTTCCGGGTACGGACCCTCGGTCGGCCGGCGCGAGCTCCGGATCGAGGAGGCGCCCGTCGGCGGGCTCGCGACCCCGTCGGGCTTCGTTCCGCCCGCGCTCGCCGACGGCCCCGTGCGCAACGTCGTCCTGCTGGTGGGCGACGGCTTCGGCATCGCCCAGGCCGCGGCCGCGCGCGTGCGGGCCTTCGGGCCCGACGGCCGCTTCGTCTTCGAGCGCTTCCCGGCGCTCGGCCTGATGGCGACGCATCCGATCGGGGACGTCGTCACCAACTCGGAGTCGGGAGCCACCGCCTTCGCCTCCGGCGAGAAGACGGTGAACGGCCGCGTCGGCCTGTCGCCCGAAGGCCGACGCCTCGAGAGCCTGGTCGAGCGCGCGCGCGCCGCGGGATGGCTGACCGGTGTCGTCACCTCCACCCAGATCTTCGACGCCACTCCCGCATCCTTTCTCGCCCACGTCGAGCGCCGCCGCGACTACCCCGCGGTGATCGACCAGATCGCCGCCTCCGGCGTCGACCTGCTCGCCGGCGGCGGTCGCGAGGGCTTCCTGCCCGCGACCGGCGAAGGCGAGCGCACCGACGGCCGCGACCTGCTCGCCGAGGCCGAGGCGCGGGGGATCACCGTCGTCGGCGACTTCGCCGCGCTCGAGGACGCCCAGCGGTTGCCGCTGTGGGCACTCTTCCCCGGCGGGCGGCTCGGCGACGGGCCGGCGCGGCCCGACGTCGTCGACCTCGCCGCGCGCGCCCTCGACCTGCTCGCCGCCGAGTCCGAGCGGCGCGGCGTCGGCTTCTTCCTGGTCGTCGAGGAGGAGGAGATCGACTCCGGCGCCCACAACAACGATCTCGGCCGGATGACCACCGGGGTGCTGCGCTTCGACCGCGCGGCCGAGCTCGCGGCCCGCTTCGCGGCCGAGCGCGGGGACACGCTGGTGGTGGTTCTCGCCGACCATTCGACTGGCGGCCTCGCCATCGATCAGAGCTCGACCGCGGAGCGCCTGCGCGTGACCTGGGCGACCGGACGCCACAACGGCGAGCCGGTGCCGGTCTGGGCCTACGGTCCGCCGGCGGCGGCCGCCCGCTTCGTCGGTTACCACGACAACACCGAGATCCACGACCGGATCGCCGCCGCCGCCGGGCTCGCGGACGCGACGAGACCCGCGGAGGCAACCCCTTGAGACGCTTGCTCCTGCTCTCGAACTCGACACAACACGCCCGCGGCTACCTCGACCACGCCTTCGAGGAGCTGCTGTCGGTGCTGGACGGCGCACGGCGCGTGCTGTTCGTGCCGTTCGCGCTCCACGATCGCGCCGGCTACACCGCGAAGTTCCGCGAGCGGATGACGGCCGCCGGCATCGAGACCGACGAGCTCACCGCCGACGCGACCGGTGCGCGCCGGATCGAGGCGGCCGAGGCGGTCTTCGTCGGCGGCGGCAACACCTTTCGACTGCTCAAGACGCTGCACGAGGCCGGGCTCACGGCGCCGCTTTCGGCGCGCGCTCGCGCCGGCATGCCCTACCTCGGCGCCTCGGCGGGGATCAACGTCGCCGGTCCGACGATCCGGACCACCAACGACATGCCGATCGTCGAGCCGCCGAGCTTCGACGCGCTCGGGCTCGTGCCGTTCCAGATCAATCCGCATTACCTCGACCCGGAGCCCGGATCGACGCACATGGGCGAAACCCGCGAGCAGAGGATCGTCGAGTTCCTCGAGGAGAACGACCGGGTGGTCGTCGGGCTGCGCGAGGGGGGGTGGATCCGGGTCGACGGGGATCGCGGCCGGCTCGGCGGATCGAGAGGCGCCCGGATCTTCCGGCGCGGCGCGGCGCCCGAGGAGCGGCCCCCCGGAGCCGCGCTCGACGACCTGCTCGGCGGGTGAGGGCGGGGGTGGCGCCCTACCCCGACGGGGGTGGCCGCGCCCGGGACGAGCGGACAGCATGCGGAGCGCAGGGAGAGACGATGGCCCAGGTCGGACAGACACCGCTGGTCGAAGTCGAGGGGATCCTCGCCAAGCTCGAGTGCACCAACCCGTGCGGCTCGATCAAGGACCGGATCGCCGGGTACATCCTCGAGGAGAGTCTGCGCCGCGGCCTGCTGGTGCCCGGGCAGCGCATCGTCGAGGCGACCAGCGGCAACACCGGCATCGCGCTCGCCTGGGCGGCGCGAAACCTGGGCCACCCGGTCACCGTCGTCATGCCCGAGGACATGACCGAGGAGCGCAAGGCGATCATCCGCGCCCTCGGCGCCGAGCTCGTGCTCTGCTCGAAGGAGGGCAGCTTCGCCGAGGCCGCGGCGATCCGCGACCGGCTGGCGGCCGAGCACGGCTGGTTCAACCCCGACCAGTTCTCGAATCCGTTGAACTCCGAGTGTCACGAACGGACGACCGGAGAGGAGATCGTCGCGCAGACCGGCGGTCGGAGAGTCGACGCCTTCGTCGCCGGCATCGGCACCGGGGGGACGCTCGTCGGAGTCTCACGCCGCCTGCGCCGGGAGAACCCGGAGCTGCGCGTCGCCGCGGTCGAGCCGGAGGAGTCGGCGGTCATGAGCGGCGGCGCCGCGGGATCGCACGGCATCTCGGGGATCGGCGACGGCTTCGTGCCGGCGCTCGCCAGCGACGGCGGCGACGGGCTCCACCCGGTGATCGACGAGGTGATCGTGGTCTCGACCGAAGAAGCCACCGCCGCCGCGCGCCGGATCGCGATCGACCACGGCTACTGCGTCGGCGTCTCCTCCGGAGCCAACTTCGTCGCGGCGAAGCGCCTGGCCGAGCGCTTCGAGACGGTGGTCACGATCTTCCCCGACGGTTACACCAAGTACCGCTCGCGCGGGCTCGAGCATTGCGAGCCCGGCCGCTGCCCCTACGAGCACGACCTGGTCGTACCGCTGCCCGACTAGTCGGTACCGGCCGGCCGTCGACCGAAGACGACCAGCATCCTCACCACGATTCCGAGCGTCGTAGCGACGAAGCCGGCGAGCAGGATCCAGGCGCCGGCGCCGAGCCGGGGCGCGCTGCCGGCGTTGGTCGCCAGCGTCATCGCCGACACCAGGTCGACGAGCACGATCGTCGCGAGGCCGAGCGCCAGCAGATGGCCGGCGAGGATCTCGCGCGTCCTCGCTTCGCGCCCGGGCGAGAGCCACTCCTCCTTGTGCGGCAGGTTGATCCACTTTTTCGGCGAGCGGCGCACCACCTGCTCGATCCCGAGGAAGAGCGCGGCGTGGAAGACCGTCATGCCGACCATCAGCCCGACGAAGCTCTCCCGGGACGACCAGCCGTTGGGCCGCCCGGCGGCGTCGAAGTGCGAAGCCACCCGCTCGGGCAGCGCCGGCCAGTACCAGGCCGCGATCGCGCCGCCGGCCAGCACCGCGAGGACGATCGAGAGTCGGAGCCAGCGGATCATGCTGGGATTCTGTCCCAGGTAGCCGCCGGAGTCATTGCCGCGCCTGACAGCGCGCCGAATCACCCCTTTTGGACTCGGAGCCAACAGGTGCGAAGATCCGACACGATGCGGCACCAGCATCTTCGGGTCACCCGGTCCGTGCCGGAGCGACCATGACGCGGACGATCGACAATCCGATCCTCAACTCGCCGTACGAGGAGCCTAGCCGGCACTTCGCGTTCGACCAGGAGGGGATCACCGGCGAGATCGTCGAAGAGCGGCGCATCTCGGGCTACTTCGTGCCGGTTCCGCCCCCGAAGAAGAAGGGAAAGCAGCTCCAGCTCGACCTCGAGACGGGGTGGACCGACCGTTGGGAGGCGAGCCCGTTCATCAATCGGGTCCGGGAGCGGGTGGCCGTCTGGCGCCGCCAGCGCTGGCCCGGAGTCACCGGCACGACCGCACGCCTGCTCGCCCACTGGACCGATCCCACGCGCGAGCGGCGCCTCTTCTTCTGCCAGCTCGAAGCGGTGGAGACCGCGATCTACCTCGCCGAGGTCGCCGACAAGGCGGGCGACGGCTGGGTCGCGACCTCGTTGCGCGAGGCGAACGAGGCGATGAACCCCGGCCTCTTCCGCGTCGCCCTGAAGATGGCCACGGGGAGCGGCAAGACCGTCGTGATGGGCATGCTGATCGCCTGGCAGGCGCTCAACAAGCTCGCGAGCTCGCAGGATGCCCGGTTTTCCGACACCTTCCTGATCGTCACGCCGGGAATCACCATTCGTGATCGCCTGCGGGTGCTCCTGCCCTCCGATCCGGAGACCTACTACCGTCAGCTCGATCTCGTTCCGCCGGACCTGTTCCAGCGACTCGGCTCGGCGCGCATCGTCATCACCAACTATCACTCCTTCCTTCGCCGGGAGAAGGTGGCAGCGTCGAGGATCACCAAGGCGGTCGCCACGCGCGGCGACTCGAGCGCCTTCGTCGAGAGCGAGGGCGAGATGGTTCGCCGCGTCTGCCGCGAGCTGGGGGCGAAGCGGAACGTGGTGGTGCTCAACGACGAGGCCCACCACTGCTACCGGCCCAAGGCGAAGGAGGAACGGGCTCAGGAGGCCTTGACCGGCCAGGATCGCAAGGAGGCGGAAGAGCGGGACAAGCAGGCCCAGGTCTGGCTCTCCGGTCTCGAGGCGGTCCAGCGCAAGCTCGGGGTCCGCGCGGTCTACGATCTCTCGGCGACTCCGTTCTTCCTTCGTGGCTCCGGCTACGACGAAGGGAAGCTGTTCCCCTGGGTCGTTTCGGACTTCTCTCTGATCGACGCGATCGAGTCGGGAATCGTCAAGGTACCTCGTGTCCCGGTAGCCGACGACTCCATGGTTGGCGATCTCCCCACCTACCGCGACCTGTGGGTTCGAATTCGGGAGCATTTGCCGAAGAGAACGGCCGGAACCAAGCGCGTCGCGGGCACTCCCGTACTTCCCAAGGAGCTGGAAGGTGCCATCGACACGTTGTACTCGAGCTACCGAAAGTCGTTCGAGGCTTGGGAGAACGACAGCGAAGCGGTCGCCCGCGGTGCCACGCCGCCGGTTTTCATCGCCGTCTGCAACAACACCAACGTCTCGAAGCTCGTCTTCGACCACCTTTCCGGTTACGAGAAGCTGGGACCCGACGGTGAGCCGCTGGTCGGCCCCGACGGCCGGACGGTCCTCGTCCCGAGTGACTACCCGATCTTCAGCAACGTGACCGAGGAAGGCCGGTGGGTAACCCGGCCACGATCGATTCTCGTCGACAGTGAGCAGCTCGAGTCCGACGAGCCGATGAGCCCGGAGTTCCGCAAGGCGGCCGCCGCGGAGATCGAGGAGTGGAAGCAGGAGGTCCGGGTGCGGTTCCCCGGCCGGGACGTCGAGCAACTCTCGGAGAAGGACCTGCTTCGCGAGGTGATGAACACGGTCGGCAAGCCGGGGAAGCTCGGAGAGAACGTCCGCTGCGTGGTCTCCGTGTCGATGCTGACCGAAGGCTGGGATGCCAACACCGTGACCCATATTCTCGGCATTCGCGCCTTCCGCACCCAGCTGCTCTGTGAACAGGTCGTCGGTCGAGGGCTGCGTCGGCGCAGCTATGCGGTCAACGACGAGGGGCATTTCGTTCCGGAGTATGCCGAGGTCTACGGGGTGCCGTTCTCGTTCATCCCGACGTCAGGGACCGACGGAGAGGCGCCGACGACCCAGTCGACGACGCGCGTCCGTTTCCTGGAGGACCGCGCCTCCCTCGATATTCGTTTTCCGCGGATCGACGGATACCGCTTCGAGATCGGCGCCGCGCCGCTCTCCTGGACCTGGACGCCCGAGTCGAAGCTCTCCATCTCGACGGCGGACGTCCCGACCCGGGTCGAGAACGCGCCCATGGTCGGCGAGATCTCGATTCACGATCTCGAGGATCTCAAGCATCGGCGCCTCCAGGAGGTCGACTTCCGGCTGGCGCGGTTGCTCCATCAGCGGCGATTCCCGGATCAGCCCTGGCGCTTCCCGGAGCTCCTCCGAGTCGTCCGCGCCTGGCGCTCCGAGTGTCTCGAGCTCAAGGATCGGGTGTTTCCGCAGTACCTGCTCTTCGTCGAGATCGGCATGAAGGCCGTGGAGCGGATCGGCCGGGCGCTCTCGGCGGAGGGGACCACGAACCCCCGGCTGCTGCCGATTGCGGCTCCGTACGATCCGGTCGGCACCTGCCGCCATGTCGACTTTCCGACGGTCAAGTCCGTGTGGCCGACTCGCGCCGACAAGTCGCCGGTCTCCCACGCGGTCTGCGACACGCGCGACTGGGAGGAGAAGGTCGCCGAATCGCTCGAAGGGGTGCCCGAAGTCCTGTCCTACGTCAAGAACGAACGGCTCGGCTTCGAGATCCCCTACGAGCTGGGCGGAGAAAAGCGGGCCTACCGACCGGACTTCCTCGTTCGCTGGGACGACGGGCGCGGAGCCGACGATCCGCTCCATCTCGTCGTCGAGGTCTCGGGCGAGAAGTTGGAGGAGAAGGAGGCCAAGGTCGCCACCGCGCGCGATCTCTGGGTTCCGGCGGTCAACAACGCAGGGACCTGGGGGCGCTGGGCGTTCTACGAAATCCATGACCCTTGGAGTTGCCAGAAGGAGCTGCGGAGTTTCGTCCTGTCTCTTTCGATGAACCGAGTCGCGTGACTCGGCGGGTGCCCGGCGCTCGCCGTCGCAGTAGTCCCTGGCACAGTGGCGCACCGTTCCGTCGACGGAGGGCGACGCATGGCGCAGACCGAATCCCGTTGGGACGAGTACCTCGGCGAGCTGGTTGGCAAGACCATCCGTGGAGTGGTGCTCAAGGAGCGCGACGGAGCTCCTCGCAGCCAGCTCTTCCTCCTGTTCGACGACGGTTCGTTCGAGTTCTACTCGACCTCGGACGAGATTCGGCCGACGCGAGGGGTCTGGCCAGGCTCCGGGGCGGGAGTCGACTGGCACGTGAGGACTTACCTGGCGGGCGGATCGCGAACCGTGGCGGAAGCGCACGAGCGCCGTGGCGCCGGCCCGGAGGCCGAGTGATCCTCGGGAAGCTCGAGCCGGCTGGTCGGACTGGTGCTGCCGCCGGCTGGTGTGTAGGATACACACCATGACCAGCCGTGAGCTCATCGCTGAGCTCGAGGCCGACGGCTGGAAGCTGGCCCGGATCCGGGGGTCGCACCACATGTTCGAGCACGCCGAGAAGTCCGGTACCGTCGTGGTGCCGCATCCGAAGAAGGATCTCGGCAAGGGGCTCGTGAAGGCGATCCGCCGACAGGCCGGGCTGGCGTAGGAGGCGACCATGCGCTACCCGATCGCGATCGAGCCCGGCGACTCCAAGCACGCCTATGGCGTCGTCGTGCCCGATCTTCCCGGCTGTTTCTCGGCAGGTGACACCTTGGACGAGGCGATCGCGAACGCCCCGGAGGCGATCGCGCTCTGGTTGGAGGACAGGATCTCGCGGGGGGAGCTGCCGCCGGCCGCTCGGGCGATCGAAGCGCACCGGAGGAAGGCCCAGTTCAAGGGCTGGATCTGGGCGGTCGTCGAGGTCGACCTCTCGCGGGTTGCCGACAAGGCGGAACGGATCAACATCACGATGCCGAGCAGGTTGCTGGCGCGCGTGGACGCGCGGGCCCGGAAGACCGGCGAGTCCCGCAGCGGGTTCCTGGCGCGGGCCGCGATGGAGGCGTTGAGTCAGCCGAAGTAGGGGAGGAGCACGAGTGCCGCCGAAGAAGAAGGGTCCGACGCCGGTCGAAGCGCTCCGCCACAAGGAGTCGCGCGTGAACATCCCGACGCAGGAGCTGCGGGAGTTCGTGCGCGAGGAAGAGGAATCGCCGTCGCGGATGCTCTATCCGCGCGATCCGTCGCTCGATCCTCAGCTGGTCTGGAAAGGCAAGGACGAGCAGGACTCGAAGCCGCTCGACGTGCCGGTGCTGCCGGTCTACATCCAGGAGAAGATCCACCCGCAAGCGCTGATCGAGAATCTCCGGCAGACGGCCAAGACGGGGGAGCGCGAGCCGGAGCTGACGCTATTCGACGACTTCAACGGTCTGGAGTCGCTCGAGGAGAAGGTCACCACGTTCTACAGCCACGACTCCGGCGTCCGCCAGCCGCACTGGACGAACCGGATGATCCTGGGCGACTCGCTGCTGGTGATGACGTCGCTCGCCGAGAAGGAGGGTCTGAAGGGCAAGGTCCAGATGATCTACGTGGACCCGCCCTACGGCATCCGCTTCGGCTCGAACTGGCAGGTATCCACCCGCAAGCGTGACGTCAAGGACGGCAAGGTCGAGGACGCGACGCGCCAGCCGGAGCAGGTCAAGGCCTTCCGCGACACCTGGCAGCTCGGCATCCACAGCTACCTCGCCTACCTCCGCGACCGCCTGACCGTAGCCCGCGACCTCCTTACCGAGACGGGCTCCATCTTCGTTCAGATCGGCGACGAAAACGTTCACCTGTGCGTTCGCTTCTCGACGAGGTGTTTGGATCCGAGAATTTTGTTTCCCTCATCACGTTTCAGAAGACTGCCGCTGCGAACAGCCCAATGGCGAAGCTCAACGCCCTAGGTAGTGTGTCCGACTTCCTGCTTTGGTACGCCCGAGATCTCGCGAAAGCAAAGTACCGTACCTTGTTCGATTCGAAACAGGTGCGCGGTACTGCTGGAGCGGCCTATCAGAGCGTCCAAGCGACGGATGGTTCGAGACGCAGGCTCACGCGTCAGGAACTCGAAGGTGAGGAGAAGCTTCCCGGTGGCTCGCGCCTGTATACGTTGGACAACTCAACTTCTCCAGGCTGGTCAGAGTCGCTATCGAGGCCATACTCGTTTCGGAGCCACAGTTTCTCTCTGACTGGCAATCTCCATTGGAAGACGACGAAGGACGGGCTCGACCGACTGTGCCTTGCGGGGCGACTTGAATCTGTTGGTTCGAGTCTTCGGTACGTCCGATTCATTGACGACTTCCCGGTGATTCCGCGACAGAACATTTGGACCGATACCGGCACCGGCGGATTCGGAGATGAGAAGTTCTATGTTGTTCAGACCGTGGGGAAGGTTGTTGAGCGATGCCTTCTCATGACCACGGACCCCGGCGACCTAATCCTCGATCCGACTTGTGGTTCAGGTACGACTGCAGTGGTGGCTGAGCAGTGGGGACGCCGCTGGGTAACGGTTGACACCTCGCGGGTCGCGCTAGCGCTTGCGCGCTCGCGGGTGATGTCGGCTCGGTTTCCGTACTTCCTGCTAAAGGACTCGGAGGATGGCGCACGCAAGGAGGCAGAGCTCACCGGACTCACGAATGCCCTGACGGGCGGGCGCGAGTTCGGGAAGGACGTGAGGCAGGGGTTCGTGTATGAACGTGTGCCGCACGTTACGCTCAAGTCGATCGCGAACAACGAAGAGGTCGACGTCATCCACGCCAAGTTTGAAGAGCGGATCGAGCCTCTCCGAAGCAAGTTCTCCAAGGCGAGGGGCCTCAAGCGAACGCTCGAGGAATGGGAACTGACGGACGCGCAGCACGGAGTGATTCCGGCCGGCGCAATGGGCATTCTGGATCAGATTCATAAGCTTCGGCGCGAGCGGCAATCGGAGATCGACGCTTCGATCACGCGGCGGGCGGATACTGAGTTTCTGTTCGATCGGCCCTACGCGGACCCGAAACGTGTTCGCGTGACCGGGCCTTTTACCGTCGAGTCACTCTCGCCTCATCGTGTGCTTTCGATCGAGGAGGAGCGCCCGCGATCCGAGGAAGGAGCCGACGCTGGATCTGGTGCCGGATTCGCGCTCACGATCCTCGAGAACCTCCGGAAGGCTGGCGTTCAGAACGCCAGGAAGAAGGAGCGACTGAAGTTCGACCGACTGGATCCGTTCCCGGGGTCCTGGGTCCACTTCGCGGGCGAGTTCACCGACGCCAACGACGCGGTCCGGCGCGTGGCGGTCTCGCTCGGTCCCGAGCACGGCACGGTCGGACCCAAGCAGATCCAGGAGGCGGCCAAGGAGGCGCTCAAGGGGGTCGGCTTCGACTTCCTGCTCGTGCTGGGCTTCGCCTTCGACGCCCATGCCTCCGAGACTGCCCGCGAGATCACGCCGGCTGGCCTTTCGACCGAAGAGGGATTCGCCGTCCGTTGGGAGGAGCAGTTCGGTCGGCTCCCGGTTCTGCTGGTCCGGATGAACCCGGACCTCGCCATGGGTGAGGACCTGCTCAAGAAGACCGGCTCGGGCAACCTGTTCATGGTCTTCGGCGAGCCCGAGGTCGAGATCCGCGAAGCCGAGGGCAGCAAGCTCGTCGTCGAGCTGCGTGGTGTCGACGTCTACGACCCGACGACCGGCATTGTCCGTTCCTCGTCGATCGACGACATCGCTTGCTGGTTCATCGACACGGACTACGACGAGGAGAGCTTCTTCGTACGGCACGCGTACTTCCTTGGCGCCGACGAGCCCTACGAGAAGCTCAAGCGCGCACTGCGAGCCGACATCGACGAGGCGGCGTGGTCGACTCTCTACTCACCCATCAGCCGCGCCTTCGACCGCCCCTCGACGGGCAAGATCGCAGTGATGGCGATCAACCACTACGGAGACGAAGTCCTGAAGGTATTCGCTGTCTAGACTCTTGGAGGTGCGCCGATGAGCGACCCGGCCGGGGCCACACAACTCATCGAGTGGCGGACCTACGCCACTATTGCAAGCGCTGTCGTGGCGTTCGTCGCCTTGTTGCGCCCTGAGATCTCGAAGCTGTTCTCGAAGTTGCGGGGCAGGATCGCCCTCCACCCTATGGGCGACAGTGTGGAATTGGGGTTTGGCGGTGCGGGGGCCACTGTTGGCATCGATCTCGTTGTCCGGTCCACGGCACGAGACTTCTTTGTATCCGAGATCAGGTTGACGTGCCGGCGTCTTGAAGATGGGATGTCACGTAGCTTCGTATGGGGTGTTTTCCGCCCGACGTTGGCCCCTTTTGTCGCCCAACAGCCTGTCAATCTCGAGACCCCGGCGGGTTTCTATCTCGAGCCGCGAAGCCCGCGCAGACTTGGGATCGTCTTCTACGATCGGTTGTCTCGAGGGGAAGTAGCCGGGGTGATCGAGCCCCTGCGCAGAAAGTGGTTCGACGCAACCTCGTCTCTACTAGAGGGTGCCGCGCCTGCGGCCGACGATCCGGACGCGTTCCAGAAACTGCGCGAGGCTTCATTTACCACCTTTTCGAATTCTGGCGACAGCCTTCAGGCTTATGGCGAGCTGCAGAGGGCCTTCTACTGGAAGCCCGGCGAGTATGAGCTGATTGTCGAGGCCGTTTCAGAAGACCCGCGGATGATCTTCGAACATTCGGTGAGATTCCAACTGTCCAAGCAGGATTCCGATTCGATGTATCACAATGCGACCGTCATTCTCAGGCAGAACGCGGGTTTTGGAGATTGGACGCTCTACTTTGCTAGGCCGGCGCTGTCTGTCGGCAAATGAAGTCGACTCGAGACTCCCGCGACCGCCGTCAGGCGGCTGTGCCGGCCGTCGAGCGCGGGCCGCATCCGGGCAGGCGGCGTTGGACGGCGGCGGAGGTCGCGCTGCTCGGGGCGATGCCGGATGCTGCGGTCGCGGGGCGCCTCCGGATCAATCCGCGCACCGTGATCGAGGAGCGGCAGCGTCGGGGGATCCGGGCTTTCCGGCCGCGGCGGCCGGACACGCGATGGACGGCCCGGATGATCGCCCTGCTCGGGCAGGACACCGATCGGGCCGTCGCGGCCGAGCTCGGGCTCTCCGAAGGGGTCGTCCAACGCAAACGGGACCTGCTCGGGATTCCGCGGTTCACCGCCTCCGCTTCGGGAGGCGAGAAGCGCGCTCGGCCCTGGACGCGGCGTGAGATCGCGTTGATCGGCTCGATGTCGGACGCCGCTCTCGCCGAGCGGTTGCGGATCTCCGTCACGGCGGTCGTGCGCAAGCGCCGGTCACTGGGGATCGCATCCTTCCGGCCGGCACGCCGACCCATTCGGTGGACGAAGCGTTCGATCCGACTCCAGGGGAGCCTGCCGGACCGTGTGGTCGCCGAGCGGCTCGGGGTCTCGGCCGCGACGGTGCGAGCGAAGCGACTCGCGCTCGGGATCCGCTCGACCCTCGGCGACCGGGCTCGCGCGGTCGTGCGCAAGCGCGAGCTCCGCGAAATCGCCCGCCTCCCCGTGGTCGAGGCCTGCCGGCGATTCGACCTCTCGAACACCACCGTGGCGAAGATCCGTGCCGAGCTCGGGCTCGCCGTGCGCCGCTGGACGGCCGAGGACGACCGACTCCTGGGGACCGCCCCGGATCGCGACGTGGCGAGACGGCTTCGCCGAAGTCTGGACGCGGTCCGCTCGCGACGGTACAAACTTGGCATCCCAGTGGCGAACGACTCTGCGCCCGCCTTCCCGTAGGTCTGGTGCTGCAAGGGGCAAGGCGCGGGGCGGCGAGCTCAATGGCGGCCGGAGAGCGGTTGGAGCGGAGGTGCAAGTCACGAGGGGACGATCGGTTCCCTGCTCGGGCGAGGCTAGATTGACGCCGACCTACAGGTTTCCTAGGGTGGGTTCGACAAGGAGGCGCTCATGAGCCGCCGAAACCCGTCAGGGTCCAAGTGGTTCCTTCTCGCAGGTGCGGCATTGACGCTTGCGCTGCTCTCGAGCGCGCCGGCCGTCTCCGCCTCGGCTGGGTCTGACGTGGCGTTCCGGACCTCGATCGATCCCGGCAAAGTCATCCTGTTCGTCGAGGAGGAGTGGGCGAGCACCGGTGATCGGACGTCGATGAGCCTTTACGGCGACGGGCGCCTCGAAGTCACCCACGGCGTCGTTGGTGGAGCGGCGCCTGTGAGCAGGAGCCGGCAGCTCACGGCTGGCGCGGCTGAAGAGCTGGTTCGCCTGGTCGTTGAGTACGGCCTCGCGGAATACGACGCCCCGACGATCGAGGCCCGGCTCCGTTCCCGTGTCGGCGACGTCATCCCGATCTCTTCGGATGGCCCGCTCGTCGCGGTGCTCGTTTCGCTCGAGGAGTTGCGCCGCGGAGGGCAGGTCCGAGCGCCGCTCTTCACTCGGATCCAGCTCAGCTCGCCTCGACTCCTGGCGAAGAGCTTCCCGGACTTCAGCGAGTTCGAGGGCCTTGTCCGGTTGATGGACTACATGCACGAGGCCCTCTCGCAGGGCGAAGGATGACCAAAGGCGCCAGCCGGATGCGAGTGGACATCAAGGGCAATGCGTCGTGGGCGCCTCACTCCCCTTCTCCAGGAAGATTTCGAATCGGGCGATACCTCGCAGTGGTCGAGCACCACGCCGTAGCGACGTAGCTGCACGAGCCGACGCGGAGAGTCAGTGCCCGCGCGCGACGGCGCGCGCGGCGATGCGGTCGATGAGCCCCGGCGCGAACATGCGTACCCAGCGGCCGACCTTGCCGCGCGCGGAGAGCAGGACCATGCGCTTGCGCTTGGCCGCGGCGGCGAGCGCGAGCTCGGCGCAGCGCTCGGCGGTCATGATCTTCGACTCCTGCATCGGGCTCGCGCCGAGCGGCTGGCCGTCCGGACCGAGCGCGCGGCGGTGGATCTCGGAGAGGACGAAGTCGGGGCAGACCAGGGTGACTGAGACGCCGCTGCCGGCGAGCTCGACGCGGAGCGAATCGAAGAAGCCGTGGAGCGCGTGCTTGGTGGCGGCGTAGCCGGTGCGGGTCGGCACGCCGGTGAGCCCCGCGAGGCTCGACATCACGACGATGCGGCCGCGGCTCGCCTTCAGGTGGGGGAGCGCGCGCCAGGTGGTCCAGGCCGGGCCGAGATAGTTGACGCGCACCAGCCGCTCGAACACCGAGGGGTCGGAGACCTCGTCGAGCCGCGCCCACATGTCCTGCCCGGCGTTCGCCAGCAGCAGGTCGAGCCGGCCGAAGGCGGCGAGCGTCCGGTCGACGATCGCGATGGCGTCGCTCTCGACGCCGACGTCGGCGGGGAGCACTTGCACCTCGGCGCCGCGCGCCCGGGCGAGGTCGGCGACCGCTTCGAGCGCGGCCGCGTCGCGCCCGACCAGAGCGAGCTTCGCGCGTTCGCCGGCGAGCTCGAGGGCGAGCGCGCGGCCGATGCCGCTCGAAGCTCCGGTCAGCAGGACGACGCGGTCGGCGAAGGTCATGGGCGCGGGCGGCTACGGCCGCCCGCGCGGAGGATACCGCCGAGCCGGCTCAGGAGCGCGGCGGACCGCCCGGCTTCTTGTCGTGCTTCTTGTCCCGCTTCTTGTCCGGCTTGCCGGGGCCGTGACCGCGATCCGCCGCGGCCGCCGGACGGCCGTGGCGGCCGGTCTCGGCGGCGAAGGCGCGGTGGATGTCGCCGAACGGCTTGCCCGCGCGGCGCAGCTCGACGATCCGCTCGGGAGCGACCCGGTAGTGGTCGGCGGCGACGCGCAGATTGACCAGGTCGACGATCTCGACGTCGGTCAGCCGGATCGTGTTCCAGCGCGCGCGGGGCGTCTTCTTGTAGTAGCCCCAGGCGTTGCCGTAGGGCGGTCCCGGATCGACCGCGATCGGCACGTAGAAGATCTCGGGTCCGCGTCCGAAGCGCATCGTGATGTCGAGGAATGACAGGCCGGTACGGTGCAGCTCGACGATCCGTTCGGGGGTCTGGCCGAGCTCGCGGGCGAGCAGGCCGACGACCGGCAGCTGCTCGTCCGGGGTCCCGGCCTCGAGCAGACGGACGATCAGCGGTTCGGGCAGCCCCAGCTCCTCGCGGACGGCGCGGTGCAGGTCGGCGAGGGGCTCGAGCGGGCCGAGATCGCCGGCCGGCGCCCGGCCGGGCAGGGCGAATGTCGCGAGCGCGACGAGCAGGCAGGGCAGGGGACGCTTCTCCATGACTCCTCCTCGGAGGCCCGGAAACTCGGAATTCGGCCTCCGGAGACGGAGGAGAGCAGGATGGATGCCACCGGCGGAGGTCCGAGATGGCGCCGTCCGGTCCCACCCCTTGACGGGCGCCCGACTCATATGTATCCTTTAATCCGGATTTACGGATGAATATGCCTCCGACCCCTGAACCCTTCGTCGCGCGGGCCGAGTCGCTGGCCGAACCGGCGCGGCTGCGCCTGCTGGCGCTGCTCGAGGGCAACGAGCTCGCGGTCAGCGATCTCGCCGAGATCGTGCAGCTGCCGCAGTCGACCGTCTCGCGCCACCTGAAGGTGCTCGCCGACCAGGGCTGGATCGCCGCGCGCGGCGAGCGCACCGCCAACCTCTACCGGATGCTCGACGGCGACCTGCCGGCGCCGGCACTGCGGCTCTGGCAGCTCGCGCGCGAGGAGATGCGCGGCTGGCCGGCGCTCGAGCACGACCGGCTGCGGCTGGCGCGCTGTCTCGAACGGCGCCGCGGCTCGGGCGACTTCTTCGCCGGCGTCGCCGACGAGTGGGACCACCTACGCCGCGAGCTCTACGGCGAGCGCTTCACCGACGAGGCGCTGCGCGCCCTGCTGCCCTCGAGCTGGACCGTTGCCGACCTCGCCTGCGGCTCGGGCTCGGTCGCGGCGCTGCTGGCGCCGCGGGTGGCGAAGGTGATCGCGGTCGATCTGTCGCCCGAGATGCTCGAGGCCGCCCACCGCCGGATCGGCACCGCCGCCGCGCCGGGCGGCAATGTCGAGCTGCGCCAGGGCGAGCTCGAAGCGCTGCCGATCGCGACCGGAGCGTGCGACGCCGCGCTGCTGCTCCTGGCGCTCACTCACATCGAAGCCCCCGAGATCGCAGTCGCGGAGATGGCGCGCGTGCTCAGACCCGGCGGCCGCGCGGTGGTCGTCGACCTGCTGCGCCACGACCGCGAGGAGTTCCGCCGCCGCATGGGGCAGCGCCGCAACGGTTTCGACGCCGCCGAGCTCGCGGCGCTGCTCGCCGACGCCGGCCTCGAAGCCGTGACCTGCTCGCCGCTGCCCACCGACCCCGAGAGCAAGGGCCCCGCCCTCCTCCTGGCCGCCGCCTCGCGACCCACCGCGCCGCGCGCCGGCCGCGAGCCAGAGTCCACGATCGCCGGAACCAACGCGACGAGGCCCGCTCGCGAAAACGTCTCCGCCTCTCCGCAAGGCCTCGCGCACCGCGGCGTCCGGGCCGCAGCCACGAAGGCCTCGAACCCCGCCCCTCAACAGAACGTTCTTCCGCCTTTCGGTCGCCGCGCAACCAGCCACCGCTCCACTGGACCCGCGGCCGCTCCGCAGTCAGGTCTCGAACAGACCGTTTTGTCTTCGAGTTTCAAGAAGTCCCGAACCGCAGTCGAACCGAAGAGAGGATGACCCGATGACCGTCGCCACCGACAAGAAGCTCGACTTCCACGTCGCCGACCTCGCGCTGGCCGAGTGGGGGCGCAAGGAGATCCGCCTCGCCGAGCAGGAGATGCCCGGCCTGATGGCGATCCGCGCCGAGTACGCAGCCGCCAAGCCGCTCGCCGGCCAGCGCGTGATGGGCTCGCTCCACATGACGATCCAGACCGCGGTGCTGATCGAGACCCTGGACGCGCTCGGTGCCGACGTGCGCTGGGTCTCCTGCAACATCTTCTCGACCCAGGACCACGCCGCCGCCGCGGTCGCGGTCGGGCCGAACGGCACGGCGGAGAAGCCCGCCGGCATCCCGGTCTTCGCCTTCAAGGGCGAGACGCTCGAGCAGTACTGGGACTTCACCGCGCGCGCCCTCGACTTCGGCGACGGCCTCGGACCCACCCAGATCGTCGACGACGGCGGCGACGCCACGCTGCTGATCCACAAGGGCTTCGAGTTCGAGCAGGCCGGAGCGGTGCCGGACCCCGCGACCGCCGACAACGAGGAGTACGCGATCGTGCTCGCCTTGCTCGGCCGGCTGAAGAAGGAAGACCCTGAGCGCTTCCGCCGCATCGTGCCGGCGATCCAGGGCGTCTCGGAGGAGACGACGACCGGCGTCCACCGACTCTACGAGATGGAGCGCGACGGCAAGCTGCTGTTCCCGGCGATCAACGTCAACGACTCGGTGACCAAGTCGAAGTTCGACAACCTCTACGGCTGCCGCCACTCGATCGTCGACGGCTTGAACCGAGCCACCGACGTCATGCTCGCCGGCAAGCTCGCGGTGGTCTGCGGCTTCGGCGAGGTCGGCAAGGGATGCGCCCAGGCACTGAAGGGGCAGGGCGCGCGCGTGGTGGTCACCGAGATCGACCCGATCTGCGCGCTGCAGGCCGCGATGGACGGCTTCGAGGTGCGGCCGATCGAGGACGTGATCGGCGACGCCGACGTCTTCGTCACGGCGACCGGGAACCGCGACGTCGTCACCGCCGAGCACATGACGAAGATGAAGGACAAGGCGATCGTCGGCAACATCGGCCACTTCGACAACGAGATCGACATGGCCGGCTTGGAGAAGATGAAGAAGGAAGGCAAGGTCGAGAAGATCAACATCAAGCCGCAGTACGACGAGTGGCGATTCGCCGACGGCCACTCGGTGCTGATCCTCGCCGAGGGCCGCCTGCTCAACCTCGGCTGCGCCACCGGCCATCCCTCCTTCGTGATGTCGATGAGCTTCACCAACCAGGCGCTGGCGCAGATCGACCTGGCGAAGAACGCCGGCAAGTACGACCGCAAGGTCTTCGTCCTGCCCAAGAAGCTCGACGAGAAGGTGGCGCACCTCCATCTCGAGAAACTCGGCGTGCGCCTGACCACCCTGACGCCGAAGCAGGCCGAGTACATCGGCGTGCCGGCCGACGGTCCGTTCAAGCCGGACCACTACCGCTACTGAGGCGTCCACCCGGCGGACCCTTCCGGCCGTCGCCCGCTCCGCGTAGTCTCGCGGAGTGAGCGACGGCCGGCCCGTCTGGGTGCTGTTCGACGGTCGCTGCGGGATGTGCGACGCCTCGGTGCGCTGGCTGATCGCCCGCGACGGCCGAGGCGCGCTCGCCTTCGCTCCGCTCGAGGGCGAGGTCGCCGCGGCGGTGCGCGGGCGCCACCCGGGGCTCCCCCCGATCGACGAGACGATGGTCCTGGTCGAGGCGCCGGGAACTCCGGGCGAGCGCGTGCGCGTGCGCTCCGACGCGGCGCTCGCGATCCTCGCCCGCCTCGGCGGCGGCTGGCGCGCCACCGTGCTGCTCCGCGTCGTGCCGCGTCCGATCCGTGACCTCGTCTACCGCTTCGTCGCGCGTCGGCGCCTCGCCTGGTTCGGACGGCTCGACGCGTGCCGGATCCCCACGCCCGCGGAGCGCGCCCGTTTCCTCGAGGTTCCGGCGACGCGCGGGCCCTCTGCTACGATCCCGCCGGCATGAGCCGCAAGAAGCCGACCCTCTACAAGATCGTCTTCCAGAGTCAGGGGCAGGTCGTCGAGCTCTACGCCCGGCAGGTCTCCCAGGGCGGTCTGTTCGGCTTCGTCGAGGTCGAGGAGCTGGTCTTCGGCGCGCGCTCGACGGTGGTGGTCGATCCGGCGGAGGAAGGCCTGCGCGCCGAGTACGGCGATGCCCGGCGCCTCTTCCTTCCGCTCCACGCCATCGTGCGGATCGAAGAGGTCGACAAGGAAGGTGCCGCCCGCGTGCGGCCGGCGGGCGAGCCGTCGGGCATCGTCACCCCCTTCCCGATCCCGATCCTGCCTCCGGGCAAGGGCCCGCGCGGGCGCTGATCTTCCCCCCGGCTCCGGCCGGCAAAACCATTCCGATGGCTCGGCGTATGCAAGGGGTGGGGGGAGGTGTCCCTGCCGTGCCTGATCGACCGGTGAACATGATCCGACTGCGCAATCTGCACAAGAGCTACTGGATGGGGTCGAACCGGCTCCACGTCCTCCAGGGGATCGACCTCGAGGTCGGCGCCGGCGAGCTGGTGTCGATCATGGGTGCCTCCGGCTCGGGCAAGTCGACCCTGATGAACGTCCTGGGGCTGCTCGACCGCTTCGACGAGGGCAGCTACCACCTCGACGGCGAGGACATGTCGGACCTCTCCGAGGCGCGTGCCGCGCAGCTGCGCAGCCGCTACATCGGCTTCGTCTTCCAGTCGTTCCACCTGATCCCGTTCAAGACCGCGGCCGAGAACGTCGCGCTGCCGCTGTTCTACCAGAGGGTGGCACGGCGCGAGCGCAACCGCGTGGCCGCGGAGTACCTCGAACGCGTCGGGCTCGGCGACCGCGCCGGTCATCTGCCGCGGGAGCTTTCCGGCGGCCAGCAGCAGCGGGTCGCCATCGCGCGCGCGCTGATCACCCGCCCGAAGGTGCTGCTCGCCGACGAGCCGACCGGAGCGCTCGATTCCGGCACCTCCTACGAGGTGATGAAGGCGCTTCAGGGGGTCCAGGCCGAGGGCGTCTCCGTCATCATCATCACCCACGAGCACGACATCGCGCGCATGACCGACCGGATCATCCACCTGGTCGACGGCCGGATCGACTGGGACCGCGCCAACGAACGACGTGACCCCGAGGTCCGCGAGGAGGCCGACGTCGCAGCGTCGGTCGCCGGGGCGTGACGAGACGCCGGGGATGATCGATCTCGACACCTGGCAGGAGATTCTCGACACCCTCCGCCGCAACCGGCTGCGCACGGCGCTCACCGGCTTCGCGGTGGCCTGGGGGATCTTCATGCTGGTGGTGCTGCTCGGCTCGGGGCAGGGGCTCGCTCACGGCGTCGAGTACCAGTTCCGCGACGACGCGATGAACAGCATCTGGGTCTCCCAGGGCCGCACCTCGAAGCCGTACAAAGGCCTGCAGCCCGGACGCTCGATCCGCTTCGAGAACCGCGACTACGACGAGTTGACCACGCGGATCGACGGCGTCGAGTACTCCTCGGCCCGCTTCTGGATCTTCGGCAACCAGCAGGTGACCTGGGGCGGGGAGTCGGGCAGCTTCACCATCCGCTCGGTCCACCCCGGCCACAAGATGCTCGAGCGCACCAAGGTGGTCGAGGGGCGCTACATCAACGAGCTCGACATCCGCGACTTCCGCAAGGTCGCGGTGATCGGCACGCTCGTGCGCGACGCGCTGTTCGGCGCGCACCGGGCGGTCGGCGAGGAGCTCCGGATCAACGGTATCGCCTTCAAGGTGGTCGGCATCTTCGACGACGAGGGTTCGGACAGCGAGCGGGAGATGATCTACCTGCCGATCTCGACCGCGCAGCGGGCGTTCAACGGCAGGAACCGGGTCAACCAGATCCTGTTCACCACCGGCGAGGCCTCGCTCGAGCAGAGCAAGGTGATGGTCGACGAAGTGCGGCAGATCCTCGCGGACAACCACGACTTCGACGTCGAGGACAAGGGCGCGGTGTTCGTGATGAACGCGGTCGAGAACTTCCAGCGCTTCGTCCAGCTGTTGAGCGGCATCCGACTGTTCGTCTGGGTGGTCGGGATCGGCACGCTGCTGGCCGGCGTCGTCGGCGTCTCGAACATCCTGTTGGTCGCGGTCAAGGAGCGCACGCGCGAGATCGGCATCCGCAAGGCGCTCGGCGCGACACCCTCCTCGATCGTCGGCCTGGTGCTGGCCGAGGCGATCCTGATCACCTCGGTCGCCGGCTACCTCGGATTGACCGCGGGCGTCGGCGTGCTCGAGCTGGTGTCGAAGTACCTGCCGCCGGAGTCGTCGTTCTTCCGCAATCCGCAGGTCGATCTCAGGGTCGCGCTCTGGGCGACGGTCCTGCTCGTCGTCGCCGGGGCGGTCGCCGGGTTCTTCCCGGCGCGGCGGGCGGCTTCCGTCCAACCGGTGGTCGCCCTGCGCGACGAGTAGGGGGGATCCGTGTTCGACCTCGACCACTGGCAGGAGATCGGTCACGCGCTGGCGAAGAACCGGCTGCGCACCTTCCTCACCGCCTTCGGCGTCTTCTGGGGGATCTTCCTGCTCGTACTGCTGCTCGGCTCCGGCAACGGACTGTCGAACGGGGTCATGGCCGGGTTCCAGGGAACCGCGACCAACAGCTTCTTCTGTTGGGGGATGCGCACCTCGAAGCCCTTCGCGGGACTGCCCGCGGGCCGCTCGGTCGATTTCACCAACGAGGACACCGAGGCGATCCGTCGCCAGGTGCCGGACGCAGCGGTGGTGGCGCCGCGCCTGCAGCGCGGCGGCTGGCGCGGCGGCGCGACCGCGCGGCGCGGCGGCGAAACCGGAGCGTTCACCATCATGGGCGACCATCCGGAGATCTTCGCCATCCAGTCGGTGCTGCTGGATCGCGGTCGCCTGCTCAACCGCAACGACGTCGACGACGCGCGCAAGGTGGCCGTTGTCGGAACCCGCGTCGTCGAGGTTCTCTTCCCCGACGGGGAGAACCCGATCGGCGACGCGATCGAGATCAACGGCGTCTGGTTCAAGGTGATCGGAGTGTTCCGCTCGCGCAACACCGGCAACCAGGGCGAGCGCGACGCGCAGACGATCTACGTGCCGTTTTCGACGTTCCAGAACGCGTTCAACGCGGTCAACGAGGTCCACTGGTTCGCGGTGACGGCGAAGGCGGGCGTCGCGGTCGAGCAGGTCGAGGACCAGGTGCTCGAACTGCTGCGTACCCGCCACAAGGTGGCGTCCGACGACCGCCGCGGCATCGGCAGCTTCAATCTGGGCGAGGAGTTCGGCAAGATCCAGGGGCTGTTCGCGGGCATCCGCGCGCTGATGTGGATCGTCGGCCTCGGCACGCTCGCCGCCGGAGCGATCGGCGTCTCCAACATCATGCTGATCGTCGTGCGCGAGCGCACCAAGGAGATCGGTCTGCGCCGCGCCATCGGCGCGCGGCCGGCGAGCGTGATCGGGCAGATCGTGCTCGAGGCGGTCGTTCTGACCGCCGCGGCCGGCCTGCTCGGCCTGGCCGCCGGCGTCGCGACGCTCGAGGGGGTGTCGGGGCTGCTCGCCAGCACCGGCGGTTCGGGTCAGCCCGGGATGTTCAAGGATCCCGGCGTGATGCTCGATGACGCGCTGCTCGCGATCGGCGTGCTGGTGGCGGCGGGCACCGTCGCCGGACTGATTCCGGCCCAGCGCGCGGTTTCGGTGAGCCCGGTAGTGGCGTTGCGCTCGGAGTGAGCCGGTCCGGGCGTCGGATTCGATGATCGGAGTGGAGGAGTGATGAAGAAGGCTCTCGGAGTGGTCCTCGGGCTGGCGTTCGTGGTGGCGATGGCCTGGACCGGCTACGTGCTGTTCCAGAAGTCGCGCAAGAAGCCGGTCGTCTACAACACCGCGACGGCGGTACGAACGGACATCGTGCAGAAGACGGTCGCCACCGGGTCGGTGGTGCCGCGCAAGGAGGTCGCGATCAAGCCGCTGGTCCCGGGCATCGTGGACGAGCTCTACATCGAGGAGGGCAAGCCGGTCGAGAAGGGGCAGCTGGTCGCCCGGGTGCGGGTGATCCCGGACATGGCACGGCTCTCCGACGCCGAGTCGCGGCTCAATCGGGCCGGCATCGAGCTCGCGGACGCCGAGCGCGAGCAGGGCCGTCAGCAACGCCTGTTCGAGGAGGGGACCGTCTCGCGCTCCGAGCTCGACCGGGCGCAGCTCGCGCTCGACCAGGCCAAGGAGGAGCTCGCCGCCGCGAAGAACGCGCTCGACATCGTGCGCAGCGGCACCAGCGAGCGGGTGGCGAACCTCGCGACCACCCTCGTGCGCGCGACCATCTCCGGCATCGTCCTCGAGGTGCCGGTGGAGGTCGGCAACTCGGTCATCCAGGCCAACAACTTCAACGAAGGCACGACGATCGCGGCCGTCGCCGACATGTCCGACATGGTCTTCGAGGGGACGGTCGACGAGAGCGAGGTCGGCAAGATCCGCGAGGGGATGGAGCTGCTGCTGACCATCGGCGCGCTGCCCGAGGCGAGAATCCGCGCCGAGCTCGAGCACATCGCCCCCAAGGGGATCGAGGAGGAGGGCGCGATCCAGTTCGAGATCCGCGCCGCGGTCGAGCCCCAGGCCGACGTCTTCCTGCGCGCCAACTACAGCGCCAACGCCGACATCGTCCTCGACAAGCGCGAGCAGGTGCTGGCGATCGACGAGGGGCTGCTGCAGTTCGACGGCGAGCAGGCCTACGTCGAAGTCGAGACCGCGCCCCAGCAGTTCGAGCGGCGCGACGTCGAGACCGGTCTTTCCGACGGCATCCAGATCGAGATCGTCTCGGGAATCTCCGAGACCGACAAGATCAAGAACCCGAACACCGACCTCGTCGCCGGGGCGCCCCCGGGCGCCCCCGCCGGCGGCGCGCGCCGCGGCGGCCGCCGCACGAGCTGACGGCCGAGCTCAGTCCTCCGATTCGTCGTTCGCGCCGGTCGCCGTGAGCGGCCGCGGCGTCGCTTCGACGGCCGTGGTCTCCGGCAGCTCACGGCCGGCGGCGGGGCCCAGCGTCTCGAAGCGGCGGCCCTGGGGGAGCAGGCGGGTCTCGAACGAGGCGACCGCGCGGTTGAAAGCGCCGACCGCCGCCGTCAGTCCCTTGCCGACGCCGCCGAAGTGCTCGGCGAAGACGCGCAGTCGCTCGTAGAGCTCGCGCGCGGCCTCCGAGATCTCGCGCGCGTTGGCCGCGAGCGACTCCTGGCGCCAGCCGTAGAAGACCGTCTTGAGCAGCGCGACCAGCGTCGCGGGGGTCGCGATCAGCACGTTCTGGCGGAACGAGTCCTCGATCAGCGTCGGGTCCTGCTCGAGCGCCGCGGAAAAGAACGATTCGCCGGGCAGGAACAGCACGACGAAGTCGGGCGCGGTGTCGAACTGGTCCCAGTAGCGCTTTTCGGCGAGCCGGCCGAGGTGGGTGCGGACCTGCCGCGCGTGGCGCATCAGCGCGACGCGGCGGGCCTCGTCGTCGGGGGCCTCGACCGCGGCGAGGTAGGCGTCGAGCGGCGCCTTGGCATCCACCACCACCCGCTTGTCGCCGGGCAGGCGCACGACGAGGTCGGGGCGCAGCCGGCCGTCGGCGGTGTCGACCGTCTCCTGGGGCAGGAAGTCGACGAACTCGAGCATCCCGGCGAACTCGACCGCGCGCTTGAGCTGGACCTCGCCCCAGTTGCCGCGCACTTCGGGGCGCCGCAGCGCGGTGACCAGCCGGCCGGTCTCCTTGAGCAGCCCCTCCTGGGTCGCGGCGAGACCGCGCACCTGCTCGGAGAGGGTGCCGTAGGCCTGCTCGCGCGAACGCTCGAGCTCGCGCACGCCCTGGTCGTAGCGCGTCAACTGCTCCCGCAATGGAGCGAGGAGTGCCTCGATCCCCTGCCGGCGCTGCTCGAGGTCCCCCTGGGCGCCGGTCTGGAGCGTCTCGAAGGCCTGGCGCGCGAGTTGGAGGAAGGAGTCGGCATTGGCGTCGAGCGCCTGGCGCGAGAGCCGCGAAAAGGCGTCGGCGAGCTTGGTCTCGGCGGTCTCGAGCAGCGCCAGCTTCTGCGCGGCCTGCTCGCGCTCCTCGGCGAGCCGGGTCTCGACCTCGGCGAGCTTCGCGCGCAGGTCCGACTCGCGCGCGGCGAGCCCGTCGCCGCGGGCGCGCGCCGCCTCGAGCTCGGTGCGCGCCGCGGCGAGCTGCTCTTCGCGGCCGCGCAGCCGCTCGTTGGCCGTCGCCAACTCGGCCTGCGCCTCGGCGCGTGCCAGTGCCGTGGCGTTCGCCAGCCGCCGGCGGACCATGGTCCGGACGAACAGGAAGACGCCGGCCGCGACGGCCACGGCGAGGAGCGCGGAAGTCCACTCGGGCATACGCCAGCGAGGCTAGCAGAGGGGCCGGCGGGCTTTTCAGATCATCGCGGCGGCGGAGATCTCGGGGTGCTTCCGGACGAACTCGACCAGGCGCGGAAGGTAGGAGGCGAACGGCGGGCAGGCGATGCCGAGCGGGGCGAGATCGCGCGTGGCGTTGGTGGTGTCGTAGAAGGTCGGCTGCGCAAAGTAGTCGACGGCGTCCGACGGGATCCCCATCAGCCGGTAGACGCCCGGCACCCAGTCGATCGCCGCCTTGGCGACCGCGACGGGCATCGGGATGCGGACGACGACGCGGCCGGCGGCCTCGCCCATGTGACTGATCGTGGCGTCGATGGTCGGCGGATCGGGGTCGGCGAGCTGGTAGCACTGGCCGAGGGCGGCGGGCAGCGTCGACAGCGCGTCGATGGCGCCGACGACGAAGTCGCGCGGCACGAAGTTGACCCGCATCCGGTCGACGCCGGGCGGCACCGGCAGCACCGCGACCGTCGGCTGCTTGAGCAGCCAGCGCAGGATGAAATAGGGGCCGTCGTACTTCTGGGTCTCGCCGGTTCGCGAGTCGCCGACCACGATGCCCGGGCGGTAGATGGTGACCGGCAGTCCGGATTCGGCGCGGGCGCGCACGTCGAGCTCGGCGAGGTACTTGGTCTCTTCGTAGAAGTTGTTGAACTTCTGGCCGCGCTCGAGGTCGGTTTCGCGGAAGATGCCGGGGAAGCGGCCGGAGACGTAGCAGGTCGAGACGTAGTGAAAGCGCTCGAGCCGTGGGGCCTTGACCGCGAAGTCGAGGACGTTTCGGGTGCCGTCGACGTTGATCCGCATGCCGACGTCGCGCCGCACGGTCAGGTCGTAGACCGCCGCCAGATGGAAGACTTCGGTGATCCCGCGCGCCGCGGCACGATCGTCGGCGAGGCCGAGCCCGTTCTTCGTGATGTCGCCGGCGACCAGCTCGATGCGCGCGGCGGGGACGCCGGCCTCGCGGGTGATCGCCGCGGCGCGTTCGCGCGCCAACGGCGCGAACTTCTCCTGGACCAGGCAGACGAACTGCGCATCGCCGTCCCGGCCGAGGACCCGGCGCACCAGCTCGGAGCCGAGGAAGCCGGGGAAACCGGTGAGGAAGACGCGGCGGGCCATCAGCGCACCCCTGGGACGCGCTTGAGCGCGCGCAGCGCGCCGGTCAGCCCTTTCGCGAAGGCCTCGGCGGGGACCCCCTTGGGCGGCGCCAGCGCCGGCCCGCGCTGGATCGTGACGTTCTGGGACTCGGTGTACTTGAGCAGCCCCTCGGCGCCGTGCCGGCGGCCGAGCCCGGAGTCCTTGAAGCCGCCCATCGGCGCGTCGACCGAGCCCCAGCCGGCCGTGTAGGTCTCGTTGATCGTGACCGTGCCGCAGGCGAGCCGCGTCGCCATGCGCCGGGCGAGCTCGGTGTCGCGCGACCAGATCGAGGCGTTAAGGCCGTAGCGCGAATCGTTGGCGCGCTCGATCACTTCGTGGTTCGACTCGAACGGGTAGACCGAGACCACCGGTCCGAAGGTCTCCTCGGCGCACAGCGTCATCCCCGGCGTGACGCCCGAGAGAATCGTCGGCTCGAAGACCAGCGGCCCGACCTCCGGGCGGTGGCGCCCGCCCGCCTCGACCTTCGCGCCCTTGGCTTCCGCATCCTCGACGTGGGCGCGGACGGTCGCGAGTTGTTTCTCCGAGGTCAGCGTGCCGACGTCGTAGGTCCAGTCGAGCCCGACGCCCAGCCGCAGCTTCTTGGTCGCCTCGACGAAGCCGGCGAGGAAGCGGTCGTGGAGCGAGCGGTGGACGAAGAGGCGCTCGGTCGAGACGCAGAGCTGGCCGGCCGAGGAGAACGAGCTGCGCACGGCACCGGCCACGGCGGCGTCGAGGTCGGCGTCGGCCAGCACCAGCATCGGGTTCTTGCCGCCGAGCTCGAGCGAGCAGCCGAGCAGCCGCTCGCCGGCCTGGCGCGCGATCGTGCGACCGGTCGCGGTCGAGCCGGTGAACTGGACGTAGTCCGCCGCCGCGATCAGCTCGGGGCCGAGCACCGGGCCCGCGCCGCAGACCACCTGCCAGAGCCCCTCGGGCAGGCCGCACTCGACCAGCAGGTCGATCGCCCAGAGCGTGGTGAACGGCGTCTGCGAATCGGGCTTCTCGATCACCGCGTTGCCGGCGAGGAGTGCCGGGATGGCGTCGGTGATCCCCATCGACAGCGGGTAGTTCCAGGGCGCGACGATCGCCACCAGCCCCTTCGGATGGTGGTACTCCCAGGTCTGCGTCACGCCCGGCACCAGCCCCTGGCGCGACTGCGGCGCGAGCAGATCCTCGGCGCGATGCGCGTAGTAGCGGGAGACGATCGCGGCGTCGGCGACCTCCTCGTGGGCGTGGGCGCGCGCCTTGCCGGATTCGAGCTGGATCAGATCGAGCACTTCGCTCTGGCGATCGAGGATCAGGTCGTGGAAGCGGCGGAAGACCCGCGCGCGATCCGGGATCGGTCGCTGTGCCCAGTCCTCCTGAACGCGGCGAGCCTGGGCGGCCGCCGCGACGACGTCCGACGGAGTCGATCGCGGCACCTCGCCGATCGGCTCGAGATCGAATGGCGAGCGCACCAGCATCCGCTCCCGCCCCGCTGCGACGACCCGCCGAGCCAACTCGGGGAGCCGCTTCAGATGGTCGGGACGGGCGATGGCGACGAGGGTCTCGGAGCGGGCGGCGCGGCTCATGGAAACAGCCTCGCACCCCGCCCGGGGAACGTCAAGGTGCGGCATGGATTGACGCGTTGCGGCGAGGAAGTTGACCTCGGCGCACCCGGAGGCTAATTTCGGAGTGCGAAACGATGGATCCCGAGGCCGACCGCCCCGCCTTCGCCGACGCCGAGCCCGCCGCCGCGGTGGCCGTCGCGATTTCCCGCCTCTCGGTGGCCGTCCGCCACCACGCCTGGCAGGGCGCGGCGGCGGTCGGCTTGACGCCGACCCAGGGGCAGCTCGCCGACCTGCTCGCACGTCGGCGCGGCGCGACCCTCGGCGAGCTGGCCGACGCGCTCGGAATCGGCGCGGCGACCGCCAGCGAGGCGATCGGCGCGCTGGTCGAGAAGGGACTGGTCGAGAAGTCCCGGCGCGCAGGCGACGGTCGCCGGCTGGCACTGCGATTGACCGAACGCGGCGAGCGGGTGGCCGGCCAGTGCGCGACCTGGCCGGGGTTTCTCACCGAGGCGACCGCGGCGCTGCCCGCCGTCGACCAGCGAGCGCTGCTGGCCCTGCTGGTTCGGCTGATCCACGAGCTCCAGGAGCGTGGCGCGATTCCGGCCGCCCGCTGGTGCGCGACCTGCCGGTCCTTCCGGCCGCGGATCCACGACGACGCGTCGCGTCCCCACCACTGCGCCTTCTTCGACGCACCCCTCGGCGACGGCGCCTTCCGCTTCGACTGCCCCGAGCACGCGGCGGCGGATCCGAAGGTCGCCGCCGCCGCGTTCGGACGTTTCGTCTCCGCGCCCTGAGTCGGCGGGGTATCGTCTCCGGATGCCGGCGACCCGACGCCTCCGTCTGGTACCGATCGCGACGACGGACGTCGAGGAGCTGCACCAGCTCTTCCGCGAGCCGGCGGTGCGCCGCTACCTGCTCGACGACGCGCAGGTCGATCGGTCGTGGGTCGAGCGCGAGATCGGCGCCAGCGACGCGCTGTTCGAGCGCGGAGCGCTCGGCCTGTTCACCGTGCGGGCGCACCCGGGGGGAGGCCGCCTGATCGGCGTCGCCGGCTTCCGGCTCTACGAGGGGCCGTCCGATCCGCAGCTGCTCTACGCGCTCGCGCCCGGCACCACCGGCCAGGGGTACGCGCGCGAGATGGTCGGCGCGGTGGTGGAGATGGCGTTCGACCTCGGCGCGCCGCGCGTCGTCGCCACGGTCGACGAACCGAACGTCGCCTCGGCGCGGCTGCTCGATGGGCTCGGCTTCCGGGTGGTTTCCCACCTCGCCGGACCGCTCCATCCGATGCGACGCTACGAGTTGCGCCGGGAGGACGCGCCGGCGCGATCCGACTGAGGCGATGGCTCGTCAGGCTTTCGGCTCGCCGAACGAGCGACGGAACAGCTCGGCGATCGCGGCGAGCCCCTCGTCGGAGAGGTTGCGCGTGCCGGTGCCGGCGAACGGTCGGTCTCCGATCACCGGAGCGTCCGGTTCCCAGTGGCCCCCCTGCCAGTGGAACCACTCGTGGCGCGCCTGGTCGAAGACCCAGACTGGGCGGTTGAACATCTTGGCGAGCTCGACCGCCCAGCCGGTGCCCCCCTTGACCGTGTCGTCGGACTGGATCATCCCGACCACGAAGACCTGCCAGGCGCCGTTGACCATGTGGTAGATCGACTGCACGACGCGGCGGATCTTCTCGGCCTCGTGGTAGCCGCGGCCCATGCGCTTCGAGACGATCTCCATCGAGACGTCGCCCTCGGCGAGCTCGGTGTCGGAGAGCTTGCGCACGGAGACCGGCCACTCCATGGCGTGCCCCTCGAAGGAGAGCGTGGTCTGGTCGATTCCCCAGCGCTTGGCGGCGCGGCCGAACTCCGCCTCGGCCCCCTTGTGGCCTCCGGAGATCAGGACGGGTCGGTTCGTGGTGGTCATGGCGGGCTCCTGGGGTCGGTGGCGCCCGGCGGGCGCGGGGCCGCGATTCTACCGGCATCCGCCGCAGCGCGGCGAACCGGCGTTCCGGGGCTCAGGCTGGCGGAAACTCCGCGAGCGCGGCGAGCGCCTGATCGACGTCCTTCGCGCTGTGGTCGGCCGAGATCTGAAAGCGGATCGTCTCGTCCCCCTTCGGCACGACCGGGTAACTCAGACCGGTCGCGAGGATCCCGCGCGCGCGCAGGTGGGCGACGAGCGCGGCGGTGCGTGGAGTGTCGCGAACGAACAGCGGCACCACCGGGTGCTCTCCGGGCAGCGTCTCGAGGCCGAGCGCGATCAGGCCGTCGCGAAAACGGCGGGTCATCGCGCGCAGGTGGGCGATCAGCTCGCGACCGCCCGGGCCGTCGAGCAGCTCGACCGCGGCCAGCGCGGCGGCGGCCTCGGCCGGGGTGATCGGGTTGGAGTAGATGTACATCGGCGCGGTTTCGCGCAGGAAGTCGATCACCGGCCGCGGCCCGACGACGTAGCCGCCGTTGACTCCGAACGCCTTGCCGAGGGTGCCGATCAGCAGGTCCGAAGGGCCGGAGCCGAGTTGCTCCTCGGTGCCGCGGCCGGTCGGGCCGTAGGCGCCCACGCCGTGGGAGTCGTCGACCAGCACGACGACGTTCTCCGGGAACGCCTCGTCGTGGCGGCGGGCGATCGCCATCAGCTCGGCGAGCGGGGCGTGGTCGCCGCGCATCGAGAAGATGCCGTCGGTGATCACCAGCGCGCGCCGGCAGGCGCCCGCCACTTCGAGCAGCTTCGCTTCGAAGTCGGCCATGTCGTTGTGGCGGTAAACGCGCTTCTCCTTCGGGCGGGAGAGGCGGATCGCGTTGATGATGCAGTTGTGGTTGAGCTCGTCCGAGACGATCGCGGTCTCGGGCGTGACGAACGGCACGAAGGTGCCGATCATCGTGGCGTAGGCCGAGGAGAAGATCATCGCGGCTTCGCGGCCGTGAAACGCCGCGAGCTTCGCCTCGAGCGCTACGTGCGGCTCGTAGGTGCCGCTGATGAAGCGCACGGCGCCGGGGCCGGCGCCGTAACGGCGCGAGGCGCGCTCCTCGGCTTCGATCACCTCGGGGCGCAGGTTCATGCCGAGGTAGTTGTTCGAGTTCATCTTGAGAAACGGCCGGTCGCCCTGGCCGGCGAGCCGGTAGCGGGGGCCGAAGCCGTCGGCGGCAGGGATCACGCCGGTGATCACCGACTCGAATCGCTTGGGGTTGCCGCGCGCGTCGAGGGTGGCGAGCTCGGCCCCGAGGGCCGTCAGGAATCGGTCGTGGGGCATGGCCCGATCCTATCCGCCCCTCCTCCCTCCTCCCGGAGTTTCGGGGACAGGCGAGTTCGGGGGACAGGCAAGGAAATCCCCCCGGCCGCCGAGCTGGATCGACCTGCCAAATCCTTCGAATCGGAGGACTTGAGCAAGGCCTTCCGGGAATCGTCGTGGGGAGATCCGTCGACTCGCCTGTCCCCATTTGCCGAGTTTCGTTGCCTGTCCCTGAAACTTGAAGGGGGTGGGTCGGCCGGAGCTCCGGGAACTCTCCCGGCGGCGCTCCGGGTTCGGCTCCCACGGCTCGCCCGGAAGTCAAAGCCTTCGAAGAACCAGCCGGGCTCGCCGGGGCCCCTCTCACCACTCCGCGCCGCCGGGAGCGTTCCCGGACTCCGGCCGGCGGAACGTCCGAGGTCGCTCGAGACAACGACCTCGACGCTGGAATCAGCTCGGCAGTCGGAGCTTCGTGCGGAGCTTCGCGAGCATGTCGGCGGTCATCGCGGCGAGGTCGTAGCGCGGGCGCCAACCCCACTCGGCGCGCGCGGCCGAATCGTCGAGCGATTGCGGCCAGGAGTCGGCGATCGCCTGGCGCACCGGGTCGACGTCGTATTCGATCGTGAAGCCGGGCAGGTGCTTGCGGATCTCGACCGCGAGCTCTTCGGGGGTGAAGTTGACCGCCGCGAGGTTGAAGGCGTTGCGGTGGACGAGCCGGGTCCCGTCGGCGTCCATCAGCTCGACCACGGCGCGGATGGCGTCCGGCATGTACATCATGTCGAGCCGGGTCTCCGGGCCGAGAAAGCACTCGTAGCGGCCGTACTTCAAGGCGTCGTAGAAGATCGCGACGGCGTAGTCGGTGGTGCCGCCGCCGGGGGGCGCGACGTGCGAGATCAGCCCCGGGAAGCGCAGACCGCGGATGTCGACTCCGAAGCGCTTGGCGTAGTAGTCGCAGAGCAGCTCGCCGGCGACCTTGGTGACGCCGTAGATGGTGTTCGGGCGCTGGAGGGTGTCCTGCGGTGTGGCGACGCGCGGCGTGCCCGGGCCGAAGGCGGCGATCGAGCTCGGGTGGAAGAGCGCGCAGCGGTTCTCGCGCGCCACCTCGAGCACCTTGTAGAGACCGCCCATGTTGATCTCCCACGCGACGTGGGGGCGCTCCTCCGCGGTCGCCGAGAGCAGGGCGGCGAGGTGGAAGATGGTGCCGATCTCCTGGCGCCGCACCAGGTCCTGGAGCTGCCGGAAGTTGGTGACGTCGAGCACTTCGAACGGACCGTCGGTCGCGCTGCCGGACGGGACGCGGATGTCGGAGGCGACGACGGCGTCCTCGCCGTGCCGGGCGCGCAGCGCGGGGACGAGCTCGGAGCCGATCTGACCGAGCGCGCCGGTGACCAGGATGCGTCGCATGCGGGCCGGGAATCTACCGGTTCGGCGCCAGGAAGGCGAGTAGCCGCCGGTTCACCTCGTCGGCCTCCTCGTGCTGCAGCCAGTGGCCGGCCGACTCGAACCAGACCACTTCCGCCGAGCGGCAACGCTCGGCCGAGGGCGCGACCAGCTCGCGGCCGAGAGCGACGTCTTCGGCGCCCCAGAGGATCAGCGTCTCGGGCTCGACCCGCGCGTGCGGTGGCCGCGGCGCCGGACGGCGCAGCGCCGCCCGGTACCAGGCGAGCATGCCGCCGAGCGCGCCGGGCCGGCCGGCGGCCTGGGCGTAACGCTCGAGCTCGGCTTCGTCGAAGGTCCCCGGCCGACTGGTGCGCCGGAGCATCGAGCGCAGCGGCCGGTAGCCGCCGGCGGCGAGCTTGCGCTCGGGCAGCCAGGGGAGCTGGAAATAGAGCATGTAGACGTTGCGCTTGCGCTGCTGGGGGCTCGAGCGCAGCGCGCGTCGCAGCACCGAGGGGTGCGGCGCGTTGAGGATCGCCAGGCGCGAAATCCGCTCCGGGTGGCAGAGCGCCGACCACCAGGCGAGCGCGCCCCCCCAGTCGTGGCCGACCAGCGGCAGCGCGGCGGCGCCCAGGTCGTCGGCCAGCGCCGGGACCAGCTCGGCCAGGCGGTCCAGGCGATAGGCGCCCAGGCGGCGCGGCTTGTCGGAGAGGTTGTAGCCGGGCAGGTCGGGGGCGACGACGCGGAAGCCGGCCGCGGCGAGCGCCGGCAGCTGCCGGCGCCACCCCCACCAGAACTCGGGGAAGCCGTGGAAGAGCAGGACCGGCGGGCCGTCGGGCGGTCCGGCCTCGACCAGGTGGAGACGCACTCCGCCGGCGTCGAGCCAGCGCTCGCGGACCGTCAGCTCCGGGTGCTCGGCGGCGAAGGCCGCCACGGCGGGATCGGACACGATCCGCGTGACTCTAGCGCTGTTGCCGCGAGCTGTCCGACGCCGCCCCTGACCCTTCGATCTTCATCGAGGCTGGTGTCGACAACGACCACGGTGGTCACGACGGCCGGAGTCCGGGAACGCTGGCGGCGGCGCGGAGGCGTGAGGGGCCCCGGCGAGCCCGGCTGGTTCTTCGAAGGCTTTGACTTCCGGGCGAGCCGTGGGAGCCGAGCCGGAGCGCCGCCGCCAGGGTTTCCGGACTCCGGCCGACCCGGCGTCAGCTGGGAATCTGGACCTTGACCCAGCGCCGGCAGACGTCGCGCAGCCGCTCGGGCGATTCCGCTGCGACCGCCTCGCGCACGAAGCGGTCGATCTCGCCGTCGTCCTTGCCGGCCCGGCGCAACGCCTGGCGCACCGCGGCCGCCACCGCCCAGCGGTTGCGGCTGCGCACGGTCACGCGGACATCGGGGTAGACGGGGGCGAGCTCGGCGTTCATGGCCTTTCACCGGTTCTACTCCGGAACCGGCGAAATGTTACGCGGCCGGGCTCAGAAGAAGCCGAGCTGGAGCCGGGCCGCCTCGCTCATCATGTTCTGGTTCCAGGGCGGGTCGAAGACCACTTCGACGTCGACCTTGCCCGCCTCGGGCAGCAGCTCGACCTTCTTCTGGACGTCGGACGCCAGCACGTCGCCCATGCCGCAGCCGGGAGCTGTCAGCGTCATCTTGACGTGGACGTCGCGCCGGCCGTCGGCGCGTGGCTCGTCGACCCGGCAGTCGTAGACCAGGCCGAGCTCGACGATGTTGACCGGGATCTCCGGGTCGTAGCAGGTGCGCAGCTCGTCCCAGACCCGGTCCTCGAGCGGCCGGTCGGGCGCGGCCTCGGTTTCCGTGCGCTCCGGCGCCTCGAGGCCGATGGCGTCGAGCTGGTCGCCGTCGAGCCGGAACAGGCCGCCGAAATCGGCGGTCACCGTCGCCGAATCGCCGAGGGTCTGCAGCACCCGCAGCTTCGTCCCCTTCGCCAGGTGGGTGCGATAGCCGTGGGGGATGACGATCGCGTCGACGTCGCGAGAGAGCTCGACGTCCTGGGCAGTGGGCTTCACGACGACACCTCCGACGCGGTCAGGATACCGCACGGTGGTAGATTCCCTCCCGGCCGCCCGCCCCCGGCGGCCACCCCCTGCGCACCGACCGGGAGAGTCCGCCGATGAAGCTCGCGCTGTCGCTGCTCGTCCTCGCCGCCGTCGCCCTCGCCGCTCGAGCCGCCGTCCCCGCACCCCCGGTCAGCCGCACCGAGGAGGTGGTCGACGAGCTCCACGGCGAGCGGATTGCCGACCCCTATCGCTGGCTCGAAGGCGACAACTCCGACCCGGCGCAGATGGGCAGGATGACCGACGAGGTCGCGGCCTGGACCGACGCCCAGAACGCCCATACCCGAACGGTCCTCGACGGCCTGCCGGGCCGCGCCGAGCTCGAGGCGAAACTGAAGCCCCTGCTCGAGGTCTCGACCGTGGGCAAGCCCGAGATGCGCGCCGACCGCTACTTCTATCCGCGCCGCGAAGGCAGCCAGAACCAGCCGGTCTGGTACTGGCGCACCGGCGCGCGCGGCGAGGAAAGGGTGCTGCTCGACCCGGCGAAGGTCGATCCGAGCGGATTGACCGCGATCGAGTGGCTCGAGCCGTCGGACGACGGCCGCGTCGTCGCCTGGGGCAGCTACCGCTCGGGCGACGAGAACACCGAGCTCCGGCTGCTCGAAGTCGACACCGGTCGCGCGCTCGCCGACGTCATCCCGGACAAAGTGCGCGGCGTCGACTGGCTCCCCGACGGCAGCGGCTTCTTCTACCGCAACCTCTCGGACAGCGAGAACCCGTATTCCGGGCAGGTGATGTTCCATCGCCTGGGCGACCCGATCGCCAAGGACCGCCTGGTTCTGCGCCAGCTCCGGCCGGAGGAGGACGCGCGCCTCGCCACCACGTACGGGCCGTACCAGTTTCTTTCGGAAGACGGCCGCTGGCTCGGTCTCGTCTACTACACCGGCACCCGCACCAACGATCTGTGGGTGATGCCGGTCGCCGAGTTCCTGGCCGGCGGCGAGCCGCGGCGGATCCCGGTCGCGGTCGGCCTCGACGCCGAGTTCGGCGGGCCGATCGTCGGCGACACCCTGTTCATGTCCACGACTTTCGAGGCGCCGAACGGCCGGATCGTCGCGGTCGACCTGGCGAACCCGTCACGCGAGAACTGGAAGACGCTGGTCCCCGAGCGCGCCGACACCGTGATCGAGGCGACCGCCCTCGGCCGCGACGCTCTGGTGCTCCAGGTGCTGCGCAACGCGGCGAACGCGCTCGAGGTCTGGGGCTTCGACGGCGAGCTGCGGGGCGAGGTCCGTCTCCCGGGGATCGGCTCGGCCGCGATCTCGACTCGCGCCGACCGCACCGAGGCCTACGTCGGCTTCACCAGCTTCAACTATCCGACGACGATCTTCCGCGTCGACCTCACGAAACCCGGAGCCGAGCCCGAGCTCTGGGAGCGCCCGCCGGTGCCGGTCGACCCCGAGAGCGCCGAGGTGAAGCTCGAGTGGTTCACCTCCAAGGACGGCACCAAGGTCTCGATGTTCGTCGTCCACCGCAAGGGGCTCGCGCTCGACGGATCGAACCCGACGCTGCTCTACGGCTACGGCGGCTTCACCGTGTCGATGTCTCCCTACTTCTCGGCGACGCTCTTCCAGTGGCTCGACGCCGGCGGCGTCTTCGCCGTGCCTCACCTGCGCGGCGGCGGCGAGTACGGCGAGGCCTGGCACCGCGGCGGCATGCTCGAGAGCAAGGAGCGCACTTTCGAGGACTTCGAGGCGGCCGCCGAGCACCTGATCGCGCGCCGCTACACGCGCCCGGAGAAGCTGGTGATCGAAGGCGGCTCGAACGGCGGCCTGCTGACCGGCGCGGCGATCACGCGCCGGCCCGAGCTCTACGCCGCGGCGATCGTCGCGGTGCCCCTGCTCGACATGCTGCGCTACGAGCGTTTCCTGATGGCGCGCTACTGGGTCCCCGAGTACGGCGCCGCGACCGACGCCGGGCAGTTCCGGTGGCTCGCCGCCTACTCGCCGTACCACCGGGTCCGGCCGGGAGTGCGCTATCCGGCGGTCTTCCTGTCGGCCGGCGAGAACGATGCCCGCGTCCATCCGATGCACGCGCGCAAGATGACCGCGCGCCTGCAGGCGGTCGCCGCCGGCGTCGAGGACGCCCGCCCGGTGTTGCTGTGGGTCGACCGCGAGGCCGGTCACGGCCAGGGCAAGCCGCTCAACCTGAAGCTGCGCGAGATCGTCGACGAACGGATCTTCCTGATGTGGCAGCTCGGCATGCTGCCCGCCGCGGACCCGGCCACGACGCCGCGCTGAATCCGGCCGACGGGTCGCACGGAGATAGAATCCCCGCGCGTCCCGAAGGGAGAGACATCGTCCGCATGCGCGTTCTCGTCACCGGTCATCACGGATACCTCGGCTCGCTGCTCGCGCCACTGCTGGCCGAGTCCGGCCACGACGTGGTCGGGCTCGACAGCGGGCTGTTCGAGCGCTGCCTGCTGGGCTCCCGGCCGCAGGAGCCCTGGCGCTCCCTGCGCAGGGACCTGCGCGACGTCGAGCGCGCCGACCTCGCCGGCTTCGACGCGGTGGTCCACTTCGCGGCGCTGTCGAACGACCCTCTCGGTGACCTCGATCCCGACCTGACCTACGACATCAACCTCGCGGGATCGGTGCGCCTGGCCGAGCTCGCGCGCGACGCGGGCGTGTCGCGTTTCGTCTTCTCCTCGTCCTGCTCGAACTACGGCGCCTCGGGCGAGAAGGTCCTCGACGAGAGCGCCGAGCTCCAGCCGCTGACCGCCTACGCGATCTCGAAGGTCCGGCTCGAGGAGGAGCTCGAACGGCTCGCCACCGACCGCTTCTCGCCGGTCCACCTGCGCAATGCCACCGCCTACGGCGCCTCGCCGCGGCTGCGCGTCGACATCGTGCTCAACAACCTGGTCGCCTGGGCGGTGACCACCGGCAAGATCGTCCTGCAGAGCGACGGCACGCCGTGGCGGCCGATCGTTCACGCCGAGGACATCGCGCGGGTCACGCGCCTGGTGCTCGAGGCGCCGGCCGAGAAGGTCCACGCCCAGGCCTTCAACGTCGTGCCGCCGGGCGAGAACTACCGGATCCGCGACCTCGCCGAGATCGTCGGCGAGACGGTCGCCGGCTGCGAAGTGACCTTCGCCGAGGGCGCCGGACCCGATCCGCGCAACTACCGGGTCTCCGGCGAGAAGCTGCTGGAGCTCTTCCCGGACTTCGAGTACGTCTGGAACGCGCGCAGCGGCGCGCGGCAGCTGGCCGACGCCTATCGCGCCGCCGGTCTCGACCGCGAACAGTTCGACGGCCCCCGCTTCAAGCGGCTGGCCTGGATCCGCCAGCTGCTGGCCGAGGGCGCCGTCGCCGCCGACCTGCGCTGGATCGCCGCGGCCGCGGCCTCGACCGGCGGCTGAGCGGGAGCGCGCCCCCCGTGCAGCTCCTGCCGCTGGGAACCAACGGGTTCATCCCCTCTCACGGTCGTCAGACGATGAGCTTCCTGCTCGTCGACTCGGCAGCCGTGCTGCTGCTCGATGCTGGCAGCGGCGTCTCCCGCCTGCTCGAGGAGCCTGTGGCGGCGGCGCTCGACGGCGTCGAGCGACTCGACGTCGTGCTGACGCACTATCACCTCGATCACGTTATCGGACTCTCCTATCTGCCCGGCGTGGCACGGGACCGGCGCGTGCGGATCTTCGCGCCGGCGCCGCCGCTCACCGAGGGCGGGCCGGAGGCGCTCGGCCGGCTGATCGCGCCGCCGCTGTTCCCGATCACCCTCGATCGCTGGCCGATGCCGGTCGAAGTCGTCCCCTACGGCGGCCCCGAGCTCGAGGTCGGACCGTTCCGCCTGCGCGTCCGGGCGCAGCGCCATCCGGGGGGCTCGGTGGGGATCCGGGTCGACGACCGCCTGGCCTACGTGACCGACACCGTCGTCGATCCGGAGACCGCCCGCTTCGCGCGCGGGGTCGGCACCCTGCTCCACGAGGTCTGGCTCACGGCCGCCGAGGCCGAATACGATGACGCGGGGCGCACCGGCCACTCCGCGGCACCGGGGGTCGCCGAGCTCGCGCGGCGCGCCGAGGTCGGCCGGTTGATCCCGATCCACCACCACCCGCGGCGCAGCGCCGCCGGGATCGAGGAGC
Organism: Acidobacteriota bacterium; assembly: GCA_045862895.1. Classification (GTDB taxonomy): domain Bacteria; phylum Acidobacteriota; class Thermoanaerobaculia; order Multivoradales; family JAGPDF01; genus JACTMI01. The sequence goes on from BTUO01000003.1 coordinate 151,410, forward strand.
TGGCGCGGGATCTCGCGCTGCGCTCGGGGTGCGAGGTGCGCCTCGCGCTCGAAGGCCAGCGCCTCGACCTCGAGCGATGACCGTGCGGCGCCACCTGCGCACGGCGGCGACGCTGGCGCTGCTCGCCCAGGTCGCCTGCAGCCGCACCGAGCCGCCGCTCCCGACCGAGGTTCGCGATCTCGCCGTGCTGCTCCCCGCGGCGCGCCGGGTGGTCGAGACGAGGGTCATCGACATCGGCGAAGCGGCCGCCCGCGAGCGGCTCTGGACCGGCTGGGGCCCGGACGAACGCGATGCCGAGCGCTCCTACGTCTGGGGGCTGGGCGAGCGCTCGGTGCTCACGGTCGACGTCGTCGACGAACGCGAGCGCCGGCTGGCTCTGCGCGGCTGGTCCTACGGGTTCGGCGACGACCCGCCGCAGCAGGTCTCCGTCTCGGTCAACGGCCGCGAGATCGGGCGCCGACTGCTGCCGGCGCGCGCCGCGCAGGTCGAGTTCGACGTGCCGCGCGCGGCCTGGGTGCTCGGCGAGAACCGGATCGAGCTCGCCTACGGCCGGCATCACGCCGCCGCCGGGGAGCTGCCCTGGGCGGTGGCATGGGACGGCGTGCGGCTGACCGGCATCGGCGACCGGACCGCCGAGCCGCCGTCGGTCGACGCCGACGGTGCGCTGGTGCTGCCGGCCGGCACCGCCCTCGACTGGGGACTCGAGCTGCCGGCGGCGGCCTGGCTCGCCTGGGACGCGGTCGAAGCCCGGGGTGGCGCCGTGCTCGAGATCGAGCGCGGCACCGACGACCAGAGCGTCGCGCACGAGATCGACGCCGGCGGCCCCGGCCGCCTGCGGCTCACCGAGGACGACGCGCCGTTCCGGCTCCACCGCGTCTTCGTGCGCGCCGTCTCGGGGGCGAGCGGACGCGGCGAGGTGCGGATCCGCGGCCTGCGCCTCCACCAGCCGCCGCGCGTCGTCGCGCCGGCCGGCCCGACCGCCGCCGCGACCCTCGACCCGCGCCCCAACCTGCTCGTCTACGTCATCGACACGCTGCGCGCCGATCGTCTCGGCTGCTACGGCTATCCGCGGCCGACCTCGCCCGAGATCGACCACTTCGCCGCGGGCGCCACGCTCTTCCGCGAGGGCCGCGCGCAGTCGAGCTGGACCCGTCCCGCGATGGCGACGCTGCTCACCGGCCTGTTGCCGATCGCGCACCGCGCCGAGGACTCGACCGACCGATTGCCCGAGGAGATCGAGACGCTGGCCGAGCGGCTCGGCGCGGCCGGTTACGCGACCGCGATGGTGACCACGAACGGCAACGTCGTCAGCCGCTTCGGCTTCCGCCAGGGCTTCGAGACCTTCCACTACCTGCCCGAACGCCGGCGGGCGGAGGAGGTGCACGTACAGTCGGGGCGGGTCAACGAAGTCGTCTTCCGCTGGCTCGCCGATCGGCCGACGGACCGACCGTTCTTCCTGGTGGTCCACACCTGCGATCCCCACGATCCGTACACTCCGGACAAGAACTGGCAGCGAAGGCTGGCACCCGACGTCGCGGACCTCTCGATCGGCCACGTCCGGTCGATGCTGAAGCGCGGCCGGCTGGCGGGTGCCGAGGCGGCGCGCCTGGCGCCGTCGATCGGAGCGCTCTACGACGCCGAGATCGCCGCCAACGACGCTTCGTTCGGCGCGCTCGTCCGCCGGCTCGAGCGGCTCGGGATCGGGGACCGCACCGCCGTCGTGTTGACCTCGGATCATGGCGAGGAGCTGTTCGACCACGGCAGCTGGACCCACGGTCGGACGCTCTTCGAGGAGCAGTTGCGGGTGCCGTTCGTCGTCCGGTTTCCCGGCGGCGTCGGCGCCGGACGCGTCCTGCCCGGGCCGGCGGAGCAGATCGACCTGACGCCGACCCTGCTCGAGCTCGCCGGGCTGCCGCGGCCGGCGGCGCTGCCGGGACGCAGTCTCCTCGGCGACCTCGAAGGGCCGGGGCCGGGTCCCTCCCGTCCGTCGCTGGCGTTCCTGACCCACCACGAGGATCGCGCGGCGTCGATTCTCGCTTCGGAGTGGAAGCTGATCCGCCTCGACCGGCGCGAGAGCGTGCTGGCACGCGCCCCCGTCCAGCTCTACTCGCTGGGCAGCGATCCCGCCGAGCGACACAGCCGCATCCTCGACCGGCCGCTCCACCGGCGCTGGCTCGAGGGGCTGCTCACCGCGGCGGAGATCCGTCATCGCTCGGAACTGCCGCGCCAGCCGGTGACGATCGATCGCGAGCTCGCCGACCGTCTGCGCGCCCTCGGCTACCTCAGGTAGCCCCGCGCGCCCGGGCGAGGGTCTCGGGGGTGCCGACGTCGAGCAGTCGGGCCTCCGGAAAGGGGAGGGCGGAGATCTCGATGCGCTCCGCGATCGCGGCGGCGAGCACGTCGCCGAAGTGCGGCTCGCGGCCGAGCCGGGCCGAGCGTGGTCGGAAGGCCTCGCACCAGCGCACGAGGTAGCGGGTGAAGCTCGGCGACCAGAGCGCGAAGACCCAGGTCCATTTCAGGCGGGTGGTCTCGGGCTTGATCTCGAGGCCGCGCACGCGGCCGCGGGAGTCGACGTCGACCAGATCGGAGGCCTGCGGCCGCTCGCAGGGGGCGAGCGCCAACGCGATCTCGGCCTGCGTCGCCTCGCGGTGCCGGACGAGCCGCGCCAGCAGGTCGCGTGGGTGGACCAGGATGTCGGGGAAGCCGAGCGCCGCCGTGCGATCACCCAGGAACGGCGCCGCCGCGGCCAGCGTGAACGGAACGCCGCGCGTCGGTTCGAGCACCCGGTAGGCGAGCTCGAGCCCGAATTCGGAACCGTCGCCGAGCCGCCGCGGCACGTCCCACTTGCCCTGTCGCAGCAGCACGAGGACACGGGTCGCGCCGGCCAGGCGGAAGCTGTCGAGCAGGTCCTGACACGCCAGGCGTTCGCCGCCGTCGGTCCCGGCCACGACCGGCAGGATCTCCTTGCTCGGTCCGCGCCGGCCGAGCCCGAGTCGGGTGGCGCGGCCGGCCGCCGGGAGGAGCCCCCAGATCTCGCGCATGGCTGGATCTCCCTCGAAGCTCCCTGCTACCCTACCGCAGCCTCCGGCACCTCCCGATGTTCGACAACCTCAAGGCCGACACCCGCCGCCTGCGCGAGATCAAGTCCAAGGGCGCGCCCTGGTACGTCATCGAATCGCTGCTGTTCGAGACGGGATATCAGGCGGTGGTGTTGCACCGGATCGCGCACTGGTTCAGGTCGCGCGGCATCCCGGTGCTGGGGCCGCTGGTGGCGCGCTGGAACCAGTTCCTGACCGGCGTCGACATCGCGCCCGCGGCCCGCATCGGACCCGGCTTGCGCATCGCGCACGGCACCGGCATCGTGGTCGGCAACGGCGTCGTGATCGGCAGCGACTGCCTGCTGATGCAGAACGTCACGCTCGGCGCGCCGACCATGGCGCGCATCGAGGACATGCCGACGATCGGCGACCGCGTCGTCCTCGGCGCCGGCGCCGCGGTGATCGGCCGGGTGACGATCGGTGACGACTGCTTCGTCGCCGCCCACGCGCTGATCACCGTCGACGTGCCGGCGAACCACAAGGTACTGCCGCGTGCGAGCATCGAGCTGCGCCCCCGCACGACACGCGAGGCGGGCCGGGACTCCTCCTCGTGAATGCCGCGCCGCTCGCGCCGGATGCCGGCGAGAGCTCGGCCGCTCCGGTCGTCGCGCTCGCCCTGGCGATCGTCGGGCTGCTGACGAGCCCGCTGGTGCTCGGCGGCCTGGCCGCCGCCGCGGGAGCCGTCGTCGGGGCCGTCGCGCTGCGCCGCCGCCGGGTGCCGCGCGGCCCGGCGGTCGCGGGGGTGGTGGTCGGCGTGGCCGGCGCGGCGGCGGCGGTCGCCTTCCTCGGCCTCTACCTGTTCGTCGCGCGCTCGCTCGGGGGAGGCTCCGGCGGCGACTTCGCCGACTGGCACGGTCGGCCGGCGCCGCAGATCACGGTGCCGCTGCTCGACGGCGGCGCGGTCACCGTCGCCGACGGCGCGCGCGGTCCCCGCTCGCTGGTGGTCTTCTGGGCGACCTGGTGTGGCCCCTGCCGGCGCGAGATTCCGGACCTCAATCGCCTCCACGACGAGCTCGGCGAGCGCATCCGCCTGGTGGCGATCAGCGACGAGGCTCCGGAGCTGCTCGAGAAGGCGCGTACGCGGCACGGCATCCGCTACCCGATCGCCTCGGCCGACGGCCTGCCTTCGCCCTTCGGCGACGTGCGTGCGATCCCGACCGTCTTCGTGCTCGACGAGCACGGCGTCGTCGAGGACGTCCTCGTCGGCTATCAGGGCTACGCGCCGCTGCTCGCCGCCGCGACGGGCCCGGCCGGCGGCTGAGATCCGCACGCCGGCCTTCTGGAGGTCGCGGCGCCCGCTGACCGATCGTGGCGGGGCACGTCGCTTGCAGCTAGACTCGTCCCGATGGCTCGCACGCCGAACCGGCACCGCGCGGCCCGCGGCTGGCCGGCGCTCCTGTTCGCCGCCGCTTGCGCCGGTACCGGCGAGACCGACCCTGCGATGACCGAAGTCGTCACCGGCGACGTCGAAGTCCGGCATCTGCTCACCGGCGAGCTCGCCGCCGAGCGCGCCCAAGCGCTCGTCGTCCCGCCTTCGGACGACTGGAATCTCCAGTTGCGCTGGCTGATCGAGGACGGAACCGAGGTCGGCGCGGGGGACCGGGTCGCGGAGCTCGACTCCGGGCAGGTTCTCGCGCGCCTCGAGGAGCGCCGAACCGAGCTGCTCGGAGCGATCGAAGAGAGCGCCCGGGTCGAGGCCGATGCGCGGGCGGCGCTCGAGCGGGCGGAGGCCGCGCACGAGGAAGCGCAAGCCGCGCTCGAGCGCGCCCGGCTGGCCGCCGAGGTGCCCGCGGAACTGCTTCCAGTGCGCGAGCATCAGGAGCGTCGCCTCGAGCTCGAGCGGCGGCGCGTGGCGCGGGAGAAGACCGGCGCCGAGCTGCTCGCGGCCGAGCAGGCGGGGCGCTCCGACCGCGAGGTTCGCCGCCTCGAGCTCGAGCGCCTGCGCCGCGAGGTCAGCGAGCTCGAGCGCCGCCGGGAAGAGTTCGTCCTGCGCGCGCCGCGCTCGGGCGTCGCGGTCGTAGGGCAGCATCCGTGGGAAGGCCGGCGTCTGGAAGCAGGCGACGCCGTATATCCCGGAACGACCGTGGTGACGATTCCGGAGCTCGAATCGCTGATCGTCGTCGCGTCGCTGCCGGACGTCGACGACGGCCGCGTCGCTCCGGGGATGTCGGCGCAATGCGTGCTCGACGCCTTTCCCGACGAGGCGGTCGGCTGCCGGGTGCGCGAGATCTCCGCGACCGCCGCCGAGCCGGCGCGCGCGTCGCTGCGACGCGCGTTCCGCGCCGTTGTCGATCTCGACCGGGTCGACGTCGCGAAGCACCGGCCGGGGATGTCGGTGCGGGTCGAGGTCTACCGGGAGGCGATCCGCCAGGTCGCGAAGGTGGCGCGAGGCGCCGTCGAGCGCGACGCGGAGGGGGCCTGGGTCGTCACCGGATCCGGTGAGCGCCGCCGGGTCCGGCTCGGAACCTGCGATGCGACGGCCTGTGTCGTCGACGAGGGCCTGGCGCCGGGCGATCGCGTTCGTGTCACGGGCCGAGCCGGAGCCGCCTCGTGAGCCGCCGCCGCGTGGCGTCGGCGATGGCGCTGGCGGCCCTCGCGGCGCTCGTCGCGGCGGCCCTGCCGGGCACGCGGCGCCCGGCTCCGGCCGTGGTCGAGCGCGGCGACCTCGTCCTGGTCGCCGAGGTCGAAGGCGAGCTCGTCGCGCGCGACGCCGAGCAGCTGGGACCGCCGCAGCTGCCCGACGTCTGGGACTTCAAAATCTCGTTCCTGGCGCCCGAAGGCGCGGAGCTGCGCCAGGGGGATCAGGTCCTCGGCTTCGACGCCTCGGAGCTCGAGCGCAGGCTCGAGCAGCGGCGCGGTGAGTCCGACCAGGCCACGGAGCGAATGACCAAGCGCGGCGCGGATCTCGAACAGGAGCTGCTCGACGCCGATCTGAAGATCGCGGCGGCCGAGTCGGAGCTTCGGCGCCGCCAGCTCGCCGTCGAGGTGCCGCCCGAGCTCGTCGCCGCCCGCGAGCTGGCATCGGCGCGGATCGACCTCGCCGAGTCCGAGCGCAAGGTGGCGCACCTGCGCGCGGAGCGCGAGGCGCTCGAGGCGCGCGGCCGGGCCGAGATCGCGCAGTTGCGCCACCGCCATCGCGCCGCCCGCGCGGACGTCGAATCGCTCGAGGCGGCGGTCGCCGCGATGAGCGTCGTCGCGCCGCGCGACGGCACGGTCGTCTACGTCAGCGACTGGCGCGGTGAGAAGCCGCGGGTCGGGGAGTCGGCGTGGCGTGCCGAAAAGCTGGTCTCGATCCCCGACCTCGATCGACTGGCGGCCGTCGCCCGGGTGCCCGAGATCGATCTCGGGCGTGTCGAAGAGGGAATGACGGTCCGGCTCAGGCTCGACGCCCACCCCGACGTCGAGTATCGCGGGTCGGTTCGCCGACTATCGACGACGGTCGGCGCGCAGGCGCGCAACGACCCGAGGAGGGTCGCGCGCGCCGATATCGAGCTCGAGCGAGTCGATCCGGAGCGGATGCGTCCGGGAATGCGCTTCCGCGCCGAGATCGAGCGCGAGCGCATCGCCGACGTGCTGAGGATTCCGCTCGACGCCGTCCGGCACGACGCGCGGGGAGCCTTCGTCCTGCGCCGCACCTGGCGCGGGTCGGAGCGCGTCGAGCCCCGCTTCGGGCGGCGCTCGACGGATCTAGTCGAGGTGCTCGCCGGGCTCGAGGCCGGCGATCGCATCGTGCGCGGTGCGCGCGGGGAGGTCCGATGAGCGGGCTCGGTCCGCGTCGCGCGCTGGCGGCCCTCGGCCTGGCGGCGCTGGCCTCCTGTGCGCGGTCCGAGCCGGTAGCGACCGCGGTCGTCACGCGCGGCGACTTCGTCCGCGAGGTGGTGGCGGAAGGGACGCTGCGCGCCCGGCGCTCGACGCCGCTCAACGCGCCGGTCGAGGCCGAAGGGCCGCTCAAGGTCGCCTGGCTCGCGACCGACGGAGCCCGCGTCGGCGAAGGCGACGTGGTGGCCCGCTTCGACGACGTCCCCTGGCACCTCGCCCGGCAGAAGGCCGAGGACGACATCGCCTCGGTGGATTCGCGGATCGCCAAGCACGAAGCGCAGGCTCGCTCCGGATCGCGGGGAGCGTCGCTCGACGCCGAGATCGCCCGCCGGGAACGGGAGCTGGCGGAGCGGTTTCTGGCCACCGACGAGGGGATCTTCTCCCGCCACGACCGCATCGAGTCGGCGATGGACGCACGTCTCGCGCGCGAGCGGGAAGACCACGCGACCTCGACGCTCGAGGTGCGCGAACGGGTCGCCCGCGGCGAAGGCCGGCTGCTGGCGCTGGAGCGCGGCGAAGCCGTGCGCGGACTCGACCGCGCTCGCGCCGGGCTCGACGCCCTGGCGCTGGTCGCGCCGCACGCGGGCCTGGTGGTCTTCCGCCGCGACTGGCGGTTGGAGACGATTCGACCGGGCGACACGGTCTGGCCCGGTCAGCCGGTCGCCGAGATCCCCGATCTCTCCGAGATGGAGGCGGAGGTCTGGGTGCTCGAAGCCGACGCCGGCGGTCTCGCGGCCGGAGCGCGGGCGCGCATCGGGCTCGACTCTTACCCTGACCGTACCTGGCATGGCGAGGTCTCCCGGGTCGACAAGGTCGCCAAGCCGCGCCAGCGCCACGTGCCGGTGCAGTATTTCGGCGCCACGGTGACGCTCGAGAAGACCGAGCCCGAATTGATGAAGCCCGGGCAGCGGGTCCGTGCCCGCATCGAAATCGAGCGCCGTCCGGGGGTTCTGCGAGTCCCGCTCCCGGCGCTGCGCGATCGGGGCGGCTCGAAGATCGTCCTGCGCCTCCGCGACGGCGCGACGGAGACCGTGCCGGTGGAAGTCCTCGGTGTCGGCGGCGGAATCGCCGCCCTCGGCGGCGGCGTCGAGGAGGGAGACGTCGTCCTGCTCGGCGCGGACGAAGCCGCGGAGGCGCCCTCGGAAGCACGGCCGGGAGCCGGCGCGAAGGGGCCGGCGTGAGGTGGAGGGAAGCCCTCGCCGCCGCGTGGGCGGGGCTCGCCGCGCACCGGTTGCGCGCCGGCCTCGCGACGCTCGGCGTGGTCTTCGGGGTCGGCGCGGTGATCGCCATGCTTTCGATCGGAGCCGGCGCCGAGCGGCAGGCGCTGGCGATGATCGAGCGACTGGGGCGCGACAACCTGGTGGTGCGGGCGCTCGAGCTCGAGCAGGAGGAGCTCGCCGAAGCCCGCCGTCGCTCGCCCGGTCTCGCCGAGCGCGACGCGGACGCGATCCGGCAGGGGCTCGAGGGGGTAATCGACGTGGCGTCCAAGATCGAGATCGAGCCGTACCAGATCCTCGCGTCTTCGGCGCGGAGCCGCGCCCGGGTCTTCGGCGTTCCGGCTTCCTGGCCGCGGCTGGTGGCGTTGCGGGTCACGGAGGGGCGCTTCTTCGACGCGCTCGACGAACGCGAGCATGCGCAGGTCGCGGTGATCGGCCCCGAGGTGCGCCGCGAGCTGTTCGGCCACGGCCCGGCGCTCGGCGGCAGGATCAAGGTCAATGACGTCTGGCTCGAGGTGATCGGCGTCCTGGCCGAGTCCGGCGGCGACGAGGACCGGTTCGAAGGGGTCGCGCTGGCGCCGACGGCGAACGTGCTGCTGATGCCGGTGACCACCGCCGCGCGCAAGTTCGATCGCGATCCGCAGGACTCGCCGCTCGACGAGATCGTGGTCCGACTCGAGCGCGGTCGGCCGATGTCCGCCGCCGCGACCGCGCTCGGCGCGCTGCTCGACCGCATGCACGCGGGCATCGAGGACTACGAAATCGTCGTCCCGGAGGCGCTGCTCGCGCAGAGCCGACGCACGCAGCGCCTGTTCGACCTGGTGATGGGCTCGATCGCCGGCATCTCGCTGCTGGTCGGTGGCATCGGCATCATGAACATCATGCTCGCCTCGGTGATGGAGCGCACGCGCGAGATCGGCGTGCGCCGTGCCGTCGGCGCGCGCCAGCTCGACATCCGCGTCCAGTTCCTGGCGGAATCGTTCGCGATCAGCCTGCTCGGCGGCGTCGCGGGCACGCTCCTCGGCGTCGCGCTCGCCCGCACGGTCGGCGCCTGGGCGGGCTGGCCGACCGTGGTGACCGCGGCGTCGGTCGTCCTCGCCTTCGGCGTCTCGATCGCCGTCGGCATCGCCTCCGGCTTCTACCCCGCCTCGCGCGCCGCCCGCCTCGACCCGATCGACGCGCTGCGCTACGAGTAAGGATCACTGGCGACGAGGGAAGGACAACCGCCATTCATTTGGGCCCTATCGGGAGTCATTGGCGGAGATTTGGGGCCAGGTTGGCAAGGGTCCGATAGCACTCCGAGAGTGGTTCGTGGTCCCTCGATCGAAACGTGTGAATTGGTTCACAGCGGTATTCGCTTTTTTTTTTCGCATCCTTTTCGAACTGACAGAGGTAGCCATGGCTCCCAGCGACACTTCGCGAGTTCGCTGGCGGAGTTTCCAGCAACTCGAGGCGGCGCCATTCAGGGGCTCGACCACACTTCTCCCGTACAATTTCGTACGGGCGATGGACTGCGGAGGTGAATCATGAGAACTCTGAGTCGTACGCTGGTGTGCATCGTGGTCTTGGCTCTCTTGTTGGCTGTGGGCGGATCACCGGCTAGCGCCAACCACTGTCCGCGATGTGATTTCGTGACCGGATGCGAGGTCTGCGCTCGGGCCCATGTTGGTTTGAGCGGCTGTGTCTCGACGAACTGTCAGTGCAGCGAGTTTGGCGAGTTCTGCGGCGTAGGTTAGACCAATCCTGAACAAGGAGCACTTCGTGTCGATGCTCCCCGCGATTTTCGGCTGGATCGCGCTAACGGGGGCGGCGGCCTCGCCGCCCCCTTCCGTTCACCTCGAAGCTCGCGTGCATGGCAAGCAGTCGCCCGACGAGCTGGCGGTCGTCGCGATTCGACAGGACCGCGTGGACCAGGGAGAGGACCGGCGCACGGTGAGCCTGCGCGGTGGGTCCGGACGGATTTCGCTCGATCGTGGCGCCTGGAAGCTGTCGGTGGAATCTCCCGGCTTCTGGTCGAAACCGTCCCTGGTCGCTCTCGACGCGTCAGACCGCGATCGGACCGTCACGCTCGACGTCTGGCCGACGACGACGCTGGTCGCCACGCTCCGCCCCGAAGGGATGGCGAAGATCGAATTCGAGCCCGGGGGTGGACCCCGGCTGCGATTCGAGCCTTCGGTGGCCGGGAGCGAGAATCCTGAGGCTGCGGGGGAAGCTGCGTGCGCGTTCGACCCGGCGAGCTCGCGTGTCAGCTGCCCGCTGCCGGTGGGGCGCAGGGACGTCTCGATCGCGGCCCGTGGCTTCGTGGCGAAGTACGCCTGGGGAGTCGAAGCGCGCGAGCCGGGTGGCGTCGTCGACCTCGGAACCCTGACCTGGATGCGGGGTGCGAGCCTGGCCGGAGGCGTGGAGCTGCCGCCCGGGCACGCGCTCGATCCCAAGGTGTTGCGGATCTACCTGCGACCGGCAGGGGTGGCCCCGACGCGTCGGGGCGACGAGCGAGCGGAACGGCTCACTCGCCAGGGCGCCGTCTCGCCGAGGGGGAGATTCCACTTCGACGATCTGGCGGCGGGTCGCTACGAGCTCTGGGGCGAGCAGGCGCAGCTGCGCTCCGGGCGCCTGACGGTCGACGTCTACGAGGCTCGCGAGTCGCAGATGAGGGACCCACTCCGGCTCCAGCCACCGGTCAGCCTGAGGGTTTCGGCCTCGCCGCCGACTCCGCCCAACGGCGGAGCCTGGACGGTGCGGATCGCCAAGGGACGACTGGGAGCCGGCGGTTCTTTCGCTCGCTTGGGTCTCTTTCCCGTCTCGCCCGAAGGGGAGGTCACGGTTCCCGATCTCGTGCCGGGACCCCACTACCTCGAGCTCCTGGACGAGGACGGTCATCCATGGATCGGAGAGGAGATCGAGGTCGTCGGGGGCGCAGAGACGGTCGACCTCTGGGTCGACGCCCCATGGGTCGAAGGGACGGTGACCTTGGGGCGAGCGCCGCTCGCCGCCGAGCTCCTCTTCGGAGGTCTCTATGGTGCGGAGCAGGTCGAGATCCCGACCGACGAGCAGGGAGAGTTCGTCGGCGTTCTGCCGCGCCTGGGGCCGTGGAGCGTCTTCGTGCGCTCCGAGGAGCCGCCGCTCGAACGCACCGTGCGTGTGGAAGTGGAGGAACCTCCCGGGGGCGGAGTGGCCCGTCTCGACATCCGGCTGACCGATTCGCATCTGCCGATTCGGGTCGTTCGAGAGGACGGTTCACCCGCCGAGGCGATCGTGACGACGCTCGAGAGGATCTCGGGCTCGCTTCCCGAGCAGGTCGAGACGGACACGAAGGGTCGAGTGGTCCTTCGGGGACTCTCCGAGGGCGACTACGAGATCCGCGCGGAAGGAGAGATCGGGAGCGCCGAGCCGGTCGTCGTCGCGATCCGGGAAGGACGGAACCCCGAAGTGACGCTCGTCCTGGTGGAACGCGACGAGGTCGTCGGCGAGGTCCGGTCTCTCCAGGGTCCGGTCAGCGGTGGCTTCGCGCACGTCGTGGCACTGGGAGCCCCCGGTCTGGGCAACAATCCGAGACTCCGGATCGGAGCCGACGGCACCGTCCGGGTCCACCTCCCCAAGGGCGTCCGGCAGGTCTCCTACGTCGTCGGCGCGCCGGGCTACGCGCTGGCGGTGGGGTCGGCACCGGTTGTCGAGGGTCGTTTCACCGTCGTGGTCGACCCGGTCGGGGCGGACCTGCGTCTGCTCCTGCCCGAGGCCGCCAACGACTGGGAACGTTACTCGTTCGTCGCGTTCCATCGCGGCGGGTCGATCCACGGCGGCCTGTTCAGGACCTGGATTTCGTTCCAGGTCGCACCTCAGACCGACCCGGAGGCCGCACTCGTGCCGGCCGTCGAATCCGGTGAATGGGTATTTTGTCGCCTGCCGGGGGCCGCGGTCCTGACATCGAACGCGCCGGCGTCGCCCGAGCAGGGCTGGCGTTGCGAGCAGGTCTGGCTGCAACCGTTGACCGTCAACGAGGTTTCGGTGCGCTGAGCTGGAGCCGCACTCCGCGGCGAGTGAATCTCAGATTGCCGGCTCGATCAATCCGGCCTCGGCGAGCGCCTCGATCGCCTCGCGGATCCGCTCTGCCGGAATGCCCGAGCGGTCGACGATCTGGTCGACGTCGTGGTCGCCGTCGGAGAGGTTGAGCACCCAGAGGAGGGCCAGCTCGCGCTCGCGGCCGGCGTCGTCGCCGCCGATGGCGCGATAGAGGCCGTGCTTGCCCAGGCGCGGCTCGCCCATCGGCTTGCGGTTGATCCAGACCTCGCGGCTCTCGAGCTCGTCGACCACGGCGCGGAAGGCGGCGAGCGACTGCTCGAGATGCTCCGGCCGGACGAAGTCGAGGTCGTCGTCCGAGGTGTGGTACTCGGGGTAGCGCCCCCACGGCGTGCGCGTCAGCGAGCCGACCGGCAGCGCGTAGCCGGGGGAGTTGTACTGCCGCTCGTCGTAGCCGAACGGGACGAACTCCTCGACGGCGACGTCGAATCCGGCCCGCCGCAGCGCGCGCGGCGCGATCGAGTCGATCGCCGCGGCGCCGCTCCTCGTCTTCTTGTAGTGGAAGGCGCCGGCGTCGCCCAGCCCCGCGGTGACCAGCCCGTAGCGGATCTCGGCGAGCTTCTCGCCGTTCGTCGCCAGCCAGGCGATGGCGCCGATCGTCCCCGGCGCGAACAGGAACCGGTAGGAGAGGCGGCGGCGCGGCCGCGCCGCCAGCTCGGCGGCGAGCGCCGTCATCACCACCAGGCCGGAGAGGTTGTCGTTGGCCATCTGCGGGTGGCAGACGTGCGTCGACAGCAGCACGGTGTCCGGGCGCTCGCCGGCGAGATACGCCTCGCCCCACGACATCGCGCCGTCGACGTGCTCGGCGTCGATCGCGACCTCGTAGTCCCCTTTCGACAGCGACTCGACGACGCGGTGGGGGAGGCAGAAGCCCCAGCTCTCGCGCCAGTAGCTGGTGCGATAGGGGATGACGTCGGGACGGTCGGGGAGCGAGAAGAGATGCGGCCGCAGCTCGGCGAGAGCGACGCGGCCGCGGAAGCCAGCGCTGGAGTTGAGGACGTGGAGGTTGTGCTCCGCGGCGTCGGCGATCACTTTCCCGTCGGGCGCCGTCAGCCGCGCCGCGCGCAGCACCCACTCGCGCGGCACCTCCCAGTCGGCGACCGGCGTGCCGCTCGGCAGCTCGCGCCGCTCGATCGGCGCGTGCTCGGCGAGGATCGCCAGGGTCTCGCGCACGCCGGGTCCCGCGAGGCTCCGGGGGATCCGGTAGAGCCGCGCGGCGAGGGCGTGGAGGGCGGAGCCGGTCGAGAGCGGAAGCGCCATGGCGGAAGTCGCCCAGTCTACTGCGGCGGTCCGGCGTATCATGGGGACCCCCGTCAGACGGAGGACGCCATGAGTCGCCCCTCGCTGCTCGCCGCTGTGCCCCGAGTCTTCTTGGGGGTCGCCGCCCTCGGCGCGATGCTCGCCTTGCCCGCCGCCGCCGCGGAGCCGGAAGTCCGGCACCCGGAGGATCTGTTCATCGTCGACTGCCTGCTGCCGGCCAAGGTGCGCAGCCTGGGCCGCCACACCAAGTTCGCGGCACCGAGGCGCGTCGCGCGCCTCTCGGCCCACGAGTGCGGCCTGCGCGGCGGCGAGCACGCCCAGGACACCAGCGACAACGCCTGGGCGCTCCAGGCCTGGGTCGCCCAAGCCGAGGCGGGCGACGCCGACGCCATGAACAACGTCGGCGAGATCTACGAGCAGGGCGTGCGCGGCCCGGCGAACCCCGCCGAGGCGGCGAAGTGGTATCGCCGCGCGGCCGAGGCCGGCAGCCACCGCGCGCAGACCAATCTCGGCGCGCTCTACGAACAGGGCCTCGGCGTCGACAAGGACCCGAGCGAAGCGCTCGCCTGGTACCGCAAGGCGGCGGGGATGACCTCACCGGTCGACCTCGACGCCCAGCGCGAGATCGAGGGCTTGAAGGCCGAGCTCGCCAAGAGCCGGGCCGAGGCCGAGGCGACGCGCGCCGAGCTCGAGCGCGTCACCGGCGACCTCGACGGCGCGCGCGCCGAGCTCGCCGCCGCCGAAGGGCGAGCCCGCGAGGCCGAGGTGAAGCTGGCGCGTGCGCGCGAGGAGGCCGCCCGGGCCGCGACTCCCGCGCCCGAGCCGGCGCCGGAGGCGGTGGCGGCGGTGCGCGAGGTCGAGGAGCGCCGCCGCCGTGTCGCCGAGCTCGAGGCCGCGCAGGGGCGCTACCGCCGACTGCTCGCCGAGCTCGAGGCTTCGTCGCGATCGGGCGAGCAGCTGACCACGCTCGCCGCCGCCGACCTCGCCGGTCGCCCCGGTCCGACCATCCAGTTCGTCCGACCCGACGTGCTCGCGACCCGCGGTCCGGCGGTCGCGCCGCTGCCCGGCGGCGCGCCGGCGCGCGCCGAGGTGGTCGGCCGCGTCGCCGCGCCGCTCGGTCCGGCGACGCTGCTGGCCGACGGCCGCGAGGTGGAGATCGATCGCGACGGCTACTTTCGCGTCCAGGTCGACGCCCAACCGGGCACGATCGTGCGCTTCGTCGCGGTCGACCGCGCCAGCCGCAAGGCCTCGGCCGAGCTCCAGTTCGTCGCGGCCGGAGCGTCTCCGGCCGCGAGCGCGACGCCGGCGGCGGCGACGCCGCGCCCGGCGGGCGCCCCGCGCCGCTCGTTCGCGCTGGTGGTCGCCAACGGCTCGTATCGCGAGATGCCGGCCTTGAAGACGGCACGCTCGGACGGAGAGGCCGTGGCGCGGGTGCTGCGCGATCGTTTCGGTTACCGCACGACGCTCGTCGCCGACGCCACTTTCCTCGAGACGGTCAAGGCGTTGCACGAGATCGGCAAGGGGCTCGGGCCCGACGACGACCTGCTCGTCTACTACGCCGGCCACGGCCGGATGACCGAGGGCGGGCAGCGCGGCTACTGGCTGCCGGTCGACGCGCGCGCCGAGGACGCCTCGACCTGGATCCCGAACGAGGCGGTGGCCAAGATCCTCGGCTCCTTCTCGGCCGGCCGGATCCTGGTCGTCTCGGACTCCTGCTACGCCGGAGCGTTCGCGTCGACCGGGCTCGACCTCGCGTCGACTCCGCCGCGTGGCGCCACCCGGTCGCGGATGGTCTTCACCTCGGGTGGCCTCCAGCCGGTACTCGACGAGGGCGGCGACGGCGTCCACTCGATCTTCGCGCGTGCGCTGCTGTCGGTGCTGCAGCTCGCCGAGCGGCCGATGACCGCCTCGGAGGTGTTCTCGGCGGTCGCCGCTCGCGTCGCCTGGAAGACCGGCCAGATGGGCCTCGCCCAGACCCCGCAGCTCGCCCCGATCCGCTACGCCGGCCACGAGGCCGGCGAGCTGGTCCTGGCGCCGTCGCGCGGCTGATTCCGGAGCCGGAGAGCTACTCGGAGAGCGCCCGGCCGAGGGCGCCGTCGATCGCGCGCAGCACGCCCGTCAACCGGTCGCGGGCGTCGGCGGCGCGGTCGGCGGCCTGGAAGGCGAGGTCGAGGTCGCCCGACTCGCGCGCCTGGCGCGCCAGCTGCCGCGCTTCGCTCGCCAGCGCGCGCGCCCGATCGTAGTCGGCCGAGAGGTCGGCGCGCGAGCGCCAGAGCGCGGCGACTTCGCTCGAAGTCTTCGAACCTTCGATCTCGGCAATCTGGCGATCGAGCAGCAGCAGCGCCTCCTCGACCGGGGCGAGCTGGCTGTCGAGCTCTGGCAGGGCGGCGCAGCGGGCGCGCACCGAGGCGACCATCGCCCCCTCGGGGCTGGTCACCAGCACGCCCTGGCTCTCCGACTCCGCGAGCGCCGCGAGCGCCTCCTCGCACTGGCCGAGGGCGGCCAGCGCCTGACCGTAGTAGAAGTGCGGCAGGTAGCCCGCCCGTTCCTTCGGGTTTTCGAGCAGCAGCTCGCGCAGGCGTCGCGCGGCGCCGTCGGCGTCGCCGCCGGCGAGGGCGGCGAGCGCCGTGCGATAGGGGTCGGCGCCGCCGCCGGCCTCGTCGCCACCGCCGCCGGTCATGCCGCGCCAGAGCAGCCAGCCGCCGACCGCGACCGCCGCGGCGAGCGCCGCGAGCCCCGCGATGCGCAGGCCGCGACCGCCGGCGGCGGGAGCGACCGCGGGAGGAGCCGCGGGGCGCGCCGCCGGAGCGGGCGCCGCCGCGGTGGCGTAGGCGGACGCTTCCGCGGCGTCGAGGGTCCGCAGCTCCGAGGTCGGCGCGTCGTGGAGGCCGGGGCCGCGCTCGACGCGCAGCGTGGCGGGAACCTCCTCGGCGGCCGCCTCGCGCGCGGCGCGCTCCTCGTCGGCGCGCCGGCGTTCGTCGATGCGCGCGGCGAGCGAGCGGGCGCGGACGTCGGCGGGGCGACGAGCGAGGACCTCGGTGATCTTCGACAGCGCGCCCGGGACGTCGCCGTCGACGAAGGCGCGCTCGGCGTCGGCAAGCAATTGCTCGAAGCGCTCGGTCTCGGCCTCGGCGACCTTCTTCTCGCGCTCGCGCTCGTCGATCCGGCGCGACAGGTCGAGCAGCTCGGGGTCGTTGCCGAGCCGGGCGACCGCGCCGGCGACGCGGGCGCGGGCCGCGCCGAACTCGCCGCGGTCGAGCATCGACAGCGCCTCGCTGCCGGCGCGGGCCAGCTCCTGGTCGCGCTCGCTCTTGGCCCCTTCGCGCGCCGCCTGGAGCAGCCGCGCGGCCTCGGCCGCGGGCGGCGGCGGGAAGTCGCGCTGGATCTCGGCCAGGCGCGCCGCGAACTCCTCGGCCGACGCCGGCCGTCCCGCCGGATCGCGCGCCATCGCCGCGAGCAGCAGGTCGCGCAGCGCCGGCGGCACCCGGTTCTCGGGGTCCGAGACGTCGAACGGTACCGGCTCGCCGTGAAGATGCGCGGCGATCAGCGACGGCAGGTCGTGGCCGCGGATCGGGTAGCAGCCGGTGACCAGCTCGTAGAGCATCACGCCGAACGCGTAGAGGTCGGCGCGGGCGTCGATGTCGGGCGAAGAGAGCTGCTCGGGCGCCGAATAGCGCGGCTTGCCGAGGTAGAGCGAGGTCGCGGTGCCCTTGCCCTCGCTCTTCAAGATCTTGACGATGCCGAGATCGATCAGCTTGACCAGGGGCTCGCCGTCGACGTCGCGGGTCAGCATCAGGTTGTCGGGCGCGATGTCGCGGTGGACGAACCCCTTGCGGTGCAGGAAGCCGAGCGCGCGCAGCGCCTGCTGGGCGATCGCCAGGTCGATCGCGACGTGGCGCGCCTCGGGACGGCGGCCGAACTCCTCGAGGGTGACGCCGTCGATGTACTCCAGCACGATCGAGGCGTTGCCCTCCTCGTCGACCGAGAAGTCGTAGAGCTGGGCGATGTTGGGGTGACGCAGCTGGATCGCGGTCTTGGCTTCGCGCAGGAAGCGCTGGCGCAGGTCCTCGTCGGTGTCGAGGTGCGAGCGCAGCACCTTGATGACGCGCAGCTCGTCGAGCAGGCGGTGGCGGACGAGGTAGATCGCCCCCATGCCCCCTTCGCGGAGCTTGCGGACGATCTCGTACTTCGGGTCGACGCGCGGGGCCAGCAACTCGGCTCGTCCGGGGCTCTAGAACTCGAAGCGCAGGCCGGCGTTGGCGGTGCGGATCTCGAGGTCGTCGCGCAGCAGCTCGTGGTCGTAGGAGACGAAGAAGCTCCCCCACAGGAACTGGAAGCGCAGCGCGCCGGAGAGCGTGAGCCAGTCGGCGTCGGGCTCGTCGGTGAAGACTTCGAAGGTCGCGCCCGAGGTGTCGGCGAGGAAGCGCGCCGCGACCGCGCGCGGATCGTCCTCGAACTCGTGCGACCAGGTCGCGGTCAGCTGCGGGATCACCAGTCCCGAGCCGGTCGAGAACGCCCGCCCCCAGTCGAGGCCGGCCTCGCCGAGCAGCGATTCGAGCTCCTGGTCGCCGACCTCGAGACCGAAGTCGACCGGACCGAAGCCGGAGCTCGGAATGGTGGTGACGGCGCCGGTCTCCCGGAAGCCGTCGATCTCCGCCTTCGCCCAGTTGCCGCGCGCGAAGAAGGTGAGCGAGCCGCCGCGGCCGTCGATCGAGCGGCCGAGCTCGAGCGTGGCGCCGAGCTGCTCGCCGTCGAAGTCGGCGCGCGCCTCGAGCGCGTCGAGCACCGGCAGGTCGATGACCCGCCGCTGGTCGAACTCGAGGGTGCCGAAGGTCGCCGTACCCTGGACGTAGCCCTTCTCGCCTTCGCGGATCAGGTAGAGGGTCGCCGCCAGCGCGTCGGTGTCGACGCTGCCGAGGCCGCCCGTGACGTCGGTCTCGCTGGCGAGCGACGAGACCGCGAGGCCCATGAAACCGTTCGCGGAGATCGCCCGGTCGATGCCGACCGTCGCGCCCAGCGTGTCGAAGTCGAAGCCGCTCTCCTCGACGCCCGGCTCGCGCTCGCCCTGCGACCAGCGGCCGGTGGCGAAGAATCCCCACGGGCGATCGCGCAGCGCCGGCACGTCGTCCTGGGCGACGGGCAGGACCGCGTCACCGCCGAGCGCGGCGAGCGCCGCGTCGACGCGCCGGCCGAAGCGCTCGCGCCGCTCCCGGTCGTCGAAGGCGGCGGCGATCGCCTCGCCGGTCACCGACAAGCCGTCGACTTCGAGCGCGATCTGGTCGACCGCGCCGCGCAGCGCGCCGCCGCGCAGCGCGGCGAGACGGGACTGGATCGCGCCGAGCTGCTGCTCGAGGCCGGCGACCGCCGTGGTCGCCTGGGCCCCGACGCCGGTCGGCGCGAAGGCGCGCATGGCGTCGGCGCGCTGCTCCTCGGTGCCGAGCGTGCCGGTCATGTAGACGCAGATCGGCGTCGGCTCCGGCTGCGGGCGCTGCTGGCCACTCTCGTCGACGAACACCGCCTTGCAGATCTCGTCGAGCGCTTCGCCGACCGAGCGGTAGCTCTCGCGGGAGGGATCGAGCGTGCCGAGGCTGGCGGTGTCGACGGTGAACAGGATCGAGTCGGGTTCGGCGTCGACGTCGGTATTGACGACGGTGGCGCGGATCGTCGTCCGGCCCGCGGTCGAGAAGCCGAAGGTCGCGGCGGCGACGCCGTCGCTGCCGGTCGCGACCGTCTGGTCGCTCCTGCCGACGCCCGGCGAGCCCGGCGACGACTCGACCGCGAAGCGCACGGCGAGGCCCGAGACCGGCTGGCCGCCGACGGTGGCGCGCACCGCGACCGTGCCGCGCTCGCCGAGAGTCAGCTCGAGAGCGGCCGGACTGGCCGGCGTCAGGACGACCGCCGTCTCGCCGCCCCCCGTCGGCGGCGGGGGCGTCGTCGTCGACTGCCGCGTGACGATCTCGAAGTCGACGTTCTGGGTGGCGCCGGTTCCGAAGCTCGAGTAGCTCACCCGCACCGTGGTGCGGCCCGAGCGCGGGATGCGAATCTGGGTCGTGGTGTACCCGCTGAAGTCGGTGATCTTGGAGCCGCCGCCGTAGGCGCCGGCGGTCGTCTCGATCACCCGCCAGGTGACCGGTTGCTTGATCGCGGGCGTGCCGTCGGAAAACTGCATCCGCGCCTGGAGCGTCACCGGCCCGGGCTTCAAGGTCTGCGTGGTCGGCGAGACCGGCGAGAGGATCGGCAGGGACTGGGCGAGCAGTCCGCTCGACGAGGCCAGCGCCAGGACGACGGACAGGGCGCGGGCGACGGCCGGGACACCGCACCACGGAGCGGCGAGAAAACGGGGGCGCATGGCGACCTCCTCGAGGCGGCGGGCCCCGACGCGCGGAGACGGGGCGCGATGACGGCGTTGCGGGGCGAGTCTAGCAGCACTCCTCCCGCTCAAACGGCAGGCGGGAGGAAGTCCGGCCAGGAGCGATCGCGTTCGGAGACGACCGCGACCGGCTCCGGCCAGACGATGCCGAAGGCGGGGTCGTCGAAGCGCGCGCCGCGGGCCGCGGCGGGCTCGTGGAACTCGGAGATCTGGTAGTGGACCTCGCAATCGTCCTCGAGGGTGAGGAAGCCGTGGGCGACGCCGGGCGGGACGAAGACGGCGTTGCGCTCGTCGGCCGAGAGCTCGACGGCGACGTGCTGGCGCCAGGTGTGGGAGTGGTCGCGGACGTCGACGAGCACGTCGTATATCCGGCCGCGCACGCAGCGCACGAGCTTCGCCTCGGCGTGCGGTACCTTCTGCCAGTGCAGGCCGCGCAGCGTGCCGCGCCGAGGATTCCAGGACAGGCTGGTCTGCGCCAGGCGGACGTCAAGGCCGTGCCGGCCGAGCTCGCGCGCGCAGAAGGTGCGCGCGAAGAAGCCGCGTTCGTCCTCGATCCGCTCGATCTCGACCAGCCAGGCGCCGGGCAGGCCGAGCGGCACCAGCTTCACGGCAGCACCTCGACTTCGGGGATCGCGACCACGAAGCGGCCGCCCCAGTCGCGGATGCCGGCCATCTGGGCGGCGATCTCCTCGCGCAGGTTCCAGGGCAGGATCAGCACGTAGTCGGGCTTCTCCTCGAAGATCGCCTCGGGCGCGCGGATCGGGACCCGGCTGCCGGGCAGGAATCGCCCCTGCTTGTGCGGGCTCCGGTCGACCGTGAAGTCGAGAAAATCGCCGCGGATGCCGCAGTAGACCAGCAGCGTGTTGCCCTTGGCCGGAGCGCCGTAGCCGGCGATGCGCTTGCCGGCGCGCCGGGCCTCGATCAGAAAGGCGAGCAGCTTGCGCTTGGTCTCGCGCACGCGCTCGGCGAAGTCCTCGTACCAGCCGATCGTTTCGACCCCGAGGGCGCGCTCGCTCCCGAGTAGCTCCTCGACGCGCGGCGAGCGCTCGCGCGGCGCGCCGTCGCGACGCTTCGCGAAGACCCGCAACGAACCGCCGTGGGTCGGCAGCTCCTCGACGTCGAACAGCTCGAGGCCGTGGGCGGCGAAGACGCGCTCGACGGCGACCAGCGAGAGGTACGAGTAGTGCTCGTGGTAGATGGTGTCGAACTGGTTGCCCTCGACCAGTCGGACCAGGTGCGGGAACTCCATGGTCAGCACGCCCGAGGGCGCGAGCAGGGCGGCGAGACCGCCGACGAAATCGTTCAGGTCCGGAACGTGCGCGAGCACGTTGTTGCCGAGCAGCAGGTCGGCGACGAAACCGCGCGCGACCAAGTCGGCGGCCGCCTCGCGCCCGAAGAAGCGGACCTCGGTCGGGATCCCGATCGCGCGCGCCGCCTCGGCGACGTTGGCCGCCGGCTCGACGCCGAGCACCGGCACGCCGCGGTCCCGGAAGTGACGCAGCAGGTAGCCGTCGTTCGAGGCGATCTCGACCACCTGGCTCGCCGCGCCGAGCCCGAAGCGCTCGATCATCGCCTCGGCGTAGCGCCGCGCGTGATCGACCCAGGAGGTCGAGTAGGAGGAGAAGTAGGCGTAGTCGGTGAAGATCTGGTCGGGGCGCGCGACCTCGGGGAGCTGGCAGAGCCAGCACCGCTCGCAAAGGCGCACGGTGAGCGGGTAGAACGGTTCGGGCCGCTCGAGATCCTCCGCCGACAGGTAGGAGTTGGCGAGCGGCGAGCTGCCGAGGTCCACGAAGACGCGCTCGAGGGGCGCACCGCAGGAACGGCAGGCGGGCGCCGGGGCGGTCAAGCCAGGCGCTCCTCGACCTCGGAGGAGACGGCGAGCCGTGCCATGTAGTCGCCGATCTGCTGTTCGACCAGGGCGCGGGCGTCCTCGCCGACCTCGAAGCCCCGGTACCAGTCGGTCACCCAACGCACGGTTTCGTCGATGCGCAACTGCGGCGACCAGCCGAGCTCGACGCGGGCACGGGTCGAGTCGAGCTTGAGGAAGATGTGCTCGTGCGGCCGCGGACCCTCCTGCGGCCGCCACGAAGGCGCGGTACCCCAGGCGCGCTGGAGGCGCTCGACCAGCCAGCCGACCGAGCGCGCGTCCTCTTCGTGGGGAGCGAAATTCCAGGCCTGGGCGAAGGCGCCGCCTTCGGCGCCGTGGAGCAGCTCGGCCAAGCGGAGGTAGCCGGAGAGCGGGTCGAGGACGTGCTGCCAGGGGCGGATCGCGCTCGGATAGCGCAGGTCGACCGGACGAGATTCGACCAGCGCGCGGATCGTGTCCGGGACCAGTCGGTCCTCGGCCCAGTCGCCGCCGCCGACGACGTTGCCGGCCCGCGCGGTGGCCACCCGGGCGGTTCCGTCGTCCGAGTAGTAGGACTCGCGGTAGGCACGGGTCACCAGCTCCGCGGCCGCCTTGCTCGCCGAGTACGGGTCGCGGCCGCCGAGCGCCGACTTCTCGCGATAAGACCAGAGCCACTCGCGATTCTCGTAACATTTGTCGCTGGTGACGACGACCAACGAGCGGATGTCGCCGGCGCGTCGCGCCGCCTCGAGCAGGTGAACGGTACCCAGGACGTTGGTCGAGAAGGTGCCGACCGGATCCTCGTAGCTGCGTCGCACGATCGGCTGGGCGGCCAGATGGAGGACGACCTCGGCACGGGACTCCCGGACCGCCCGGGTGAGGTGCTCGAGGTCGCGGACGTCGCCCTCGATCGAGCGCACGCCGCGGCCGACCCGCGCGGACTGGAAGAGGTTCGGCTTGGTCGCGGGCGGCAGGGCGTAGCCGGTCACGGCCGCCCCCATCACCTCGAGCCAGAGGCAGAGCCAGGCCCCCTTGAAGCCGGTGTGCCCGGTCACGAAGACACGGCGGTCGCGCCAGAAGCCCGCGTTGACGATGACGCCCCCCTCTCGACGAACGGCGCAGGGACCTGCGCCAGAGGGGGATCGTAACACGTCGACCACCTCCTACCGGCGTTCGGAGGGCGTGTGCTACCTTACTGGCTCCGGTGACCGTGGTGCCTGTCGATCCCGAGCTCCTCTCGATCCTCGTCTGCCCGAAGTCCCGCGGGACCCTCGAGCAGGTCGACCTGCCGCCCGAAGTCTGCGCGGAGCTGGTCTCCCGCTACCGCGAGCACTTCCGCGACGAAGTGCCGGTGGTGGAGAAGGGGCTCTATGCCGCCGCCTCCGGACTCGTCTACCCGATCGTCTCCGACATTCCGGTCCTGCTCGTGGACGAGGCGCTGCCCGCCTCGGTGATCGGGCGGTAGCCGGGTGAAGGCCGCTCCGGGCCTGCGACTCGTCGAGGCGCCCGCGGCGGCGCCGGAAACCGCATCCCCCCTCGTCCGGCGCCTGCGGGTCGGCCTCTACGGCGGCCACCTGCTGACCGCCTGGGCGCTGGGGATCTCCAACGGGCTGCTCGGTCTCTGCCTGGTCGCCGCTCCCTGGCTCGGCTCCGCCCGGCTCCCCGCCTCCCGCGCGGCCCGCCGCGCGTTGACCGCGGCCGCTGCCTACCTGCTCCTGCTGGTGGGTGCCGTGGCGGCGTCTCGCGCCCCCCTCCAGAGTCTCGGCGGCCTCTCCGAGATCGTCGGATTCGCGACTTTCGCGCTCGCGATGCTCTGGATCCGGGGCGAGCGCCGGGTGCGCTGGCTGATCGACGCGCTGATCCTGGTCGGCGCGGTCGTGGCGCTCTCCGGCCTCGCTCAGGTGCTGCTCGGCTACGGTGGCATCGAGCGCCGCATCCGCGGGCCCTTCTCGCACTACATGACGTTCGCCGGCACGCTGCTGCTGCTCGACCTGATGCTGATCGCCCGCATGCTGCTCCGGCGCGAGCGTTCGCCCGGCCAGGGTCCGACCGCGTGGCTCGACCGCCCGCTCGTCGCCTGGTCGGCGCTCGGCATCGTCAATCTCGCGCTGATCGTCAGTCTCACTCGCAGCGCCTGGCTCGCGCTGGTCGCCGCGCTGGTCGGCATCGTCGCTCTGGTGCGGCCGCGGTTGCTGGTCTGGGCGCCGGTGCTGGCGGCGCTGTTCCTGATCGTGGCCCCGGTGCCGGTGGTCGAGCGGGTGCTCTCGATCACCCACCTCGCCGAGGACTCCAACTACGACCGGATCGCGATGGCCGAAGCCGGGGCCCGGATGGTCGAGGAGCGTCCCCTGCTCGGTGTCGGACCGGAAATGGTCAAGCGCCTCTATCCGATCTACCGCCATCCGACCGCGCCGCGCCTGTTGACGCCGCACCTGCACAACTCGTACGTCCAGATCGCCGCCGAGCGGGGCCTGCCGGCGCTCGGGGTCTACCTGGCGCTGCTCGCCTTCGCGTTCGCCGCCGCCTGGCGCGGATACCGGCGCGGGCGATTCGAGCGCAACGGCAGGGCCGACATGCACCTGGGCGCGATCGCCGCACTGCTCGGCTTCTCGATCGCGGCGCTGTTCGAGAACAACTGGGGCGACACCGAGGTCCAACGTCTCGTGCTCTTCCTGCTCGCGGTGCCGTTCTGCCTGGAGGCGGCCGACGACGCCGCCGCCGGCGCCGGCAGCGCCCGAACCGCCGCGTGATCCCCGCCGGCGGCGAATTCGCCGCCTTCCTCGCCGAGCTGCGACCGGAAGTCGAGCGCGAGCTCGATCGAAGATTGCCACGGGAGGAACTGGCGCCGCGACGACTCCACGAGGCGTTGCGCTACGCCGTGCTCGGCGGCGGCAAGCGCTTCCGGCCGGCGCTGGTGGTGCTGGGCGGCGAGCTGTTCGGAGCGCCGCGGCCGACCTTGCTGCCCGGCGCCGCGGCGATCGAGCTGATCCACACCTACAGCCTGATCCACGACGATCTGCCGGCGCTCGACGACGACGACCTTCGCCGCGGCCGCGCCACGCTGCACCGGCGCTTCGACGAGGCGACCGCGATCCTCGCGGGCGACGCGCTGCTGACGCTCGGCCTGACGCTGCTCGGCACCGAGCCCTCGGCGCTCCCCGGCGAGCACCGGGCGCGCGCGGTGGCGCTGGTCGGCGCGGCGATCGGCACCGACGGGATGATCGGCGGGCAGGTCGAGGACCTCGAGTCCGAGGCGCGCTGGCCCGAGGACCCCGCCGCGGCGCTCGATCGGATTCACCGCGGCAAGACCGGAGCGCTGATCACGGTTTGCCTGCGCCTGGGCGGGCTCTATGCCGGCGTCGGGGCGGCCGAGGACGAGCGCCTGCGCGGCCTCGGCGAGCGGCTGGGGCTGCTGTTCCAGATCGGCGACGACCTGCTCGACGTCGAAGGGTCCGCGGGCGAGCTCGGCAAGACGCCGGGCAAGGACGCCCGCGCCGTAAAGCTCACGTACCCCGGTCTTTACGGGATCGAGGAGAGCCGCCGACGGCGCGCGGCGCTGGCCGACGAGGCGCGCGACCTCGCGGCGGGCCTGCCGCGCGGTGCTAAGCTGTTGACTTCGTTGGTCGTTTTCCTCGCGGAAAGGACCGCCTGAAGTGACCGAAAGCCTGCTCGACCGCATCCACTCTCCCGTCGACCTGCGCCGTCTCGCCCCCGAGCAGCTCGTACCGCTCGCCGACGAGCTGCGCGACGAGATCGTCCGCTGCGTTTCGCAGACCGGTGGCCACTTCTCGTCGAACCTGGGTTCGGTCGAGCTGACCATCGCGCTCCACTACGCCTTCGAGACGCCCCGCGACCTGCTGGTCTGGGACGTCGGACACCAGACGTATCCGCACAAGATCCTGACCGGCCGGCGCGACCGCATGCACACGCTGCGGCAGTACGGCGGGCTCTCGGGCTTCTGCATCAAGAGCGAGTCGGAGTACGACGTGCTCGCGGCCGGGCACGCCTCGACCTCGATCTCGGCGGCGCTCGGCCTCGCCGTCGCCCGGGACCTGCGCGGCGAGTCGCACCACGTCGTGGCGGTGATCGGCGACGGTTCGATGACCGCCGGCATGGCCTTCGAGGCGATGAACCAGGCCGGGCACCTCGGCAGCCGGCTGATCGTCGTGCTCAACGACAACTCGATGTCGATCTCGCCCTCGGTCGGCGCGCTCACCAAGTACCTCGAAGCGCTGATGGCCGGGCGGCACTACGCCAAGTTGAAGGACGACGTGAAGCGGGTGCTGCACAAGATCCCCGGCATCGGCGACCCGATGCTCGAGGTCGCCAAGGGGCTCGAGGAAGGGGTGCGGCAGGTCTTCACGCCGGGGACCCTGTTCGAGGAGCTCGGCTTCCGTTACGTCGGTCCGGTCAACGGCCACTCGGTGCCGGCGCTGCTCGACGCGCTCGCCGAGGCCAAGGGGATCGACGGCCCGGTGCTGCTCCACGCCGTCACCAAGAAGGGCAAGGGCTACAAGTACGCCGAGGACGAGCCGGTGGAGTACCACGGTCCTTCGGCGTTCGACCCGGTCGCCGGCATCCAGAAGAAGAAGCCGGTGACGCCGGCGGCGCCCACCTACACCGCGGTCTTCGGCAAGGCGGTGATCAAGCTCGCCGAGCACGACCCGCGGGTGGTGGCGATCACCGCCTCGATGCCGGACGGCACCGGCCTGGTGCCGTTCTCGGAGAAGTTCCCCGACCGCTTCCTGAACACCGGCATCGCCGAGCAGCACTCGGTGACGCTCGCCGGCGGCCTGGCGATGGGCGGCATGCGGCCGGTGGTGGCGATCTACTCGAGCTTCCTGCAGCGCGGCTTCGATCAGATCTTCCACGACGTCTGCCTGATGGACCTGCCGGTCACCTTCGCGCTCGACCGCGCCGGCATCGCCGGCAACGACGGCTGGACCCATCACGGTCTGTTCGACTTCGCCTACTTCCGGATCTTCCCGAACACCATCGTGATGGCGCCCAAGGACGAGAACGAGCTCCAGCACATGCTGGCGACCGCGATCGCCCAGGACCATCCGACGGCGGTGCGCTACCCCCGCGGCAACGGCGTCGGTGCGCCGCTCGATGCCGAGTTCCGGCAGCTTCCGGTGGGCAAGGCCGAGGTTCTGCGGCGCGGCCGGCACGGACTGGTCTGGGCGGTCGGCACCGGGGTACAGCCCGCGCTCGAGGCCGCTGAACGGCTCGCCCGCGAAGGCACCGAGCTGACCGTGGTCAACGCCCGCTTCGTCAAGCCGCTCGACCGCGAGCTGCTCAAGGCCCAGCTCGAGCAGCTCGGGGTGGCCGGCGCGCGGCTGGCGACCGTCGAGGAGCACATGGTCGCCGGCGGCTTCGGCTCGGCGGTCACCGAGGCGCTCTCCGAGATGGAGCTGCACGGCGTCGAGACGTCGTTGATCGGCGTCCCCGACAAGTTCGTGCCGCACGGCTCGCAGGAGATCCTGCGCAAGGTACTCGGCCTCGACGCCGACGGCCTCTACTTCCGCTTCCGCGCCTTCTTCGCCCGCGCCGCGGGCGCCGCGCGTCCCGCCGCCCGCGCCACCGGCTCCGCCTGACCCGGCGACGAGGTCGAGCGCGGTGTCCCGCCTCGAGCTCGGCCGCAGGATCGGTCCGGTGCTGCTCGCGGCGGTCCTGCTCCTGACCCTCGTCGGTTTCGCGCGCGAGATCCTGCGCGCCCGCGAGGCGTCGGCGGCGGCGAAGAGGCCGGGCGCGCCGCCGCTGCAGTGGCGGTTCGAATCCCCCGAGGTCCGTCAGCTCGGCGCCCTGCTCGAGGCGGCCGCGCCGAGAATCGGCGACGCCGGTCCCGTGGTCTTCGAAGCGCGTGCCGTGCGGCCCGAGCAGGAGCGCTTCGTCTATCTCTGGGCGCAATTCCTCCGACCCGAGCTCGAGCTGGTGCTGGTCAACGACCTCGGCAGGCGTCCGGTCGAGCCCACCCACTGGCTGACGTTCGGCCCGCGCGCGACGCCGCCACCCGGGTCGCGCCGTCGAGTCCCGCTGCGCGGCGGAGCGCTGTTCGTCCTGCGATGAGCTGGGTGGCCTCGATCGCGACGCTCGGCCTGCTCCTCGCGCTCGGAGGATTTCCCTGGCGATTGCGCGGGGAGCGCGGCCGTACGGCGTCGCTGGTGCGAGCGTTCCTGGCCGGCGCTGTCGCGCTCCATCTCTCGTTCGAGCTGCTCGCGGTCGCGGGCCTGCGCTGGTCGCTCGTTCCGCTGCTCGGCGTGGCGGCCGCCGTTCAGGCCGTGACCTGGCGATGGCGCGACCGCCTCCGACCGGCACCCGTCGTCGCGCCGACCTGGGGCGACGGCGTCGCCCTGGCCGCGATCGGGATCTTCGCGGCGCTCGCCTGGAGGCTCGAGGCCGTGACTCCCGACTTCGTCTACCACTGGGGATCGAAAGCGAGACGTTTCGCCCACGCCGGTGGCGTCGACGTCGACTTCCTCTCGCTCAACTCGGCATTCCGCCTCCAGCCGCAGTACCCGTGCCTGCCGATCGACCTGGCGGCGATGCCCGGGGCCCTGTTCGGGAGCGGCTCGATCGCCGCGTCGCTCGTGCCGTCGCTCGCCGCCTTCGCCCTGATGCCGCTCGTCGCCCGCGACCTGCTGGCGCGCACCGGCGCCGGAACACGGGTTCGGGCGGGCCTGCTCGCGGCCTGGACGCTCGTCATCGCGCGCTTCGCCATCGGGCACCGGATGGGGGGTCAAGCCGACCTGCTGATCGCCCTCGCCGTCGTCGCGGCGCTGCCCGCGCTGCTCGAGCCGCGCGCGACGACCGCGACGCGCGACCTCGCGCTCGCGGCGGCGGTGGCGGCGGCGGCGAAGACCGAGGGGCTCGCCATCGCCCTGCTGCTGGTCGCCGTCCACTCCGCGCAGGTCGCGGTCGCGTCGTTGCGGTCGGGCGAGGCGCTCCGCCATCTGAGAAGCAGAGTGTCGCTTCCGCTCCTCGCCGTCGCGATCTCGGCCGCACCCTGGCTCCTGCGCAACGCCCGCCACGGTCTCGCCGGGGACGACCTGCTCGGCGGCTACCGGTGGGAACGCGCGACCACCGCCGTCGTCGAGATCGCGCGCTGGCTCGCCGCGTCGCCGGCGACGGAATGGAGCGTCTGGCCGGTCGCGGCGCTGGCGGCGATCCCCGCGCTCCTGCTGCATCGGCGGACTCGATTCGTCGGCGTGCTCGCCGCGGGCATGCTCGCGCTCGACGTCGTGGCTTACTCGGGTGGAGTTCCGGAAGTCCCGCGCTGGGTCGCGACGAGCTTCCCGCGCCTGCTGTTCCATGTTGTTCCGCTGGTGCTGCTCGCCGTCGCCGTCGAGCTCGCGCGGAAGATGCCGGGCGCGCGGAGCGATTCCGACACGGTTCCAGCAGCGTCAGCGGAGCCGGGACGAGCGGATCGTTCCGCTAGACTCAACCGATGATCGGAGTCGCTGCGCCGCGTATCGGGAGCGAACGCCGGCATGGCGGCTGACGCGGGTCCCCGGAGCCGGCGCTCGGCCCGGAGTGGCGGCGCGAGCGCGCGACGAGCGGCGGCGGTCGCCGTCGCCTTCGTCGCCTTCGCCTGGGCCGCCGTCGGCTTCGCGCGAGGCGTCCATCAGGTTCTGATCCTGCGCGAGAGATTCCTCGGCGAGGCGTCCGCGGGAGCGGTCGGCATCCGCTCGCCCTGGAGCTGGCGACCCTATACGCCGGAAGTGGTCGCGCTGCGCGAGCTGCTCGGCGAGATCGACGCGCCGATTCCGCGGGGCGGCCGTGTCGTCGTGCCGCCTCAGCCGGTGCCCGAGCGACCGGTGTCCGATCGTCTCTGGGCCTGGGCGCACGTGCTGCGCGCCGATCTCGATTTCCGGCGCCCCGCCGCAGGGTTTCGCGCGGCGGGCGCGGAGTTCTTGCTCGCCCTCGGCTCGGCGCCGAATCCGCCCGCGGGCGAGCGGATCGCGGTCTCGCGCGCGGGACGTCTCTACCGGATGCCGGCGGCCGGCGCTACCGGCCCGGGCGCGCCGGAGGCGCCGAAGCCCTGAGCCCGCTCGCGACGGGACCGCTCGCGCTGGCGCTCGTGCTGGGCCTCGGGGGATTCCCCTGGCGCGGGCCGCAGGAGCGGGCGCACGACGCGCTCGTGCGCTCGCTGCTCGCGGGCGCCCTGGTCACTTACGCCCTGCTCGAAGCGATGTCGGTCGCGCGTGCACGCTGGAGTCTGCCGGTACTGCTCACAGCGCTCGTCCTCGTCCAGCTCGGCGCGCGACGCTGGGCGGGAGGAGAACGGGTGACGGTCGGGCGGGCCTTGCCGGGAATCGGCGCGGCCGTCGGGATCGTCGCATTCCTGGTGCTCGCCTTCTTCGCGCTCCGCTGCGACGCGGTCGGCGCCGACTTCTGGGCGCACTGGGGAGTCAAGGCGTTCCGGTTCGCCGAGCGCGGAGCGATCGACTTCGAATTCCTGCGCCGACCGTCCTCGCGCTTCTTCCTGCCCGAGTATCCGCGGCTGTGGAGCGACCTCATGGCGCTGCCTTCGTGGCTGGCCGGAAGAGCCGACGCGCGCGGCGCGCTCCTCTTCTCGCTCGCCGCGTTCGGAATGATGTTGGTGCGGGTCCGGGGCATCCTCCGCAGCGGCGCCCGCGGGCCGGCATCGGAGCTGTGCTTCGCGGCCATCGCCCTCGCCACGACCCGTTTCGCCCTGACCTCGCCGGTGGCCGGCCTGCCCGACCCGTTGATCGCGTTGTCCCTCGTCGCGGCGACGCCGGCACTGCTCGATCCGGAGCTGCCGGGCGGCGGCGCCCGAGTGGCGCTCGCCGCCGCGGCGGCGGCGGCGACGAAGGCCGAGGGCTCCGTGCTCGGTCTCCTGCTGCTGGTCGCGTTCGTCGGCTCCCGCCTCCGGCGCCCGACGCTCGGCGCGGCCCTCGGCCTGACCGCGCCATGGGCCGCGGCCGTCGCCAGCTGGGCGCTCCCGGCCTGGCTCCTCGGTCTGGGGGGCGACGGGCTCGTCGTCGCGGGATTCGACCCCGCCCGCGCCCCGGAAGCGATTCGGCGGATGTCCGAGGTCGCGACTTCGCGTCCTGATCTGGTGCCGTGGACCCTCGCATTCCTGGCCCTGCCTGCGCTGATCTGGAGGCCGAGGACGAGGGCGTTCGGCGCCGTCGTGACGCTGCAACTGCTCGCCACCATCGTCTTCTACGCCAGTGGCCGGATTCCGGTCGCGACCTGGATCGACACCAGCTTCCACCGGCTCGTGATGCAGCTGCTGCCGGCTCTCCTCTGCGTGCTCGGTCTCGAGCTCCTGCGCGCCGCCAACGGGGGCGCCGCCACTGCGGCCGGGAGCGCGAGCGCGG
The DNA here is from genome assembly GCA_045862895.1 of Acidobacteriota bacterium. Lineage (GTDB taxonomy): Bacteria > Acidobacteriota > Thermoanaerobaculia > Multivoradales > JAGPDF01 > JACTMI01. The sequence continues at coordinate 182,444 of BTUO01000003.1, forward strand.
CGCCGGAGTCCGGACCGGCGGGATCCTCCGGCTAGACTGCCGAACCAGGCGGGCGCTCGCCGCCGAAGGCTCGCCCGGGCGCCGGTGAAGCGTGGGCTGTTCGACTCGGCTTCGAGAGCGGCGACCTCTCCGCCTGGATCCTCATCGTCGAGGATTGACCGGAACCGAGGGGGGTGATGGATCGCGGCCTGCCGGCGCTAAGTGGCCGCGTCCGCTAGACTTGGTCGCGTGGCGAGAGCGACCGGGCTGCGGCTCGATCAGGCGTTGGTGGAGCGCGGGCTGTTCGACTCGCGGGAGAAGGCGCGCCGGGCGGTGATGGCGGGGCTGGTATCGGTCGCCGGCCGGCGGGTCGACAAGCCCGGAACCGCCGTCGCGGACGATGCCGCGCTCGCCGTCGCCGGACCCGCGGAGCCGTTCGTCTCGCGCGCCGGGCGCAAGCTCGCCGCGGCGCTCGATCACTTCGGCGTCGATCCGCGCGGGCTGCGCTGCCTCGACGTCGGCGCCTCGACCGGCGGTTTCACCGACTGCCTGCTCCAGCGCGGCGCCGCGCACGTCGCGGCGATCGACGTCGGCTACGGACTGATCGACGCCCGGCTGCGCGCCGATCCGCGGGTCGAGGTGATCGAACGCGTCAACGCCCGGCACCTGGCGGCCGACGCGCTCGGCGAGCCTTTCGACCTGGTCGTCGTCGACGTCTCCTTCATCTCCGTGGTCAAGGTCGCGCCGGCGCTGGTGCCGCACCTGCGGCCGGGCGGCCGCCTGCTGGTCCTGGTCAAGCCGCAGTTCGAAGTCGGCCGCGGCGGCGTCGGCAAGGGGGGCCTGGTACGCGACGAGGAGCTGCGGCGGCGCGTCGTCGCCGACCGTGCCGCCGAGCTCGCGGCGCTCGGCTTCGAGCTCGTCGGTACGGTCGACTCGGCAGTGGCCGGCGCCGAAGGCAACGTCGAGGCCTTCGCTCTGCTGGTGCGCGAGGAGGCCGCGTGAGCGCCCCCGATCCCGTCACCGGCGCACTGGGGGCGGTCGGCGTCGTCGCCAAGCGGGCGCCGGCGGCGGCCGCCGTCGCGCACGAGCTGGCGGAGTGGCTGGCGCGGCGCGGACATCCGGTGCTGCTCGATCCGGTGACGCGCGCCGACATCGCGCGCACGGACCTGGGCGAGCTGACCGCGGCGGCCCGCTGCGACCTGATCGTGGTCCTCGGCGGCGACGGCACCCTGCTCTCGGTGGCGCGCCGCCACGCCGGCGGCCCGCCGATCCTGGGCGTCAACCTGGGGCGGCTCGGTTTCCTCACCGAGGTCGCGCGCGACGACCTCTACCCGGCGCTGGTCGACATCCTCGCCGGTCGCTTCGAGGTCGAGGAGCGCTCGCTGTTCGAAGTGCTGCTGATCCGCGCCGACGGGCGCAAGCGGCGCTACCTCGCGCTCAACGACGCGGTGATCACCAAGACCGCGCTCGCCCGCATCATCGAGCTCCACGTCTCGGTCGACGGCCGGCCGGTGTCGCGCTACCGCGCCGACGGGCTGGTGATCTCGACCCCGACCGGCTCGACCGCTTACAACCTCTCGGCGGGCGGACCGATCCTCCACCCGCAGCTGCCGGTCGCCGTGCTGACGCCGATCTGCCCGCACACGCTGACGCTGCGCCCCCTGGTCGTGCCCGACACCAGCGTCGTCGAGGTCACGCTCGAGACGCCGCGCGAGAGCGTCTATCTGACCGTCGACGGGCAGGAGGGCGACGAGATGGGCGAGGGCGACCGCGTCCGCATCCGGCGTCACGCCGACCCGGTGCGCCTGGTGCGCACCGGCGATCCGCGCTCGATCTTCGAGGGCCTGCGCAGCAAGCTGCACTGGGGCGAGTAGGTGGCGCGGCCGGGGCGCTGGCGCCGATTCGTGGTGCGGCCGTTCTTCTGGTTGCTCGCCGCGCTGGCGCTGGCCGCCTTCGGCGTCCGCTGGTTGCTCTCCTCCGAGTTCGCCCGTGAGCGCGCGCGGGTGCTGATCGAGACGCGCATCGCCGAGGCGATCGCGCGGCCGGTCGAGCTCGGCGGGCTCGACTTCCGGCTGCTGCCGCTCGAAGTGGTGGCGACCGACCTGCGCATCCCGGGGGACCGGCCCGGCGCCGCCGACTTCGCGCGCGTTCGCCGGCTCGAGCTCAGCGGACGACTCGAGGGGTTCGCCCGCCGGTCGCTGGTGCTCGATCGCGTCGCGATCGACGGCCTCGAGCTCGCCGTCGAGATGCGCGAAGACGGCGACAACCTGCCGCGTTTCGGTCGTGGCGGCGAGGGTGGCGAGCTTCAGGTGACGATCGGCAGCCTCGAGGTCAGCGACTCGACGGTGACGGTCGACGAGCGGCGGGTCGAGGTCGAGATCCGCGCCGAGGCGGTCGCGGCCCGGCTGGCCGGCGTCGGGGGCACCGATCTCGAGGGCACCGTCGCGGCGCAGCAGGTGCGGGTCCGGCTGCCGGACTCCGAGACGGTCCCGTTCGCGGTCGCCGGCAAGGCGCGCCTGCGCTCGGATCGCGTCGAGCTCTCGAACGTCCGCGTCGCGTCGCCCGAAGTCTCCGCGCAGGTCTCGGGGCGGATCGGCTGGAAGGGTGGGACGACCGTCGACCTGACCGCCGCCCTCGACGTCGACGCTCGGCTCCTCGACCGCTTCGGATGGCTCGACGGCGAGATCGCGGGCGACGCCCACGCCGAGGGGATCTTCGGCTGGCGCAACGGGCGCTGGAGCTTCCGCGCCGACGTCACCTCGCCCGGTCTCGACCTGTTCGGCTTTCGGCTCGACGAAGTCGCCGGCGAGGCGACGGGCGGCCCCGAGCGGGTACGTTTCGAGCTGGCGCGCGGGCGCTTCGAAGGGGGATCGGCCGCCGGCAGCTTCGAGCTCGGTCTCGGTCCGGGACGGCCGGCGCGGCTCGATCTCGCCATCGAGGACGCCGACCTCGACCGTGTGCTGGCGCGCTTCGACGTGCCGGTCGCGGGCCTCGCCGGCGCGGTCTCCGGGCCGTTCGTCTACGAGTTCCCACTGGCCGGGGCCGCGGAGGGTCGTGGCGAGGGGAGTTTCACGATCACGGCGGTCGAGCGGCCCGGCGCCGAGCCTGTGTTCGGGACCGCGAGCCTGACACTCGCCGACGGCGCCGCGGAGCTGCCTGCCTTCGAGCTCGCTTTGCCCGCGCAGCGCGTCGCCGGAAGCGCGCGCTTCGAGCTTGCCACCGGCGCGGGCCGGGTCGACCTCGCGATCGTCAGCGACGACCTCGGAGCCCTGGGCAACCTCTCGCCGCTGCTGCCGGCCGAAGCGATCTGGCGCCCGACGGCGGGGCGGGGCGAGATCGCACTCGGACTCGAGCTCCGGCGCGGCGCGGTGCGCGCGGAGATCGACCTCGCGCTCGAGGCGGTGGAGTCGCCGGGGGCGGCAGCCGACCGGGTCGAGGGGAGTCTGATCGTGACCGATCGCGCGCTCGAGCAGATGCGGCTCCTGCTCGAACGCGCCGGGGCTCGGCTCGCGGTCGCCGGCGACGTGCCGTTCGACGAGTCCGCGCCGACGCTCGAGCTCGAGCTGCTGGCCGAGGGCTGGCCGGTCGAGGATGCCGGGCCCTGGCTGCCGTTCGAACTGCCGCTCGCCGGGCCGGTGGTGGGTCGTGTCGCGCTTTCCGGTTCGCTCACGGCGCTCGCGGGCCGGGTCGAAGCGCGGGTGGAGCCGGCCGAGCTCGCCGGCATGGCGCTGTCGCGCCTCGACGCCGCGGTCGAGTTCGACCCGAATGTGGCGCGGGTCCTCGAGGTGCGACTGGAGGCGCCGGCCGGATCCGTGACAGGAAATGGCTCGATCGACCTCGCCGAAGGGCGCCTCGACCTCGAGTTCGCGAGCGCCGGCCTCGACCTGGCGCTGCCGCCGCTCGAGGCGGCCGGGACACTCGGCCTGGGCGGACGCGCGGTCTTCGCGGGACGACTCACCGGCACACTGGAGTCGCCGGCCGGCGAGGTCGAGGGCGCCATCGAGGCACTGACCTTGAGCGGAGAGCCGACCGGCGAGGACCCGGCGACCTTCGACGCGCGCCTGGCGGAGGGCCGCTTCGCGGTCCGGGCGGCGCTCCCGGGTCTGCTCTCGGTCGAGGGCGGCGGCGATTTCGACCTCGCGGCGATTTCGAGAATCGAGCTGGAGCTCGCCAGCTCGCGCCTCGACCGGCTGATCGCCCTCGCGGCTCCGGTGCCGATCGACGGGCTCGAGGGATCGCTCGCCGGCACTCTCGAGCTGGTGCTCGACCCGAGCTCGACTCCGACGGCCCGGCTGGTCGTGCCGACCCTCGAGTTCCGGTTGGGTCAGCGCTCGATCCGCAGTCTGGAGCCGGTGGCCGTGCGCTTCGACGACAGCGGCGTCACGATCGAGAGCCTCTATCTCGGCCTTCCGGACAGCCAGGACGAGCTGTTCGTCTCCGGACGGGCGAGCTTCGGCGAGGAGGCGAGTCTCGACCTCAACGTCCAAGCGAGCCTCGGCGCGGAGTGGCTGATGCCGTTCGCCGGCGGGGTCGACCTCGGCGGTCGCATCGACGCCCTGGCCAAGGTCCGCGGAGCGCCGTCGCGCCCGGAAGTCAACGGCCAGGCCGGCTGGTCGGGCGGCCGCTACCTGCCCCCCGCCTTTCCCCACGGATTCGAGGAGGTCACGGCCCTCGCCCTCTTCTATCCGGACGCGGTGGTGCTCGACCGCCTCTCGGCAGAGTTCGCGGGAGGCGACCTGACGGCGGCCGGGCGCGTCGAGCTGCCCGCGCCGGGCCGCTCGCTCGATTTCCGCGTCGAGGCCGCCCTGCGCGAGGTGACGGTGCGCTGGCCGGCCGGGTGGCAGTTGCGCGGCGACGCCGACCTCTCGTTCGCCGGAGACGCCGACGCCCGCCAGATCCGCGGCGAAGTCCGGCTCGATCGGATCTGGTACACGCAGGATCTCAACCTGACGCCGGCGCAGCTCGTCCAGCGTCTGCTCTCGCGCAGTCGGGTCGAGGTCGCCGAGACCGACGAGCTGTTGTCGACCACCGCGCTCGCGGTCGCGCTGCGCGCGCCCGACGCGGTGCGCGTGCGCAACAACCTGGCGCGCCTGTCGGGCTCGGCCGAGCTGGCCCTGCGTGGGAACCTCGCCCGGCCGGTCCTGTTCGGCGAGGTGTCGCTCGACCCTGGTGGAACGGTGGAGTACGGCGGCAACGTCTATCAGATCGAGCGCGGCGAGCTCGCCTTCGTCAATCCGTCGCGCATCGATCCGCTGCTCGACGTCGTCGCGCGCACTCGGATCGACCCCTACGACGTCACGGTCAACCTCTCGGGAACGCTCGAGCGGCTGTCGACCGGCTTCACGTCGGATCCGCCGCTGCCCGACCTCGACGTCCTCGGCCTGCTGGCCACCGGGGCGCCGGTCGAGGGGCCGTCGTTCTCGGAAGCGGCCGCGTCGGCCGCCGGCCCGGCCTCGAGCGCGGGCGCCGAGGCCCTGCTCTACGGCCAGGCGGCATCTTTGCTGACCGAGCGGGTCGGACGGCTGTTCGGATTCGACCAGGTGCGGGTGCGCCCGCTGACCACCGGCGATACGGTCTCCGCGGCGAGCGTGACCGTCGGCAAGCGCCTCTCGCGACGGATCTACGTCACCTACACCATCGATCCCTCGTCCGACGAGCAGCAGATCCTCCAGGTCGAATGGCGGTTGAGCGAGAGCTTGAAGCTCGTGCTGACGCAGAACGGCAACGACTCCTACGCGGTGGATACCCGGTGGGAAGCCAGGTTCTGAGGCGCGTCGCGCTCGTCGTCGCCCTCGCGCTGGGGTCGGGGGCAGCGCCCGGCCGGGGCGAGGTCGGCGCGGCGCCGACGGTGACGAAGGTCACGGTGCGCAGCGAGACGGCGGTCGACGTCGACGAGGTCCGCTCGCTGATCGACCTGGCTCCCGGCGAGCCGCTGGACGAGCAGCGGGTGCGGCGCACGATCCGCAGCCTCCGGCTCTCGGGGCTGGCCGGTGAAGTCGAGGTGCTCACGGCGCCGGCGGCGGGAGGAGTCGAGGCGATCGTCGTGCTGCGACCCGACCTGCGCGTGGTCGAAGTCTCGCTCGCGGGCGACACTGGCATCGACGCCAAGAGGCTGTCGCCGCGCTTGCCGCAGCGGGTCGGCGCACCCTTGCGCGAGGACCGGTTGCTGCGCGGTGTCTACGCTCTCCAGGACGAGCTCGACTCCGAAGGTTACCTCGACGCCGAGGTGCGGCTGGCGGTCGACGTCGACGAGCCCGCGCGACAGGCGCGCGTCGTCTATCGAGTCGAGGCCGGCGCGCGCACTCGCGTCGGCGAGCTGCGCTTCGAGGGGCTGCCGGTCGAGGTCGAGCGTGAAAGGGCGCTCGAGACGGTGCGAGCGAGAGCCGGCGAGCCCCTAAAATCGGAGGTCGTGCGCAACGACCAGGAGCGGCTCCAGCACTTGCTGATCCGCTCGGGGTTCCGAACCGCCGCGGTCGAGACGGCCGTGGTCACGCGCCGCGAGGACGCGCCGGTGGCCGACCTCGTCTGGAAGATCGCGGCCGGCCCGAAGGTGGAGCTCGAGCTCGTCGGCGCCGAGCGCAAGCCGCTCGAGCGGCGCGATCTGCTGCCCTTCCTCGGCGAGGCGGGTTACGACGAGGCGCTGCTGGTCCAGGCGGTGGGCCTGATCCGTGCCGACTACCAGCGGCGCGGCCACTACGAGGTGAAGGTCAGCGGCGAGGAGCGACGGGAGGGCGACGATCGTCTGGTGGTGCGCGTCGAGATCGATCCCGGAGCGCGCTTCACCCTCGAGCAGATCGACTTCGAAGGCAACGAAACCTTCTCCGACGAGCGGCTCGGCCAGCTGATGCTGACCGCGCCGCAGCGCCTGCTGACGCCCGGCAGCGGCCGACTGGTCGACGACGTGCTGCAGGAGGACCTGTCGAACCTGCGCTCGTTCTACGCGCTTTCGGGCTTCGATCGCGCGCGGGTGGGGCCGGCGCGCGTCGAGCGACCGGGTCCGCAGGAGCTGAGGCTGGTGATTCCGATCGAGGAGGGGCCGCGTCGCACGACGGCCGACGTCGTCATCACCGGCGTGACGGCGCTCGACGCCGCCGAGCTCGTCGGGCAACTGGCGCTGCGTCCCGGCGGACCCTTCCATCGCCTGCTGCTCGAGTCGAGCGTCGAAACGCTGCGCGAGCGGCTGGAGCTGGCGGGCTATCGGTCCGCGCTGATCTCGACCGAGGTCGAGTGGAGCTCCGACCAGACGGTGGCCGAGGTCACGCTGCGCGTCCTCGAGGGCGAGCGTTCGACGGTCGGCGCGGTGCTGCTGCGCGGCAACGCGCGCACCGAATCGGCGATCCTGCGTCGTTTCCTCGGCATCGAGCGCGGCGATCCGATCTCGACCTCGAAGCTGCTCGGGGTCCAGCGCCGCCTCTACTCGCTCGGCGTCTTCTCCCGCGTCGACGTCTCGGTGCCGCCGGCGGGTGCGGGCGCGGCGTCACGCGAGGTCCTGGTCGACGTCACCGAAGGCCGCAGCCGCGGCATCTCGCTGGGCGCCGGGTACGACTCGGAGGGCGGCGCCCGCGCTCTCGTCCGACTCTCGGAGTCGAACCTCGCCGGCCGGCTGGTCTCGATTCAGCTCGACGCGCTGGTCTCGCAGGAGGAGGAGGCCTATCGCATCTCCGCTCGCCAGCCCTACCTGCTCGGGACGCTCGCCGAAGTCTCGGCCTCGGTCTACCAGGAGTCGGAGAGTCGCGACGCCTACGAGACCGAGCGGCGCGGCGCGCAGGTCGGCCTGGTGCGGGCCTTCGGGCGGTTGCAGGTCGGCCTGCTCTACGACTACCGGATCGTCGAGACCCTGGTGCGGGACCCGGGCGTCGTGTTGCCGCGCGAGAGCCGCGAGGGCAAGGTCGCGAGTCTCGCGCCCAACCTCTTCTACGACGGGCGCGACGACCCGCTCGATCCGACCCGGGGGTGGACGGGCCGCGCCGTCTACGAACGCGCGGCGCCGCTGCTCGCCGCGGACGCCGATTTCGACAAGCTGTTCGGCCAGGTGACCGGATACATCGACCTCGGCAGCGCCGGGATCCTCGCCGCGAGCCTGCGCGCCGGCGCGATCGAGAACCGCCGGAGCACCACGGAGCAGGGAGTCGGTGGCCTCGACCTGGTGCCGTCCGCGGAGCGTTTCTTCGCCGGCGGTCGCAGCAGCCATCGCGCCTTCCCGCTCGACGAGCTGGGCATCCCGGGCGAGACGCTGGCGGTCGATCCGGACGGCTCCGGTGTCGTCCCGCTGGGCGGGGGGGCGCTGGCGATCGCCAACCTCGAGCTGCGCTTCCCGATCGCCGGCGCGATCGGCGGGCTGGTCTTCGCCGACGTCGGCAACGTCTGGCGCGCGGCCGAAGACTTCGATCCCGACCAGGCCCGCTGGGGGGTGGGGACGGGGCTGCGCTACCTGTCGCCGATCGGGCCGCTGCGCCTCGAGGTCGGCTGGCCGCTCGACCGGCTCGACCACGAGGAGACCTACGTCTGGTTCGTCAGCCTCGGCTACGCGTTCTGACCGGTTTGACCCCCCGCGACGGCGGGCAGTAGACTCCGCGGGCCGGGCGAGCTCCGCCGCCCGCTCCCGCCTCCACGCCCCAGCCGCGATGTCCGATCCGCTCCCGCAGCCGCCGTTCGCCACCGTCGAGGAGGCCGCGGAGGAGTTCCGTCGCGGCCGGTTTGTGATCCTGGTCGACGACGAGGACCGCGAGAACGAGGGAGACCTGGCGATCGCGGCCGAGAAGGTGACGCCGGCAGCCGTCAACTTCATGGCCACGCACGGCCGCGGCCTGATCTGTCTGGCCCTCACCGAGGAGCGCTGCGACCGGCTCGAGCTGCCACCGATGGTCGGTCACAACACGTCGCCGTTCGGCACCGCCTTCACGGTCTCGATCGAGGCGCGCGGCAAGGTGACCACCGGGATTTCGGCGGCGGATCGCGCCGCGACCATCCTGACGGCGGTCGACCCCGCGACCCGGCCCGACGACCTGCTGCGTCCGGGCCACGTCTTCCCGCTGCGCGCGCGCCGTGGTGGCGTGCTCAAGCGCGCCGGACAGACCGAGGCCTCGGTGGACCTGGCGCGGCTCGCCGGGATGACTCCCGCGGCTTCGATCTGCGAGATCATGAACGCCGACGGCACCATGTCGCGCGTGCCCGACCTGGTCGAGTTCGCGCGCGCCCACGACCTGCGCATCCTCACCGTCGCCGACCTGATCCGGCACCGGCTGCGCACCGAGTCGATCGTCGAGCGGGTCGCCTCGCCGCGCCTGCCCACCGCCTTCGGCGACTTTCGTCTCCACGCTTATCGCGCCGAGTCGACCGGCGAGGAGCACCTGGCGCTGGTCAAGGGCGACATCGGTGGCGACGAGCCGGTGCTGGTACGCGTCCACAGCCAGTGCCTGACCGGCGACGTCTTCGGCTCGGCGCGCTGCGACTGCGGGCTGCAGCTCGAACTGGCGCTCGAGCGCATCGCCGAGGCCGGGCGCGGCGTCGTCGTCTACCTGCTGCAGGAAGGTCGCGGCATCGGGCTGGTCAACAAGCTGCGCGCCTACGAGCTCCAGGACGCCGGCCACGACACCGTCGAAGCCAACGAGCGGCTCGGCTTCCGCGCCGACCAGCGCGACTACGGCGTCGGCGCCCAGATCCTGCGCGATCTCGGCGTTTCGCGCATGCGCTTGATGACCAACAACCCGGGCAAGTACGTCGCGCTCGCGGGCTACGGTCTCGAGATCGTCGAGCGCCTGCCCCTCGAGATTCCGCCGACGGAAACCAGCCGCTCCTACCTGCGCACCAAACGCGACAAGCTCGGTCACCTGCTGTCGCTGGTCTGAGCGGTCGCTGCGTGGTGGCCGCTCCGGCCGTCCGCCGGCACGACGGCGACGGTCCCGAGGTCGAAGAGGGCGATGCCGTCGCGCGCGACGGCGGGTCGACCCAGCTCCGCTTCGAGCTCTGCCAGACAGCCCTCGAAGTCGAACCGCTCGACCCGCTTCCAGGTCGGCTCCAGCCTCGGAATCTCGGTCTCCGGGTCGCGGTGCAGGACGATGAAGCGGATGCCGAGCTCGCGCATCCGGTCGAGCTCGCCGAGCCCGACGAAGCGGTCGAGCGCGAACCCGCCCTGGCCGGCCGGCGGAATCTCGCGCGTGTCGCCCGCGCTGCAGAACCCGGTCTCGACCCCCAGGTGGACGATCCTCCGGTGCAGCCGCTGGTACTCGCCGTAGGGCACGTGGAGGTAACCGTTGTAGGGCGCCTCGAGGATCGCGAACTCGTCGCGGGCCGCGAGGATGGGCCCGTAAGCCGGCGGCAGGGCCGCGGCGTCGTCGAGCATGCGGGCGGGCTCGAAGTGGAACAGGCGGTGCAGCGCGGTCGAGCGGAAGTTGTCCGGTCGGGCGCCGAGCAGAGGCGCCGCCGGCGCCCAGAACACGACCGCGAGCAGCAGCAGGGCGACCGGAGCGACCCAGCGCGAAATGCGTCCGTCGAGATGCCGGGCAGCGCTCAGCGCGGCGCAGAGCATCACCACCAGGCCGATCGGCATCAGGTAGCGAGCGGCGACCAGCGGCGCTCCGAAGCTGTCGGGACGTGTCACGAGTAGGGCCGTCAGTTGAACGGATGACGCACCAGCGAGAACCAGAGCCAGCGTTCGCTCGCGGCGGTACAGGTGGACCGCGCCGTCGATCCCGAGCGCGAGCAGGACGGCGAGGAACGGCCAGCTCCCCGAACCGGGGAAGAGCCGGAATCCGGCCATCAGGTTCTCCGCCTCGACCGGTGCGGACCCGACTTTGCGGTCGAGGTTGCGCAGGTCTCCGATCAGCGGCGCCGCCAGCAGGGCTGCGGTGAGGCCGCCGGCGAGCAGCGCCAGCGTCGCGCGCGCGGCGCCGCCGTCGCGCCAGCGCCGGGCCGAGGCGGGCCGCAGCAGGACCGCGGTCGCGACCGCTCCGGCGACGAAGGGGATATGCGCGAGCATCGACCATCCGACGATGGCAGCGAGCAGGGCGACGCCGAGCGCGGCGCGAGCGCCGGGCCGCCGCCACCAGGCCGCGACCGCCAGCGCCACGCCCAGCGCGAGCGGCGCCGTATAGACGTAGGGGCGGGCCGTGCGCGAGTAGTAGACGAGCAGCGGCGAGAGCGCGAGCAGCGGCGCGAGCAGCCAGGCCGCCTCCCGACCGATGTGGCGCGCGGCGGCCACCGGCAGCAGGACGAGGGTGACCAGGCCGGCCAGGGCGAACGGGCCCCAGAGCGCGAGCGGGGCGAGCCGGTCGAGTCGCGAGAGAGCTTCGAGATAGAGCGCCACCGGGATCGAGTGGTCGGCGTGGCCGAAGGAGGAGAAGATCCGCGCCGCGTCCCACCGGGCGACGGCGAGCAGCGCGTGCCACTCGTCGTGGAACGGAACCTGTTGAGGCAACTGATCCAGCCGGAGCCAGGCGCCGAGAGCACACAGAGTCGCGAGCAGGCCGCGTTCGAGGAGGCGCCCCCGAAGCCGGTCGGCGCCCCCGGCTGCCGCATCGAAGGGGGGTCTCGGCTCGATCGTCGCCATGCGGGAGTCAGCCGGGGCCGCCGAGGGCGGCGACGATGCGGCCGTCGCAGCCGTCGACCAGCGCGAAGGGTCCCTCGTCGGGGGGCAGTTCGAGGCGCGGCGCGCCCGGCTCCGCCGTCGCTGCCGAGCGGGCGACGAGCGTGACGGTGCAGCCGGCCGCCGGCGCCTCGGTGGCCGCGAGCGCCTCCCGCGCCAGGCGCAGGTAGAAGCTGTTCGACGACGCCTCGTCCCAGGCGTAGGCGCCGCGACCGACGGCCGCGAACGGATCGAGTCCGGCAGCGGAAACCAACCGCGCCCCCGGAATCCGACGGGTTTCTTCGAGCGCCCGGTCCAGATGGGTGCGCCGCGGCGGCGTGGCGGTGCGCCGGAGTGCGAACGACGCGCGTTCGGCGACGACGACGGTCAGCGCGGCCGCGAGCGCGAACTTCACCAGCCGGCTGCGGCCGCGCGCGAGCACGACGAATCCGGCGGCGATCGCCAGGGCGGCGAGCGGCAGCACCTGGAGCGCATACCAGCGCAGCTTCGACGCCGACAGCGAGAGGATCACCACGATCGCCGCGGCGGCGGCCAGCAGTTCGACCGGAGCGAGACGGGGCGCGGCCAGGGGCGGCGCGGCCTGGGCGCCGCCGGAGCGAAAGCTCCAGGCCGCCGGGAGCAGGAGCGCGAGCAGGGGCCCGAAGTCGAGAACCAGTCGATCGAGGTAGAACCACCACGGTCCGGCGTGCGACGGGTGGACGCGCGCCAGGTTTCGTCGCAGCAGGTCCCAGCCGACCATCCGGCCGACGGCGTCGTCGAGTCCTCCGAGGCTCGCGGCGGCGATCAGGAAGCCGAGCACGGCGATCCCCGCCGCCAGGACCGCGCCGGCGCGAATCGCCGCCCGCCGCGTCGCCTCGCGCGGCCGGCGCTCGCGCAGGCCGCGACAGAGCTCGATGGCGACTCCCGCGGTGGCGATCAGCGCCGGTCCGGCGAGCGACTTCAGCAGCGTCGACAGCGCGGAGAGCGCCACGGTGAGCCGGAAGAGACGCTCGCGCCCGGGCTCGAGGCTCTCGAGGTGAGCGAGCACCGCGGCGGTGACCAGCAGCGCCGTCGCGGCGTCGAAGGTCGCGGCGCGGAAGGCGTGCCAGCCGAGCGCGACGGGTGCCGTCGCCACGATCGTCGCGGCGAGCGCGCCCGCGACCGCGCCGAGGCGAGCCGCGCCCCAGACGAAGACCAGCAGCACGCACAGCAGGCCGCCGACCGCCGCCGGCGCGCGGGCGGCCTCCTCGCTGACGCCGAGGACCCGGAACGAGGCCGCCATCGTCAGAAGTCCGCCGGGAGGCTTGTTCACCCAGGCCTCGCCGCGCAGGACCGTCGGCAGCCAGCTTCCCGAGGCGCGGGAGTCGAGGACGACCTCGGCGTAGAGTGCCTCGTCGCCGCGCAGGCTGTCCGCACCGAGATTGCGGAAGAGCAGCCAACCGATGCCGCACGCGATGCCCGTGACGGCGATCGTCTGGACGACGGTGCGCAGCCGTGAGACCGAGCCGGATCGGTTCAACGTCCGGCCTCGCCGGCGTCGCGCTCGAGCAGGTGGAGCTGGTCGCGGAGCATCTCCGGGTGCCGGCGTGCGAGGCGCAGTGCGGAGCCGTCTTCGCGATCCGGGCTGGGCCGCGGGTCCGCCGCCCAGCGGCGCAGCGCGACGGAGGCAGTGGCCGCGGATCGCTCCTCGGCGACCCAGCGGCGCGCGTTGTCGCCGAGCTGCTCCGCCAGTTCGGGATCGCGCGCGAGGCGCAGCAGCGCGTCGGCGAGCGAGCGCGCGTCGCCGGTCCGGTAGGTCAGTCCCAGGCGTCGCTGCTCGATCGCGCGACCGAGCTCGGACTGCTCGGTCGTCACCACCGGACGAGCGCGCGCCATCCAGCGCAGACTGCGGTTCTGACTGCCGAGCTCGCGCTCGGCGAGACGGAGCTCCGGCACGACGCCGCAGCCGGCGGCGCGTTCGAGCCGTTCGAGCTCGCCGTCCGCGACCCAGCCCGCGACCGCGACGCGCGAAGCGAGCTCCGCGGGGAGAAGGCCGAGACGACTCCTGAACTCGCGCCAGGATTCGGTCGCCAGCCCGGCGACCTCTCCACCGCAGATCCTGAAGCGAATACGAGGCTCCACGGGCAGCACCAGCTCGATGGCGGTCGCGAAGGTGCCGCCGTCGATCCAGCTGTTGAAGCTGCCGGTGAAGATCACCTCGAAGTCGCCGCTCGCGGCGGGCGGTGGCACGTCGACGGGCACGTCGCAGGCGTCGGGGACGCGATGGACGAGCTCGAGCCCGGCCGTCGCCCGGTTCAGTCGGCCGGAGGCGCCGAGCTGTCCGAGCACGGCGAGCCGCTGAGCTTCCGAGACGGCCGAGAAGCAATCGCCCCGGCGCAGGCTCCAGGCGAGCATCCACCAGTAGCGCTCGACCGCCGCGTCGTCGGTGGCGCGGGCCAGAGCCTGACCCTCGCTCATCGGATCGCCGTGCAGATCGATCCAGAGCGGCGCCGGGTGGTCCGAGCGCGCCAGCAGGAACGACGGGTAGGTCGAGGCGCCGACCAGCGCCTCGCCGCCGAGCCGATCGAGCCGCCCGCGCAGCGCACGGGGGTCCTCCACTTCCTGCGGTTCGAGGCCCGCTACCTCGAACGCGGCTCCCGCGGGTGTCAGCAGGCTCGCGCTCGCGAGGGCGCCGCCTCCGGCCAGCAGCAGCGTGACGTGGTGACCGTCCTCGGCGAGAGCCCGCGCGAACTGCCAAGCGCGCTGCCCGGCGGCGGAAGACGGGGCTGTGATCCGGGCCGGCAGGGGCGCGCAGCCGACGATGGTGATCCGTCGCATGCCTCTGACCTCTCCGCCGCAGTCACCGGCCACGTTTCACTCGACGTACCCGAGCGCGCGCAGCTGTCGCTCGAGCTCGCGGTCCGGGATCGGACCGGACGCGCCGCCGCGATCGCCGCGCGACTCGAGCACGATCGCTACCAGCGTATCCTCGCTCGTCGACTCGCTCCAGCGGAGGACCCCGTCCGGGCCGGCGGTGGCGAAGAGCCCGGCGCCGGCCCGGGCGGCGTGCAGGGCGAACGGCGCAGGGGTCGTCGATCCGAGGCGGGCCGCACCTTCGAGGTCGACGCGTTCGCCACGGGCATCGAGCAGGATCCAGTCGCCGACCTCCCCCGGCATCAGCCGCGCGCGCGCGCGGCCGGGCCTGATCCACTCGAGCTCGCGGTCGGCCGCGAACAGTTTGGTCCCGCCCGGGTGGATCGCGGGGTGCCGGAGCTCGACCTCGAGGGGCTCGGCCGCGTCGTTGCGCAGCGAGATGCGCAGTCCGGGGAGGTTCTCCACCAGGATGCGACGCCCCGCCCGGTACCAGCGCTCCGTTTCGGGTTCCCGGACGCGCAGATCGCTCGACTCCGACGGGTCCCGGGACGGATCGACGAGCAGAGCCCGCTCGGCGGTACCGAGCCAGGCGCCGTCGCGCACGATCAGCTTGCGACCGTCGCGCAGGTGCAGCGCGAGCCCCTGGTTGTTCGACGCGACGTAGGTCCAGACTCTGCCGGCTCCTTGCTTCGCCCCGGACGCAGAGAGCGGGGCGGCCCGCATCCCTTCGGGGATCCGCGCGCCGGCGGCCGCGAGGATCGTGGGCGCGACCGCCGTGAGCGACACCAGCTCGTCGGCGCGCAGACGCGGCCGCGCAGACCCGGGCCAGTCGACCAGCAGCGGCACCCGGCAGTTGGCGTCGTCGAGGATGGCGTGGCTCATCCGGCCGTGCTCGCCGAGCGCTTCGCCGTGATCGGAGGTGACGATCACCAGTGAGTCGGCCCGCGCGGCAAGCTGAGGTGCGCCGGCGAACAGGCGGTCGAGCTGGTCGTCGAGGTGAGCGATCGAACGGTCGTAGGCGTCGAGCAGGAGCGCGGCATCCGCTTCGGTGGCCTCCCGCGTCTGGCCGAGCTGCGCATCCCGGAGGGTGAAGCCCGGTCGCCCGACGAACCCCCGCCCCGCATCGGGCGGTGGGGTCCGCCCCTCGACGACCAGTTCGCCGCCGGTGGCGACCGGCGGCAGCCGCGGCGACGGACGAAGGCGGTTCGGAACGTGCGCCTCGTAGGTGTGCACGAACAGGAAGACCGGTTGGTCCGACAGACGGTCGAGGCGCGCGAGCGCGGCGTCGACCACCTCGGCGACCTCCTGGTCCGGGCGATCCTCGAAGGGGACGGCCAGGTACTCGTCGAAGCCGCGCGAGAATCCGAAGCTGGGGTGGACGAATCCGCCGGCGGTGACGGCGACGGTCCGATAACCGGCCTCTCGAAGCAGCTCCGGCAGCCAGGTCGCGCCGGGGACGCTGCCCGAGCTCGTCTCCGAGAAGACGCCGTGCTCGAACGCCTCGAGTCCGCTCAGCATCGACAAGTGCGATGGCAACGTCCAGGTGGAGGGGGTGAGCGCGCGGTCGAAGACGAGCGCGCGCTCCGCGGCGAAGCGTACGAGAAACGGCGTCAGTGTCGCCGGTCCACCGTACGGAGCGAGCCGGTCGCGCCGGACGGTGTCGAGCGAGACCAGGATCAGGCTCGGGCGCCGGGGGCCGTCGCGCAGCAGCAGCGGTTCGGCCCAGCCGCCCCAGGCGGTCGCGTCGTCCGCGGCGGCCTCGAGGCGCAACCGGCAGGGGCAGTCCGGCCCGCGCTCCAACGCATGGCGGAGCGGGCGCCAGCCCACGTCGCCGGGACCGGCGCCGTCCGCCAGAACCGTCTCGCCGGTGCGCTCCTCGAGGATCCAGCGGAAGCGGAGCTGTCGGGGGCCGGCAATGGCGCTCTCGAGCACGTCGCCCCGGCGCAGATCCGGCAGCGACCAGCGCGTGACCTGTCCGGGGAGCGCCGGAACGCCGGTGCGCCAGTCGTTCGCGAACGCCAGTTTCCAGGGCCGTTCCGCGGCGGAGCGCGCGCGATCCTCCGAGCGCGCGAGCGGGCGACCGCTGCCGCGCGGCCCGGCGAGCTGACCGGCGGCCGCGCCCACCTGGCGCAGGATCAGGCGGCCCGCGGCCAGGGCTCCGGGGTCGTCGATCAAGATCCGGTAGCTCGCCCGGGCGCCGTCCTCCGGTCCCGGGTCGGCCTGGCCGAGCTCGCGCAGGGGGTCGCCGCCGAAGACGCGCCACCTCACGCGATTCGCGCCATCGACGGAGAGCTCGAGCTCGACGGCCGAGCTGTCGTCGAATGGCAGGTCGCAGACGACTTCGTGCAGATCCGGTCGCCCGTCTTCGACCTGGATCGAACAGGGAACGTCGCGGGATTCTCCAATCGGTGCCAGGAGCTGGCGGGGAGAGAAGGGCTCTGCCGTTTCCGTGGTCGCCCACCGCGCGGCGATCTGCAGGGCTTCGCCGCGCGGTCCGCACGCGGTCGCGAGTGCCGGCAGCAGGAGCAGCGCCACGAGGAGGCGCCTCGGACGGTAGTCGCGACCGCGGGCGTCGTGCCGTCCGGGTCGCGGTGGGGGCACGGAGCTTGCGCCGGAACGTCGAGGCACGGCTCAGTTCAGGTAGCCGAGCGCCCGGAGGTCCGCGCGCAGCGCTTCGTCCGGAGGTTCGGGAGCCGGCGGACGGTCCGCTGGAGCCGCGGCCCGGCGTTCGAGCAGGCGTTCGAGGGCGGCGACCACCCTGGGGTTCGCCGCGGCGACGTCGGCACGCTCGTCGGGGTCCGCCTCGAGGTCGCGCAGGACAGTCGGCAGGCCGTTGCGACGGACCAGCTTCCAGCGCCCGTACCGGACGGCGGTGCCGTCCGGTCCGTAGGCCGGCGCTTCCGCGAAGATCGCCTGCGGGGCACATCCCCGGTGATGCGGCCGGAGGTGTGGCTCGAGGCTGGCGGCGTCGACCGGTGGCACCGGTCCGGCGACGCCTGCGCGTTCGACGATGGTCGCGAAGAGCGACGTGATGCTGACCGGACAGGAGACCACGCTGCCTTGCGGTACCGAAGGCCCCGAGATCACCAGCGGCACCCGCAACAGCTCCTCGAAGAACGAATGGCCGTGGCCCACTCCCCAGATACCTCGGGGATCGGCGCCCTGCTCACGCCCTTCCCGCCAATGATCCCAGAGCTCCTCGCCGTGATCGGCGGTGACGACGAGCAGCGTCTCCTCCTCGACTCCGGCCGCCCGGAGCGCCTCCCGCAGCTCTCCGAGCAACTGGTCGACGTGGGCGAGCGCGCCGTCGTACAGGGCGATCTTGAGCTCGCGATACTCGGCAAAGCCCGGCCGGTCGTCGCTGGCGAGCGAACCGTACCCCCAGTTCGAGTGCGCTTCGGTCGGAAAATCCGGGGGGGCCGACGGTGCGAACCGGCGCGGAAACGGCTCGGGCGGGTCGACGGGCTGGTGGAGGTCCATCACCTGCCAATGGACGTAGAAGCGGCCGCCGCGATGCTCCTCGAGCCAGGGGCGAAGCCGATCGAGGTGCTCACGACCGTCGGCGCGCTCGACCACCGCGAGGTCGAAGCCGTCGCGGAAGCGCCCGTAGAGATAGGGATTACCCGAGAAAAGGGCGGTCGCGAAGCCGCGGGCGCGCAGGACCTCGGCGAGCGTCGGCAGCTCCGGGCGCAGGCCGAACGGCGACTCTGGCGCGACGCCCAGGTTCAGGCGATCCCCGGAGCCGAGCGTCGCACCGTGGCTCCTGGGGTCGCGTCCCGTGAACAGGGAGCCGACCGCCGGCACGGTCCAGCTCGACGAGCTCCACGCGGCGTCGAACCGCGTACCGGCGGCCGCCAGCGCGTCCAGGTTCGGGGTGGTGGGGCGCCCGTAGCCGTAAGCGCCGACGTGGTCGGCCCGGAGGGTGTCCAGGCAGACGACGACGACGTTGCGCGCCGGCTGGGGCGGGGTGTCGCACCCGGTAGCGGTCGCCGCGACGGCCAGGAGGGCCAGGGCGCCCGCCGCCGGCAAGCCGAGCCGCGCCCGGCGACGCCGGGGAGGCGACGGCGGGCGCTGTCGCCCACGGGGTCCGAAGTCCAATGGCATCCGCAGTTCCCGCGCCGTTCACGGGGTCCGGCCGGGGGGCGATCTTAGCCGCATCCGGACGCTGGGGGCTGCCCGGGCGCCGGATCGGCGCGACGTCCGGCCTTTTCGGGATCGGGTAATATCGCCCGAGTTTCGACCTCTTCAGGTGCGAAGGAAGTTCTACAGACCAGTGCCGAGCCGGTGCGGACGCGCCGTCGGCGGAAAAGGAGCGTAGGAAAATGAAGACCGGCAAAGCTTTGGTGATGGGCGCGGCGATCCTCCTGGTCGCCGGCTCGGCGTTCGCGGCGAATACGCTGACGGTGACCGGCGGCGCGGCCCTGAACGGCACGTCGTTCGGCATGAGCGTCAACCTCGACGGGACCGGCAACAACGTGTTCGTCGAGAGCCAGCACCCCAACAACGAGACCCACTACCGGGCACGCTTCTTCCTGTGCCCGGGCGGCCTCAACCTGAACCCGAACGCCTCGGTCCGTATCGGCGCGATCGGCGACGACACGCTCGGCCAGCACATCGTGATGTTCCTTCGTCGCGACGTCCCGGGCGGCGGCACCGACCAGTGGCTGTTCAACACCTGGATCTCGGCGAGCGACGCCGCTCCGGCGACCTACGTGTTCGGCACCTCGACCTTCCTCGCCCTGAACGCCGCGGGCGCCGAGAGCTGCGCCACGAACTCGGCGGCTCACCGCTGGTTCGAGGTCGAGTACACCGCCGGCACGGGCGCCGACGGCCAGCTGGCGGTCCGCCGCCTGGTCTACAACGGCTCGGTGCTGGTCGAGAAGTTCGTGAACGGCCGCAACACCGACACCCTGCAGGTCGACAACGCCCGCTTCGGCGCGCTCGCCGGCTCCGGCGCCAGCGCCGCCTCGGCCTCGTCCTACTTCTTCGACGAGTTCGAGTCGTACCGCTGATTCCGGGCGAGCTTCGGCTCGCTTCGACGGGGGAGGGTGGCTGCGGCCGCCCTCCCCTTCTTCATTTCGGGGAGATCGCGACGGGCAGCCACGGCGGACCCGAAACCAGCAGCCGGCTCGAGATCACCCAGACGACGATGCGCTTGCCCGCCAGCAGCTCCGGCTGCCGGGACAGGCGCTGACGGCTCGCCGTGGCGCCTCCGGCCTGGACCGAGACCTCGTCGACGGGGCGGCAGAGCTCGAGCTCGAGGTGGTCGACGAAGCCGCTGGGCGGATCGCGCCAGATCGCCAGGTGGCTATCGCCGAGGACCAGGATCTCCCGAGGCCCGGAGCTCGCGGCCTCCCGGCTCGGTCGCTCCACCGGTCGCAGCAGGACGGTCTCGCCGGGCGGCTCGGCGCTCGTCCGGTCGAAACGGGCGAGATCGCCGGTGATCTGGACGCGCTGTTCAGGGCGCTGGGCCACCGCGCAGGGCTGCGGACCCGGCCGCGGCGCGAACCCGAGCCGACGCAGGCGCTCGGCGACGGTTCGGGCCGCCAGCTCGGCGCCGCGCGGACTCCAGTGGGTGTCGGTGGCGAGATAGAGCGGGTCGCTCTCGGGTTGCCGCCTCGCGACGAACTCATCCCACAGATCCAGGGTCGCGATGCCCTCGCTCTCCAGCGTTCGGAACAGGTCGACCACGGCCGGATCGAGGCGCGGTACGCCATCGGCCAACGGCAGGTCCGCCAGCAGTTCCGGGTAGACCGCCAGCTTGGTCGGGACCGGAACGAACAGCAGCGCGATGCCGCGCGAACGGAGCTGGCGATCGAAGTCGCGAATCGCGCCGAGCGGGTCCGAGGCGGTCGCCGGATCGCCCCCCGGCGCCGCGGGACGAGTCAGGTCGGCCGCCCGTCGGGCGCGTCGCAACTGGTTCTCGGCGGGCAGGAAGAGCCAGCCGGTCGCACCGCGGAACACCGAAGGTGCGCGCGCGCCCTCGGTTCGCGCGTCGAGGCGCTGGACCAGACGAGCCGCCTCCTGCGGATCGGGAGCCGACGCAACGCGGGTGTCGCCGGGCCTCGACGGCGCGCCCGGCACTCGGCCTGCGTCGCCGCACGAGGCCAGCACCCAACCGGCCAGGGCGATCGCCAGCCGCGGGAGAAAGAACCGACCGTGGGTGCGCCCGGAGTCGGCACCGCGCCGCTCGGGGCGCGCGAGGCGTGTCATGACGGGATCCTACCGAGGGCCGCGACGCCGGGGCGCACCGGGGTGCGATGGTAGCCTCCGCGCGCGCCGTGCCCAGCCCAGCGATCCCCGAGCCATCCCGGTCAGCGGAGTCGGACCCCCGGACCGGGTTCGGGCGCGAGCCGATCGCCCCGGCGGTCGACGTCTCGGTCCTGATCCCGACGTTTCGGGGGGGCGAGCTCGCGCAGCGCGTCGTCGCGGCGGTCTTCGGCCAGCGTACGGGCCGCCGCGTCGAAGTGGTGATCGTCGACTCGGGCTCGCTCGAATCCGAGCGGGCGGCTTTCGAACGGCTCGGGGCGCGAGTCGTCCGAATCTCCGAGGTCGATTTCGACCACGGCGCGACGCGGGACCTCGCGGCGCGCTCCTCGACGGGCGGGATCCTGGTTCTGCTCAATCAGGACGCGCTGCCGGCCGGCCCGGACTGGCTCGAGACCCTGCTCGCGCCGTTCGCGTCCGACCGTGCGCCGGTAGCGGTCCAGGGCGCCATCCTGGAGTTTCCCGCTGCCGAGCTCGAGTCCGCCGGCCGGCGCCGGTTCTTCTGGGATTCCTGCGGCGCGCGCTTCTACTTCACCAGCGAGAGTCGTCAGTGGATCGCCGGCCACGGCGGGCTCGGGTTTTCGACCGTCCACTGTGCCATCGCGCGCGAGGCCTGGGAGGAATTGCCGTTCGGGCCGACGCCCATCCTCGAAGACAAGAAATGGCAAGCGGAAGCGGCGCGCCGCGGCTGGAGCATCGCGGTCGCGCCGGGCGCCGTCGTCTGGCACACGCACGACTACGACCTGCGCGGTCTCGTCCGGCGCTGCGCGAGCGAGGGCTTCGGCTGGCGGACGATCGGGGTCCGTTACCCGCTGCGCCAGGCGATCGGCGACCTCCTGCGCGCCGCCGACTGGACCGAGTGGCGGCGTGGGCTCGCCAGCCGGGAGATGCGGCGGCCGGCGGAGATCGCCTTCCCGGTGTTGCGGCCGCTGGCACTCTGGTGGGGCAACCGCTGGGGACGTCGGAGCCGGGCGTGACCGCGACCGCCGGATTCCCCGGGAGCCGGCTTGCGCTCCCGGCCTCGATCGCCGCCGGAGCCCTCGCCGCCGGACTCGGCCTTGCTCTCGTCGGCTCGCCGATCGCGCCGGCGGATCCGGCGCGCGTGTCGGCCGACGCGATGGCCTTCACCGGGCACGCCTGGCTTCTCGAGAACGGCCAGGTCGCCCATCGCGATTTTTCGGCGGCCTGGGGGCCGGTGCCGCAGGTTCTCGCCCGACTCGCGGTCCCGCTCGGGCCCGGCGGATTCCTCGACGCCGTACCGGCGATCTTCTTCGTCCTGCGCGCGGCCGGCGTCGCGACGCTGGTCGCCTGGGCCCTGCTGCTGCCGCTCGGGAGCCCGGGCCGGGCGGCCGTGCCGCTGGTGGTCTTCGCCTGGACGCTGCAGCCGTGGTCGCACGCCGTCTTCCGGCTCGGCGTCGCGCTGCTCGCGCTGCGGGCGGCGGCGTGGGCGTTGGCGGCGCCGCGGACGGCGGGCCGCCGCGCCGCGCTCGCGGCCGCGCTGCTGATCGTGGCTGCGAGCTGTTCGTTCGAGGTCTTCGTCTACGCAGCCGCCGCGATTGCGATCGGCGGCGCCGCGCTGGCCGCGAATTCGCCGCGCGGCGCCCGGGCACCGATCCTGCGCCGGCTGGCGGCGATCACGATCGCCGCCTCGACCGCGGCGTTCGCTGCGCTCGTCGCCGCCGCGGCGACGGCGGCAGATCCAGCGCAGAGTTGGCTGGCGACGGCGCAGCGGATCGTCGCGCGCTCGGCGACCTACGCGCAGGTCTTCGGACGCCCCTTGGAGCTCGACCCATTCGCGCTGGTCGCCTGGCTCGGGTTGATCGCCGCCGCGGCGGTCGGGTGGTGGCGCGCGCTGCGGCGTCGCGACGACGCCCTGCGCCCCGATCTCGCTCTGCTCGGTCCGTTTGCCCTGCTGAACCTCAAATCGGCGGTCACGCGGGGGGACCTCGGGCACGTGGCCTTCGGGCTGACCGGCGTGCTCGCGCTGCTCGCAGTCCTCGCCGCGAGCGCGAACCGCGGCCGGACCGAGCGCGCGGCGCTGACCGGAGCGCTCGTCGCGGCCGCGTTGCTGTGGCCGACGCCGACGCTGGCCGGCGGCCTTCGGACCGCGCTCACGCTCGATCCACTGCGAGCGTGGCGCGAGCTGCGCACGAACGTCACGGCAGCGGAGCTCCTGCCGCGCGAGACGCTGGCGCTGGCCCGGCGCAACCCGGGGCCGCTCTTCGTCTTCCC
Organism: Acidobacteriota bacterium; assembly: GCA_045862895.1. Lineage (GTDB taxonomy): Bacteria > Acidobacteriota > Thermoanaerobaculia > Multivoradales > JAGPDF01 > JACTMI01. The sequence continues at coordinate 205,338 of BTUO01000003.1, forward strand.
CCTGCAGAGCGGATTCGCCGCCGAAGTCGGTCGCCCGTTGGCGGCGGCCGTCGACCAGGTCTACGGCGCGCACACTCCGGAGCTGCAGGACGCGGTCGTCGAATCGCTGCGCGACGCCGGACCGGGGCTGGAAGTGATCTACGGTCTCGACGGCTTGCCCACGTGGCGGGTCGACCAGGTGCAGTCGATCGCGCGCTCTCCGGTGGTCGCGCGGTACCTCTGGAGCGAGTTCGAGGCGGTGCCGGCGCGGATGCTCGACGGCGGCTACCTGCTGCTGCGCCGGCGCGAGCGGCCGCAGGCCCTGCGGTGGCGGCCACTCGCCTTTCGCACCGTCGGCGCCGGGACCCCGGCGTCGGTCGAGATCGTGCTCGAGCCCGCCGTGAGCTGTCCGTTGCTGCGGATTGCACTTGAGATCTCGCATCCGGCGAGCGCGCGGCTGACCTGGGCCGGCGGTCTGCGCGTGCGCGGCGAGTACGCCGGCCGGCCCGTGTTGCGCGGCCGGCTCGTGTCGCTCGCCGTCGGCCGGACCTTCGAGACCTACCTGAGCCCGCTCGAGGGCGAGGACTTCGCGTCGCTGTTCGGTGACGGACCGATCGCGGAGGCGCCACCGCTCGCGCGACTGCGGATCGAACCGGAGGCGACCGGACCGTTCGGTGTCGCCCCGGATCGGATCGAGGTGCGCGAGCTGGCCTGCCGGGTCGGCGACGGGAGCCCCGGGTGAGCGTACGACGCCTCGCGACCGTCGTCGCCGCGCTCGACGAGCGCGAGAATCTCGAGCTGCTGGTTCCGCGCCTCGCCGCCACCCTGCGCGCGCTGGCCGGATTCGAGGCCGAGATGATCTTCGTGGTGGCCGGCACGGACGGGTCGGCCGGCTATCTCGAGGCGCTCGGGGGGACCACCGTGATCCGGCAGACCGATCGGGGAGGACTGGCGGAGGCGTTCCGTGCCGGTTTCGCCGCGGTCGATCGCGGCGCCGACGTGGTGGTGACCATGGACGCCGACCTCAACCACCGGCCCGAGGAGCTGCCGCGCCTGCTCGCCGCCCTCGACGGCAGCGGCGCGGACATCGTCGTCGGGTCGCGCGGAGTGCCCGGGGCCGTGATCGAGTCGGCGTCGTGGATCAAGCGCGCGGCGAGTCGCATCGGCAACGCCGTGATCGGCGTCCTGTTCGGCGATCGAATCCGGGATCGGACCTCGGGCTATCGCGTTTACCGCCGCCCGCGGCTCGACGAGCTGCCGGTCGCGGGCGCCGGCTTCTCCTTCCTGCCGGCGATGCTGCTCGCAGCGGAGCGGGCCGGCATGGTGATCGTCGAGGAACCGATCTCGTTCGATCGCCGGCGTTGGGGGCATTCGAAGCTGCCGATCGTCGCCACCACGCTCGGCTACCTGCGCCTGGCGCTGCAGGCGCGGAACCTGGGTCGGAGGCGCCGTCGCTGAGCCGACCGGCGCGGCGGCGCCGGTCGCGCCGGCTTGACGGGGCCGACCCCGTAGACTCGCTCGCGCACCGAAAGGAATTCTCCGAGTGATCGAACCCCACGCCACCGTCGTCGTCTGCACCCGCAATCGATCGGCGCCGCTCGCCGAGGCTTGCGAGGCGGCGTTGTCCCTGGCGGCGCCGTTCGATTGGGAGCTCGTGATCGTCGACAACGCTTCGACCGACGACACGCGCGATGTCGCGCGGGCGATCGTCGCGCGGCACCCCGGGCGGGTGCGGCTGGTGGTCGAGTCGTCCCTCGGCCTCTCGGCGGCGCGCAATCTGGGCGTGCGCCTCGCGCGCGGCGAGTGGATCGCCTTTCTCGACGACGACGCGGTGCCGGCGCCGGGTTGGCTCGAGGCTTACGACCGCGCGCTCGCGGAGCCTGCGACCGGCGGCGCCGGCGGTCCGGTCGAGCCCGACTTCCGCGGGGCGCTGCCGGACTGGTTCGGGCCGGTCTTCCTGCCGTACGTATCGGCCTGGGATCGCGGCGGCGAAGCGCACCTCCTGTTTCACAACGAGTATCCGCGCGGCGCCAACATGGCGTTCCGGCGCGAGGCGCTCGCCAAGGTGGGTGACTTCGACGTGCGGCTGGGGCGACGCGGGAGGTCGCTGCGCTCGTGCGAGGAGATCGAGCTCTGCCTGCGGCTCGAGCGCACGGGGCTCGCGGTCGTCTACGAGCCGGCGGCGCGGGTGCGCCACCGGGTGGAGGCCGACCGGCTGACCCGGGGCTGGATGCTCGCCCGCTTCGCGGCCCAGGGCTTCTCCGAGGCGATCGTCGACTGGAAGCACTTCGGAGTGAAGGGGGTGCGTCAGGGGCTCGCTCGGCAGCGCGAGGCGGTGGCACATCACGACCGCATGCGGGGCGGTCCGGACCTGTTGGTGGCCGGGCATCGGGCGGCGCTCCGTTCGTATCGGAACGGGGTCTTCTACGCCGCAGTCGCGGTTCCGCGGTGGACTCCGACCCCCTGATCTGCGCCACTCGGCATTAGATTTCTGCCCCAACGCTTGACAGGATCCGGGAACGGTCACAGAATTAGCACTCGCCGCCGGTGACTGCTAACAAGCGCCGGCCGCGCCCTCCGGACCTCCGCGGGGCGCGAAGCGAACCGAAGTGCAACCCGAGACCTGGACCAGGAGGAGACAACCGTGAACATCCGTCCGCTGCACGACCGCGTCGTGGTCAAGCGACTCGAGCAGAAGGAGACGATGCGCGGGGGCATCATCATCCCCGACACCGCCAAGGAGAAGCCGCAGGAGGCCGAGGTCGTCGCCGTCGGCCCCGGCAAGATCAACGACGACGGCAAGCGCTCGCCGATGGACGTCAAGAAGGGCGACCGCATCCTGATCGGCAAGTACTCCGGCTCCGAGATCAAGATCGAGGACGAAGAGCTCGTGATCGTGCGCGAGGACGAGATCCTCGCCGTGCTCGACAAGTAACCGCCGCAGCGAACCTCTACCAGCGAATCCACGGAGGAGCATCCGAAAATGCCCGCCAAGTACATCACTTACTCCGAGGAGGCGCGCGGCGCCATCCTGCGGGGCGTCAACAAGCTCGCCGACGCGGTCAAGGTGACCCTCGGTCCCAAGGGCCGCAACGTCGTCATCGAGAAGAAGTTCGGTTCGCCGACGATCACCAAGGACGGTGTGACCGTCGCCAAGGAGATCGAGCTCGCCGATCCGCTCGAGAACATGGGCGCGCAGATGGTGCGCGAGGTCGCCTCGAAGACCTCGGACGTCGCCGGCGACGGCACCACCACCGCCACCGTGCTCGCGCAGGCGATCTACCGCGAGGGCGCCAAGAACGTCACCGCCGGCGCCAATCCGATGGAGCTCAAGCGCGGCATCGACCTCGCGGTCCGCGCCGTGGTCGAGCACATCGACAAGATCGCCAAGCCGGTCGAGGGCAAGGAGATCGCCCATGTCGGCACCATCTCCGCGAACAACGACGAGGAGATCGGCAAGATCATCGCCGAGGCGATGGAGAAGGTCGGCAAGGACGGCGTGATCACGGTCGAGGAGGCCAAGGGCCTCGAGACCACCCTCGAGGTCGTCGAGGGCATGCAGTTCGACCGCGGCTACCTGTCGCCCTACTTCGTTTCCGACGCCGAGCGCATGGAGTCGGTGATCGAGGGCGCCAAGATCCTGCTGTTCGAGAAGAAGATCTCGTCGATGAAGGACCTGCTGCCGATCCTCGAGCAGGTCGCCCGCCAGGGCAAGCCGCTCCTGATCGTCGCCGAGGACGTCGAGGGCGAGGCGCTCGCGACGCTGGTCGTCAACAAGCTGCGCGGCACGCTCCAGGTCTGCGCCGTCAAGGCGCCGGGCTTCGGCGACCGTCGCAAGGCGATGCTCGAGGACATCGGCATCCTGACCGGCGGCAAGCTGATCAGCGAGGACCTCGGCATCAAGCTCGAGAACGTCAAGTGGGAGGACCTGGGCGAGGCCAAGAAGATCGTGGTCACCAAGGACGACACCACGATCGTCACCGACACCGACGACAAGAAGCGCCGCGAGGCGATCGCCGGCCGCGTCAAGCAGATCCGGACGCAGGTCGAGGAGACCACCTCGGACTACGACCGCGAGAAGCTCCAGGAGCGGCTCGCGAAGCTGGTCGGCGGCGTCGCGGTGATCAAAGTCGGCGCCGCGACCGAGACCGAGATGAAGGAGAAGAAGGCGCGGGTCGAGGACGCGATGCACGCGACCAAGGCCGCCGTCGAGGAGGGCATCGTCGCCGGCGGCGGCGTCGCCCTGCTGCGCGCCATCGAGGCGATCGACAAGGTCAAGGCCGAGGGCGACGTCGCGGTCGGCATCAAGATCGTGCGCCGCGCGCTCGAGGAGCCGTCCCGCCAGATCGCCGCCAACGCCGGTGAGGAGGGCTCGGTGGTGGTCCGTCAGGTCCTCTCCGAGAAGGGCAACGTCGGCTTCAACGCCGGCACCGGCAAGTTCGAGGACCTGGTCAAGGCCGGCGTCATCGATCCGGCCAAGGTGACCAAGACCGCGCTGCTCAACGCTTCGTCGATCTCCGGCCTGATGCTGACCACCGAGGCCATGATCAGCGAGATCAAGGAGAAGGACAAGTCGCCCGCGATGCCCGGCGGTCCGGGCGGCATGGGCGGCATGTACTGACGCCTCCGCGGCGCGGCGATCGCCGCGTCGAGAGTTCCACCGGGGCCGGCGAGGCGACTCGCCGGCCCTTCCGTTTCTCGCTCGCCCGCGCGTCGACCTCGGCGGGTCGCGGTTCCGGAACATAGACTGGGATCCGACATGGAGTCGGAAGGCCGACAGGATCGGACCCCGCGAAGCCGCACCGCCCCCCGGCTCGGGCCGCTCGCGCTCGACGGCGGCGTGGCGCTGCTCTGGCTGCTCGCCTGGTACGTCGCCCGCGTCCAGGAGTACGCGCCCCACGCCAGCCTCTGGTTTCCCCCCGCCGGGCTGACTTTCGGAGTCGGCCTCGCCCTCGGCTGGCGCGGCCTGCCCGGAGTCGTGCTGGCAGCGGCGGTCGCCACCATGACCCTGGGCGGGCTGGCGCCCGCGGCGACCGCGAGCTCGCTGCTCTCGGCCGGCGTCGCTTTCGGTGCCGTCCACGGGCTCGTCTACATCGCGGGCGCGCGGCTGCTCGTGCTGCTCGGAAAGGTGCGGCCGACGCCTCGGTTCGTCAGTCTCCTGCTGCTGGTCGCACCGCTCACCGCGCTGCTCGCCACGGTGGGCGGTCTGCTGGTGCTCGTCGCCTTCGGCCTGATCGATTCGTTCGCGACCGCGCGAGCCCTGATCGTGCCGTTCTGGATCGGCGACCTGGTCGGAGCCGTGGCGCTCGGACCCTTCTTCGCCACCCTGGTCGGCGCGGTGAGACCGCGATTCGGTTTCGGCCCCTCCGAGCTGCTCACCGCCCATCGACAGGTCGCACCGGTCGCGAGCGGCCGCCGTCCGCTCGCGCTCAAGTGGAGTCTCTGCGTGCTGCCTGCGGCGCTCGCCGCCGCGCTCGTGCGGCTATGGCCGGAGCAGGCTCATCCGGCCTCGTTCCTGGTTTTCTTCGGCATCGTGCCGCTGATGTGGATCGCCCACACCGAGGGCGCGGTGCGCACCTACGCCGCGAGCGCGGCATTGAGCACGGCGATCGCGGGCCTCGGCGCCGCCCTGGGGCCGGGTCAGCACGGCCTGACCTTTCAGTTCGCGATGATCATCCTGGCGGGCAGCGCTTACTTCGGGATCACCGTTCCGGCGCTCTACGCCGACAATCGTGCCCTGCGGCTGCGGCTCACCACCGACTCGCTGACCGGCGCGGCGACGCGCGCATTCCTGCTCGAGACGGCGGAGCGCGAGGTGGAGCGGGCGCGGCGGTTCGGAACGCCGCTCTCGCTGGTGGTCTTCGACCTCGACCACTTCAAGCGGCTCAACGACGAGCTCGGACACTCCTTCGGCGACGCAGCGCTCGCCGAGATCGCCGAACGGACGCGCCGCGAGCTGCGCGCATCGGACCTGCTGGCGCGTCCGGGGGGCGAGGAGTTCGTCGTCCTGCTGCCGATGACCGGCCTCGCGGCCGCGGCCGAGATCGCCGGTCGGCTGGCGCTCGCCCTGCGCACGCGGCCGGTGGCGCGCGGAGGTATCCGGCGCACGGTGACGGCCAGCTTCGGCGTGGCCGAGGTCGACGCCCGCGGCGAGGGGTTCGAAGTCGCCTTCGAGCGTGCGGACCGGTCGCTCTACGAGGCCAAGGCGGCCGGCCGCGACCGGGTCCGGGTCGCGAAGCCGAAGTGACCGCGGCGGCGGGCGCCGGGGCATCCGCCTCGAAAGCCCGCCCACCCCGCGGTACGGGGCCCGCGGACCTCCCAGGGCGTACCCTCGGATCGCGGCGAGCGGGCGCGGGAGACCGCGCGACGGCACCGGTCCACGCCAGGAGGTGACACCGTGAGAGCGAGTCGATGGGTCGTTGCGGCCCTGGCCCTGGTGGGTGCCTGGGCGGCGGCGCCCGCGGGCGCGGTCGAGGGCAGCTTCGACCTGTTCCTGCAGGAGGCCTTCCCCAAGCAGACCCGAACCAATGCCCAGATCGCCGAGATCAACGCCGCCTTCGGCACCGATTTCGACGACTGGGACGACGTCCACAACCTGAGCCTCGGCGCCAAGCTGCTCTGGCGCGTGGCGCCGCGCTGGCGCGTCGGCGTCGAGGTCGACTGGAGTCAGGGAGCGGTCGACGGCGAAGCCACCGTGGAGACGCTCGCGGGGCCGGCGCGGCTCGAGTTCGAGCAGCGCTACTCGGTCTACGCCGACCTGATGGCGGCGGCGCACTTCCTGCCCTGTCCGCAGTGTCGTCGCGTCGAGCCGTTCGTGCTGCTCGCCGCCGGCGCCGCCTACGAAAAGGACCGCACCACGCTCACGCTGCGCAACGAATTCCTCGACGAAGGACTGCGCGCCGACCACGACGGCAGCTATCCGGTCGCGACCGCCGGTGTCGGCCTCGACGTCCCGTTCGGCGCCCGGCGACGGACCTGCTTCCAGGTCGGCGTCGCCTACTTCTGGGGCCGGCTCGAGGACACCGTGCCGGTGCGCGGCTCGCTCGCCCCGGCGCCGGAGACGATCGCCGACACCGACTCGACCGGTCCCAACTACTGGCTCGGGCTGGCCTGGAGATTCGGCGGGTCGGAAGCGCCGTGAGGATCTGTCGGCCCTTCAACTCTTAGCCGCGTCGAGTCATCGGCCACGAAGCGGCGTACCGAGGTCGGAGGGGGTGCCGGTCCATGATCGATTCCGCGGGAAGACTGATCGTGCGCCCGGTCGCCGACGCCGCCGACCGGCGTCTCTTTCTTCGGCTGCCGTGGCGGATCTACGCCGGCTACCCGGCCTGGGTGCCGCCGCTCGCCGCCGAGCGCCGGGCCTTCCTCGACCGGCGCCGCAACCCCTTCTTCCGCCATTCGGACGCCGAGCTCTTCCTCGCCGAGCGCGACGGCCGCGTGGTGGGTCGGATCGCCGCGATCGAGAACCGTCGGCACCTCGAAACCTGGCACGACGGCGCCGGCTTCTTCGGCCTGTTCGAGTCGATCGACGAAGTCGCGGTCGCGCGCGCCCTGATCGAGCGCGCGGCCGACTGGGTGCGCTCGCGCGGACTCACGCGGCTGCGCGGTCCGATGAGCTTCACGATCAACGACGAGTGCGGCGTGCTGCTCGACGCCTACGATCTGCCGCCGGTCTTCCTGATGGCTTACAACCCGCCCTGGTACCCCCGCCTGCTGGAGGCGTGCGGGCTCTCGAAGGCCCAGGACCTGTTCGCGTTCCGCATGGAGGTGCCGGCGAGCGTCCCCGGGCTGGTCATCGGCGCCGCGCGTGCGGCCGAGCGCGCGGGCTTCACGGTGCGCAAGGCGGACTTCAACCGGATCGGCGAGGAGCTCGAGCGGCTCCACCGCGTCCACTCCGGTGCCTGGAAGGACAACTGGGGAGCGGTGCCGCTCAGCCGCGAGGAGCTCGAGGCGCTGGCCAAGGAGCTGCTGCCGTACGCCGACCGCGACCTGGTCTTCTTCGCCGAGCGTGGCGGCGAGCCGACCGGCGTGGCGGTGACGATCCCCGACTTCAACCAGGCGCTCGCCGCGGCGCGCGGCCGGCTGCTGCCGCTCGGCTGGCTACGTCTGCTCGCGGCGCGCCGCCGCATCGACAGTCTGCGCGTGCTGATCCTCGGCGTGCTCGCCGAGCACCGCCACCGCGGCGTCGACGCCCTGCTCTACGCGCGGATGATCGAGGAGGCGCGCCGCAAGGGGTATCGCTGGGGGGAGCTGTCGTGGATTCTCGAGTCGAACCTGCCGATGCTCGCCGTGCTCGAGCGCTTCGGCGCCGAGCGCTACAAGACCTACCGGATCTACGAGCGCGAGCTGTGAGCCTCGGGCGGGTGGATCGGTTCACGACCGGCCGCGTCGTGGCCGGGTACTGCGTGGCGGTCGCGCTGCTGGTGATCCTGGCGGGACGGGATGCGGCGCCGTCGGCGGGACGGCAGGCCGCGGGCCACCTCGCGCTCGCCCTGGTGTTCGTCGCCCTGGCGCGCCTCGACCGGCGCGGCGGGCCGGCGCCGGTCGCCTGGCTGCACCGCTGGCTGCCGATGATCGCCCTGCCCTGGCTCTACGCCGCGGCGGGGGAGCTCCGGTACCTGCTGGTCGGACGCGACCTCGACCCGTGGATCGCCGGTTGGGACACGGCGCTCTTCCCGGGCGAGTGGTACCGGATCGGTGCGCGGCTGCCGACGGCGGCGCTCGAGCTCGCCCACGCGGCCTACGCCAGCTACTACCTGCTGTTGTTCGTGCCGGCGCTCGTCGCCGAGCGCCGGCGGCCGCGTGAGGTCGAGCGCTACCTGCTCGCCGTCACCTCGACCCTCGTCGCCCACTACGCGCTCAACTTTGCGTTGCCGGTCGCCGGCCCGATGGCGCGCGAAGGCATCGCCGGCCGCGGGGTGCTCTTCGTCCCCGCCGTGGAGGCGGCCTACCGCGGCTTCGACCGCGGCGGCCTCGCCTTCCCGAGCACCCACGTCGCCGCCGCCCTGATCGCGGCCGCCTTCGCGGCCCGCCGCTTCGGGCTCGGCCGCGGCCCGGCGTGGGCGGTCTGGTGCGGAGCGATCGCGGTCTCGACGGTGGTGTGCGGGTATCACTATCCGATCGACGTTCCGGCGGGACTGCTGACCGGGGCGGTCGGCGCCGGGCTCGGCGGAGCCTTCGCTGGCCACGACTCCGTCGCCACCCCCGTGGAGGGGAGCCCGCCCCGCCGATCGGCGCCGGAAGCGCCCTAGGAGCTTACGCTGGGACCGGTCGGAGCGCGTCCGGCTCGAAGGGAGTCGGCCATGAGACTGCGGAATCGTGCGGATGCGGCCCGCGAGCTCGCCGTGCGGCTCGCCGCCTGGAAGGGGCAGGACCCGCTGGTGCTCGCCGTGCCGCGCGGTGCGCTGCCGATGGGAGCGATCCTCGCCGAGGAGCTCGGCGGCGAGCTCGACGTGGTGCTGGTGCACAAGATCGGCGCGCCGGGCAACCCCGAGTACGCGATCGGCGCGGTCGACGAGAACGGCGAGGTGGCGATGCGTCCTGCGGCCTGGCGGGAGGCGGGCAACGCGGCTTACGTCGAAGCCGAGACGGCGCGTCAGCTCGCGACGTTGCGCGAGCGGCGGGCGCGCTACACGCCGGGCCGGGGGCCGGCTGACTCCCGCGACCGGGTGACGATCGTGGTCGACGACGGAGTGGCCACCGGCGCGACCCTGATGGCCGCGCTCGATCTCGTGCGGCGGCAGCAGCCGCGCCGGCTGATCGCGGCGCTCGGCGTGGCGCCGCGCGAGACGCTCACCGAGCTCGCGCGGCACGCCGACGAGGTCGTCTGCCTGGCGACGCCGAGCCCGTTCTTCGCGGTCGGGCAGTTCTACGACGACTTCCGGCAGGTGGAGGACGAGGAGGCGGTGGCGATCCTGCGGGTCGCCGCCGCGCGGCGAAGGGCAGCTGGCGACGATACCGGCTAGACCTGATCGTGGGGCTCCGCTCCGACGAAGTCACGCTGCAGGCGCTGCAGGTCCTCGAGCCGCCGGGTGGCGACGTCGAAGGCGTCGTCGACGGCGCGCTCGAGGCGCTCCTGGCGCTGGCGGCTGATCAGGATCGGCTCGGCGCCGGGCACGCGCAGGTCGAGCCTAACCTCGTACGGCCCGCCGCGCCGATGGTGTCGCCCGGGCCCGTCGACGAACACGGTGCAGCCGACCAGGCGCGGGTAGAAACGCTCGAGCGCTTCGACCCGGGTGCGGATGTCGCTCTCCACGGTCGGGGTCAGATGGAGGCCCCGCGCGATCAGGCTCATCGGTCGTTCCATGGTTCCCTCCTCCGGCCGGCGGCGATCAGGGGACGCCGGCGGTCGACTCGGCGTAGCGCTCGCTCCAGGCCTCGACGACCTCGCCCGGGAACAGCCCGCGGATCTCGGCGGGAAGGCTGCCGAGCACGTCCTCGATCTCGCCGCTGCTGACGTGCCGCGACAGCACTGCGAACACCGCCCTCGCCACCCGCTCGGGGTCGGGCACGAAGTCCCAGGCGAGCGCCCGGCGCACCGGCAGCAGGAAGGTGTCGAGGTCGCGGATCCGGACCGGGGTCGAGCTCGGGTTCCAGCCCTCGAAGTAGATGCCGCGGACCACCAGCGGCAGTTGGGCGGCGAGATCCGCGGCCTCGTCGACCGTCAGGCGGTCGCGCAGGGCGTGGAGCGTCGCGCGCAACGCGACGTAGGCATGCTGCGTATCGGTCCAGCCGAGCTCGTCGGCGATCTCGGCGAGCCACTGCTGGGACTTGTGCCAGGCGCTGGCGAGCACCGGGACCTGGGTCATGGTTCAGCTCCTTTCGCGGGGCGAAACGACGGCGGTGCCCGGATGGCGCCGGAACCAGCGGGCGGTGAGCGCGGAGACCTGCTCGAGCAGGTCCGTACGCCGCGCGACTTCGGGAGAGAGTGTCCGCATCGTCCGCCTCCTCTCCGGTCGCTGATCTTCCAGCCTCAGAGTAGGGGCGCCCCCGCGCCACGGCGCCACCCGCCCGGGGAGCGGACTCCCGCCTCGCGATGCGGTGTGCCGGCGTGGGGCTCGCGCCGCGGCCCGACGCTGCTCCAGAGCGGTTGGCATCCGACCTGCTAGGTTCCGGAGGAGCTGCACCGATGCAGCAGTTCGAAGGAGGTTCCCATGCGCCAGATTCCCCTTGCCGTCGCCGTCACCGCTCTGGTCTGGGCGGGTCTCGCAGCCCCCGAGCCGGCCGCCGCGCAGGGCCCGCCGGGTTATCAGCCGCGCGCCACCTGGGTCGACGTCTGCGCCCGCGCGGTGGAGGCGCGCATCCGTCGGGACCACCAGCACACCGACAAGGTCGAGGTCGACGGTCGCTCGGTTTCCGAGTGGAGCTGGTCGCGCACCGAAGTGGCCGTGTCGGGGGAAGGCAAGATGCTGCGCGGCTCGAGCTGGAACGAGTTCGACTTCGTCTGCCTGATCGACGCGCGCTCGAATGCCGTGACCCTGCTCGAATGGAGCGGCCCGCTGAAGGACGGCGAGCCGGTCCGCCCCGGCGCACAGCCGCCCGCGCGGCTGCTCGGCAGGCTCGACAACGGTTCGGCCGCCGGCCGCGAATGCCAGGAGGCGCTCGAGGCCGCGATCCGCACCGATCACCCGCGCTCCGGGCGCCTCGAGCTCGACCGCTCGACGCTGCGCAGCTGGCGCCGCTCGCCGACCGAGACCGGCGTCCGCGGCGAGGGCAAGTTCGCCGGCAGCCGCGGCCTGCCGCACCCGATCGAGTTCGGCTGCGTCTGGGACGGGCGCCGCGGCCAGGTCGCTTCGGTCTACTACGAGCTGCGCTGAAAGGCCCGTTTTCGACCTCTTAGCGATTTCTTAGCATCGCGCCAAGAGTGATTTAGCGACCGCGGCGGAAACTTCCGACCGATACTTCCGTCCTATCGGGCGGGAGGCGCGAAATGGCTTCGCAGAGCGGTCGCAACGAAGGTCGTCGGTGGCGGATCGGGGGTTTCGCGGCAATCGCCGCGACGCTCTCCGGTGCCGCTTTCGCCGCCGTTGCGGAACCCCCCGACCGCCTGGCCGCGACCGGCCTCTACGCGGATTTCGCCGCGCGCGCCGTGGCGAGCGACGTCCGGTCGTTCTCGCCGCAGTATCCGCTGTGGACCGACGGCGCCACCAAGCGGCGCTGGATCGCCCTGCCGCCCGGCACCTGGATCGACGCCACCGACCCCGACGCCTGGGTCTTTCCCGTCGGCACCCGGATCTGGAAGGAGTTCTCCTTCGGCCGCCCGGTCGAGACCCGCTACATGGAGCTCGGCCCGGAAGGGTGGCGCTACGCGACCTACCTGTGGGCGAGCGACGGCTCGGACGCCGTGCTGGCGCCGGCACGGGGCGTTCGCAACGCCGCCGAGCTGCGGCCCGGTGTCGGCCACGCGTTGCCGAGCCGCTACGACTGTCGCAGCTGCCACGAGGGGAATCGCTCGCCGGTGCTGGGCTTCTCGGCGCTCCAGCTGTCGAGCGACCGCGATCCGCTGGCACCCCACGCCGAGCCGGCGCGGCCGGGCGACGTCGACCTCGCGGCGCTGGTCGAGCTCGGCCTGGTGCGCGCTCTGCCCGCCGAGCTCACCGCGCGGCCACCGCGGATCGAAGCCGCCTCGCCGGTCGAACGCGCGGCGCTCGGCTACCTCCACGGCAACTGTTCGAGCTGCCACAACGACCGCGGGGCGCTCGCGGCCTCGGTGGGCATGTCGCTCGAAGTCCGGCTGGCTCCGGGCCACGCCCCGACTTCGGGCGCGCTCGCGACCGCGCTCGATCGCGCCAGCCACTTCCTCCCGTCGGGGCGCCCGGCGACCCTGCGCGTCGCCGCCGGCGACCCCGACGGCAGCGTCCTGCTGCGGCGCGTCGCCTCGCGCGACGCCGCCGAGCAGATGCCCCCGTTCGGAACCCGGCTGGTCGACGAGCAGGCGGTCGCGCTGCTCTCGGCCTGGATCCGTTCGCAGTCCACGGGCGCGGTCGTCGCCGGTGCCCGCACCCTCGCTTCGCACTCCCAAAACCACGAAACGATCTCGAAGGAGAAGGGACGATGATCTCCAGGACCCTGATGGCCTCACTGCTGTTGACCCTTTCCGCCGGCGCGCTCGCCGGCGCCGTCGAGAGCGGCGAGCCGACCGCCGCGTCGCCGGCAGCCGCCACCGCGGATGCGCGCGCCGAGCGCGGCCGCTTCCTGGTCACGATCGGCGGCTGCCACGACTGTCACACGCCGGTGAAGATGGGCGCCAACGGACCCGAGCCCGACCTCACGCGCATGCTCTCGGGCCATCCGCAGGAGCTCGTCCTGCCGCCGGCCCCCGAGCTGCCGCCCGGCCCCTGGGTGGCGACCGTCGCCGGCACGATGACCGCCTGGTCGGGTCCCTGGGGCACCAGCTTCACCGCCAATCTGACCCCGGACGACGAAACCGGCCTGGGCCGCTGGACCGAGCAGGAGTTCGTCGCCGCGCTCAAGAGCGGCCGGCACCAGGGGCGTGGCCGCGAGATCCTGCCGCCGATGCCCTGGCAGAACCTCGCGCAGCTGCCCGAGGAGGAGCTCGGCGCGATCTGGGCCTACCTGCGGACGGTCCCGCCGGTGCGCAACCAGGTCCCGGCGCCGATCGCCCCGGTCGCGGCGCACTGAGGCGGGGCGCGCCCTCCGCGCGGCGACGTTTCTACAAACTGCCCGGGGTCGCAGCGGTGCCCCCCGCCGCGGCCCCGTCCGTACGCACCTGCGGCCTTCCGGCCAGCGGGCACCGGCCTTGCTCTTCCCTCTTCGCGACGCGCCGCGGCGCGGACCGCCTCGACGTGCGGAGCGGTCGGGCCGTGGTGACGAAACCGACGTTCGAGAGAGGAGCTCCGACATGCGCAAGACCCTCATCGCCGCGCTCGCCCTGGTCACCGCACTGGTGGCCGTTCCGACCGTCGCCGTGGCCGACACCGCGAGCGACGCCACCACGACCCTCAAGGTGAAGCTCGCGCTGCTCACCAAGCTGGGGGCCGACAGCCTCAAGATCGATGTCGACACCACCGACGGTGCCGTCCGCCTGGGCGGCGAGGTCGGCAAGCGCGAGACCGCCGAGCTGGCGACGACCGTCGCCAAGTCGGTGGAAGGGGTCGGCCGGGTCGACAACGACCTCGTCGTCGAGTCGCCGGCGTCCACCGGCGTCGTCGCCAGGGCCGCGGCCGAGACCGAGGCCGAGGTCAAGGACGGCATCCTCGAGAGCAAGGTTCGCCTGGCGCTGATCGACCAGCTCGGCAGCGATGGCTTCCGCATCGGCACCGAGGCCGCCAACGGCGTCGTCACCCTCGAGTTCGGTCCCGAGCTCGGATCGGATCGCCGCGCGTTGGCGGTCAAGGCCGTCGAGGGCGTCGAGGGCGTGACCAAGGTGCTCGCGGTCGACAAGAGCTGACAGTCTGGCGAGTGCGGTTTCCCCGCGCCGCCGCGAGGCCACCGTGCCTCGCGGCGGCGTTTTCGTTTCGACCGCCGCCGGAGCTGCGCTTGGCGGCGGCCTCCGCCTGCGAGAGAATCCCCGGCACCTACCGGGAGGAGCTCGGGTGCGAACAAGGCGGATCGGATTCTGCTTGCTGGGGCTCGCGTTGCTGCCGCGATTCGTCGCCGGGGCGGCGGTCGATCGGGTACCGGACATCGCTCCGCGCCCGCTCGATGCCGACGAGAACGCCGCGGTCGCGCTCGCGGTGCGTTTCGCCGAGCGAGGCGCCGAAGCCTGGTGGGAAAGCCTCGCCGAGGACGCGCCGCTCGCGGCGCTGCCGAGGCAGGCGGCGATCCGCGAGCTCGAGGCCCGGCTCGGGCCCCGCCGTGGCGCGACCTGGACCCTCGAGTCGGGCGGCGCGGTCGACGACGGCGTGGCGACCTTCGCCGTCGAATTTCCGTCGGGAATCGACGACGTGCTGACCCTCGAACTGGCGCCGGGACCCGAGCCCCGGCTGCGCTCGGTTCGCTGCCTGGCGGACACGGTCGCCGCCGACGAGCCGATTCTCGGGCGAACGGCCCGGGTCGAGGGTCCGGCGACGGCGGCCGCCCTCGCCGCCCTGATCTCCCTGCTGGTCGCCGCGGCGCTGGCGGG
Organism: Acidobacteriota bacterium; assembly: GCA_045862895.1. Classification (GTDB taxonomy): domain Bacteria; phylum Acidobacteriota; class Thermoanaerobaculia; order Multivoradales; family JAGPDF01; genus JACTMI01. The sequence continues at coordinate 220,402 of BTUO01000003.1, forward strand.
AAGCGGCCTCCGGGGTCGCGCGATGGCGTTCGCGGTCCTCGTCCTCCTCCTCGGTTGCCGCGGGGGTGGCGAGGGCGAGGGCGCGGGAACGGAGGGTCCGCCGCTGCTCGAGCTCGGAACCCTGGCGGACCTGCGCGCGGCGCTCGCCGAGGGGCACGCCGTTGCCGAGACCGCCCCGGCCGGGCTGCCGCCGGAGCTCGCCGCCGTGCGCGAGCTGTGGCTCGCCCAGGCCGAGCTCGCTTCCGGAAGGTTCGACGCCGCGGAACGGCGCCTGGTCGCCGCGCGCGGTTCCGAGCCGACGCCGCTGGCGCGTCTCCTCGAGGCCCGACTGGCGCTGGCGCGACTCGACCTGGCGCGGGCCTCGGCGGCCTACGAGGCCGCGATCGCGGCGATCGGCACGGACGGCCTGAGGCTCGAAGCGATCGACACCGGACTGTCGACGAATCGGGCCTGGAAATCCGAGATCGAGATCGACCTGATGACGAGCACCGGCAGTCGACGTCCCGAGCCCTGGCTGATGTCCGCGGCCGGCGCGGTGGCGGCCGGCGACGTGGCGAGGGCCGAGAAGTACCTGGCGATCGGCTGGCGCCTGCGTCCGCAGCCGCGGGAGGATCTGATGAGCCACCCCGCGCTGGCGTCGCTGGCGGCGCGGCCCGACATCTTCCCGATGCTCGGCCTCGACCGCGCCGAGGAACCGCTGCTCGACGGCAGGCTCGAGGCCGCGACTCGCGCGCCGCTCGCGCTCGCGCCCGGTTTCGAAGCGAGCTTGTGCGGTCGCGAGCTCCGCCTCGAGCGCGACGAATTCGAGATCCTGGTGCCGGCGGGGGAGAGCCTGGCGCCGACCGACGTCGAAGTCGAATCCGCGGTCACCCGTACCCGGAGGGCCGAGGAGCGCGCACGGCGCACCGCCGGGGGAGCCGTCGCCGCCGTCCGCTCGGGCGCCGCGCGGATCGAGCCCCGGCTGGAGCGGCAGGCGTTGCTGGCCCTGCGCGCCCTCGCCCGCGAGTCGGCGTGGGCCGAGGTGCTCGAGCTTTCTTCCGCGTTCTTCCGCGGCGCCGACCAGTCGCACCCCGAGATCTCGCGCTACCGCGCCATCGCGCTCGAGCGCGTGGGACGCGATCGCGAAGCGCTCGACGCCCTGATCGACCTCGCCGAGCGCGAGCTCAAGCTCGGCCGCCCCGCCCCCGACCTGTTGCTCGAGCTCGCCGGCGCGTTCGCCCGGGCCGGTGATCCCCAACGCGCCTTCCAGCTCGCCGAACGAGCCGCCCGCCAGCTGCCGATCCCTCCGGTCCAGGTCGAGCGCAACCAGTACCGGATGTCGCTCGAGCTCGAGCGGGACTCGCTGACCCACGCGAGCAGCGGTTTCGAGCTCCGCGCGCCGAGGTCGACCGGCGACCGCTACCCCAGACAGCTCGCGGCGGTTTTGCGCAAGGAGCGCGACCGCCTCTCGCGGTGGATCCCGGGAGCCGCGAAGATCGACGTGCGGGTCGAGCTCTATCCGTTCGAGGACTTCCTGCGCGTCTACGGATTCGACATCGGCGGCGTGACCCTGCGCGACGGCCGCGTACGGGTTCCTTTCGCCGACATCCGGAGCCTGCATCCGGAGCTGATCGCGACGCTGTCGCACGAGCTCGCCCACGCCATGCTGGTCGGCACGGCGGGCCAGGCGGTTCCACGCTGGTTCCACGAGGGCGTCGCCCAGCACATCGAGATGGGCATCGGACGCATCAACCCGGTGCCCGACCTCGAACGGGAGGGGCGCGTCCTCGCCTTCCCGGTGATCGAGGCGGTGCTCGCGGGATTCGCGGAGCCCAACCTGGTGGAGATCGCCTACGCCGAGTCGGCCTGGGTGGTGCACTTCATCGAGTCGCGCTGGGGGGTCGGCGCGCTGCACCGCCTGCAGTCGGAGTTCGGCCGCGGCGCGGGTACCGAACCGGCGATCCGCGAAGTCACCGGTCTCGACCCGATCGCATTCGACCGGGAGTTCCGGCGCTGGGCGCGCGAGGACGCCCCGGCCGGTCGCTCGCTGGAGGTTCGCGACTACGCGGCGGAGCTCGACGAGCGTCTCGACGGCGGACGATTCGTCATCGACTGAGCCAGCCGCGACGGTACTGGATGGCGCTCAGGGCGTGAAATCGGGTTCCGGCTCGTCGCCGTAGCCGCCGGCGAGCTCCGCCAGGAGCGCCCCGACGAAGGCGGCCGCGCAGGGATCCTGATAATGGACCGATTCGTCGGCGCCGGACTGCTGGCAGATCTGGAAGAGTTCGCTGCGGCTCGAGTCCATGCGCGATTCGAGCTCGCGGACGGCATCGAGACCGGAAGAATCGATGGCCGCCTGGCGCAAGCTCGCGAGGCGCGGGTATTTTTCGTAGAGCCCGCCGAGAAAGCTCTTCGACAGCGACAAGGTGCCCTTGACCCGCGGCGCGTTCGGATCGCGGATGAACTTCGCGAGCGCGTCCATCGCCGGATCGCGGAACTCCGTGGGTTCGACCTCGGGGATGTCGACCATGCGCCCTTCGAGCAGCGCTTCGCGCAGCGGCTGATTGGGGTCGGGCGCGGTCGCCTTCTTGCTCGCCTCGACGTCGATGTCGGAAAGCGGCAGAGCCTGAAGCGCGCCGGTGCGGGAGGTGAACACCACCTGTCGGCCGCGGACGTTCCAGGCGCCCTTGGTTTCGATCCGCTGGCCGGACCGGAGCACGAGCCAGTCGGCGTAGGTGGGGCCGCACAGGCCGAGGGCGAGGACGGACGCGATGGTCCAGCGCGAAGTCTTCATGGAATACCCTCCGTCGAGTACAGCGGCGGATTATGGCAGACCCGGAGGGTTCGGGGGAGCCGCCCGACGGGGTGGTGGGCGGCGGCGCGCGGTTACGGTTTGTAGCCCGACACCCGGCCTTCGAGCGCGAACGCCGGGCCGACCCGGTCCTTCAGGTAGCAGACCGTGGCGCGCGGGTCGAAGGTGTAGGCCCGGCAGCGCGCCTCGTCGCGGCACGCCTCCTGGCAGAGCCCCAGCCGGTCGGTTCGGAAGCTCCGGTAGTCGCCGCCCCGGCGATCCGAGTTCCATTCCTCGGTGAGCGAGGAGGCGGGCCCGCCGCCGGCGCCGCCCGAGCGCACGCCGGTCACCTTTTCGCGATCCGGTCGGCTCGACGGCACCTGGTCCTTGAGCCAGCAGCGCGCCTGGAGCGAGCTGAAGGAGTAGGCCCGGCAGCGCGGATCGCGCAGGCAGGCGTCCTGGCACTCGCCGAGCGAAGAGGTGCGGAACGACTCGAAGTCGCCGCCCTCGCGATCGTAGCCGCGCTCCTCGGTGATGCCGGACGGTGAATCCGGGGGCCAGACCTCGATCTCCTCGCGGCCCCAGCGGTCGACCCGCACCTCGACGACGCGCCCCTGCGCGTCGAGCCGGCAGCGGCCGCGCGTGCCGTCGTAGGCGCGCCAGTGCAGGACGTCGGGCGCGCCGAAGCTCCGGCTGGACTCCTCCCACTGCGTCTGCTGACGGACCAGCGCCCGCGCGGCGTCGGCGCAGGCGTCGCGAGCCGACGAGTCGGCGGCGAAAGCGGTCGTGGTGGACAGGGCGAGGAGGGCGACGGCGACAGGTCGAAGCTGGACTCTCATGGTGGACTCCTCGTGCAAGGGACGCGCCGGCCCGCGCCGGCGCGCGTCTCAGTCGTCCGGGCGCCCGCGGCCGAGCTGGACGAACTCGAAGCCGAACCTCCCCTTGACGCAGAGGTTGCCGTGGGTGACCGAGTTGTCGAGCGGCGAGGTCATCTTGACGATCCGCTCGTCCTGGACGTGCACGGTGAGCGTGCAGCCGACGCCGCAGTAGCCGCAGATCGTGTCGATCTCGGTCTGGCGCTCGGGGGCCCATTCGCCGGCCTCGCGCAGGTCGAACTCGGGCTTGGCCATCAGCGCGCCGGTCGGGCAGACCGCGATGCAGTTGCCGCAGTAGACGCAGGCCGAGGTCGGCAGCGGCACGTCGCGCTCGGTCGAGACGTGGGCGTCGAAGCCGCGGCCGGCGATGGCGATGGCGAAGGTGTTCTGGGCGTCGACGCCGCAGGCCTCGACGCACTTGTAGCAGAGCACGCACTTGCCGTAGTCGCGCACGTAGAGGTCGTTGTCGACCTTGACCGGCTGCTCGACGCTCGCCGCGGCCGCTTCGCCGCCGAAGCGCTCGGGGCGGCAGCCGTACTGGGCGAGGCGCTCGGCCAGTCCCGGCGCGGTCGACAGATCGACCGACGAGGCGAGCAGCTCGTAGACGACCTTGCGCGCCAGGCGCACCCGCTCGGACTCGCTGCGGATCTTCATGCCGGGCTCGGCCTTGCGCGAGCAGGCGGGGACCAGCGTGCGCGCCCCTTCGAGCTCGACCATGCAGACCCGGCAGGCGTTGACCGGCGCCAGCGTCTCGAGGTAGCAGAGGGTCGGCACGTCGATGCCTTCTCCGCGCAGCACCTCGAGCAGCGTCTGGCCGCGCTCGGCCTCGACCGCGCGACCGTCGACCTCGAGCGCGAAGCGCTCGCGCGCCGGCTCCGTGGGAGCCTCCGGCACCCTCGTCGACCGCGGCTGCGGCGTGAACCAGATCGGGTCGGTGGTCATGGTCGCGAGTCTACTCCCACGCGCTCGCGGGTCGAGCTTCCCGGCTCGCGGCAACCTCGGGCGCGCTCCGACGTAGAAGTCGCAGCTCCACTGGAACCACGGACCGGACCCGGCAGGACGGGAGGCAGCGATGTCGAGGATCGTCTTCAGGCTGCGGATCGCGGTAGTGCTGATGCTGACTGTGCTCGCGCCGGCGCTCGCCGGCGGATCGCCGACCGACGAGCAGGAGTTGCGCCGGATCAAGGAGGAGCTCTGGCCGCGCGCCTACCGGGAGGGGGACGCCGCGTTGCTCGACCGGTTGCTCGCCGCGGAGTTCCAGATGATCGACCCGGAGGGCGGCGGGTCCGACAAGGCCGGCGAGCTCGAGTTCGTCCGGACCGGCCGCTGGGTCAATCGATCGTTCCGTTTCGAGATCCGGCGCCTCGACGTGTTCGAGAACGGCACCGCTGTCGTCGCCGGCCGCGGCGTCGTGGTCGGTCCCGAGTCCGACCCGGACGGCGGCTACCAGTATCAGTCCTCGAACGTGCTGATCCGCCGCGACGGCCGCTGGCAGGCGATCTCCTCTCACGTCTCCGGCTACCGGCCGCTCAGCGCGGCGGAGCTCGCGGTCGAGTGGAAGGCATTGGGCGAGGCCGCGCCCGGCTGCGCCGGGGCGCCGGAGCGGCGCAGGACCCTGCTCGGGCTCGCGGAGCGGAAGTTCGAGGTCGAAGATGCCGCCGAACGGCAGCGTCACGCGCTGGAGCTCGTCGACTGCCTGGCGGATCCGGACTCGAAGCTGCGCGACGAGGTCGCTTTCACCGGCCTGTCGACCTGGCTGCGCGCGGGCGCGCTCGACGACGCGACGCGGCTGGCACTGGCCGAGCGCCTGCTGCCCTGGGTCGAGGCCGACGAGGACGCCGCCGGCTTCCGCCGGCCATTCGCCGCGCTCGCGCTCTCGGAGGTCGCGCGCGCCGATCGCCTGGCTCCGTCGCTGCCGGATCCGGTGCGCCAGCGCATCGTCGCGGCGGCGGCCCGGTTCCTGGAAACGACCCGCGACCACCGCGGTTTCGACGCGGCGGAAGGATGGCGTCACGCCGTTGCCCACGGCGCCGATCTCGTGCTGCAGATCGGCCTTCACCCGGCGACCACCGCGGAGGAGGCGAAGCGCCTCCTCGACGCGCTCGCGACCCAGATCGCTCCGCCTGGCGTCGCCTACGTCCACGGCGAGCCCGAGCGCCTGGCGCGCGCCGTCTTCTTCGTCCACCGGCGCGGCCTGCCCGACGACCCCTTCTGGGACGCCTGGTTCGCGGGCGTCGCGGCGCTACCGCAGAGCGAAGCGAGCGCCGCGGCTCCGAGCATCGGCGAGTCTCTCGCTCGCCGCCACGACCTGACCGCCTTTCTTCACGCGCTCGCCTTCGCCGCCCGCGCCAACCCCGGCCCGTCGAGCGACCGCCTGGCCGAGCTCGCGCATCGGGAGTTGGTGCGAATGCAGGGCGGCTGAGGCCGCGAAGCGAGGGCGCCGGGCCCGCGGAAGTCGAAGATCAGTCGGAGGTGCGACCGGGCCCGAACGGATCGAGCCGGGCCAAGGCCGACTCGATCGCCGAGGAGGCGGTCTGGCCGAGGCCGCAGATCGAGGCGTCGCGCATCGCCTGGCCGAGCTCGGTGAGCAGGGCGAGCTCGTCCTGCTGCGTCCCGAGGGTGCGGCCGTGGCGCAGCCGCTCGAGCAGCTCGTGCTGGCGCACGGTGCCGACCCGGCACGGCACGCACTGGCCGCACGACTCGTGGCGGAAGAACTCGGCGATGCGGATCATCGCGTCGACCAGGTCCGAGCCCTCGTCGTAGACCATCACCACGCCCGAGCCCAACGTGGCGCCTGCGGCGCGCGTCCCTTCGAAGGTCAGCGGGGTCGAGAGCGCGTCCGGCCCGACGAAGGCGCCGGCCGCGCCGCCGAGCAGCACCGCGCGCAGGCTCGCGCCGCCCGTCACGCCGCCGGCGAGCTCGATCAGCTCGCCCAGGGTGGCACCGAACGGCAGCTCGTAGAGACCGGGTCGCTCGACCCGTCCCGAGACGCAGAACAGCTTGGTGCCGGTCGAGCCGCCGGTGCCGATCGCGGCGAACGCGGCGCCGCCGTCGAGCACGATGCCGGGGACGCTCGCCAGGGTCTCGACGTTGTTGACCACCGTCGGCTTGCCGAACAGTCCGACTTCGACCGGGAACGGCGGCTTCGACCGCGGCTCGCCGCGCTTGCCTTCGATCGAGTTGAACAGCGCCGTCTCCTCGCCGCAGATGTAGGCGCCGGCGCCGCGGCGGATCTCGAAGTCGAAGGCGAAGCCCGATCCGGCGACGTCGGCGCCGAGCAGGCCGGCCGAGCGCGCCTGCTCGATCGCGCCGCGCAGGCGCTCCTCGGCGAGCGGGTACTCGCCGCGCAGGTAGACGAGGCCCTGAACCGCTCCCACCGCGAAGCCGGCGATCGTCATCGCCTCGACGATCGCGAACGGGTCCTCTTCGAGCAGCACCCGGTCCTTGAAGGTCCCGGGCTCCGACTCGTCGGCGTTGCACACCACGTACTTCGGCCGCCCGGTCGCGCGCGCCACCGCCTCCCACTTGCGGCCGGTCGGGAAGGCGGCGCCGCCGCGGCCGACCAGCTTCGAGGCGGCGAGCTCGGCGATCACCCCGTCGGGCCCGAGCTCGAGCGCGCGAGCCAGCGCGCGCGAGCCGCCCGACGCCCGGTAGGCGGTGAGGCTGGTCGGATCGACCACGCCGACCCGCGCCAGCAGGCGGAGCTTCTCGCTGCCGGCCTGCGGTACCGAACGGCGCACGGCTGCCTGTCGGATCTCGGGCGACGACGTCAGCACCGTCGAATCGCTCTCGAGCGCGCGCACGACGGGCCGGTGATCCGCGAGCGCCGCCAGCAGCGCGGTCTGCCGCGGCTCGCCGGCCGCGACCACCAGCGCGGCGGGCGCCCGTTCGCACTGGCCGAGGCAGGGGCTGCGCAACCAGGTGGCGGCGGCTCCGGAGCCGGCGGCGCCGAGCTCGCGCTCGAGCCCGGCGCAGATCCGCTCGGCGCCGGCCAGCCGGCAGGCGAGGTCGTCGCAGACGTGCGCGACCGTCTTCGGCCGCCACTCGGTCGCGAGCAGGTGGTAGAAGGTCGCGACCCCCCAGGCTTCGGCCGGCGGCACGGTCAGTCGGCGGCAGACGTGGTTCAAGCCTCCCTCGCTGACCCAGCCGATGCGGTCCTGGAGCGCGTGGAGCGCGGGCAGCAGCAGGTGCCGGCGGTCGCGGGCCTGGTGGCCGCCGCGGGCGAAGCGGCCGTCGCGGCCGGAGTCGCGTTCGCCGCCTTCCCAGCCCGATGTGGCCGCGCCCAGCACCTCGTCGACCGCGGCGCGCTCCTCGGCGGTCGGTTCCTCGCCCTGGATCCGGAGGTCCAAGCCTCAGGCCTCCAGTCGCTCGATCGCCACCGCCGAGGCCTTGAACTCGGCGGTGCCCGAGCGCGGATCGATCGCGTCGATCGTCAGGACGTTGGTCGGCACCTGCTCGGGAAAGTGGAAGGTCATGAAGGTCAACCCGGGGCGCAGCGCCTCGTCGAGATGGACGGGCACGACCACGCTGCCGCGGCGCGAGCGCACCCGCACCTTCTCGCCCTCGCCGACGCCGAGCTTTTCGGCGTCCTCGGGCGACAGGTCGAGCGTCTCGCCGCGCCGCCGCGGGTAGACGTAGCCGCCGGTCTGGACGCCGGTGTTGTACTCCTCGAGTCGCCGGCCGGTGGTCAGCCGGTACGGGAACTCGTCGTCGAGCCGGTCGACCGGCGGATCGTGCTCGACCACCGAGAACGGCGCGCGCGCGCCGAGAATCGGCCGCTCCCAGAGCCGCGAATGGAGGAAGAGCTCGCCGGGGTGGCTGTCGTCCCAGCACGGCCACTGCAGGCCGCCTTCGGACTCGAGCCGCGCGTAGCTCATCCCGGCGTGGACCGGCGAGACGCGTCGCAGCTCGTTCCAGACCCGCTCGGCGTCGGGCTCGCCCCAGTCGCTGCCGAGCCGGCGCGCGAGCTCGAACAGGATCGCGAGGTCGTCGCGCGCGCCGGCCGGGGGCGGCAGCGTGCGTCGCACGCGCTGAACGCGGCGCTCGCTCGAGGTCACCGTGCCCTCGGACTCGGCCCAGGCGGCGGCCGCCGGCAGCACGACGTCGGCCATCTCGGCGGTCGCGGTCCAGACCACGTCCTGGACGACCAGGCACTCGAGCCCGGCGAGCAGCTTCTTCGCGCGCGCCTGATCGGCCTCCGAGCGCGCCGGATTCTCGCCGATGACGTAGAGCGCGGCGAGCTCGCCGTGCTCCATCGCCTCGAACATCGCCGAGAGGTGCCACCCCTTCTTCGGCGGGATCGGCACGCCCCAGATCTCCTCGACCTGCCGCCGCAACGGCTCGTTCTCGACGTGCTGGAAGCCGGGCAGCCGGTCGGGCAGCGCGCCCATGTCGCCGCCGCCCTGGACGTTGTTCTGGCCGCGCAGGGGGTTGAGCCCCGAGCCGTAGCGGCCGACGTGGCCGGTGAGCAGCGACAGGTTGATCAGCGCGACGACGTTGTCGACCGCGTTGTGGTGCTCGGTGATGCCGAGCGTCCAGCAGATCATCGCGCGCGGCGCCGTGGCCCAGGCGTGGGCGATCTCGCGGATCACCGCCGCCGGCACGCCGGTCTCGCGCTCACCGCGCTCGAGCGTCCACGGCTCGACCGCGGCGCGGTACTCCTCGAACCCGGAGGTCGCGTGCTCGATGAATTCGCGGTGCTCGAGCCCGGCGGCGAGGATCTCGCGCGCGATCGAGTGGGCGAGCGCGATGTCCGAGCCGACGTCGAGCCCGGCCCACAGGTCGGCCCAGCGCGCCGAGCTGGTGCGCCGCGGGTCGACCGCGATCAGGCGCGCTCCGCGGCGGACCCCCTTGAGCAGGTGATGGAAGAAGATCGGGTGCGTCTCGCGGGCGTTCGATCCCCAGAGCAGGACGCAGTCCGTCTCTTCGATCTCCCGGTAGGAGCTCGTGCCGCCACCCGCACCGAACACCGTCGCCAGACCGGCGACGCTCGGGGCGTGTCAGGTTCGGTTGCAGCTGTCGATGTTGTTCGAGCCGAGGACCGCGCGCGCGAGCTTGCCCGCCGCGTAGTTGACCTCGTTGGTGCTCTTCGAGCAACTGAAGAGCCCGAACGCCGTGGGTCCTTTGCGGTCGATGACCGCGCGGAAGCCCGCGGCGGCCCGATCCAACGCCTCGTCCCACGTCGCCGGGCGGAGCGGCTCCCCCCGGCGGTCGCGAACGAGCGGCTGCGTCAGACGCTGGCTGCCGTTCATGAACCGTAAGTTAGCATGGCCGAGTGCGACGAATGACCCCTGCCGACGGCGCCGTGGCCGAGGTGACGACGCTGCGGCTGGGCGCCGGCGGCAGGGTCGCGGCGAGCGACCGCCTGGCGGTCGAAGCGCCGCTCGAGATCCGCATCGACGGCGCCTCCTTCACCGTGCTGATGCGGACTCCCGGCGACGACGAGGAGCTGGTCGCCGGCTTCCTGCACACCGAGGGAATCGTCGCCGACGCCGCCGGCATCGAGTCGATCACGCGGCCGGCGACCATGCCCGAAGACGACTGTCGCAACTTCCTCGAGGTCCGCCTCGCCCCCGGGATCGCCCGCCCGGCGGAGCGCACCTTCTACGCGTCGGCGAGCTGCGGCGTCTGCGGCAAGAACTCGATCGCGGATCTCGCGGTGCGCGCTCCGGCCGTGACCTCCGCGCTGAAGGTCGAGGCCGCCGTCCTCGCCGAGCTGCCCCAACGCCTGCTCGCCGCGCAAGCCGCCTTCGCCGAGACCGGCGGCCTGCACGCGGCCGGTCTGTTCGGCGCCGACGGCGGGCTCGTCGCGGTGCGCGAAGACGTCGGTCGCCACAACACCGTCGACAAGCTGGTCGGCTGGGCGCTGGGCGAGCGCCGCCTGCCGCTCGCCGACAGCGTGCTGGTGGTCTCCGGCCGTCTCGGCTTCGAGATCGTGCAGAAGGCGATCGTCGCCGGGGTGCCGGTGGTCGCCGGCGTCGGGGCGGCCTCGACGCTGGCGGTGTCGCTGGCCGAGAGCCACGGCCTGACCCTCGCCTCGTTCGTGCGCGACGGGCGGATGAACCTGTTCGGCGAGGTCGGGCGGGTGGTCGGCGCGCCGGCGCCGCGATGAGCGCGGTTCGCGCCGCCGCGCTCTCCGTCGCGCTCGTCGCCGCCGTCGCCGGTTGTGCCCGGCGCGAGGCTCCGGCCGGCCGGCCGGACATCGTCCTGGTCTCGGTCGACACCCTGCGCGCCGATCGCCTCGGCTGCTACGGCAACCCGCGCCCGGTCTCGCCGGAGATCGACCGCTTCCGGGCCGACGGCGTGCGGTTCGAGACCGCGCTGGCGCACGCCTCGTCGACGTTGTCGTCGCACGCTTCGATGCTGACCTCGCTGCCGCCGACCGCGCACGCCGCCTCGTTCGCGCTGCGCCGGCGCCTGCCCGACGAGGTCGTCACCCTCGCCGAGGTCCTGCGCGACGCCGGCTACCGCACGGTCGCGATCACCGCCTCGGGGCAGCTGGCGCCGGCGTTCGGGCTGGGCCAGGGTTTCGAGGTCTACCGTTCGCGGATCGAGAAGCACGAGGCGGGGGCCTTCTGGCCGCGGGTCGGCGCCGGCCTGTCGCAGCTCGCCGATCCCGATCCGCGCCCGGTCTTCCTGTTCCTGCACACCTACGAGACCCACCATCCGTACACGCCGGAGCGCGCGCTGCTCGACGAGCTCGACCCGGGCTACCAGGGCACGCTCGGCCACAAGATCCCGGTCGAGCTGCTGCAGCGGGTCAACGCCGGCGAGGTCGAGCTCGACGAGCGGGATCGCCGGCGCGTCGAGCGCGCCTACGAAGCCGAGATCCGCTCGGTAGATCGCGCCTTCGGCCGCCTGATCGAGGGGTTGGAGGAGAGCGGCCGCCTGCGCGACGCGGTGGTCGTGCTCACCTCGGACCACGGCGAGGAGTTCGGCGAGCACGGCCGGCTCGGCTGGCATTCGCACACCCTCTACGAGGAGCTGCTGCGCGTGCCGCTGATCCTGCGACTGCCGCGCGCCGAGCGGGCGGGCGCGACGGTCGCGACGCCGGTGCGGCTGATCGACCTGGCGCCGACGCTGCTCGAGCTCGCCGGGGTGCCGGCACCGCCGCAATTCGCCGGCCGCAGCCTGCTGCCGCTGGCCCGCGGCGGCAACCCGCGCGAGCTGCCGGCGGTCGCGAGCCTGGACGAGACCGAGGGCGCGTCCCATGCCATCCGCTGGCAAGGCTGGAAGCTCTACGACGGTCGCTTGTTCGACCTCGCGCGCGATCCGGCCGAGAGCGTCGACCGCGCCGCCGGCGAGGCGGAGCGCCGCGCCGAGCTCGACCGCCTGCTCGCGGCGGTGCTCGCCGAACGCGCGGCGGCGGGACCGTCGGCCGAGCTCGACGCCGCCGCCGAGCGCGAGCTGCGCGCCCTCGGCTATCTCTGAGCGTCGTCGCCGGCGCGCTCGACCCTCCGGCGCACCGGCCGGCCCGGAGCGCACTCGACGCCGAAGCCTCGCAGCCACTCGGCGCCGGAGTCCTCGCGCGCGGCGCCGGTGGCGAGGTCGAGCGAACGGACGCGGTCCCCGGGCGTGACCACCAGCCACTCGGGCGACGCGTTGCGGCGCGGATAGTCGACGGCCATACCCCAGATCTCGCGGTGCCGCGCGGCGTCGAGCCGGATCCGCCCGGTCCAGGGTTCGGAGCATTCGAGCCGGAGCACGACGGCGTCGCCGTCACGGGCGGCGCCGAGGGCGAGATCTCGCCGCCAGGGTCGGGCCGTGGCTCCGAGCGACTTGAAGCGCGCGTAGAGCAGAGCCGAGCGCACCACGTTGCCGTCGAGGTATCCGGCGCCGGCCGAACCGGTCGGGTCCTGGAACGCGAACAGGCCCGCCACCTCGTGGTCGACGGCGGCGCGCGCGTCGGCCAGGTCGTGAAAGGGGAGCAGCAGCAGCATCGACTCGATCGCATCGGCGGGGCCGTCGGGGTTCGTCCCCTCCCAGGCCGAGCCCGCTCGCGCCGCTGCGGCGCGCATCAGGCCGCGCACGGTTTCGCCCCGGCTTTCGCTCCCCTCGCCGCGGTCGACGATCTGCCAGGCGGCGGCGACGTAGCCCCAGGTGTCGATCGCGCCGCCCTGCGCCGCGCCGGTCGCGAGGTCGAGCTGGTCGCGCCAGAGTCCGTCGGCGGTGCGGGGCACCGCGAGCAGCCGCTCGAGCAGCGCGGCGAGCGGCGCCGCGTGGCGGGCCGCGGCGTCGCGACCGAAGTCGACCTCGGCGAGCCAGGCCTCGGCGAGTCCGGGGACGATCTCGGCGCCGTGATCGCGGAGGCGGAAGCGCCGCTCGTCGCCCGGCTGTCCGCCGCCGGCGAAGAAGTGCGGCGGCAAGCCACCGTGTCTCGGGATCACGTCGAGCAGGTAGACGTCGAGCAGCCGCTCGAGCATGTCGAGCTGGCGGGAGTCGCGAGTGATGCGGGAGAGCCGCGCGAGCACCTGCAAGAGGTTGCCGTTGGCCTCGGCGCCATTGGCGGGCACCGGACCGAACCGGGTGGGCACGGTCGCGCGAGCGAGGATCGCGTCGGTCGCCTCGCGCAGACGCTCGAGCCAGGGGCCGTCGCCATGGCGCTCCACCAGCGGCAACAGGCCGTCGGCGGCGTACTCGGCGGCCTGATCGAGGCGATCCTCGTCGCGGACCCAGGGTGCGATCCGCGCCGGAGCCAGCAGGATCACGCAGGGCAACGGCCCGCAGACCGCACGCTCGCTCTCGAGGGGTCGCAGCGCGGCCGGCAGGCGCTCCGGGGCGAGCTCGATCGCGGCGTCGACCAGGTGCGGCCAGAGATCGGCCCCGGTGTGTCTCGGGATCCAGCGCGGCGGGCCGCTGTCCCACGGCAGGAGGCCGGTGTCCGCGTCGGCGCGCGCGAGCTGGAACTCGAGGATGCGCGCCGCGCGCGACCGCGCGTCCCGGCCGAGCCGGCCGTTGGCCGCCGCGACGGCTTCGAGGTCGCCGGCGCGTTCGGCGCTTCGCAGATCCGCGATTACGGCGCCGCGCCCCGCCTCGTCGAGCTCGACCTCGGTGCGCGGCGCGGCGGGCGGCGGTGCTCCGGGTTCGCAGCCGCCGGCGAGCGGCAGCAGCACGACGGCGAGCGCGAGCGGTGCGGAGCGGGCGCGGGTCACGATGGCGCGGCAGTGTAGCGCCCCGCCCGCTCGGGTCGGGGGATCCGGGCGTCTTGCGCATAGCATCCGCCCCCGGGAGGGAATCGTCATGAGCTCGTCCGCCGTCCGTCCGATCTCCGAAGTCGCGCGCGACCTGGGCCTCGCCGCGGAACACGTCGTCCCCTACGGCCACGACAAGGCGAAGGTGAAGCTCGAAGCGCGCGCGGCGTCGGGTCGGCGCGACGGCCGGCTGGTCCTGGTCTCGGCGATCACGCCGACCAAGGCCGGCGAAGGCAAGACCACGATCTCGATCGGGCTCACCCAGGGTCTGGCCAAGATCGGCCGTCGGGTCGCGGTGGCGCTGCGCGAGCCGTCGCTGGGGCCGACCTTCGGCGCCAAGGGGGGCGCCACCGGCGGCGGCCGCTCGATCGTGGTGCCGGCCGAGGACATCAACCTGCACTTCACCGGCGATTTCCACGCCATCTCGGCGGCCAACAACCTGCTGGCGGCGATGGCCGACAACCACCTGCAGCAGGGCAACCGCCTCGGCCTCGACCCGCGGCGCATGCTGTGGCGGCGGGTGATGGACATGAACGATCGCGCCCTGCGCCGGATCGTGATCGGCCTGGGGGGCGCCGCCGAGGGGGTGCCGCGCGAGGCGGGCTTCGACATCACGCCCGCCTCGGAGGTGATGGCCGCGCTCTGCCTCGCCAACGACGCCGACGACCTGCGCGCCCGCCTCGGCCGGCTGCTGGTCGGGCTCACCTACGACAAGGCGCCGGTCACCGCGGCGGACCTCCAGGCGGTCGGCGCGATGATGGTGCTGCTCAAGGATGCGCTGATGCCCAACCTCGTCCAGACCGTCGAGGGGGTTCCGGCGTTCGTTCACGGCGGTCCGTTCGCCAACATCGCGCACGGTTGCAACTCGGTGATCGCGACGCGCATGGCGCTCGCCCACGCCGACTGGGTGGTGACCGAAGCCGGCTTCGGCGCCGACCTCGGCGCCGAGAAGTTCCTGGACATCAAGTGCCAGGCTGCCGGGCTCGACGTCGCCGCGGTGGTGCTGGTCGCCACCGTGCGCGCGCTCAAGCTCCACGGCGGCGTCCGCTTCGAGGAGCTGGGCACGCCGGACCCGGGCGCGGTCGAGCGCGGCCTCGCCAACCTCGGCAAGCACGTCGAGAACATCCGCGCGTTCGGTCGCGATCCGGTCGTCGCCATCAACCGCTTCGCCGCCGACAGCGCCGACGAGCTGGCGGTGATCGAGCGCTTCTGCGCCTCGAACGGAGTCTCCTCGGCGGTGGCCGACATCTTCGCGCGCGGTGGCGACGGCGGTCTCGAGCTGGCGGAAGCGGTGGTCGCCGCCGGCGAGCGCGAGCAGGGGCCGGTGCGGCCGCTCTACGACCGCGCGGCACCGCTCAAGGAGAAGGTCGCGACCATCGCGACCAGGATCTATGGCGCCACCGGCGTCAACTGGTCGCGCGAGGCCGAGCGCGACCGCGCCGAGCTCGAGCGGCTCGGTTACGGCCAGCTTCCGGTCTGCATGGCCAAGACCCAGAGCTCGCTGTCGGACGACCCCAAGCGGCTCGGGCGCCCCGAGGGATTCGAGGTCACCGTGCGCGGCGTCGTGATCTCGGCGGGCGCCGGCTTCGCGGTGCCGCTGCTCGGCGACATCCTGCGCATGCCGGGCCTGCCGGCCTCGCCCCAGGCCGAGCGGATGGACTGGGTCGACGGCCGGGTGGTCGGACTGATGGGGGCGTGACCGCTTCTCCTGCCGATTTGCGTTCCGGAGGTGAGAAGATCCGGACAAGCAACCCACGTCGGGGGGAGGAGGCGGTCATGTCGAGGAAGATTCGGACGGGATACGTGTCGCGTGCGCTGGTGACGGCCGTGGCGGCGGCGCTGGTGGCGCTGCCGGCGGTCGCCGCGGAGCCGCCGGGCGCGGCGACCCCGCAGGAGCTGGTCGAGCGGATGAAGAAGGCGGCCGAGGCCGAGGACCTGCCCGGCATGGCGCAGTGCCTCGACCCGAAGTCGCGCTCGGAGCTGGCCAAGGGGATCTACCTGGTCACCACGATGATCGTCGCCTTCTCGCAGATGGGCGTCGAGATGGGCGCGGGCATGGCCGAGGCGATGGGGGGCGAGGAGGCGAGCGCCGAGGACAAGGCCCGGCAGCAGGCCGAGCTCGAGGCGGCGCGCGGCGAGGCGGCGAAGCTGCGCGATCGCTACAACGTGCTGATGAAGAAGCACGGCATGCCGACGATGCCGGCCGACGGCGAGGAGCAGGCCGAGCCCTCGGACGCCGAGCTCGAGGCCGCCTTCGCGAAGCTCGAGCACGGCAGCTTCCTCGCCGACGCCTCGGAGTTCATCGAATCTCTGCCCGACTCGGACGAGGGCGAAGGCGAGGGAGACGGCGGCGCTCCGAGCCCGGTCAAGATCGGCGACGGGGTGCTGAGCGAGCTGGCCATCGACGGCGATCGCGCCACCGCCAAGCTCGACGGCGAGGCGGTCGACTTCGTGCGCATCGACGGCCGCTGGTTCTTCCAGCTGCCCGAGGAGCCCGGCGCCGACGAGCCGCTCGAGCCCTGAAACGACGCCTGCATCGCCGTTGTTCGGGGCGCTCGCGCGCCCTGTCCTAGGATCCGGTGGATTCCGGGAAACGATGAACGAGGAGCGTACCGGTGCCGGTGATCCCTCCCTCGCCGCCTTTCTCGCCGCGCGCGACGAGGAGGTGGCGCGCGAGCGGCTGGGCGAGCTGCTGACTTCGGTCGCGGCGCCGCTGGTGCGCAAGGTCCTGCGCCGTCAGCTCGCCGACGCCGCGCCGGAGGACCTCGAGGATCTCCAGGCCGGTGCGCTGCTGCGCATCCAACTGCAGCTCGCGGCCCTGCGCTCGGGCGAGCGCGAGCCGATGGCGAGCTTCCCGGACTACGTCGCGGTGGTCGCCTTCAACGCGGTGTCGGCGCACCTGATGGCGCGCGAGCCCGAGCGCACGCGGCTGCGCCAGCGGGTGCGCTACGTGCTGCGCAAGGGCGGACCGCTCGCGCTCTGGAACGCCAGCGGCCACGAGACCCACTGCGGCCTGGCGGCCTGGCGCGGACGACCGGCGAGCGAAGCGGGCAGCGCGCTGCCCGCGGCGGCCTGGGCCGCGGCCGGCGCGGTCGGCCGCGAGCCGGCCGCGTTCGCGCGGCTGGTCGCGGCGGCGCTCGAGCGCTTCGGGTCCCCCTGCCGGTTCGAAGACCTGGTCGAGGCGCTCGCCGGCGTGCTCGACGTCCGCGACGACGTCGCCGAGCCGCTGCTGGCCGGGCGCGAGGAGCACGACGCGGCGGCCTCGCCGGAGATCCCCGACACGACGCCGGGGGCGGATCACGCGCTCGTCGCCCGGCAGGCGCTGGCGCTGCTCTGGCGCGAGATCGCCCTGCTGCCGGCGCGACAGCGCGCCGCGCTGCTGTTCAACCTGCGCGACGACGCCGGAGGCGAGATGACCGGCGCCCTGCTCGCCACCGGCGTGGTCGACGTCGAGGCCCTGGCCGCCGCGCTCGAGCTCGGCGCCGGCGAGGTGCGCGAGCTGCTCCCGGCGCTGCCGCTCGAGGACCTGCGGATCGCCGAGCGGTTGGGACTCTCGCGCCAGCAGGTGATCAACCTGCGCAAGAGCGCCCGGCTGCGGCTGGCCCGCCGAATGCGAGGAATTCTGCCCGGGATGGGAGGATGACCCCGGTTTCTCACTCTTCATCCCCGGAGAGGCCGATGATGCAACCCGTCCCAGACCGCCCGCCGGTACACCCGATGACTCCCGCCCAGGCCGATCCGGTCCGGCTGGCCGCCCGCTTCGGCCGCCAGCTGGCACTCGAGGAAGCCCGGCTCGAGCCCGTAAGTTTCGAGGAAATCGAAGCTTACGTGGACGGCACCGGGGACGAGGCGAGCCGGGCGCTGTTCGCCGAGCGGATGGAGCGCGATCGCGCGCTCGCCGCGTCGGTCGCGGACCTCGCCGCCCTGCGGGCCGCCCTCGAGGGAGAGATCCCCGAGCCGAGCCTGCGACGGAGCCCATCGGGCTCCGCCCGCCTGCTGCCGCTGCGCCGGTCGGCGAACCGGCGACCCCAGCGCTGGCTGGGCTGGGCGGCGGCGGCCGCGGCGGCGCTCACGGCCGCGGTGCTCGTCGGCCCCTCCATCTCGCGATCCGGCGGCGAGCCGACCCTCGCGGCCGAGCGGGCTCCAGCGGGTCCGCCGGCCGAGCCGGTCTTCGTCGACGGCTTCGAGGCCGGCTCCTCCGAGGGCTGGACCGTCGTCACCAGCGACGGCTGAGTCCCGGGGCGCTCCGCCCCTCAGCTCTCGATCTTCCCCAGAGGCTCGCGGCGCGGCTCGGCCGCGCTCGAGCTCTGCTCGACCGCCAGCGCGGCGCCGGTCACGACCGCGAGCGCCAACGCGTTGGCGGGCAGAGTCAGTCCGAAATCGAACAGCGAATGCACGGCGGCCGCGGCGATCGCGGCGGCGCCGGCGATCACTGCGGCGCGGTCCTCGCCGCGCCGGGCGCGGGCGAGCGAACGGGCGAGGCCGCGCACCGCGAACACGAGTCCGGCCGCCACGACCAGCGTGCCGACGGCGCCGGTCGTTGCGACCAACTCGGCCCAGTCGTCGTGGGCGTGGCGCCAGGTGCCGCCGAGGTCGCCCTGGACGCGCGGGAAGGCGGCGAGGAAGCTGCCGAGACCGGTGCCCACCAGCGGCGACGAGGCCGCCAGCTCGAGGGTGCGCGCGGTCGCCACCAGGCGGGCTCCGGCGCTGGCGTCGGAGGTGTCGGTGGCGAGCCAGCGGCCGAGCAGCGAGTCGAACCCGAAACTCGCGACCGCGACCGCGGCGACGGCGAGCGCCACCCCCACGGCCGCCAGCGCGCGGCGCCGCCCCCGCCCCGAGGCGGCGAGCAGGATCGCGATCCCGGCACCGGCGCCGGCTCCGAGCAGGCCGGCGCGCGAAGCGGTGAGGCCGAGCGCGCCCAACAGCACCAGGGTCGCGAGCGCCACCGGCGCGGCGCGCGTCAGCCGGCGCTCGAGCGGGGCCGACTCGCGCCCCGGCCGCAGCGCGAAGTAAAGCATCGCCCCCGCGACGGCGAGCGTCAGCTCGAGCAGCAGCGCGAGGTGATTCGGATTGACGAAGGTGCCGCGCAGACGCAGCGCCGCGAGCGGCGTTTCGACCCCCCAGATCTGGTGGGAGCGCGCGAACCAGGCGGGCAATCCGAGCGCCACCTGCAGCAGCCCCGAAGCGACCAGGGCCAGCGCGAACTGCCGGCGCGCGGCGCGTTCGCGCCCGAGCCGGCCGGCCGCCAGCACCACGGCGGCGGCGGCGAGCCAGGCCAGGGCGGCCGAGCGGCTCGCCGCCGGCGCCAGCGACAGCGCCACCGCGGACGGAGCCGGATCTCCGGCGAGCGCGGCGTTCTCGCGGGCGAGCGCCACCGCGAGCGGCGAGAGCGCCTCGGCCAGCGCCACCGGCCAGGCGATCGACTGCAGGAGGCCGAGCGCGGCGATCGCCGCGAGCGCCAGGGCGGTCGCCGCCGCCGCGCGCGGGGTCGGTTCGGCGGGTCGCAGCATCAGGCTGCCGGCGGCGACCAGCAGCACGGCGGCCGCCAGGACTGCGGCGAAACCCGGAGTGACGCTGCCGAACGGCAACGGCGCGGCGACCACCAACAGGCTGAGAAGCGGCGCCAGGAGCCCGGAATCCCGTATCATCCGCGCGAGGTTCCCTCTGCCCGAATCCCGATCCACCTTCCGCCTCCGGTCCGGACTCTGGATTCTCGTCGCGTTCGTGTCGCTGGCGGGGGCGCCGGCCCTGCCGGCGCAGTCGACGCAGTATACGCCGCCGGGCACGCTCGGCCGGCCGGTCGTCGACCGCCGCGAGGCGCTCCAGCGCGCGGTCGAAGAGGCCCGCTGGCGACTCGGTCCGCTGCGCGTCGAGCCCTGGATCGGCCTGCGTGAAGTCGCGCGCGTCGAACAGGAGTCGCCCGACGGCGAAACCGAGAGCGACGTGACCGCCTCCGCCGGCGCCGGACTCCAGCTCTACCTGCCGGTCGGCTCGCGCACCACGCTCGCCGCCGAGACCCTGCCCGAGTACGTCTGGTGGAAGGAGCGCGAGGACGATCGCCGTCTCGCCGGCCGCTACTCGGCCGGTCTGTTCGTCCACGCCAACCGCTTCGCGCTCGAGGTGACCGGGCGCTCGATCGACGGCGACACCGCGATCGGGCCCGAGCTCGAGGCGCGCGTGCCCAGCGAGCAGCGCTTCGGCCGCGCGCGGATCGAGGTACCGATCGCCGGCGGTCTCGCGCTGTTCGGGCGCGCCGAGCTCTCGAGCTACGACGTTGACGCCGCCGGCATCGCCCCCGCCGCCGAAGCGCTCGAGCGCGACGAGAACGAATGGCAGGCGGGCGTGCGCTGGCGGCGCGGCGACTTCGAGATCGGCCTGGGCGCCGGCGGCTTCGCCGCCGAGTTCGACTCCGCGGGTGCCGCGCGCGACGCCGACGGCAGCTCGCTGCTGGCCGAGCTCGGCCTGACGCGCGAGAAGCTCGGCTTCCAGCTCGGCGCGACCGCGTTCGAGCTCGAGCCGGCGGACGGCTCCGGGTTCGAGGGATTCGACGACACCCTCGGGCAGGCGCGACTCTGGTGGAGCCCGCGCGAGCGCTTCCGCTTGGCGTTCTACGGCCAGGAACGGCTGACCTGGTCGATCGAGTCGGAGCGCTCCTACTTCGTCGATCGCCGCCTCGGGACCGAGCTCGGGCTCTCGTTCGGCCACCGACTGGCGGGGCGGGCCTTCTACGAGACCGGCGAGAACCGCTACTCGCGGCGGGACGGCCAGGCGGCGCGCGCCGACGACGCCGAGAGCCTCGGCGCCGGGCTCGACGTCGAGCTCCGGCGCGGCCTCAGGCTCTCGGGGCTCTGGCGGCGCACCACCGTCGAGAATCCCGCCTTCGAGGTCGACCGCACCATCGACGAGCTGCGCGTCGGCCTGGTCTTCGGCGGCGGGCCCGACGGCGTCTTCTGACGCGACGCGCTAGAATCCGCCGGTCCGGGTCCCTTCGTTGCGCTCCCTTCGTCCCGCCGTTCCCGTATTCCGCCGCCTGGCGGTCGCCGCGCTGGTCGTGGCGTTCGCGCCGGCCGTCGCCGCCCAGACCGTCGCGCCGCCGCCGCCGATCCCGCCGACCGAGGCCGGCTATCGGCTGGGACCGCGCGACCTCGTGCGCATCCGCGTTTTCGAGGTACCGGAGCTCAACGTCGAGTCGCGGGTCTCGGAGACCGGGGCGGTGACGCTGCCGCTGATCGGCGACGTGCCGGCCTCGGGTCTGAGCGCGTCCGAGTTCGAGGCGCGCCTCAAGGGGCTGCTCGAGGAGCGCTACGTCAACCGCGCGTCGGTCTCGGTCGAGGTCGTCGAGTTCCGCTCGCGCCCGATCACATTGATCGGCGCGGTGCGCCAGCCCGGGCACCTCGCCTTCCCCGGCGGCTGGACGCTGCTCGACGCGCTCGCCGCCGCGGGCGGCCTCGCCGACAATCACGGCGACCTGATCTACGTGCTGCGCCGCGCCGAGAACGGACTGACCGACCAGGTCGCGATCCCGGTCGACGACCTGTTCGTGCGCGGCGATCCCGACTCGAACCTGCCGATCCGCGCCAACGACCTCATCCACGTGCCGCCGCGGGTCGAGATCTCGGTCTACTGTCTGGGCGAGGTGCGCCAGCCGGGCGCCATCGTCTTCAAGTCGACCGACCGCATCACGCTGCTCGCGGTCCTGGCGCGCGCCGGCGGACTGACCGACCGCGCCTCGAAGAAGGTGCGCATCAAGCGCCGCGACGGCGAGGAGCTGGGCGCGGAGACCGTGGTCGACTACCGTCGCGTCCTCGCCGGCGACGAGCCCGACCCGGAGCTCGAGAGCGGCGACGTGGTGGTGGTCAAGGAGGCCTTCTTCTGAACGCTCCCGCAGTGCCGCCGCGCGAGGACCCGTTCGCCCCCGAACCGGGCGGCGAGGTCGACTTCCACCTTCGCGACTATCTCGAGATCGTCCTCTCGCGCTGGCGGCTGGTGGCGGTCGTCGCCGGCGTCGCGATCGGTATCGCCGTCGTCCAGTACCTGATGACGCCCAAGGAGTACCGCGCCACTTCGTTGATCCAGATCGAGCGGCGGGTCTCGGTGCCGTTGCGCGGGATCGAGGATGCCTGGCTCGAGAGCTGGTGGAACGTCGAGTACTACCCGACCCAGTACCGGCTGCTGCAGAGCCGCGGCCTGGCCGAGCGCGTGGTGATCGACCTCGGCCTCGATCGCGACGCCGCGTTCAACCCGGGCGGCGCGGCGGCGGCGGCGGGCGCCGCGACCGCCGCGGACGACGACGCCGCGGTCGGCGCGCTCGCCGGGCGGGTGCTCGGCGGTCTCGAGATCAATCCGCTGCGCAACACCCAGCTGGTCGAGGTCTCCTACCGGTCGCGCTCGCCGGAGCTCTCGGCGCGCGTCGCCAACGGCGTGGTCGACGCCTACATCGACTGGGGGATCGAGACCCGCGCCAGTGTCGCCGGCAAGGCATCGACCTTCTTCGGCCAGCAGATCGAGGAGTTGAAGCAGGAGATCGCCGACAAGGACGCCCAGCTCCAGGCCTACGGCCGGCGCACCGACATCGTCTCGCTCGACCCCGAGGCCAACGTCACCCTGCGCAAGCTCGAGGCGCTCAACCAGGACTACGTCCAGGCGGTCTCCGAGCGCATCACACGCGAGGCGCGCATGCGCGAGCTCGAGGGCGCCGCGCCGGACCGCGCCGCCGACCTGCTCGACGAGGAGCTGGTGCGCCGCCAGCGCGGCGAGCTCTCCGAGCTCGAGCGCGAGTACGCCGCCAAGCTCGACAACTTCAAGCCCGAGTGGCCGGCGATGATCGAGCTGCGTTCGAAGATCGAGCAGGCCCGCGCCAATCTCGGCCGGGTCTCGGCCGACGCGCTCGCGCGCGCCCGCGAGGCGGCGCGCGCCGAGTACCAGACGGCGCAGCGCCGCGAGCAGTCGCTGGCCGCCGCGCTCGGTCAGACCAAGGCGGAGAACCGCGAGCTCAACTCGGCCGCGGTCGAGTACAGCAACCTCCAGATCGAGATCTCGACCAAGCGCCAGCTGCTCGACGAGCTGCTGCGCCGGCAGTCGGAGACCGACGTCACCTCGCGCCTGCAGGCGACGCGCGAGTCCAACGTACGGGTGGTCGACCGCGCGCTGCTGCCGGGCGGGCCGTTCCGGCCGTCGCTGTCGCGCAACCTCTCGCTCGGCACCGGCGCCGGCCTGCTCGCGGGCATCGCGCTGGTCTTCCTGCTGCACTACATGGACCGCACGCTCAAGACGCGCGAAGAGGTCGAGCGGCTGCTCGACCTGCCGGTGCTCGCCGTCGTGCCCGACATCGCCGAGTCCACCGCGGGAGGTCGCCTGTCGCGCGGCGGGTACGGCTACGGTTACGGCTACGGCTCGAGCGACGTCGGCCGCGGTCGCATGGTGCGCAAGCGCACGGGTCCGAAACCGCCGCACACCGTCACCGAGGGCGCCGAGGGCCCGCGCATCGAGCTGCTGCCGCACACCCGCCCGCGCCTGGCGATCTCGGAGGCCTACCGGTCGCTGCGCACTGCGCTCCAGTTGTCGACGGCCGCCGAGCTCAAGGCGATCGCGGTGACCTCGGCGGTGCCGGGCGAGGGCAAGACCACCACCGCGACCAACCTCGCCGTGGTCTTCGCCCAGCTCGGCAAGCGCGTCCTGCTGATCGACGGCGACCTGCGCAAGCCGCGCCTCTCCGAGCTGTTCGGCCTCGGTTCGCGCCCCGGACTGGTCCACCACCTGACGCACGGAGCCGAGCTCCAGCAGATCGTCGCGGTCTCCGAGGTCGCCAATCTCTGGGTCGTGCCCGCCGGGCCGGTGCCGCCCAACCCGTCGGAGCTGCTCGCCTCGCCGCGCTTCGGTGAGCTGCTGGCGTGGGCACGCAAGAGCTTCGATCTGGTGATCTTCGATACCGCGCCCACGCTCGCGGTGGCCGACGCGCTGATCATCGGGACCGCGGTCGACGGGCTGGTGCTCTGCCTGCGCGCCGGTCGGGTCGAGCGTCGCGACGCGCGCGCCTGCCTCGACCGGCTGCGCCACTCCGAGGTCCGGCTGCTCGGCGCGGTGCTGAATCGCGCGCGCCCGGTCGAAGGGCGCTACGGCAGCTCCTACGGCGGCTACGGCGGCTACGTCGAGGAGCCGACGCCGCGCGCGGCGGCCGGAGGCGCGCCGAAGTGATCGACCTTCACTGCCACCTCCTGCCGGAGGTCGACGACGGTGCCCGCGACCTCGCGGAGTCGGTGGCGCTGTGTCGGCTCGCCGCGGCGGATGGCTGCACCGATCTGGTCGCGACGCCGCATCGGCGCCGCGATCCCTGGCCGGACCTCGGAGCCGCCGAGCTCGAGCGCCGGCTGGCCGAGGTCGCGTCCGCCGCCGGCGGCAGTCCGCGGCTCCACCTCGGCGGCGAGGTCCGCGTCGACTCCGATCTGCTGCGCGACCTCGGGCGCGACGACCGCGGCGGCGTCCTGCCGCTGGCCGGCTCGCGCTACCTGCTGCTCGAGCTCGAGCCGGCCGGCATCGGTCCCGACCCGGTCGATCTGGTCGAGACGCTCGCCGCCGCCGGCTGGCGCGCGATCATCGCTCACCCCGAGCTCACGCCGTGCCTGGTTCGCGACCCCGGGCAGGTCGAGCGACTCGCCGCGGCCGGGGCGCTGTTCCAGGTCACGGCGGCGTCGGTGACCGGCGAGCTGGGGCGACCGGTCCGGACCCGCGTGCTCGAGCTGATCGAGAGCGGCTTCGCCGACTTCCTCGCGAGCGACGCCCACCGTCCCGACTGGCGTCCGACCGGCATCGCCCGCGCTCGCGCCGAGATCGAGCAGCGCTTCGGTGCGGAGCTCGCCCGGGCGCTCACGGTCGACAATCCCGCCGCGGTGCTCGCCGACCGGCCGCTCGCCGCCGCCGGTGCGGAGGCCCGGGCGTGAGACGGGGTGTCACCGCCACCGTCGTCGCCGCGCTGCTGGCGTTGCCCGCGTTCGGCGCGGAGCGCGATCGGCGACCCGCGCCGGAACCCGAGCCCTTCTACCTCGACCTCGAGCGCTCGGCCGAGGTCGCGCTGACGCGCGGCGAGGCGGCGGTCGCCGCGCGCAAGCTGCGTCTCGCCTGTTTCGGAATGCTCGATCTGCCGGAGCGGCTGGGAGCTTGCCTGGTCAAGCTCGGCGTCGCCCAGGGCGACGCCGGTGACCGGGCGGGCTTCGAGGAGACTTTCGAGCGCCTCGACGCGCTCGAGGGGCGATTCCCGGTCTACTCGTCGCTGCGGCTCGAGCCGGAGCTGCGGGCGCGTTTCGAAGAGCGCCTCAAGGCCTGGATCTCGGTCGAGACCCTGGCGTCGCGGCCGGCCTTCCGGCCGCTGGCGTGGGTCCCCGCGCCGCGCGAGGAGAAGAAGCCGAAGCGCGAGCGGCGACCTTGACGGTCGCGCATGCGGACCGTAGAGTGCCGATCAGCTTCCGGAGCCCGCCGCCCGTGACTACCTCGACCCGATCGATGCGATCGACCCTCGCCGCCCTCGTGCTCTCGGCAGTCGCCGGGGCGGTGGCGGGCCAGACGCCGGCGACCACCTTCGTCACCGGCGAGCTCGCCTGCCTGCCGATCGGCGAGCACGCGGCCGCGACCGCCCTGGTCGATCCGCCGCTCGCCGAGGGCGAGTCGGTGCGCGTCTACTTCCGTCGCCTCTCGGTCGAGGTCGAGGACTTCTACTGGGTCGAGATGACGGTCGCCGAGCCGCTCAACTACTGGGCGGTGCTGCCGCTGCCCGAGAGCAAGAAGCTCTCCCGCAAGGAGCTCGAGGGCTTCACCGGCACCGATCGCACCTCGGCCTGGTGGCGCGCCAAGGAGTCGTCGACCGACCGCGATCCCAATCGCGACCTCGACGCCGACGTCATCCGCGAGCGCGCCGCCGTCGGCAAGAACGAGCGTCGCGACTGGCTGCTCGACGGCGACTCCGTGACGCTCGAGAACTGGCTCCGCCGCCAGAAGTACGAGCCGGCGGAGTGGTTCGTCGCCCGCGTCGACGAGGAGGGTCGCGTCGTCGCCCGCTCTCCGATGAAGGTCGCCGAGGTCCGCGAGGACTGCAAGGCACCGCTCACCGACGAGCAGGAAGACGTCGCCGACGAGCTGCGCATCGGCGACACCGCTGCCTGGCAGGAGGGCGACGTGCCCTTCCACTGGGAGTGCGAGGACATCGCCGAGCGGATCGACATCGACGGCGACGAGCAGGGGCAGGTCTGCCCGGTCGCGATCGCCTGGTGGCCGACCGCCGCCGGGCTCGGTGCGCTCGGCTACATCGTCGTCACCGACGACGACCCGCAGAACCCCGAGGTCTCGCCGTCCCGTCCCTGAAGGTCGGGTCAGGGCCTCTCGCTGCCGGAGCCGCGTCGCAGCCGACGGCGCGCGACCAGCGCGGACCACGAACGGATCACCAGGTCGAAGGGGCGCGCCAGCTGGCGCGCCAGCGTCGCCGCACGTCCGCGCTGGGGGCCGTGGATCGCCTCGACTTCGGCCGCGGTCAGCAACAGCAGGCGGCGCAACCGGGCGAGCCGCGCGCGGAGCGGCCCGCCTTCGCCGGTGCCCCGCAGCGCAGCACGCAACCGCAGCGAGTCGGCGTAGTCGGGTCTCGACGCCAGGGCGACGAAATGCTCGAGCCAGTCGGCGGCCCGCCCCGCCGCCGGCCGCTCGCCACCGGCGAGCGCGCGGGCCAGCTCGACCAGCGCCTCGATCTCGCCGGGGGCGACCGAACCGCGCGCCAGCGCCGCCACCGACCCCTCCGGTACGGCCGTGCCGATCTCGAGGTCGAGCAGATCGCCGATCGCGCGCAGGTGAGGGTAGCCGCCGGCGAAGGCGTGCTGCTCGACGACATGGACGACGGCGTGCGCGGCGGCGAGCGCCGGCGCCGGCGCGAAGCTCCCGGCGGCGATCGCCACGGCCGGCACGACCAGGCCCTCGCGCTCGAGCTCGGCGAAGCGACGCCCGCGTCGGTCGCGCGCGGAGAACAGCGGCAGGTAGCGGTGCAGATCGACGACGCCGGCGGGCGCGCGGATCAGGGTCGCGATCTGGTGCGGGGGCTCGCGGGTGGCGGCGCGCACGAAACCGCGCGCGACGAGCGCCGCGAGCAGCTCGCCGCCACGCTCTTCCGGCACCAGCAGGTCGACGTCGGAGGCCCCGCGCCGGCCGACCACGTCGCGCCCGGCGGCGACCAGGCCTGCGAACTTGAGCCAGAGCACGGGAATCCCGAGGCCGCGCGCGACATCGCCGACCTCGGTCGCGACCTCGACGAGCGCCACGCCCTGGGCGGCGGCGAAGCGCTGCGCGCGCACGAGCGGAGCCGCTCCGGCGTCGAGCGCCGCTGCCAGGCGCTCGCGCCCGGAGCGCGCCACGATCCGCTCGGCGAGACCGAGACGCGCGGCCCAGTCGACGGCGCGCGCCCGTTGGCCGGCGTCGGCGAGTGGTGTCGCGGTCGCCCGCGGCGCGAATGCCGCCCGCAGCGCCCACGCGAGCGCCGGGTCGTCGGCGAGCGGGGGAGGGTCGAGGCGAATCGGGCGCACCGCGCCGAGCCTACCCGGCGCCGCGGCTTCCGGGGTGTGAGGTGATCCGCGAGCTCGTCCACGTCTCGGCATCGCTGCGCGAGGACGGCGGCGGCGCGGCGCACCTGGGCCGGGTCGTCGGCCGCGCGCTGCGCGCTTTCGCCGCGCGCCGCGGTCTCCGTTTCCGCGGCCTCCACCTGCCGGCATCGGACGGCCACCCGGCGCTCGACGGCTACGCGAGCTTCGGCGGCTCGCGCGCCCGCCTCGCCGCCGCGGTCGCGGCGCTCCAACTGCCGGGCCGCGGCCGCCGCCGGTTGATCGTCTTCGACCACCCGGGCCCGTCGCGCGTCCAGGGCTGGATCCCGGCCGCGCTGCGCGCCCGCACCGCCGTCTGGATCCTCGGCATCGACGTCTGGCGCGAGCTGCCGCGCGACCTCGCCCGCGCCCTCGCCGCCGCCGAGCGGGTGGTCGCGATCTCGCGCACGACCGCCGAGCGCGCGCGTCCGTTCCTGCCCGCGGGGTGCCGGGTCGAGGTCGTGCATCCGGGGATCGAGGGGGATGGGAGCGGCGGCGTGATCGACGCCGCGCTCCTCGAGCGGGCCGGAGAGCGCTTCGCGCTCGCGGTCGGCCGCATGTCGGCGTCCGAGCGCTACAAGGGCCACGAGGAGCTGATCGCGGTCTGGCCGCGAGTGATCGCGGCGGCGGCTTCGGCCCGGCTGGTGCTGGTCGGCGGCGGCGACGATCGCGCCCGGCTCGAAGCGCTCGCCGCCCGGTCCGGCGCGGCAGCGAGCATCGTCTTCACCGGGAGCTGCTCGGCCGCGACGCTGGCGGAGCTCTACGCTCGCGCGACGCTCTTCGTGCTGCCGTCGCGGGAGGAGGGATTCGGCCTGGTCTTCGTCGAGGCCATGGCCGCCGGGTTGCCGGTGATCGCGCTGGCCGACGGCGCGCCCGCCGAGATCGTCGCCGAGGGCGCGACCGGCCGGCTCGTCCCCCCGGGCGAACCGTCCGCGCTGGTCGACGCGCTCGTCGCCCTGCTCCGCGATCGCGACCTCGCCCGTCGCCTGGGCCGCGAGGGACGCCGCCACTTCGCCGCGAGATGGAGCGTCGAAGCCTTCGCGGCTCGTTTCGACCCGGTCCTCACGGCGCTCGGAGAATACTGACCGTGTGTGGCATCGCAGGGTTGGTCCGCCTCGAACGGAACGCGGCGCCTCCGCCCGCGAGCGAGCTCGGACGGATCTCGGCGGCGCTCGCCCGGCGCGGACCCGACGGCGAGGGCGAGTGGCGGTCTCCGACCGGCGGCGCGGCGCTCGCGCACCGGCGCCTGGCGATCCTCGATCCTTCGCCCGCCGGCGCCCAGCCGATGGCGACGCGCGACGGGCGCTTCGTCCTCGTCTTCAACGGCGAGATCTACGACTTCCGCCGACATCGCGAGGCGCTCGATCGCGAAGGCGTCGAGCTCGCGACCGCGAGCGACACCGAGGTCCTGCTCCACCTCGTCGCCCGCCGCGGGCCCGCGGTCCTGTCGTCGCTGCGCGGCATGTACGCCTTCGCGCTCTGGGACGAGCGTGAGGGCGAGCTCGTGCTGGCGCGCGATCCGTACGGCATCCGGCCGCTCTACTACGCGATCGGCGGCGGCTGGCTCCGCTTCGCCTCGCAGGTGCGCGCGCTCGAGGCGGGCGGAGCGATTCCGGACGAGGTCGACCGCAAAGCCGTCGCCGGCTTCCTCTGCTGGGGCGCGGTGCCCGAGCCGCGCACGATCCGCCGCGCCGTGCGCTCGCTGCCGGCCGGTCACGTCCTGCGCGCCTCGGTCGACGGCGGAGTCCGGATCGAGGCGACGCCCTTTCGCCGCGCGGTCGAGGAGCCGGCGGACTTCGGCGCGGCGGTGGTCGACAGCATCCGCGACCATCTGGTCTCGGACGTCCCGGTCGCCGTCTTCCTCTCGGCCGGTCTCGACTCGTCGCTGATCGCGGCGGTCGCCCGGCGCGAGCTCGCGGAGCCGCCGACCGCGCTGACCCTGGCGATCGCCGAGACCCGCGGCACGCCGGCCGACGAGGTGCCGCTGGCGTGCGCGACCGCCGCGCGGCTCGGCCTGCCGCACGTCGTCCGCGAGGTCGGCGCCGCCGACGTCCGGGCGCTGCTGCCGGAGATTCTGACGGCGATGGACCAGCCCTCGATCGACGGCTTCAACACCTTCCTGATCGCCCGGCTGGCGCGCGAGAGCGGCTTCAAGGTCGCCCTCTCGGGGCTGGGCGGCGACGAGCTGCTGGGCGGCTACGCGTCGTTCCGGGACGTGCCGGGTTGGCAGCGGCGGGCGCGGGCGCTCGGCCGGCTCCCCGGTCTCGCCGCGCTCTGGCCGTCGCTCGCGCGCCTCGCGGCGCCCGCGAAGCCGAAGCTGGCCGGCCTGCTCGAGCACGGCCGGTCGATCGCGGGGGCCTACTTCCTGCGCCGCGGCCTCCACCTGCCCCGGGAGCTCGGCGCGAACGGATACGATCCGGTGCTGGACGCTTGGGAGGCGATGGGGGAGTCGATCCTCGGAGCGGTCTCGGGCCTGCTCGAGGATCCCTGGCACGCGGTGCACCGTCTGGAATCGAACGTCTACCTGCGCCGGCAGCTGCTGCGCGACGCCGACTGGGCCGGCCTCGGCCAGGGGGTCGAGATCCGCGTGCCGTTGGTCGACGCGCGGTTGCGGCTCGTCGCCGAAGCGGCTGGCTTCGAGCCGGCGCGCAGCGGAGGCAAGGCGGCCCTCGTCCGCGCCCTGGCGCCGGAGCTGCCAGCCTCCCTGTTCGGCCGGGCGAAGACCGGGTTCCAACTGCCGATCGGGCAGTGGCTGGAGCCGGACGCAGGATCGACGGTCCGTCGAGTCGGAAGCCAATCCCGGAAGGTGGCGCGGATCGTACTTAGCTGTTTCGATGTGGATGCCGAGCAGTACCTCCGTGGCTCGAGGTGAGCTGAGCATGCCGGAGAGCTCACCGGTCCACCGTGTACCCGAGGTGTCCGTTCTCGTTCCCTGTTTCAACGATGGAGGAACCCTGGACGAGGCGCTCGCGTCGGTCGCGGCGCAGACCTTCGGCGACCTCGAGGTGATCGTCTCCGACGACGCTTCGCAGGACTCCTCGATCGAGATCGCTCGTCGGTGGGCGGCCGGAGACTCGCGCTTCCGGCTGGTGACGAGCGAGAACAACCAGGGGGCCGCCCGGAACTGGAATCGAGCTCTGGAAGAGGCGCGCGGCCGATTCGTGACCAAGCTCGACGCGGACGATCTCCTGGCGCCGGAGTTTCTCGAGACTCTGGTTGCCGAGTACGAGAAGTCGCCGACTCCGGATGTCGCCTTCTGTCGTTCCGTTGAGTCGGACCTCGGAGGTTCCCGGGTCTCCCCCTGGCGCGGTGAGCGGGCGCTCAGGGCTGGTGGCCTCGATCCGGCCTGCCGTCGGGCGGCATCGGGGGAGGCCTGGCTGCAGCTGTGTTTCGAGGATCAGCAGCTCTGGCACTCCAATGCGTTTCTGACGACCGCCGACCGGTTGCGGTCCATGAAAGGCTGGGACGAGCGCCTCCGCTGCGCCCAGGATACCGATCTGTTCCTGCGTATCCTCGCCGACTCGACCGTGGTCCTGCACGTACCACTGGTCGGGGTTCGAGCGCGCCACCGCCGAGGGTCCGTTAGCGACCGGGCGGAGCGAGAGGGCTGGAAGACCGTCGAGTCGATTCTCGTGCATCTCGAGGCGATCCACCGGATGATCGAGCGCCGATTCGAGCTCTCGCCGCGGCTCGAGTGGCATTGGTGGCGGCTCTGGACCGCGCTGATGCGCGTGGCGCAGGATCGCGAAGTCCGTGCCCGCCTCCCAGAGCGCCTGCTCGATGCGGTCGACGCCGCGGCGACGACGCTTCCCGCACCACCCCTATCGGTTCGCTTTCGGTCTCGGGTCCGAGGTGCGATACACAACATCGTCCGCTTGGGATCGCGGGGGTAGCGGAGCTTGCCGCAGGTCTCCGTGGTCATGCCGGTCAGGAATGGAGTCACGCGCCTTGCCGAGAGCGCGGCGAGCGTGCTCTCGGAATTCGACGTCGACCTCGAGCTCGTGGTCGTCGACGATGGGTCGACCGACGGGACGCCCGAGTTGCTCCGCGATCTGGCGAGCGGAGATTCGCGAATCCGCGTCCACCTTCGTTCGCGCGAGGGAATCACGAACGCGCTCCGTTTCGGATGCGCCCAGGCGAGATCCGAGCTCATCGCCCGCCAGGACGTCGGAGACCTCTCGATCGGGGGCCGCTTCGAGCGACAGGTCGAGCGACTCGCCGCCGAGCCGAGACTGGTTCTGGTCTCGTGCTGGACCGAATGCTTCGCGCCCGACGGCGAGCCGTTGTACGTGCTGCGCGGCGACGCGCCTCCCGACCGCTCCGTCGAGATCGTGCACGCCGACTCGTCGAGGTGGCGCCACGTCGGCCCCACGTCCCACGGGTCGGCGGCGTTCCGTCGCGGAGCCTACGAGGCGGTGGGCGGCTACCGTTCCGAGTTTCGCCTCGGGCAGGATTGGGATCTCTGGTTGCGCCTCGCCGATCGCGGTTTGTTCCACACGATCGGAAGTGTTCACTATTTGAGGTGGATGGATCCCGGTTCGGTTTCGTACGTCTGGGGCGACCTGCAAGAGGCGTTCGGCGCATTGAGCCTGCAAGCCGCCCGGCTCCGTCGGTCCGGCGAGTCGGACGAGCGGCAGCTCGAAGCGGCGCGATCGCTCGGGAGGCGGTTGGACCTTGGAGCGTCCTCCCGTCGAATTCGATTGGCATTGAGTCGAGCCAACTACCATGCAGGGGAGGTCTTGCGGCGTCGTTCCGATCCCGCTGCGGTGAAATACCTTCGACGAGCGGTCGGGTCCGCTCCGACGTCGCCCAAGAGTTGGATCCGTCTCGTGCAGGCGCTTCTCGACAGCCACCGCCCAGTTTCGGACTCTGACGGTCGATGAGCAAGCTGAGGATCGCAATGATCGCTGACGTCGCGCCCGATCCGAACTCCGGGGCCGCTGGTACGGAGCTGGCCCTGGCCCGTGAGCTCGAAGGCCTGGGGCATGATGTCGTCACCGTCTGGGGCCAGGAGCTCCGACATCGGGTTCGTCATTGGAACCTCCACCACCTGATCGAACAACCGATCGAGTACCGCCGCCGCATTCGCGAGATTCTGGCCGCGACCGAGATCGACGTACTTCATGTCAATCAACCGGCCGGTTGGCTCGCCGCGCGATACCTTCGCCGCACTGGCTGGAACGGTCTGTTCGTCCACCGCTCTCATGGTTTCGAGGCGAGAATGGCGGAGGTGCTACGAACTTGGCAGCGAGTATTCCCAGAGCCTCGACGGAGCGTGGCCAGGCGCTGGGCGAGCGCGGCCTTGCGTCCGGCTCAATCCTGGACCTGGAGGGAGATCGTCCGGCGAGCGGATGCACACGTGGTCAGCTGTGCGGATTGCTCGAGCTATTTGGTTCGACGGGGAGCACGGCGTGAGCAGATCCTGGTCCTTCCGCAGGCCCCTCCGGGCTCGTTTCTCGAGGCGCCAGTCCAAATCATGTCAGCCGACAGACTGCGCAGAGTTCTGTGCGTAGGACAGGGCACATTCATAAAAGGCCCGATGGTCGCCGCCGAGGCACTGCGCCTGGCCCTCGAACGAGACGGACTTCTCGAGGCAACATGGGTCTGCGAGGAGTCGGCCCATCGAAGCATCGGCGAAATGATCGGACCGATCGGAGCGAAGCGACTTCGACTCCTGGGATGGAGGACTCAGCGGGAACTTCGAGACGTCTACGATCAGCACGGCATCTTCGTCTTCGCGTCCTTCGCGGAAGGGTTCGGAAAGGCCTTCCTGGAGGCGATGGCGCGGGGACTCTGCGTCGTTTCGACTCAGCAGGGCGGCGCGAAGGACCTCATCGATCACGGAGTCAACGGGGTTCTCACGCCGGTCGGCGATTCAGTCGCAATCGCGGACGCGGTTGCGGAATTGGCCGGGGATCTCCCTCGAGCTGTCGGAATGAGCACGGCCGCTCGTCGCCTCGCCCTCGGCTCGAGTTGGCTGATCGCGGCGCGTACTCTGGCGGAGTTCTACGGTTCGAGACTGGAAGCTAAGCGTCGCAGCGGGAGCTTGAAGTCTTGATCCCCGAAGTTTCCGTCGTGATCCCGACCTTCGGTCGTGAGGATGTCCTGGTCAGAACCCTGGAGGGCCTCGGGCCACAAGTGACGCCGCGTCACGAGCTGATCGTCGTCGATCAGAGCGAGTCTCACGCCGCCGAGACCATCCGAGCTCTCGAAAGCATGGTAGCTGCCTCTTCGATTCGCTGGATTCGGCTGTCGAAGCCCTCGATTCCTGGTGCGATGAACCGCGGACTCCTCGAAGCGCGAGGGAGGATCGTTCTCTTTCTCGACGACGACATCGAACCGCAACCCGACCTGCTCCAGGCTCATGCGGATTCCCATCGTGGCAGCGACGATTCGAAGATCGTCGCGGGCCAGGTCCTGCAGCCCGGAGAGGTCGCCGAAGAGCTCCGCGGAGCTCAGTTCTCGTTTCGTTCCAGCATCGCGCAGCAGGTCGACGAGTTCATGGGCGGGAACTTCTCGGTACCTCGCCGATTCGCGATCGAGGTGGGAGGATTCGACGAGTCCTTTCGAGGCGCGGCCTATCGGTTCGAGGCGGAGTTCTCGATCCGAGCGCAGAGAGCGGGGTCGAGCATTCGATTCGAGCCGAGAGCTGGAGTAAGGCATTTGAGGGCACCCGCCGGAGGGACCAGGGCAGTCGGGAATCATCTCGAGACACCACGTCCACACCACACAGTGGGCGAGTATTACTTTCTTCTGCGCTGCAGGCCGAACGGTTGGTTCGTCGCCATGGTGCGCCGGCCGATTCGCGCAGTCGGCACGCGATATCACCGGAAACGACCTTGGCGCATTCCGGGGAGCCTGATTGCCGAGCTTGCGGGGCTCTTGTGGGCGGTCGGACTCGCGAGTCGCAAGCCAGCTCTGCTGCCGCGGGACCGTAGTTCGCAAGGAACGGCCTCGTGGTCGTAGCCTTTCTCGGCCTGGTGGCCGTCTCCGTGATGATCGGCGTGCTCGATTGGCGCCGAGGCGTTCTGCTTTGCGTGCCGATCGGATTCCTGGCGGATCCGATCCGCAAGCTGGCGCCCGGACAGAGCGTGATCTGGGTGATCACCGTAGCGATCTGCTTCGTGGCGTGCTTGCTGGGTGCCGTACTCCGCGGAGAACCGAGCCGATTCCGGGGCATCCTGAACTACTACGCCGAGCTGCGAGCACCGGTCGCCTTGTTCGCGGCAATCGTGGTGGCGCAGTCGGTCGCTACGTTGATGCGGCTCGGAAGCCCGATCCTCGCCGGCCTCGGTTTCCTGTCCTACTTGAGCCCGCTCCTAGCGCTCTTGCTCGCTTGCCGATTCTGTTCGGAACGAGATGCCTTTGCTCGCTGGCGTCGCCTCTACATCTCAGGGGGCGTCGTCGTCGCCATTGCGGTCGGCCTCCAATTCTCCGGTGTGGAGTCGGCGCTCTTCAAGTCGATCGGAGTCGACATCGTCTACGGCACTTCGGGAGTCGTCCGGATGATGTGCGGAATCATGAGGAGCTCGGAGATCGCCGGATTCCACCTCGCGACGGCGTTGTGCCTGGTGCTGGTCGCGGTCGTGATCGCCGAAACGCGAACCCGCCGGAGCGTCGCCGCCTTCGTTGCCGCGCTCCTGTTCTCGGCGTTGCTGCTGACGGGACGACGGAAAATGCTCGGGGAAGTGGGTCTGTTCGTGGTCTTCTTCGGCGCCCTGCTCGCGAGACACCGGGGAGGGCTCTCGAAGGGCTTCCAGGCAGCGATCCTGATCGGCGTCGTCGGGCTCCTGGGCCTGCAGCTGACCAGTCGCAATCGGGAGATCGTCGTGATCCCCTACCTGGAGCGGGGCGTGACGATCCTGGCCGAGTCCGCCGATCGCCTGGAGCACATGACGATTCGGCAGTTCGGGACGATCCTGGAGCGGAACGGGATCCTGGGCTCGGGCGCGGGCACCGGCGCCCAGGGCGCTCAGTACTTCGGTGGAGGCGCGGAGCTCGTCGGGTCCGCGGCCGAAGGAGGACTGGGGAAGATCCTCGCGGAGCTCGGAGTTCCGGGGATGCTCGCGCTCGGCTGGCTCGCGGCGGCCTTCGCCAAGGTGCTCCGGCGTCTGGCGTCGGGAGCCCGGTCGCTGCCTTTCGGCGAGGCCGTCCGCGTCTACGGCCTCGTCTCGATCGTGCCGGCCAATCTCGCGGTCTTCGTGACGGCTCACCAGGTCTACGGCGATCCGTTCGTTCTGATCGTCCTCGGCTGGTTGACCGGGGCCGCGTTGGCCTCGCCCTCGATCGCTCGAGCCACGGCGCGAGCCGACGAGGACCGTTCGCGCGGCTCGGTTGCGGCCGAGCCGGTCGGCCTGACGCCGATGCCGGGAGTCCGGCAGCAGCGGATCTCCCCGTGAGGATCCTTCACGTCGTCCCGTCGTACGCGCCGGCCTGGAGGTTCGGAGGACCGATCCGAGCCGTTCACGGACTGGCGAAAGCCCAGGTCGAGTCCGGGGATCGAGTCGAGGTCTTCACCACCGACGCGGGCCTGGAGGGCGAACCGCCGACTCGGAGCGCTCGCGTTCGAGAACTCGACGGTGTCCGCGTGACCTACTTCCCGCGCGCCTTCCCGCGTGCCGTGTATCGCGCAGCCGGATTGAAGTCCTCGGCGCGGAAGAGAATCCGGGAGTTCGACCTCGTCCACTTGCACTCGGTATTCCTCTGGCCGACGCTCGTGTCGGCGAGGGTCGCCGAGCGAGTGAACGTTCCGTACTTGATTTCGCCGCGCGGGATGCTGGTCGAGGAGCTGATCCGAATGCGAGGTCGATGGCGCAAGGAGATCTGGATCCGTTGTTTCGAGAGGCGGACGCTCCGGAGCTCGGCCGCGATCGTCGCGACGAGCGAGGTCGAGGCGACCGAACTGCGCCGGCTGGGATTGGATACCGCACCGATCAAGGTCGTTCCCAACGGGATCGAAGTCGGCGCTACGGAGGAGGCGACGCAACCGGCACCGGCTGAGCTCGTGGAGCGGGCGATTGCCAAGGGGTCCTACGTTCTCTACCTGGGTCGGCTGTCGCGGAAGAAGAACCTTGACCTCCTGGTGGCGGCGGTCGCGGGCACGCCCGACCTGCGCCTCCTCGTCGCGGGCAGCGACGAGCACGGAGAGCGCGACCGAATCGAACGCCTGGTAGCACAGGCCGGGCTCGAGGGACGAGTCGAGTTTCTGGGCGAGATCGTCGGTGCCGCGAAGGAGCGGCTCCTGGGGAAGTGCATGGCGCTCGTGCTCGTCTCCGTGTCCGAGAACTTCGGGAACGTCGTAGTGGAAGCGCTCGCCGCCGGAAGGCCGGTCGTTGTCACGCCGACGGTCGGAAGTGCCGAGATCGTCCGGAGCGCCCGCGCGGGGCACGTCGTCGAGCACGACGTGGTCGAGATCGCCGCCGCCCTGCGGGCGCTGGCGGAGGCTCCGGAGGAGGCGACCCGGAGCGGTCAACGCGGCCGGGAGTACGTCGCGCGGGAGCTGTCTTGGCGGAGGGTCGCCGAACGAATGAACGAGGTGTATTCCTCCGCGATTGGTCCGAAGGCGGTTTAGCCATGACCGAGTCGCGCGCTGCCCTGACCGTCCTGGTCCCGACGCGGGATGAGGCGTCCAACCTCGAGCGGACTCTCGCCAGCATTCGAGAGCTCGCTGACCAAATCTTCGTGCTCGATTCCGAGAGCACGGACGGGACGATCGAGATCGCGCGACGTCTGGCGGACGGCGTCGAATCGCTGCCCTACGAGCACGGCCGCATCATCCCCTGGATCTTTCAATGGGGGCTCGACCACCTGCCGATCCGCAACGAGTGGATCCTGATTCTCGAAGCCGATCAGGCGGTGACGCCGAGATTGGCCGACGAGATCCGGGCGGTCGTCGAGGCGGAGAACGTCCGGGAAGCGGCGTTCTACCTGCGTCGAGTCCAGATTTTCCGCGGTCGTCGGATTCGGTTCGGCGGCTACGGTTCGAAGCGGCTGCTCAAGCTGTTCCGTCGCGGTCGCGGACGACTCGACCCGGAAGAGCAGGACACTCGGGTCTATGTCGACGGCCCGATCGGATCCCTCCGACACCCGATCGAGGAATGGAACCGCAAGGAAGACGAGATTCTCTTCTACCTTGGCAAGCACCTGCGATACGCCGAGGCTTTCGCGCGCGAGGAGCTCAGGCGCCGCGAAGGGCTGGCCTTCCAGGGGAGAGCGCGTCTGTTCGGGACGCCGGACGAGCGGATCCTCTGGCAGAAGCGGCTCTGGTACCGTCTTCCGCTCTACGTGCGCCCATTCCTCTACTTCGGCTACCGCTACCTCCTCCGCCTGGGCCTGCTCGACGGGTGGAACGGGTTCGTCTTTCACTTCCTCCAGGCGTTCTGGTTCCGACTGATCGTCGACTTGAGACTCGAGGAGCTACGCCGGACGGAGACTCGATGAACGGAGTCGTCGGACTCTCCGCCTACCACGCCGACGCCTCCGCGGCGGCGATCTCGAATGGGCGACTCGTCGCGGCGGTGGAGGAGGAGCGGTTCCGGCGCGTCAAGCACTGGGCGGGGTTTCCGGAGCAGGCGTTGCGCTGGTGCGTCGACGAGCTCGGCGGCAACGCGGCGGCGGTGGAAGCCTTCGCGGTCGCTCGGCGGCCGCGCGCTTATCTCGCGCGCAAGGCGCTGCTCGCGATGGCGAACCCGCGCAGCCTGCCGCGGGCCGCCGGGCGAGTCAGGAACCTTCTTCAGGTCGAGGCGCTGTCGGGCAAGCTCGCTGCGACGTTCGGCCTTGCGGAGCCGCCGCGCCTCGTCGGAGTCGAACACCACGTCGCGCACCTCGCGTCGGCGTACTACCCTTCGCCCTTCGAGGAAGCGGCGTGTCTCTCGGTCGACGGCTTCGGGGATTTCGTATCGACCATGATCGCTCGCGGCCGCGGCCGGCGCATCGAAGTTCTCGACCGGACCTGCTTCCCGCACTCGCTCGGAGTCTTCTACACGGCGATGACGCAGTACCTCGGCTTCCTGGGGTTCGGCGACGAGTACAAGGTGATGGGGCTCGCGGCCTACGGCGAACCGACGCGGGTCGACGAGGTCGGCAAGCTCGTTCCGGCGCGGCGGGACGGCCGGTTTCGCCTCGACCTCAAGTACTTCCGACACCTGTCGGAGGGCGTGGAGATGACCTGGGACGATGGTGCGCCGATCCAGGGCGTGCTGTTCACTTCCGAGCTCGAGCGGCTGCTCGGGCCGCGCCGCCAGCCGAACGAGCCGCTGCTCGATCGCCATCGCGACCTCGCCGCATCGATGCAACGGGTCTACGAACACCGGTTCTTCTCGCTGGTGCGACGCGCGCTCGAGCTCGCGCGGAGTCGCAAGCTCGTGCTCGCTGGTGGCTGTGCGCTCAACTCGCTCGCCAATGGTCGGCTGTTCGACAACACCAAGGTCTCGGAGGTCTGGATCCAGCCGGCCGCGGGAGATTCGGGTACGGCGCTCGGCGCCGCGCTCTGGACGCACCACGAGCTGCTCGGCCACGATCGTGACGGCTGGGTGATGGAGCATTCGGCCTGGGGGCCGGCCTACGACGAGCCGGCGGTACGCGCGGCGATCGCGGCCGGCATCCCCGGTTCGGCCGGCAATGATGGCCGCTTCGGCGAGCTCGAGATCGAGACCGCGCCCGACGACGAGACACTCTGCCGAGACACGGCGGCCTCGATCGCGGACGGCGCCGTGGTCGGGTGGTATCAGGGGCGGTCGGAGTGGGGCCCCCGCGCGCTCGGACAGCGCTCGATCCTCGGCGACCCGCGTCGGGCCGACATGAAGGAGATCCTCAACCTGAAGATCAAGCGACGCGAATCGTTCCGTCCGTTCGCGCCTTCGATCCTCGAAGAGAAGACGGAGGAGTGGTTCGAGATCTCGTATCCGGATCCATTCATGCTCAAGGTCTACCCGTTTCGCAAGGAAAAGCGTTGGCTGGTACCGGCGGTCGTCCACGTCGACGGAACGGGCAGGCTGCAGACGGTTTCGGACCGCTCGAACCCGCTCTACGCCCGACTCATCCGCGCATTCGAGGCCGAGACGGGCGTGCCGATCGTCCTCAACACCTCGTTCAACGAGAACGAGCCGATCGTCGACACGCCGGCGCAGGCGCTGGACTGCTTCCTGCGGACGAGAATGGATCGGCTGGTGATGGGGAGGGTGGTGGTTCGGCGAGAGGCGAGTTCGGGGGAACGCGAATCGTGAAGCTGGTGGTGGTCGGAACGCACCCGGTTCAGTACCAGGCGCCGTACCTGTCGGCCCTCGCGAGCGCGCCGCGAGTGGACTTGGCTGTTCTCTACGCCTTTCTGCCCACGCCCGACGAGCAGAGCAAGGGCTTCGGCGGGAGTTTCGCCTGGGACGTTCCCGTTCTCGACGGATACCGATGGCGTGAAATCCCGGGGATCCGCCGACGGGGCGCGAGCCCGCACGCCTTCACCTCCCTGTCGGCGCCTTCGATCGGGACGACCCTCGAGGAGGAGGCTGCGGACGCCGTTCTCGTGACCGGTTGGCACTCGCGAGTCCTGGTTCAGTCCGTGACTTCGGCGCGCGCTCGGCGCATCCCGGTGCTGATCCGCGGCGATTCGAACGACCTGCGGAGACGGCCGGTCTGGGTGCGGCTGGCCCAGCGGGCGTTGTTCTCGAGGATTCGTGCGTTCCTCGCGGTCGGAGTGGCGAACCGGCGTCTCTACGAGGCGCGAGGAGTCGCCCCGGATGCGATCTTCTCCGCGCCTCACGCGGTCGACAACGCGCGTTTTTCCCGAGCGGCCGGCCAGCTGCGGTCTCGGCGGCGCGAGCTCCGCGAGGCGTGGGGGATTCCCCCGGACGACACGGTGTTGCTCTTCGCGGGCAAGCTCGAGTCGAAGAAGCGCCCCGCGGATCTTCTGGATGCCCTCGGAGCGACGCGACGCGAGCGCCTCGGCTTGCGAGTCCTGATTGCGGGTTCGGGCCAGCTCGAATCGGACCTCCGGCGTCAGGCGAGGGACCGCCGGCTTCCGGTGACCTTTGCGGGCTTTCTCAATCAGACCGAGATGCCCCGGGCCTATGCCGCGGCGGACGCGCTCGTCCTGCCCTCCGACGCCGGCGAAACCTGGGGCTTGGTCGTGAACGAGGCCATGGCGTCCGGGCTCCCGGCGATCGTGTCGGACCGGGTCGGCTGCCGAGAAGACCTCGTCGAAGAGGGCACCACCGGTTTCTCGTTCCCGTGTGGGGATGCCCTGGCGCTCTCGGCGTGCATGAGCGCCGTCGCCAGCGACCCGGAGCGGATGACGGCCATGGGGGAGGCGGCGCGGCGGCGGGTCGAGAGCCTGTACTCCGTTGAACGCGCCGTCGAAGGCACGGTGCGCGCCGTAGAAGCGGTCGCCTCGAAGCGGCTGCCGTGAGAGGCCGGCGGTCTCGGCGGTCCCTCGTAGAATCCAGGGGTGGAGAGAGGTGGATGAACGGGAGGCCGCGATCGAAGCCGGGCCGAGCCGTGAGCGCTCGAAGGGTCGGCGCGTGATGGCAGAGCCGCTCGGGGAGGCGGGCCAGCCGCGGGTCGTTCGCATCGAGGCGCGTCGCGGGCTGGCGCTCGAGGATCTCCGCGAGCTCTGGGACTATCGAGAGTTGCTGGGTGTTCTGGCGGCGCGCGACGTGCGCGTGCGGTACCGGCAGACCGTCCTCGGGATCGCCTGGGCCGTCCTCCGACCGCTCCTCGCCGCCGGTATTCTGACCGTCGTCTTCGGACGCCTGGCCCGTGTCCCCTCGGACGGGGTTCCCTACGCGCTGTTCGCGCTGCTCGGCGTGATTCCCTGGACCTTCTTTTCGACCGGAGTCGCTGGGGCGTCGGAGTCGCTGGTGGGGGCTCAGCCCCTCGTGACCCGGGTCTACTTGCCCCGACTCCTCCTGCCGTTGTCGGCCCTCGGCGCGCCGGCGGTCGACCTCGGCGTCTCGATCACGCTGGCGGTGGCCGCGACGTTCGCCTCGGGATTCCGCCCGGGGATCGGACTGCTCCTGGCGCTCGTCGGAGTCGCGATTCTTCTCGGCGCAGCGATCGGGCTTGGCTCCGCGCTGGCAGCGATGAACGCGATGTTCCGGGATGTCCGGCACATTGTCCCCTTCGCGCTCCAGCTGGGAATGTACGCGTCTCCGGTGGTCTACCCCTCCAGCCTGGTTCCGGAGCAGTTTCGCTGGATTTACTTCGCGAATCCGGTGGCAGGCGGGATCGAGGCGTTTCGAGCGGGTCTCACGGGTCGAGCAATCGAGGCTGACGCTCTGCTGGTTTCGTCCTTGGCTGCGCTCACGCTGGTCGCGGGCGGAGTGACCTGGTTCCTCCGGGTACAACGCAGGCTGGCAGACGTCGTCTGATCGGATGACGATCGCGATCCGTGCCGAGCAGCTCGGCAAGCTCTATCAGCTCGGCGGAACGCGGCCGGGGCGACTTCTGTACGAGGAGCTCTCGCGGAGACTCGGTGGAGGTCCCCAAGCCGCCGGTGGAAAGTCTCCGGCGACCCTGTGGGCCCTGAAGGATGTCTCGTTCGAGGTGAAGGTCGGCGAGATCGTAGGAGTCGTAGGTCGGAACGGTGCCGGCAAGAGCACGTTGCTCAAGATCCTCGCGCGGATCACCGAACCGACGGTGGGGCGGGCGTCGTTGCGCGGCCGGCTGGCCAGCCTGCTCGAGGTCGGCACCGGCTTTCACCCCGAGCTCTCCGGCCGCGAGAACGTCTATCTCAACGGAGCCATCCTGGGCTTGCGCCGCCGGGAGATCGCGAATCGGTTCGACGAGATCGTCTCCTTCGCCGAGGTCGACCGGTTCCTCGATACTCCCGTGAAGCACTACTCGAGCGGCATGTTCATGCGGCTGGCGTTCGCCGTCGCCGCCCATCTCGATCCCGACGTGCTCCTCGTCGACGAGGTGCTCGCGGTCGGAGATGCCGCGTTTCAGCGAAAGTGCCTGGGGAGGATGGAGTCGATTGCCGGGAGCGGGC
Source organism: Acidobacteriota bacterium (assembly GCA_045862895.1). Classification (GTDB taxonomy): domain Bacteria; phylum Acidobacteriota; class Thermoanaerobaculia; order Multivoradales; family JAGPDF01; genus JACTMI01. The sequence continues at coordinate 262,824 of BTUO01000003.1, forward strand.
GCACCGTACTCTTCGTCAGCCACAATCTCGGCGCGGTGCGGAGTCTGTGCAACTCGATGCTCCTCCTGGAGGCTGGCGGCGTGGCGTACGCGGGTGGCGTGGAGGAGGGACTCTCCCGCTACGAGAGCGGATTCACGGTGGGTGGCGGCGAGCTTCCGGCCGATGCCTTCGCCGGTCCTCTTGCCGAGACCGTACGATTCGACCGGCTCGAGATCCGACAGGAGGGAATGCCGGTCGGCATGCTGGATCCGACTCTGCCGTTCGAGATTCGCGTCGAAGGCGCATCGGATTCCGGTTTTGCCAGCTTCGACGTGACCCTCTCGCTGTTCCGTGACGGGTTTCGGCTCTTCTCCTGTCACGACGCTCCGCGTGGGGAGCCGTTGGCAGCCGGCAGGTTCGAGTCTCGATTCGAGCTTCCGGCCCGCCTCCTGAGGAGCGGAAGCTACACGCTGGGGGTCGGTGGCCAGCGGCCAGGAATGGGCGGTTGGGTCTGGGCGCCGGAGGTGGCTCGGCTGGAGATCGCAGAGCGATCCGACGAAGGCTTCGATCCGCGCGATGTCGGTGCCGTCAACGTGCCGTACCGGGCGACTCGCAGCATGATCGGCGAAGCCCGATGAGAGCAGTGGTCCGACGAATCGTGCCTCGGCGATGGAGGCGATCCGATCGACTCGCGAGGCTCGTCCTCGGTCGCTGCGGGGGCAGGGTTCTGGGTGGGCCGTTCGCCGGAATGGTGTACGGAGATCGAGCCTTCGGCAGCCAGTACTTTCCGAAGTTGCTGGGGAGCTACGAGAAGGAACTCGGCGCCGCGGTCGAGGAGATCCTCAGTGCGCAGCCCTCTCGCATCGTCGTGGCGGGAGCCGCCGAAGGGTATTACGCGGTCGGCCTTGCGCTTCGCGTCCCTGGAGCACGCGTGATCGCATTCGAGGCCGTCGAAGAAGCGCGCCGAGCGATCTCCGAGACCGCCGCTCGGAACGGCGTCGCGGATCGCTTGGAGGTCCTCGGTCTCTGCGACCTGCCGGCGATCGAGCGGGCCCTGGGATCCGGACGGAACACCTTCTTGCTCTGCGATGTCGAGGGGGCCGAAGCGATTCTGCTCGACCCGCGCGTCCTGCCTCGGCTTCGCGAAGTTGCAGTGCTGGTGGAGACGCACGATTTCGCGGTTCCCGGCGTCGAAGCGGAGTTGCGCCGGCGGTTCGAGGCAAGCCATCGGCTCGAACGGTTCGTCGCCCATCCGAGGACGGCGCACGACGCCATCGGTTTCGAAGTGCCGCGGAGCTGGCGAGGAGCGCTGGAGCAGCTCCTCTCCGAGCGTCGACCTCCCGCGAACGGATGGCTCTGGATGGTCCCGCGCTCGGAGGTCCGCGCTCTCGGGGAGCAGGACGCGTCGGGGGGAACATGAGCGACCGTCTCCTGATCGTCGCCCCCGCTGCCTTTCCTCTCGGTGGCCTCGCGACCTGGCTCGACGGGCTGATGCCCGGCCTCGCACGACGAGGTTGGGACGTCACTCTGGCCTTGCCGGAAGGTCGGACGTACTCACTCGACGCCTACCTCGAGCGACATCCCTGGGCGTCGGTGGTCCGGTTCCGGAACGCGTCGGGTAGTCCGATCGGACGCCGCCGAGCGGTCGGCGGCCTCCTGAGATCCGTCGAAACGGACGTCGTGCTGTCGGTCAACTTTCCGGAGATCTACGCCTCGGCCCTCGACGCCTCCGCGAAAGGTTATCGGGTTCCGGCCATCGTCGCGTCGCTCCACGGATTCGTCCCGGGAATCCTGGACGACTTGGCGCGATTCCGGGCGGCGATCACCGCGGTGATCGGCACGAATCGGCTCGCCTGCTCCGCGGTCGAGGTGCTGTCAGGATTCGAGCGAGACCGCATCTTCCACGCGCCCTACGGAGTCGAGATCGGACCGTTGCCGAGCGATTCGGGGTCGGAGGCGTGTCGGGATCTCGATCTCGTCTGGGCCGGACGACTCGAGGAGGCGCAGAAGAGAGTTTCGGACTTGCCGCGATTGGCCGCGAGCTTGGATCGTCGAGGTCTCGACTGGACTCTGGAGATCGCGGGCAGCGGTCCGGAAGAGGATTCGATCCGCAACGCGCTTTCCGGCGATCCACGAGTCCGATTCACGGGAGACCTGCCAGCCGAAGAACTGCGGTCGCGATCGCTCCGGCCGGAGCGAGTCCTGCTGATCACCTCGGAATGGGAGACCGGACCGATCATCGCGTGGGAGGCGATGGAGCGCGGGATGGTCGTAGTTTCGTCTCGTTTCCTCGGATGCGATGCCGAGGGAATCCTGGAGGACGAGGTCAACGCGATCCTGTTCCGGGTGGGCGACGTCGAAGGTGCCGCTGAGCGGCTCGCAGCGCTGTCTCGGGATTCACGCCGAATCGCGGCGATGAGTTCCGCCGCTCGCAGTACTGCCGAGGAGAGGTGCTCACTCGCGCGGTCGATCGACGCCTGGGATAGGGCACTGCGAGCGGCGAGAGCTTTGGCACCACCGAGCTTCGAATATTCAGCGCCCGAAGCCGAGCCATCCGGTCGTCTGGAACGGATCTTCGGAGCGGCGGGCTCCCGGGTAGTTCGACGGCTGCTGCGACGCCCGGTTCGCGCGGTCGATTCCGGCGACGAGTGGCCGCACCGCTACGGCGGCGGGATGCCGTGGGTGGAGCTCGTTGCGGAGCTTCGGGCGATCGAGCGCGATCTGGCGGAGAGGCGACGCTCGTGACCGACGCAGCGCGGGTTTCGGGCCTGGTCTCGGTCGTGGTCCCGGTGTACAACCGCCCCACGATGCTCCGGGAGGCGATCGACAGCGTGCTCGGCCAAACCTATCGTCCCTTGGAGATCGTCATCGTCGACGACGGTTCAACAGACGAGACGCCCACGGTCATCGCCGAACTCGAGCAAGCCAATCCAGCCGTTGTCCGATCGATCCGACAGACCAACCTGGGCCCGGGTGCCGCGAGAGAAACGGGGCGTAAGGCCGCTCGCGGCGAGTACCTTCAGTTCCTCGACAGCGACGACCTCTTGCTGCCGAGGAAGTTCGAGCTCCAGGTCGCCGCGCTCCAGGCGGAAGGCAGACCTTCGACTTGCTACGGTCGGACGAATCGTGTTCGACCCGACGGAACAGTAGAAGGGCCGGCGAGGGAAACCGGGAGGCGCCTCGACTCCATGTTCCCGGAGATCACCGTCCGGCGACTCTGGATCACGGCGACACCGTTGTATCTCAGCCGAGTCTGCGAGCTCGCGGGCGGCTGGGCTCCTCTGAGGCTCGATGAGGACTGGGAGTTCGAAACCAGAATCGCTTGCGTGGAGCAGCGATTGGTGTACGTGGAGGAGGCGGTTTGCGTGCATCGCGATCACACCGGAGCCCGCGCCGGTGCGGGGGACCCCCTGGATCGCGTAAGGTTGCTTCAGCAAGCGGAGGCACAATTGCGGATTCACCGGGCCCTCGGTCAGTCCGGGCATCCGCGAGCGGCTCGCGAGGCTCGAACGGTTGCTCGTCGATGGTTCTTCCTGGCCCGACGTTGCGCTGCTGTGGGCTTGAGTGACGAAGCGAGACGGCTGCTCGTCGCCGCTCGAGCGCTGCTGAGGAACGATTCGATTGCGGGTGGGTTCGACATGCGAGTGTTTCGGTTGTTCGCGAGCCTGTTCGGCTGGCGGGCCGCGGGTCGTCTGGCATCGGTCCTGGATCGGTGGCTCGAAGGCAGGAGGGCGCGGCGGATTGTGTCACTCGGGCCCGAGGAGATTCGATGATCGAGAACGCGCACCATCGGACTCCGCAGTGGCGACGATGAACGTGGATGCGGGTGCAACACGGCCTCGCGCCTTCGTCGCCGGCCACCGGGGCTTGGTCGGCTCGGCGATCGTGCGCCGGCTTCGAGCCGACGGAGACGCCGAGCTGCTCCTGGCCACGCGCGACGAGCTCGACCTGCGCGACCAGGCCGCCGTCGACCGCTGGTTCGAGGCGAACCGGCCGGACGAGGTTTACCTCGTCGCCGGCACGGTCGGCGGGATTCTCGCCAACTCGACGCGGCCGGCGGAGTTCATCTACGACAATCTGATGATTCACGCGACGGTGGTGCACGCGGCGTGGCGAAGCGGGGTGAAGAAGCTGCTCTACCTCGGGAGCTCCTGCATCTACCCGCGCGAGGCTCCGCAGCCGATGAGCGAGGAAGCCCTGCTCACCGGGCCGCTCGAGCCGACCAACGAGCCGTACGCGGTGGCCAAGATCGCGGGGATCAAGCTCTGCCAGGCGTATCGTCGGCAGTACGGGTGCGACTTCATCTCGGCGATGCCGACCAATCTCTACGGGCCGGGGGACAACTTCGACCTCGTCTCGTCGCACGTGCTGCCGGCCATGATCCGCAAGTTCCACGAGGCGATGGCGGAAGGAAGCTCGTCCGTCACGATCTGGGGAACCGGGTCGCCGCGACGCGAGTTCCTCCATGTCGACGACCTCGCGGATGCCTGCGTCTTCCTGATGCGCAACTACTCCGGCGACGACCATGTCAACGTCGGCACCGGCGAGGACCTGTCGATCCGCGAGCTGGCCGAGATCGTTCGCGACGTCGTCGCGCCGGGAATGCGGATCGAGCTCGATCCATCGAAGCCGGACGGCATGCCGCGCAAGCTGCTCGACGTCTCGCGCATCCACGCCCTCGGCTGGCGCCATCGCGTCGGGCTGCGCGAGGGGATCGCGTCGACTTACGGCTGGTTCGTCGAGCAGCTCGCCGCGGGTGCCGTGCGCGGCGTCTGAGAGGGGGTCGCCATGCTCCGCCGCTTGCTCGAACGCGCCGTTCGCGGAATGGTGTTGCGGAGGACGCTGCCCGGCGGCTTCCGCTCGCAGCCGCTGTTCGTCTCTCCCGACGCGCGCCTGGCCTATCTGTTTCAGTCGCTTGGAAAGGCCGAGCGGCGGCTGCTCGAGTGGGCGCGGGAGCTGGTCGGACCGGGCGAGGTGGTCTGGGATATCGGCGCCAACTGCGGGGTCTTCGGGATCGCCTCGGCAGTGCTCGCCGGACCGTCCGGATCGGTCGTTGCGGTCGAGCCGGATCCCTTCCTGGTCGATCTGCTCAAACGTTCTTGCGAAGCTCTCGGCGCTCACGAGTCTGGTTTCGAAGTCGTTCGGGCCGCCATCGCCGAGAAGTCCGGGAAGGCATCGTTCCATGTTTCGGCCAGGGGCCGGGCGGCGAGCTGGCTCGAGGGCAGTCACCCTTCGACGCAGGCCGGCGGCTCGCGGGGCGCGAACCAGGTCGACATGGTCACGCTGGACGAACTGCTGCGCGGTCGGCGTCCCCCGACGGTGGTCAAGATCGACGTCGAGGGTTCGGAGGCCCGGGTCCTCGACGGCGCGGCCCAGCTTCTCGGCGAGGTCCGGCCGACCCTGCTGATCGAGGTCTCTTCCCCGGTCGCCGAGAGGGTCGGTCGCATTCTCAAGTCCAACCACTACCAGATCTTCGACGCCCGGCTGAACCCCGCCGACCGCACGCGGCTCGACCTGCCCGTGCACGACACCCTCGCCATCCCCGGCGCCGCGCTCGCCGACAGCTGATGGGCGAACGGCTCGTCTACCTGTGCGACTGGCTGCCGCCCGATTTCGGGGCGGTCGGACAGTACGCGCTGGCGGAGGCGCGGGAGCGGGCGGCCGCGGGCGGATCGATCACGCTCGTGGGGCTGGCGTCCGCCGGCGAGTCGGTGGTCGAGGAGCGGGTCGGTCGCGGGCGGCTGACCGTCGTGCGGCTCGGCGCGCGGACCTACGATCGCGCCGACTTCTTCACGCGCGCGCTCTGGACGATCGGCACGAACCTGCGCCTCGTCGCCGCCGCGCTGCCGGCGATCCGGCGCGCCGACGAGGTGCTGTTCACCGGCTCGCCGCCGTTCCTCGTTCATCTGCTGGTGCCGGCCAACCTGCTGCTGCGGCGCCGGCTCGTCTACCGCATCACCGACTTCCACCCCGAGTGCCTGATCGCCGAGCTCGGCAGGGCTCCGGCGCCGCTCGCGCGGTTCCGGCGGCTGACCGTGGCGCTGCGGAAGCGGGTTGCGCGGCTCGAGGTGCTCGGCGAGGACCAGCGGCGGCGACTGCTCGCCGACGGCATCGCGCCCGAGCGGATCGCCGTCCATCGCTACGGGCCGCCGGTCGACGTCGATCCGGCGGCGCCGCCGCTCGCGCGACCCGCCGAGCTCGAGGGCTTCGTCGTGCTGCTCTACTCCGGCAACTTCGGCGTCGCCCACGACCACAAGACCTTCCTCGACGGCTATCGGCTCCATCACCGCGCCGGCAGCGGGCGGGTCGCCCTCTGGTTGAACGCGACCGGCGCCCGGGCCGACGAGGTCGCGCGCGCGCTCGCCGCCGAGGGGCTGCCGTTCCACCGCTCGGCGCCGGTCGCGACCGCCGACCTGGCGGCGCTGCTGGTGACGCCGGACGCCCACCTGATCACGCTGCGCGACGAGTTCGTCGGCCTGGTGCTCCCTTCCAAGGTCTACGGCGCGGTCGCCTCCGCCCGGCCGATCCTGTTCGTCGGCAGCGCCGAGAGCGACGTCCACTCGATCTGCGCCGCGGAAGCAGTCGGCGGTTACTGGCGCGCCGCCGTCGACGACCCGCAAGCGGTCGCCGCGGCGCTCGAGGAGCTCGCCGACGCGGTATCCTCGGGGCAGTTTCCGGAGAGCGCCTCATCCTGACCGAATCGCCCCTGCTGCTGGTCGCCCTCGCCGCCCTCGTCTCGGGGGTGGTGACCGCCGTGCTGGTGCCGCCGCTGGCGCGCCTGGCGCGGGCGGTGCGGGTGGGGTCGCGGTCCGAGCCGCGCAGCGCCGACGCGCGCTCGATTCCTCGGCTCGGCGGCGTCGCCATGTTCACCGGCGTCGCGATCGCCTGCGGTGCCGGGGCGGTGGTGCGCTACGAAGTCTGGAGCCGGGTGATCCCCGCCGAGCACGTACTGGCGCTCGGGATCGGCGCGCTGCTGGTCTTCCTGGTCGGCGTCGCCGACGATCTCGTAGGTGCCTCTCCGTGGCAGAAGCTCCTGGTTCAGTTCGTCGCCGCCTGGATGGTGGTGGCGGCGGGGTGGTCGTTCCACGTGCTGCGCCTGCCGCTGGTCGGCGAAGTCGATCTCGGCGGCTGGGGCGGGCCGCTGTCGATCCTCTGGGTGGTCGGCGTGACCAACGCCATCAACCTGATCGACGGGCTCGACGGCCTGGCGGCGGGGGTGGCGGCGATCATCGGCGCCAGCCTGCTCGCCTACGCGCTGTTCCAGGACAACCAGGCGACCGCGATCCTGCTCGCGGCGGTGGTCGGCGCCTGCCTCGGCTTCCTCGCCCACAACTGGGAGCCGGCGAAGATCTTCATGGGCGACGGCGGCGCGCTCACTCTCGGCTTCCTGTTCGGCGCGCTGACGCTGCACTCCTCGCTCAAGGCGCCGGCGGCCGTGGCGATCCTGGTGCCGATCCTGGCGCTCGGGCTGCCGGTGCTCGACACCCTGCTGGTGATGCTGGTGCGCTTCGTCGAGGGCGACGGCCGGCCGCTGGTGTCGCGCTTCCTGCGCATGTTCCACGCCGACCGCTCGCACCTGCACCACCTGCTCGGCTCGATCGTCGCCCGGCGCGGGCGCATCGTCCTCCTGCTCTACGTGACCGTGGCGCTGTTCTGCGCCGGCGCGCTCGCGGTGGCGGTCACCGGCGAGGGCGGCATCGGACTGGCGCTGCTGGCGGTCGAGCTGCTGGTCGTCCTCGCCATGCGTCGCATGGGCTTCGCCGCCGAAGCGCGCGACCTGGCCGCCGGCCAGCGGGCCGAGGCGCGGCGGCGCTTCGCGGCGTGGTGGGGGAGCGAATCGAACCCGGCGCTCACGGCGACCGCCGGCCGTGGCCCTCGGGAGTCGGTCGAGGAACCGTCGAAGGCGGTCGGCCGAGAGTCGTGACCGCCGTCGCCGGCGACTCGCCGGCGACTACCTCGAGCCGCAGCAGGTGAGGGCCGGGCGTCACCGCGATCTCGAGCTCGATCGCTTCGGCGCCGGCTTCGACCGGGATCGCCGGCAGCGGCCGGCCGTCCCACTCGACGCCGACCAGCGTCGCGCGGCGCGCCGGCCGGGCGAGTCCGATCGCCAGCCCCGGCGCGGCGTGCCCCGCGTCCAGGGCGAGGGCCGGACGCCCCCGCGTCCAGGTCCACTCCGACGGCTCCCAGCGGACGGCGGCGGTCGCCTCGAGCGCCCCGGCGCCGCCGAGCGCGCGCGCGAGCCGGCGACCGGCGAGGCTGGAGCGCGCCGAGCGATGAACGCGGCCGAGCCGCTCGCGCGCGTCGGCGGCGTTGCCGGCGTCGAGCGCGCGCCGGGCCTCGAGCAGCAGGAACGGGCCCCACTCTTCGCTCCAGCGCGCGTCGGCGCGGCGCGCCAGGCGCCCGGCCCGCACCTCGTCGCCGGCGGCGAGCGCGGCGAAGGCGGCGAGCTCGGGCGCCAGGCCGTGGGCGCCGGCCAGGCGCCCGAGCGCGCCCGCGGCGAGCGGACAGTCCCCCAGCAGGCAGAGTGGCTCCGCCCATTCGATCCAGCGCGCGGCGGCGCGCGCCAGCTCCTCGCCGCCCGGTCCGGCCGGCCGCAGCGTCATCGCGCGCTCGACCAGCGGCGCGAAGTCGAGGCCGAGCGGCAGCTCGGCGAGCGCGCGATCGAGCTCGCGCGGTGGCAGCGCGCGGGGCGAGGCGGCGAGCGCGTCGAGCTCCGCCGCGAGCTCGCGGCGCCGCGCCGCGCGCGCGCGCTCGCGCAGCCGGCCGGCGGACTCGAGCTCGCCGCGCGCGATCGCCGACTGCTGGAGCAGCGCCCAGGCCTCGGCGCGGTCGGGCAGCAGGCGCGCCGCCGCTTCGACCGAGCCGGCGAGCTCGAGCCAGCGCGGGTAGGCCCGGCGCAGGAAGTCCGGTTCGGCGAAGGCCTCGGCGAGGCGGCGCTCGGCCGCGGCGAGCTCGTCGCCGGCGAGCGCCGGCAGGATCTCGAGCTCGGCCGCGGCGCGCGCCGCGCGCGCCGACGGCGAGGCCGGGCGACGGTTCGCGGCGGCGTCGAGCCAGGCGCGCCAGCGCTCGCGCTCGGTGAGCAGCCGCTGGTCGCGGCGCGCCAGCCATTCGAGGGCGAGCGCGGCGCCGGCGATCTCGGCCGCCTCGGCGCTCGCCGGCTGGCCGTCGAGCGCGGCGCGCGCCAGCTCGCCGGCGGCGGCGAGGCGCTCGGCGGTGCGCTCGGCGGCGGCGGCGTTCTCCGGCCGCACCGCGGCCGCGAGCAGCGCGCGCGCGAGCGCGAGCCGCCGCTCGGCCGGGTCTTCCGCGCTGGTCAGCGCGCGGTCGAGCGCGCCGCCGTCTTCGACGGCCAGACCGACCGCGGCCGCCTTCGCCTCGAGCCGCGCCAGATCGCGGCCGCGCGCGACCGTGCCGGCGATGGCGACGGTGGCGGCCGCGAGCAGGACGACCGCCGCGACGCGCTGCGTGGTAGCTTGCCCGCCTTCCGGAGCCATGGACGCGATGCTACCGCCCGACCGCACCCTCCGGCCGCGCGCGGCGGCGCTGCTGGCGACGGTCGCGACCGCCGTCCTGCTGCTGATGCCGGCGCCGCCGCCCCTGCCGCTCGGGTCCGGGCTCGCCGTCGCGCCGCTCGACAAGCTGGTCCATGCCGCGCTCTTCCTCCTGCTCACGCACCTCTGGCGGCGGGCGTCCACGCTCCACGCGGCGGCGATCGCCGGACTCGCGACCGCCTATGGCGGCCTGCTCGAGCTGGCGCAGGGCGAGCTCGGCACGCGCAGCGGCGAGTGGGGGGACTTCGTCGCCGACGCGGCCGGGGCGGCCGCGGCCGCGCTGCTGCCGGCTTCGCGGCGGGCGCCCGCTTTTGACAAGCGCCCGCCGCTCGCCTAGCATTCGTCTCGCATTCGGAGAGGTCCGGCGCGCCGCGCCGGGCTCGGCAACCTGGGACGGACCCCCAAGGTGCCCTCCCGCCTCCCGGTGAGGAGACGGGGATGCGGCCGCCGCGAGGCGGCAACCAAGCGTCCGGTGGGTCGAACCCGCTCTCCGAAGGTCGTGGCGAGCGGGTTTTTTCGTTTTTCGCGGGAGCGGGGAGGACGATGAAGGTCAACGAGCACCTCGAGCGGGCCACCGAGCCGCTGATCAGCTTCGAGATCATCCCGCCGCTGCGCGGTGGCAACGTCCGCTCGCTGATGGAGCTGATCGAGGAGCTGGCGCGCTTCCGGCCGCCGTTCATCGACATCACCAGCCACGCGGCCGAGGTGGTCTACGAGGAGACCGCGCAGGGGATCCAGCGCCGGGTCAAGCGCAAGCGCCCGGGCACGCTCGGCGTCTGCGCGCTGATCCAGAACAAGTGGGGGATCGACGCCGTCCCGCACGTGCTCTGCCAGGGGTTCACCCGCGAGGAGACCGAGGACTTCCTGATCGAGCTGCGCTACCTGGGCATCGACAACGTGCTCGCCGTGCGCGGCGACGAGAGCGGCTACCAGAAGCCGTTGCGCGACGGCAAGACCGCGAACTTCTTCGCCGCCGACCTGGTGCGCCAGATCGCCGACATGAACCGCGGTCGCTACCTCGCGGCCGACCTGCTCGACGCCTCGCCGACCGATTTCTCGGTCGGCGTCGGCGGCTACCCCGAGAAGCACTTCGAAGCGCCCAACCTGGTCACCGACGTCCGGCGCACCAAGGAGAAGGTGGAGGCCGGCGCCGACTACGTCGTCACCCAGATGTTCTTCGACAACCGGCACTACTTCGACTACGTCGAGCTGTGCCGCGCCGAGGGGATCACGGTGCCGATCATCCCGGGGATCAAGATCCTGTCGGCGCGCCCGCAGCTGGCGTCGATCCCGCGCAACTTCTTCGTCGAGGTGCCGAGCGGGCTGTCCGACGAGATCGCCGCCGCCCCCGACGCGCGGGTGGTCGACGTCGGCGTCGAATGGGCCGAGCGCCAGGTGCGCGAGCTGCTCGACCGGGGCGTCCCGTCGGTCCACTTCTACGTGATGCAGAACGCGGTGGCGGTGTCGAAGCTGCTCGAGCGGATCGGTCTCGGAGCGAACGCGCGGTGAGCCCTCTCCCGGCCCCGGCGCGCGCCGCGGCGTCCCCGCGGGCGGCGCGCGCGGCGCTCGCCGGCGTCGTCGCGCTCGCGGCGGCCGGCTGCGCGCCGGCACCGCCCGCCGGCGCGACCGCGACCTCGATCCGCTGGCAGGACCTGCTGGTCGAGCCCTCGGCGCACACCCGCGAGTACGACACGACGACCGGCGTCCACTTCTGCGCCGACCAGACGCTGTGGGGGGTCGCGCTCGGACCGGGCGAGCGGCGCGAGTACCGCGCCGAGGCCGGTGGCGACGACGAGCTGCGCCTCGCCGTCTGCCGCGAGGGGGGCGAGGGGGCGGCGGCGCTCGACGTCACCCTGGCGACGTCCGACGGCGCCTTCGCGGCGGCGGGTGGACCGAGCCTCGAGCGCCGGCTCGACCTTCCCGTGGGCTGGAGCGCGGCGACGATCGACCTCGCCGGCGCCCGCGGTCGCCTCGAGCTGGCGCTCGCGGCCGAGCTGCCCGAGGGGAGCCGGCTCTACGTGCGCGACCTCGCGGTGCGCACGGAATCGGCCGCCAACGCGCCGGGCCCGGCGCCGCGGGCGATCCTGATCTCGCTCGATGCCTTTCGCGAGGACGCCGTGGGCGCGATCGGCGGCCGCACCCGCACCCCGGCGCTCGACCGGGTGATGGCCGAGGGCGAGCGCTTCCACCCGCACTGGGCGGCGGAGATCTCGACCAAGCCGTCGCACGCCTCGATGCTCTCGGGGCTGCCCGCCGACGTCCACGGCTGCGACCGCGGCGACGTGCCGCTGTCGGACGAGATCGTCACGGTGCCCGAGCGGTTGCGCGCGGCCGGTGTCTCGACTGCCGGCTTCGCCAGCGTCGCACCGTTCTTCGCCGAGAAGTTCGGCCTGGCGCAGGGCTTCGACCGCTGGCGCCTCGAGGCCTGGACCACCGCCCAGGAGCTGCGCGCGGCGGCGTCGTGGCTCGCGTCGAAGCGCGACGAGCCGAGCTTCCTGTTCGTCCACCTCTACGCGCCGCACTCCGACTTCCAGGGGCTCCCCTACGAGGCCGAGGGGGTGACCCGCGCCACCGTCTCCGAGCGCTTCGGCGTCGCCGACTACGGTTGCCGCGCCGGCCGCTGCGGCTCGGCGGTGCTGCTCGAGGCCAACTTCGGCCTGCCGCGGCTGCCGCGCGAGGCCGAGATCGTCCGCTTCCTCTACGAGCGCGGCATCGAGACGCTCGACGCCGACCTCGCCCTGTTCTTCGACGACCTGCGGCGCTCCGGACTCTGGGACGAATCGCTGGTCGTCGTCACCGCCGATCACGGCGAGGCCTTCGACGAGCACGGATACCTGATGCACACCACCGCGCACGAGGAGGTGCTGCGGGTCCCGCTGCTCGTCAAGTGGCCGCGCGGCGCGCGCGCCGGCGCGGTCACCGAGCGTTTCTCGACGGCGCTCGACCTGGCGCCGACGCTGCTCGCCCACTTCGGCCTCGCGGCGCCCGACCTGGTCGGTCGCGACCTGGCGCGGCCCGCGGCGACCGACGAGCCGCGCCTGATGGTCTCGAAGGACGCGATCCGCCTGGGCGACACCAAGCACCTGGCCGCGACGGCGGAGTTCCCGGCGGCGCTCTACGACCTCGCCGCCGACCCGGGCGAGCGCACCAACCTGCTGCCCGGCGCCGTCGCCGAAGCCGAGCGGCTGGCCGGCGTGCGCGCTCGCGCGATCGAACGGGCCCGCGCGCTGCTCGGCCGCGAAGTGACGACCCGCCCCGCCCCCTACACGCCGGAGGAGATCGAACGCCTCCGCTCGCTCGGTTACCTGAGGTAGACGAACCGCGATGAAGCCAACCTCCCCGCCGGCAGATCTCGAAGCCCGCACCCAGGCCCTGCTCGAATCGCTCGAGGAGCGGATCCTGGTGCTCGACGGCGCCACCGGCACCGCGCTCCAGGGCTACGAGCTCTCGGCCGCCGACTTCGGCGGCGCCGAGCTCGAGGGGTGCAACGAGAACCTCTGCCGCACCCGGCCGGACGTCGTGCGCGGCATCTCCGAGGGCTACCTCGCCGCCGGCGCCGACATCGTCGAGACCAACTCGTTCGGCGGCACGCCGCTGGTGCTCGCCGAATACGGCCTCGCCGAGCACGCCTTCGAGCTCAACCGGCTCTCGGCGGCGCTCGCGCGCGAGGCCTGCGCGAAGTTCGAGGAGCCGGGGCGCCTGCGCTTCGTCGCCGGCTCGATGGGGCCGACCACCAAGGCGATCTCGGTGACCGGCGGCGTCACCTTCGAAGAGCTGATCGGCAACTTCCTCGCTCAGGCTCTGGGCCTGATGGCGGGCGGCGCCGACTATCTGCTGATCGAGACCTGTCAGGACACCCGGAACGTCAAGGCGGCGCTGCTGGGCGTCGAGCGCGCCTTCGAGGAGTGCGGCTGGCGGCTGCCGGTCGCCGTCTCGGTGACCATCGAGCCGACCGGCACGATGCTCGCGGGGCAGGACGCCGAGGCGCTCGCGATCTCGGTCGCGCACGCCGATCTGCTCTACGTCGGCTTGAACTGCGCGACCGGGCCCGACCTGATGTCGGACCACCTGCGCACCCTCTCCGAGCTCTGCCGCACCCGCGTCGCCTGCGTCCCCAACGCCGGGCTGCCGGACGAGGAGGGCAAGTACCGGGAAGGCCCGGAGGTCTTCCGCGAGGTCTTCTCGCGCTTCCTCGACGCCGGCTGGCTCAACCTGGTCGGCGGCTGCTGCGGCACCACCTCGGCGCACGTCGCGACGCTCGCGGAGCTCGCCCGCGGTCGCTCGCCGCGCGCGATCCCGCACCATCAGCGCGCCTGGGTCGCGGGCCTCGAGGCGGTCGAGCTGACCGCCGACAACCGGCCGCTGCTGGTCGGCGAGCGCACCAACGTGCTCGGCTCGCGCGCGTTCAAGGAGCGGATCCAGGCCGGCGACTTCGAGGGGGCGGCGGAGATCGGCCGCGCCCAGGTGCGCTCGGGCGCCCAGGTGCTCGACGTCTGCCTCCAGGACCCGGACCGCGACGAGCTCGCCGACGTCGAGCGCTTCCTCGACAAGCTGACCCGCGTGATCAAGGCGCCGCTGATGCTCGACTCGACCGACGCCCGGGTCTTCGAGCGCGCGCTCACCTGGTGCCAGGGCAAGGCGATCCTCAACTCGATCAACCTCGAGGACGGCCTCGCTCGCTTCGAGAAGGTGGTGCCGCTCGGCCGCCGCTTCGGCGCCGCTTACGTCGTCGGACTGATCGACGAGCAGGGGATGGCGGTCTCGGTCGAGCGCAAGCTCGAGGTCGCGCGCAGGAGCTACCGGATCCTGACCGAGGAGATGGAGGTCCGGCCCGAGGACATCTGGTGGGACCCGCTCACCTTCCCGTGCGGCACCGGCGACGAGAACTATCTCGGCTCGGCGGCGGCGACGGTCGAGGGGGTGCGCGGTCTCAAGGCCGAGTTCCCGTTCGCCCGCACCATCCTCGGCATCTCGAACGTTTCGTTCGGCCTGCCGCCGGCCGGGCGCGAGGTGCTCAACTCGGTCTTCCTCTACCACTGCACCCAGGCCGGGCTCGACGCGGCGATCGTCAACACCGAGCGGCTGGCGCGCTACGCGGAGATCCCGCCCGAGGAGCGCGCGCTCGCCGAGGCTCTGGTCTTCCTGCCGGCGGGCGACCGCGCGGCGGGCGAAGCGGCGGTGGCGGCCTTCACCGCGCACTTCCGCGGCCGCTCGTCGGCGAAGGCGACGACGCGGCGCGCCGACCTGCCGGTCGACCAGCGCCTGTCGCGCGCGATCGTCGAGGGGACCAAGGAGGGGCTCGAAGCCGACCTCGATTCCGCGCTCGCCGACCCGCGCTGGGGCGAGCCGCTGGCGGTGATCAACGGGCCGCTGATGGCGGGCATGGCCGAGGTCGGGCGCCTCTTCAACGACAACCAGCTGATCGTCGCCGAGGTGCTGCAGTCGGCGGAGGTGATGAAGGCGGCGGTGTCGCACCTCGAGCGCTTCATGACCCGCGCCGAAGGGTCGACCCGCGGCACGGTGCTGCTCGCCACGGTCAAGGGGGACGTCCACGACATCGGCAAGAACCTGGTCGAGATCGTGCTCTCGAACAACGGCTTCCGGGTGGTCAACCTCGGCATCAAGGTCCCCTCCGAGCAGCTGATCCAGGCGGTGCGCGAGCACCGGCCGGACGTCATCGGCCTGTCGGGCCTGCTGGTCAAGAGCGCGCAGCAGATGGTGCTGACCGCCGGCGACCTCTCGGCGGTCGGCATCGAGACGCCGCTGCTGGTCGGCGGCGCGGCGCTGACCCGCCGGTTCACCCATCGCAAGATCGCGCGCGCCTACGGCGGAGTCTGCACCTACGCGCGCGACGCCATGCACGGACTGGCGCTGGTCGAGCGCCTCGCCGATCCCGGCAAGCGTCCGTCGCTCGAGGAGGAGGTCGCGGCGCTGGTCGCCAACGACAACCGCGACGAGGAGGTCGAGCGCGGTCCGGAGGCGCCCTCCGACCGGCCGCGGCGCTCGGTCGTGCGCCGCGACGTCCTCGTGCCGGCACCGCCCGATCTCGACCGGCACGTCGCCGAGCTCGACCTCGACCGGGTCTGGGAGGAGCTCAATCCGCAGATGGTCTACGGCAAGCACCTCGGGCTGAAGGGCGTGATCCGACGGCTGGCCGAGGAGGGCGATCCGAAGTACCTGAAGCTCGAGGCGGTGGTCGAGGAGCTGAAGTCGCTCGCGCGCTCGGGCGCGATGCGCGCGCGCGCGGTCTGGCGCTTCTTCCCGGCGCGCGCCGAAGGGGACCGCATGACGCTGCTCGACGCGGCGACCGGCGCGGTCGCCGCCGAGTGGGACTTTCCGCGGCAGGCGGGCCCCGAAGGGCTCTGCCTCGCCGACTACGTGCTGCCGGGCGACCACGTCGCGCTGTTCGTGACCACCGCGGGTGACGGCGTGCGCGAGCGGGTCGAGGCCTGGAAGCACGCGGGCGAGTACCTGAAGAGCCACGCCTTCGCCGCGCTCGCGCTCGAGACCGCCGAGGCCGCGGCGGAGTGGCTGCACCGGAAGCTGCGCGCCGACTGGGGCTTCGCCGACGGACCCGAGATCTCGCGCGAGGACCGCCTGGCCGCGCGCTACCGGGGCAAGCGCTACAGCTTCGGCTACCCGGCCTGCCCCGACCTCGCCTTCCAGCGCGCGCTGTTCGCCGCACTCGAGCCCGAGGCCATCGGCGTCCGCCTGACCGAAGGCGACATGATGGACCCGGAGGCCTCGGTCTCCGCCCTCGTCCTCCACCACCCCGACGCCCGCTACTTCGGGGTCTGAGCGAAAACGAAAGGGGAGGCCGGAACCCGGCCTCCCGGTGAGTCAGCGACCCCGATCAGGCCTCAGAGGGCCGTCGAGGACCAGTTGAGCGAGTTGCCGCGCTCGAATCCGTCGTCGAAGATCAGAGCGCAGGTGCCGGTGATCGGGGCCACGCCGGCGACCGCGAAGATGTGCGTCCGCCAGGTGTTGAGCGCCGGTGCCATCTGCGTCACCGACCACATCGTGTCGCAGGAGTGGTCGCGCACGGCACCCATGTAGTCACCCCAGCGGTTGCGGCCGCTGACGTAGGAGTTGTAGGTGGCCGAACCCCCCGCGGTCTGCCAGAAGTCCCCGCTGGCGTCGATCAGGAAGTTCTCGTACAGCTTGACCGCGCCGGAGACGAACTGCGCGTCGCCCGAGTACGACATGGCGAGGCCGACCATCGGCGTCTCGCTGTCACCGACCAGCGCGACGTTCGGATAGTAGTAGTAGATCCCGCCGGTGTAGTACGTGAGGTTGCGCGCTTCGGTACTCGAGTCGACGTTGAACTTGCTGACGTAGAACCCGGACTGGTCCGTTCCCGCGTCGTTGAGGGCCACGTAGACGTGGCGCTCCGAGTAGACGACGTTCTGGGCACCGGCGTAGAACATCTCGATGTCGTCGGCACCGGGCGCGGGTTGACGCGCGACGCCCGGATCCGCGTAGGCAGAGACCGTGCCGTCGGTCTTCAACAAGGTCGGAGAGTTGCCGCGGTCGCCGGTGAGCGTCCAGAGGCACAGCTTGGTTCCGCTCGAGTTGAATGTGTTGACGAAGAAGGTCGGTTGACCACCTGGAATGAAACCGAATCCCGTAACCGCCGGCTGGACGTCGAAGGCCTGCGGATTGCCGGGCTCGTCCCAGGTCAGGTTGGTGAAGATCCAGCCTCCGTTCCAGGTGCCGTTGAACACGTCCGGTCGGAGACTCACGATGAGCGCGTGCTTGAAGCCGCCGGCCCACAGGAACTCGTTGCCCGTGAAATAGATTCCCCACGGGTCGACAGCCATGCCCGAGTAGTCGACCCAGGCGTCGTTGCCGCCCGGATCGAAGGTGAAGAACTGCCACCAGCTTCCAAGCGGATTGTCGGTGGTCGAGATCGCGAAGAACAGGTAGCTGCGCTGATTGAAATCGTCGCGCGCGAGGGCGAACATCACGTACTTGCCGTGAAACGGTGAGTAGGTGACGCGCGGATCGAAGACGAAACAGTTCGCGGTGGTACAGGGGATGGGCGTCACCGCGCGAATCGGCGCGAAGAAGGTCTCGAGATCGGTGTAGGCGCGCTCCAGCCCGCCGTCCTTGGTGAAGATGGTGAAGCCGGAGTTGACCAGCTCGAGGACGTGGCGCGGGCCGACCGCGAGCACCGGATCCGGCGGGCGCCAGCCGCTGGCCGCCTGACCGGGAAAGCTGCGCAGGATGTCGCCGGGGGCGTCGGGCGATGCGGGGGCGTCCGGCGCTCCGGGCCCGAACGCCGCCGGTGCGGGTCGCGGTGCCGGGCCCTCGACTGCGCCGGCGTCGAGCTCGGGGACGCCGGGAAAGAATCCGGGCTGGTCCTCACCGCGGAAATCCCCCTGGACGTGGCCGCGCGGCAGGCCGGCTTCCGGGTCTCCGGTCGGTACGAGACGCATGTCGACCGCGATCGGTCCGCCGCCGAAGTCGAGCAGGGACTCGCCTTCGGTGTGGATCGCCCCGATCGGGGCACCGGCGGGCGGCAGGGTTTTCTCGGGACTCAGGCCCTCGGCCGCGACGGCCGAGGTTCCGAGCAGGGCGCTCACGAGGAGCGCTGCAATCGACGAACGGGACTTCATGCTGCACCTCCTTTGGACGTTTCCTCGCAGGACGAATGGGACGAGGCTCGCTCGACCGTGACCGGCGAGAGCGGGCGGTAGTTGCGCATTTCGACGGACGCCAGCGGCCGCGAGGCGATCTCGTCGGCGAGCTCGAGACCGGAGACGACGTGGCCGACGACGACCCAGCGGCCGCTGCGGCGCGGGTGGTCGGCGAGCAGAATCGAGAGCGTCATCGTCGCTTCCGTCGGCGACGACGGAACCAGGGCGACGGCGCCTCGCAGCGCCGGCCGCGTGGCGAGCCCGTCGGTGAAGCGGTAGCCGATCGCTTCGAGCAACTCTTT
Organism: Acidobacteriota bacterium; assembly: GCA_045862895.1. Lineage (GTDB taxonomy): Bacteria > Acidobacteriota > Thermoanaerobaculia > Multivoradales > JAGPDF01 > JACTMI01. The sequence goes on from BTUO01000003.1 coordinate 281,292, forward strand.
GCGGCTGGTGCCGACCAGGAACGACGGGTCGTAGCCCCCCTGCTCGAAGCGTGTCGCCCACTCCTCGAGCCGCGGCGTCGCGCGGCGCTCGGAGGTCGGGCGTTTGCGGGCCGGCAGCAGTTCCATCTGGAGACGGTCCATCGCCTCGCCGGCGTCGGCGACCTGCTGCTCGTCGAGCCCGAGGGCCGTGGCGTCGAGCTCGGCTGCGATGCTGAAGGCCGCCGCCGGCGCGCGACCTGCCAGGCGCAGCTCGAGCTTCGGCTTGGCGAAGTCGAAGGGCTGGCCGTCGAAGTAGCCGGTCTCGCGGGCCGCCTCGGCGCGCGGCACGAGGTCGAGATCGTAGATCGGTCCACGCGCGAGGCGTTCGATGGCGGCCACCGCCCCCGGCGCCGCGTCCCGCGCGAGCTCGATCTCGATCGCCCCCTCGGCGGTCTCCAGCCGCAGACAGCCGGCCGGCACCGGGGCCGAGTCCGCGCATCCGGGCTGCGCGGCGATCGCCAACATCAGCGCGACGAACGTCGCGCCTGGATTCGATCTCATCAGAACTCTCCCGAAGTCTTCGAACGCAAGTCTGATCCGCTCACTGAACGAATACAACCTTTTCGCGCGGAGCGGGACAGGATCGGACTCGGGGTTCCCTAGAATCGAGCCGGAGATCCCGTCGATGCGCCCCCCCGGTACCGAACAGCGCGACGCCGACGAGAGCGGGTCCGCCGTCGGGCCCGCCGGGGGGAGGATCGTCCTCGACCTCGGCTCGGGCGGCGACGGGTGGCTCCAGCGGCTGGCCGACCTCGAGCTCTGGTGCGACCTGCCGCTGCTGCCGGGAGCGCGACCGGCGCCGCGGCAAGCGATCGCGGCGCCGGCGCCGGCGGGCGACCCCGGCCGCCTCGTCTACGACGGGCCGGGGAGCGTGACCGGGCGGCTCGAGCGGGTGCGTGCCTGGCGTTCACCGGCGGGGTTCCGTACCGTCGAGTTCGAGCGGGGCGAGCGCTTCCGCGTCGATCCGTCCGGCGGGCGGCTCGACGCGATCCCGCCGGCCGCGGCGGACGATCTCCGCGCGCTCGAGCTCGCGCTCGGCGCGCCGCTCGCGCTGGCGCTGGCGATTCGCGGAGTCCACCTGCTGCACGCGTCCGCGATCGTCGCGGGCGGAGCGGTCGTCGCGCTCGCCGGCCCCTCGGGGAGCGGCAAGTCGACCCTGGCCGCGGCGGCGGCGCGGTCGGACCGGTGGCGGCGGGCTGCCGACGACATCCTGCCGGTGCGGCTCGACGAACCGCCGAAGGCGTTGCCGGCCTTCCCGCAGCTCAAGCTGCCGCCCGCGGAGGGTTGGCCGGCCGAAGCCGCGTCGACGCTGGCGCTCGCGGCCCTGGTCGAGATCGAGCACGGCCCGGGGGGCGGGGCGCCTCGCCTCGAGCGGCTCCACGGTGCCGAAGCGTTGCGCGCGCTGGTCGCGTCGACCGTCGCGGCGCGCCTGTTCGACGACACCCTGCTGTCGGCCCACCTCGAACGGGCGGGGCGCGCGGCCGGCTCCCTCTGGATCGGCCGGCTTCGCTTCGCGAGCGGCGAGCGTGGATTGGCAGCGGCGCTGACGGCGCTCGAGCCCCTGGCGAGGAACCGGTGAAGCTTTTTCTTGAAGCGGTCCTGACACTCTGTTAGCTTTGCTACACCTTTGGGCGCCGACTCCGACGACATGACCCCGCGTCTCCGCACTCGTACGGGCGCCTTTGCGCGCGCTCGCTCCGGCAGTTCCTGGCCGGACGCGGAGCGTCGGCCGTGGGCGCCGCCCCGGCTGCGCGTCCTGGGCGAGCTGCGCGGCGTGACGATGGGCCCGTCGCCGGGCGTCGGCGAGAGCGGTAACCCCGGCCTCTTCCGCACCTAGGTCCGAACCGATTCCAGCCCCGCGCTTCGTCGTCGACACCGAGGCGCCGAGAGCGCCGGAGCCCGCCGCCGGCGGGCCGCCGGCCCGATTCGTCGCGGCCGTCGACGAGGGCGTCGACGAGGGCGTCGAGCTCCGGCTCGCCGGCTGGCTCGACGCCGTCGACGGCGTCGAAGTCGGCGAGTCGGGCGCGCCGGCGGCGACGCGCCTGCTCGCGCGCTATCGCGCGGCGGGTGAGCCCTTTCTCGACGCCGTCCGCGGCCGCTTCGCGGTCGCCGTCCATGATCGCGGGCGCGACCGGCTGCTGCTGGCGCGCGATGGCATGGGCAGCTTCGGCCTCGCCTGGCGGCGCGACGGGCGCCGGCGTGTCGCGGCGGCCGACGCCGCGGCGCTGCGCGGCCTCGACCACGACGGCGACCGGCTCGATCGCGCTCGCCTCGCCGAGTTCTTCGCCAACACCGAGCTGTCCGGGAGCCGCACCTTCTTCGCCGGAATTCGCGACGTCGAGCCCGGAGAGCTGCTGCTCCTCGAGCCCGAAGGCGAGCGGCGCCGCGCGTTGCCGCGCCCGGATCCGGCGCGCAGGCTCGCGACGCGCCGACCCGAGGAGTGGGTCGAGCTCTTCGCCGAGCGTCTGGAACGCGCGGTCGAGCGCTGCCTGCTCGGCGCCGGCGAGATCGCCGTCATCGGCGGCGGCGGTCTCGACTCGTCGACGATCGCCGCTCTCGCCGCCGCATCCCGTCGCCGGGCCGGCGGGTCGGCGCCGGCGCTGATCGCGTGGCGGGTCGCAGGCGAGGAGAGCGACGAGAGCGCCTACGCCGCCTTGCTGGCGTCCTCGCTCGGGCTCCCGATCGAGTGGATCGACGCGCGCGAGGCCGGTCCGTTCGAAGCGCTCGAGCGCTGGCCGGTCCACCCGTCGACCCCCGAGCAGACCGCCTACCGCTGGCTCCACCAACGCTCCTACGAGCGCGCCGCGGCGCGCGGCGCGCGCACGCTGCTCACCGGCTTCGGCGGCGATTCGCTCTACACCCACGGCGATCGCTGGCTGTTCGGCCTGCTCGCCGCCGGTGAGGTCGGCGCCGCGGTCGACGGGCTCCGCGCCCAGGCCTCGAAGCTCGGTTGGCCGCGGGCGCTGGCGCGTCATCTCGTCCGCCCGGTGGCGCCGCGCCGCCCGCCGGCGCCGCCGCCGCCCCCCTGGCTGACGGATCCGGCCCGGCGGCGGCTCGCCGCGCGCGCGCCGGAGGCGCCCGTGGTATCAGCGGCCCGCCGGCCCCGGCAGGCGGCGCGGCTGCTCGCCCGGCTCGACGGCCACGGCGAGCAGGTCGAGCGCTACTACACCGAGCCGTTCGGCCTCGAGCAACGCACGCCGCTGCGCGACTTCGACCTGGTCGAGCTCGCGCTGTCACTTCCCGACGCGTTGCTCGGTCGCGGCGACGAGACCCGCTACGTCCTGCGCGAGGCGATGCGCGGGCGGCTGCCGGAAGGGGTGCGGACCCGCGCCGGCAAGGCGAGCTTCCGGCGCCTCCTCCTCGCCGCGCTCGAGCCGGCGCGCCTCTCCTGGGTGCGGCCGCTGCTCGACCGGCCGGACGCGCTCTGGCGCGGCTTCGTCGAGCCGGCGGCGCTCGCGCGCTGGCTCGACGGACGCCTCGCGGACGACGGCGAGATCGTCGGCCTGCTCCACACGATCTATGCCGAGCTCTGGCGCGAGCGGGAGGAGCTGGGCGGGCTCGACTCAGTCGTCGACGACTAGCTGCTCGCGCTCGAGCTCGGCGACGAAGGCGACGACGTCGGCGGCCAGCCGCTCCCTGGGGGCGTCGAATTCGGACGCGAGCTCGTCGACGACGTCGCCGAGGCGCGCTCCTTCGGTCAGTCGGTGCCAGAGGCGGCTACCGGTGTCGTCGAGGTCGTAGTAGCGCCCCGAAGCGAGGTCGAGCAGGACCGTCTCCGCCTCGATCTCGCGGGCGACCACCCGCGGCGCCGCCCGCAGGCGGCGGTCGAGCGGATCGGCGGACGGGACGGTGGGATCGGGCGGCGGGGGCATCGGAGGCTCGAACGGGAGTCTAGCGGGATCTGCTCCGTCGGGCCCGGTGTCCGGCCGAGAAAAGCCTCGGAGAATCGGGGGGGAGCGGGTATCATCCGGGGCGGCTTCCAGCCCTTCGGACCCGCGTCACGGCCGGCATGTGCCCGGCGCGAAAGGACGCTGCGGACGGGGAGCGGAAGCGGGGATTCTGGAGGCGGCAGATGAGGGCAAGCGGCGACGCGGTTCGCTCCGGGTACCGGTCCGTTCGGGGCCGCAACGTCGCGCTCACGGTGCTCACCGCCGCCGCGCTCGCCGCCGCCCCCGCGCCGGCGCTCCTCCACCAGTTCGACAACACGACGGCCGGTGCGATCGCGAACAACAGCTGCGGTGCGCCGCTGGTCCGGACGTTTTCGGTGTCGGCCAGTTTTACAGTCGCCCAGGTCGCCGTCGGCCTCAACGTTTCGCACAACTCGAGAGGTCAGATCGAGGCGACCCTCCAGTCTCCGGGTGGAACCACAGTGACCCTGCTCAGCGGACTCGGAGACGGCGACAACAACTACGACATCCTCCTGTCGACCAACACGGAAGGGACGCTCGACGACGGCGACGACGACACGGTGGCGGCCCCGATCTACAACCGGCTCGTTCCGGTGGCCGGCCTGTCTGCCTTCTCCGGGGTCGCGTCGGCGGGAACCTGGACGCTGTCGATCTGTGACAATGCCGGGAATCCCGCGGGAACCTTCAACAGCGCGCGCCTGGTCCTGAGCGATGCGACGTCCGCGACTACGGTCTGCTCCAGTCGGATCCTGCTCGACTGGACCACGCTCGGCAACGGGACCGATTTCACGAACACGACCGTCGGCGACATCACCGTGACCGAGACATCGGCGGTCGACTTCGGCGGCACCGGCGCCGTCGGGGCGTCGGCCCCGACGTTCCGCATCGACACCCAGCAGCAGGGCGGAATCACCGGCTTCTATCGATTCTGGATGGACGCGGCGAACACCGGCGGTGCCCAGCAGTTCGAGAACATCGGCCAGGTCGTCGCCTTCGGCTTCTCGCAGCCGGTCTACGACCTCGGCTTCACCATGGTCGACAACGACTTCGCCGCGGGCGACTTCGAGGACTATCACCGGATCGAGGGGAGTCGGTCGGGGGCGTTCACGCCGTACCAGCGCACGATCAACTCGGCGAGCCAGCCGGCCGGCGACATCGTCGAAGGCGATACCGGAGCGGGTGCGACTTCGACCGCCGGCAACTCGGCCTATCTGTTCAGCGGGCTGCTCGACACGCTCGGCGTCGTCTACCTGGCCGGCGATCTCCAGGACGACCCCGGCGACCAGATCATCGGCCTCCACGACCTCGAGTTCTGCGCCTACGACTACGGCGACGCGCCGGCGACCTACGGCACGGCACTCGGCACCGGCGCGCGCCACGTGCTCGGCACCCGCTCGGTCTGGCTCGGCAGCAATCGGCCGGACGGCGAGTCGGACGGCCAGGCCGCCGGGGCCGGCGCCGACGCCACGCCGGACGACGCGGCCACCGTCGGCGGCGTCGACGACGAGGATGCCGTCGGCACGTTCCCGGTCTGTCCGCAGGACGGCACCTACAGCGTGACGGTGGCGGCCTCGAACGCCACCAGCCCGGCGTCGAACGCGTTCCTCGCCGGCTACATCGACTGGAACCGCGACGGCGACTTCGCCGACGCCGGCGAGCGCTCGGCGACCGTCACCGTTCCCCAGGCGAGCGCCGACCCGTCGAACTTCTCGGTCACCTGGTCGTCGGTCCCGGCCAACTGCGGCGGCACCACTCAGACCTATGCGCGTTTCCGCATCGGCACCGTCCAGAGCGAGGTCGAGTCGCCGACGGGACTCGCGGTCGACGGCGAGGTCGAGGACTACCGGATCCCGGTCAACACGCTGCCTGTGACGATCTCGTGGGTCGACTCGGCGCGCTCGGCGCGCGGGACGGTCGTGCGCTGGCGCACCTCGACCGAGACCGGCAACGTCGGCTTCCGCGTCTGGGGACACTCGAAGGCGGGCCGCCAGCTGCTGGCGCGCGTGCCGTCGAAAGTTTTCGACTCGTTCGCGCCGACCGACTACGAGGTCGTGCTCGCCGCGAGCGACCTGACCGCGGTCGAGATCGTCGACCTTTCGGTCGATGGCCGCACCCGGCGCCACGGTCCGTTCGCCGTCGGTCGGGCGCACGGTGAGCGCGGCGGCGAGATCCCGGTCGACTGGACGACGATCCGCGCCGAGGCCGAGCGCGCCGCCGACGGCTTCGCCGGCAAGCTCGGCGCGAGCGACGCCCGGCTGCTGGTCGAGCGGGCCGGCATCCAGCGCGTGACGTACGAGGACCTGGCCGCCGCCGGCGTCGATCTCGCCGGAGTGCCGGCCGCCGCCATCGCGCTGGCCGACGGCGGGCGGCCGCTCGCGCGCTTCGTCTCGGCGGATCCGTTCGGTCCGGGGGCCTGGATCGAGTTCCTCGCCGCGTCGCCCGCGACGACGCTCGCGAGCTCGTACGACGTCGTGGTGCTGACCACCTCCGGCTCCGCCGGCCTCGCGCCCCGGCCTCTCGCCACCGGCGCGCCGACCGGACCCGGCCGGGTCGCGGCCCGCGTCGAGTCGCGTCCGGAGCGCGCTTACGGCTTCGCGTCGCCGACCGGCGACCCCTGGTACGACGAAGGGCTGCTCTCCTGGGGCTCGCCGAAGCGGATCGAGCGCGAATTCGATCTGCCCCACTGGGCGGGCGACGACGTCGAGCTGACGATCAGCGGTTGGGGCTACACGAACTGGCCGGGCGACGCTCCCGACCACCACGTCGTCGTGGCGCTGAACGGGGTCGAGATCCTCTCCGATCGCTTCGACGGGCTCGCCGCCTGGAGCCGGACCGTCGACGTGTCGTCGCTCGTCGCTGCCGCCGGGAACCGACTCGAGATCGAGGTCCCCGGCGACACCGGCTACGCCTTCGACCTGTTCGCCTTCGACGGCTTCGACGTCCGCTACCTGAGCCGGACCCGCGCCGTCGACGGCGCCTACCGCGGAGAGTCGGCGCGGGCGTATACCGTGAGCGGGTTCGGGTCCGAACCGATCGTCGCGTGGACGGCGGGCGGTGCCGGCGCCGCGAAGGCGGCCGACGGCCCGGCCGGATTCGCGATACCGCTCGGGGCGCGCCGCGGCACGGCCCCCGCGGGCGCCGGATCGCTGTCGGTGCCGGCCCGCTCCGGCGAGGTCTTCGCCTCGATCCCGAGCGCCATGGCGCGGCCCCGGGTGCTGGCGGGGGTTCCGGCCGCCGTCGATCGGTCCGACGCCGAGTACCTGATCGTCTCCCACCCGGCGTTCCGGCCGGCGATCGGCGAGCTCGAGGCGCTCGAAGCGGCGCGCGGGTTCGAGGTCGAGACCGTCGAGGTCGAGTCGATCTACGCCGCCTACAGCGACCACGCTCCCTCGCCCGAGGCGATCCGCGCGTTCCTGACCGCGTCGATCGGCACCGGCGGGCCGCGCTACCTCCTGCTCGTCGGCAGCGACACCACCGACGCCTGGGACCGGCTCGGCACCGGCGCCGTTTCGTTCGTTCCGACCGCCTACCTGCCCGTCAACCAGTTCGTGCGCTTCGCCCCGAGCGACGAGCACCTGGCCGACGCCGACGGCGACCGCATCGCCGACGTGCCGATCGGGCGACTGCCGGTGCGCACGGCGGCGGACCTCTCGACCGTCGTCGCCAAGCTCGCACAGTGGGAGTCGCGCGCCGGCGAGCGGTCGACGCTGCTCGTGGCGGGCGCCTCGGACGGCAACGTCGTCCTGTCGCGGGTCAACGACGCCTACGCGAAGGCGCTCGGTGCCTGGCCCTGGCAGCGCGTCGAGGTCGACGGGCTCGGCACCGCCGCGGCGCGCGCGCAGCTGCTCGCGGGAGTCGACGCCGGCGTGGCGCTGGTCAGCTTCGTCGGGCACTCCTCGACCGATCGCTGGGACTTCCAGCCGCTGCTGTCGGTGGCCGACGTCGCCGGGCTCGGCAACTCCGGTCAGCCGTCGCTCTACCTGCAGTGGGGGTGCTGGAACAGCTACGCCTTCGATCCGGCCTACGAGTCGCTGTCGAGCCGGCTGCTGCTCGAGCCCGGGGTCGGCGCCGCCGGTACCGTCGGCGCCACGACGCTGACCGCGGACCGCGTCCACGACCGCCTCGCGGTGCACTTCTATCGCGCCATGCGCGACGGCGAGGCGACGACGCTCGGCGAGGCGCTGCGCGCGGCGAAGCTGCGCCTGCGAGCCGAAGGCGCGGCGAGCGACGACGTGCTGCTGGGCGTCGCGATTCTGGGCGATCCGGCCTCGACGCTGCCGGCCGGCGACTGACGGCGGACTAGTCGAGCACCGCCGGCACCGCCCAGCCGCACCAGAGGGCGGCGAGCAGCGCGCAGGCGAGGTCGAGCACGGCGCCGTAGCGGGCCATGACCGGGATCCGGACGTAACCGCTGCCGAAGACGATGGCGTTGGGCGGCGTGCCGGCCGGCAGGGCGAAGTCGCAGGAGGCCGAAACCGTCGCCGCGAACAGCACCGGGACCCGCAGCGCCGGCGCCGCCGCCTCGGCCAGGACCACCAGCATCACGGCGGTGGTCGCCGTGTTCGAGGCGACCGCTGAGAGCGCCACCGTGGCGACCGCCGCGACCGTGAGCTGGGCGCCCGGCGCCAGCGTCGCGATGCCCGCCATCCGTTCGGCCATCCAGGCGGCCAACCCGCTCGCCTGGACGGCCGCCGCCAGCGCGAAACCGCCGCCCAGCAGGAGCAACGTGTGCCAGGGGACCCGGCGTAGCGAGCCGAGCGCCAGCAGGCGACCGCCGCCGGGCGCCGGCAGCGCCAGCAGGACGAGCGCCGCCGCGACGGCGATCCCCCCTTCGACTTCGGCCGCCGAGACGCCCGGGGCGAAAGACCCGATCCAGGTCGTCAAGGGCCGGCTGCCGATCCAGAGACCAGCGGTGGCGAAGAAGACCACGGCCACCGCCCGCTCGGCGGCGCTCGCCTTGCCGAGCGCCGAGAGCTCGCCGCGGACCACCTCGGCGGCGTCGCTCGCCGGGCGGTCGCGCCGTCCGAGCCGCCAGAGCAGGCCCCAGGCCGCGGGCAGGGCCATCGCGACGAAGGGCAGGCCGATCGCCGCGAAGGCGAGGAAGGAGACCACCGTCCCGTCGCGCGCCAGGAAGCCGGCGAGCTGGGCGTTGGGCGCTGTGCCGATCTTGGTGCCGATGCCGCCGAGGTTGGCGCCCCAGGCGATCGCCAGCATCAGCGCCATGCCGTAGCGGCCGAGCCGGCGACCCTCCCGCGCCTCGAGCCGCGCGATCAGGGCGAGGCCGATCGGCAGCATCATCGCGGCGGTCGCGGTGTTCGAGATCCAGAGCGAGACGAAGGCGGTCGCGGCGAGGGTTCCCGCCAGCAGCCGTCGCGGGTCGGTGCCGACGCCGTGCATCACCGTCAGCGCGATTCGCCGATGGAGGTGCTGCTGCTCGATCGCCGCGCCGATCGCCATGCCGCCGGCGAACAGGAAGTTGTAGGGGTCGAAGTAGGGCAGGACCGTGGCCGCGACGTCGCCGGCCAGACCGCCCCCGAAGACGCCGGCCGCCGGGAAGGCGAGGATCGGCACCGAAGCCGTCCAGTGAATCGGCATCGCCTCGGTCAGCCACCAGACCGCCATCGCCAGCGCGATCGCCGCGGTACGCGCGGCGCGCGGCTCCAGACCGCCGGCGAGCAGCGGCAGAGAGCCGACGGCCAGGCCCAGCGCGAGCGGAATCGGTCGCAGCCGGCGCGGGACGGGATCGGGAACGGCCAAGGCGGGCGCAGTCTAGAGGACCGGCGGCGGGGTGCCGCGCGTCGATTTCCGCCCACCTCGTTCGTCGTCCCGGAGAGCGCCGGGGAATCTCCTCCGGCCCGAATCGTCCGGACCGGCTCCGGGCAACCGAGCACGAGGACCCATGACCTCGAACCGCGATGTCGACGTGTCCCGAACCGCCCCGTCCGACCGAGCCTCGTCGCGGCCGCGCGGAGGCTCGCGGCTTCAGAGAAAGTGCAGCGTCTCGTCGACTTTCGGACGGCGCGAGCGCGCGGCGGCGAGCTTCGAGCGGAGCTGGAAGAACTCGGCGAGGTCGTCGTCGCCGTCCTCGCCGGTACCGAGGTCGGCTTCGAGCGACTCCGGATCCTCGCCGCGCTCGAGCCGGTCGAGCATCTCGCGCATCCTGGGGCCGGCCTCGAGGCCGGTGAGCTCGGTGAAGCGGCGCAGCGCGCGCGACAGCTGGCGCGGATCGGGGTCGGCGTCGGCCTCGCCGCCCGCTTCGAGCGCCTCGAACTCGGAGGCCATCGCCTCGAAGGCGCGCTCGAGCCGCTCCTCGTCGACCTGGCCGAAGAGCTGGTCCTCGATGCCCCCCGTCTCGCCTTGGTCGGTGGAGGAGCGGGTCGACAACGTGGCGAAGCGCGACGGCCGCCGTGGCAACTCCGGCCGTCCGCAGCGCGGGCAGGCCGGCCGCGCGTCGGGGGCGACGCGCGCCGAGAAGAAGCTGAAGACGGTGTGACAATCGGCGCAGTAGAACTCGTAGATCGGCACGTTTAACTTCTACCACAAAAGGACTTGCGCGATGATGTCGAAGCCCGCGCGGCGGCTCGGCCCGGCGCTCCGGGGGCGGAAAACCTGCGGACGATTCCTGCGTAGAGATAAGCTACCGACCGGTCGGAAGATCGCCGGCCAGCGCCCAGGACCCCCGATGCACTCCGAATCGACCACCACCGAAGCCGTCTCCACCCGCGAACGGGTCCGCCAGGCCGCATTCGAGCTGTTCGGCGAGAAGGGCTACGACGGCGTTTCGATGACCGAGCTCGGGGAGCGGGTCGGCATCGCCAAGCCGAGTCTCTACAACTACTACCGGTCGAAGGAGGAGCTGCTGATCGACCTGGTGGGCGAGGGCCTGCGCCAGTGGACCGACCACTGCATGGCGCCGCTGGCCCGCGCGGCGTCGTTCGAGCGGCAGCTCGCCGATCACCTGCGCCTCGCCGTCGACTTCGCCGAGCGCTGGCCGCACGTCGTCGCCGTCTTCCACATGGCGACCACGCACGTCCAGGGCGAGCTCGCCCTGCGCATCGGCGGCATGGTCGCGGCGATGGAGGCCGAGGTGCAGGCGACCTTCCGCGCGCGCATCGACCGCGCCCTGGCCGAAGGCGAGATCGCGGCGCCATCGACCGAGGACGTGATGATCTTCCTCGGCGTCTTCTTTCACGGACTGCTCTTTCTCCAGACCAACTGTCGGCACCAGGTCGGCCCGCTCCGCGAGCGCCTCGAGCAGGTCTGGTACCAGCTCTTCCGCGCCGTCGCGGGCCGACCTCCCCGGGAACCCCTGAACCCATGAGATTCCGAATCGCCACGACCGTCGCCGCGCTCGCCGCGGCCGTCTCCGCGCCGCCCGCGGCGGCCGCCGAGCTCGACCTGCCGCGCGCGGTCGAGCTCGCTTTCGCCAACAACCCCGCGCTCGCCGCCGCGCGCGAGGTGCGCAGCCAGGTCGAGGGCGGCATCGTCGAGGCGAAAGCCGACGCCTTCCCGCAGATCGCGCTCGATTCGTCGTGGGGGCAGTCGCGGAGCCCGTCGCTGCTCAACAGTCCCGATTTCGAGGACATCCTCGAACAGTTCCCGGGCGGCAGCTTCGAACCGAGCACGCAGGAGCTGTCACGCGCGGTCATCGAGGTCACCCAGCCGATCTGGACCTTCGGCAAGGTGCGCGCCGCGATCGACCTCGCCGAGCTGGTGGCCGACGCCGCCGGCGCCCAGGTCTCGACCGCCGAGCTCGACACCGGCAACGCCGTCGCCGAGGCCTACTACCGGCTGCTCGCGGCGCGCGAGGGATTGACCACGATCGAAGCCGACCGCGAGTTCCGCCGCCGCGATCTCGAGCGGGTCGCGAGCCTGCTCGAGATCGGCGAGGCGACCGAGCTGGAGCAACTGCGTGCCGGGGCCGCCCTCGCCGAGGTCGAGCCCGAGGTCGCCGCCCGCCAGGGGCAGGTGGCGGTCGCGGAAACGACGCTGCGCCGGTTGCTCGCGTTGCCGCCCGGCGAGCCCCTCGAGCTGGTCGAGGTCGAGCAGGCGTTGCCCGAAGCGCCGGCGGTCGAGCCGCTGGTCGAGGCCGGGCTCGCGGCGCGGCCCGAGCTCGCCGATCTCGGCTACCAGGCCGCCATCTTCGAGAAGCGAAAGACCGTCACCCGCGCCGACGGCAAGCCACAGGTCGAGTTCACCGGACACTGGGGGCGCGAGGTGCGCGAGATCGAGAACGTCGACGATCCGCTCTACTCGACCTGGGCGTTCGGCGTCGGCCTGCGCTGGGAGTTCTTCGACGGCGGCCGCCGCCGCGGCCAGGTCGCGCAGCTCGAGAGCGAGCGTCGCCAGGTCGAGCTGCAGCTCGAGGACCTGCGCGCACGGATCCGCCTCGAGATCGACCAGGCCCGGTCCGACTACCAGACGGCGATCGCTCGCGCGGCCGCCGCGGAGGCCTCCGCCGCCGCCGCGCGCGAAGCGCTGCGCGTCGCGCGCGAGAGCTACGAGCAGGGAGTCGCCAACCAGACCGACCTGCTCGACGCCCAGAGCCGGGCGACCCAGGCCGAGACGATCGCCGTCTCGTCGTTCTACGAAGCGTTGATCCAGGCATCCCGCCTCGCCCGCGCCGTCGGCAGATTGCCGACCGCGGGCTGGTCGTCGTCCCCGGAGAACTGACCGACATGTCGCCCACGAGAGATTCCCGTACCGGAATCCTGCTTTCGCTGCTCGTCCTCTCGCTCGCCGCGTGCGCGAGCGAGCCCGCCGCCGCGCCGATCGAGCCGGAGGAGAAAGTCGTCCAGGTGCGGACCCTCGCGCTCGAGCCGCGCGCGGTGGTCGATCGCGCCAGTCTGCCCGCCGACCTGGTGCCGGCGCGGCGCGCGACGCTCGCCGCCGAGGTCGGTGGCGCCGTCGAGTCGGTCGCCGTCGAGCTCGGCCAGGCGGTCGGCCGCGGCGCCAAGCTGGCCGCGATCGACGAGCGCACCTACGCCCAGCAGGTCGCCGAGGCCGAGGCGTTCCTGCGCCAGGCGAAGCTCCAGTTCGAACGCGCGCAGAACCTGTTCGACCGCAAGGCGGTGACCAAGGCGCAGCTGCTCGACGCGGTGACCAACCGCGACGTCGCCGAGGCGCGGCTGGCGAGCGCCACCCTCCAGCTCGACAAGGCGATCGTGCGCGCGCCGTGGCCGGGGCGGATCGCCGAGCGCCATGTCGAGGCCGGCGACTTCGTCGCGCCCGGCACGCCGCTGTTCGAGCTGGTCGACGCGTCGCGCCTCAAGGTGCGCGCCTCGGCGCGCTCCGCCGACGTCCCCTTCCTCGAGGTCGGCCGCGAGGTCGAAGTGGCGATCGACGCCTACCCGGGCGAGATCTTCCGCGCCAAGGTCGAGCGCCTCGGCGCCGAGCTCGACCCGCTGTCGCGCACCCTGGTCGTCGAGGCCGAGGTCGCCAATCCGGACGGGCGCCTGAAGCCGGGCATGCTCGCCCGCTTCGAGGTGCCGCGGCGCGAGCTCGCCGCCGCGCTGGTGGTGCCGATGGCGGCGCTGGTCGACCTCGGCGATCGCAAGGCGCTGTGGACGGTCGAGGACGGTCGCGCGGTGCGCCGCGACGTCACGCTCGGACCGGTGATCGGCGAGGAGGTGGTGGTCGAGGGGCTCGCCGTCGGCACCCGCGTCATCGTCGAGGGGCGCCAGTCGGTCGGCGAGGGGCAGAAGGTCGAGGAGGTCTGACGTGAGACTCGGCGAGTACTCGGTCCGCAACCGCGCCACCGTCTTCTTCGCGCTGGGCGCGATCGCGCTGGCGGGGCTGTCGGCCTACCGGACGCTCCCGCGCGAGAGCTTCCCGGACATCTCGATCCCCAACATCCTGGTCTACACGCTCTGGCCCGGCGCTTCGCCGACCGACGTCGAGACCCAGATCACCGACGAGCTCGAGCGCGAGCTCCAGGGCCTCGAGGGGATCAAGCAGGTGACCTCGACCTCGACCGAGAGCGTGTCGCTGGTCAACGTCGAGTTCGTCTCGGGGGTCGACCTCGACTTCGCGCTGCAGAAGGTGCGCGACCGGGTCGACATCGCCAAGTCCGAATTTCCGGAGGACGCCGAGGAGCCGATCCTGCGCGAGCTCAACTTCTCGGACGTACCGATCCTCCAGGTCCACCTGGCGGGAGACCTCGGTCCGGTCGAGCTGCGTCGCCTGGCCAAGGAGCTCCAGGACGAGGTCGAGGCGATCCCCGGCGTGCTGCGCGCGACGCTGGTGGGCGGCGTCGAGCGCGAGGTCCAGGTCGACGTCGATCCGGAGCGGCTGCGGCTCTACGGCGTGTCGCTCGACGACGTGCTCGACACCATCCGCGACGAGAACGTCTCGATCCCGGGCGGCGAGCTGACGCTGACCGGCCAGACCCTGGCCCTGCGCGTCCCCGGCGAGGTCGAGGACCCGATCGCGGTCGAGGGCTTCGTGATCAAGGCGGTCGGCCAGCGGCCGATCCAGATCCGCGACGTCGCCACCGTGCGCTACGGATTCAAGGACCGCTCCTCGTATTCGCGGATCAACGCCGCCGATTCGGTGTCGCTGTCGATCCAGAAGCGCACCGGCGCCAACATCATCGAGGTCACCGACCGGATCAAGGCCGAGGTCGAGCGCCTGCGTCCGACCTGGCCGAACGGCGTCGAGGTCCACTTCCTCGCCGACCAGTCCAAGGACATCCGGATCATGGTCGCCGACCTCGAGAACAACATCGGCACCGGCGTCGTGCTGGTGGTCGTGGTGCTGTTCTTCGCGATGGGGCTGCGCAACGCGCTGTTCGTCGGCGCCGCGATCCCGCTGTCGATGCTGCTGACCTTCATGATCGTGCAGCTGTCGGGCATGACGCTCAACATGATGGTGCTGTTCTCGCTGGTGCTGGCAGTCGGCATGCTGGTCGACAACTCGATCGTGGTGATCGACAACATCTACCGCCACGTCCAGGAGGGCAAGACCGTCTTCGAGGCGGCGCAGGTCGGCGCGCGCGAGGTCGGCGGCGCGGTGCTCAACTCGACGCTGACCACCATCGGCGCCTTCGTGCCGCTGTTCTTCTGGCCGGGCATCGTCGGCGACTTCATGTCGATCCTGCCGATCGCCGTCTGCATGGCGCTGGCGGCGTCGCTGCTGATCGCGTTCACGGCCAACCCGACCTTCGCGTCGCAGTGGATGCGCCTGGGCAAGGACCGCGAAGTGGTGATTTCCGACCGCGCGGAGGTTCCGGAAGACGCCGGGCTCGGCGGGAAGATCCTGATCCGCTATCGCTCGTTCCTGAACTGGGCGCTCGACCACCGCGGCCTGGTGCTGGGCGGCACGCTCACTTCGTTCGTGGCGGTGATGTTCCTGTTCGGCGCCTTCAATCACGGCGTCGAGTTCTTCCCGGAGACCCAGCCGCGCCAGATCTGGGCCTCGGTCGAAACGCCGCCCGGCACGCGGCTCGAGCAGACCGACGCCATCGTGCGCGAGCTCGAGCGCCGGCTCGCGGACCTGCCCGACGTCCAGGTGGTGGCGGCGGCGGCGGGCGCCGGCGCCTCGGGCGACGAGTTCAGCGGCGGCCGCTCGGAGGGGGGCGACCCCACCCGCGGTCGCGTGACCCTCGATCTCGCCGACATGGAGGACCGCGCGCAGAGCTCGTTCGTGACCCTCGAGCAGGCGCGCGAGCGGGTGCGCGGCATCCCCGGCGCCACGATCAACGTCGAGCGGCCGGCCGAGGGGCCGCCGGTGGGCGACCCGGTGTCGATCGAGCTCGCCGGCGACGACTTCGCGAAGCTCGGCGAGATCGCCGAGCGGATCCAGCGCGAGATCGCCGACGTGCCCGGGCTCGCCACGCTCGACAGCGACTTCGACCTGGCGCGGCCGGAGGTGATCGTCACCGTCGATCGCGTGCAGGCGGCGCGGCTGGGGCTGACCACCGCCAAGATCGCCAACACGGTCCGCACCGCGGTCAACGGCACCGAGGCCTCGCAGTTCCGCGAGGGCGAGGACGAGTGGGACATCACGGTGCGCTTCGGCCCGCAGGCGCGTGCCAGCCTCGCCGACCTGTCGCGCCTGGTGGTGGTCAACGAGGACGGCGACCAGATTCCGCTCGAGACGGTGGCGACGGTGACCACCGGCTCGTCCTTGCAGTCGATCCAGCACAAGGACCGGCGGCGGGTGGTGACCGTCTCCGGCAAGGTGACCAGCCCCGAGCTGGCGCAGCCGGTGCGCCAGGAGGCCGAGCGGCGGATCGAGGCGATCGAGGGGCTGCTGCCGCCCGGTTACGGCCTCCAGTTCGCGGGGCAGAGCCAGGACGAGGACGAGGCCAAGGCCTTCCTCTCGAAGGCGTTCATGTACGCGGTGCTGCTCGTGCTGCTGCTGATCGTCGGCCAGTTCAACTCCTACGCCGTGCCGTTCATCATCATGACCTCGGTCGTGATGTCGCTGATCGGCGTGCTGCTCGGGCTGCTGCTGACCGGGACGCCCTTCGGCATCATCATGACCGGCCTCGGCGTCATCTCGCTCGCCGGCGTCGTCGTCAACAACGCCATCGTGCTGCTCGACTACGCCGAGCAGCTTCGCCACCGCGGCTTTCCGCGGCGCGTCGCGATCCTGGTCACCGGCATGCGCCGCCTGCGGCCGGTGATGCTGACCGCGATCACCACCATCCTCGGCCTGGTGCCGACGGTGATCGGCTGGGGCTTCGACTTCCGCGCCTTCCGCTTCGTCCACGGCGGCGAGTCGAGCCAGTGGTGGCGGCCGATGGGCGTGGCGGTGATGGCCGGCCTCGCCTTCGCGACCTTCCTGACGCTGGTCCTGGTGCCGGTGCTCTACGACTTCCTCGAGGGCTTCCGCGAGCGGCGCGCGCGCCGTCGGAGCGGCGAGGGTCCCGCGGCGCCGGGCGACGGCGAGCGCGGCGACGAGGAGACGAAGCCGGGATTCGTCGAGGAACCGGAGCCGGTCCTGCAGCCCTGAGCCGCGCGGGTGGACGCCCCCCCTCGCGCGCGAGAGAATCGCGCGAGGGGGTGGCGATGCCGCTGTCGATCCGAGTTTCCGTTCTGGTCCTCGCCGCGCTCGCGGTGGCGGCGGCGCCGGCCGCGGCCGGTCCCGCGCCGGACGCCGGTGCGCGCTTCGCCGAGCTGGTCGACCGCGAGTGGGCCTGGCGGCTGCGTGAGTTCCCGACCCTGGCCACCGCGGTCGGCGTCCACGACTACGACGACCGGCTGGAGGACGCCTCGCTCGCGGCGTACGCGCGGCGCGACGGCGAGACCGCGAGGTTTCTCGCCGAGCTCGATGCCATCGACCGCGTCGCGCTCTCCGCGGCCGACCGCGTCGACTCCGACATCTTCCGCCGCCAGCTCGCCGAGCGGCGCGACGCCTTCCGCTTCGGCGACCACCTGCTGCCGCTCAACGCCGACTCCGGCTTCCACACCGGCTTCGCTCTGCTGCACCGCAGCTGCCCGTTCTCGTCGCCGCGCGACTACGAGAACTACCTGGCCCGCCTCGAAGCGTTTCCGGAGTGGCTCGACCAGCACGTCGAGCGCATGCGCGAGGGGATCCGGCGCGGCCTGACCATCCCGCGGGCGACGCTCGCCGGCATCGAGACGACGATCGAGCCGCTGGCTTCGGGCGCGCCGGAGGAGCACGCGGTCTTCGAGCCGTTCGAGCGCTTTCCGGCGACCTTCTCCGGGGAGACCCGGGCGGCGCTGGCGGCGCGCGCTCGCGAGGCGGTGTCGACGCGGGTGATCCCGGCGTACGCGCGCTTCCTCGAGTTCATGACCCGCGAGTACGTTCCCGCGGCCCGAACCACGCTCGCCGCGAGCGCGCTGCCCGAGGGAGAGGACTACTACCGATTCCTGGTGCGCAGCTTCACCACGCTCGACCTCGACCCGCGGGCGATTCACGAGCTGGGCCTGGCCGAGATGGCGCGAATCCGCTCCGAGATGGAGGCGGCGATGCGCTCGAGCGGTTTCGCAGGGACCTTCGAGGAGTTCCTGACCTTCCTGCGCACCGATCCGCGCTTCTACGCGAAGACACCGGAGGAGCTGATCAAGGAAGCGTCGTGGATCGCCAAGCGCGCCGACGCCGCGCTGCCGCGCCTGTTCGGCCGACTGCCGCGGCAGCCCTACGGCGTGATGCCGGTGCCGGAAGCGCTGGCGCCCAAGTACACCTCCGGCCGCTACGCCGGCTCGCCGCGCGAGTCGACCGAGCCGGGGTGGTACTGGGTGAACACCTACGCGCTCGACAAGCGCCCGCTCTACAACCTCGAGGCGCTGACTCTGCACGAGGCGGTCCCGGGACACCACCTGCAAGGGGCGCTGGCCGAGGAGGCCGAGGAGGTCCGTCCGTTCCGGCGCTACGACTACATCTCGGCGTTCGGCGAGGGGTGGGGGCTCTACTCGGAGTACCTCGGCAACGAGATGGGGCTCTACGCCGATCCCTACAGCCGCTTCGGCTATCTCGGCTACCAGGCGTGGCGCGCCAGCCGACTGGTCATCGACACCGGGATCCACGCCTTCGGCTGGACCCGCGAGCGGGCGATCGAGTACCTGGCGGCCAACACCTCGCTGCCGCTGCACGAAGCGACCACCGAGATCGACCGCTACATCTCCTGGCCGGGGCAGGCGCTCTCGTACTATCTCGGTTATCTCAAGATCCGCGAGCTGCGCGAGCGCGCGGAACGGGCGCTGGGCGAGCGTTTCGACGTACGCGGGTTCCACGACGAGCTGTTGCGCCGCGGCTCGGTGCCGCTGCCGGTTCTGGAGTCGGCGGTCGACGCCTGGATCGCCGTGCGGTCCGGAGCGGCGCGAGAGTGAGAGGAGGGTGAACGTGAGCGATCGGCTGCGCGTCGCGTCGATCCAGTACTTCGTGCGGCCGGTCGCCTCGTTCGACGAGTTCGCCCGGCAGGTCTCGGCGCTGGTCGGCACCGCCGCCGACTACCGCGCGAAGCTGGTGGTCTTTCCCGAGTACTTCACCGTTCAGCTGCTGACGCTGGGCGACCCCGGCCGGCCGATCGCGGAGGCGGTCCGCGAGCTCTCCGGCCACGCGCCGGCCTATCTCGAGCTGATGTCGGAGCTGGCGCGCCGTCACGAGCTCCACCTGGTCGCCGGCACCATCCCGGGTCGCGGCAACAACGGCGAGCTCCACAACGACTGCCATCTGTTCGGCCCGCTCGGGACCCACGGCATCCAGGGCAAGCTCCACATGACGCGCTGGGAGCGCGAGGAGTGGTTCGTTTCGCCGCGCAAGGGCCTGCGCATCTTCGAGACCGACTTCGGCAAGCTGGCGGTGGCGATCTGCTACGACGTCGAGTTTCCCGAGATCGCGCGCGCCGCCGGGCGGGCCGGCTGCGACCTGCTGGTCGTGCCGAGCTGCACCGACGACCGCCAGGGATTCCTGCGGGTGCGCTACTGCGCCCAGGCGCGGGCGATCGAGAACCAGATGTACGTGGTCCACGCCTGCACCGTCGGCTCGCTGCCGTCGGTGCCGGCGGTGTCGCTCAACTACGGCCAGGCGTCGATCCTGACCCCGAGCGACTTCCGCTTCTCGCGCGACGGCATCCTCGCCGAGGGACAGGTCAACTCCGAGATGATGGTGCTCGGCGATCTCGACCTCGAGTCGCTGCGCCTGTCGCGCGAGCACGGCACCGTATTGCCGCTGCGCGACAGTCAGACGACGGCCGAGGTCGTGGCCGGCATCGAAGAGGTGCGCCTCTGAGCCTCCAGGTGCACCGCGACCTCGAGTTGCGCAACCTCCGGCGCGAGGACGTCCCGGGCGTGATCGAGCTGTGCCGGCGGGTCTACCCGGCTTCGCCACCGTGGACCGCGGAGCAGCTCGAGAGCCACCTCGCGGTCTTTCCCGAGGGGCAGTTCGTCGTGGTCGAGCTGGCGAGCGGACGGGTGGTGGGCCTGGCGTCGTCGTTGGTGATCCACTGGGACGACTACGCCTTCGACTCCACCTGGCGGGAATGGACGGCGGGAGGGTACTTCACCAACCACGACCCGGTCGGTGGGCGGACGCTCTACGGCGCCGAGGTGATGGTCGATCCCGAGATGCAGCGCGGCGGCATCGGCAAACGGCTCTACGCCGCGCGCCGCGACCTGGTGCGCCGGCTCGGGCTGCGCCGGATCCGTGCCGGCGCGCGGCTGCGTGGTTACCACCGCCACGCCGCGCGGCGCACGCCGGAGGAGTACGTCGCCGCGGTGGTCCACGGCGAGCTGCGCGATGCCACGCTCTCGTTCCAGCTGCGCGAGGGATTCGATGTGGTGGGCGTGGTCGGCGGTTACTTGCGCAACGATCCCGAGAGCCAGGGCTTCGCCGCGGTGATCGAGTGGCTCAATCCCGACGTGGCGCGGCCGGAGGACTCGATGGGCCGAGATCCGCGCTTCGCCCGCCCGGCGGCTCGATGAGCCGGCTGGCGGTTCGCTACGAGCTGGCCGTCGCTCCCGGCGAGGACGTCGCGCTGCGCGCGTCCCTCCTCGCGCGCGAGCAGACCGTGGAGTGTCCGGAAGGGATCGCGCCGGCAGCCGAGGCGCGCGCGCTCGCCAGCGTCGAGTCGATCGAGGAGCTCGGCGACGGCCGCTCCGTCGCGACGATCGCGTTCCCGCTCGAGGCCGTCGGTGGCGAGCTGCTCCAGCTGCTCAACGTGCTGTGGGGCAACGTCTCGCTGTGGAGCGGCGTGCGGCTGGCCGGCATCGACTGGCCGCGGGAGCTGCTCGACCGCTTCCGCGGCCCGGCGTTCGGCGTCGCCGGGCTGCGCGCGCTCTGCCGCGCCGAGCGCGGACGGCCGTTGCTCGCCACCGCGCTCAAGCCGATGGGGCTCGCGGCGCGCGAGCTGGCGCGGCTCGCCGAGCAGGGCGCGCTCGGCGGCGTCGACCTGATCAAGGACGACCACGGTCTCGCCGACCAGGCGTGGGCGCCGTTCCGCGAGCGGGTGCTCGCCTGCCAGGACCGGGTCGCGCGGGCCAACGCCGCGACCGGCGGCGCCACCCTCTACGCGCCCAACCTGACCGGGCCGGTCGATCGACTCGCCGAGCGGCTCGAGACGCTCGCAGAGGCCGGGGTGCGCGCGGCGCTGGTGGCGCCGATGCTGCTCGGGCTCGATACGGTGCGTGCGCTCTCCGAAAGCTCCGGCGTCGCGCTCGTCGCCCACCCGGCCTTCGCCGGATCGTTCGCCGCGCCCGGCGGCGGCATCGCGCCCGACCGGCTGTTCGGTGACCTGTTCCGGATCGCGGGAGCCGATGCGGTGATCTTCCCCAATGCCGCCGGTCGCTTTCCGTTCACGGTCGAGGACTGCCGGGCGCTCGAGGCGCGCCTCGCGGCGCCGCTCGGCCCCATCGCGCCGAGCTTCCTGATGCTCGGCGGCGGCATCGACGCGGCCAGGCTCGAGCGCTGGATCCCGGATTACGGCGCCGACACGATCTACCTGATCGGCGGCAGTCTCTACGCGCGCGGCGACGTGCGGGGCGCGGCGCGAGAGCTCGCGGAGATCGTGCGCCGGGTGGCGGCGCGCGCGGCGGGGGAGGCCGGACGATGAGCTCGCGGGTGGTCAAGGGCGGCGACGCGACCTGGCCGGGAGTGGCGGTCAGGGAGTACAAGGACGACGCCGAGCTCTACCGCGGCGTCGTCCGCCGCACGCTCGCCGGAGCGGCGGCGGGCGATGCCGACCTCGGTTTCGAGCTGCGCTCGTTCGAGGTCGCCGCCGGCGGCTGGACCACGCTCGAGCGCCACCGCCACCCGCACGCGGTGGTGGTCGTCGCCGGCCGCGGCGAGGTGCGGCTGGGCGCGACCACCCATGCGCTCGCGCCGCTCGACTTCGTCTACGTCGCGCCCGAGGAGGCGCACCAGTTCCGTGCCGCCGCCGGCGAGCGGCTGGTCTTCCTGTGCGTCGTCGATCGCGACCGCGACCGGCCGCGGCCGGTGAGCGAGGGCTGACGCCGTGCGGCGGTTCGCCGGCCCCGCGCTCGCGGCCGTCGCGCTCCTGATCGCGCTCTGGCCGGTCGCGACCCTCGTCGGGATCTTCGCGGCTCGCTTCGGCTATCCGCTCGATCTCGAGTGGTGCGAAGGAGGGACGCTGCTCCACGCCCACCGCCTGCTCCACGGCGAGCCGCTCTACACCGGCCCCGGGGAGATCTTCGCGCCGTTTCCCTACCCGCCGGTCTACCCGTCCCTGGTCGCCGCGCTCGGCGCCTTCGGGCTCGACTACTGGACCGGGCGTCTGGTGTCGATCCTCGCGATCGCGTCGTTCGCGGGGATCGTCTTCGAGCAGGCGTTCCGGAGCGCGCGCGGCCGCGCGGCGGGGCTCGCGGCCGGTGGCGCCGCGGTCGCCCTGGTCGCCGTCGCCTTTCCGGCGACCGGCGGCTGGTACGACCTGGTGCGGGTCGATTCGACGATGCTCGCGCTCGCCGCCCTCGGTGCCTGGTTGGCGGGAGCGGAGCGGCCGTCGGTACCGCGATCGTGGGGCGCCGCCGTCGCGTTGTCGCTCGCGATCTATACCAAGCAGACCGCGGCGCTGTTCGCGATCTGGGTCGTCGTCTTCGTCTTCGCGCGCGACCGCCGTGCCGGGCTGCGGCTGGCGGCGGCGACCTTCGGTCTCTGCGCGCTCGCGCTCGGACTGCTGCAGTGGACGAGCGACGGGCAGTTCTGGAAGTGGATCGTCTCGAACCTGGGGGAGCACGGGCTCCAGGCGAAGTCCGTCGGCCGCGGTCTCGGTCTGATCCACGAGTTCGCGCCGTTCGGCGTCCTGCTGCCGGCCGCCTTCGCCGCTCTCGCCGGGCGCAAGGCGCTGTCGCGCGCGAGCGTCCTCTGGTTCGGGATGCTGGTGGCGGCGCTGCCGGTGGCTCTGGTGCCGTTCGCCAAGCCCGGCGGCTACGTCAACAACCTGTTGCCGGTCGTCGCCCTGATCGGCCCGGTGGCCGTGCTGCTCGCCAACGACGCGATGCAGCGATTCGAGCGCTTCCGGCCCCCGCTCGCGATCGCGGCGGTGGCGCTCTTCGCGGTTTTCGTCGCCCTGCGGCCGATCGAGACCACGCGGTTCGTGCCCGACGCCGCGCAGCGCGTGCGTGCCGCCGATCTCCATCGTCTGGTCGCGGGGCTCGAGGGCGGCGTGCTGATGCCCGAGCTCCCCTTCGTCCCCGTGCGCAACGGTCAAGCGACGCCGCAGTGGCACGTGATGGGCTACGAAGACCTCGCCCACGCCGAGCGCAAGCCGGACATCCGCCGTTCGGTGCGGCGGACCGGCGCGAAGTGGCTGATCGCGTCGAAGAAGGACCGCTGGCCGCAGCTGCGCGAGGCGAAGCGCGTCTTCCGCCCGGTGCGCGCGTTGCCGGAGCAGACGATGACGACGGGCGTCCAGGTCACGCTCGACCTGCTGCTCGAGCGCGACCCGGACGCTCGCGAGCGGAGGCCGGCGGCGGGACGGCCGCAGCGACCGCGCCCGGCGGGCGGACCCGACTGAGCGTCCCGCGCCGCTTCCGCGAGGTGCCCGCCGCCGGAGCGTGGCGAGGGCAGTTGCTGCGTTCGATGCCGATCGCTGGGGGCGGACTCGCGCCGCGCGAGCTCACGGTCTACCTGCCCGCGGATGCCGGCGACCGCCGACGGCGGCCCGTCGCGATCCTGCTCGACGGCCAGCACCTGTTCGACGACGCCGCGAGCCTGGCCGGCAGCTGGCGCGCCGCCGAGGCGGTGGACCGGATCGCCGAGGATGCGCTCGCGCCGATCGTGGTCGGCGTCCCCAACTCGGGGGTACGGCGACTCGTCGAGTACGCGCCGTTCCGCGACCGGCGTCACGGCGGCGGCGGGGCGAGGCGGACGCTGGCGCTGCTCGCGGAGACGGTGCGGCCGCTGATCGAGCGCTCGTTTCCGGTCGAACGGTCGCCGTCGTCCTGGGCGATCGGCGGCTCGTCGCTGGGCGGCCACTTCGCGCTCTGGAGCTTCTTTTCGGCACCCGCGCTCGCCGGCGCGGCGATCGCGATGAGCCCGACGACGCTGTTCGGCGGCGAGTCGCTGCTCGCGTTCGTCGAGCGCGCCCGCGGGCGCGGCGGGAGGATTCACCTCGACTGTGGCACCGAGGAGGGGCGGCGTCGGCGCCGGCGCGGCGCCGCCCGTCGCGTGCCGACCGCCTACGTCCGGCGCGTCCGCCGCCTGCGCCGCGCGCTCGAACGCAAGGGGTACGTCGAGGGGGAGTCGCTCGCGTACGTCGAGCAGCCGGGCGCGGGCCACGACGAGCGCGCCTGGAGGAGCCGGCTCGAGGGGGCGCTGCGCTTCGTCTTCGCGCCGCGTTGAGCGCGCCCTGACTCAGAAGACGACGGCCGACCAGCGCCCGAGGTCGCCGGTCTCGAAGTCGTCGGCGAACGGGCGCAGGTCGAAGCGCAGCAGGTTCTGGTGGGTCGCGGTCCCCTGCCGCGGCCAGCCGACCTCGCCCCCCACCACGAGCCAGTCGGCGGTCGCCGCGGCCGCCCAGATACCCGGCCCGCCCGAGGTGTCGGGGTTCCAGTCGATCAGGGCGCCGTCGGCGAGCGAGAGCGCGAACAGGTCGCGCTGCCAGGTTCCGACGAAGAGCGGATCGGCGCCGCACTGCTCGGCGGAGGGGTCGACCGGCGTCGTCGCGTCGATCCACTCGCGCACGCAGTCGAAGTGGCCGCCGACGAAGAGCATGCCGGTTCCGACATCGATCGCGCAGGCCTGGACGCCGCCGTCGGTCGAGATCCAGAAGTCGGGATCGTGATTGCCGTTGGCCGGGTCGAATCGATTGACGTTGCGCTGGTCGTGCTCGCCACCGAGGTCCGCCGTCGCCCACCAGTCGCCGCACAGGTAGACCCATCCGTCGGCGACCTGGAGATCGTAGACCTGGACCTCGGGGTCGGCGGGATTCTCGTCTGAGAGGCGCGGCGCGAAGGAAGTCGTCTGGGTGCCGGTGGCGGCGTCGATGGCGGCGGCCGAGTCGCGCGCGACGCCATTGACGGTGTCGAACTGGCCACCGAGGAAGACCGTCGCGCCGTCGTCCGAGAAGGCGAGGGCGTGGACGGTGGAGAAGCCACCGCCGTCTGCGGCGATCTGCGGGTCGAACGCGGCCACCACCGCGCCGCTCGCGGGATCGGTCGCGGCCAGTCGGGCGTGGCAGGGCGCCGGAGCGCAGCCGCCCGCGGCGGAGAAGTTGCCCGCCAGATAGACGCGGGCGCCGTCGGGCGCGACCGCGATCCGCTGGACGCGATCGTCCGGGGTCGGATTCCAGGACAGGAGCGCCGCGCCGGGAATGGCCACGCGCGCGGCGTTTCGGCGGGCGGCGCCGCCGACGTGACTGAACTTGCCGCCGAGGTAGAGCGAAGCCCCGTCCGCCGCGAGCGCCAGCGTCTGGCCGCGGACGTTGACGCAGCTCGCCGGTGCCAGGCAGTCGGCCGCCGGATTCCAGGGCAGCACCGCGCCGGTGGCGAGATCGCAGGCGGCGAACCAGCGGCGGGTGACCTCGCCGGGCCCGCCGATCACCTCGCCCGGCGGCCGCACCTTCTCGAAGCGGCCGGCGAGGTAGACCGCGCCGCCGTGGATCAGGACGTCCTCGACCTGGCCGTCGGCGAGGCAGGTCGCGGCCGGCTCGGCGGGCGGCGGCTCGGCGCTGCCGGCGCGCGCCGGGGCCGGCAGCAGCGGGAAGACGACCACGGCGAGGGCGCCGCGGAGGGCGCGGGTACGGCGAACGAGGGTCATGGCGGAGCGGAATCGTCGCACGAACCGGCGCCGACCGCACCTCGCCTCAGCAGCCGCCGGTCACCGCCGACCCGAAGGGGACAGGCAACAAATGGGGACAGGCAACAAAAGGGGGACAGGCAAAGAAACTGGAGTTTCTTTGCCTGTCCCCGAAACTAGGGTTTTGTTGCCTGTCCCCGAAACTCGGGGTCAGTCGGCGAGGAGCGCTTCGAGCTTGGCCAGGGCGCGGGGGTCGTCGCTCTGGCCGAGCCAGAAGATCGCCTGGCGGACGAGCTCGGGGTCGTCCCGGCGGGAAAGCAGCGCGAGCAGCTGGTCGGCGCCGTCGTCGAGCTGGGAGAGGGCGAAGACCGCCTGCTCGCGCACCTCGGGGTCGCGCTCGGCGTCGAGGCGGCCGAGGATCCAGTCGCCCGCTCCGGGGTCGTCCGACTGCGCCAGCCAGAACAGCGCCTGGCCGCGGACCTCCGGGTCGCGGTCGTCGACCGCCGCGCGGCGGACGCGGTCGAGGGCGCCCGGAGCCTCGCTCTGGGTGGCCGCGAAGAGCGCATGCTCGCGCAGCTCGCGGTCGGGCTCGTTCGCGAGGATCCGGTCGATCAGGGCGAGACCGCGCTCGCCGCGCAGGTGGCCGGCCCAGAACAGCGCGTCCTCGCGCAGCTCGCCGCGACCGCGGTCGAGGACGATGCGCTCGAGCAATTGATCGGCGCCGGCGTCGGCGTGGTGAGCGGCGACCGCGATTGCGGTCTCGGCGGCGTCGGCGTCGCCGCCGTCGACCGTGGCCTCGAGCGCCGCGAGACTCGCGGCGGGCGCGACCGCGCCGAGCCAGACGACGCGCCGGCCGGCCCCGTCGACCGGGCAGCCGGGCGATACTGGCAGCCATCGCGTGACACCACGGTCGCCGGCTTCGGCGAAGACGAGCATCTCGGTCGGCCGGCCGACGCCGGGACGGCCGTCGTCGTGGCTCCCCCAGCCGCGGTCGCGGCCGTCGAGCGAGCAGCCGCGGTGGCGAACGGCGCCGTCGCGGAAGCCGTCGAAGCAGCAGAGCTCGCCGGTGCCGGCGACGGTCGGCACGCTCCAGGCGACCCACGCCGGCTCGTCGCCACGGCCGTGACGGGCAAGGGCGTCGCGCGGAGCGATGCCGGCGGCGGTCTCGATCCGCGCGTCCGCGACCGCTGGCAGCTGCGCGACGACCGGAGCGACGGCGAATCCGAGGAGAGCAGCCGCCGCGATGGCGACCTCGCGCGACCGGGCGCTCACGGCTTCTCTCCCAGCAGCTCGAACAGCAACGCGGTCGCCTCGGGGTCGTCCATCATGCCGAGGTGCTGGACGATCGAGCGCTTGAGCGCCGGGTCCTTCTCCTCGCGGAACAACTCGATCAGCGCCCGGGCGTTGTCCTGGATCAGGAAGGCGTCGAGCACCTTGCGCCGGTCCGTGACGTCGGTGAGCTTGCCGTAGAGCTCACGCAACGCGCGCGCCGCCTCGTCGGTGTCGGCGATGCCCAGGCCGTCGATCGCCTTGCGGCGCAGCATCGGATCGCTCTCGCTGCCGGCGATGCGCGCCAGCAGCTCGACGTCGCCGGCGATGCCGAAGGCATCGAGCAGCTTGGCCCTCAGCCGCGGGTCGCGCTCGGTCTCCCAGAGCTGGTGCAGCGCCTCGCCGGCTTCCATGGCGCCGAGCAGGTCGATGGCGCGCGCGCGCACGCGAGGATCGGGGTCGGTGCGCGCGAGATGCAGCAGCTCCTGGTCGCGGTCGGCGATCAGGTAGGCGTCGAGCACCGCGTCGCGCACCTCGGCCGGGGCGTTGCCGTTGGCCAGGATGCGACCGAGCGCCGCCAGGTCCTCCTCCTCGCCCGAGATGCCGAGCGCCTGGACCGCTTCTCGGCGCAGCGCCAGCGGCTCGCCGGCGGTGGCGATGCGGATCAGGATCTCGCGCGCCTTGGGATCGTCGGACTGCGACAGCACGAACATCGCGCGGCGCTTGATCTCGAGCGTCTCGTCGCCCATCACCAGCTTTTCGAGCAGCGGCGTGGCGCGGGCGGGGTCGGCCATCAGCAGGGCGTCGAGGGCGTAGAGCTTGAGCTCGGCGTTCTCGTCGGACTCGGGCGAGCGGCCGCGCAGCTCGATCTCGAGCGCGGCGGCGTCGTCGATCCACGGACTCTCGGGGTGGGCGGTTCGCAACTGCCGGATCGCGTCGAGCGCGGCCTTTTTCTGCTGGCGGCGCGCTTCGGCGTAGGCCTGCCAGTAGCGGCCGGCGTCGGCTTCGGCGCCGGCATCGTCGGCGATCTGGCGGAAGATGCGCGCCGCGTCCTGCCAGCGCGACTCCGCGATCGCGCGCTGCCCTTCGCGGTAGCGGTCGCTGCGGCCTTCGGCCGCGGGGTCCTGGGTGGCGTAGCCGGCGGCGAGCGCCGGCGTCGCGCCTCCGGCCGGCGCGAGCGCGACGGCGAGGGCGACGAGGAGGGGGAGAGTGCGATGCAGATTCATGAGGGTGTCTCCGGGAATCAGAGTCGGCTCCGGGTCAGGTTGCCGCGCGTCACGCGGACGCGGAACAGCAGGTCCTGCGCATCGATACGCTCGCGGGCGGCGGCGGTCACGTCGCCGTCGGCCGGGGCGTTGGCGAGCTCGGCGAGCAACGGCTCGAGCTCGGCGAGCACGGCGGCGATCCGGCGCTGCCCGGCGCGCTCGGCGGCGCTGCGATAGAGCCGGTTGGACTCGAGCAGGGTCGCGGCCATCTGCCGCTCCATCTCGTCCGAGGGCTGACCGTCGTTGACCAGCTCGACCATCAGCCGTTCGGAGGAGTCGAGGTGGCCGGCGAGCGCGGCGGCGAGCAGGCGGTCGCGCGCCTCCGGCGAGAGCGCGTCGAGGGATGCCTCGACCGCAGCCGGATCGGGCGCCGGGCCCGTGGCGCGTCCGGCGAGGAAGCCGCCGACGGCGAGCGCCGCGGCGGCCGCCGCGAGCGTGGCCAGCCGCGGCCACGACGGCAGGGAGAGGAAGCGTGCGCGCGCGCGGCGCCCGGCGAGCTCCGGCGCGACGCGTGCCCAGATCCGACCCTCGAGTCCGGCGCGAGGCTCCGGCGCTTCGATCGCTTCGAGCGCGCCGAGCGCGCCCGCCAGCTCGCGGTAGCGGCGCGCGAGCTCGGGATCGGCGGCCATCGCGCGATCGAACGCTTCGGGATCGGGGTGCTCGCCCCAGAAGCGCAGCGCGAGCTCCTCGTCGTCAGGCCGGTTCACCATGGGACACCTCCACGAAGGGCGCGAGCGCCGAGCGCAGCTTGCTCGCGGCCCGGAAGACCGACTGCTTGGTCGCGTTCTCGTTCTTGCCGAGGGCGCGCGCGATCTCGGCGATCGAGCGCCCCTCGAAGTGGCGCAGCAGGAAGGCGGTGCGCTCGGCGTCCGAGAGCCCCTCGAGCGTGGCGCGCGCGCGGCGCGCGACCTCGCTCGAGATCACCCGGCGGTCGGGCGCCGGCTCCTCGGAGCGGGCGGTGACCTCGCCGTCGAGGTCCTCGGGCAGCGGCACGTCGCCGCCGTAAGTGCGCCGGCGCTTGCGCGACAGGTCGATCGCGGCGTTGACCGCGATCCGGTAGAGCCAGGTCGCGAGCTCGGCGCGGTCGTCGAAGCTCTCGAACGAGCGCCAGGCGCGCAGGAAGGCGTCCTGGACCGCGTCCTCGGCCGCCTCGGCGTCGCCCAGCACCCGCCAGGCCGCCTTCCAGAGCGTCTTCGAATAGCGGTCGACGATCCCCCGGAACGCGTCGGCGTCCCCGGAGCGCACCCGTCGCACCAGCTCGAGCTCCTCGGCCTCCATCCACCCAGCTTAGACGCCGCCCGCCTGCGCCGGTTAGCCGCCGGCCTCGGAGATCGGGGATGCGAGACCCGGGGGACAGGCGAGGTCTCCAAGAAAGGGGACAGGCAGGAAACTCGAGTTTCCTTGCCTGTCCCCTCTTCTTACCTGTCTCCCGGTTCAGCGGGTGGTGATCAGGGCGATGCCGGCGAGGGTCAGGAGCATGCCGAGGGCGGTGCGGGGGGTGAGCGACTCGCCGCCGAGCAGGATCGCCGCGGCCGCGCCGAACAGTGGCGAGGTGAAGGCGACCGGCATCACCTGCTGGAGCGAGCCGCCCTTGAGCGCGGCGTAGAAGGTGAGGATGCCGATCCCGCCGGCGACCAGGCCGCCGCCGACGGCGATCGACGCCAGCGCCCGCGGCGGCGCGGCAGCCAGCTGCCGGAGCTGCGGCCCGCTCACGGCTGCCAACACGGCCAGCGCCACGGCGGTGCGCAGCGTCGCGCCGACCGCCGGAGACAGATGACCGGCGTGCAACCCGCGCTTCTCGAAATAGCCGCCGACCCCCCACGCCGCGGCGGTGATCAGGGCCAGCAGGATCGGATGCATCGCGACCTCCCGGCGCCCGGGCCTTCGGGCGCACCGGCTTCAAGGTAACCGCATCGGCGCGCCGGCTCGCCGCCCGACGGGATGGGGCATCCGCCGCGGTCGCTGGGAAGCGGCGCAGCGCTCGGGACGAAGGGTCGCGGCTCCGGGGCGAAGGCGCACTTTCGGCAGGAGCGACCGGCCGCCGCGGGTGCTAATCTCCCCCGGCTATGGCCGGCCTGATCGCACGCCTGCCGGAGCCCCCGCTTCCCGCGCCGAGCCCCGACACCCTCGCCGCCGTCCTCGCCGAGATCGCCGAGACCGCGGCCGAGACGCTCGAGCTCCAGGAAGTCTTCGACCGGGTCGCCACCGCCGTGCGGCGGCTGATCCCGCTCGACAACATGGGGGTGGTCCGGATCCTCGACGGCCGCTTCGCCGTCCTCCACGCCACCACCATCCCCTGCGGCAAGCAAGACAGCGACTGCTCGGAGCCGACGCCGCTCACCGACTGGTCGCCGCGCCTGCGACCGCGCCCCGCCGCCATCAACCGGATCGACGACGCCGAGAAGGAGCTCGACCCGAGCTTCCCGTGCGACGCCGCAATCCTCGCCTCGGGCGTGCGCTCGTCGTTGTGGGAGCCGTTCCGCTCCGGCGACGGCTTCTCGGGCGGGGTCTGGATGAGCTCGTTCTCGCCGCGGGTCTTCACCGACGAGCACCAGGCGCTGGTGCGCCCGATCGCGGCGCTGCTCGGCTCGGCGATCGAGCACTGGCGGATCTGGGACCTCGAGCGCCGCCGGCGCGAGCGGCTCGACCGACTCGAGCAGTGCCTCGGCTCGCTCGCCGAGTCGCTCGACGTGCGCGAGGTTTTCGAACGGATGTCGCGCGGAGTCCAGCCGGTGCTCCCGCACGACTTCGTAGTGCTGACCGAGCTCGACCAGCGCGCCAAGACGCTGCGTATCGTGGCGAGCAGCGGTGAGGCCGACATCCCGGTGCCGGAGGATCCGTTTCGCCTGAGCGAAGAGGAGCTCGCGCGCCGCGGCGCCGACTTCGAGATCCGCCGCGACCTGCCGGGCGAGCTCGCGCCGGCGACCGAGCGCGAGCAGCTTCTGATTGCGTCGGGCATGCGCTCCTGGCTGCGGGTTCCGGTCTGGACCGGCGGCGAGGTGCGCGGCGGGCTCGGCTTCTTCTCGCGCGGCGTGGCGCGCTACGCCGAGGAGGACGTCGAGGTCGCGGTGCGCATCGCCGACCGGGTGGGGCTGCTGCTCTCGCACCAGAAGCTGGCCGAGGAGGCACGCGTCGCCCACGAGGCGCGCGAGCGCGCCGAGCGGCTCGAGGCGACGGTCGAAAGGCTCACCCGCGAGCTCGAGGCGCGCGGCCGCGAGCGCATCGTCGGCGTCTCGACCTCCTGGAAGGAGGTCCTGCTCCACGTCGGCCGCGTCGCGCCGTCGGAGACCACCGTGCTGATCACCGGCGAGTCGGGGACCGGCAAGGAGATCGTCGCGCAGATGATTCGCGAAGGCTCGCCGCGCGCCGGCAAGCCGCTGGTCGCGGTCAACTGCGCTGCGCTGCCCGAGCAGCTGCTCGAGTCCGAGCTGTTCGGCCACGAGAAGGGGGCGTTCACCGGCGCCATCACCACCAAGATCGGCCGCATCGAGCAGGCCGCGGGTGGCACGCTCTTCCTCGACGAGGTCGGGGAGATGAGCCCGCTGGTCCAGGCCAAGCTGCTGCGCGTGCTCCAGGAGCGCGAGTTCCAGCGCGTCGGGGGCACGCGCCCGCTGCGCGCCGACGTCCGGCTGGTGGCGGCGACCAACCGCGACCTCGAGGCGGCGATCGCCCAGGGGCGCTTCCGCGAGGACCTCTTCTACCGGCTGGCGGTGTTCGAGATCCGCATCCCGGCGCTGCGCGAGCGACCGGAGGACGTGCTGCCACTCGCCGAGGCGTTCCTCGAGGACCTCGGCCAGACCATGGGGCGGCCGGCCGCGGGCATCTCGCGCGACGCGCGCGAGTGGCTGCTCTCCTACCCGTGGCCGGGCAACGTCCGTGAACTGCGCAACGCCATCGAGCGCGCGATCCTGCTCTGCGACGGCGGCCTGATCACCCGCGATCACCTGCCCGCCGCGGCCGCTCGGTCGCGCCGACCGCTCGCCAACGGGGCGGCGGACGAGGCGGCGGCGACGCCGCCGCCCGCCGGCGGCTTCGATCTCGAATCGACCGAGCGCGCCATGATCGAGCGCGCCCTCGCCGAGAGCCGCGGCAACAAGTCGAAGGCCGCTCGCCTGCTGGGCTTGTCGCGCGCGCAGCTCTACACCCGCCTCGAGAAGTACGGCCTCGCCTGAGCGCGGGAGCGGCCGAGTCCGGCCGCTCCCGCCTGTTTCAGCGCGCGCGGCCGCGGCCGGAGCGCCCGGTCGGCACCAGCCAGCCGACCGTCCAGTGCTCGCGTTCGTCCCCCTGGTCGTTGACGCTCCAGCCGAGCAGCCAGCGCTCGGCGACGACGACGCCGATCCGGCCCGCGGCGCCGACGCCCGCGAGGTGCGGCTCGAGCGGCTCGAGCTCGGCGTCGGCCCACCGGGCGCCGGCGAAGACCTCGACCGCGAGCGCCGGCATCGGGCGCCAGGTCGCTTCGATGCCCGCCGCGGCGCGATGGCGCAGCCCCGGCGTGCTGGCGATCTCGATCCGCGGCCCGAGCTCGAGGGATTCGCCGACCGCGGAGAGGCGACCCGCCGCGGCCTCGAAGTGCGGATGCCAGCTCGAGCCGCGGTAGTCGAGGTGGACCTCGTCGTCGTCGATCATGCGGTGGACGGCGTTCTGCACGCGCTCGCCGAGCAGGCCGTGTCCGGTGTGGGCGACGCCGGCGGCCACGCGGACGTCCCAGCCGCGCGACATCGAGAAGGCGCGCGCGACGTCGAGGTAGGTCTCGTCGAAGCGCACGCCGGCCGCGCGATCCGTGAAGGCGTTCTCGCGCAGGGCGAAGGTGAAGCCGGCGCGCTCGACCTCGAGCCCGACGGCGAAGGTGTAGAGGTCGTCGCGGGTCGGGTTGCCGGTGAGGATGTCGTTCTCGGTGGTGAAGCGCAGCCCCTGCGCGCGCGCGCCGGTGGCCGTAGACAGCAGGATCCCGAGCGCGGCTGCCGGGACCAGGGCCCGGGCGGCGCGACGACGGAATCTCGGGGTGCTCGAAGCTGACATCGGTTGACTCCTCCTTCGCGGTACACGATTCCAAGTTCCTTGCCAGCTCCGCGGCGACCGTTCGGCGGCGCCACAAACCGCTACGGGAGCGACCTTTGCGCCGCGAAACGGCGCCTCGACGACTCGACGTCCGGCCTGTCCGGAAATCGACAGCTGTCGATCGGTCGACGACGACCCCCCCGTTTCGCCCGCGCCTCCACCCTGCGGCGCTTCTCGCGATGGCCGAACGTCGGCCGCGTGCCGTTCGCCGGTCGATCGACACCCTGTCGACGGATCGACAGTCGTCGCCTTACCGCTGTGGCCCGACCCGGGCGGCGCGGGCAGACGCAAGTTCCGTGGATTGAACCGGATGCGACGACCGCGCAGCGTCGCGCCGCACCTGGCACGGAGCTTGGGAAGAGAGGGGCAGAGCGCGCGGTACGGCGCGCGACGAAGGGGAGCCGGAGTGCGGAGATGAGTCAGGCGAGCGTCGAGCGGGTGATCGGTCGGCTGGTGACCGACGAGGCGTTCCGGCGCCGGTTCGCGGCCGGCCGCGAGGAGCTGCTGCGCGAGCTCGTCGCGCAGGGATTCGAGCTCACCTGGTGCGAGCTCGAGGTGCTCGGGCAGCTGGACCTGCGCGCCCTCGCCCGCTTCGCCGAGCGGATCGATCCGCGAATCCACAAGTCCGACCTCGGCTGTCCGGAGCTCGCGAAGCGATTGCAGAACCCGCGCTCCGCGCTGCGACGCGGGAGGTCGGAGTGAACGTGGCGGCGACCGCCCAACCGCCGAACGGGTCGGGAGACTCCTGAGGGGAGCCGGACCGGGGCGCCGCGCCCCCTCCCCGCGGCGCTCCGGTCCGGCGGTGTTCGAAGCGGGGGTCGGGAGGCTCGGTGTCGTGAGCTCTCGGCTCGAGGGGACCGCCGACCCTGCAATCGGGGAGCTCGACTCCAGGATTGCAGGGGAGAAGCCTCGAGGCGGTCCGGCTTTTCGGCTCCGGCCGTGAACGGGTGGCGCCGACCCCGAGGGGAGGCGAACCCGCCCCGGTGGGACGGCGAACGGGGGAGCCTCAGTGCGAGAGCGTCCCCTCCAGCACTTTCTCGACCTTCTCCCAGGCGCTCATCAGCTCGTCGAGGCGGCCGGTCAAGGTCTTCTGCTCGTTCTCGAGCTTCTTGACCTCGGCGGCGGGTGTCTTGTCGAAGAAGCCGGGGTTGCAGAAGAGCTCCGAGATCTCGTGAACGCGCTTTTCGGCCTTGTCGATCTCGGCGGTCAGGCGGTCGCGCTCCTTCTCGAGCTTCTTCGCCTCCTTCGCGCGCTCGGCGTCGGCGGCGGGGGCGGCACCCTTCTTCGCGGCCGTCTCCTTCTTCTTCTCCTGGCGCGCGCGGGCGAGCACCGCCTCGGCGTCGAGGTGGTCGTCGCCGCAGCGGGCGACGTACTCGTCGTACGTGCCGACGAAGTCGCGGATGCCGGCCGGCGAGATCTCGAGGATCCGGTTGGCGAGACGCGAAACGAACCAGCGGTCGTGGGAGACGAAGATCAGCGTGCCGTCGTAGGCCTCGAGGCCCTCGACCAGCGCGTCGATCGCCTCGAGGTCGAGGTGGTTGGTCGGCTCGTCGAGGATCAGCACGTTGGGCTTGGTCACCGACAGCTTGGCGAAGACCAGCCGCGCCGCCTCGCCGCCCGAGAGCGCGCGCAGGGGCTTTTCGACGTCGTCCTTCTGGAACAGCACCTCGGCGAGCTTGCCGCGCACGAACGAGATGTTCTCGCCCGGCACCAGCTCCCAGAACCAGGCCTCGACCGTCTGCTCCGAGGACTCGACCGCTTCGCGGTGGTCCTGCGCGAAGTAGCCGGGCCAGGTCTCGTAGCCCCACTCGACGCGCCCCGAGTCGGCGGGGACGACCCCCATCGCGATCTTGAGCAGCGTCGACTTGCCGATGCCGTTGGGGCCGAGGATCGCCAGCCGCTCGCCGCGCTGGACGGTGAGCGAGACGTCGTTGAGCACCCGGTTGGAGCCGTAGCTCTTGCTCACTCCCTCGATCGTGAGCACCTGCCGGCCGCTCGGCCGGCGCTGGAAGAACTTGAAGGTCGGGTAGCGGCGCGAGGTCTGCGGGAGCTTCTCGATGACGATGCGCTCCATCAGCTTCATCTTCGACTTGGCCTGCCGCGCCTTCGACGCCTTCGCCTTGAAGCGGTCGATGAACTCCTTGTGGTGCGCGATCTCGGCCTCGCGCTTCTCGATCTCCGTTTCCTTGCGGTCGCGCTCCTCGGCCTTCGAGTCGACGAAGTCGGTGTAGTTGCCGTGGTAGAGCAGGATCGTCTCGTAGTCGACGTCGAGGATGTGGGTGACGACGTTGTCGAGGAAGCGATGGTCGTGCGAGATCACGATCGCGCAGCCCGGAAACGCGACCAGGAACTTCTCGAGCCAGCGGATGGTCAGGATGTCGAGGTGGTTGGTCGGTTCGTCGAGCAGCAGGACGTCGGGGTCGGCGGCGAGACACTGGGCGAGCAGCACGCGCAGCTTGAAGCCGCCCGAGAGCACCCGCATCGGCTCGCGATGCACTTTGGTCGGGATCCCCAGCCCTTCGAGGATCTCGCCGGCGCGCGCTTCGAGCGCGTAGCCGTCGTTACGCAGGATGAAGTCCTCGACGTCGGCGTAGCGATCGGTGTCGAACTCCTCGTCGTCGGAGTGCGACAGCAGCCGCTCGCGCTCGGCGAGCGCCTCCCAGACGTCGTGCCGCCCCATCATCGCGACTTCGAGGATCGGGGTCGACTCGTACTGGAAGTGGTCCTGCTTGAGCACGCCGAGGCGCGCCCGCTTGGGGATGTTGATCTGGCCGTCGGAGGCGAGCTCTTCGCCGGCGAGGATCTTGAGGAGGGTCGACTTGCCGGAGCCGTTGGCTCCGACCAGGCCGTAGCGGCTGCCGGCATTGAGCTGGAGAGAGACGCCTTCAAAGAGGGTGTCCCCGCCCCAGGCCTTGGCGAGGTTGGTCACGGAAATCATGGCGGCGAAAGAGCTTATCAGCCGGCGCGAGCCGCTTCGCGCCGGCCGGGTCGCGGGCTCAAGGGGCGACGGGCGACCAGCGAGCGGTCGTGCCGGTCTCGAAGCCGTCGTCGAACAGCCAGTCGCCGCGCAGCAGCTCGACCTCTTCGGCCGTGAGTCCTCGACGGTAGATGGAGAGCTGGTCGATGGCGCCGCGGAACCGGTACTGGTCGACGACGCCGTCGCGGCCGATCGCGGGCACCTGTGTCGGGCTGGTGCGCACCGCGTCGTCGAGGCCTGCGGCGAGGTGGGTGTCGACGACCTGGCCGTCGAGGTGGATGCGGGCGGCGCTCTCCGCCGGCCGGTAGGTGCCGACGACGTGGAGCCACCGACCGACCGCGAGCTGGCTCTCGGGAATGCCCGGGCGTTCGGCGGTGCCGTCCGCGTCCGTGACTTTGAAGCGCAGCTCGGCGGCGTCGCGATCGAGGTAGAGGACGTAGTTGTCCTGGGCGCCGTCGAAGATTCCCTGGAACGGCTCGGTCATCTGGCTCGGCAGCTGGTCGAGCAGGATCCAGCCGGCGATCGTCACGCCGTAGCTCCCCGGCTCGTCCTCGACGAAGCCGGTGAGGTCGAGATCGACGCTCGAAGCGAGCGCGGCCCAGCCGTCGCCAGCGAGCGCGAGCGCGCCGGTGCCCAGCCGGCCGACGGTGCGGGCCGCGCCGCCGGCGAGCTGGGCGTCGTCGGAGACTTCGCCCAGCGAATCGAGCGCGAGGGCGCCGTCGTCCTCTGCGAGCTCCCAGGAAGCCACGGCGCCGGCGGTCATCAATCGGATCTGGACGCTGCGGTCCTGGATGTCGCTGCCGGCGGAATCGGGCGACTCCCAGGCGACCAGCACGTCGTCGCCGGTGCCGAAGGCGGCGACGACGTAGTCGAGCTCGTCCATGGACGTGTTGGGCAGGTGATTGGGCGACTCGAGGGGCCGGGCGTCGCGAGAATCGAGCAGACGAGCGTAGGGCACGCCTCCGTCGTCGGCGACCAACAGGACCGTGCCCCGGGGTCCGGCGGCGAGTGACGGGTTCCGTTCCGGGAAGATGGTCGGATTCGGGTGGCCGATCTCGACGGTGATCTCCTGACTCCACGCCTCGCCGTCGCGCGAGAACTTGCGCGCCTGGATTCCGTCGCCGATCGGCTCGCCGAGATTCTCGTCGGAGGTTTCGCCGAACGCGGGAGGAAAGCTGCGCCAGACCGCGAGGAACCCGCCGTCCGGCGTGGCGACGACCGCTGGGGTGGCCTGACCGCCGGCGTCGAAGGTCGCGAGCGGTGCCTGCCCACCGCGCGGCGTGCCATCGCCGGCGAAGCGGCCGAAGGCGACGTCGGGCCCGCCCGAGGCCGCCGTGGTCCAGCAGGCGACGAAATCGCCGCCGCCGATCGCCGCGAGCGCGGGCTCGAACTGGTTGCCCGCGGTCACCGTGTTGAGTTGGAAGTCCGCGCCGAGCGGCGCCGCCGAGCCGTCGAACCGGCGGGCGACGATCGAATCGCCGTTCTGGTCGTTGCCCGGCGAGCTGTTGCTGCGCCAGGCGACGACGAAGCCGGTGCCGATCGCGGCGACCGCGGGCTGCCACTGATCGCCCGGGGTGTGCGCGTTGACCGGGAACGGGAGAGCGAGGGGTGCCCCGTTGGCCGACAGGCGGCGCGCCGAGATGCCGGTGCCCGCACCACCGGTCTCCACCTGGGAGGTGAAGACGGCGACGATGCTGCCGTCGGTAAGGTTGACCGCCGCCGGCCGATCGGTGGCGGTGAGCCCGGTGGCGACGAGCTGCTCCGAGCCGCTCGGCGCGCCCGCGCGCGTCACCCGGCGGGCGTAGAGCGAGGTGCCGCTGCGGTAGAGGACGACGAAACCGGCGCCGCCGTCGCGCACGATCCGCGGCGCCCCCTGGTAGCCGAGCTCGAAGACGTTGAGCTGGAGCTGGTCGGCGACCGGCACCAGACTCGGGACGAACGAGCTTCCGCCAAAGGACGGCAGCGCGAAGGCGGCGGCGATCGCGCCGAGGGCGACGGGGCGGGCGAAGCCACGCGGCTTGGTCATCCGCGGATCTCCGGACCACGGTCGGGACGAGTTGCGCGATCGGAGCTTCTCGTAGCGGCGGGCGATCCGGCGCTGGGGACGTTTCGCGGCAGCACCTCCGACCATGCGCTCGTGTCGCCGCCCTCGAACCCGTCGGCGAAGACGGGCCCCGGGAAGAGTTGACCTTGAATGCTGGCACTGGGGGCTGGGTCGTCGTCGAAGGAACCGACACTTTGCCAAGTGACGACGAATCCTCCGGTGGACGTCGTCGGGGCGACGGCGGTGGATTCCTGATGGCCGGTCGTGAAGCTGTGGACCTGGAACTGCGGACCGAGGCGATCGCCGCCGAGGTTGTAGCGCTGCGCCTGGACGCTGCGGTCGGACTCGCCCCCGCTCGAATTGCTGCTGTGCCAGCTGACGACGAAACCTCCACCCTCGACCGCGGCGACGTCCGCGCCGGCCTGCTCTCCGATCGTGTAGCTGTTGACCTGGAGCTCCGCCCCCGCGGGAGAGCCGTCGGCCGCGAATCGCCGTCCCAGGACGCTCTGCCCGGAAGTGTCGCCGCCACCCGATCCGGCGCTCTCCCAAACGACGAGGAAGCGACCGTCGTGGGCGATGGCGACGGCGGGGAAGTGCTGGTGGCCGGTCGTGTAGGTATTGACCTGGAACTGGGGACCGAGCGGATCGCCGGCGGCGTCGAAGCGCCGCGCCTGGACGCTGCGGTCCGAGGGGTCGGTGGGCGATTGCGAGCTCTGCCAGACGACGACGAAGCTCCCGTCGACCGCCACGGCCACGTCCGGTACGGCCTGGACACCCGTCGTGTAATCGTTGACCTTGAACTCCGATCCGAGGGGAGCGCCATCGGCCGCGAAGCGCCGGCCTTGGACGTCGTAGCCTGATGGCGAGAAGAAGCTGTGCCAGACGACCACGAAGCTCCCGTCGTCGGCGGTCGCGACGGCGGGTCTCGCCTGCTGACTGAACGTGTAGGTATTGACCAGGAAAGGAGCGCCGGCGGGGTCGCCGTCGGAGTCGAATCGCCGTCCGTGAATGCCGTACCCGTCGTTGTCGCCACTGGAGGCGTCGAATCCCTGCCAGACGACGACGAAGTTTCCGTCACCGTCGGTCGCGACCGCGGGGGCGCGCTGGTGGCCGGAAGTGTAGGTGTTGACCTCGAAGTCCGGGAGGGTCGGAGCACCGTCCTCTGCGAAGCGGCGAGCCCTGACGCTGCTGAACGGTCCGGCGCTCTCCCAGGTCGCGACGAAGCCGCCGTCGAGCCGCGAGGCGACGGCCGGGACGATCTGGTCGTTCGGGGTGTGGGAGTTGACCTGGAACTGCGGTCCCTCGGGCGGCGGCTGGGCGCCCACGGCGAAGGCGGTTCCGCCTGCGAGAGCGACCCAGAGGATCAGGGGCCGTCGCGTCTGCGGGCGGGCGTGCTCCGGCAGTTTGGACGGAAGGCGGAGCGGTCGCATGGCGAAGCCTCCTCGCGTTGGCGGCCGGAGCGGCGGAGCCCCGACGACGCGGTGATCTTCGCGGCCGGGGCCCGGTCAGGTCGTGAGGAGGGACTCGCGGATTCCTGAGGGAATCCTCAGGGGGCGGTGCCCGCGGCGGCCGGATGGGCGCGCATCGGCCCCTCCATCGAGAACCGCTCGGCGAAGGCGCGACGGCGGAGCGCGGCACGCTCGTGAATCTCGCGGTAACGGGCGGTCGTCGTCAGCGGCGCCAGCCACGGATCCCGGGCGATGCAGTCGACGCAGGCGAAGCCTTGGTCGACGGCGCGTCCGAGCTGCGCGAGGGCCGCCTCCGGGTCACCCGCGAAGGCCAGCAGCTGCGCCTCCTTGAAGGTCATCTCGCCGTCGGGGGTGCCGAGCTCGCGGCGCTGGCGGGCGATCTGGCGGACGATCTCGGCGCCGCCGCGCGCATCGCCTTCGAGAATCGCCAGCAATCCCGCGGCGAAGCGCGCGAACAGGTCGTTGGGATTGAGCCGGAACGCCGGAGCGAGGATCGCGCGGGCCTCCTCGGTCCGGCCGCGCAGGGCTTCGGTGAGGCCGCGGTAGAAACGGTAGTAGGGGGTCTCGCCCGCCGGCAGCAGGGCCAGGTACTCGTCGTAGCGCCCCAGGTAGAGCAGCGGCATCGGGGTCTCGCCGATCTCTTCGAGCAGCAGCGGGTCCAGGCGCAGGGCGCGACGCAGCGTCGCCTCGGAGCGCTCGAGCTGGCCGGCGTAGCGCAGGACGTAGGACTGCGCGTGAAGCAGCGAAGGGTCGCGAGGTCGCCGACCGTGCGCCTCCCGTGCCAGGGCGTAGGCTTCCTCGACGCGTCCGAGGTCGGTCAGCACCGTGATCTCGAGCAGATTCGCCGCGGCGAGGTCGGGGTCGAGCGTGAGGGCGCGTTCGGCGGCAGCGAGCGCTTCGAGCGCGAATCGCTCCTCGCGCCCGCAGGCCCAGACCTGGCTGTAGTGCGCGTAGCCCATCAGCGTCCAGGCGAGAGCGAACTCCGGATCGAGGGCGAGCGAGCGGTCGAGCACGGTGGTGACGGAGTCGGTTCCACCGCAGGTCAGCCGGAGCATGCGTTGGCGGGCCACCAGGTAGTCCCGGTAGGCCTCGGCGTGGCGCGGCGAGGGAACGGCGCTCGGCAGGGCGAGCGCCGCTCCGAGATGCCCGGCGACCCTCACGGCGATCGCTTCGCGCGCCCGGTTGAACTCGGCGAGGTCGGCGCCCGCGGTGAGCATCGGCAGGTCGTGACTGCCGAGCGGAATCGTCCGGATCGCGTCCGGGGTGGTCGCGTCGTGGAGGACGACGGCGACACGTGCGCGGCCGGACCCGGGGGCGGTCGCCAACGATCCCGACAGGAGGTACTCGACGCCGAGCTCGCGCGCCCGGCGCGCGAGGTCCGGGGCGCCACCCGGGCTCGCGCCGGCGTAGTCCGGCTCACGGACCACCAGGCCGTCGAGCGCGCTGAGCCGCGCCCACACCAGGTCGGCGATCGAGAGGGCCACGAGCTGGGCCGCCGCGTCGCCGCCCTCGACGGCGAACGGGAGGATCGCGACCCGGCCCGCAAGCGTCGCGGCGACCCCCGAAGGCCCCGGCGAGGCGGCGGCTGGCTCGAGCGGAGTCGACCGACCGGCCAGGCGCCAGGCCGAAAGGCCGGCGAGTCCCACCAGCAAGGCGACCAGGAGCACCCGCGCGGCCCGCGCCGAGGCGCGGCCCGGCCCGCGCGTCGGCCCCGCACCCGGCCGGGAGTCGACCAGATCCGGCGAGGTGGGCGCCGGCAAGGGGGAGGCTTCCGCTCCCTCCGGTGGGGCGACCGCGCCGACGAACTGGTAGCCGCGGCCGTGCACCGTCTTCAGATAGGTCGACCGTTGCGGATCGTCGCCGAGCGCGCGGCGCAACTCGTAGACCGCGCGGGTCAGGACGGAGTCGCTCACCGCCTGGCCGCGCCAGACCTCGGCGAAGATCTCCTCCTTCGACACCAGCCGCGTGCGCCGTTCGATCAGGTAGATCAGCAGCTCCAGGACGCGCGGCTCGAGCCGGACCGGCTCCCCCCGGCGTGTCAGCCGGTAGCTCGCTGCGTCGAGCTCGAATTCTCCGAAGCGCATGCGTCTCCTGGCCGGGGCCGATTCTCGCGCCGGTGGCGAGGGCGGCGACTCTAGCGCCTTCGGCACGGGCGGCACCACGGCGCGGGGCCGGCCCGGAGGATCTGGGGCGATCTGGCGTCTAATGGAGTCGGACGCGGACCCGCCGGCGGCGGGCCGGGCGGATCGGACGGGAAATGCGAGCCGACGAACGGACCCACCCGGAAGTCGACGACGCGGAGGACGAGCTGGTGCGAGAGATGCTCGCCGGCTCGGAGGCGGCCTTCGACCGCTTCGCCGCCGAGTACGTGCCGCCGCTGTGGCGCTACGCGATCCGGCGTCTGGGGGATCGAGACTTGGCTGGTGACATCGTGCAATCGACGACCCTGAAGGCCATCGCGAAGCTCGACCAGTTCCGCGGTGATTCGGCGCTGACCACTTGGCTCTGCGCCATCTGCTCGCGCGAGATCGCCGACCACTTCCGCCGGCGCGCGCGCGCCGGAACGCAAGTCGAGCTCGACGAACGCACCCTCTCCGACGGCGGCGTTTCGCCCGGCGCTGTGCCCGGTCCCGAGCTGGAGCTGCTGAGCCGCGAGCGCGACGGGCGGGTTCACGAGGCGCTCGATGCGCTGCCTCCGCGCTACGCGCGAGCGCTCGAATGGATGTACCTCGAGCGCGTTCCAGTGCGCGAGATCGCCGAGCGGCTCGAGATCGGCCCCAAGGCCGCCGAGTC
Source organism: Acidobacteriota bacterium (assembly GCA_045862895.1). Classification (GTDB taxonomy): domain Bacteria; phylum Acidobacteriota; class Thermoanaerobaculia; order Multivoradales; family JAGPDF01; genus JACTMI01. Next base: position 323,774 of record BTUO01000003.1, read on the forward strand.
GCTGTTGACGCGTTCGCGCGACGCCTTTCGCTATGTCTACCGGCGGCTGGCCGAGCTTCCGGGGGGATCGAGGAGCGGCGCCCTCGCCGGAGGAGCGGGACGATGAGCGACGAGCGCTGGCAGGCCCGACCGACGGACGAGTCGCCGTCGGCGGAGCAGATCGCGGCCCTGGTCGCCGGAGCCGGTCCGAGACCCGAACCGCCGGAGGCGGACCTGCTGCGGATTCGCGAGGCGGCGCGCGCCGAATGGCGCCGGCGGTACGCGGAGGTCGGCGCTCGGCCGTCGCCGACCGTGGGTTGGCTGGCGCTCGCCGCCTCCGTGCTGCTCGCCGTCACGCTGATCTGGCTGGCGACGAGGCGATCGCCGGCGCCAGTGTCCGAGCTCGTCGCCGAGGTCGAGGTCGTTCACGGCACCGTCCGTCCGGCCGGACTCGAGGCCGGCGGCGCGCTCGTCGCGGGCTCCCGACTGGAGACCGGTGCGGGAACCGAGGCGGGCGCGGTCGGGCTGCGCCTCGCCGGCGGCGCCAGGCTCCGGCTCGATGCCGGCACCTCGCTCGGGCTCGATTCCGCGCGGTCGGTGCGCCTCGACCGGGGCGCCGTCTACGTCGACTCCGACGGCGTGCCGGGCGGTGGCGTCGTGGTCGAGACCGCGCTCGGCACGGTGCGCGAGATCGGCACCCGCTTCGAAGTGCGCCTGGCGCCGCTCGCCGGCGGGCTCATCGTCGGCGTCCGCGACGGCCGCGTGGCGATCGAGCGCGGCGGATCGTCGCGCGAGGTCGGCGCCGGCGAGCGCCTGGAGCTCGCCGCCGACGGCACGGTGACGCTGCGGGCGCTCGCCGCGGACGACCCGGACTGGAGCTGGATCTCGGCCGCATCCGGGCTCGACATCGAAGGCCGCACGCTCGGCGAGTTGCTCGCGCGATACACGGCAGCGACGGGCCGGCCGGCGCGCTTTGCCGACGCCGAGCTCGAGGCCGAGGCCGCCGGAGTGGTCCTGCACGGAAGCGTCTCCGGGCTCGGTCCGGACGAGATCCTCGAAGCGGCGGTCGCCGGCGCCGGCCTGCGCCTCGGACGCGACGGCGCGGCGCGCGTGGTCGAGCGGCCGGAAGCGGAAGGCCGAGTCAGAACTCGACGCTGACGACGGCGGTCAGGAGCGTGCCCGGCCAGGACTCGTCGACCTTGCGGACGACGCCCGCCTCGTCGTCGATCTCGACGTCGTAGCCGCCGACGTTGGCGCGGTCGTAGGCGTTCTGGACGTCGATGGCGAGCTCGACGGAAGTCGAGCGCAGGCGCCAGCCGCGGCTGGCCCGCAGGTCGAGGCGGTGATAGTCGGGAAGACGTTCGCCGTAGCGCGGCCCCAGGACCGGGACGAACCCGACCTCGCCCTCTTCGTCCTCGACGCTCTCGACGGAGATGGCGGTCGTCGGCCAGCCGGTGTGGAAGCGCCAGACCATCGCGCCGCGCCAGCCGCGTCCGAGCGGAAAATCGGCGCCGAGATCGAGGGCGTTCTCCTGATCGAAGGGGCGTGGCGCCCAGCGGCCGGAGACCAGGTCGCGGGTCGACGCGCGCACGTATCCGAGCCACCAGCGCAGCGGTCGCGACGGATCGCCGCGCAGGAACAGCTCGAGGCCCTGCGCGCGGCTCTTCTCGGGGGCGACGCGGATCCGGTCGGGCTCGATCTCCGGGAAGGTGTTGATCGGTTCGAACACCCCCTCGTATCGAGCGCGTGGCGAGGCGATCTCGCGGCGATAGAGCTCGAGGCGCAAGGACACCGCGCTCCGGCGGCGCTCGCCCCCGAGACGGGTGTCGAAGCCCAGAACGGCCTGCTCCGAGCGCTCGATCGGCGCCAGTCGCGTTTCGCCGTCCTCGACGTCGAGCTCGAACGGACGCTGGCTCTGGTCGTAGCGCCCCCAGGCGGCACGCAACGCGGTCTGATCCGAAACTGCCCAGGCGAGTCCGAGGCGGGGGCTCCACCGTGACCGGCCGCCATTTCGGTATCGATCGAAGCGCACGCCGGCTTCGAGCGCGAGCGAGCGCGGCAGGCGGATCCGGTCCGCCAGGTGGGCGGCGTCGTGGCGTTCGTCGAGCACCTCGTCGAAGCGCACCCGGCCCTCGGGGCCGTCGTGGCGGATGACGGCGAGCGGGTCTTCGAGCGCGCGCCGACCGTCGTAGTCGAACCGGGTCTCGATCGACCTCCGCAGCCAGCCGGCGTCGAGGGTGTGGGCGCCGCCGACCTGCCAGGTCGCGCTCTGCCGCAACTCGCGCACCTCGGTGCCGCGCCGGTCGACGACCTCGAACGCGGCACCTTCCTCGACTTCGGCGCCGCGCCGGTCGCGATCGACGGCGGCCGTCGCCGCGGCGGTCTCGAGCAGCAGGCCGTCGCCGATCAGATTCTGCAGCGACAGCCAGGTGTGGCTACTGCGGTAGTCGGTGTCGAAGCGCTTGTCGAGGCCGTCGACGCGCTCGATCAGGTCGAGACGGTCTCCCGCGTCGAGCCGCGACACGGCGAGCGTCGTGCGTTCGCCCCAGCGCGCGTCGCCGCGCGCCAAGCCGTCCCAGAAGCGCGGCTCCTCGTCGCCGACCAGCCGGCCGACCAGATCGATCGCGCCGCGCCGCGCCACCGCGAGCCATCGCGTCCGCTCGTCGGCGCTCTCGCCTCTCGCCGCGAGTTCGAAGCCGGCGACGCCGGCGCTCGCGCGCACGCGCGGAGCGCCGGAGGGCGTCACCGTGCGCAGGTCGAGCACGCCGCCCATGCGGTCTCCGAAGCTCGCGGGGAAGCCGCCGGTCACGAGATCGACGCTCGCGAGCGCGGTCGCCGGCACCGCGCCCATGGCGTTGTCGTAGTCCTGGAGATGGTAGACGTCGAACAGCTCCTGACCATCGAGCGCGATCAGCGTCTCGTCGCGTCGACCCCCGCGCACGTGGAGCTCGGCGGAGACGTCGTTGCCGCTGACGCCGGGCAGCAGCGCCAGGGCGCGGAACAGGTCGTCTCCGAGGTGGGGAGTGGCCGCGATCTCGTCACGCTCCAGGCCGAGCGTTCCGCTCCTCGCCGGCGCGAGCAACGCCAGCCGGCTCGGCGTGACGGTCAACTCCTCGGCGAAGGTCGCCGCGGCATGCCCGTCGTCCTCGGCGTCGGGGTCCGGCGCTTCGACCACGATCAGAGTGCCGCGCGGGCCCGGTCGCACCGCGAGTCCGTGAGGCGTGAGCAGCTCGCCGAGCTTCTCTCCCGGATCTCGGGACGTCGGCTCCTCGGCCACGCGCATCTCGGGTCGCACCACGCTGTCGGAGAAGATCAACCGCAGGCCGTCGCGCCCCAGCCGACGTAGCGCGTCAGCGAGGGATCCGCCGGCGAACGAAGCGCCGGCGCCGGCGGCCGGTGTCATGCCGAGAGCGAGGCTCGAGGTGAACAGCGTCGCCACGGCGATGCGGGCCGCGCGTGGAGTGCGCCACCCGGTGCCGTGCCCACGAACGGAGCGGATCGGTCGCATCGAAAGGTGCGATCGGCAGGATAGCAGGCGCACCCGGAGGAGCCGGGAGGGAGGCGAGTCGAAGCGACTCGCCTCCCGGACCCGCCTCACCTCCGCTGGCGGCTCACGGCCAGTCGCGCCAGAGCTCGTCGCTCGGATGCCCCTCGCTCGGCGGCTTGCTCGAGAACGCCTCGCTCCAGTCGACCAGGCGCACGCCGTCGTCGTAGACCAGGCCGACGTCCGGGCAGTAGCGCTTCACCGACAGGTCGTCGGGCTCGAGCGGCGTGGTCTCGTCCACCTGGACGCAGCCGCGGAAGTTGCCGGCCGGGGTCCAGACCCGCAGCGCCATGCCGGTGTGGCAGCCGCGGTCGAGCGCGGTCTGCGGCGCGATCTCCTGGTAGTAGGCGGATCCCAGCAGGTAGGAGCCGGGCATGATGACGCCGGCGCGCGCGCCGGCGAGCCCGGCGCGCCAGGCGCCGTCGTGACTGACGATTTCGCCGTCCTCGTAGATGTCGACGTCCTCGCCGAAGTAGAAGACGTTGCCGTTCTGCTGGCAGACGGCGAAGTAGTTGCGCGACACCTCCGCGAGCTCGCCGTCGACCCACTCCCGCTCCTCGACCACGCGCGTCTCGACGCCGGCGACGGTTTCGGTGTCGAACAGGACCGAGATTCGCAGCTCGACCAACTCGCCGTCGACCTGGCCGCGCAGCTCCGACCAGCGACCCGGCTCGAGCGGGAAGAACGGGTTGGAGCCGGTGTTCGCCCACGTGCATTCGAAGGTGCGGAAGTACTGCGTGTAGGCACCTTGACAGGCACCCGCGGCCGGGCGCGCCACGGCGACCGGGAGAGCCAGCCCGAGCGCCAGGGCGGCGAAGCGGCGGACGAACGAAGCGGTTCGACGATTGCGTCGCATGTCGGCTTCCTCCTCTCGGGGACGAGTTGGATGTCGTCCCTGGACCGGTTGGACGCCGGCTCCGAACGGATCCTTCGCGACCCGCACCGAGGGCCCGCACGATCCGGCCCGCCGGAGCCGCGATCCACTGCGCCGAAGTTCCGCGGCACCGGCCCGCGGAGCAAGTCGAGCCGGCGCGTCGCGGAAACGCGGCCGGTGGCGCGACAGCGGCGTTCGCCCCCGGGCGGGCGACGGTTCATCCCAGGCGTCGGTTCCGGGGCCCCGCGATTGCTATCGAGCCGGCCGGGCCGGAATCGACCGGTCCGCGATGCGAGCCTCCGGGAGCGGGGGCACGCGCAGGAGGCTCGAATGAGTCGAATGTGGAGATCGTTCCTGACGCTGCTCGTCGTCGGTGCCGTCGTCGCGGCCCCGGCCGTCGCGCAGACGTCGACCGGTCAGATCCGGGTGATCGTGACCGACGCCGACGGCGGGGCGCTGCCGGGCGTGACGGTTTCGGCCGAGACGGTCGACTCCGTGGTCAAGCGCTCGACCACGACCGGGGCGAGCGGCGAGGCGCTGCTGCCCGCGCTCGACCCGTCGCCCAGCTACGTCGTGACCTCGACGCTCGCCGGCTTCAACGGCGCGCGCAACGAGAACGTGCTGGTCACTTCCGGGCAGACCGCGACGCTGCGCGTCACGCTGCAGCTCGCCGAGGTCACGGAAGAGCTGACCGTGGTCGCGGAGACGCCGCTGGTCGACGTCACCAGCGCCATCACCGGCCAGGACATCACGCTCGAGCTCACCGAGGCCCTGCCGACCCGGCGCTCCTACCAGAGCTACCTGCAGCTGGTGCCGGGCGTCATGCCGGACGTCAGCTCGACCAACCGGAACGGATCGGGCAATCCGGCGTCGCGCTCGGGCTTGAACTACGCGGACATCCCGGACGCCGCCGGCGTCACCGTGGGCGCCTCTTCGGACAACTTCTACTACGTCGAGGGCATCAACATCACCGATCCGCTGACCGGAACCTTCGGCGCCAACCTGAACACCGAGATCATCCAGGAGCAGAAGGTCGTGACCGGCGGCATTCCGGCGGAGTTCGTCGGCGCGCCCGGGCTGGTCTCGAGCGTGATCACCAAGACCGGCGGCTCGAGCTTCTCGGGCTCCGTCCGCTACGACCGCGAAGACGAGAGCCTGATCGCCGACAACGAGAACATCGCCGAAGCGGACTACGAGCGGGACGACCTCGCCCTCACCGTCGGCGGGCCGTTCGTCCGCGGCGACAAGGCCTGGTTCTTCGGCAGCTATCGCGAGATCAACCAGGCGGACGACATCAACACGCTCGACACCAACGAGTTCCTCCGTACCGTCGAGCGCGACGACGAACAGGCCTTCTTCAAGCTCTCCGGCGCGCTGACCGATCGGCACAGCGTCGCGGCGACCTACATGAGCGACCCGACCGAGATCAGCGGCTCGAACTCCCGCACCGTCGTCGCCAACCGCGACCGCCCGCAGGAGCAGGGCGGCGACCGCTTCATCCTCAACTACACCGGCATCTTCGGCCCGACCGTCGTGAGCATCGGCGGCGGCAAGCACAACGGCGAGCTCTCGCAGTTCGTCGCGGACGAGAGCCCGCTCAACAACATCATCTTCCGCCGCAGCGACGCCGCTCCCCTGACCGCCCAGCAGCTCGGCGGAGCCGGATCGATCCTGATCAGCGAGCGCGACACCGAGTTCTACAAGGGCGACCTCGAGTGGTTCCTGTCGACCGGCTCGGTCGATCACTCGATCAAGTTCGGCGCGGACTTCCAGGATCACATCAACTTCCGCGACACCACCTTCACCGGTCCGGAAGCGGCCCAGTACCGCGGTTCGCTCAATCCGGGCCTCGCCGGCATCTCCGCGGCGGAGCTCTCGGCCCTGGCGGGCGCCGGACAGCTGACCAACAGCTTCTTCAATCCCAACAACACCAGCGACTTCAACGGCTTCATGAACACCGTCAACTCGAGCGCGAACCGGCAGTCGTTCTACGACGCGTTCGACACCAACCACGACGGCGCCATCACCCAGACCGAGCTCGGCAACGCGCTCCACTTCACCAGCACCGCCGGCAACCCCAACGGCGCCATCAACTACGACCGCAGCATCCAGGTCACCGGCGGCTCGCAGGAGACCAAGTCGGAGGGCACCTCGTTCTACCTGCAGGACTCCTTCCGGGTCAGCAATTTCACCTTCAACGTCGGCGTTCGCGCCGAAGAGTGGACCCACGTCGCGACCACGGGCGAGGACATCTTCACCTTCGACTACGAGGTCGCGCCTCGCATCAGCGGCGCGTGGGACATCAACGGCGACGGTCGCCAGAAGCTCTCGGCCTACTACGGCCGCTATTACGACCCGATCCGCAACAACCTGACCAACTTCGCCGGCACGCTCTCGGGTGCGGTGACCGAGGAGCAGGTGTTCGCCAACGGCCAGTGGGTCACCTACCGGACGCGCGGCGGCCCGGTGGTGCTCGACGCGACCTTCGCGCCGACCACCGAAACGCCCTACACCGACGAGATCCTGACCACCTATCAGCGCGATCTCGGCAACAGCATGGCGGTCGAGTTCTCGGTCTTCCACCGCGAGACCAAGAACATCATCGAGGACTACGACCTCTGCCTGTACGCCGGCGAGTGCTACTCCGGCGATCCGAACGCCCCGGGCGCGCTCTTCCTCGGCCCCGAGTACTTCGGCTACAGCGAGATTCCGGAGGGCATCAACTTCTTCATCGCGACGCTCGCCGGCGGCAAGCGCGAGCTCGACGGCGCCGAGCTGGTCTTCCGCAAGCGCCTGTCGAACAAGTGGCAGGGCCTGTTCTCGTACACCTACACCGACGCCGTCGGCAACAGCAACTCGGACTCGAACGCGGACTTCGCCGGGGACGTCCTCTTCCTCGATCCGCGTGCCCCCAACGTCGAGGGCACCCAGCCGGGCTCGATCGACCACCTGGTCAAGCTCGCCGGTTCGTATCACTTCGACTTCGGTCTGGTGCTGGGCGGCTCGTACCGGTGGAACTCGGGCGTCTACACGACCCGCGCATTCCGCACCTTCAACCGCAACCTGCCGGTCGGTGGCGGACCCGGGAACTTCGAGTTCAACGGCGCGGTCGACAACTTTGCGGGTTGGGCTGAGCCGGGGACGGTCGGCGCGGTCGAGAATCCGTCCTACGGAGTCCTCGACCTGTCGGCCAGCTACCAGCGGGCCTTCGGTCCGGTCGGCAGCGAGTTCTTCCTGTCGGTCTTCAACGCCACCGACGACCAGGACGCGATCCTCACCGAGAGCCTGGAGTCGGGTACCGGGACCACCGAGTTCGGCGATCCGATCCTCTGGGTCGGACCGCGTGCCATCTCGGTCGGCGTCCGGCTGTCGTTCGGTCGCTGAATCGCGGCCGGTAGGGATTCTCCGGGGGGAGGCGCGAGCCTCCCCCCTTTTCCGTGCCCGCGGAGCCGCGACCGCCGTGGCTCCAAGTGGATATCCAGGAACTTCAGGAAGTGGATATTGCTGGATACCACTCTCCGGATGGAGAGTGTTCCGATGATCCCCCTGCTCATCTTCCCCCCGACGCCGCCCGCCGGAAGCGGGCCCCGGCCGGCGAACGATCGGCCGATCGACCGCCTGCTGGTGCGCAAACGCCGGCGCTGGGTCGTCGTCCGACTCGAGGAGGTCGACTGGATCGAAGCCGCCGGCAACTACGTCCGGCTCCACGTCGGCGCCGAGTCGCACCTGCACCGCCAGACCCTGGCGGATCTGGCCGCCCGCGTCGATCCGTCACGCTTCGTGCGCATCCACCGCAGCGCGGTGGTCAACCTCGACCGGGTGGTCGAGCTGCGCGGCGAGCGCAGCGGGCAGTACGAGGTGCTGCTGCGCGGCGGCGCGCGGTTGTCGATGTCGCGCCGCTACCGCCGGCAGGTGCTCGGCCGCTCGCTTCGAGCCTGACCAAGCGCCGCGGGACGCTGGTCACGCGGGCCCGAGCAGGCGGCGCAGCTTGCGAACCGCCGGCGTCAGCTCGGCCGGCCGGGCGCCGCCGTAGCCGAGAATGAAGCCGTGCCGTGCGCGCGGTCCGGTATAGCTGCGCGACAGCGGCATCGTTCGCAACCCCTCCGCTTCGGCGCGGTGCGCGAGCGCGACGTCGTCCTGGGCGCGGCGGAGCGCGGCCACCAGCAGCATCCCCGCCGGATCGCCGATCACCTCGAGCAGGTCGCCGGCGTGGCGCTCGAGCGCCCCGACCAGGGCCTGCCTCCGCTCTGCGTAGACCACGCGCATTCGGCGCAGGTGGCGGGCGAAGTGACCTTCGGCGAGGAAGGCGGCGACCAGTGCCTGGGTGGCGCGGGGCGGGCAGATGTCCATGACGCGGCGCACCGCGGTGGCGCGCTCGACCAGGTCGGGGGGTACCACCAGGTAGCCGAGCCGCAGCGCGGGGAACAGGACCTTGCTGAAGGTGCCGACGAACAGCACTCGGGCGTCGCGATCGAGACTCTGCAGCGACGTGTTCGGCTGACGGTCGAAGCGCAGCTCGCTGTCGTAGTCGTCCTCGAGGATCCAGGCGCCCGCTCGCCGCGCCCAGTCGAGCAGCTGCAGACGGCGGCCGGCGCTCATCGTGGCGCCGAGCGGGAACTGGTGCGACGGCGTGACGTAGACGGCGCGCGCCCGTGCGGCCGCGCGACGGCCGGCGGCGACGTCGAGCCCTTCGGCGTCGACCGGCACCGGCACCAGCTCGGCGCCGGCGGCCGTCAGCGCGTCGCGCGCGCCCCAGTAGCCGGGGTCTTCGAACCAGACGCTCTGTCGCGGGTCGATCACGGTGCGCGCGGCGATCTCGAGCGCCTGTTGTGAACCGCTGACGATCAGGATCTGCTCCGGCTCGCAGCGCACCGCGCGCGCGGTGCGCAGGTAGGCCGCGATCGCCCGCCGCAGCTCGACGAGTCCGGCGGCGTCGCCGTAGCGCAGATCGTCCGTGCGCGTCGTGCGTGCGAGACGCGAGGCGAGGCGCGACCAGGCGGCGAGCGGAAAGCGGTCGAAGGCGACCTCGCCGATGTTGAACGGTCCCTGCCGGCGCAGCCACGGCACCGGCGGGCGCACCAGCGCAGCCGAGCGTCGCGAAGCGGCGCGGCGCGGCGCGGCGGGCGGCGGTGCCGCGGGCGGTCGCGCCGGACGGCGGTCGGCGGGGAGCTCGGACGCGACGAAAGTACCGGAGCCGTGCCGCGCCTCGCAGTAGCCCTCGGCGAGCAACTGCTCGAAGGCCTCGAGCACCGGCTGGCGCGAGACGCCGAGCTCGGTGGCGAGCGCGCGGGTCGACGGCATCCGCTCGCCGGCGCGCAGCCGTCCGTCGACGATCGCCTCGCGATAGCCGGCATAGATCTGACGGTGGATCGGCACCGGCAGGTCGCGATCGACCGCGACCAGCGGCGAGACCGTCGACGGTAGCGGCATGCGCGGATCCTACGACCCGTGCGGCTCGGCGGCGAGCGCGACGCGTTCGGGGGCGCGGTCGGCGCGGCGCGCCGCCCAGGTGGCGGGCAGGCCGACCAGGAAGACGTGGGCGAAGAGGCCGTTGGCGACCATCACGACCGAGAATCTCGGCGCCCGGTCGAATGCGAGGGGAATCACCGCGAAGTTCATCACCAGCCAGACCGCGACGCCGTAGCTCGCGCCGCAGATCACCGGCCGGCGCAGCAGCGCCGGCAGCGCGCGACTCGCGAGCACGTAGACCGCGACCACCACGGTGGCGATCAGGAAGTGGAGCGCGAGGCCGAGGACGGCGGCCGGCGCGCCGAGCTGGAAGGCCCCGGGGCCGAGCAGCCCGGCCGCGATGCCCTGGAACACCCGCTGCGGTCCGACGCCCCGCAGGGCCCAGACCACGATCGCGTCGAGGCCGTCGAGCACGCCCACCGCCAGCGCGCCGAGTGCGATCGCGCGGACGATGGCGGTAGCTGGCACCTTGGATGGCGAACCCGAGCCCATTCGACCTCCGCTCGGCGCCGGAACGACGGCGCCCGGACCGAGTCTCGCGCGGTTCGGATCGCGCCGGGAGAGGTCGTGGTGCCAGCCGACCGCGCCGCGGGACGAGCGGTGGTGCGACGCGGCGGCGTCAGGCCAGGGCGGGCGGATCCGGCGGATCGGCGGGTTCGGAGGCGGGAGCCGGGAGAGCCGACTCGTCCGGAGCCGGGCTTTCGACGGGGACGGCCGCTTCGCTCGGAGCGAGCTCGATCTCGACCGTCTCGAGCGCCTCCTCGATCCGACGGGTCTCCCCGACCACGTCGGGGATCGGCGGCAGGACGATCGGTGGCGGCTCCGGGGGGGGCGGCGGGGCGGCCGGCGGCAGCGGTGCCGAGCGGCAGCCGGAAAGGACGACGAGGAGAACGATCGGAAGCCGACGGAGTGGGGGCCAGACTTTTGAGGGAACTGACATCGCTTCCTCCTCGTTCTCCTCGCCGTCGCCGAGGAGGGAAAGCAAGGACGATGCCGGAAATTCGCCGATTGCCGGCAGCGGGATTGCACGAGCGGCGACGGATGGTCGTCGGCTCCGCGCGCGCGGCTCGAATCGATCGCCGTCGGCTGCTCTCCGGCGGACTGGCCGCGGCGCTCGGCGCTGTCGGCGGTCCGATGCTCAATTTCGGTCGCTGCCGGCTGGAGGCAGCGAGCCGGGTGACCGTCTCGGTCCGCGCCGTCGATCTGGTGCGCGAGACGGTGGTCATCGACATGCTCGGCTTGCTGACCCTCGACTGGCCGCGGCTGAAGGGCTGGATGCGCGCGCCGGACAGCTTCGGCGAGTCCGAGTTCCGCGACATCGAGCGGCTGGGCGTGAGCGTCTTCCACCCCGCGGTCGAGACCTCGGCGCGCGACGCGCGCGCCGGAGCCGAGCGCTGGCTCGCCGAGTGGAACCGGCTGCTCGACGCCGGCGGCTGCTTCCTGGCGCGGGTTGCGACGGTCGAGGACCTCGATCGCGCGGCTGCGCGCGGGTCGATCGGCGTGGTCCTCGGCCTGCAGGACTCCGACCACTTCCGCGAGACGGCCGACGTCGCGCGGTTTCACGAGCTCGGGCAGCGCGTCTCGCAGCTCACCTACAACGACGCGAACCGGCTCGGATCCGGCTGCCACGTGACGCGAGACCGCGGCCTGACTCCCTTCGGAATCGAGGTCGTGGCCGAGATGAACCGGCTGGGCATGGCGATCGACCTCTCGCACTGCGGTGAGCGCACCGCGCTCGAGGCGATCGCGGCGTCGAAGGTCCCGGCGCTCTTCACCCACGCCAACTGCCGGAAGCTCGTGCCCTGGCAGCCGCGCGGGCGCTCCGACGAGCTGATCCGCGGGCTCGCCGCGCGCGGTGGGGTGATGGGGATCACCGCCGTCCGCGCCTTCGTCGGCGGCGGCTCGCCGACCATCGAGGACCTGCTCGACCACTTCGAGCACGTGGCGCGGATCGCCGGCGTCGAGCACGTCGGCCTGGGCAGCGACGTCGACGTCGACGCGCGCGAACCGGCCAGCGGCAAGGTCCGTCCGTTCTACGCGATCCGTGGTCTGGTGCCCGAGCTGCGCGTCTATCAGATCGCCGACGGCCTGCTCTCGCGCGGATTCGCCGCGGCCGACGTGGCGGCGGTGCTCGGTGGCAACTTCCGTCGCGTGCTCGCTTCGATCTGGCCGGACGATTCCCGCACCCATCCCTGGCGAACCCGCTTCCGCGATCCGTTCTGTCCGGCCCCGGCGCCCCCGATTTTCAGCGCGAGTTGAGCGAGGAAGCGCCCGGAGCCTGCCCCTTTTCTTCAATCTGCCGCGCCCGGCGGGAAACGAAGACTCCGCGACGAACCCCTCGCTCCCGCGTCAAACCGTTGACGATCAGCCGTTTGTCCGTTCCCGCGCCGCATGGCACGGGCGCTGCTCCTGGGATCCGGCGTCCGCGATCCGGCGGGGCGCACCCGCAGCGATGGCGGAACGGACCCGCCCCCCGAACGGGGCGTCCCAGGAGGAACAACGATGCGTATTCGTGAAACTTCGATGCTGGCCGCCCTGCTCGCCGTCCTCGCCGCGCCGCTGGCGGCGCAGACCGCCGAGCCCCAGACGATGCCTCCCGCGAACCCGGCGCCGGTCGACGAGCCGGCGGCCGAGCCGGTCGCCGAGCCCGCGACCGGAGTCGACGTCGACGACGCGGCGCAGGACGCCGACAACCGCGCCGACCTCAATCTCGACGCCGACGCCGAGGCCGAAGTGACGATCGACGCCGACGACGAGGTCGCCGTGACCGCCGACGCCGACGCCGAGCTGCCGCAGACCGCCAGCCCGCTCGCGTTGATCGCCCTGCTCGGGGCCGGCAGCGCCGGCGCCGCGGCCGGACTGCGGATCGCCCGTCGCAAGCTGAGCTGAAGTCGAAGATCCGATGCGGTGGAAGTGGTTCAGTTCCGGTCGCGAGGACGCAGCGCGACCTGCCCGGGCGGGGCGACCCGCCCGGGCGTTCTTCTCTGTCGCACTCGGTCGCTTCCGGGCCGTGGCGCGTCGAGCCGACCGTGAAATGCGCCGGGTCGAGATCGGCCTGTGGGCGACCGGCGCCGTGCTGCTGACCGCGGCGGTCGGCGTGCGGGCCGACGCCGGCCTCTACCAGTGGCGTGCGGGGCGTCAGCTCGAGCAGGTCATCGCGACGCCGGTGCCGGGGGCCATCGCCCGTCCGGCGCTCGCCGAAGGGACGCCGCTCGCGAAGCTGCGGATTCCGCGCCTCGGACTGGAGGCGGTCGTCGCCGAAGGCGTGGAGGAGTCGGTCCTCTCGCGTGCCGTCGGGCACCTGCCGTCGAGCGCGCGGCCGGGAGAGATCGGCAACATCGCGCTGGCGGCCCACCGCGACACCTTCTTCCGGCCGCTCGAAGGGATCCGCGTCGGCGACCTGGTGCGCCTCGAGGCACCCTCCGGGACCGACGAGTACCGGGTCGAGTGGTTCTCGGTGGTGGCGCCCCACGACGTCGCGGTGCTCGCCGCGACCGATCATCCGGCGCTGACGCTCGTCACCTGCTACCCGTTCCGCTACATCGGGCCGGCGCCGGAGCGTTTCGTCGTGCGCGCGCGGCGCGTCGGCGGCGACCCGTCGATCGCTCCGCCTCGACCTGTCGAAGCGCGGCAGCTCGCACCTAGGAGGGGCGCGGCGCCCTGACTTTCGCGGGTTCCGGAGCCGACCGCCCGGACGGAGGATGCGCGTTCCGGCGCGCACCCGGGAAGCGCCGGCGACCTTCCGGAGAACCCGATGATGATTCCGAAGCTCTTCCCGCTCGGCGGCCTGGCCGCCGGGCTTCTGCTGCTCCCCGGCGCGGTGCTGGCCGACTCCGCCGCCCAGCCGCGTCTGGTCCGACGCTCGACCCTGCTGCCCACCGGCATCCACCTCGCGTGGCTCGAACTGGGCGACCCGGACGGCGAGCCGGTGTTGATGATCCACGGCTACACCGACACCTCGCGCTCGTTTCTCGGCACCGCCGAGGAGCTCGACCGCCGGCGCCCGCAGCTGCGCCTGATCCTGCCCGACCTGCGCGGCCACGGCGCCTCCTCGATGCCCGATCCGGCCCGCTGCGCGGCGGCACCCGAGCGCTGTTTCCGTCCGGTCGACTTCGCGGCCGACCTGGTCGCGCTGCTCGACCATCTCGGCATCGCACGCGCGCACCTGGTCGGCCATTCCCTCGGCAGCATGGTGGCGCAGCAGGTCGCCATCACCCGGCCCGAGCGGGTCGACCGCCTGGTGCTGATCGGCTCGACCGCGTCGACCCGCGGCAACGCGGTGGCGCGCGTCTTTCTGCTCGACGGCCTGCTCGAAGGCAGCTGGCGCCCGGCGGTCGAGAAGCGCGGGCTCGAGTGGCCCGCCGGGGCCTGGTCGCTGGCGCCGGCCGAGCTCGGCGCCGAGGCTTCGGAGTGGATCCGCCAGCAGTGGGTGACCGAGCCGGCGGCCGCGCCGGCGCTGCTCGCGACGATCGCCGAAGAGACCGAGCGGGTCGCGCTCGGTGCCTGGATCGGCTCGCTGCGCGCGCTGCTCGATCTCGATCCTGAGCATCCCGCGCGCCTCGCCACGATCGCGGCGCCGACCCTCGCGCTGTGGGGGACCCAGGACGCGATCGTGCCCGAGGACCCAGACCAGTCGGGGCTGCGCGCCGCACTCGCCGCCGCCGCCGAGCAGCACGGCCATGTCTCCTACTGGAAGGCCTACGGCGAGCGATCGCTGCCCGAGAACGGCATCCCCGACGGCGAGATCGGCCACAACCTGCAGTGGGCGATCCCCGCCGACGTCGCCGTCGACATCGCGGCCTTCCTGCGTCCCGGCGGCGCGCCGACGCGGGACCGGGTCGTCGGCGAGCCCGGGCGGCCGGAGCGGGTTCGGCGCGAGTCGGGTACCGCGCGCGTCGTCGAGCTCGGCGCGCCGAAGGTCGACTGACCGTCAGGCGCCGGCGCGCGCGGCGGCGAGTTCGCGGAGCCAGTCGCGCAGGCGGCGAGCATGGTCGGGGCCCATTCGCAACAGCAGCTTCTCGGCGGCGGGGCGGCGCTCGAGCTCCGGATCGGCGTAGGCCCAGACGACGCCGTCGGGCACGACCGCGATCTCGCCCTCCGGTATCGGTACCGCGGCCAACCGCGAGATCGCCGTCGACAGCGTCTCGCGGAAGTCACGCCGCGGGTCGCCGAGCTCGCGCCAGGCGGCGTCGAACAGCGGCTCGAGCCGGCGCAGCGCGCGGGCGCAGGCCGCGGCATCGAGGCTGGTGAGCGCTCCGACCGCCAGATCGTGGCGGCGAAAGGTGGCGGGGTCGATCACCGTCCGGTCGCCGCGCTCGACGGTGCGGAACGGCTGCGATGGCCGCAGGAACGGAACGTGACTCGCCGGACTCGCGCCTTCGGCGACGTTGGCGACCGCGGCGACGAACCGGCGCACCAGGTCGTCGTGGCCCAGCCAGCCGGCGAAGGCGGCGTCGCCGGAGAGCCCGGCGCCCAGCTCCCGGACGTTGCCGTCGCTGGCGTCGAGCGGGGGCAGCGGCGGTTCCGGCGCGGTTGCCGGAGGCGCGGCGGGGGCGCTCGACGCCGCCGCGCCGCCGTCGAGCGCCGCGGCCGGCGCCGCCGGACGTGAAGCCGCGACGGGCCTGAGCTTCCACCAGGCCAGGGCCGCGAGCCCGGCGACGAGGACGACAGCGATCGCGATCGAAGCGACTCCGCCCCCGGGTCGCCGGCCGCCGCCGCCGCCCGCGGTGTCCTCCTCGCGCGACTCGACCACGTGCGGCCGGGTTCGCGCGTCCGCATCGCGGGGCATCGGATCGAAGTCGGGCATCGCTTCCTCCTCTCGAGGCGGGGAGTCGTCTCCAGGTCCGCTCTGCAAGCGGCGCGCCGGAGCCAGTGTGTCACGTCGGCGCGGGCTAGACTTGGCTCGGGAGGAGCCGGCGATGGACATCGGCAGGCACTATCTGGACGACGCGTTGGTGTCGTTCCGCAAGCAGCGCAAGCTCGCCGAGGACGCGCTCGCGCAGGTCGGCGACGAGCAGTTCTTCCACGCTCTCGATCCGGAGGCGAACAGCCTGGCGCTGATCGTCAAACACGTCGCCGGCAACCAGCGCTCGCGCTGGCGCGACTTCCTGACCAGCGACGGCGAGAAGGCGGATCGCCAACGGGACACGGAGTTCGAGATCGCCGGCGCCGACGATCGCGCCGCGCTGATGGCGCGCTGGCACGAGGGGTGGGAGCTGGTGCTCTCGGCGGTCGGCGCGCTCGCTCCCGGCGACCTGCTGCGCACGGTGACGATCCGCGGCGAGCCGCACACCGTGCTCGAGGCGATCGACCGCCAGCTCGTCCACTACGCCCATCACGCCGGCCAGATCGTCTTCCTCGCCAAGCACCTGGCCGGTCCGCGCTGGCGCACGCTGTCGATTCCGCGTGGCAAGTCGACCGAGCACGAAGTGGCCAAGGACGGCTCGCGCTACCGCGTCGAGCCCGAACGATGACGGTGGAGAAATCGACCAGGAGGTCGCCATGAGCTCCAGAACCGCAATCGACGCGGCGATCGTCGTCGCGCTCGCCCTGATCGCCGCCGGAGCGGTCGTGGCCGCCGAGGCGGCGGCGACGCCGCGCGGCGAGCGTATCGGCGTCGAGATCGACGTCCAGCGGGCCGGCGAGGGAACCTACGCCTGCCGCACGACGGTGCGAGACCTGCCCACGAAGCTCGCGCTCGCCGAGCCGCAGGTCGAAGCTCGCGAGGGCTCGACGGCGTTCGCGTTCGGTTCGGGGGCGGGCTTCGACGTCGAGGTCCAGATTCTCGTCGGAGCGGGCGGCGAGCGGATCGACCACGTCGTCTTGGTACGCCAGGCTGGTGCCGTCGTCTCTTCGCAGTCGGTCACGCTCCGGCTCGATCGTTGAGGCTTCGGCTCTCCGGACTCGGCGCCGGGTTCACCACGCGTTTCGCGCCGGCTCCCACCGGCCGGCTCCACCTCGGTCACGCCGCCAACGCGGTCTGGGTCTGGGGGCTGGCGCGCGCCTTCGGCGGCCGGGTGCTGCTGCGCGTCGAGGACCACGACCGCGTGCGCAGCCGGTCCGAGTACGAGCGCGGCATCCACGACGACCTCGAGTGGCTCGGCCTCGAGCCCGACGCGCCGCCGGTGCGCCAGAGCGAGCGCGACGCGCTCTACCGCGACGCGCTCGACCGGCTGTCGGCGCGAGGCCAGGTCTACGTATGCGCCTGCACGCGGCGCGAGGTCGCCGCGGCGGCGCCGGTCGCGCCCGGGGAGGAGGCGCGCTACCCCGGCACCTGTCGCGAGCGCGCCCTGCCCGACGATGCCTCGCCGATGCGCCGGGTCCGTCTCGACCGCGTGGAGATCCGCTTCGACGACCTGCGGCTCGGTGCCCTCGCGCAGGTCCCTGCCGACCAATGCGGCGACCTGCTCGCGCGCGATCGCGACGGCAACTGGACCTACCAGTTCGCGGTGGTGGTCGACGACCTCGAACAGGGGGTCGACCTGGTGATCCGTGGCGAGGATCTGCTCGCCTCGACCGGCCGCCAGATCCAGCTCGCGGCGCTCGCCGGTCGCGAGCGGCCGCCGCGCTTCCTCCACCATCCGCTGATCGTCAAGCCCGACGGCGCCAAGCTCTCGAAGTCCTCGCGCGACACCGGCGTCGCCGACCTGCGCGACGCCGGCTGGACGCCGGAGCGCGTGCTCGGCGCCGCGGCGCACGCGACCGGTCTACTCGACCGTGACCGGCCGCTCGCGGTTTCGGCGCTGGCGCAGCTCTTCGCCGTCCCGCGCTGAAGCGCCGAGGTCGGCGAGGAAGCCGTCGGCCCAGCGGTTCGAGGTGTTCTCGCGAACTTCGGCGAGCAGGCGGGCGTGGCGCCGGCGGCGCTCCTCGAGCGGCAGCTCGAGGGCGGCGTGCAACGTCCCGGCGACCTCGGCGGGGAAGTAGGGATTGACCAGCAGCGCGTCCGCCATCCGCTCGGCGGCGCCCGCGAAGCGGCTGAGCACGAGCGCGCCCGGATCTTCCGGGTCCTGGCACGCGACGTACTCCTTGGCGACCAGGTTCATGCCGTCGCGCAGCGGCGTGACCAGGGCGACGTCGGCGGCGCGGTAGTAGCGCGCCAGCGTCGAGCGCGGGAAGGAGCGGTAGAGGTAGCGGATCGGAACCCAGTCGACGCGGCCGAAGCGGCCGTTGATCCGCCCCACCAGTTCCTCGAGCTCGCGCCGCTGCGCGGCGTACGAGGCGAGGTTGCCGCGGGTCGGCGAGGCGATCTGGACGAAGGTGACGCGGTCGTGCCACTCCGGATGCTCCGCGAGCAGCAGCTCGAAGGCGCGGAAGCGCTCGACCAGCCCCTTGGTGTAGTCGAGCCGGTCGACGCCGAGGATCACCTTGCGTCCGCGGGCGAATCGCGCGAGGCCGCCCGGGCCCTCGCGACCGGGCCGGCCGGCGGCCTGCCCGAGCTCGTCCGGCTCGATGCCGACCGGGTGGACCGCGACCCGCTGCGATCCGCCTTCCTGGATCAGGTGCTCGCCGTTCCAGCGCGCGCCGAGCTCGCGCTCGCAGGCGCGCACGTAGTTGTCGAGGTAGCGGCGGGTGTGGAAAGCGACCAGGTCGCAGGCGGAGAGATCCGCGAGCAACCGGCGCGCACCGGGCAGCACCGACCAGACGTCCTCGGGCGGAAACGGCGTGTGCAGGAAGAAGCCGATTCTCGCGGCGACGCCGCGACGGCGCAGCGCGGCGCCGAGGCCGACCAGGTGATAGTCATGGATCCACACCGCGTCGCCGGGGCTCGCCAGCTTCGCGACCACGTCCGCGAAGCGCTCCTGGACGCGCAGGTAGGCCTCGACGTGCGCGCGCTCGAAGACGACGCGCTGGAGAAAGCAGTGGAGCAGGGGCCACAGCGCCTGGTTGCAGAAGCCGTCGTAGTAGCCCTCGACCTCGGCGCGCCCGAGCGACACGCCGACCAGCTCGACGCCGCCGCTGCGCGCGCGCGTCGGCGCCGCGCCGGCCGGGGCGCGCGAGTCCCAGCCGATCCAGACGCTTCCGGGGCGGTCGGCGAGCGCGCCGAGCAACGCCGGCACCAGTCCTCCGGCGGTGACCTCGAGCTCGCCGGAGGTGCCGACCGGGCGCCCGGCCGGAAGTCGGTTCGACACGACCAGGAGACGGCTCATCGCCGTCCCGCGGTGCGGTCCACGACGTTCTCCTGCGCGGGAGCCGCGGCGATGCGCTCGGCCCAGATCTCCAGGAAGAGGGCGACCTCGTGCGGCGTGGCGAGGGTGGCGCGCGCGGCGGTCGGGCGGGGCGCCCCCACCCGCACGCCCCAGCCGCCGGCGCTCGCGGCGGCGCGAAAGGCGTCCTCGTCGGTGTCGTCGTCGCCCAACGCCGCGACGAAGGTCCCGGGTCCGCTCGCGGCCACGAGCTCGGCGAGCGCGACCCCCTTGTCTCGACCGCGGACCCGCAGCTCGAGTCCGCCGTCGATCGGACGCACCCGGAGTGCGTCGCCGGCGAGCGGGGCGAACAGGTCGAGCGCGCGATGCTCGACGTCGGCGGCCAGCTTCGGCGCGAGACCTCGCGTGTGGACGACGACCGAGGCACGCTTGCGCTCGAGCCGGCCCGGGGCGAGCTTGGGAGCCAGGCTCTCGGCGCGATCGAGGAGCTCGATCCGGTCCGGAGGGATCGAATGGCGCACCTCACCGCCGTCGATCAGCCGTACCGTCCAGCCGTGCTCGCCGACGATGGCCAGCGGCGGCGCGCCGAGCAGGCGCGCGACGTCGGCAGATGGTCGACCGGAGACGACGACCACCGTGGTCGCGCCCCCGAGGACGCGTTCGAGCGCGCGGCGGGCGGCCGGCAGCGGCCGCGCTTCGCCGGGATCGATGCGGAAGGGCGCCAGCGTTCCGTCGTAGTCGATCGCCAGCAACCGGTGCTGCGCCGCGACGGCCTCCTGCCAGAGCGCGTCCGGGATGCCGGCGAGCGTCGGACCGGTGGTCACGGCGTCGCCAGTTCGATGCGGTCGCGGCCGCCGTCGGCGAGCGCCAGCATCAGCGTCAGGTACTCGCGCAAGTGGCGGGTGAGCAGGAAGTTGTCGCGCACGTGCTCGCGCCCCTTCTCGCCCATGACGCGCGCGGCCGCGGGATTGCCCAGCAGGAAGCGCGAGCGCAGCGCCGCGCCCTCGGGGGTGTTGACCAGGAAGCCGGTGTGGCCGGGGATCACCTGCAGGCGGATGCCTCCGGTGTCGCCGCCGATCACGGGCCTGCGCTTCCACAGAGCCTCGGAGACGGTCAGCCCGAAGCCCTCGCGAACCGACTTCTGCAACACGACCTCGGCGCGGCGCTGGAGCGCGTTGATGCGGCGATGGGCGTCGGCGGGCAGCAGCAGCAGGTGGACGTCCGGATCGTCGCCGACCTCGGCGCGCACCTCGGCGAGCACGGCGGCCCCTTCCGGGTCGTCCGCGGCGTCGCTGCCGGCGAGCGCCAGCTGGACGGGCAGGTGGTCGCGCACGGCGCGGAAGGCGCGCACGACACCGACGGGATCCTTGAAGCGGTCGAAGCGCGAGACCTGCAGCATCAGCGGCCGCTCGGGATCGATTCCGAGCTCGGCGGCGGTGGCCGCGACCTCGGCGTCGCCGATCTCGACGTTCTTCTCGGAGAGCGGGTCGATGCTGGGGGCGATCAGGTACTGCGGGTGCGGCAGCGGCCGCGCGAAGGCCGCGATCGAGAAGATGCTGGCGTCGTAGTCGCGAACGCGCTGCTCGAGAAAGCGCCAGACCGGCCGGTGCGGTCGGCTGGCGTCGATGTGGCAGCGCCAGATCCAGCGGCCGCGGCGCCGTGGCACCAGCTCGAGCAGCGGCGCGGGCTGGGGATCGTGGACGAAGACGTAGTCGGCGTCGGCGAGCGAGGGTCCGAGACGCGCGGCGTTGGCGCGACTGACCTCGAGGTAGTGCTCGAGACCGCGCGCCGGGACGTCGATGCGGTCGCCCTGGAGGGCGTTGTGGAAGCTCTTGGTGACGCCGTAGAACTCGGCGTCGCCCTCGACGATCTCCCACTCGGCCTCGAGCCCGAGCTCGCGCTGGAGCGGCACCATGCGATGGAGGATCTCGGCGACGCCGCCGCCGGCTCGGGTCGAGTTGACGTGGACCACCCGCGCGCCGGCGAGCGGCCGCGCGAGCTGCGCGAGCTGGTCGAGCACCGCCTCGCCGGTGAACGGCGCGTAGTCGTGCAGCCGCGGCGCGCTCAATCCGGGCCCTCCCGGGGTCCCGCGCCGAACGCGTCGGCGATCCGACGGCGCAGCTCGGCGAGGGACCCGAAGCCGGGGTCGATCGCCGCCAGCCGGGCCCGTGTCGCGGCGGTTCGCTCGCCCCACTCGGCCAGCCAGACGGTGAAGTCGTCGATCGCCCCGGCGTTGCGCAGCCGGGCGTCGACGAAGTGGTAGAAGACGCTGCCCGTCGACAGGTCCGGTAGCGCGGCGGAGAGCTCCTCCGGGATCCGGATCGCGCGGCCCGCGTCGAAGATCAGCAGCTGCGAGCGCAGGAAGTGGAACTCGCGCCCGGGCAGCACCAAGTGGGGGTGCGCGACCTCGGCGAGGCGCTCCTCGGCGAGCTCGACCAGCGCGGCGCGCAGCCGCTCGCCGTCGCCGCCGAGCAATGCCGGGTCGATCGCCGCCAGCCGTTCGGCGAGCACCGGATCGCCGAGCGCCGAGCTCGCCCACAGCGCGAAGTCGTTGCCGAACTCCGGGTCGTCGAACGACGGCCGCAGCAACGACTCGTGGAAGTGATGGAGCAGGGAGCCGGCCGGGACCGTGGCGAAAGCGGTGGCGAGCTCGCGCAGGCCGTGCACGGTGCGGCCGACCGCGAGGGTGATCAACGCGCAGTCGCGCAGCGCGAACGGCCGGGGCGTCGCGTCCGTCACTCGCCCGCGGTCTCCTCGCGGGCCGGGAAGTGCACGACCCGCTGCGGGAAGGGGATCTCGATCCCCTCGGTGTCGAAGCGCGCCTTGAGCGCCTTGACGTACGCGTGGACGATCGGGAAGCGGTCGGTGAAGGCGCGCGAGCGCAGGATGACGTTGAAGTCGATCGACGAGGCCCCGAAGGTGTGGAACCTCGCGAACGGTTCGTGCTCGGGGTCGGCCTCGGGCACCGAGCGCTGAATCTCGCGGGCGACCTCGACCGCCGCGCGCTCGACCTTCTCGAGGTCGGAGTCGTAGGCGACGCCGACCGGAAAGACGATCGCCTGCGGCAGCGCCGGCATCGAATAGTTGATCAGACGCATGTCGGAGAGCCGCGCGTTGGGGACGATGACCATACTGCCGGCCAACTGCTCGATCCGGGTGGCGCGCCAGCCGATGTCGGCGATGCGCCCCTGGGTTCCGTCCTCGAGCTCCACGAAGTCGCCGACCCGGATCGGCTTCGACGCCGACAGGTGGATGCCCGCGAACAGGTTCGACAGCGTCGGCTGGAGCGCCAGCGCCACGGCCAGCGAGCCGACGCCCAGCGCGGTCAGCAGCGTCTTGATCTCGACTCCGGCGTTGTCGAGGATCAGGACCGCACCGGCCAGCAGGATGGCGATCTGCGCCACCTTCTGCATGACGCTGGGCCGCGCCGGACCGCCCTCGGCGTCCCCGACGCCGCGCAGCCAGAGCCCGGCGAAGCGCGACGCGGCGAGGGTGAAGACCAGCAGCAGTGCGGACAGCGCGAAACGCTCCACGACGACGCGCTGCTCCACCTCGAGAGGCGACAGGCGTGTGGCGGGCAGGATCGAGGCGAGCAGGATCGCCGGCAGCCAGAAGCGGCGCGTCGCCTCGAGCAGGGCGTCGTCGGCTTTCGTCTCGGTCCGGACCGAGAGCGCCCTGAGCTTGCGGAACAGGAACCCGCGCGCCAGCACTCCGAGCAGCAGCGCGCCGATCAGCACGCCGAGCGAGTCTTTCCAGCCGTCGATCGCCAGCAGCAGCTCGTCGATCATCCCCTAACAACTATCGGTCGGGGCCGCCGGTGTCAAGCCTGGCGCGGCGGATGGAACCGACGTCGGCGGGGCCCGTCATGACGACGTCGAGGACCAGCGCGAGGTATCGCCGCTTTCGAACCCGTCGCTGAGAAGAGCGTCGTAGCGTCGCACTTGGACGCTGGACAGCGAATCGTCGTCGCCTTCCGAGATCCAGCTCGTCCAAGTGACCACGAATTCCCCGGCGGGAACGGCGGCGACGGCCGGGCGAAACTGGAAGCTCTCCGTGCCGACATTGACCTGAAACTCGTTACCGGGGCAGTCGCTCGCGACGTGACAGTTACGTGCCTGGATGCTCGAGTAGGAGGTGTCGGTTCCCGAGGAACCGTAGCTCCACCACGCCACGACGACACTGCCGTCTGCGGTCGCGTCGACCGATGCCCCGAGCTGGTGCCCGGTCGAGTATTGATTCACCTGCACCTCGTCGCCGGCGGCCACGCCGCCGGCGTCGTACCTCCGGAGATGAACGCTCAGCGCGCTCTGGTCGGATCCAGTGGAGCCGTAGCCGTCCCAGGCCACGACGAATCTCCCGGACGCGTCGACGGCGACGTCGGGCCGGGTCTGCCGCAGAGTCGTCCAAGTGTTGACCTGAAACTCGCTACCGACCGGCTCGCCAGAGGCGTCAAAACGTCGTGCCTGGATGCTGCCGCGGTCGGTGTCACCTCCGGCCGATCCCCAGCTCTCCCAAGCGACGATGAACGAGCCCTCCGGGCCGAAGTCGACCGCCGGGTAGAGCTGATTGCCGGTCGTGTACGAGTTGACCTGAAACTCGCCGCCGAGGGGCTCCCCCCGCAGGTCGAATCGTCGCGCCTGAATGGCGGTGCCGTCGTCGTCCGAAGCGTCGGAGCCCTCGCTCACCCAGGTGACGACGAAGTCCCCGTTGCCGGAGCTCGAAACCGAAGTGCCGTATTGGATACCGTCCGTGTAGAGATTGACCTGGAACTGGTCGCGGATCGGCAGGCCGAAAGCGTCGAAGGCCCGGGCCTGGATGCTCTTGAAGGAGTCGTCGGTACCGGACGACCCGTAGCTTTCCCAGACGACCACGAAGCTGCCGAATGGGCTCACAGAGAGAGCCGGATGGTCCTGGGAGCCGGTCGTGTAGGTGTTGACCTGGAATCCCGGACCGAGCGCCGTGCCGTCGGCAGCGAATCTCCTGGCGTGAATGCTCTCGGCGCTGGAGTCGCTGCCGTCCGAACCGGTGCTGGCCCAGGCGACGACGAAGTTCCCGAAAGTGTCGACGCCGATCGAGGAGAGCTGCTGGAAGCTCCAGGTGTAGGTATTGACCTGGAGGTCGCTGCCGCGCGGCGCGGGCTGCGCGGCGGCCGGGAGGCTCCCGAGCCAGCCCGACGCGATCAGCAGCGAAGAGCCGCAGACGAGCCGGAAACCGTCGAGCGCCGTACTGCGATGCCGAGGTGTCATGGGGATACCTCCACCTCCGGTCGTGAGCGGCCAGTCTACTCTCTCGCTCCGGAGGCGTCGACCGGTCGAATCGTGACACCTGACAGCGCCACGCGGGGTGGCGAAGCTGGAAATCGGAGCGAGAATCGTGCCCTCGCGGTAGTCTTGCGGCGCGATGAGCGCAACCTCGATTCGAGCCGCCCGGCCGGACGATCTCAGTGAGTTGCTGCGGCTCCTCGAGGTTGCCGGACTGCCCGCTTCCGACCTCTCGGCCTCTCACATCGCCACTTTTCGCGTCGGGCCGGACGGCGCGGGCCGCCTGCTCGGTGGTGTCGGGCTCGAGCTGGCGGGCCAGGCGGCGCTGCTGCGGTCGCTCGTGGTCGCACCGGAAGCGCGCGGCACGGGTCTCGGCCACGCGCTGGTCGAGTCGGCGCTCGAGTTGGCGCGCGAGCATGGCGTCGCCGAGGTCTGGCTGCTGACCACCACCGCCGACCGCTTCTTCGAGCGGCTCGGGTGGCGGCGGGTGGAGCGGGCGACGGCGCCCGCCGGGATCCGGGCGACGGCGGAGTTCTCGACGATCTGCCCGTCCTCCAGCGTCTGCATGGTGCGGGACCTGCAAGGCTCCCGGCGGGAGGTGCCGGCTTGACTCTCCGGGTGGCCGATCTGCTGGAGAGGAACCGCCTCTGGGCCGAGGCGACGAGCCAGCGCGACCCGGAGTTCTTCGTACGGCTCGCGCGCCAACAGTCGCCGAAGTTCCTCTGGATCGGCTGCTCGGACAGCCGGGTGCCGGCGACCCAGATCACCGACCTCGACCCCGGTGAGATGTTCGTCCACCGCAACGTCGCCAACATCGTCTCGCCGACCGACCTCAACCTGCTCGCGGTCGTCCAGTTCGCCCTCGACGTGCTGGGCGTCGGCGACGTCATCGTCTGCGGCCACCACGGCTGCGGCGGCGTCGAGGCGGTGCTCGACGGCCGGCGCGCCGGTCTGGTCGATCACTGGCTGCACGAGGTCGACGAGGTGCGCGAGGAGATCGCCGACGAGCTCGCGCGCCTGCCCGATCGCGCCCGCCGCTCGGCCCGCCTGGCCGAGGCCAACGTCGCCGCGCAGGTCGCCAAGCTCTGCCGCACCCAGGTGGTGCGCGACGCCTGGACGGCGGGCCGGTCGCTCGCGGTCCACGGCTGGATCTACGACATCGCCGACGGCCGCCTGCGCGACCTCGGCGTCACCCGCACCGGACGCCCGAAGACTCCTTGAGCGGCAAGCGCGGACGGGCGACGCCCGGAACCCTGACCCTGCTGCTGGCGCGGCGCGACTGGCTGCTGGCGAAGATCTTCGCCGGCGTCGGCCTCGCCGTCGTCGCGGTGCTGATCTGGAGCATCTGGCCGTACTGGGTGCTCTCGGGCGAGTTCCGCACGCTGCCCGAGGTCGAGCCGGCGCGGCTCTACGCGCGGCCGGCGCGACTGGCGCCCGGGCTCGCGCTCGAGCTCGAGGGGCTCGTCGCCCGGCTCGACGCCCTCGGCTATCGCTCGGTCCAGTCGCGCGGCCTGGTGCCCGGCACCTATCGGGTCCTCGACGAGCGCGTCGAGATCGCGCGCCGCCGCTTCCGGGCGTCGGTGGGCGACGGCGGCGGCGGGCTGCTGGCGGTCGACTTCGACGGTGCGCGGATCCGGCGGCTCGCCCTGGACGAACGGCCGGTCTCCGAGTCCTGGCTCGAGCCGGCGCTGCTCGCGACCTGGTACGGCCCCGACCTGATGGAGCGCCGGCCGGCGCCGCTCGACGAGATCCCGACCGAGGTGGTGCGCGCCGTGCTCGCCGCCGAGGACGCCGCTTTTTTCGAGCACCCAGGGCTGTCACCGACCGGCATCGCGCGAGCGCTCTGGACCAACCTGCGCGGCGGAGAGGTCCGCCAGGGCGGCTCGACCATCACCCAGCAGCTCGCCAAGAACCTCTACCTGACCTCCGAGCGCACCGTCGGCCGCAAGGCGCGCGAGGCGATGCTCGCCATCTTCCTCGAGCTGCGCTACGACAAGGAAGAGATCCTCGAGGCCTATCTCAACCAGATCTTCTGGGGGCGCAGCGGCTCGGCCAATCTGATCGGCGTCGGCGCGGCCGCGCGCGGCTGGTTCGGCCGGCCGGTCGCCGAGCTCGACCTCGCCGACGCCGCGCTGCTCGCGGCGATGATCAAGTCGCCGGTCGAATACTCGCCGCTGCGCAAGCCCGAGGCGGCGAAGAAGCGCCGCGACTTCGTCCTGGGTCGCCTGGTCGAGCTCGGCTGGGTGGAGGAGGCCGCCGCCGCCGCCGCGCGCGAGCGGCCGCTGCCGACCCGCGACGAGCCGCTGACCCGGCGGCGCGCGCCGTACTACGTCGCGGCGGTCGAGGAGGAGCTCGCGCGGCGTTGGGGCATCGCCGACCCCGCCGACCGCGGATTCGCGGTGCACGGCACGCTCGATCTCGCCGACCAGGAACAGGCCGAGCGCGCGATCCGCGAGGGGCTCGAAGAGTTGCTCGAGAAGAGCGAGCGGGCGCGCAAGAAGGAGCAGGAGCTCCAGGGGGCCCTGGTCTCGATCGAGCCGGCGAGCGGTGCGGTGCGCGCCTGGGTCGGCGGCCGTGACTGGTCGACGAGCCAGTTCGACCGGGTCGGTCAGGCGCGCCGCCAGGCCGGCAGCGCCTTCAAGCCGCTGGTCTACGCCGCGGCCTTCGAGGCCGGCGTGGCGACACCGGCCACCCTGCTCGAGGACGCCCCCCTCGAGATCGAATCGGGTGGCAAGCTGTGGCAGCCGCAGAACGACGACGACCAGTTCCGCGGCTGGGTCACCGCGCGCGCGGCGGTCGAGCAGAGCCTCAACATCCCGACGGTGCGGCTGGCGCTGCAGACCGGGCTGCCGAAGGTGGTCGACGTCGCGCGCAGGTGCGGCATCTCGACGCGGCTCCAGCCGGTGCCGTCGATCGCGCTCGGCGCCTTCGAGGTCGCGCCGGTCGAGCTGCTGACCTGCTACGCGACGATCGGCAACCGCGGCGTCCGGCCGCCGGTGCACCGGGTCGCGGCGGTGTTCGACCGCGCCGGCGAGGGGGTCGCCGGCGAGCCGTTGCCGGCGCCGGAGCCGGCGATCGCGCCGGAGACCGCCTACCTCGTGACCACGCTGCTCCAGGGAGTGCTCGACTACGGCACCGCGCGCCAGGCGCGCGCGCTCGGCCTCGCCGATCCGGTCGCCGGCAAGACCGGTACCTCGAATCAGCGCCGCGACAACTGGTTCGTCGGTTACGCGCCGGAGCGCGCGACGCTGGTCTGGGTCGGCTTCGACGACGACACGCCGACGCCGTTCTCGGGCTCGCGCGCCGCGTTGCCGATCTGGACGTCGTTCATGAAGTCGGTGCGTCCGTCGGGCGGCTACTCGAAGATCGAGGCGCCCGGCGGCGTGCGCGTGGTGCTGATCGACCCGTCGACCGGCGAGCTCGCCACCGATCGCTGCCCCGACGTCCTCGCCGAGGCCTTCCCCGAGGGCAGGGTGCCGACGCGTGTCTGCCACGAGCACGGCGGCTGGTTCGCGCAGCCGATCGACCCCGGCATCCGCGCCGACCGCGACGAGAAGGAAGGCGGCCTGCGCAGCTGGCTCAAGCGCGTCTTCGGCCGCGAGAACGAGCCCGACGGCCCGCGCGAGCGCGCCCCCCAGGGCCCGCCGCCGTGAGCCGACGAGCTCCAGTGCGCCTCCCCCTCCCCTTCCTGCTGCTCGCCGCCGCCTGCTCGACCGGCGCACGCCCATCGAGCGCCCCCGCGGCTGCGGCGAGCGGTGATCCGATCTGGCTCGTCGAGCTCCGCGCGCACCGCGCCGCCGATCCTGCGGATCAGGGCGCCGCCTATCTCGACGCGTACCTCGCCGCCGAGAGCGGGGACGCCGAGCGGGCGCTGCTCCTCCTCGATGGGCTCGAGTCCGGAGGGTGGCCGTACCCGGTGCCAGAAAGCGACTTTCCGAAGCTCGCCTCGCAGCCGCGTTTTCGCGCGCTCTCCGAGCGGCTTTCCGCCCGCGTGTGGCGCGGCGACGCGGCGCCGCGCGCGTTCACCGTGGGTCCCGCGGACTTCCTGCCCGAAGGGATCGCCTGTGACCCGCGCTCGGGCGCCGTGTTCCTCGGCAGCCGCAAGTACCGCAAGATCGTGCGCGTCGACGGCACGGTCGTGCGCGACTTCGTCGAGCCGCGCCCGGATCTCGGCGCCGTGCTCGGCCTCCACGTCGATTCGCAGCGCCGACTCCTCTGGGCTGCGCACAACCCACGTGGCAAGGCCGAGCGCGAGGCCGGAGAGCCGCGGCCCGGGGTCATCTCGGTGGACCTCGACAGCGGTGCCGTGGTGCGCGCCGCCGTTCTCGACGGACGTCACCTCCTGAACGACGTCGCCATCGCGGAGGGCGGCGACGTCTACGTGACCGACAGCGAGCCGGGCGCGCTGTGGCGTATCCGCGCCGGCGGCGCGGCTCTCGAGCGCATCGCCGCCGACGGCACGTTCTTCTACCCCAATGGCGTGGTCTGGCTCGAAGAGAGGCAGGCGCTTCTCGTCGCCGACGTCACCGGCCTGCACTACTACGAGCCCTCCAGCGGCGCCCGACGGAGGGTCGCGCGCGGCCCGGCCAAGACCCTCGGCGCGGTCGACGGACTCGTCCGCCACCGCGACCAGCTCGTCGCGGTGCAGAACGGCTATCGAGGCGAGCGGATCGTGAGCTGGCGATTCGACTCGCAGCGCCTCGCCGTCACCGCCGAGACGGTGCTCCAGCCCTGGCACCCGTCGTTCGTCGTCCCGACGACGGCCTGCGTACGGGAGGGCGAGCTGCTCTTCATCTCCAACAGCTACGCGGGTCAGAGCGACGCGGACGGGAACCCGAAGGACCCGGCGAGACTCCGGCCGACGGACGTTCTCGCGATTCCGCTGCCCTGATCTCCGACTCGCGAGCGGAAAGTCATCCGCGGCTCGCCGCCGGAACCCGCCGAGAAGGTCCGCGACAGAATCGCGCTTCGGGGTCAGGCGCCGCCACGCGTGACTTCCGACGGCCGGAGGCCCCGGTGGCGATGGAAGGTCGTGACGAAGTGGCTCAGGGAGCCGAAGCCGACCGCGTAGCAGGTCTCCGTCACCGAGGCGCCGGTGCGCAGGCGCGCTTCCGCCTCGGCGAGACGGCGGTCGAGCAGAAAAGCGTGGGGCGGCCGACCTTCGAGCTCCCGAAACACGCGCGCGAAATGGAAGAGGCTCATGCCGGCCTCCGCGGCCATTCGGGAGAGCGACAACGGCTCGGCGAAGTGGGTGTCGATCATCTCGAGTACGCGGCCCACGCGGACCGCATACGAGGACAACTGGTGCGCGCGGAAGAGCGGCCGCGCGGGCGAGCCGGGGTGCTCCGGCAGCGCCAGGTAGAGATCCCCGGCGAGGGCCTCGGCCCGCGCAGAGTCCGCCCCGTCGGCGAGGGTCTCGAGTCGAGCCTTCAGGTAGGCGCAGCGGTTGTCGAGAGCGCGCGCGCCGGCGTCGATCCCGGAGGCGCCCTGGCCCCGGAGACTCTCGACCGCCTCTTCGGTGTAGCGCACCGACAGGCACCGATCCCGCGGGAAGTCCGCGTCATGGCGGCAGGAAAACTCGATCCGGGGTGCGGCGACGAACAGGTGCTTCGAGGTGACTTCCGTCCAGGCCCCGCCGGCGACCCTCAGCCGGAACGAGCCGCAGTCGACGAAGCTCACCGCGTGGCTCCGCGCCTGCTCCCACTCCGGATCGGCGTGGACGACGTCGGGCGGGTGATCGAAGCGCTCGAGATAGACCGCCGGCGTGCGAAGGAGCAGGGCGACGCGGTTCACGGCCAGGATCGCCCCGCTACTGGGCGGCGGCGGAACCAAGTGGGCAAGAAACCGCAAGTCGCGACGCCCCCGGCGAAGCTAGTTTGCCTCCACCAAGGAGGCTCTATGAACAGATTTGTCGGCGCGCTCATACTCGTGGGGTTGGCGGCCCTCTGGACGGACACCACAGCGTCCGGTCGGTCCGCGTCTCCGGTAGCCCTACGCGCCGCTGCGACGGCGGCGATCGACCCCGAGGTCCTCGAGCTCCGGGAAGCCGCGTGGCGGGCTTACTTCGCAGGCGACGAAACGGGGCTGGGTTCGATGCTATCGGACGACTTCATCGGCATCAACATGGTCGATGGCGCCTTCGTCACCCGCGCGGCGGCTCTCGAGCAGGCCCGCTCCGTCCGGACCTCGGGGGAGCGGCTCACGACTCTCGAGTTCCCGGAGACCCGTGCGCAGCGATACGGCGACGTGGTGATTCTCTACGGCCGCTTCACGGCCGTCGTGGAGTCCGGCGGTACCGACCCGAAGACGCAGATCCTGCGGGGCCGCCTGACCGAGATGTTCCTGCGCGAAGGCGGACAATGGATCCACACCGGCTGGCACCTCGACTTGGCGTCGATGCCCTGAGTGGGTCCGCGGAAGGGGCTCGGCTTCGGGTGTCAGCCGACTCGCGACCCACTGCAGTCGAGAGAACGCAAGGCGACTGTCACCTTTCGGCCGAGTCGGCTCAGCGCTTGAAGCGGCGGCGCAGCTTCGGAACGAAGACGACGCCCGCGACCGAAGTCCCCTCGACCATGCCGGAGACCAGCAGCTCGTCGAGCAGCCGGAAGCAGGTCCGCACCGACCGGCCGGTGATCTTGCGCGCCTCGTCGACGCCGAGCGGCTTGCCCGACAGGATCAGGCGCTCGATGAGCTGCATCAGCGCCTTGCCCCGGGTGGGCAGTCGGCGGCGTCCGCTGTGCGTGCGAGGGGGCATGCTGTGGATCCTCCGTCGGTTTCGGTGCCTGGGATCCCGCTGACAGGATCACTGTCATTCTAGCCGCAGCCCCCGACGCGAGCGACACCGCACCTCTCTCCGAGGAAGGCTGGAGCCGATCGATGTCGGGATCGTGGCGGCGATTCGAGCGGTGAAACGTCGAAGCAGCGATGGGCCTCGGCCCGGAGTGGAGCGTCCTGATCTCGTTCGAAACGAGGTCCTGGCACTCTGACGTTGCCGTGCGACGTCTCGGGCGGCGAGCTGGCGCGGCGTCTCCGCGAGTCGGCGGTCCTTGACGCCCCCCGCCTCGCGTCGTAACTTCGCGGGAGACGAAGCGACGGACATCGGCAGGACGAACGGCCGCGGGGCGCGGCCGGAGGCGGCGGGGCCATGTGGGATCTGCTGTTCGACTTCAAGGGGCTGCTCGAGCGCGGGGTCGACGCGGTGGCCTACGGGCTGCTGGCGATCGTCGCGACCGTCTTCTTCCTGCTCCGGCTCGGCTTCGCTCTCTTCGGCGGCGGCGACGTCGGCGACGGCGACTTCGACGCCGATGCCGGGGTCGACAGCGACGCCTCGTTCACCTTCTTCTCGGTGCTCTCGATCCTCGCCTTCTTCATGGGCGCCGGCTGGATGGGCCTGGCCTGCCGCATCGACTGGGGGCTGGGGCGCCTGGCGAGCGCGGCGGCGGCGACCGGCTTCGGCTTCCTGATGATGACGCTTGCCTCGGCGATGATGCTCGGCGTGCGCAAGCTCAACCGCGAGGTCGGCTACGACCTCGCCACCGCGGTCGGTCACATCGGACGCGTCTATCTGACCATCCCCGAGAAGGGCGCCGGCCACGGCCAGGTCGAGATCACCGTGTCGGGACGCAAGAAGATCGTGCGCGCGCAGAGCGCCGGCCCGCGGCTCGAGGCTTTCCGCGACGTCAAGGTGGTCGCGGCGCGCGCCGAGGACGAGACCTTGATCGTCGAGCCCGCGGAGTGACCCCATGGCCCTGCTAGGAGACTTCCAGATGCCGTTCGGATTCAGCTCGATCGCCGTCATCGGCGTGCCGGTCCTGCTCTTCCTGTTCCTGGTCACCATGCTGGTACGCCAGTACCGGCGCTGTCCGTCGAACCGGATCCTGGTGGTCTACGGCAAGGTCTCGGGCCAGCGCGCGGCCAAGTGCATGCACGGCGGCGGCACCTTCGTCGTGCCGCTGCTGCAGAGCTACGCCTATCTCAATCTCGAGCCGATGACGATCGAGATCGAGCTCGCCAACGCGCTGTCGAAGAAGAACATCCGGGTCAACGTGCCGTCGACCTTCACCATCGGCATCTCGACCCAGCCCGACATCATGAACAACGCCGCCGAGCGCCTGCTCGGCCTCTCGGAGCAGGCGGTGGCGGCGCAGGCGCGCGACATCATCCTCGGCCAGATGCGCCTGGTCATCGCGACGCTGTCGATCGAGGAGATCAACCAGGACCGCGAGAAGTTCCTCGACCTGGTCAACAAGAATGTCTCGCTCGAGGTCAACAAGATCGGCCTCGAGCTGATCAACGTCAACATCCGCGACATCACCGACGAGTCGGGCTACATCGAGGCGCTCGGCCGCAAGGCCGCTTCGGAAGCGATCAACCAGGCGCGCGTCGAAGTCGCCGAGGCCGACCGCTCGGGCTCGATCGGCCAGGCCGCGGCCAAGCGCGACATGGACGTGCAGGTCGCCGACCAGATCGCGCAGTCCTCGATCGGCCAGAAGAACGCCGAGCGCGAGCAGCGCATCCGCACCGCCAAGCTCGAGGCCGAGGGAGTCGCCGGCGAGGCCGACGCCGAGCGCGAGAAGCAGATCGCCATCGCCGCCCAGCAGGCGCTCGCGGCACAGGGCAAGAAGAACGCCGAGATGGACCAGCGCGTCAAGGTCGCGGCGCTCGAGGCCGAGGCGGTGCGCGGCGAGAACGAGTCGAAGGCGAAGATCGTCGAGTACCAGGCGACGCTCGCCGAGCGCCAGGCCGACGCCAAGCGACGCGGCGACGTGGCGCTCGCCAACGCCACCCGCGACGTGCTGATCGCCGAGAAGGAGCAGGAGCTGGCGCGACTCGAGAAGACCGAGCTCGCGCAGCAGATGATCGAGCGCAAGAAGGTCGAGGTCGACGCCGAGGCCGAGGCCGAGCGCGTGCGCCGGATCGCCAAGGGCGAGGCCGACGCCGTGCTGGCGCGCTATCTCGCCGAGGCCGAGGGCCTGCGCAAGGTGCTCGAAGCCAAGGCCTCCGGCTACGAGAACCTGCTCAAGATCTGCGGTGACAGGAAGGACCTGGCGCCGGCGCTGCTGATCATCGAGAAGCTCCCCGAGCTGGTCTCCGAGCAGGTCAAGGCGATCCAGAACCTGAAGATCGAAAAGGTCACGGTCTGGGACTCGGGCGGCTCCGGCGAAGGCGGCTCGACCAGCAACTTCCTGCGCGGCCTGATCTCGGCGCTGCCGCCGATCCACGACCTGGCCAAGCAGGCCGGCATCGACCTGCCCGAAGTCCTCGGCCGCGTCCACGACGGCAAGCCGGCCGAGACCGCGCCGCCGCCGAAGCGCCCCGTGGCGGGCTGACCGGGCTGCCGGCGGATTCCGTCAGTCGCCGACGAGCGCGTCGGCGCCGGCGACGACCAGTGCGATCCAGAGCAGATCGGCGAGCAGCAGGTGGACGAGCTGCAGCGCGACCGGCGCGAGCAGCGCGACGTTGACCACGCCCACCACCACTTGAACCAGCGTAAGCGCCACGACCGCGCGCGGCCAGCTCGCGCCGGCCGGTCTGGACAGCGTCCAGCGCCCGGCGAGGGCGAGCGCCGCGGCGGCGGCCAGCGCGGCGAGCGCCGGGTGCGCGAGGCGCAGGCGCAGCAGCGCGTGCGCGGTGGGGGAGAGGTCCTGCTCGATCGCGTGCGCGAGATCGCGCGCCGGGAACAGCGTGTCGCCGAGCGCGGCGACCGCGCCCGAGGCGCCGGCGATCGCCACGAGCGCGAGCGTCGCGAGCCAGGCCGCGGCCGTGCGCGGTCGCGCGGCGAGCCGCGGCGCCGGATGGTCGGCGGCGGCGCGGGCAGTCAGCGCCAGCGCGCCGAGCAGCAGAAAGGTGTTGACCAGGTGCGCGGCCATCGCCACCGCGCGCGCCGCCGACGCGTTCTCGGCGACCAGCTCGAACAGCACCAGCCCGGCGCCGAGCAGCGCCTCGATCACGATCAGCAGCACCGACCAGATGGCGGCGCGACGCACCGGGTGGCCGGCCGGACGGGCGCGGAAGGCCGCGATCGCCAGCGCGACCACCGCGACCAGCGCGAGACCGCTGGTCACCCGGTGGGTGTACTCGATCGCCTGCTCGACCGACGGCGCGCGCGGCACCACCTGGCCGTCGCACAGCGGCCAGTGCGAGCCGCAACCCGCGCCCGACCCGGTGGCGCGCACCAGCGCGCCCCAGAGGATCACCAGCAGGTTGTAGCCGACGACCGCCCACGCGAAGCGGGCCAGGCGGAGACTCCCCACGGCTGCGATCCTATCGGGACCCCGGCGCGGCCGGCTCTCCGCCTGGACGACCGCTGCCGTAGACTCCGGGGTCGCTCCGCGAGCGCGGAGCCCGTTCGGGAGGAATCGGCATGAGACTCGTGAAGGCTCTGGTCGTGCTCGCCGGCGTCGCGGCGCCCGCCATGGCGCTCGCGCCCGAGCTGGCGGCGTGGGGCGAGGGTCCCGCGTCGTTCCTGATGACGGCCAGCGAGCGCGAGGTCTGGCGCGGCCTCGGCGACGACGAGGCCGCGCGGGCGTTCGTAGTGAGCTTCTGGGAGCGGCGCGATCCGACGCCGGGGACGGCGGAGAACGAGGCGCGGCTCGAGTTTCAGAGGCGCGTGGCCTGGGCCGAGCAGTACCTGTCGACGCCGGGTCGCTCCGGCGCGATGAGCGACCGCGGCCGCGTCCTGATCGTTCTCGGCCCGCCGTCCGAGGTGCAGCGCTCGCGCGGTCCCGCCGGCGGCGGAGCGTGGCGCGAGACCGAGAACCTGGCCGTCGTCCACCACTCCCCGGGCGACATCCACAAGGGGCAGGGTGGCATCCCGCAGGATCTGTCGGGCAATCCGTTCACCGACGCCGACGCGGCGACGCCGGCGCCGCGCGAAGTCTGGATCTACGAGAAGGAGCGCGTGCCGCGGAGCACCGGTCGCCGCGTCATCGTCCGCTTCCAACGCGCGCCGGGCACCGGCGTGCCGGAGCTCGTGCAGCCGAAGAAGGTCTTCGCCCTGCTCGCGGCCGAGGCCGAGGCCGCGACACCGCGCTGAGTCGAGGGCGCCGCGGAACCCCTTGCGCCCCGGCCGGACCGGGGTAGCATGACCGCTTACCGTGAGCGAGCCGGATCGCGTCTCCGAAACCGTTCGCACGCCGCCGGCCGGGTCGCCGGTCGCCGTCGAGCGGGCTGTCGAGGTGGTCGGTGCCCGCACCCACAACCTCAAGGGGGTCGACTGCCGCGTTCCGCACGGCCGGGTGACGGTGGTCACCGGCCCGTCGGGTGCCGGCAAGAGCTCGCTGGTCTTCGACACGATCTACGCCGAGGGCCAGCGCCGCTTCGTCGAGTCGATGTCGACGTACGCGCGTCAGTTCCTCGATCAGATGGAGCGGCCGCCGGTCGACGACCTGCGCAACGTCCTGCCGGCGGTGGCGCTCGAGGCGCGCAACGCGGTGCGCAACGCGCGCTCGACCGTGGGCACGATCACCGAGATCCACGACGTCCTGCGCCTGCTGTTCGCTCACCTCGGCGAGGTGCATTGCCCGAACGGCCACGGCCCGGCGCGGCGCTGGACGGCGGCCGAGGCCGCGGGCGACCTCGTGGAGGGCGCGACGGGCGAGCGCTTTCTGCTGGTCGCGCGTATGGCGCGGCCGAAGCGCGGCGCCGACGAGAAGCTCGCCGAGCTGGTCCGCCAGGGATTCGCGCGGCGGCTCGAGGGCGGCGAGCCGGTCGCGATCGCGCCGCGCGAGCGCTGGCCCAAGGGGCTCGACCCGCTGCCGCTCGCGCTCGGGCGGTTCCGCGCCGAGGCCGCCGCGTCCGCGCGGATCGCGGGGACGATCGAGGACGGCTGGAAGCTCGGGGCGCGCGCGGTCGAGGCGATCGGCGACGCCGGCATCCGCCACTACGCCACCGACCTCGGCTGCGCCGAGTGCGGCGCCGCGCTGCGGACGCCGACTCCCGCGCTGTTCTCGTTCAACTCGCCGCTCGGCGCCTGCCCGACCTGCGAGGGTTTCGGCCGGGTGATCGGCATCGACGCCGAGCGGGTCGTGCCCGACCCGGAGCGCTCGCTCGCCGAGCGACCGATCGCTCCGTGGAACACGCCGGCCTACGAGGAGCTCTACGACGGCCTGCTCGCCGCCGCGCGACGCGCGCGGATCCCGCTCGACCGGCCGTGGCGTGAGCTCACCGAAGCGCAGCGCGCCTGGATCTGGCGCGGCGAGGGGGAGTTCGTCAACCTCGACGGCTTCTTCCGCTGGCTCGAGGCGCGCACCTACAAGGTGCACGTGCGCGTGCTGCTCGCGCGCTACCGCGCCTACAACCCGTGCCCGGATTGCGGCGGCTCGCGGCTCAACCGGGAGGCACTGGCGGTGCGCGTCGACGGACGCACGCTGCCCGAGCTGCTGGCGCTCTCGGTCGAGGAGCTGAACCGCTGGCTGGCGGCGCGCGAGTGGAACGAGAGCCAGCGCGCGGTCGGTGGCCACCTGATCGAGGCGCTGGCCGAGCGACTGCGCGTGCTCGACCGCGTCGGCCTCGACTACCTGACCCTCGATCGCCAGGCCCGTACGCTCTCGGGCGGCGAGACGCAGCGCATCCACCTGGCGGCGGCGCTCGGCTCCGGCCTGACCTCGACGCTCTACGTGCTCGACGAGCCGACCATCGGCCTCCATCCGCGCGACAACGAAAAGCTGCTGGCGCTGCTCGCCGACCTCGCCGCGCGCGGCAACACGGTGCTGGTGGTCGAGCACGACCGCACCATCATCGAGGGCGCCGATTGGCTGATCGACCTCGGCCCGGCCGCCGGCGAGCGCGGCGGCGAGGTGGTCGCCGAGGGGCCGCCGTCCGAGGTGCTCGAACACCCCGACTCGCTGACCGCGCAGTTCATCCGCCGCCCAC
Organism: Acidobacteriota bacterium; assembly: GCA_045862895.1. GTDB lineage: Bacteria > Acidobacteriota > Thermoanaerobaculia > Multivoradales > JAGPDF01 > JACTMI01. The sequence continues at coordinate 360,917 of BTUO01000003.1, forward strand.
CGCCGACGCCGGCGCGCGCCCACGTCGCGCGCTTCCGCCGCGAGCACGGCAGGAAGACCGTCGAGCAGGAGCTCACCGACCGGCCGCGGCTGACCATCCTCGGCGCGCGCGAGCACAACCTCGCCGGTATCGACGTCTCGTTTCCGCTCGACGCTCTGGTCGCCGTGACCGGCGTCTCCGGCTCGGGCAAGTCGTCGCTGGTCGAGAACGTCCTCTACGGCACCTACCAGCGTTCACGCGGCGTGGTCGACGTCGAGCCCGGGCGCTGCGACGCGCTTCTCGGCCTCGAGCGCCTCGCCGACGTCACGCTGGTCGACCAGAGTCCGATCGGTCGCTCGTCCCGCTCGAACCCGATCACCTACGTCAAGGCCTACGACGACCTGCGCAAGATCTTCGCCGGCACCGAGGAAGCGCGGAGGCGCGGCATCACGCCGGCGCACTTCTCGTTCAACCTCGAGACCGGGCGCTGCCCGGAGTGCCAGGGCACCGGCGTGCTCGAAGTCGACATGCAGTTCATGGCGCCGGTGGTGGTGAGCTGCGACCGCTGCCTGGGGCGGCGCTTCCGGCCGGAGGTGCTGGCGGTGCGCCACCTCGGCCGCGACATCGCCGAGACCCTCGAGCTCACCGTCGAGGAGGCACTCACGCTCTACGCCCGCGAGACGACGCTGTGCCGAAAGCTCCGGTCGCTCTCCGAGGTCGGCCTCGGTTACCTGCGCCTCGGCCAGCCGACCTCGACGCTGTCGGGCGGCGAGGCGCAGCGCCTGAAGCTCGCGAGCTTCCTCGGACGCCCCGCGGCCGACGGCCGGCGCCTGTTCCTGTTCGACGAGCCGACCACCGGGCTCCACCTCTCCGACATCGACCTGCTCTACCGCACGCTGCGGCGACTGGTGCAGCGCGGCGACGGCGTGGTGGTGGTCGAACACAACCTCGATTTCCTCGCCCACGCCGACTGGATCGTCGACCTGGGCCCCGGCGGCGGCGCGCGCGGCGGGCGCCTGCTGTCGTGCGGGCCGCTGTCGACCTTCCTCGACGAGGGGGAGAGCCCGACCGCCGACGCGCTGCGCCGGCATCTGCGCTGGCGCCGGGGCGGGTCCGCGCCGTCGCCTCCGCGGCGCGGCAGTTCGAGTAGAATCCGCCCGGTTCATCCGGACCGCAGCGAGACGGACTGAAACGACCGATCGACGGACGGCCGAGAGGGGAGCGCGCCACCATGGAGGGCTGGCAGGTCTTCTTCGAGATCCCGGGCAAGCCGCCGGTGGAGCTGCGCGAAGGCGAGTCGATCATCGGCCGCAGCCGCGCCTCGACCGTGCACATTCCCGAGACGACGGTCAGCCGTCAGCACGCCAAGGTGATCGTCGGCGACGGCATGGTCCGCGTCGCCGACCTCGGCTCGTCGAACGGCACCTTCGTCAACGGCGACAAGATCGAGGGCGAGAAGAAGCTCACCGACGGTGATCGCCTGCTGATCGGCGACGCCGAGCTGACCATCCGGATCCTGCGCCCCGGCGACGTCGGCGAGGCGACGATGCGCGTCGAGATTCCGCCGATGGGCGCGCCGGCATCGACCGTGCGCATGGACTTCGCCGCGGCAGCAGCGCCGCCGCCCCCCGCCGTCGCGCCACCGGCCGCACCGCCGGTCGCCGCGCCGGTGGACCTGCCGATCGAACCGACACGGCCGGCGCCACCGCCGCCTGCGCCGATGGCTCCGCCGCCGGTCGCCGCGCCGCCGCTGCCGAAGCCGACGCCGACACCGCCTCCGCCGCCGAAGCCGACTCCCGCGCCGCCGGCGCCCGCGGTGGCGCCGCAAGGGGAGGTGCTCGGCTCGATCGCCGACCTCGACAAGCTCGCGCCGGCCGCGCCGTCCCGACCGGCCGCGGCCGCGTCGGGCGCCGCGGCACCGGCGGCATCCGCCGGCGCCGAGGGGCTCTACGCCGGCTTCTGGATCCGCGTGCTCGCCTACTTGATCGACGGCGCCATCGGCGGCCTGCTGGTCGGCATCTTCGTGGTGCTCGGTTTCGTCGCGGCCTTCGTTCTGCCGCCCGAGGTCGCGATCCTCGCTTCCACCGCGCTCTCGGCGATCGGCGGCTTCGGCTATCTCTTCCTCTTCATGCTCTGGTTTCCCGCCAAGAAGGGGGCGACGCCGGGCAAGAAGCTGCTCGGCCTGGCCATCGTCACCGACGGCGTGCGGCCGGGACAGGGGTTGGGCTGGGGCAAGGCCTTCATCCGCCTGATCGGCCACCTCGCCAGCGGCGCGGTCTTCTCGATCGGCTACCTGCTGGTCGCCTTCACCTCGAAGAAGCAGGGGCTCCACGACCTGATCGCCGGGACCTTCGTCGTCCGCACGAAGTGACGACACCCGCCGCGCCGCCGCCCCGACCGGGCGGTGGCGCGGCGCTTGCTAGACTCCGCCGCCATGGCGGTCGCTGACGCATCGCGAGTGCAACGGGTCGATTTCCGCTTCCGGGGCCGGGACGGGTTGGGGTGGGCCGGGGGGGCCTTCCTCGGCGTCGTCCTGCTGGTCGCCGCGGTCGCCAAGTCGGTCGACCCGAGGGCCTTCGCCGAGGAGATCACCGCGCTCGGCCTCGCCGGCCCGCTGCCGGCCTTCGGCGTCGCGATCGCCGCGCTGTTCGTCGAGGCGCTGCTCGGCGCGCTGCTGGTCGCCAACGTGCGTCGCCTCCCGGTGATGATCGCCGCGACCCTGCTGGTCGCCTTCTTCCTGTTCGTCACCGGCCGTTCGGCGTGGCGCGCCGCGCACGGTATCGAGGACCCGACGGCGGCCTGCGGCTGTTTCGGCAACCTGGTCGAGCGCACGCCGACCGAGGCGCTGCGCCAGGACCTCCTGCTGCTGCTGCCGGCGCTCGCGCTGGCGTGGCTCGGCCGTCCCGTCACGATGCGCCGGTCGGCCCTGCGCTGGGCCGGCGCCGGCATTCTGGCGCTGGGCGTCGCCGGGTTCGCCGCCGCCGCGCCCGGGCTGCCGCTCGACGACGTCGCGACCCGGCTCAAGCCCGGCGTCGCGCTGACCGAGCTCTGCGCCGGACGCGGAGCCGAGCGGGTCTGCCTCGACTACGTCGCGCCGTCGCTCGGCACGGGCGTCCATCTCGTGGTCCTCGCCGACACCGCGGCGGCGGAGTTCCCGGCCCTCGCCGAGCGGCTCAATGCCCACGTGCTCGCCGGCGGCGCGCCGCCCGTCGCGGTGCTCGCCGAGGTGTCGCCGGAGCGCCGCCAGGAGCTGTTCTGGACCATCTCGCCGGCGTTCGATCTGCACGACACGCCGCCGGCACTGCTGCGCCCGCTCTATCGCACCCTGCCGCGCTCGTTCCGAGTCGAGGACGGGCGCGTCACCGCCACCTGGAACGGTCTGCCGCCGGAGCTCGCCGGCGCGGATCGCGCCGCCGAAACCACCGATCCCCGAGGATGAATCGCGCATGAGCCGACGTTTCGTCACCGTCCTGTTCGCCCTGGTCGCGTTCGCCGCCGCCGTCGCCGTGCCCCGCGCGGCCGCCGCCCAGACCGTCGACGCCGTGCTCGCGGACTTCGAGCCGTCCGGCGACTGGCTGCTGTCGATCGACGGCCAGGAGAAGCCCAAGGCCCGCATCTACTACTCCAAGGTGGCCCGGGCGATCCTGATCCGCTCGGCCGATTTCCCGTCGCCGGTGCTGCTCGACGTACCCGGCCGGGCGGTGCAGACCCTCGACCTGATGAAGGTGGCCGAGCGCACGGACGGCTCGATCGACGTGCTGGCCGACGCCGCCCTCCAGCCCTCGGGAGCGCTCGAAGTCGCCGGCAAGGAGGCGCGCTTCGCGGTCGCGGGCAGGAAGGGGGTGCTGACCGAGGCGCCCAACCAGGTCGGGGACCGCACCGGCGCGCAGCTGCTCGCCTCGAGCGCCTGGTACGGCTACTCGGCCGCCCGGTACGCGCCGGACTCGGCCACCCTGGGCCGCCTGCGCGCCGAGAAGCGCGACGTCCGCCTGCTGACCTTCTTCGGCACCTGGTGCCCGCACTGCAAGGAGCACCTGCCGCACCTGCTCAAGGTCGAGCAGCTGCTCGAGGGCGCCGGCATCGAGTTCGACTACTACGGCCTGCCGCCGACCCGGGTCGCCGACGAGCCCGAAGCCAAGAAGTTCGGGATCACGGGCGTGCCGATCGGCGTCGTGCTGGTCGACGGCAAGGAGGTCGGACGGATCTCGGGCAGCGGCTGGTACTCGCCCGAGCGCACCCTCGCCCAGCTGCTCGAGGCCCCCAGGCCGGCCTCCTGAGCTCACGCCGAAGGGGCCGAACGCCGGTCCCCCCTTCTGACTTTGGTCAGGAGCGACGAGCCGGAACGGGCGCTAGACTGCGATCCGTTCCGGCTCGTACCACGTAGGGACCAGGGGATCACCGGGAGGGGGAGATGACTCGAGTCTGGGTGGGGTGCGCGCTCGCGCTGGCGGCGACGACCGTCGCGGCACAGGAACAGACCACGATCTCCGCCGGTGGTGATCCGATCGAGGAGGCGGCCGAAGCTCCGCGGGAGCTCGAGATCGACTGGGGCTTCGAAGCCAAAGCGCACTTTCGCGACAGCGAGGCGACCGCGAACCCGGTGCCGTTCCCGTTTCCGCCGGAGTTCCTGCCGCCCGGCGCCGAGCGCGGTTTCCAGCGCACGGTCAATCCCGACTCGCACTTCGAGGTGTCGACCTTGACGCTCCTTCTGCGCGCCGACTGGGGGGATGCCGTCGCGGCGCGCGCCAAGGTCGACTTCGTCGATCTCTACGATCGAAATCCGACCTCGTCGGACCGCGAGATCGACATCGACGAGATCTGGATCCGCTTCGGTCGCGATCCGGAGGCGCTGGCGGCGGGTTTCGGCGCCTACGCGAAGGTCGGCAAGTTCCCGCACTTCGAGCGCCAGAACGACCGCCACCTCGAGAGCTACGGACTCGTCTCGACCGCCTTCAACCGCTTCGAGGACGCCGGGCTCGAGGTCGGCTTCGACCTCGGTCGCCACGTCTACCTGCGCGGCTCGCTGACCCAGGGCAATCCGCTGTTCTTCCGCGACCCGAACGCGCTGGCCGGCGACAACGGCACGCCCGACAACGATCCGTCCCTGCACGACAACCCGGTGCCGGAGCTCGAATCCGGCTTCCCGATCTTCTACGACGCCGAGGTCGAGGATCTCGACGTCGACGGCGACTTCGAGACCGGCTTCGGCCTCGGCGTCCGCTTCGGCGACCCGGCCGGCGGCGGCTTCCTCGACCTGCTCGGCTGGAGCTACCGGCGCGAGCTCCAGGAGACGGTCGCGCTCGAGGGCACCTTCTACGGCGGCGACCTCGACCTGCTGAACGGGCCGTTCGACGGCTTCTCGCTGCCGATCTCCGGCAACGACAAGGAGGAGGTCGGCGCCAACCTGCGCGCCGGCGTCGCCGGGCTCTCGCTGTTCGGTCAGTACGTGGCGCAGGAGCTCGCCGGCATGGACCGCACCGGCTGGGAGGTCGAGGCAGCGTGGACCTTCGAGCTGCCGCTGGTCTGGGCAAGCGGCGGGCGTCAGCTCTTCACCACCCTCCAGCCGGCGGTGCGCTACTCCTACCTCGAACCCGAGTTCGCGGGCGGCTCGGCCCAGTATCCGGCGCCGTCGGTGCGCTGGGAGTGGTCGAAGCTCGACTACGGCGTGCGCGTCGGCATCGTGTCCGGCATCGACCTGACGGTCGAGTTCGCCGACAACACGATGACGCTCGCCAACGGCCGCGAGATCTCGGCCGACGAGCTGCTGGCCACGCTGCGCTTCCGCAAGTAACGGCTCAGCCGAAGACGGCGAAAGGATCGATGCCGCCGTTGGCCCAGGCGGCGTCGGCCGACTGCAGGCGGCCGGGCTCGGCGAGGCGCGAGAGGCCGAGCGCGCTCAGCTCGTCGCTGATCGCGCGCGCGCCCTCGCCGGCGAGAGCGGCGCCCTGGAGGCGGCCGCGCCAGGGGTCGAGCGCGACGAGCGCGTCGCCGACTCGAGCGACGGCGTGGACGCGGACGCTGCGCAGGCCCGGGGACGGACGGAACGCCACCTCGCTCGTCAACACCACGGTCCCCGCCGCCGCCGGGCGATCTCTGCCGATCCGCGCGTCGCGCAGCTCCGCTTCGCCGCGCAGCTGCTGGACGGCGCCGAGGGCGTGCGCGTCGGCGGGGCCGGGCGGCAGGCGGCGCTCCTCGATCTCGAGGCCGAAGGCGAGCGCCTCGGCCACCTCGCGCGCGTCGGCCTCGCTGCCTTCGACCCAGACCGCCTGGACCGAGAGACATCCGCGCTGGTCGAGCAGCGCGACGTCGCGCGCCAGCGCCTTGCCGGTGGTGATCGGGTCGATCTCGCCGGCGACGAAGGCGAGGCTCGCTTTCGGGCCTTGCGCGACCAGCCGCTCGCCGAGCTCACCGGCGAGCGCCGCGAGCGCGTCGGCGCCGCCGTAGGCGAGGACGACGCCGGTCTCGGCGAACGCGGCGCGCGCGAGACCGGGCTCGCCGCCGGCGAAGGTGACCGCCGCGAAGGCCTCGCCGAGCGCCGGCTCGCGGCGGGCGAGCGCGGCGACCAGCGCCGGAGCGAACAGCGGCTCGGACGACGCCGACTTGATCAGCAGTGGGCGGCCGGCGAGCAGCGCGGGAAGCAGGCTCTGCGCCGCCAGGCCGGGCACGTTGCCGGCGAGGACGACGCCGGCGGGGGAGCTCACGCCGCCCGAGCGAGCACGCGCGGCGAGGCGTGCGGCAGCTTCGCCGGTCCAACCGGCGAGCACCACGTCGAGCGCTTCGGTCAATCCCTCCGGCGACAACCTCGAGGTCGCGACCAGCGCCGGCATCAGCGCGCGGCGCTCGTCACTCTCCGGGTCGAGCAGCGCGCCGACGGATTCGTCCCAGGCCGCGAGCCGGCGCTCGAGCGGCACCGAAGCCAGCGCGCGCGCGCCGCGCTCGGCGAGGCGGGCGGCGAGGTGCGCGAGCCCCTCGGCCGACCAGCGCGCGGCGGCGAATCCGCGCTCGTCCCACTCGACGCGGGCAGGCGGCGCTCCGGCGGGCAGAGCGAAGTCGGCGAGCACGGCGCGATGTTACGCTCGCCCGCCGTGCCGCGCGCGACGCTCTCCTTCTTCGAGATCCCGGCGACCGATCCCGATCGTCTGGCGATCTTCTTCCGCGAGGTCTTCGGCTGGGAGCACGGCGAGGTGCCGTGGGACGGGCCGCGCTACCTGCGCCTGTTCGCGCCCGAGGACGAGCGCCGGCCGGGCGGCGGCATCCTGGCGCGCGGCGACGGCGGCGAGGCACTGGTCGACCGCCTGACCGTGATGGTCGACATCGAAGGAGAACCGCTCGACGCCGTGCTGGCGCGCGTCGAAGCGCACGGCGGCACCGTGCTGGCGCGGCCGACGCCGATCGGCGACTTCGGCTCCTACGCGCGCTTCCTCGACCCCGAAGGCAACAGCTTCGGGCTCTGGCAGAAGACTGCCGTCCTCTGAAGCCGGGACTCGCGCCGCGACACCTCGCGCGGCGGGCGGACTTCGTCCGGCGTTGGCGGGTCGGGGGGGTGCAATCCGATCCTTCCGGGTAGGCGACTGCTTTCCGCCGCCCTGGAGGGTCCGCCATGTTCCGTCGTGCAGGTCGAGTTTCAGGGCTCGTTCTTCTCCTCGCCGCACCCGTCGTCGCGCAGGTCGAGGCGGTCGGACTCTCGTCGGTGCGCGCGCAGCTCTTCGACGGCGAGCTCGGGCCGGCGCTGCCGGCGCGGGATCGCGATCATTTCGCTTTCGCGTTCGCCGCGGGGGACTTCGACGGCAACGGGGTCGACGATCTCGCGACCGGCATCCCCCACCACGACGGTCCGACGAACAACGTCGTGCCGGACAGCGGCGCCGTCCTCGTCCGGTACGGCGTGGCGGGCGCAGGTCCGTCCGCGCTGAACACGATCCTGCGCCAGCTCGGGGACGGATTCGAAGAGGGGGACGTCTTCGGATACGCGCTGGCGGCGTGCGATTTCGACGGCGACGGCTTCGACGACCTGGCGGTCGGCGCTCCGGGTGAGGACATCACCGGGATCGAGGATCCGGGAGCGGTCTTCGTGTTTCGCGGATCGAACGCGGGGATCGTCGTCGGCTCCCTCGGCGTTCTGACGCAGGACACCCCCGGCATTCCGGATCAGGTGGAGGCCCAGGACATGTTCGGCTATTCGCTCGCCTGCGCGGATTTCGATGCCGACGGGTTCGACGATCTCGTCGTCGGGTCTCCCGGCGAGTCGATCGGCACCCTCCTCGTCGTCGGCGCTGTGTTCGGAATCTCCGGCTCGGCGAGCGGCCTCGACCCCGCCACGAGCTTCTCCTTCAACCACGGTCCGGGGATCGACGCCTTCTTCCAGCTCGGCATCTCGGTCGCGACAGGCGACTGGAACGGCGACGGATTCGCCGACCTCGCGGCGGGCGAGCCGGGGGAGGACAACGGTCGAGGCGGGATTCAGGTCCGTTTCGGATCGTCCACCGGGATCGACCTGACCAGCGGCATCCACCGAACCGAGACCGCGATCGGGGGCCTCTCCGAGGTCGGCGACTTCTTCGGGTACACGCTCGCGGCGGGCGATTTCGACGGCGACGGACGCGACGACCTCGCGGTCGGCATCCCGGGAGAGGACTTCGGCGCCGGCGGTTCGGTCGAGGATTGCGGCCAGGTCAACGTCCTCTACGGCGCCGACGCCGGCTTCGACTTCGGGCGTACGCAGTTCTGGGCGCAGGACGAGATCCTGGGCGCCGGAACCAGCGAGGCTCTCGACCAGTTCGGCCTGTCGCTCGCGGGCGGTGATTTCGATCGCGACGGCAGGGACGACCTCGCGATCGGCGCACCAGAGGAGTTCGTGACTGGCGAAGCCGACGGCGCGGTGACCGTGCTGATGGGCGACGCCAACGGCCTCGACGCCAGCCGCCACCGCGGATTCGCGGCCGGTTTCCACGGTCTACCCGGGGATCCCGGCCAGCACGATCGCCTCTTCTCGCGTGCGCTCGCCGCGGGCGACTTCGACGCGGACGGCCACGACGACCTCGCGATCGGCGCACCGTCGGAGGACGTCGGCCTCGTGGCGGACGCCGGTGCCGAGACGATCCTCTACGGTTCGCTCTTCGCCGACGGCTTCGAGACCGCGGCGGCGAATCTCTGGTCGGTCGCCTCACCGTGACAACCCCGAGAGGAGCTCGTGCCATGAATCGCTTTCGGATCCTCGTCGCCGCCGTCGCGTACTTCGTCGGCGCCGCAGCGCCGGGGCAGGTCACCTCGATCGGTCTCTCCTCCGTCCGCGCCCAGCGCTTCGGGAACGACTTCGGGCCCACTTATCCGGCGACCGACGGAGACCGCTACGGCTCGGTCTTCGCGGTCGGCGACTTCAATGGCGACGGCGCCGACGATCTCGTGGCCGGGATCCCCGAGGACGACGGCGCCGCCGGCGCCGAGATCCAGGACGCGGGTCTCGTCGTGATTCGCTACGGAAGCCCCGGCGGCGGGCTCTCGGGATCGCTCGACTTTCTCTGGCGCGGCGCGCTCCCCGATGCCGAGGCCGGCGACTACTTCGGCTTCGCGCTCGCCGTCTGCGACTTCGACGGCGACGGTTTCGACGACCTCGCGGTCGGCGCTCCGGAGGAGGCCTTCGGCGCGCTCGAGGAGGCCGGCGCGGTGTTCGTTTTCTACGCGGGCAGCGGGACCGTTCAGACGCTCGACCAGGACACCCCGGGCATGCCGGACGAGATCGAGGCCTTCGACAACTTCGGCTTCGCGCTGGCCTGCGGCGACTTCGATCTCGACGGCGAAGCGGATCTCGTGATCAGCGCGAAGTTCGAGACGATCGTGCAGGACTTTCTCGAGGGTGGTGCGGTCTACGTCGTGCCGGGCTCGCCCACGGGACTCGAGCCCTCCGGGGCGATCGAATTCCACCAGGACAGCCCCGGCATCGACGATGTCGCGGAGGGCGGCGACCAGTTCGGCTCGGCGCTCGCCGCCGGCGATTTCGACGGCGACGGCTTCGCCGACCTCGCGATCGGCGTCCCGGGCGAAGACGGCTCGAGCGGCGCGCTCCACGTCCTGTTCGGTTCCGACGCCGGCCTCGACGCGAGCCGCGAGGTCTTTCTCGACGAGAGCGGAGTCGGCGGCCTCTCCGAGGATCAGGACCGATTCGCCGAGACGCTCGCCGTCGGCGACTTCGACGGGGACGGCGAGGACGACCTCGCGATCGGCGTCCCGTTCGAGGCGTTCGGCACGGGCAATGCGATCGACGACGCCGGGCAGGCGGTCGTCCTCTACGGGAGCGTCACCGGCATCGATTTCGCGCGGACGCAGTTCTGGTCGCAGAACAGCATTCTCGGCGGCGGCACGACCGAAGTGGACGACCTCTTCGGCGCCTCGTTCGCCGCTGGCGACTTCGACCGCGACGGCCGGGACGACCTCGCGATCGGCGCTCCGGGCGAGTTCGTCACGGGCGTGGACGACGGCGCCTTCACGGTGATCGTCGGCTCGGCCGCCGGCCTCACCAACGCTCGCCATCGCGGCCTCGCCGCTGGTTTCGAAGGCATTCCCGGCGACACCCAGGAGCATTTCAAAAGATTCTCTCTCGCCCTCGCCGCGGGCGATTTCGACGGCGACGGCCACGCCGATCTTGCGGTCGGTGCGCCGTCCGAGGACGAGGGCGGCTTCTTCAACACGGGCAGCGTGACGGCCCTCTACGGCTCGCTTTTCGCCGACGGCTTCGAGCCGGAAGACGCCGGACTCTGGTCGGGGGTGGCGCAGTGAGGCGCCTCGAAGTTCCGAAGCGCGAGCGGCGAGGTTCGACGCTTCGCCGGCGCGCGATCCTGCTCAGCCCGCTGTGGCTCGCGATCACCGGAGTGGCGGCGGCGCAAGTGACTTCCATCGGACTCTCCACCGTGCGCTCGCGGCGCATCGGGAAGCAATCCGAGCAGGTCTCGCCGCTGCGCGCCGGCGACACCTTCGCCTTCGCGCTCGCGACCGGTGACTTCGACGGCGATGGCGCCGACGACCTCGCCACCGGCGCGCCGTATGCCGATGGCCCGTCCGGAGCGCCGGCCGTCGACAGCGGTTGGGTCGTCCTGCGCCACGGCGAGGCCGGATCCGGTTTGGCCGAAGAGGAGCGGTCGGTGCTGTCGCAACTCGACTTCGGCGGTCTGGAGGCGCTCGACAACTTCGGCAGCGCCCTCGCCGCCTGCGACTTCGACGGCGACGGCTTCGTCGATCTCGCGGTCGGTTCGCCCGGCGAGGCGCTGGGCCCGACACTGACCTGGGCTGGCGCGGTGGCCGTCTACCTCGGCTCGGCCGCCGGCCTGGGAACTCTGGAGGTCCAGACCTTCAGTCAGGACACTCCGGGGATCCCCGACGCGGCCGAGCCCCAGGACGAGTTCGGGGGCGCGCTCGCTTGCGGAGATTTCGACGGGGACGGCTTCGCCGACCTTGTCGTCGCCGCGCCGAGGGAGGCGATCGGCTCCGTGCCGGGCGCGGGAGCCGTCTTCGTGTTGCCGGGTTCGGCGACCGGTCTCGTCGCGGCGGGCTCGTTCCAGCTCGACCAGGGACAGCCGTTGGTCACCGGCGAGGCCGAGCTCGATGACGAGTTCGGGTTCGCGCTCGCGGTCGCGGATTTCGACGGCGACGGGTTCGACGACCTGGTGGTGGGTGCGCCGGGCGAAGATGTCGGGTGCGGTGCCTTCCACGTTTTCTTCGGCGCGGCGAGCGGCCTTGCGCGGGGCGACGACGTCTATCGGGACGAGACCGGACTGGGCGGGCAGTCGGAATCGCAGGACCTCTTCGCCTTCGCGCTCGCGTCCGGCGACTTCGACGGCGACGGCCACGACGACCTGGTGGTCGGCATTCCGGGCGAGGACGGCGGGCCAGGCAACGAGGCCTTCGCGTCCGGAAGGGTCGGCGTCCTCTTCGGGGCAGCCGGCGGTTTCGACTTCGATCATCCGCAGTTCTGGACTCAGGACGACATCCTGGGCCCCGGCACGACCGAGACGGACGACTTTTTCGGTCTGCCGGTGACTGCCGGAGATTTCGACCGCGACGGCTTCGACGACCTCGCCATCGGCAGCTCCGGGGAGTTCGTCACCGGTCCCCTCGACGGTGCCGCCGTCGTGCTCGTCGGATCGGCGACGGGACTCACCGCCGAGCGCCATCGCGGCATCGCATCGGGACTCGACGGCTGGCCGGGCGACGCGACCGAGCACGAGCGCCGATTCTCGTACTCGCTCGCGGCGGGCGACTTCGACGGCGACGGGCACACCGATCTCGCGCTCGGCGCACCGCTCGAGGATTTCGACACGCAGCAGGACAGTGGCGCGCAGACGGTGATCTACGGCTCGCTGTTCGCCGACGGCTTCGAGACGGGTGCGCAGGTGCTGCTCTGGTCCGCGGTGGTGCCCTGATGCCGGGCGCGATCCGCACGAGCCCGACCGTCGCGGGCAGCTGGCTGATTTCGCTGTGGGTGTTCACCTCGGCCGGCGTCGTCGCGGGCCAGGAGACTTCAGTCGGGCTTTCGACCGTGCGCGCGCAGCAGTACGCCAAGGGCCCCGAAACCTCCGCTCCGCCTCGGCCCGACGACCGGTTCGCCTGGTCGCTCGCGGCCGGCGACTTCGACGGCGACGGCACCGACGATCTCGCGAACGGGGTGCCATTCTCCGACGGTCCCTTCGGCGACGAAGTCGAGGACTGTGGCGTCGTCGCGGTCCGGTACGGTCGGCTCCGGCGCGGGCTCGCCGACGCGGAAGGCGACATCGTGTCGCAGCTCCTGTTCAACGGCGCGGAAGCCGGCGACGAGTTCGGAACGGCTCTCGCCGCCTGCGACTTCGACGGTGACGGGTTCGACGACCTGGCGGTGGGCGCCCCGGGAGAAGACCTCGGACCTGCGCTGCGCAAGGCGGGTGCCGTGAACGTCTTCTACGGCTCGAGCTCCGGGCTGGCCAGCCCGCGCGTGCAGTCCTTCGACGAAGACACCGCGGGGATCCCCGGGTCGGCCGCGGGCCTGGATCAGTTCGGATTCGAGCTCGCCTGCGCTGATTTCGACGCCGATGGCCACGACGACCTGGCGGTCGGCGCGCCCACCAAGACCATCGACGGCGACATCTTCGCCGGAGCGGTCTTCGTCCTTCCGGGTTCGGCGATCGGCCTCGTCGCGACTTCTTCGTTCGCGCTCGATCAGGATCAGCCGCTCGTCACCGGCGAGGCCGAACCGGAGGACCGCTTCGGTTTCGCGCTGGCCACGGGAGACTTCGACGGCGACGGCTTCGACGACCTCGCCGTCGGCGTCCCGGTCGAGGACTCGAACGGAGCGTTCCACGTCTTCTTCGGGTCCGTCTCGGGCCTTTCGGGAGACGACACCGTGTACCGCGACGAGACCGGCCTGGGTGGGCTATCCGAGCTCGGAGATGCTTTCGCGGCCGAGCTCGTGGCCGGCGATTTCGACGGCGACGGGCGTGCAGATCTCGCCATCGGAATTCCGCTCGAGGACTTCGCCGCCACGATGAACTGCGGCCAGGTCAACGTCGTCTATGGTGGGCCGGGGGGCTTCGACTTCGGCCGCACCCAGTTCTGGGCACAGGACAACATCCTCGGCGCCGGCACGAGCGAGAACGGGGATGACTTCGGCTGGGCCGCGGCCGCCGGCGACTTCGACGGCGACGGCCGCGACGACCTCGCCGTCGGCTCTCCGGGCGAGTTCGTCACCGGCCCCCGGGACGGCGCCGCCACGGTCTTCATGGGCTCGGCGGCGGGCCTGTCCGCCGCGCGCCGTCGCGGCATCGCGTCCGGGCTCGACGGCTGGCCGGGAGACGCTACGGAGCACGAGCGCTTCCTTTCGAACGCCATGACCGCAGGCGACTTCGACGGCGACGGGCACGGCGACCTCGTCCTCGGAGCGCCGCTCGAGGACGTCGACTTCCGGACCGACGTCGGCACCGAGACGGTGATCTACGGCTCGCTCTTCGCAGATGGTTTCGAGACAGGCGACGCCGGGCTGTGGAGCGCGTCCGTGCCCTGAGATTGGGTGGCTGCGCGGGTGCCTCGAGCCACCTGGGCCCGGTTCGCTGGGAAGTCGGCCGCGTCGACGGCTGGCGGCGCCGAAGGGGAGCCCGCCGCGGTCGGATCGAGCGGGGTGAGCACGCGCGCGAGCGCGAGCTCGCCGATCCTGCGGCCCATCGCTTCGCCCACCTGCGTCGAAGTCCGATAGTGGATTCCGCCGCAGACGCGGGCGTTGCTGACTTCGCTCACGTAGTCCGAGAGTCGGGTCCAGCGGTGGGTCACTCCCGGCGTGGTCGGGCTCGTCATCTCGATCGACGGCACCTCGGCCGCGCCGAACTCGGCCTCGAGCACACGGGCGACCGCCGCGGCGGTGATGCAGTGGGCGCACGGATACTCGGGGTGCATCGGGGTGTCGACCAGCGGCAGCCAGCCCGGCTCGGGTCCGGTGGCGTCGTTGCCGTCGACGGCGCCGTTGCGGATCGCGGTGATCGGGCGCCAGAAGCCATAGGTGTACTTGGCGTCGAAGACGGCGACGAAGGCGTCGGCGGCCGCCAGGTTGACCAGGGCGAAGAGCCGCGCGCGATCGATCAGACGCGCTGGTGCCGAGGCTGCGAGGGCCCGGACCACCGGGTTCCACGCCGCCGGACCGGTGACGATCCAGAACCGCGCCGACTCGGTCTCGAAGTCGGTGCGCGCCGAGCCACTGCGCCGGCCGAGACGGCGGACTTCCTCGTAGTCGCGGGCCCACGCGTCCCCCGCGAGCTCCGGCGGCGCCGCGGGCCGCAGCTCGTCGCCGCTCGCGAGGAACCACGGACGAACGGCTCCCCATGGGCTGCTGACCGGGATCGCCGTCGGCACGTAGCCGCCCGGCGCCGCCCACGGCCGGTAGCGCTCCGGAGCGGCGGAGCCGTCGCCCGCGCGGAGCTCGAGGCAGCGCGCCGCGACCGCCTCGCCGAGCGCGACGCCGGCGCGACGTCGCGCGTCGTCCGGCAGAGCCGCCAGCGACGCCGCGAGGGCGCCGTCGACCGTCGCTCTGCGGTCGGGAAACAGACCCGCGAGGATCGCGTGCGCCGCGGACGCGGCAGCAGCCTCGGCGGAGACGTCGCCCGTCGCGCGCTCGTCGAACTCGTAGGGAAGGTACCGACGGTCGACGGCATCGACGGCGTCGAACATCGCGACGTGAACCAGGGCCATGGTGCGCGAGCCGTCGGGCGGCAGCTGGCCGGCCGCGACGACCTGGGCGAGGGCGAGCTCGTTCCAGTCGAGGACGACGTCGGCGCCGGCGACCGCTCGCGGCAGGAGCAGGGCTGCGACGAAGAGCAGGGGGAGCGATCGGCTGGAGGTCATCGGGTCTCCTCTCGGTGTCTCGTCGGACGCCGATTCGTCCGCTCGGACGGTCCCATCGTGCGCGAGCCCGTTCGCCCGGTCCAGTTCAGGAAGTGAACTTGCCCGGCTGGGCGGTGTCGCCTACTCTGGAACCATGGCCACGGGATACGGTCAGTTCTGCCCGGTCGCGGTCGCGAGCGAGATCTTCGCCGAACGTTGGACGCCGGTCATCCTGCGCGAGCTGCTGGCGGGCTCGGAGCACTTCAACGAGATCCACCGGGGCATCCCGCGGATCTCGCGCGCGCTGCTCGCCAGTCGCCTGCGCGGGCTCGAGCGCGCGGGCGTCGTCGCGGTCGAGCCGCTCGCGACCGGCCGGGGGCACCGCTACCGGTTGACCGAAGCCGGCCACGAGCTGCGGAGTGTGATCGAAGCGCTGGGACGATGGGGGCAGCGCTGGACGGCGCGGGTCGACCGAAGGCGGCTCGATCCCGGCTTCCTGATGTGGAACCTGCGTCGCCGGGTCGCGCTCGATCGCCTGCCGGGGCGACGGGTGGTGCTGAGTTTCCGATTCGGGGGTCCGGCGATCGCAGCCCGCGTTCGACGGACCTACTGGCTGGTGCTCGAGCCGGACCGGGCCGAGCTCTGCATCGAGGATCCGGGCTTCGAGGTCGACCTCTACGTCGAGGCCGAGCTCGACGCGATGGTCAAGGTCTGGCTCGGCGACACGACCTTCGATCGCGTGCTCCGCGGCGGCGAGCTCCGCCTGTTCGGACCTCGCGACCTGGCGCGGGCGTTCCCGTCGTGGTGGCTGCTCTCCCCGTACGCCGAGGTGCCGCGGCCTCCGGCAGCGCTGCACGCGTGAGCAGCGGCGGCCTCCGAATCCGAAGACGACGACGTCCGCCTCGACGGCTCCCGGCGGTCCCTCTCTCGCCCCGGGGACCGGCTCTCGCCTTTCGTGATTCGGATCGCGAGCTCGCGCCTGCGCTCCGGCCGCGACTCGTGGCGGGCGTGCCGGCCGCTACTTTCTCTCGGCGGCCTCCGAGCTCCCCGGGGCGAGAGAGGGACCGCCGGGAGCCTGCGCCGGTGGGAGCTCGGTCACCGTACCGCTGCGATAGAAACAGAACGGGGCCCGTCTCCGGGCCCCGCAGCAGCCGTTCCGTCGGCTGGTCTTTCCCTTCTATGGAAGCTTCTGCCTTTCGTCTTTGTCTTGAACAGGTGGGTTTCTGTCTCTCCGCTCAGAACACCACGGTCAGCCCGACGCGGAAGCCGTCGAAGGAGGACTCGGCCTTGCTCAGGCCGTCCTCTTCGGGATCGTTGCTCTCGGCTTCGAGGTCGGTGACGGAGTAGCCGCCGCCGACCCCCAGGTTCTCGAGGAAGAACCAGTCGAAGCGGGCGCCCAGGTCCATGGCGCTGCCGCCCCAGCCGTCGAGGTCGTCGATCTCGAGGTAGCGGCCGGCGGCGGAGATGCGCATGCGGTCGCCGATCCACCAGGCGCCGTGCAAGCCGAGCATCGGCACCGGGCCGGAGGCCTCGCCCGACTCCTCGACGGTGAACGACGGGCCGCCCTGGATGAGCACCTGCCCGGCGATCGAGGCCGAGATGTCGACCCAGGCGACCGAGAACGACAGGCCGATCTCCGAGCTTTCGTTCTTGACCAGGGCGTAGCGCCAGCCGAGGGCGGCGAAGCTGGTCTCGGTCTTCGACAGGACGTCGGCGTCGGCGCGGAAGGTGAAGTCGCCGAAGCGGAAGGTGCGGCCGACCACGCCCTCGCCTTCGCGGTCGAAGGCGGTGTAGTCGATGGTCAGGCGGCTGCGGCGGCCGGTGCGGAACAGGAGCTCGGCCCGCACCAGGTCGGACTCGTCCTCGACCGCCAGGTCGCTCTCGAGGTCGAGGTCGGTGCCGATGCCGAAATCGGCCGAGTCGAAGCGGACCGAGGAGTCGAACGAGGCGCGGAAGAGGTCGGCGCGCAGCTCGAAGCCCGGGTCGAGCGGCTGGGCGGCGGCCGGCACGGCCGCGAACAGCAGCGCGAGCGGCAGAGCGAGAGCGAAGGCGATCCGGCGGCGGCGGCAGCGTCGCGTCATCGAGTCCCCCTTGTCGTTGTGCGGCATTGTCGCCCGGCACGCGGCCGGAGCGCGATGGAGCACTGCACCGCCGAAGCGGCGATCAGGAACGGCCGAGCTCCTCGGCGAGCAGCGAGCAGCCGCGCAGGTCGGCCTCGGGCGCCCGCCCCTCGAGCCGGAAACCGGGACCCTCGACGCGGCCGAGGTCCTCGGTCAGCACGTGGAGCGCCGAGCCGACGTTGGCCAGGTCGAAGAAGGCGAGCAGGCCGGTCGTCGCCTCGGGCAGCTCGGCGAGCGACGCCGGGTCGAGCGCGCGCACGCGCATCCAGGGCGGCGGCACGAACAGACCCGCTTCGCCGCCGGCGAGCGTCGCGGTGTAGGCGTGGCTGGTCAGCTCGGTCATGCCGTACTCGGAGACGACCTGCTCCGGCGGCACCCCGAGCCAGGTCGAGATGCCCGCGAGCAGCTCGTCGCGCGACAGCTTCTTCGTCTTCCCCTTGAAGCCGCCGGTCTCGAATACCGCGCTGCCGGGGCCGAGACGGAAGTGGAGGTTCATCCGCTCGAGCCGCTCGACCAGGTCGGCGAGCGCGAAGGCGGTCGCCAGGATCAGCGTCGGCCGGCGGTCGCGCTGGCGCGCCGAGAGCCACGAGCGGCAGGCGCCGATCTCGACGCCGCGCCCGCCGAAGCCCCAGGCGCTGCCGTCGCCGCCGAAGCGTTCGAGCGCGTGGGCGACCATGAACGACAGCGAGGAGTCGGGAGCGACGTCGCGCGGTGGCACCAGCGCGAGCATCGGCGGCCGCCCGCCCGCCGGCAGGCAGAAGATCGGGAAGGTGGCGTCGATCACCGCGCGGTAGAGCTCGGGGTACGCATGGCGGTGGACCGAGCGCTGGTCGCCGGTCGTGCCGCTCGAGCGGAACGTTTCGACCGCCGGCGCCGCGGCCAGCTCGACGGTGGCGAACGCCGCGGCCGGCACCGCCGGCACCTCGTGCCACGAGGCGACGGTCGAGGGCGTGCGCCCCGTTCGCTCGCACAGCGCGCGGTAGGGGGCGATCCGTTCGAACTGGAAGGCGAACGCCTCGAGCGCGAGCGCCTCGAACTCGACCACCGGATGGTCGCGCCGCGCCACGAAGGCGCCGATCCGCTCGACGAGGTCCATTCACGGATTCTCCCACCGACCGGGGACACACAAAAGGGACATGCGAAGGGGGTTGACAGGGGCGGGGGATCTGATCTACAAATCGCGCTCCGTGACGAATCGCATCCACCTCCCCGCGCAGTCCGCCGCCCGCCGCAAGTCGGCGCCGGTCGCGATGTGCATGTGTCGCAAGACGCGGCGCGGGGGCGAGGTGCGGACCGACTAGCTTCATCCAACAGGTTCGAGGACTTCGAGACCCGCGACGGCCGAGCCGGAGCGGGTTTTTCGTTTTTCCGGACCGATCGTCGTGGCGCCTCGCGGCCCGCGGACCCCGACCGCAGGGGGAACGACCATGACCGCGACGAAGCCCGAGTACCGCTACGAGACGCTCCAGATCCACGCCGGCCAGCAGCCGGCCCCCGGCACCAACGCGCGCGCGGTGCCGATCTACCAGACGACGTCGTTCACCTTCCGCGACAGCGAGCACGGCGCGCGCCTCTTCGCGCTCGCCGAGTTCGGCAACATCTACACGCGGATCATGAACCCCACGACCGACGTGCTCGAGCAGCGGGTCGCCGCGCTTGAGGGGGGCGTGGCGGCGGTGGCGACCGCGTCGGGCCAGGCGGCGCAGTTCCTGGCGCTCGCGACGCTGGCCGGCGCCGGCGACAACGTGGTCGCGACCAGCTACCTCTACGGCGGCACCTACAACCAGTTCAAGGTCGCGCTGCCGCGGCTCGGCATCGACGTCCGCTTCGTCGACGGCGACGACCCCGAGGGGTTCCGCCGCGCGATCGACGAGCGCACGCGGGCGGTCTACGTCGAGACGATCGGCAACCCACGCTTCAACGTGCCGGACTTCGACGCCATCGCCGAGGTCGCGCACGCCGCCGGCGTGCCGTTGGTGGTCGACAACACCTTCGGCGCCGCCGGCTACCTGTTCCGCCCGATCGACCACGGCGCCGACGTGGTCGTCGCCTCGGCGACCAAGTGGATCGGCGGCCACGGCACCTCGATCGGCGGCGTCGTCGTCGACGCCGGCACCTTCGACTGGGGCAACGGCCGCTTCCCGGTCTTCACCGAGCCGGCGCCCGGCTACCACGGACTCTCGTTCTGGGAGGCCTTCGGTCCCGCGAGCCCGTTCGGCAATATCGCCTTCGCGATCCGCGCGCGGGTCGAGGGGTTGCGCGACCTCGGGCCCTCGCTCTCGCCGTTCAACGCGTTCCTCTTCCTGCAGGGGCTCGAGACGCTGTCGCTGCGCGTGCAGCGCCACGTCGACAACGCCCTCGAGCTGGCGCGCCGGCTCGAGCGCCACCCGGCGGTGGCGTGGGTCAGCTATCCGGGCCTCGCCTCGCATCCGTCGCACGAACGGGCGCGACGCTACCTGCGCAACGGCTTCGGCGGCGTGCTCGCCTTCGGCATCCGCGGCGGGCTCGAGGCGGGGCGCGCGTTCATCGACTCGGTCGAGCTCGCCAGCCACCTCGCCAACGTCGGGGACGTGCGCACGCTGGTCATCCACCCGGCCTCGACGACGCACCAGCAGCTCTCGGCCGAGGAGCAGCGCGCCGCGGGCGTCTCGCCGGACCTGGTGCGCGTGTCGGTCGGCCTCGAGCACGTCGACGACCTCTGGGCGGACTTCGAGCGCGCCTTCGCGCGGGCGCTCGAGCGGGTGGCCCGACCCGAGGTGAGCGCGTGAGCCCGACCGACTACCACCGCTGGATCTCGCCCGAGACCCGCTTCCTCGCGCTCGAGCGGCCGTTCGAGCTCGAGTCGGGGGAGCGGTTGCGCGGCGTCGAGATCGCCTACCGCACCTGGGGCGAGCTGGCGCCGGCGCGCGACAACGCCGTGGTCGTCTGCCACGCGCTGACCGGATCGGCCGACGTCGACCGCTGGTGGAGCGGCGTCGTCGGCGCGGGCCGCGCCATCGACCCGGAGCGCGACTTCGTGGTCGCCGCCGCGGCGCTCGGCTCGTGCTACGGCACCACCGGGCCGACCTCGCTGCGGCCGGCGACTTCGGCCCGGCCGGCCGCGCGCTGGGGCCCGGACTTCCCGGCCATCACGGTGCGCGATCAGGTGCGGCTCGGCCTCGAGCTCGCCGACCGGCTCGGCGTCGAGCGCATCCGCCTGGTCGCCGGCGGCTCGCTCGGCGGCATGCAGGCGCTCGAGTGGGCCCTGCTCGATCCCGGGCGGGTCGCCGCCGTGGCGGCGATCTCGGCGCCGGCGCGGCACGACGCCTGGGCGATCGCGCTGTCGGCGCTCGGCCGCGCCGCGCTCGAGCTCGATCCGAAGTTTCGCGGCGGCGCCTACGCCGGGAACGACCCGCCGGAGGCAGGGCTCGAGCTGGCGCGCCGCATCGCGATGCTCGGCTACCGCAGCCCGGAGAACTTCGCGGCGCGCTTCGGGCGCGAGCGAGGGAGTCGATCGTTCGCGGTCGACGACTGGCTCGCCCACCACGGCCGCCGGCTGGCGTCGCGCTTCGACGCCAACGCCTACCTCGCGTTGCTCGGGGCGATGGACTCGCACGACCTCGCCCGCGGGCGCGGCTCGCTCGCCGAGGCGGCGGCTCGCATCGCCGTGCCCGCGCTGGTCGTCGCCTCGTCGAGCGACGTCCTCTATCCGCCGCTGGAGAGCTACGAGCTGGCGTCGCTGCTGCCCGACGTCGAGCTGGTCACGCTCGCCAACCCGCACGGGCACGACGCCTTCCTGATCGAGCAGGCCGCGATCGACCGCACGCTCGCCGCGTTCCGGCGCGAGCGGGCGGCGGCGGATCGCGATCTCGCCGGAGTGTCGACGTGATCCGGGTCGTGCTGAAGTTCGGTGGCAGCTCGGTCGGCTCGGCCGCGGCGATGCGCGCGGCGGCGGCGGTGGTCGCGGCGACGCGCCGGCGAGAGCGGCCCGCGGTCGTGGTCTCGGCGCTCGCCGGCGTCACCGACGAGCTGATCGCGGCGGTCGCGCTCGCCGAGGCGGGCGATCGGGCCGCGTTCGACCGGGTTGCCCGATTGCGCGCCCGTCACCTGGCTCAGCTCGCGGAAGTGGTCTCGCCCGGACGCTGCGAGGCCTCGAGGCGCGCGGCCGATGCGATCGACGAGGTGCTCGACGGCCTGGTCCGGCGGCTCGACGACGTGATCCGACTACGCGCGGCGCCGCCGCGGGTCCGCGCCGGCCTGCTCGCGGCGGGGGAGCGGCTGGCGGCGCCGCTGTTCGTCGGGGCGCTCGTCGCGAGGGAGATCGGCGCCGAAGTGGTCGAGGCGCTCGATCTGCTGGTGGTCGACGGCGAGGCGCTCGACGGCACGCCCGACGTCGCCGCGTCGCGACCGCGCGCGCTGGCGCGCTTCGCCTTCCTGGGCGAGGCCGTGGCGGTCGTGCCGGGCTTCCACGGCGCCGGGCGGGACGGCGAGCCGCGCCTGCTCGGCCGCGGCGGCTCGGACACCGCCGCCACCGTGCTCGGCGCGGCGCTCGGCGCCGGGCGGATCGAGATCTGGACCGACGTCGACGGCGTCGCTCCGGCCGATCCCCGTCGCGTCGCCGACGCCCGGCCGATCGCGCGGATGTCGTACGACCGGGCCGAAGCGCTGGCGGCGAGCGGCGCCAAGGTGTTGCACGCGAAGGCGCTCGCGCCGGCGCGCGAGGCGGGAATCCCGGTGGTGGTGCGCAACACCTTCCGCCCGGAAGCGGCCGGGACCTGGATCGACGCGCCCGACCCGGCGCCGCCGCCGGCGCCGCGCGCGCGCGCCCTCGCCGGAGGCTGGGCGTGAGCGCGGCGCCGTCTCCGGCGCGACGCCTGCGCGTGGCGCTGTTTGGCGCCACCGGCGTGGTCGGTCAGCGCCTGCTTCGGCGCCTGGCGAAGCACCCCGATTTCGAGCTGGTGGCGGTGGCCGCCTCGGAGCGCTCCGCCGGTCGCCGCTACGCCGAGGCGGTGCGTTGGCTGTCGCCCGACGGCATCCCGAGCTCGGCCGCCGGGTTGGTGCTCCGCGCCGTCGACGAGCTCGCCGCCGCCGGGGGCTACGACCTGGCGCTTTCGGCGCTCGACACCGAGACCGCGCGGCGCGTCGAGCCGCTCCTGGCCGAGCGCGGCATCGCGGTGGTGACCAACGCCTCGGCGCTCCGCATGGACCCCGACGTGCCGCTGGTCGTCCCCGAGGTCAACTCGGACCATCTGGAGATCCTGCGCGAGCGGTCGCCGGGGCGGGGCGCGCTGGTGGCCAACCCGAACTGCGCGACGATCGGCCTGGTGCTGGCGCTGGCGCCGCTCGCCGAGCGCTTCGGCGTCGAGCGCGTGCGGGTGACGACGCTGCAGGCGGCTTCCGGCGCCGGGCATCCGGGCGTGCCCGCGCTCGAGCTGCTCGGCAACGTCGTGCCCGGGATCGCGGGCGAGGAGGAGAAGCTCGAGACCGAGCCGACGAAGATCCTCGGCCGGCGCCGCGGCGCGCGGATCGAGCCGGCGGGGCTCGCCGTCTCGGCCGACACCCACCGCGTGCCGGTGATCGACGGTCACCTGCTCGCGGTGTCGGTCGGCCTCGGCCGGCGGGTGTCGGCGGCCGAGGCGGCGAGGGCGTTCGACGAGTACCGGCCGCCGGCCGTGGCGGCGGCGTTGCCGTCGGCGCCGGCGCGCGCGCTCGAGCGCGTCGAGGGCGAGCAGCGGCCGCAGCCTCGGCTCGACGCCGGCCGTGGCGGCGGCATGACGGTGACGGTAGGGCGCGTGCGGACCTGCCCGCTCTTCGACCTGCGCTTCACGGCGCTGGTCGACAACGTCGAGCGCGGCGCCGCCGGGGGCACGATGCTGCTCGCCGAGCTGCTGACACGGGGGGGATACGTCCGCTGACCCGCCGGAACGCTCTGCTATGCTGCCCGGCGTTCTCGAAATGGGAAGAAATGCGCTCCTCGTCGCCGCTTGCGCGGCCGCGCTCGCGGCGTCGAGCGGCGCCGCGCAGTCGAGCGCTGCGCCGCCCGCGGCGGCGAAGCCGGCGCCGCCCACCTTCCGGATCGAGGGGCGCCTCGAGCTGGTGGAGAAGGGGCGACCGGCCGCCGACCGGACGCTCGACCGCACCCACGCCGCGGTCTGGTACGAACCGGCCGCGGCGGCCAAGCCGGGCGCTCCGCTCGCGGCGGTGATGTCCACCGAGCGCAAGCAGTTCTCGCCGCAGGTGGTGGTGGTGCCGGTCGGCTCGAGCGTGCGCTTCCCGAACCAGGACCCGATCCTGCACAACGTCTTCTCGGTCTCCGGGCGCAATACCTTCGATCTCGGCCTGGTCGGCAAGGGGCCGGGCAAGAGCGCGACCTTCCGCGAGGCCGGCATCGTGCGCGTCTTCTGCAACGTCCACCACGCCATGTTCGCGCACGTCGTGGTGGTGGCCACGCCGCACTTCGCGGTGCCCGCGGCCGACGGGCGCTTCGTGCTCGAAGGGTTGCCGGCGGGGAGCGGGCGGTTGAAGTTCTGGCACGAGCGCGGCGAGGTCGGCGAGCGGCTGGTGACGCTGCCGGCCACCGCGCCGCTCGCGCTCCAGGTCGAGATCACCCAGCCGCGCGTGCCGCCGCACAAGAACAAGGTCGGCCGCGCCTACACGCGGGGGGCCTATGAGTGAGTCGCGCCGCGGTCTGTCGCTGGCGACCCGGATCTTCCTCGGCACCGCCGTCATCCTGATCGTGGCGCTCGGCGTCGCGGTCGCGGTGGTGTCGACCCTCGGCGAGCGGGTCGCGGCCAAGGCGGCGCGCGAGCGCATCGTCGGCTCGAGCGCACTGATCGCGGGCGCCCAGCGCCAGCGCTTCGACCAGCTCCAGCTGCTCACCGAGGTGCTGGCCGGCAATCCGACCTTCAAGGCCTACCTGGCCGAGGCGATGGCAGTCGGAGACCGCCTGTCGATCCTCGACCAGCTCGACGAGCGCCGCACCGAGCTCGGCTTCGACCTCGCCATCGTCGTCGACCCCGCCGGCGTGGTCGCCGCCCGCACCGACCAGCCGGACGTCGCCGGCATGAACCTGTCCGGACGCTCGCTGGTGCGCAAGGTGCTGACCGAGTACGAGGCGAGCGGCGTCTGGGTCGACGGCGGCCGGGTCTACGAGGCGGTGGCGACGCCGATGGCGACCGAGGGCGTCTTCGGCTTCCTGCTGCTCGGCTACCAGATCACCGACGTGCGCGCGATCGACATCAAGAGCGGCACCGGTTCCGAGGTCATCTTCCTGTCGGGCCGCGACGCTGCGCCGGTGGCGACCACGCTGCGCCCGCAGGACACCGAGCGGGTGCTCGGCGCGCTGCGCCGCGAAGGCGACCTGCTGCTGCGCGTCGCCGACCGCGGCGAGAACGCGGTGCAGGCCGAGATCGAGCTCGAGGGCGAGCGCTGGGTGGCTGGCCTGTCGCCGCTGGCCGACGCCGACGGCAAGGCGGTGGGCGCCGTGGTCTCGCTCGCCTCGCTCGAACGCGAGCTCGCCGGCTACCGCCAGATCCGCAACCTCCTGCTCGCGGTCGGCGCCGCGGCTCTGGTCGCGTCGCTCGGCATCGCTTACCTGCTGTCGCGCCGGGTGTCGCGGCCGATCGACGGACTGGTCAAGGCGGTCGGCTCGGCGCGTCAGGGCAACTACGACGTGACGCTGCCGCCCGGCGGCTCGGGCGAGGTGCTGGCGCTCGCCAACTCGTTCAACGCGCTGCTCGGCGACCTGCGCGAGCGTCGCGACATGGCCGAGTACGTCTCGAAGCTGTCGCGCAACCTGCCCGACGGCGGCGCCGCCGCGGCGGGTGCGGCTCCGGCACGGCCGGGCGAGGGGCGCCCCGACCAGCGCCGCGTCGTCCTGCTGGTGGTCGAGATGCGCCGCTACCTCAAGCCGAGGGTCGGCGCCGATCCGCCGGAGGCGCTGGCGCGCATGTCGCGCGACCTGCGCAAGATCTCCGGCATCGCGACCACCCACGGCGGACGGCTCGAAGACGTGGCCGGCCATCGCGCCGTGGTCTCCTTCGCCGGCGACGACCGCGCCGACCGCGCGCTGGCGGCCGCTTCCGAGATGCTCGCCGCCGTCGCCCAGCGCGAAAACGCTTTCGACGAGGCGGAGGCGCCGGCGATCGCCGCGGTCGCCGGCGAGTCGCTGTCGGGCCCGGTGGCCTGGGGCGCGGGCTCGGAACGGGTGACCCTGGGACTGCCGCTGCAGCAGGCCGAGGGGATGCTGCGCGAGGCCGACGAAGGGGAGCTGGTGCTCTCCGCCGCGGTCCACTCCGAGGCCGCCGCCACCTTCGAGCGGGCCGGGCTGGCGCTCGAACCGCAACGAGGGCTGCTCTCGACCCAGGCGCTGTTCCGGCTGGCGCCGGATCAGGCGGGCAAGCTCGGCGGCGGCTTGGTCGCCCCGGCGGCCTCCTCCGGGGCCCTGCCGGCGATGGCGACGCTCTCCTCGATCGGACCCGGGTCGTTGCTCGGATCGCGCTTCGAGATCGTCTCCGTGCTCGGCGTCGGTGGCATGGGCGTCGTCTACAAAGCCCGCGACCGCGAGCTCGACGACCTGGTCGCGCTCAAGATGATCAAGAAGGAGGTCGCGGGCGACCGGGCGCTGGTCGAGCGGCTGAAGACCGAGCTCAAGCTGGCGCGCAAGATCACCCATCCGCACGTGCTGCGCACCCACGACTTCGGCGAGATCGACGGCGTACCGTTCATCTCGATGGAGTACGTGCGCGGCATCACGCTGCGCGCCATGCTCGAGCAGTCCGGGCGCCTGCCCTATTCCGCCGGAGTGCGACTTTCGCGCCAGCTGCTGTCGGGGCTGGCCGCGGCGCACGAGCTCGAGATCGTGCACCGCGACATCAAGCCCGAGAACGTGCTGCTCGATCCGCTCGGCAATCTCAAGCTGATGGACTTCGGCCTGGCGCGACCGGTCGAGCGCATCGAGCCGGGCCAGACCCAGGCCGGCTGGGTGGTCGGCACGCCGCACTACCTCGCCCCCGAGCAGATCGAAGGGCGCGAGGCGACCCAGCGCGCCGACGTCTACGCCTGCGGCGTGGTGCTGTTCGAGGTGTTCACCGGCAAGCTGCCGTTCGGCGGCGACAACCCGATGGACATCATGCTCAAGCACCTGCGCGAGGCGCCGGCGGCGCCGAGCCTCTACTGGACCGAGATCCCGCAGGCGCTCGAACGGCTGATCCTGCGCTGCCTCGAGAAGGACGCCGCGGCGCGCCCGGCGAATGCCGGCGCGCTGCTCGCCGAGCTCCAGCGCCTGCAGGGCTGAGCCGAAGGCCGGAGGCCTCGGATGCCGAGACGAGCGGTCGCCACGCCCCCCAAGGTCCGCGTCATGCTGTGCGACGGCGGTGTCCAGTGCGGCGGGGAAGAGCTGTTCGATTCCACGCCGCCGCCCGACGGCGCGATCTGGATCGACCTCGAGGGGAGCGACCCGCGCTTCGAAGGTCTGCTCGCGGGCTGGGGGTTTCACCCGCTCGCCATCGAGGACACCTTCACCCTCCATCACCAGCCGAAGATCGAGGAGTACGGCGACACGCTCTTCCTGATCGCGCGCGGCATCGACTTCAACGAGAAGCGCGACCCGGTCTGGGACGACGTCCCGACGCTCAAGCTCGCCGCGTTCCTCGACGGCCGACGGCTGGTGACGCTCCATCGTGCGCCGATGCGCAGCGTCGAGCTCGTGCGCGAGCGGGTGGAGCAGCACGGCAAGCAGCTGCCCGGGGGCGCCGCGCAGCTGCTCTGGTCGATCTGCGACGAGATGATGGACCACTACTTCCCGGTGGTCGACCAGATCGGCGAGGAGGTCGAGAAGCTCGAGGAGAAGGTGGTCGAGGAGCCGGAGAAGGAGCAGCTCGAGCAGCTGCTGGTGATGCGGCGGCAGCTGTCGACGCTGCGCCGTACCATGCTGCCGCACCGTCAGGTCTTCCAGCACCTGGCCAACTCGCGCGCGGCGTCGCTCGGCGAGACCGGCGGGCTCAATTTCCGCGACACCCTGGACAACGTGCTGCGCCTGATCGACGCCATCGACCAGCAGCGCGACCTGCTGACCAACGTCAAGGACACCTACCTGTCGGTGGTCGCGCAGCGCACCAACGACATCATGCGCGTTCTGACGATCTTCTCCGCGGTCGTGCTGCCGCTGTCGCTGATCGCCGGGATCTACGGCATGAACTTCCAGTGGATGCCCGAGCTCCACGAGCCCTGGGGCTACCCGGTGGCCCTCGGCCTGATGGCCGCCGTCGCGGTGGGCATGCTGTTCTGGTTCCGCCGCAAGCGGTGGCTCTGATACCTGGCGTCGCTCCGCGACTGCGCGTCCGGGCGTCGGCCGCCGCCGTTCTCGCGGTCACTCTGCTCTCCTGCTCGGCGCCGCGCGAAACCGACCGGCTGGTCGTTCGCCTGATCGACATCGTCGGTACGGCGCGTCTTTCGATCGAGCCGTTCGCGCCGGAGCTCTCGGACGCCCGGATGGTGCCCGGCGCGAGCGGCCCGCGCCTGCGCGTCCGCCTGCGCCGCGCCGAAGCCTGGGTTCCGCAGTCCCGCGACAGCATCTTCGGAGAGCGGGCGGAAGCGATCGCGATCTGGTCTCTGCGCGCGGCGCTGCCGACCGTGGAGCCGGCCTCGATCCGTCTCGAGTCGGCGAGCCGTCCGCTCCGGGAGTGGCGTCCCGAGGAGAAGGCGCGGCCGTTCGGCTGGTTTCACTCCTCCGGTGGTTTCTATCCGCGCGGCCTCCATCTCGCCCTGCCCGCCGGAGTGGCGCCGGGGGACCTCGATCTCTCCGTCGAGCTCTTGCCGACGGCGGGTCTCGCGCTCGAGCTGGCGGCGCCGGGCGCGGCGCTGCCGGCAACCTCGGAGCTGGTGCGCTGGGCGAGCCTCGCCGGCGACTCGCGCCGCGCGATGTTCGTGCCGGGCGGTGGCGAGATCCGCTTCGAGCTCGAGGTCCCGGCGGGCGCGCGGCTGCGTTTCGCGGCCGGCCGGCGCTCGCATCCCTGGGGCGACGCGGAGTTGCCGTCGCACCTCGTGCTGGAGGTGCGCGAGGGGGAGACCTGGGCAGCGCTCGCGTCCCAGGCGTTCCCCGGCCCGGCCGGCGAGGCGACGGCGTGGCGCGCAGTCGAAGTTCCGCTCCCCGCCGGGGAGCGCGGCGGGCGTGTCGAGTTGCGCTTCCGCGTCCCGGAGGCCGCGAGCCGAGGGGTGCTGTCCCATTTCGCCGCCGATCCGGTGGTGATCGCGCCCGGTCGCCGCGACCGCCGCCCCAACCTCCTCGTGCTCGTCGTCGACGGACTGCGCGCGGACCACGTCGGGGCGCGCGACGGCGCACCGACGTTGACACCGGAGCTCGACCGGCTGGCGCGCCGGGGACTCGTCTTCTCGAACGCCTCCACCGCGGCGACCTGGACACGCCCGTCGGTGGCCTCGATGTTCACCGGACGGTTGCCCTCGGCGCACGGCGTCGAGGGCGAGGACGAAGCGTCGCGCCTGCCGCGCGGCGTCGCCACGTTGGCCGAGGCGTTGCGCGGGGAGGGTTGGGCGACGGCGGCGCTCTCGGCCAATCCGCACCTCGACCCGGCCTTCGGCGTCTCGCGCGGCTTCGCGCGGGTGACCAGCGCGATGGTCGACGGCGCGACGCTCGAGTCCGCCCTGCGGGCGGAGCTCGAAGCGCGCGACCACGAGCCGTTCTTCCTGTTCGGCTTCTTCATGGACACCCACTGGCCGTGGACCGATCGCGCCGACGACCCCGAGGCCGAAGCGATCGCCGCCCGGGTGGTCGACGCGCAACGGCTGGGTCGGGCCGAGAGCCACGACGGGCGCGGCGACGCCGGTCCGACCGAGGCCGAAGTGGGCAAGCTGCGAGCCCTCTATCGCGAGAACGTCCGCTACGTCGACGCCCGTCTCGGTGCCCTGCTGCGCCGCCTCCACGAGCTCGGCCTCGAGCGCGACACGGTCGTCGTCGTGACCGCCGATCACGGCGAGGCGTTCGGCGAGCGCGGCGCCTTCTTCCACGGCTGGAACGTCCACCGCGAGCTCGAGCACGTGCCGCTGGTGGTCGCCGGCCCGGGCGTGCCGCGCGGCCGCCGGGACGAACCGGTGTCGCTCGTCCAGCTGCCGGCGCTGCTGCTCGAGCTGGCCGGTGTCTCCGCCTCGCCGCTCGCCGATCCCGAGCTGGCGCGCCGGATCCTCGACGGCGAGGCCGCTCCGCCGAGCGTGATCGAGACGAAGTTCCGCGGCTCCGATCAGGCGGCGTTGATCGAGGGAAGCTGGAAGCTCGTGCTGGGGCGTCGCCGCGGCGCCGTGCGGCTCTACGACCTGGCGTCGGATCCGCTCGAGCGCGAGGACCGCTCCGCCGCGGAGCCCCATCGCGTGGCGCGGATGCGCGCCGAGCTCGAGAGCCGCCTCGCCGAGGCGGAGGCATCGCGCGCGTCGAGCGAGGAGGTTCCGGAAGGCGACCTCGACGAGGTCGGCGAGCAGCTGCGGGCGCTCGGCTACCTGTGAAGCGCCGCCGGGACCACGGGAGAGCAGGTCAGGCGGAGCCGAAGAAGCGGCGTGCGACGGCGGCGGGGTCGCCGGCGAGGGCGGCCGGCTCGTCGTCGGGGGCGAGCCAGTCGGAGGGGAGCCGGTCGCGGTAGGGCCGGTCGAGAAAACGCTTGTCGAACAGCGCGATCACTCCGGAGTCGGACTCCGAGCGGATCAGCCGGCCCGCCGCCTGGACGACGCGGGTCATCCCCGGCACCACGAAGGCGTACTCGAAGCCGCGCTCGAAGCGCTCCTCGTAGTAGTCCTGGAGCAGTCGCTGGTCGAGCGTCGGCACCGGCAGGCAGGGGCCGACCACCGCGACCGCCTTCAGGGTGTCGCCGGGATAGTCGACCCCCTCCGCGAAGACGCCGCCAGCCACCGCCAGCAGCAGCACGTCGCCGAGCATCGCGCCGCGCAGCGCCTCGAGCAGCGCCTCGCGGTCGCGCTCGGTGTCGGTGCGTTGCTGGACCAGGACGCGCTTGCGCGTGGTACGCATCCGCCCCGCGACGTCGGCGAGGAACTGGAAGCTCGGAAAGAGCACCAGGCAGTTGCCGGGCACGGCGTCGGCGAAGGCGGCGAGTCGCTCGGCCAGGCGCGGCGTCTGCGCCGCGCGCTCGCGAAAGGTGGTGGCGACCGAGGTGTCGACGACGACGCGGCGGTGCTCGAGCGGGAACGGGTTCGGCACCGAGACGGTGACCGTGCGAGCGCTTTCGAAGCCGAGCAGGTCCCGGTAGAACTCGGGCGGCGACAGCGTCGCCGACAGTCCGATCGTGGCGCGCGTGCGCGAGATCACGCCGGCCAGGTGCCCGCTCGGGTCCTTGCACAGGACGCGGAGCAACCGGTCCTCGCCGCGCCGCTCGGCCAGCCGCGAGAAGGCGGTTCCCTCGAGCGCGAGCCCGTGCAGGAAGCGGAGCAGCTCGAAGTAGAGCGCGACGAACGGATCCTCGGCGCGGAAGCTCCTGGTCTCGCGCTGGTGCTCGAGATACGCGACGAAGGCCTCGTCGAACTCGGCGCGCAGTCGGAACAGCTCGGTCTCGGGGAGCACCGTCTCGACGGCGCCGTCGCCGCCGGCCGGCAGCTCGGCGAGCGCCGTGGCGGCCTCGGTCTCGATCAGGTCGGCGAGTCGCGTGGCGACCCGTTCGAGCTGGCGGTGGACTTCGGCGCCGCCGTGGGCCGCCGACTCGGCGGCGCGTCGCGCCGCCGCCGCGGAGATCTCGGGGGAGAGATAGGAGCGGCCGCGCTCCACCAGGTTGTGGATCTCGTCGATCACCAGCACGGTGTCGGAGAGATCTCCCTCCGGCCCGAAGTCGGCGAGCGCCACCCACGGGTCGAAGGCGTAGTTGTAGTCGGCGACCACCACCTGCGCGCGGCCGGCGAGGTCGAGCGAGACCTCGAACGGGCAGACCTCGGCCTGGGCGGCGGCGGAGAAGACCAGGTCGGGTTCGAGCACCGGCTCCTCGCCGAGCAGCCGCGGCACCACGCCCGAGGCGCCGAGCTTCGAGTAGTACTCGCGCGCGAAGGCGCAGTAGTCCTCGTGGCAGATCACTTCGCCGTTGGCGCACATCCGGGCCTTGGCCCGGATCCGGAGGGCGTGGAGGCCGGTGCCCGGCGCCAGGGTGCGCAGCACCTTGACCGCCATCTCCTGCTGGAGATTCTTGGCGGTCAGCACGAACAGGCGCTGGTCCCGCGCCAGCGCGGACCGCACCGCCGGCCAGATCGCCGCGGCGGTCTTGCCGATTCCGGTCGGCGCCTCGAGCAGGAGGTGGGTGCCGTTCTCGAGCGCGTCCTCGACCGCGTCGACGATGGCCTCCTGTCCGGGGCGCAGGGCACCGTGCGGGAAGGGCAGGTCGATCGCGGCGCGGCGCCGGTCGGCGCGCGCCCGCTCGGCCCCCTCGTGCTCGCGAAGCAGCTGATTGAGCCGCCGGCGGACCTGGACCTCGAGCGCCTCGAAGTCGATCTCGAGCGGCAGGCGCTCGACCGCGTCGGAACCGATCGCGATCAGCACCAGCTCGGCGCGCACCGCTCCGGGCTCGGCGAGGGTCAGCATCCAGGCGTAGAGCAGCGCCTGGCGCTCGTAGAGCTCGCGCGCCGCGACGGAGAGCTGCCCCTCGCGTCGCACCGACTTGATCTCCTCGACGACGCGGGCACCGTCGGCGTCGCGACGCAGGCCGTCGAGCCTCCCGGTCAGCAGCACGCGCCAGCCGCGGTGGTCGAGCTCGGCGCGCACCGCCACCTCGCGGCGGTAGGTCGGATCCGATTCGAGCGCGGCCTCCTGGTAGCGGCCGTGGATCGCCTGGCCGAGCCAGAGCCGTTCGTAGCCGCCGCGATTGCCGAAGCCGATCGAGCGCAACAGCTGCGGCTCGAGCAGGTCGGCGACGGCGAGCTCGACGACGCGGGTCGCGGAGTCGAAACGCGGCGGCATCGGCCGGGCAGTCTACAGGTGGCGAGCTCCGCCGGACCCGCTCTCGGTTGCGGGGCCCGCGACCCTCGGATACGCTGCCGCCTTCGGTTCCGGGCAGGGATTCGGGAGGAGCGGCGGAATGGAGCGCTGGGTATCGTTCGTCGGCCTGTTCGCGATGCTGGGCATCGCCTGGTCGCTCTCGGCCGATCGGCGTTCGATCCGCTGGCGCCCGGTCCTGGTCGGCACCGCGCTGCAGCTCGTCTTCGCGTTGATCATCCTGCGCACCGAGCCCGGCCGCGCCGTGTTCGACGGCATCGGCGCCGGCATCACGAAGTTCCTCGATTTCACCGACGCCGGCGCCTCGTTCGTCTTCGGCGAGAAGTTCAAGGATTTCTACTTCGCCTTCAAGGTCCTGCCGACCATCATCTTCTTCTCGAGCTTCATCACCATCCTCTACTACTTCGGCGTTCTGCAGCGGATCGTCGGCCTGTTCGCCCGGATGATGATGAAACTGATGGGCACCTCGGGCGCCGAGTCGCTGTCGGCGTCGGCCAACATCTTCGTCGGCCAGACCGAGGCACCGTTGCTGATCAAGCCGTTCGTCTCGACCATGACCCGCTCCGAGCTGATGGCCGTGATGAGCGGAGGTTTCGCGACCATCGCGGGCGGAGTGATGGCGGCCTACGTCGGCATGGGGGTCTCGGCCAAGCACCTGCTGGCGGCGTCGGTGATGTCCGCTCCGGCGGCGCTGGTGATGGCGAAACTGATGTTTCCCGAGACCGAGGAGAGCCGCACGGCGGGCAAGGTCGCGATCGAGGTCGAACGCCCGTGGGCCAACGCCATCGACGCCGCCGCCTCGGGCGCCGCCGACGGCTTGAAGCTCGCGCTCAACGTCGGCGCGATGCTGATCGCCTTCGTCGCGCTGATCGCTCTGCTCGACTGGCCGCTCGGCAGGCTCGGCGGCCTGCTCGGCCATCCGGAGCTCTCGCTCTACGTCGTGCTCGGCTGGCTCGGCCGGCCGCTCGCCTGGCTGATGGGGGTGCCGTGGAGCGAAGCCGGCGACGTCGGCACGCTGATCGGCATCAAGACCGCGGTCAACGAGTTCGTCGGCTACGTGCGGATGGAAGAGATGGTCGCGGCCGGCAAGCTCTCCGAGCGCTCGCAGGTGATTGCGACCTACGCGCTGTGCGGCTTCTCGAACTTCTCCTCGATCGCGATCCAGATCGGCGGCATCGGCGCCATGGCGCCGGAGCGCAAGTCGGATCTCGCGCGCCTCGGTCTGCGCGCGATGGTCGCCGGCTCGCTCGCCTGCTTCCAGACCGCGACGATCGCCGGCATCCTGCTGTGACCGAGGGGATCGACTACCCGGGCCTGCTGCGGCGCGCGACGCTCGGCCTCGTCCGCGAGGCGCTCGAGCTCGCGGCGAGCGAGGGGCTGCCGGGAGAGCATCACTTCTTCGTCACCTTCCGCACCGCCGAGGAGGGCGTCGAGATTCCGACCTCGCTCGCGCGGCAGTACCCGGACACGATGACCATCGCGCTCCAGCACCAGTACTGGAACCTCGACGTCGGCGACGAGGGCTTCGCGGTGACCTTGCGCTTCGGCGGCCAGCACGAGCGGCTGCGCGTCCCGTGGGACGCGCTCACCGCCTTCCTCGATCCGTCGGTGCCGTTCGGTCTCGACTTCACCCAGTTCACCGCCGCCCAGGCCGCCGACGCCGAGGCGGCGAGCCGCGCCGCCGGGCCGCAGCCGGCGCCCGCGCCCGACGAAGCCGCGGCGGAGGACGAGGCGGCGGGCGACGCCGGGGACTCCGGCGATCGCTCCGGCGACGTCCTGCCCTTCCGGCGCCCGGGCCCGCGCGACACGGAGTGAAGTGGCCGGCGCTCAGCCGGCCGCCGCGGCGACCCTGCCGAAGAAGAACTGGAAGGGGATGTGCGCCCGCGTCGCCCAGGCTCGCTCGTCGTGGCGCGCCTCGGGCCATGCGAAGTAGAGCAGGTCGCTTCCCTCGCGCCAGCCGCGCCGGTGGAGCCGGTTGCGCAGATCGCGGGTGACCTCGTAGTTGTCGCGTGGCCAACCGCTGTCGAGATAGAAGCGCACCGGCCGCTTCGGCTCGCGGTCGACGCGCGCGGCGAGGTCGTCCCGGTAGCCGAAGGTCGCCGACATCGCCGCGGCCATGCCGAACACCTCGGGGTGGCTCCACGCCAGATGGAACGAGACGACGCCGCCGAGCGACGAGCCCATGACCGCGGTGTCCTCGCGGCCGGTGAGGGTGCGATAGCGGCCGTCGACCCAGGGCTTGAGCCGCTCGACCACGAAGCGGCCGTACGCGTCGTAGCCGGGCGCCGTGTAGTCGCGCATCCGGTCGCGCGGGTAGACGCCGACCACGATCACCTTGCGGATCAGGTTCATCGAGTCGAGCAGTCCGAGGGTCTCGGCGATCCGCCAGTGGTGTCCGCCGAAAGCCTCGTCGGGGAAGAAGAGGTTCTGACCGTCCTGCATGTAGAGGACCGGGTAGCGCTTGACGGTGTTCTCGGCGTAACCGGGCGGATAGAAGACCCGCACCGAGTAGCGCGCGCCCTCGGCCGACTCGAGCTCGTGGACGTTGCAGACGCTGCACGAGCCGTCCGCGAGGAAGTGCGGCCAGATCGAGCGGGCGCGCCGGCCACTGGCCAGGGCCAGGAAATCGGGGCCCTGCGCCCAGTGGAGCTCGCCGTCGCGGCGCAGCACCGGCTTGTAGTAGGCGAAGGCGCCGGCCAACGGCAGCTCGAAGTCGAACGAGCCCACCGCCGGATCCTCGGCGACCGGCTCGAGATCGCGCTCCCAGTCGGGCTCGGCGCGCAAGCGGATCTGCCCGGCTCCGGCCGGGTAGCGGACACGAATGGACACCGTCGATTCCATGCCGATCTCCTCGCGTCGTGCGATGTCCGGCGCCCGTCGAGGTTTCGCGGCGGCGACCGAAACCGGCCCGGCCCGGCCGCATCGAAGCTCCCGAAAGCAATCGCGGGCGGAGGCGACGATGACGAGGAATGCTTCGGAGGCCGGGCGGTGGGCGCTGTTGCTGGCGGCGGGAGACGGTACCCGGCTGCGCGAGCTGACCGAAGCGCACGGCGTCTCGGCGCCCAAGCAGTACTGCGCGGTCGGCGGCGAGCGGACGCTGCTCGAGCTGGCCTGCGAGCGGGCCCACCGTGTCGTGCCGGCGACCAACGTGCTGGCGGTGGTGGCCGAGGGTCACCGGCGCTTCTGGCGGCGTGATCTCGCCGGCTTCGGTGACCGCTCGATCCTCGTCCAGCCGTCCAATCGCGGCACCGGAGTGGGCATCCTGCTGCCGTTGCTCGAGCTCGCGGCGCGGGCACCGGAGGCCACCGTGGCTCTGCTGCCGTGCGACCACCACGTCCTCGGCGAGCGCGCACTGGCCGGCGCGCTGCGTTCCGCGTTCGCGGCGGCCGAGCGACCGGGCGGGCGGATCGTCCTGCTCGGCCTGACGCCGGAGACTCCGGCCGGCGATCTCGGCTGGATCGTCCCGGGCCGGGCGTTCGCCTCCGGCGATGGCGCAGCGGTCGAGGCCTTCGTCGAGAAGCCGGGCGCGGCCGGCGCCCGCGAGCTGGCGGCTCGCGGCGGGCTGTGGAACGGCTTCTTCGTCGTCGCGCGGCTCGCTTCGCTGCTCGATCTCTACCGCGCGCGGATGCCGCGGCTGGTCGAGCGGCTGGAGCGCGCGCGGGCCGCGGGGCCGGGGGCGCTCGCCGACTGCTACGCGGCCCTCGAGCCGGTCGACTTCTCGCGGGATCTGCTGCAAGGGGCCGAAGCCCGCCTCGCGGTGCTGCCGGTGCCGCCGTGCGGCTGGAGCGACCTCGGCACGCCGGAGCGCGTCGTCGAGCGGTTGCGCACGCTGGCCAGCCTGCGCCGACTGCGGCCGCCGGCGGCCGGCGTGCCGGCCCTGACGCTGGCGATGGCCGTCGCGGCGCGCGGCTTCGACGCTGCGGAGCGTGTGCTAGCTTGATGTCGTTGACCGCTCTCCAGGGACCGTCGCACGAGGAACCGACCGACGAGTCGGACCTGCTCGCGGCGCTGCGCGCCGGCGAGGAGACGGCCTATCGGCATCTCGTCGAGCGCTACGGCGGGCGCATGCTCGCGGTGGCGCG
Organism: Acidobacteriota bacterium; assembly: GCA_045862895.1. Lineage (GTDB taxonomy): Bacteria > Acidobacteriota > Thermoanaerobaculia > Multivoradales > JAGPDF01 > JACTMI01. The sequence continues at coordinate 397,399 of BTUO01000003.1, forward strand.
GCGCATCCTGCGCTCGGAAGAGGAGGCGCGCGACGCTCTCCAGGAGGCCTTCCTCCAGGCCTATCGCGGGCTCGAGCGATTCGAGGGCCAGGCCCGCTTGTCGACCTGGCTGCACCGCATCACGGTCAACGCCGCGCTGATGCGGATCCGTCGGCAGAAGAGCCGCCCCGAGCAGCCGATCGAGGCGCTGCTGCCCGCCTTCCGCGACGACGGCCACTCGGAGGTCTGCTTCGTCGACTGGGCCGACGGCCCCGAGGTCCTGCTCGAGCGCTCGGAGGTGCGCGACGTCGTTCGCGCCGCGATCGAGCGGCTGCCGGCGAGCTACCGCACCGTGCTGCTCCTGCGCGACATCGAGGAGCTCGACACCGCCGAAGTCGCCGAGCTGCTGGGCGTCACGGCCAATGCCGTCAAGATCCGGCTCCACCGGGCCCGCCAGGCTCTGCGCGAGCTGCTCGACCCGCAACTCAGAATGGGTGAGGCATGAACGAAGCCCCGAAGCGTCCGCGCGATGACGACACGATCGAAGCGACGTGCCGCGAGGTGATCGGCTTCCTGCTCGAGTACCTCTCGGGCGAGCTGCCGGCCGAACGCGAGCGCGCCTTCGAGGAGCACCTCGCCGAGTGCCCCTCGTGCGTGGCCTACTTGAAGACCTACCGGAGCACGATCCGGCTGGCGCGCGAGACGATGGCTCCGGCGGGGACGCCCGAGGAGCTGCCGCGCGAGCTGTTGCAGGCGATCCTCGCCGCCCGCCCCTGAGCGCTCCCCGCGCGACGCGAAACGGCCCGCCGCTCCCGTCGAGGGAGGGCGGGCCGCGGTGCTTCCGGCGGTCGCCGTTCCGGCTCAGCCGCCGTGCGCGAACTCCGGATAGAGCACCATGCCGCCGTCGACGTAGAGGGTGGCGCCGTTGACGTAGTCGGCGTCGTCCGAGGCGAGCCAGACGGCGACCCGGGCGATGTCCTCCGGTAGTCCGACGCGGCCGTACGGGATGAACTTGAGCAGCTCGGCCTCCTTCTCGGGGGTCTCCCAGGCCGAGCGGTTGATGGCGGTCTTGATGGCGCCGGGCGAGACCGAGTTGACGCGGATGCGGTAGGGCGCGAGCTCCTGCGCCATCGTCTTCATCAGCATGGCCACGCCGCCTTTCGAGGCGGCGTAGTTCGCGTGGCCGGCCCACGGAATGACGTCGTGGACCGACGAGATGCAGACGATCTTGCCGGCCGACGCCGAGCGACCCGCCTCGACGCCGCGGCGGATGAATCCGCGCGCCGCTTCGCGGGCGCAGAGAAACTGGCCGGTCAGGTTGACGTCGATCACCTTCTGCCAGTCCGCGAGCGACATCTCGTGGAACGCGGCGTCGCGCTGCAGGCCGGCGTTGGCCACCAGCACGTCGACGCCGCCGAAGGCGTCCTCGGCGGCGGCGAACAACGCCAGCACTTCGTCTTCCTTCGAGACGTCGGCGCGCACCGCGACGGCGCGGCCGCCCGCGCCTTCGATCTCGGCGACGACCGCCGCGGCGGCGTCGGGACCCGAGACGTAGTTGACGACGACCGCGGCGCCCGCGGCACCCATGGCGCGCGCGATCGCGGCGCCGATTCCCGAGCTCGCGCCGGTGACCAGCGCGCGCTGGCCGGACAACGGCGGGTGAGGTTTCGTTGACATCGGTTTCTCCTCCGGATTCGAGCGTTGGATGCCGGAGGCCGGGTGCGGTTTCGCCGGGAGGCGCGTGGAAACGAAAGACGGTCGCCGACATCGAAGCCGGACGAATCGCGGTGGCGATCGCGAGGGGCCGGCATTGGCGCCGGTCGCGTCGCCGCCGCCCGACCGGAGAGAGACCATGACCCGCAGGATCTTCGCCATTGCCGTCACCCTTCTCGGACTGCCGGCGCTCGTCGCCGCCGCGGCGCCGAAGCGCCTGATCAACGTCGACCGCGACGGCGTCGCCGTCGACGGCTACGACGTCGTCGCGTACTTCACCGAGCAGGCGCCGGTGCCCGGCCGCCCCGATCTCACGAGCGTGCACGACGGCGCCACCTACCGGTTCGCCTCGGCCGAGCACAAGGCGATGTTCGACGCCGCGCCGGCGAAGTACGTCCCGGCGTTCGGCGGCTTCTGCGCCTACGCGGTGTCGCGCAAGGCGCTGCGCCCGATCGACCCGGCGATCTTCCACTTCGTCGACGGCCGCCTCTTCCTCCAGCACACGAAGAAGGCCTTCGATCTGTTCGAGCGCGACGAGGCCGGCAACACGAAGAAGGCGGACGCCAACTGGCCGCGCCTGGTCGAGAAGAAGGCGGACAAGTACCGGGCCGGTCAGTTCGACGAGCCGGTGAAGTGAGCTCGTGACCGTGACGATCGGAGAACGGACCATGACGAAGTTCCAGGGCAGGATCTCGAGACGGATCGGCCTGCTCGCGGCGATCGCGGTGCTGGCCTCCGCGGCCGTCGCGCAGGCGGGGGAGTCGCTCTCGATCGCCGACGCGCGGCAGGTGATCGCCGACGGCGTCGCCGAAGCCGCGCGCCTCGCGGCGCCGGGCGCGGCGATCGCGGTCGTCGACGCCGGCGGGCATCCGCTGGCGCTCGAGCGGCTCGACGGGACGTTCGCGGCGGCCGGCACGATCTCGTTCGGCAAGGCGCGCACCGCGGCGCTGTTCGGCCGCCCGACGCGCGGCATGGAGAATGCGATCAACGAGGGGCGTACGGCGCTCACCGCGATCGTCCACGAGGTCGACGCGGTGCCGCTCCAGGGCGGCGTGCCGCTCGTGCGCGGCGGTCGCCTCGTCGGCGCGGTCGGCGTCTCGGGCGCGGCCTCGGCCGCGCAGGACGACGAGATCGCGACCGCCGTCGCGGCGGCGTTCGCGTCGCGGTCGACAGCGGCCGTCGATCACGTCGGCGCGGCCGAGGTGGCCGCGGCCTTCGCGAAGGGCGCGGCGCTGGTCGAGCGCGACGGCTACAAGGTGCACGCCAGCCGGCGCGACGCGCCCGGCGAGGCCGAGATTCACGAGACCGACACCGACGTCTTCTACGTGCTCTCGGGCGAGGCGACGTTCGTCACCGGCGGTTCGGTACCGGGAGCGAAGCGCTCCGCACCGCACGAGCTGCGCGGCGCGACGATCGAGGGCGGCGAGAGCCGCACGCTGCGCGCCGGCGACGTCGTCACCGTGCCGGCGGGCGTGCCGCACTGGTTCCGCGCGGTCGCCGAGCCGATGACCTACTACGTCGTCAAGGTCGGTGGGCGATGAGCGGAGTGCGCTCGCGCGTCTCGGCGCTCCTGGTGGCGGCCGTGTTCCTCGCGGTCTGGAAGGCGGGCGCCGACGACGGCACGTCGTTCGACCTGCGCACCGAGACCGGCGTCGCGGCCGTCGCTGGCGAGTGGCGGGTCGCGGAGGCACGCCTGGTCCCGGTCGATTTCCGCCGCGCGGGCGCCGACGGCCAGCCCGGCGCCGAACCCTCGTCGACCTTCGAGGTCGAACCCCGGGCCGGCGTCGCCGGCTTCGACGACTCGTCGTGGCCGGTGGTCGCGCCGGCCGCGCTCGCCGAGCGGATCGGCCCCGGCCGGGTGTCGTTCGCCTGGTACCGCTTCCGATTCACGGTGCCCGCGTCGCAGGAGGGCAAGGCGGCGGTCTTCGAGACCGTGATCGACGATGCCGCCGAGATCTGGGTCGACGGCGAGCTGCGTCGCTGTCCGGGCCAGGCGGGCGGCTCGATGGTCGCCGGCTGGGGCGCACCGAACCGCGTCGTCGTCGCGCGCCGCGCGACGGCGGGTCAGCGGATCGAGATCGCGGTCTTCGCGGTCAACGGCCCGATTTCGGCGGCACCCACCAACTATCTCTGGATGAAGCGGGCGCGCCTCGAGTTCGTCGAGGCCGAAGCGGGCCCGGTCGCGGTGCCGTCGTGCGAGGAGAACGTCGAGATCGTCCGCTTCGAAGATCCCTCCGCGCGGCTCGACGCGATCGTCTCGCGCAACCCGAAGCTGTTCCTGATCGGTGAGGGCTTCACCTTCACCGAGGGGCCGGTCTGGAGTCCGCGCGACGCCGCGCTCTTCTTTTCGGACCCGAACCAGAACCGGATCTACCGCTGGTCCGAGCCGCAGGGCCTGGCGGTCTTCCGCGAGCGCAGCGGCTACGACGGCGCCGACGTCGCGCGCTACCGCCAGCCCGGCTCGAACGGTCTCGCGGGCGACCGCGAGGGGCGGTTGGTCGCCGCTCAGCACGGCCACCGGCGGATCGTCCGGCGCGAGCCCGCCGGGCGCGAGGCGGTGCTCGCCGACCGCTTCGACGGCCGTCGCCTCAACAGCCCGAACGACCTCGTCTTCCGCGCCGACGGCACGCTCTACTTCACCGACCCGTTCTTCGGACTGCCCGGATTCGGCGACGATCCGGCCCGGGAGCTGCCGTATCAGGGCGTCTACCGGGTGCACGAGGGGAAGGTCGAGCTGCTCGCGCGGGAGCTCGCCGGGCCCAACGGGCTCGCCTTCTCGCCCGACGAGCGCTTTCTCTACGTCGGCGACTGGGACGACGCCCACAAGGCGGTCGTGCGCTATCCGGTGCTCGCCGACGGCCGGCTCGGCCCGGCCGAGGAGTTCCTCGACCTGACGGGCGAGCCGGGCGCGGACGCCATCGACGGCGTCAAGACCGACGAGCTCGGCAACGTCTACGTCTCGGGTCCGGGCGGCCTCTGGATCGTGGCGCCCGACGGCACCCGGCTGGCGCTGGTGAAGACCCCGCGCCACGTCCACAACCTGGCCTGGGGCGAGGACGGCACGGTGCTCTACCTGGCGGCGCGCGACCACCTGTACCGGATGCCGCTGCGGGTGCGCGGGCACGCGCCGCACCTGGCGCCGGCGCCGCGACTGGAGGTCGCGGACGCCGAGCTCGAGAGCCTGCTGCCGGAGGGCGGCCGGCCGGAGCGGCTCGCGCAGGGGTTCCGCTGGCTCGAGGGTCCGGCCTGGGACGCCGCCGCTCACCGGTTGCTGTTCTCGGATATCCCGGCGAACCGGGTCTACGAGCTGACGAGCGACGGCAGGACCAGCACCTTCCTCGAGCGCTCGGGTTACAGCGGCACGGCGCCGTTCGCCGGTCGCGAGCCCGGCTCGAACGGGCTCGTGGAGGACGCCGAGGGGCGGCTGATCCTCTGCCAGCACGGCGATCGCCGGGTCGTCCGCCGCGAACGCGACGGGTCGCTCACCGTGCTCGCCGACCGCTTCGACGGCCGGCGACTCAACTCGCCCAACGACGCCATCGTCACGCCGTCGGGGGAGGTCTGGTTCACCGACCCGCCCTTCGGTCTGCCCGGCGGTTTCGACGATCCGGGCAGGGAGCTGGCGTTCCAGGGCGTCTACCGGATCCGCACCGACGGGCGCGTCGAGCTGCTGACCGACGAGGTGCGCGCGCCCAACGGCCTCGCCCTCGCGCCCGACGGCCGCACCCTCTACGTCTCGAACGCGGAGCCGGGCGTGGCGGCGCACTACTACGCGTTCGAGGTCCGCGCCGACGGCACGCTCGGGCCGAAGCGCCTGTTCTTCGACGCCACCGCCTGGTCGCGGGCCGGGCGGCCGGGAGCGCCCGACGGCATCGAGGTCGACCCGGCCGGACGGATCTGGGCGACCGGGCCGGGCGGCGTCCACGTCTTCGCGGCGGCCGGCCGGCATCTCGGCACGATCGCCTTCGACCGCCCCGTCGCCAACCTCGAGTTCGGCGACGGCGGCGACCTCTACCTCACCGCCGACACCGCGATCTGGCGACTGCGCACGCGGGCGTTCGGCGAATCCACGCAAGGAGTCAGACGATGAAGCTGTCCAAGCTCGCCGGCGTCGCCGGCGCCCTCACCTTCCTGTTGGCGGTGGCCGCGGGCGCCGCCGAGAACCCGCAGTTCCCGAACCTCGACCGCCACGGCGTGATCCTCGACGGCTACGACCCGGTGGCCTTCTTCACCGAGGGCCGGCCGGTTCCGGGGCTCGAGTCGATCCGGTCGACTTACCGCGGCGCGATCTACCAGTTCGCGTCGAGCGAGCACCAGGCGCTGTTCGAGGCCGACCCGTCGAAGTACGAGCCGCAGTTCGGCGCCTGGTGCGCCTACGCCGTGTCGCAGGGGCGCACCGCGCCGATCCAGATCGAGACCTGGTCGATCGTCGAGGGGCGCCTCGTGCTCCAGCACAACGCCAAGGCGGTCGCGCTCTGGGAGAAGGACCCGGTGAAGTTCCTGCACCTCGCCGACGAGTACTGGCCGGCGGTGGTCGCCAACGGCGGCCGTCAGATCGAAGTCGACCCGAAGGACTGACGATCGATCGCCCCGGGGCGCGCGCGGAAACCGCGGCGCGCCCGGGGCATCGCAGCAGCAGCGAAGCAGGACACGACGGAGGGGAGCGGTCGGTGAACGCGGAACGGAAGCGACTGGCGGAAGCGAAGGCGGGCGAGAAGCCGTGGCGGCGCTGGGGGGCCTACCTCTCCGAGCGGCAGTGGGGCACGGTGCGCGAGGACTACAGCGCCGACGGCGCGGCGTGGGACTCGTTCCCCTACGAAATGGCGCGCTCGCGCGCCTACCGCTGGGGCGAGGACGGCCTCGCCGGCCTCTCGGACGACCGCCAGCTCGTCTGCCTCTCGCTCGCGCTCTGGAACGGACGCGATGCGCACCTGAAGGAGCGGCTGTTCGGGCTCACCGGTCCGCAGGGCAACCACGGCGAGGACGTCAAGGAGCTCTACTGGTACCTCGACGCGACGCCGACCCACTCCTGGCTCGACTTCCTCTACAAGTATCCGCAGGCGGAGTTCCCCTACGCGCGCCTGCTCGAGGAGAACCGGCGGCGCTCGAAGACCGAGCCCGAATTCGAGCTGCTCGACACCGGCCTGTTCGACGACGACCGCTACTTCGACGTCCGCGTGCGCGTCGCCAAGGCCGACGCCGAGGAGCTGCTGATCGCGATCGAGGCGACCAACCGCGGACCGGAGCCGGCCACGCTCCACCTGCTGCCGCAGCTCGCCTACCGCAACGTCTGGAGCTGGGGGGACGGCGGCGAGCGGCCCCGTCTCTCGGGCGACGAGGAGACGGTGACCGTCGAACATCCGGCGCTCGGCCGGCTCTTCTGGCAGGTGGAGAAGGGCGCCGAGCTGCTCTACTGCGACAACGACACCGACGTTGCCGGGCTGTGGGGCGCTTCGTCGCCCGGCGGCTACTTCAAGAACGGGATCGACCAGGCCGTCGTCCACGGCCGGCGCGAGGCGGTCAACCCCGAACGGTTCGGGACCAAGGTCGCCGCCTGGCACCGGCTGGAGCTCGCCGCCGGCGCATCGCAGACCGTGCGCGTGCGCCTGGGACGCGAGCGACGGACGCGCCCCTTCGCCGACTTCGAGCGGGTCTTCGCGGCGCGCGGCGCCGAGGCCGACGCCTTCTTCGCCGAGCTCCAGAGCGGCGAGCGCGATGCCGAGCGTCGGCGCGTGCAGCGCCAGGCCTGGGCCGGGATGATCTGGAGCCAGCAGCTCTTCCACCTCGACGTCCCGCGCTGGCTGGCGGGCGATCCGGGCCAACCCGAGCCGCCGGCGGCGCGGCTCGCGGGCCGCAATCGCGAGTGGACGCACTTGAACAACGCCGACGTCGTCTCGATGCCGGACAAGTGGGAGTACCCCTGGTACGCGGCCTGGGATCTCGCCTTCCACTGCCTGCCGCTGGCTCGCCTCGACCCGGAGTTCGCCAAGAACCAGCTCGTGCTGCTGACCCGCGAGTGGTACATGCACCCGAACGGCCAGCTGCCGGCCTACGAGTGGAACTTCGGCGACGTCAACCCGCCGGTCCACGCCTGGGCGGCGATGCGGGTCTACGAGATCGACCGCGAGATCTCCGGCGAGCCGGATCGCGCCTTCCTCGAGCGGGTCTTCCACAAGCTGATGCTCAACTTCACCTGGTGGGTCAACCGCAAGGACGTCGAGGGCAGGAACGTCTTCCAGGGCGGCTTCCTCGGGCTGGACAACATCGGCGTCTTCGACCGTTCGGCCGAGCTGCCGACCGGCGGCCACATCGACCAGGCCGACGGCACCAGCTGGATGGCGATGTACAGCCTGAACCTGATGCGCATCGCGCTCGAGCTGGCGCAGGACAATCCGGTCTACGAGGACATCGCGACCAAGTTCTTCGAGCACTTCCTCTACATCGCGGCGGCGATGCGCGACCTCGGCGGCCAGGAGATCGACCTCTGGGACCCGGAGGACGAATTCTTCTACGACGTCCTGCACAAGCCCGACGGCTCGTCCGAGCCGCTCAAGGTGCGCTCGATGGTCGGCCTGATCCCGCTGTTCGCGGTCGAGATCCTCGACGCCGAGCTGCTGGCCAAGGTCCCCGACTTCGCGGCCCGGCTGCAGTGGTTCCTCGACTACCGCCCGGATCTGGCGGCGCTGGTGTCGCGCTGGCACGAGCCGGGCAAGGGCGAGCGCCGGCTGCTGTCGCTGCTGCGCGGTCACCGCATGAAGCGGGTGCTGCGGCGGATGCTCGACGAGACCGAGTTCCTGTCGGACCACGGCGTGCGGGCGCTGTCGAGGGTCCACGAGCGCGAGCCCTACCGCCTCGAGGTCGGCGGCCGCGAGTTCACCGTCTCCTACCAGCCCGGGGAGTCGGAGTCGGGCCTGTTCGGCGGCAACTCGAACTGGCGGGGTCCCGTCTGGTTCCCGGTCAACTACCTGATCTGGGAGTCGCTGCGGCGCTTCCACGGCTACTACGGCGACGACTTCCGGGTCGAGTGTCCGACCGGCTCGGGCGAGCTGCGCTCGCTCGGCGAGGTCGCCGACGAGCTCGGTCGCCGGCTGGTCTCGATCTTCCTGCCCGGTCCCGACGGGCGCCGGCCGGTCTTCCGCGGCTCGGAGAAGCTCGCGACCGATCCGAACTTCCGCGACCACCTCCTCTTCTTCGAGTACTTCCACGGCGACAGCGGCCGCGGCGTCGGCGCCAGCCACCAGACCGGCTGGACCGGGCTGGTGGCGGAGCTGGTCGGCGGAGACGCCGCGTGAAAGGCGTCGAGCCGCTGGGCGCCGCGCCGCCGGCGCCGTCCGCGCCGCCGCCCCGACGTCGCCGCCGGAGCGCCGGCGCCCGCAGCGACGCCGACGGACTCGTGCCGCTCGCCTTCGAGCGCGACGCTGTCGGCGGGATCGAACGTTCGGCGGCGCTCGAGTGGCTCGAAACCGACGGGCTCGGGGGGTGGGCCTCCGGCACCGTGTCGGGCGCCCACACCCGGCGCTACCACGGCTGGCTGATCGCCGCGACGAAGCCGCCGGTGGGCCGGCGCGTCCTGGTCTCGAAGCTCGCCGAGACCGTCCGGATCGGCGGGCGGCGGGTCGAGCTCGACGCCAACTTCTATCCGGAGACGGTCCATCCGCGCGGCTTCGAACGGCTCGATCGCTTCGAGCGCGGGATCTTTCCGGCCTTCGAATTTCGCTCCGAGGGCGAAGGCGAAGACTTTCTGTTGAAGAGGACGATGGCCGGCGTCGCCGGCGAGTCCTCGACGGTGGTGGTCTACGAGCTGGGTTCGACCTCCTCGCCGGTGGAGCTCGAGCTGGTCGCGCTGCTCGCCGGACGCGACGCGCACGCGCTCGAGCGCGCGGCCGATGGTCGGCGCTGGGATCCGGTGCCGCTGGGCGACGGCGTGGTCCGTTTCGATTCGCGCCGTGGCGAGCCGTCGGTCTACGTGTCGGTCGCGCGGTCGCGCTTCGAGGCGGTCGGCGAGTGGCACTGGAACGTCGAGTACCCGGAGGAGCGCGCGCGAGGATTCGACTTCCGGGAGGACCTCTTCGCGGCCGGCCGGTTCACGGTCGCGCTGGCGCCGGGCGAGCGGGTTGCCGTGCTGCTGTCGACGAGCGATCCGTCCGGGCGCGACGGCGAGTCGCTGATTTCGGGCGAGCGCTCCCGCCGGCTCGGCCTGCTCGAGCGCGCCGGATTCGCCGACCCGATCGGACGGCGGCTGGTGCTCGCGGCCGATCAGTTCCTGGTGCGCCGCGGCGACGGCTGGACGGTGGTCGCCGGCTACCCCTGGTTCTCCGACTGGGGGCGCGACGCCATGATCGCGCTGCCGGGACTCTGCCTCGCGACCGGACGCCACGAGGAGGCGCGCGGGATCCTGCGCTCGTTCGTCGCGGCGCTCGACCGCGGCATGTTGCCGAACCGGTTTCCCGACGACGGCGAGGCGCCGGAGTACAACACGGTCGACGCCACGCTCTGGCTGTTCGTCGCCGCCTGGCGCTACCTCGAGGCGACCGGGGACGAGGCGTTCGTCCGCGACGAGCTGCTGCCGGCGCTCGACGACGTGCTGGCCTGGCACGGCAAGGGGACGCGCCACGGCATCGGCATCGACGGCGACGGCCTGCTGCGCTCGGGCGAGGACGGCGTGCAGCTGACCTGGATGGACGCGCGCGTCGACGGCCGCGTCATCACCCCGCGCCGCGGCAAGCCGGTCGAGATCTCGGCGCTCTGGGTCAACGCCCTGCGCATCACCGCGGCGCTCCACGCGCGCTTCGGGCGGCCGACGCGGGCCCGGGTGCTCGACGGCCTGGCCGAAACCGCGACGGCGCGCTTCGAGGAGCTCTTCTGGAACGAGCCGGAGAAGGGGCTCGACGACGTCGTCGAGCGCGCCACCTACGACGCCTCGCGCCGGCCCAACCAGCTCTACGCGCTGGCGCTGCCCTGGCCGCTGCTCGCCGGGGACAAGGCGCGCACCGTGCTCGCCACGGTCGACGAGCACCTGCTGACGCCGGCGGGCCTGCGCACCCTCGACCCCGAGCACCCGGACTACCGCGGACGCTACGAAGGCGGGCCCGCCGAGCGCGACGGCGCCTATCACCAGGGGACGGTCTGGCCGTTCCTGCTCGGCGCCTGGGCCGACGCGACGCTGCGCTGCGGCGGCGCGCGCGGTCGCGCGCGGGTGCGCCGCCACCTCGAGACCTTCGCGAATCACCTCGCCGAGGCCGCGGTCGGATCGATCTCCGAGATCTGCGACGGCGAGGCCCCGCACGCGCCCCGCGGCGCCGTCGCCCAGGCCTGGAGCGTCGCCGAGCTGCTGCGCGCCTGGCGGAGCGTGGCCGCGTGAGCGACCGGCGGCCGCTGGCCTGGCGCGAGGCGGCGATCGACGGCGCGCTGCTCGGGGCCTTCATGGTGTCGGCGGGCGCCTTCGGCACGCTGCTCTACGCGCCCGCCTCGCCGGTCGCGGCCTGGCCCGCGCTCGCGCGCGACCTGGCGATGGGGCTCGCCATGGCGTCGACCGCGGCGGCGATCTTCTACTCGCGCGCCGGACAGCGATCGGGGGCGCATCTCAACCCGGCGGTGACGCTCGCCTTCCTCCGGCTGGGCAAGATCGCGCCGGCCGACGCGGTCGCGTACTGGATCGCGCAGCCGCTCGGCGGCGTCCTCGGGGTCCTCGCGGTGCGGGCGGCGTTCGGTGACGCCTTCGTCGCGCCGCCGGTCAACTCGGTGGCGACGCTGCCGGGCCGGTGGGGGGAGGGCGCCGCCTTCGCCGCCGAGATCGCGATGACCTTCGTGCTGTTCAGCGTGGTCCTCGCCCTGTCGAACGACCGCCGCCGGATGCGCTGGACCGGCGCGGCGGCGGCGACGCTGGTGGGGCTGTTCGTGGCTTTCGAGGCGCCGGTTTCGGGAATGAGTCTCAATCCGGCACGGACTTTCGCGTCGGCGCTGCCGTCGGGGCTCTGGAGCGGATTCTGGATCTACCTCGCGGCGCCGGCGGCCGGGATGCTCGCCGCGGCGGAGCTCTTCGCGCGCCGACGCGGCCTCGGCGCGGTCCTCTGCGCCAAGCTCCACCACACCGACCGCCACGACTGCATCTTCCGCTGCGGCTTCTGCCGACACCTCGGAGCGGCCGGCGACATCCAAGCCGCGAACCCGAGGAGCGGAGCATGAGCACGGAGCGGCACTACGACGTCATCATCATCGGCAGCGGCGCCGGCGGCGGCACGCTGGCCTGGAAACTGGCGCCCTCGGGCAAGCGCATCCTGCTCGTCGAACGCGGCGACTTCGTGCCGCGCGAGAAGGCCAACTGGGATCCGCGGGCCGTCAACGTCGAGGGCCGCTACCAGACCCGGGAGAGCTGGCTCGACCGCGACGGCAAGGAGCTCCATCCGCACACCAACTACGCGGTCGGCGGCAACACCAAGTTCTACGGCGCCGCGCTGTTCCGGATGCGCGAGCGCGACTTCGGCGAGCTCGCCCATCACGGCGGCGTCTCGCCCGCCTGGCCGATCTCCTACGCCGATCTCGAGCCGTACTACACGGCGGCCGAGCGGCTCTACCAGGTGCGCGGCGAGCGCGGCGTCGACCCGACCGAGCCGTGGGCGTCGGCGCCCTACGACCACCCGCCGGTCTCGCACGAGCCGCGCATCGCCAAGCTCGCCGCCGACCTCGAGCGGGCGGGGCTCTCACCGTTCCACGTGCCGCTCGGCGTCCGGCTCGACGAGCGCGACCGCCGCTCGAGCCCGTGCATCCGCTGCGAGACCTGCGACGGCTTCCCCTGCCTGGTCGGCGCGAAATCCGACGCCGAGACGATCTGCGTGCGGCCGGCGCTCGAGCACCCGAACGTCGAGCTGGTGACCGGCGCGCGGGTCGAGCGGCTGGAGACCGACGCCACGGGCCGGCGCGTGGTCGCCGTCCACGCCGTGCGGGACGGCGCCCCGGAGGTCTACCGTGGCGACCTGGTGGTCGTCTCGTGCGGCGCCATCCAGTCGGCGGCGCTGCTGCTGCGTTCGGCCAACGAGCGCCACCCGAACGGCCTCGCCAACGGCTCGGACGTGGTGGGCCGCCACTACATGGGGCACATCAACTCGGTGCTGATGGCGCTTTCGCTCGAGCCGAACCCGACCGTCTTCCAGAAGACGCTCGGGCTCAACGACTTCTACTTCGGCGCCGAGGACTGGGCGCACCCGATGGGGCACATCTCCTTCGTCGGCAAGCTCGACGCGGTGACGCTCGCGGCCGGCGCGCCGCCCTTCGCGCCGGGCTGGACGCTCGAGGCGATGGCGAAGCACTCGCTCGACTTCTGGCTCACCTCGGAGGACCTTCCGGATCCGGACAACCGCGTGACGCTGGGCCGTGACGGCAAGGTGGTCCTCTCCTACCGGCCGAACAACGAGGAAGGGCACAAGCGCCTGATCGCGAAGTTGAAGGGGCTGATGAACCGGATCGGTTGCGACGACCGGCTGATCTCGAGGAACCTCTTCGTCGGCCAGCGCATCCCGCTCGCCGGCGTCGCGCACCAGAACGGCACCGTCCGGTTCGGCGCCGACCCCGCGAGCTCGGCCCTCGACCGCGACTGCAAGGCCTGGGAGGTCGACAACCTCTACGTCGTCGACGGCGCGTTCTTCCCGTCGAGCTCGGCGGTCAACCCGGCGCTCACCATCATGGCCAACGCCCTGCGCGTCGGCGATCACCTGATCGAGCGGCTCGCCTGAGCCCGCGATCCGGAGGGATTCCCGTGAAGCTGCGTACTCTTTCGAAGGTCGCCGCCGCGACGTTGCTGTCGATCGCGTTCTCCGCGGCGGCAGCCGCCGACGGGCCGCGGGTGGCCGCGGTCGGCGTGACCGTCGCCGATCTCGATCGCTCGCTCGAGTTCTTCACCGGCCGGCTCGGCTTCGAGCGGCGCGGCGCCGCGGTGGAGGCGTCGGGGCCGGAGTGGGAGCGGCTGACCGGGGTCTTCGGGGCGCGTGGCCGCACCGCGACGGTCTGCCTCGGCGACGAGTGCCTCGAGCTGGTCGACTACCTGGCGCCGGAAGGGGATCCGTTCCCGGCCGGCTCGCGCTCGAACGACCGCTGGTTCCAGCACGTCGCGATCGTCGTCTCGGACATGGCGGAGGCCTATTCGCGGCTGGTCGAGGCGGGGGTCGAGCACATCTCGACCGCGCCGCAGCGGCTGCCGGAGTGGAACCCGAACGCCGGCGGCATCGAGGCGTTCTACTTCCGCGACGGCGACGGCCACGCGCTCGAGCTGATCGCCTACCCGCCGGGCAAGGGGGATCCGCGCTGGCAGGCGAAGGACCGACTCTTCCTCGGCATCGACCACACCGCGATCGCCGTCGCCGACACCGAGGCGAGCCTGGCTTTCTGGCGGTCGGCCCTCGACCTCGAGGTGGCCGGTGCCTCCGAGAACTGGGGCCCCGAGCAGGAGCGACTCAACAACGTCTTCGCGGCGCGCCTGCGCATCACCGGGCTGCGCGCCCCCGGCGGCGGGATCGGCGTCGAGTTCCTGGAGTACCTCGCGCCGTCCGACGGCCGCGACGCGCCGCGCGACCTCGCCAGCAACGACCTCGCGCACTGGCAGGTCCGCCTGGCGGTCGACGACCCGGAGCGCGAGGCCGCCGACGCGCGTCGCGGCGGCGGGCGCTGGGTGTCGCCCGGCAGCGTCGAGCTCGCCGACCGGCGGCTCGGATATGGTCGCGGTGCGCTGGTTCGCGACCCCGACGGCCACGGCGTGCTGCTGTCGGCCGACTGATCTCGCGCTCGCGCCGACCATCCTCGAGGAATCGAACATGTTCGACTTCACCGACCGAGTCGCGCTCGTCACCGGCGCCTCCGGCGCCCTGGGTGGCGCCGTCTGCCGCCGTCTCCTCGATGCCGGCGCCGCAGTCGCCGCGCTCGACCGCAAGCCCGAGCGCCTGCTCGCGGCGTACGCCGACGCCGGCGGCCGCTTCAGCGCGCACGCCGTCGACCTCGCCGACCCGGCGGCGGTCGAGGCGGCGGTGGCGGCGGCGATCGCGCGCCACGGCCGGATCGACCACGTCTTCAACCTGGCCGGCGCCTTCGCCGCCGACGGGCCGGTCGAGGCGACGCCGCTCGAGACCTGGCGCAAGCTGATGGACGCCAACTTCCACTCGACGCTCCACGTCTGCCGCGCGGCGGTGCCGGAGCTGGCGCGCCGGGGCGGCGGCACCATCGTCAACGTCGGCTCGCGCGCCTCGCTCGGCGGCGACGCCAACGTCGCGGCCTACGCGGTCGCCAAGACCGCCGTGCTGCGCCTGACCGAGAGTCTCGCGGCGGAGGGCAAGCGCCGCGGCGTGCGCGTCAACTGCGTGCTGCCGGGGACGATCGACACGCCGGCGAACCGCGCCGCGATGCCGGACGCGGACACCTCGACCTGGGTCGAACCCGACGCGCTGGTCGACGCGCTCTTCTTCCTTTCGAGCCCGGCCGCGCGCGCCGTCCACGGCGCGGCGCTGCCGGTCTTCGGGCTCGGTTGAGGGGGCGGAAACGCCCGGGCGCCGCGGGCATCGAAGCGAGGGGAGGGACATCGTCATGCTCGCCGAACTGCCGCTCGCCGTCACCGCACCCGTCGTGCCGACCTCGTGGCCGGCGCCGACGATCGAAGCGCTCTCCCGCCACCGCCGCTTCACCGCCCGCGTCGCGCACTGGTACCAGCGCGAGTGGGGAGAGCTCTTCCCCGAGCGCAACTGGGCGGACACCTTCGACGCGCTGCTCGCCCACGACGCCGGCGAAGCGGCCGGGGCGCGCACCTGGATCGCGCTCGACGGCGATGCCCCGCTGGGCAGCGTGACCCGCGTCGAGGCCGCGGTCGACCGGCTGGGGCTCCACGGTCCCTGGCTCGCGGGTCCGTGGGTGCGGCCGGAGGTGCGCGGGCGCGGCGTCGGCGCCGCGCTGGTCCGGCGCGCCGAGCAGGAGTCGGCCGCCGCCGGGTTCGACGCCCTCCACGCGCTCGCGTTCGGGGGAGCCGGCTGGCTGCGGGCGCTCGGCTGGCGATCGGTGGGCGCCGTCCAGTGGCGCGGTCGCATCGGCGAACGCCTGCTGCGCGTGCTCTGAGCTCGGCGCGCGCCGGGCCACCGACCTTCGGGATAGGATCGCGCGGTCGCCGAGGCTCGCCGTGCGCCCCCATCCCACTCTCGATCGCTACTACCGCACCGAAGCCGAACGGCTCCGCCGGGTTCGCGACTGGTTCGACACGTCGGCGCCGCACTACGACTGGATCACCCAGGCCCTCTCGTTCGGCTCGGGCAACTGGTACCGCCGGCAGGTCCTGAGTCGCGCCGGGATCGAGCGCGGCGCCCGTGTGCTCGATGTCGCGTGCGGCACGGGCGTGCTGGCCGCGGCGGCCGAGAAGATCGTCGGCCCCGAGGGGATGGTGGTCGGCCTCGACCCGAGCTCCGGCATGCTCGGTCAGGCGCGCGAGCGTGGCGTGCGGCGGCTGGTGCAGGCGACCGCGGAGGCGATCCCGCTGGCCGACTCGAGCTTCGACCTGGTGACGATGGGCTACGCGCTGCGCCACGTGGCCGATCTCGAGACCGTCTTCACCGAATACCGGCGCGTGTTGCGCCCGGGCGGCCGGGTGCTCGTTCTCGAGATCACGCCGCCCTCGTCGCGCTTCGCCTACCGGATGCTCGAGCTCTGGCTGGGGCGCGTCGTTCCGGCGCTCTCCCGGTTGGGCGGCGAGAAGCCGCGCGAGCTGATGGCCTACTACTGGGAGACCATCGACCGCTGCGTCCCGCCGGCGTCGATCGTCGAGGCGCTCGGCCGGGCCGGCCTCGAGCGCCCCGAGCGCCGGGTCGAGCTCGGCATCTTCAGCGCCTACCTCGCCGAAGCCTGAGCCGCCCGGCGGGGGTTTTCCGTTCCCCTCCACAGCAGGTCCCAGATCGCGAGGAGGTTCCCGTGGAAACCGTCGCTGCGCCGTCCGCCGTCCGTCCGGTCGCCGTCGAGCCCTGGCCGAGCGAGTTGCCGCTCAAGGTCCTGGTCATCCTCGCCTCGATCGGAATCTGGGCGATGCTCGTCTTCAGCATCCTCGGCATCGTCTACGCGCTGATGATCGGCGTCTTCGTCTTCTTCGCCCACGTCGCCTTCGTCACCCACGTGCGCGGCAGCGCGGTGAAGCTCGGGCCCGCCCAGTTTCCGGAGCTCCACGCCCGCGTCGTCGAGCTGGCCGCGAAGGCCGGCCTCACGGAGGTCCCCGACGCCTACCTGATGCAGGCCGGCGGCTCGCTCAACGCGCTCGCCACCAAGCTGTTTCGCGGCCGCATGATCGTGCTGTTCTCGGACCTGCTCGACGCCTGCGGCGACGACGACAAGGCGCGCGACATGGTGATCGGCCACGAGCTCGGCCACCTGCGCTCGGGCCACCTCGACCTGTTCTGGCTCAAGGCTCCCGGCACGTTCTTCCCGTTCCTCGGTTCGGCATACTCGCGGGCCTGCGAGTACACCTGCGACCGCTGGGGCGCGGCGCTCTCGGGCGACCGCGGCGGCGCCACCCGCGGCCTCGCGATCCTGGCCGCCGGCGGCAAGATGGGTCCGTCGGTCGACCTGCCGAGCTACGTCGCCCAGCGCGAGGACCTCGACACCGGTTGGATGACGATCGGCAAGTGGCTCTCCGGCTACCCGCCGCTCTCGGCGCGGATCGAGGCGATCGAGCCGGCGCTCGCCGGCGCCCCGTTCGTCTCGGCCCGCGGCCCGGTGCGGGCGGTGCTGATCCTGGCCGCCTTCTTCATGGTGCCGACGGTCGCCGCGATGGGCGCCTTCGCCTTCTGGGCGGCGACCATGAAGCCGCTGCTCGAAGCGGCGGACGAGGAGCCCGACCTGTCGGACTACCCGGCGCTGGCGGCGCTGGTGGAGGAGGAGTCGGCAGCGGAGCCTCTCCCCACGACCCCGGAGCAGATCGCCGCGGCCGCCGACCGCGCGCGCTTCGGCATGGCCGCGATCGCCGAGCTGGTCGTCGAGCACCACGCCGCGACCGGCCTGGTGCTCGGCGACGACGACGAGATCGCCGCGGCCTGGTCCGACCAGCGGCCGGGCGAAGCGCTGCCGCTCGACCCGTTCGACGGCCTGCGCTTCGGTGTCGACGCGACCGAGACCGGTCTGCGCCTCTACTCGAGCGGCCCGGACGGCACGCCGACCACCGACGACGACCTGATCCACGAGATCGAGCTCCCCGCCGCCGGCGGCTGAACGGACGATGAACCGGGGCGGGGGTGGCCGACCCGCCCGCCGACCGGTTAGGATCTCCGCGCCGGTGCCGCACTCCCGCCGCTTCTTCGTCGCCGTCCTGGTCGCGCTCGCGGTCGCTCCGTCGTCCGCGGGCGCGGCGTCGCGTTCGGCCTCGACGCGAAGCGCCGCGCCGCCGACGCTCGAAGAGGCGCTGTCGAAGGAAGTGCGGTCGGCGTCGCGGGTGGCGCGGCAGCTCGGCGTGCACGTCGTCGATCTCGCCGACCGTCGCGAGGTCTTCGGGCACGAGCCGGACGCGCCGCGCATCCTCGCCTCCAACACCAAGCTGTTGACGACGGCCGCGGCGCTCGCCGAGCTCGGGCCGGACTACCGCTTCGCGACGCGAGTGATGGTCCGCGGCGAGGTCGCCGACGGCACCCTCCACGGCGACCTGGCGATCCTCGGCGCCGGCGACCCCAACCTGTCGGGGCGCTTCCACGACGGCGACCCCTACGCGGTGTTCCGTCCGTGGGCGAAGGCGCTCGCCGACGTCGGTGTCGAGCGCGTCGCCGGCTCCCTGCTGCTGGTCAACGGTCTGTTCGAGGAGCCGCGGGTCCACCCTGACTGGCCGCGCGACCAGCTCACCACCTGGTACGAGGCGCCGATCGACGCGCTGTCGTTCAGTGACAACTGCATCCTGGTCCGCGTACGGCCGTCGCGTTCCGGCGCGCCGGCGATCGTCGAGACGGTGCCCAAGCTCGACTACTTCCGCATCCGCAACACGGCCCGCACGACCGACGGCGGCGGGCGCCTGCACGTCACGCGCGAGGACGGCGCCGACGTCCTGGTGGTCGGCGGCACCATCGCGCGCGGCTCGGGTCCGGTCGACGTCTGGGTGGCGGTGCACGATCCGGTGGGCTACTTCGCGGCGGCGGTGCGCGACGCGCTGGCGAAGGAGGGGATCGCGATCGACGGTACGACGCTGCCGACCCACGGCCTGCCCGAAGGGGTCTGGCGCGAGGTGGCACGCCACGAGAGCGACATGGCGACGACGCTCGCCGTGACCAACAAGCGCAGCCAGAACTTCTACGCCGAGTGCCTGGCGAAACTGCTCGGACTGCGGCTCGGCGGTCGCGGCAGCTGGTCGTCCGCGACCGCGGCGATCGGCGGCTTCCTCCAGGAGCTCGGGCTCGACCCTGCGGAGTTCCGGCTGGCCGACGGCTCGGGGCTGTCGCGCGGCAACCTGGCGACGCCGCGCGCGATGACGACGGTGCTCGGCCGAATGTACTTCCACCCGTTCGGTCGCGAGTTCGTCCGCTCGCTGCCGCACAGCGGCGAGGACGGCCTGTCCTGGGAGCGGCGCCTGGCGACGGCGCCCTACGTCGGCAACGTCTTCGCGAAGACCGGCACGCTCAACGGCGTCTCGACCCTCTCGGGCTACGCCAAGGGGGTCTCGGGACGCGTCTACGCGTTCTCGATCCTGCTCAATCAGGTGGCGAGCGGTGCCGACGCCCGCGCCGCCCAGGACCGCATCGTCAAGGCCCTGATCGACCGGGGCTGAAGGGAGCCGATTCCGTTGGAGAAGACGTCTCCGCCGGCGTCCGAAGGGCGCGCGGCCGACTACCGTCAGCTGATGCGCCGGGTCGAGCAGGTGGTCGCCGCGATCGAGGCGGCGGGCGAGACCGGCGTGGCCATCCAGAGCCTGGCCGAGGCGATCTTCCGCAGCCTCAACGAGGCGCTCGGCGTGCGCGGCGCCCGGCTCTACCGCTACGCCGACGGCGCCTACCAGATCATCGCGACCTTTCCGGAGCGGCGCCCCGAGCTGGTCGGCCTGCGCGTGCCGGAGGACTACGAACCGATCCGGCTGCTGCTCGAGGACGGCGTCGTCTACATGGCGCCGGACGACCCGCGCATCGATCGCGAGCTCGAGGCCAGGATCGGCGTCCAAGGGTTCGCGGCGATCGAGGTCGGCGAGCAGGACTTCCTGCTGTCGGTCGACCTCGCGCCCGGGGTCCACCGCGACGACGTCCTCTACTCGCTCGGCGTGCTGCGGCACGTCATCAACCAGAAGCTGCGCCAGGGACGGATGGAGGAGGTCTTCGAGCAGGCGCGCCGGATCCAGGCGTCGATCCTGCCCAAGCGCATTCCGACCTACGGCAGCTTCGACCTGTGGGGTCAGACGGTGCCGATGGAGATGGTCGGCGGCGACTTCTACGACTTCATCCCGATCACCGACAAGATCCTCGGCCTGTCGATCGCCGACGTCTCCGGACACGGCCTGCCGGCGGCGCTCCAGGTGCGCGACGTCTACATGGGGCTGCGCATGGGTCTCGCGCGCGACTTCAAGATCGTGCGCACGATGGAGCGGCTGAACCAGATCATCCACAAGTCGGCGTTGACCAGCCGCTTCGTCTCGGTCTTCTACGGCGAGCTCGAGCCCAACGGCATCTTCATCTACGTCAACGCCGGCCACCCGCCGCCGTTCCACCTGTCGGCGAAGGGCGAGGTCCGATTCCTCTCCGAGGGCGGCGCGGTGCTCGGGCCGATCCTCGACGCCTCCTACGAGCGCGGCTTCGTGCGACTGGAACCCGGCGACATGGTGGTGCTCTACACCGACGGCATGATCGAGGCGAGCGCCTCCGAGGAGCCGGGCGACCCCGACCAGGAGTACGGCGTCGACCGTCTGGTCGCCCTCGCCCGCACCCTCGCCGGCCGCCCCGCGCGCGAAGTGGTCGAAGCGATGCTCGCCGACGTCGACTCCTTCTGCGCCGACCAGCCGCCGCAGGACGACCGCACCGTGGTCGTCGTCACCTACCCGCCGGCGAGCTCCTGAGTCCGCGGCGCCGGCCGGCGCTGCTACGATCGAAACCATGAGATTCCACAGGTGGGTGCTGGGCCTCGCCGCCGGCGTGCTGGCGGCGTGCGGCGGCGGTCGGAGCGAGGCGCCGGCGCGGTCGGGCGCGGCGACGTCGAACGGCGGCTCGGGCTACACGTCGGAGTCCGAGCGGACGCGGCAGATGGAGGCCGGCGCCGCCGAGGCGCGGCGCAAGCTCGAAGAGGCGCAGGCCTCGGGCGCCACCGGCGAGGATGCGATCAAGGCCTACGAGGAGTTCGAGCGCGAGCGGGCGCGGATCAACGCGACCGCGGCGGGCTCGGCCGACGAGGCGCCGGCCGACGATTCATACGCCGAGGAGCCGCCGCCCGAGTGAGCTCGACGCTCCGGTGGCCGCGGGTCAGCCGCGGCCGATCGGTGCGATCTCGAGCTGCTGGCGCAGCTTGACGATCGAGTCGGCGGGGTAGCTGCCCGAGCGCAGCTGGACGCCGGTGTAGATCTGGGTGCGGGCGCCGACGATCGTGCCGGGGTTGAGCACCGAGTTGCAGCCGGTGGCGACGCCGTCGCCGAGCAGGGCGCCGAGCTTGCGCCGGCCGGTTGCGGCGCGCCTGCCGTCCGGGCGCGGAATCGCGATCTCGCCGCCGTCGTGGCGGAAGTTCGAGAGGATCGTGCCGGCGCCCAGGTTCACCTCGCGCCCGAGGATCGAATCGCCGACGTAGTTCAGGTGCGGCGCGCGCGCGCCGTCGAGGAAGACGCCGCGCTTGACCTCGACGTTGGCACCCACTACGCAGCCGTCCCCCAGCCAGCAGCCGCCGCGAAGATAGGCGCCCGCGCGGATCTCGCAGTCACGCCCGATCCGGATCGGCCCCTCGATCACCGCGCCCGGTCCGATCTTCGTGCCGCGCCCGATCGCGATGCGGTCGCCCGCGAGGTGGACCCGCGGGTCGAGCGCGATCTCGATCGCCTGCGCCGGCAGGGCGTCGAGCAGGGCGTCGAGCGGCGCGCCGAGCAGCTCCCACGGTCGCTCCGGATCGAGCGCCGCCGCCAGCTCCTCCGGCAGCGCAGCCCAGAGCTCCGGCCAGGCGGTCGTGCTCATCGAGAGTACTGCTGGCGGTACCAGGGCAGGGTGAGCGCCAAGCCGTCTTCGAGGTCGAGGCGCGGGCGGACACCGAAGGTGCGCTCGAGCCGCCCGGGGTCGAGGCTGTTGCGCTCGAGCTCGGCGGCGTTGGCGGGCAGGTGCTCTGCCTCGGTCGAGCGGCCGAGCGCGAAGGCGATCTTGCGGTAGAGGTCGACCAGAGCGGTCTCGACGCCGGTGCCGACGTTGTAGATCCCGGGCTGCCAGTGCTCGAGCACGGCGCGGTTGGCGGCGACCACGTCGGTGACGTGCACGTAGTCGCGGGTCTGGCGGCCGTCGCCGAAGATCTTCGGCGCCTCGCCGGTCAGGAACTTCTCGGCCAGGATCGCGACGATGCCGGCCTCGCCCTTCGGGTCCTGGCGCGCGCCGTAGACGTTGGCGTAGCGCAGGACGACCGGCTCGAGCTCTCCCGTCCGCCGGTAGGCGTCGAGGAAGTGTTCGAGCGCCAGCTTCGAGCAGCCGTAGGGCGAGATCGGATGCGTCGGGTGCTCCTCGTCGCACGGGAACGCCGCCTGCTCGCCGTAGACCGTGCCGCCCGAGGACGCGAACAGGATCCGGCGCACGCCGGCCCGGCGGCACGCCTGCAGGAGCTTGACGCCGCCGACCACGTTGGCCTCGGCGTCGTGCACCGGATCGTCGACCGAGACGCGGACGTTGGCCTGCGCGGCGTGGTGCGAGACGACGTCGACCCGCTCGGCGCGCAGGATCTCGTCGAGGCCGGGCGCGGCCAGGTCGCGCTCCAGGAAGAGCGCCTCCGCCGGCACGTTCTCGCGCCGGCCGGTGATCAGGTTGTCGACCACGATCACCCGCTCGCCGCGCGCGACCGCCTCGTGCGCCAGGTGGCCGCCGATAAAGCCCGCGCCGCCGGTGATCAGGATCGTCCGCATCGCCTCGATCCTATCGCGCGGCCGTGGCGGCGATTGCCTAGAATCGTCGCGCATGCCGCCGTTCTCCGCCCTCTCCCGCGCCTTCTTCGAACGCGCTCCCGAGCTCGTCGCGCGCGACCTGCTCGGCCGCTTCCTGGTCCGCGAGCTGGCCGACGAGCGGCTGGTCCTCAGGCTGGTCGAGGTCGAGGCCTACCTGGGTCCCGGCGACCGGGCGGCGCACACCTGGGGGGGCCGCCGAACCGCACGCGTGCGCTCGATGTACCTCGGCGGCGGTCACGCCTACGTCTACCGGATCTACGGTCTCCACCACTGCCTCAACGTGGTCACCGGCCGCCCGGGCGACGGCACCGCGGTGCTGCTGCGCGCGGGCGAGGCGGTCGAAGGCGGGGAGCGGATGGCGGGCCGGCGCCGCCTCGGCGCGTCGCCGCGCCCGGGCGAGCTCGCGGGCGGACCGGGAAAGCTCTGTCAGGCGCTCGTCGTCGATCGCGACCTCGACGGCGTCTCTCTGCTGGCGGGGGTTCTGAGGATCGTCGCCGGCGAGCCGGTGGACGACTCCGCGGTCGTCCGCGGCCCGCGGGTGGGGGTCGACTACGCGGGGGAGGCGGCGAGCTGGCCGCTGCGTTTCGCGCTGGCCGCCAGCACGGAGGTCTCGCGGCCGCGCCCGCGGGCGGCGCTCACTTCTTCGGAATCAGGCGGATCAGCTCCGCGCGCGACAGCTTCCAGAACAGCAGCTGGGCGTCGAGCGACGGCATCGGGCCGAGCTTGATCAGCGACGCCAGGTCGCTGGTGCCGTCGATCCGCGTGATCGCGAACCCCTCCTGCGGCGACAGCTTGCGCTTGGTCAGCTCCTCCATCGGCATCGCCAGCACCGGCACGGCGTCGAGCTTGAGCCCCGAGGTCTCGATCTCGGCGCGCAGACGGTCCTCGATCCGCTGTCCGGCGGCGGATACCTTCGGATTGTCCGGCTCGAGGGCCCGTGCCGCCCGCACGTGGCGCAGCGCAGCGTCGAGCTCCTTCTTCTCGAGCAACTGTCGGGCGGCCTCGACCAGCGCCTCGCCGGTGATCGCGTCGCTCCCCGCCGCCTCCTCCGGCGCCGACGCCGGCTCGGCGGTGCCGCGCGGGCGCACGACCTTGATGCGGCCGGCGGCGAGCTGGCGGGCGAGGATCCTGCACACGTGGAACTCGTGGGCGTGGAGCTTGTGGCAGATGTCCTCGACGCTGCGGTCGTCGTCGATCAGGTTCAGCACCGCCTGCGACCCTTCCGTCGTCACCGAGTCGTCGTACTCGTAGATCTGGACCGGGACGTAATGGGCGTTGGGGATCGCCGCGCGGATCTGCTTCCACTCGTCGAGACGCTGCATCCCCTCGAGCACGATCGCGGCGATGTCGAGCGACAGCGGCACCATCGTGTTGGTGTCGGGCAGCTTCTGGTCGAAGAAGCGGAAGTCCCCTTCCTTCCAGGTGAAGACGTCGTAGATCGCCTCCTCGGCCTTCATCCGCAACATGCGGTGCAGGTCCTGCTCGGCGATCGCCCCGACCGTGGTCAGGATCTTGCCGAGCAGCATCTTGTTGCTCGCCTGCATCTTGATCGCCTGCGCGAGCTCCATCTCGGTGATGAAGCCGTGGCTGACCAGGAAGGCGCCGAGGTGCTCGTTGGGGTCGGTCGAAGCCGAGGAGATGACGCGGCCGCCCTGGAAGAAGATCTGCTTCTGGACCTTGCCGTCGTCGACCTGGAGCGTCCCGGTCTTCTTGCTCACCGAGAGCCACTGCAGGAGCTCGGAGAGCTCCATCGTCTTGAGATTGCCGGCGATGCTCATCGGGTCGGCCGGATTCTACGGAGTTTCGGCGGTGGGACGAGGGAATTGTCGACCGGGACCGGGGCGGGGACCGGAAGGGCGAGACCGGAGGCGGGTGCGTCGCGGCGGGTCGGAACGGTGCCGGGGGGCGTTTCGCGCGTCCCCGGCGCCTCTCAGCCGCGCGCGACCGTGGTGCCGCGCTGTCCCTGATAGTGGCTGGACGAGCCCGGCTCGCCGTAGGCGACCTCGGGCTCGGACTCCATCGCGATGAAGATCAGCTGCGCGATGCGCCGGCCGCTGTCGAGCACGAACGGCACCGGCCCGAGGTTCTGCAGCTCGAGCGTGATGTTGCCCTCGAAACCGGGGTCGCACCAGCCGGCGAGCGAGTGGTTGATCCAGAGTCGGCCGAGCGTCGACTTGAGCTTGAGGTCGCAGGCCACCGTGCGCGGAATGCGCACGAACTCGAGCGTCGAGGCGAGCACCACCTCGCCCGGGAACAGCTTGACGTGCGGCGAGGTGAACTCCTCGGGGTCGCGGGTCGGGCAGATCCAGTGGTCCGAGACCCGTACGTCGTAGCTCGCGGCGTTGATTTGCGACGGCTCGAAGGGGGAGACGCCGCCCTGCTCGGCCCACTTCCGGATCCAGCGGTCGGGTTTGATCATGTCTCGAAGTAGACCGGCAGCGTCAGGTCTTCGCGGTGGATGGTGTCGACGAAACGGATCACCTGCCGGCTGAGCGACATGAACAGGGTGTGGGTGCGGTAACCGCCGCCGAAGTAGCGCACGCCGCGCAGCAGCTCGCCGTCGGTGACGCCGGTGCACGACACCAGGATCTGGTCGCCGGTGGCGAGGTCCTCGGTGCGGTAGACGCGATCGAGGTCGTGGTAGCCGAGCTCGGCCAGTCGCGCCTTCTGGTGGTCGTCGCTCGCCACCAGCCGGGCCTGGATCTCGCCGCCCAGGCAGCGCATCGCCGCGGCGGTGATCACTCCTTCGGGAGCGCCGCCGGTACCCATCACGGCGTGGACGCCGGTGCCGCGCACCGCGCAGGCGATGCCGGCCGACAGGTCGCCGTCGCCGATCAACCGGATGCGCGCGCCGGCGGCGCGGATGTCGGCGATCAGCCGGTCGTGGCGCGGTCGGTCGAGCACCACGATCGTCAGGTCCTCGATGTCGCGCTCGAAGGCGCGCGCGAGCGCGCGCAGGTTCTCGGCCACCGGCGCGTCGATGTGCAGGCGGCCGCGCGCCGTCGGACCGACGATCAGCTTCTCCATGTACGTGTCGGGGGCGTGCAGCAGGCCGCCGCGCTCGGAGGCGGCGAGCACGGCGGTGGCGTCCGGGGCGCCGGTGGCGCACAGATTGGTGCCCTCGAGCGGGTCGACGGCGATGTCGACG
This sequence comes from Acidobacteriota bacterium, assembly GCA_045862895.1. Classification (GTDB taxonomy): domain Bacteria; phylum Acidobacteriota; class Thermoanaerobaculia; order Multivoradales; family JAGPDF01; genus JACTMI01. Next base: position 423,327 of record BTUO01000003.1, read on the forward strand.
CCGATGCCGTTGTCGTTGCCCTTCTCGCTGCCCACCAGCTCGCCGACGTAGAGCATCGGCGCCTCGTCGCGCTCGCCCTCGCCGATCACGATGCGGCCGGCGATCGCCAGCGAGTCCATCTCGCGGCGCATCGCCTCGACCGCCACCCGGTCCGACTTCTCGCGGTCGCCCAGACCCATGGTGTGGGCCGCGGCCACCGCCGCCCGTTCGGTGACGCGAATGAAGTCGTGCTCGAGGACGCGGTCGATCGACGCCATCAGCGCGCGGACCCCGCCGGCACGGCCGCCGGCGCCTTCGCTTTCTTCTCGGCGAGCGCCGGCGGGTTGTAGGACGGGATGCCGGTCACCGCCTCGCCGATCACCAGGCCGTGGATGTCGTGCGTCCCCTCGTAGGTGTAGACCGACTCGATGTTCATCATGTGGCGGATCACCGGGTAGTCGTCGACGATGCCGTTGGCGCCGAGCAGCTCGCGCGACAGCCGGGCGCACTCGCGCGCCACCCAGATGTTGTTGCGCTTGCCGAGCGAGATGTGGTGCGGCTTGATCTTGCCGGCGTCCTTCAACTTGCCGAGGTGGAGCGCGAGCAGCTGCCCCTTGGTGATCTCGGAGACCATCCAGGCGAGCTTCTCCTGGACGATCTGGTGGCTGGCGATCGGCCGGCCCATGAACTGGACGCGCTGCTTGGTGTACTCGAGCGCCGTCCAGTAGCACTCCATGGCGGCGCCCAGGCCGCCCCAGGCGATGCCGTAGCGGGCCTGCGACAGGCAGGAGAGCGGTCCCTTCAAGCCCTGGACGCCGGGCAGGATCGCGTCGTCGGGGATGCGGCAGTCCTGGAAGCCGAGCTCGGAGGTCACCGAGGCGCGCAGCGAGAACTTGCCGTGCTGCTCCGGCGCCGTGTAGCCGGGCGTGCCCTTCTCGACCAGGAAGCCGCGGATGCCGTCTTCGGTCTGCGCCCAGACCACCGCGACGTCGGCGATCGAGCCGTTGGTGATCCACTGCTTGGCGCCGTTCAACACCCAGCCGTCGGCGGTCCTGGTCGCGGTCGTCCGCATGCCGCCCGGGTTGGAGCCGAAGTCGGGCTCGGTCAGGCCGAAGCAGCCGATCGCCTCGCCGCTGGCGAGCTTCGGGATCCAGCGGTCGCGCTGGGCCTTGGAGCCGAAGGCGTGGATCGGGTACATGACCAGCGAGCTCTGGACCGAGGCGAAGCTGCGCACGCCCGAGTCGCCGCGTTCGAGCTCCTGCATCATCAGGCCGTAGGAGACGTTGTCGAGCCCGGGCAAGCCGTAGTCCGAGATGGTCGCGCCGAACAGGTTGAGCTCGCCCATCTCGGGCACCAGCTGCATCGGGAAGCGCGCCTCGCGATTGTGCTCCTCGATGATCGGCTTGACCTTGTCCTCGACCCAGGCGCGGACGGTGTCGCGCACCAGGCGCTGCTCTTCGGTCAGCAGGGAATCGAAGTCGACGAAATCGACGCCGGGAAAGCGGCTCACGGAGGGGTCCTCCTTCGGGTGAGACGGAGCGGGCGGACCGCGCAGGCCCGCCCAGATTTCCGCCGGCGGGATGCTACCACGCGGCTCCGGGCGGCCGGCGGGCGGAGCCGGCGGCCGGCGCGCGGCGAAGCTGCGCTACGATCCGCCGCCATGGGCTTTCCGGGCGGTAGCGCGTGGGCGATGGCGAAGGACCTCGCCGAAGGCGTGATGCTCCCGACCGAGCGGACCTGGGCGAGGCTGCTGCCGCCCGAGCTCAACCAGGTCGCGTTCGAGATCGAGCGGGCGCTGCGCGACGTGCGGGGCAATCAGCCCGACATCGACGACATGCCCGCGGTCCAGCAGCGCAACCGCCGGATCCAGCGGCTCAACGGTGCCCTCACCATGCTGCGCAGCTACCAGATGCGCCGTCGCCCGGGCGGCGGCCCGTCCGCCGGCGGCGGAGGCGGCTGAGCCGGCGTGAGCGCGGGCGCGGCGATCGCCCCGGCCCTCGACCTGCTGCGCGGGCTCGCTCCCGGACTCCTCGCCCTCGCCGCGGTGGTCTGGTTCGACCGCCGCTGCCGCCGGCGCGGGCTCGATCCGCCGGGCTTCCGCGAGCCGGCGCGGCGCGTGGCCGGCCTGGGCGCGCTGGCGCTGGCGCTCGGCGTCGCGGTCTTCCTGCCGCTGTCGCGGATCGGCGTGGACGACGGACCGGTCGACTACTCGGCCGTGCCGGTCTGGCAGCTCTTCTTCGTTCACGCCCTGCTGGTGCTGGCGCTGGTCGGATGGTGGGCGGCGGGCCATGCCGGCGCCGCCGCCTCGGCGGGGGGCGCGCCGGCCGATCAGCTCGGACTGCGCGCGCGCTCGATCGGCGTCGAGATCGGCGTCGGACTGGTGTTCGGCGTCGGCGCCTGGTTCGCGGTGCTCGCCACCGTGGTGCTGGTGGCGCTCGGCCTGTCGGCAGCCGGCGGCGGCGACCTGCTGCCCAAGGAGCCGCCGGCCGCCATTCCCTGGCTCGCCGGCCAGCCGCTGGCGCTCAGGTTGGGGCTCGCGGCCTCGGCGGGAGTGGTGGAAGAGCTGTTCTTCCGGGGCCTGCTGCAACCTCGCGTCGGGATCGCCGCGTCGACCGCGATGTTCGCGCTCGCCCATCTCGCCTACGACCAGCCGTTCCTGCTGGTCGGCGTGACGCTGCTGTCGGTTCTCTACGGCCTGCTGGTGCGCTGGCGCCAGAATCTCTGGGCGGCGATCACGGCCCATTTCCTGTTCGACGCCATCCAGCTGGCGATCGTCATTCCCGCGGTGCTCCGGCAGTTCCACGGCGCCGCGCCCTGATCCGGCGCGCTGCCGACCCTCTGCTAGACTGCCCGCCGGTTCCACCATCGCCATGGGCGCGACCTCGGCGCGGCAGTTCCACCTGACGATCGGCAGCCGGTTCGAGAACATCGAGCTGGTACAGATGGCCGTCGACGAGGCGCTCGGAGAGCGCGGCGTCTCGGACGACGTCCGCCACTGGGTCGGGCTCGCGCTGCGCGAGGCGGTAGCCAACGCCATCAAGCACGGCAACCGGCAGGATCCGTCGAAGCGGGTCGACGTCGCCGTCGACCTCGGCGACGCCGCGCTGACGCTGGCGGTCGCCGACGAGGGCCCCGGCTTCGATCCCCACGAGGTGCGTGACCCGCTCGCCCCGGAGAACCGGTTCCGGGCCGACGGTCGCGGCATTTTCTACATGCGCAAGTTCATGGACGAAGTGAGTTACAGTTTCGGCCCCGGCGGCGGGACGGTGGTCACGCTGCGCAAGCGGCTGACGCCCGGGACGGCCGACTCGGGAGTCGGACAGGAGCGTTAGGGAGGAAGTGGAGTCATGAAGATCGACAAGCGCGTGAAGGGCGGCGTGACGATTCTGGACGTCGAGGGCAAGATCACCATCGGCAAAGGCGACGTCGCCCTGCGCGATGCTGTTCTGCAGGCTCTGGGCGAGGGCGCCAAGAAGCTCCTGATCGAGCTCGGGCGGGTCTCGACCGTCGACTCTTCCGGCGTCGGCGAGCTGGTCTCGGCCTTCACCACCGTGACCAACCGCGGCGGCAAGCTCAAGCTGGTGAATCTGCCGCCCAAGGTCAACGACATCCTGCAGATCACCCAGCTGATCACCGTCTTCGAGGTCTTCGACAACGAGGACGAGGCCATCGCCTCGTTCTGATCCCGACGCCCCCGACCATCGCCGCCGCCGTCGCGAGCCTCGACCCGCGGCTCGCCGCCCACGCCCAACGGGTGGAGCGCCGCCTCCCCGGCCTGTTGCCGGCCGAGGACGAGCGCCCGGAGTCGGTCCACCGCGCCATGCGCTACGCCGCGCTCGGCGCCGGCAAGCGCGTCCGGCCGGTGCTGACGCTGGCCGTCGTGGAGATGTTCGGTGGCGGCGACGACGAGGCGGTGGTCGACGTCGCCTGTGCCGTCGAGCTGGTCCACGCCAGCTCGCTGGTGCTCGACGACCTGCCGTCGATGGACGACGCCGAGCTGCGCCGCGGCCGGCCGACCGTGCACCGGGCGTTCGGAGAAGCGACGGCGATCCTCGCGGCGTTCGGCCTGCTCAACCTCGCTTTCCAGCGCCTGGCCGACGCGGCGCAGCGCCTGGCGCTGTCGCGCTACGCGCCGGAGGACCTGGTCCATCACCTGGCCGACGCCATCGGCACCGCCGGACTGATCGGCGGCCAGACCCTCGATCTCGAGTCGACGCCGGCCGATCTTCCCCCCTACGACGGGGGGCACGGCGCCCTCGAGCGGCTCGAGTACGTCCACAGCCACAAGACCGGCGCGCTCTTCCTCGCCGCCGGCGAGCTCGGCGCGATGGCCGCCGACGCGCGCCGCCGCGATCTCGAGTCGGTCGGCCGCTACGCCAAGAACCTCGGGCTCGCCTTCCAGATCGAAGACGACCTGCTCGACGCGCTGGCGACGCCGGAGGAGACCGGCAAGGACGTGCGCAAGGACACCGGCAAGACCACCTTCGTCTCGTTGCTCGGCGTCGACGGTGCCCGCGCACTGGCCGACGAGCTGCTCGCCTTCGCCATCGATTCGCTCGAGCCGCTGGGTCGTCGCGCCGATCCCCTGCGCGCGCTCGCAGAGTTCGTCGCGGCCCCCGGCCGCAGATGAGCGAGACGCCGCGCGATCCGGTCCCGGCGCGGAGGGAACCGCGCGACCTGGACGACACCCGGCGCGAGCTGCAGCGCCTCGGCTACCTCTCCCACCGCGTCGAGCGCTTCCTGCTCCAGGACGCGCTGCAGCCGCGCGACCCCTGGCGCGGCGTGGCGCGCCTCGCCGGCAAGATCGGTCTGCTGGGCGGCTCGCTGGTCGCCGCGGTCGGGGCGCTCGGCCTCGCCGCGGCCAACGGCGCGCTGTCGACGACGCCCGTCGACCTGCTGCCGCTCTTCCTCCATCTGGCATTGCCGTCGTTCGTGCTGGCCGCCGTCGGATTCGCGCTGCTCGTCGGTCTCTACGTCGCCGCCTTGCGCGCCTTCCCGCGCCGCAGTCACGAACGGGTGCGCCTGGCGACGGCGATCGGCGCCACCGCGGCGCTGGTCGCCGCCGGCGTCCTGCTCGGTCTGGACTACCTGGTCGCGCTGCCGCGGATCGAACGCGCCGCGGTCGCTGCGGCGGTGCCGCTGGTCGCGGCCGGCTTCGCGAAGCTGCTCGCCGACGGCCTGCTCGCTTTTGGCATCCGGCTGACCCGGCAGGCTCCGCACGAGCGCTTCCCGTCGCGGCGGGCCGTCGGCGCCACGGTCGCCGGCTCGATCGCGCTGCTCGCGGCGATCGCCGTCTTCCTGCCGGTCGCCGCCGCGCCGGCGGCGCCCTCGGCGCTGCCGACCGCGCCGGGCGAGCGCGTCGCGCTGGTCGGCATCGACGGCGTGCTGCCCGACGAGCTCGAGTTCCTGCTGGCGCGCGGCGAGCTGCCGTCGATCGCGCGCCTGGCGGCCGCGGGCGCCGGTCTGGCCGCCTACCGGCGCGATCCGGAGACGAGCCCGGCGGAGCTCTGGACGACGGTGGCGACCGGCCAGCCGCCGGCGCGCCACGGCGTGGTCGCGCTCGACAGCTTCCGGCCGCTGGGCGTCGCGACGCCGATCGCCCGCTCCGGCCCCTGGCGGCTCTGGTTCGACGGCGTCGAGCGCCCGCTCGGTGTGGTCGAGTACCGCCCGCTGCTCGCCGGTCGGCGGCGCGCGCCGTTCGTCTGGGAGCTGGTGGCCCGCGGCGGCCAGCCGGTCGCCGCGCTCGGCTGGTGGGCGACCTTTCCGGCCGAAGAGCTCCCCGGACTTGTCGTCGCCCACGGCGGTCACGGGCTGCTCGCCGCCGGGTCGCCCGGCGCCGCCGCTCCGGCCGCGCGCACGGGCGAGCTCGCGCGGCGCGCCGCCGAGACCGAGCCGGGGCCGTTCGCGGCGCCGCTCGAGGCGGCGCTCGCGCGACCGCGCGTCGCCGCCGCGCTTGAGCGCGCGGTGCTGCCCGACCGCTTCGCGAGCGCGCTCGCGGTGGAGGAGTCGGCGGCCGGGGCGCGCGCGGTCGCGGTCTACCTGCCCGGTCTCGACCTGCTCGCCGACGGCTGGAGCGGCGGGCCGCGGGCCTTCTCGGAGATGGTGCGACTGTCGCTGGTCGAGGCCGACGCCCTGATCGGCGAGCTCGCGCGGAGCGCCGGCACCCTCGTCGTCCTGTTCGATCCCGGCCGCCGCGGCGGCGGCGAGGGGCGAGCGTTGGTCGCGCGCGAAGGCTGCGCGGCCGAAGCCCGTCCCCGGCTCGAGCCGGCCCAGGCCGCCGCCGCCCTGGCGCGCGCCGCCGGACTGCCTCAGAGCCGCGAGCTGCCCGAGCCCCCCTCTTTCTGCCCGTGGCCGGCAGCGCCGGCGACGGTCGAGGGCTACGGCGAGCGCCGCGCTCCCGCCGCTCCCGACGGCGACTCCGACGCCTATCTCGAGAGCCTGCGCTCGCTCGGGTACCTGTAGCGGGAGGGCGTCGTCAGGCCGGGCGCGCGACGCGCGCGAGCACGGCGGCGACGACGCGGTCGCAGCGCGCGCCGTCGAACGCGAAGAGCGAGCGGACGGCGGTGCCGAACCGGCGGTCGAGATCCCGGCGCAGCCGTGCCTTGGCCCGGTGGAGCCGCACCTTGACCGCGGCCTCGGAGAGCTCCAGCGCCTCGGCCGTCTCGGCGGTCGTCTGCCCCTCGACCTCGCGCAGCAGGAAGACCGTGCGTTCGTGCGGTCGCAGCGCGGTGACGGCCCGCTCGAGCGCCGTGCGCAGCTCGCCCGTCGCGGCCGCCTCCTCCGGGTCCTCGCCCGCGGCGGCGGCGAGCGTCTCCTCGCGCTGTGGCTCGAGCGCGACGAAGCGGCGCTTCTTGCGCATCCGTGCCCACGCTTCGTGGAGGGCGATGCGGGCCACCCAGGTCGGAATCGAAGCCTCGCCTCGGAAGCCCGCGAGGTGCTCGAAGGCGCGCACCCAGGTGTCCTGGAGCACGTCTTCCGCTTCGGTGTCGTCGTCGACGACGCCCCGGACCACGCGGTACAGGCGCTGGTTGTAGCGGCGCATCAGCAGCTCGAACAGCTCGGGCTCGCCGGCCACGACGCGGCGCGCGAGCTCCCGGTCGGGTAGCTCGGGCAGCGGCTGGGCGGGGGAGGTGGACGGGACGGGCATCGGGTCTCCGGTCGATGGAGTCACGACCCGGTCCGAGGTTACCGCTTTCGCGCCTCCGGCGGCGGTCGGTAACCGCCGCCGCGTCGCGGACTCGATCCGGGGCAGGAGGATCCACCATGACCCCGACCGAACAGGGACTCGACCTCGCCCGCAAAGTTCTCAAGGTGGCCTTCGGAGCCACCGCCTTCCTCGCCGGCCTCGACAAGTTCTTCGGCCTGCTGGCCGACTGGCCGGCCTATCTCGCGCCCTGGATGTCGGCGATGCTGCCGATCTCTGCGGCCGCGTTCATGAAAGTCGTCGGTGTCGTCGAGATGGCCGCCGGCCTGCTCGTGCTGTCGAACCTGACCCGCCTCGGAGCCTGGGTCGTCGCCGCGTGGTTGATGCTGATCGCCCTGACGCTGGTCTCGAGCGGTCGCTTCCTCGACGTCGCCGTCCGCGACTTGGTGATGGCCTGCGGCGCCTTCACCCTCGCCAAGCTCAGCGAGTGGTCGTCGAGCCGAGTCGCGCGCTGACCTCGCCGGGCCGCCGCCAGGCGACGCGCGCGAGCGACAGCAGCTCGCCGCTCGGGTAGTGGCGGTAGCCATCGAGGGCGGCGGGCATGACGGCCACGTTGGTGCGCGAGAAGAGCGAGACGTAGGGGAGGTCGCGCGCGAGGATCCGCTGCACCTCGAGGTAGACCTCGCGCCGCCGCGCCGGTTCCACCTGTCGGGCGCCGAGGTCGAGCAGACGGTCGAGCTCCGGATTGCGGTAGCGGCCGCGGTTGGCGCCGGCCGGCGGCACGTTCGCCGAGTGGAACAGCAGGGCGTAGAGGTCCGGGTCGTCGATGCCGGTACGGGTGAGCGAGAAGACCTGGAAGGCGCCGCGCTGGACGTCCTGGAAGAAGGTCGCGAACTCGTGCGAGCGGATCTCGAGCGCGATGCCGGCCTCGGCGGCCATCGCCTGGAGGATCTGCGCCTGGAGCACCGCGGTCTCGTCGGTCGAGGTCTTGTAGGTGAGGGTGAGGCGCGGCCGCGGTCCGTCGGCTCCGTCCGGATCGGGGAAGCCCGCCTCGTCGAGCAGGCGGCGCGCGCTCGCCGGATCGTGGGGCGACAGCGGGAGCTCCTCGTCGCGTGCCCAGTGCCCGGGAGGCAGCATCGTCTCGGTGACCGTGCCGAGGCCGCGCCAGAGGGTGGCGACCAGTCGCGGCCGGTCGAGCGACAGCGCCAGGGCGCGACGCACCCGCGCGTTGGCGAGCAGCGGGTCCTCGAGATTGAGGCCGAGGTAGACGTAGTTGGAGCCCGGCTTCCGGGCCACGCGGAAGCGCGCGTCGTGCTCGAACAACGGCACGACGTCGGGCGGCAGCCCGTTGACCACGAGCTGGACCGAGCCCTTGCGCAGCTCGAGCGCGCGCACCGTCGAATCGGGTACCTCGCGCAGGACGATCCGATCGAGCCGCGGGCGTCCGGCCCAGTGGCCGTCGAAGGCGGCGAGCTCGACGGTGTCGGGCGTCCGGCCGGCGACCCGGAACGGCCCGGTGCCGACCGGTTCCCGGTTCTGCTGCTCGGGCGTGCGCCCGGCCGGCACCACCGCGACGTAGGAGTTGAGGTTGCCGAGCAGCGCGGCGAACGGCTCGCGGGTCACGAAGTCGACGGTGGCCGCGTCGACCGCGACCACCGATTCCACCTTGGCGAAGGCGCCGCGCTTGGCCGAGACCACCGAGCCGTCGAGCAGCGAGCCGTAGGTCCAGGCGACATCGGCGGCGTCGAGCTCGGAGCCGTCGTGGAAGCGCACCCCCGGGCGCAACCGGAAGCGCCAGCGCCGGCCCTCGTCGAGCACTTCCCAGGACTCGGCGAGGTCGGGGCGGTAGCGCCCGTCCTCGTCCTGGGTGACCAGCCCGTTCATCGCCAGCTCGAAGACGCGCGCCGAGGCCTGGTCGGTGGCCAGGCGCGGGTCGAAGTGGATCGGCGCGCTCTCGAGTGCCACCACCAGCGAATCGTCGTCCGGGACCCGGGGCCCGGAGGCCGGCCCGCAGGCGGCGACAGCCAGGACCGTGGCGAGCGCCGCCGACGGCGCGAAGCGGGGAGGTCGCACGCGCGGACGATAGCGCCCGACCGGCCCGGCGGGGGCGGTCTGGTACCATCCCGCGATTCCGGCGCTCCGGCGCCCCCCGCAGGCCCAACGCCACGATTCCGAGGAGCACCGTGTTGGCAACGACGTTCCGCACCCGAGTTTCGCGCCCCGGCCTGATCGCCCCGATCGCGCTCGCCGCCTGCCTGACGCTGCCCACCGCGGCCGCCGCCACCGATCCGCGGGTGGTGGTGCTCGGTTTCGACGGCGGCGACGCCAAGCTCGCCGAGCAATGGATGAACGAGGGCAAGCTCCCCAACCTCGCCAAGCTGCGCGAGCAGGGGACCTTTTCGCCGCTGCGCTCGACCATCCCGTCCCAGACGCCGGTCTCCTGGTCGACCTTCTCGACCGGCCTGAACCCCGGGCGGCACTCGATCTTCGACTTCCTCAAGCGCGACACGGCGACCTACCGGCCGAGCTTCGCGGCGTTCGACGAGACCAAGGCGCCGTTCCTCTACGGCAAGCGCAATCCGGCGGTGTTCGGCGCCCTGGGTTTCGCGGCGCTGTTCGTGGTCACCTTCCTGCTGCTCAAGCTGTTCCGGGTGCGCGCCTCGCGCGCGGCGATCGCCGGCGTCGTGCTCGGCGCGGCGGCCGGCGGCGGTCTCGCCTGGGTCGCCAAGACCATGCTGCCGGTCGAAGTGCCGCAGGCGATCAACCGCCAGCAGGGTGAGACCTTCTGGGAGACGCTGGGCAAGGCCGGCAAGCGGGTGCGCGTGATGCGCGTGCCGGTGACCTTCCCGCCGGAGCCGTTCCCGCACGGCGAGCTGCTCGCCGGCCTCGGCGTGCCGGATCTCTCGGGCCGCATCGGCAAGCCGTTCTACTTCACCTCGGAGCTGTTCTTCCAGCCGCGCGGCGACAACGAAGTCTCGGTCGAGATCGTCGAGCTGGTCGACAACAAGGGCGAGATCCCGACCGAGATCAAGGGGCCGCCGAACAAGTTCTTCCCCGACGGACCCGACTACTCGGTGATCCCGATGAAGCTCACCGTCGCCGAGGACCGCCAGTCGATGCGCGTCGAGGTTTCGAGCGCCGACTTCACGTTGAAGCCGGGGGAATGGAGCCCGTGGGTGCGCTTCGTCTTCCCGTTCAACGCGCTGGTCAAGGCGCACGGCATCGGCCGCATGCGCCTGATCGCGCTCGAGCCGGAGATCAAGCTCTACCTGTCCCCGATCCAGTTCGACCCGTCGTCGCTGCCGCCGTTCCTCGACGTCACCACGCCGGGTTCCTTCGCCGGCCGCCTGGTCGACCGCTTCGGGCTGTTCAAGACCATCGGCTGGATGATCGACACCTGGTCGATCAAGGCCGGCACGATCGACGACGAGACCTTCTTCCAGGACACCGACTTCACGGCCGACGCCGACGTCAAGATGCTCGACGGCCTGCTCGGCGACGACGACTGGGACGTCTACATCCACTACTTCGAGTTCACCGACCGGGTCCAGCACGTGATGTGGCGCTACACCGATCCGCTGCACCCGCTGTGGACCGCCGAGGGGGCGGCTCAGCACGGCGATTCGGTGCTGAACGCCTACCGCAAGATGGACGAGATCGTCGGCCGGGTGCTCGAGAAGATGCCGAAGGACGCGACTCTGTTCGTGGTCTCGGACCACGGCTTCGCCCCCTGGCGCCGGGTGATGAACTACAACACCTGGCTGGCGCGCGAGGGCTACCTGACGCTCAAGGGCGAGTCCGAGAACCGCGCCAATCTCGAGGACCTGTTCGACCAGGGGACCTTCTTCCAGAACGTCGACTGGTCCAGGACGCGGGCCTACGCGATGGGCCTCGGCAACATCTACATCAACCTCAAGGGGCGCGAGGGTCAGGGCATCGTCGAGCCGGGCGAGGAGTACCGCGCGCTGGTCGCCGAGATCAAGACCAAGCTGCCGGAGTTCGTGGATCCGGATTCGGGCGACAAGCCGGTCGCCTACGTCTTCACCCGCGACGAGGCCTACGGCACCTACGACCCGGCGCTGATTCCGGACCTGTTCCCTTCCAACGCCTCCGGCTACCGCGTCGGCTGGCAGGATTCGCTCGGCATCGTCGCCAAGACCATCACCGAGCCCAACCTCGACGTCTGGAGCGCCGACCACTGCTCGGTCTATCCGCCGCTGGTCGACGGCATCCTGTTCTCCAACCGCAAGCTCTCGCTCGAGCCGCAGCCCTACATGGCCGACGTCATGCCGACGCTGCTCGAGCTCTACGGCGTCGCGCCGCCGGTCGAGCTCGACGGCCGCAGCCTGATCGTCGCCGGCGCGCCGTCGCCGGCCTCCTGAGCCGAGCTTGCGCGCCCGCGCCGCGCTCGCCCTGCTGCTGGTCGTCGCCCCCGCCCTGGCGCAGGGCGGCGACCCGGGCGAGATCGCGGCGCGCGAGTCCGAGCTCGAGCGCATCCGCGAGGAGATCGCGGCGCTCGTCTCGCGGCTCGGCGCCGCGCGCGAGCGCGCCGCCGGCCTCGAGGGGGACCTCGAGCGCCTGGCGGTCGAGCTCTCGCTCCAGGAACGGCGGCTCGCCGAAGCGGTCTCGGCCCACGCCCTCGCGGCCGACCGGGTGAGTCGGTCCGAAGCGAAGATCGTCGAGCTCGAGGCCCGACTCGACCTCGAGAGCGCGCGCCTCGAGCGGCGCGTCTCCGGTCTCTACCGGCTGGGTCGGCACGGAACCCTGCGCCTGGCCTTCGCGCTCGAACCCGGCGAGGACCCGGTCGCCGCGGTGCGACTGTTGCGCTTCCTGGCGCGCCGGGACGCGGCCGCGGTGGAACGCGTCGAGGATCTGCGCGCGCGCCTCGCGGTCGAGCGCGGCGAGCTCGAGGCCGAGCGCGCCCAGGCCGCGGCCTGGCTGGCCCAGCAGGCCTCGCGGCGGGACGAGCTGGCCGCGCTCGAGCGACGCAAGGCGCGCCTGCTCGCCGGCGCTCGCGACGAGGGGACGCGGCTGGCGGTCGAGGCCGAAGAGCTGCGCCTGCGCGCCGAGCGGCTCTCCTCGCTGCTCGACGTGCTCTACGGCCGTGCGCCGGAGGCGCTCGAGGGGCGGCCGATCCAGGAGTTCCGCGGATTGCTGGCGTGGCCGGCGCGCGGGCGCGTCACCTCGGGCTTCGGTCCGCGCTCCGATCCGCGCTACGGCACGCGCGTGCCGCACAACGGCGTCGAGCTCGCCACCGTCCCCGGCGAGGAGGTGCGCGTCGTCTACCCGGGCAAGGTGGTGTTCGCCGCCGAGTTCGAGGGCTACGGCCCGACCGTCGTCGTGCAGCACGCCGGACGCTCGTTCACGCTCTACGCCGGGCTCGAGCGCGTCGAGGTCGAGCGCGACGATCTGGTACAGTTGCGCGCGGTGCTGGGCCGCGCGGGCGCTTCGCTCTACTTCGAGATCCGGGTCGACAACCGGCCCGAGGATCCGGCCCGCTGGATCCGCTGATCGGATCCGACCCTCCGGTTCCGGCGACAGGTCCACGATGAACCGCAAGCGCGCCGCCTTCCTCGTCCTCTCCCTCGCGGTCCTGATCCCGGTCGTCACCGGCGTGCTCTGGAGCGCGGCCACCGAGCGCCGCGCCGACGACGGCGAGGATTCGCTCTACAAGTACCTGTCGATCTTCTCCGAGGTCTTCGGCCTGGTGCGCTCGAGCTACGTCGACGAGACCGACGCCGGCGCGCTGCTCGCGGGCGCGCTCGAAGGGGCGGGCGACGCGCTCGATCCGTTCTCGACCTACGTGCCGGTCGACGGCGTCGCCGCCTACGAAAAGGCGCTCGCCGCCGGCCGATCGCGCTCCGGGCTCGAGCTCGCCGACGACCAGGGCATCGTCTTCGTGCTCGCGGTCGAGGCGGGGAGCCCCGCCGCCACCGCCGGCTTCGTGACCGGCGACATCGTCGCCGAGGTCGACGGCCGCTCCACCCGCGCCCTGGCGGCCTGGCAGCTGGCGGCACTGCTCGCCGGCGAACCCGGCGCGAGTCTCGCGTGCAAGGTGCTGCGCGAAGGGGAGAATCTCGACCTCACCCTCGCGCTCGCCGACTACCCGGCGCCGGCGCCGCGCATCGAGCGCGTGCGCGAACAGCCGGTGCTCCACCCCGGACGCTTCGCCGAGGGCGCCGCGGCGGCGATCCGGCCGCTGCTCGCCGAGCTCGCCGCCGCCGGTGCCGACCGGCTGATGGTCGACCTGCGCGGCGCCGCCGGCGGTTCGGCGCCCGCGGCCTACGAGGTCGCCGGACTGTTCGCCACCGGTTCGCTCGGCAAGCTCTCCGGCCGCGACGGCGTGGTGCGCGACTTCGGCGCCGCCGGCGAACCGGTCTGGCGGGGACGGCTGGTGGTGCTGGTGGACGGCTATACGCAGGGTCCCGCCGAGGTGCTCGCCGCCGCCCTGAAGCAGCTCGCCGGCGCGCAGCTGGTCGGCGTGCCGAGCTTCGGCTGGGCCGGCGAGCGCGAGCTGGTCGCACTCGAGGGCGGCGCGCGCCTGCACCTGACCACGGCCTTCTACAGCGGTCCCGACGGCGAGCCGATCATCGAGGGGCTCGAGCCCGACCTGCTGGTCGACGATCTCGCCGCGACCTTCGGCGAGCGCGAGAAGCCGCTGTCGGAGCGGATCCTCGAGCACGGAATCGATCTGCTCGTCGAGGACGCCGACGGCGAGCGCCGGGCCGCCTGACGGCGGCTTCCGGCATGGCCCGCCGCCGCAAGTCCCGTCGCCGCTCGCCACTCACGATCCTGCTCGTCGTCGCCGCGCTCGGAGCGGCCTTCGCGGCCGGCGTCTGGATCGCGCGACCGCGCGCGGCGCCCGACGCCGGACGCGCTCCCGCCGCGCGCTCCGCGCCCGCACCCGACCCGCCGCGCGCCCGTCCGCGTCCCGCTCCGCCGCGCGCCGAGAGCCGCCCCGATGCGACGTCGGTCGAACGGCCGGCCGGGCCGGCGCCGCGCGCTCGGCTCGCCCTGGTCATCGACGACCTCGGTCGCGACGTCGCCGAGGCCGACCGCCTGCTCGCCATCGGCGTTCCGATCAGCTACGCGGTGCTGCCGTTCGAGCCGGAGAGCGAACAGGTCGCGCTGCGGCTGCGCGCGGCCGGAGCCGAAGTGCTGGTCCACCTGCCGATGGAGGCGGCCGGCGGCGGTGACCCGGGGCCGGGTGCCGTCCTCGAACGCCTGTCGCCGCGGCGCATCGCGAAGCGCACGGAGGCCGCCGTCGACGCGGTGCCGGGCGCGACCGGCGTCAACAACCACATGGGTTCGCGCATCACCGCCGACGAGGGCGCCATGGGCGCCATCCTCGATGTCGTCGCGCGCCGCGGCCTGTTCTTCCTCGATTCGCGGACGACCGCCGAGACCCGCGCGTTCGACTGGGCGCGCGAGCGCGGTATCGCCGCCGCCCGGCGCGACGTCTTTCTCGACGACGACCCCGCCGAGAGCGCGGTGGCCGCGCAGTTCGCGGCGTGGCTCGACGCCGCGCGCGCCAACGGCGCGGCGATCGCCATCGGCCATCCGCGCGCGGCGACGCTCGCGGTGCTCGAACGCGAGCTGCCGCGCGCCCGCGCCGCCGGCTTCGAGCTGGTGCCGGTCTCCTTCCTGCTCGAGCGCTCCGAGAGTCTGCCCGAGTAGCCGCGGAGCGCGGGCTTCTACTCGTGGCGGAGCGCTTCGATCGGGCGCTCGGCGAGCGGGCGCAACGACGCGGCGAGCCCGGCGGCGACCGCCAGCAGCGCGGTGCCGCCCGCCACCGCCAGCGGCACCGCGGCGTCCAGACGCCACGGCACCTCGAGGCCGCGTTCCAGCACGACGGCGGCGAGCGCGGTGCCCGCGACGGCGCCGACCAGGCCACCGGCGGCGCCCGACAGCGCGTACTCGGCGGCGAACAGCGACGCAGCCTGGAGGCGCGTCATGCCGATCGCCTTGCCGATCGCCACTTCGCGCGCTCGGCGCGCGGCGCCGGCCGCGACGGCGCCGGCCAGGATGGCGGCGCCCGCGATGACCGTGAAGCCGCCGAGGAAGCGCACGCCGAAGCCGATCCGCGACAGCACCGCGGCGACCTTCTCGAGCACGTCGCGGATCGCGAACAGGGTGACGTTGGGGTGACTGGCGGCGAGCGCGTCGCGCAGGCGGTCCTCGCCGCCCGGCGGCAGGCGCACCGCGGCGATGCGCATCTGCGGCGCGCGATCGAGCGCGCCGGGCTCGGCGACCAGGAAGAAGTTGATGCCGAAGGTCTCCCAGCGCACCCGGCGCAGGCTGGTCACCGCGAGCTCGACCGGAACGCCCTGGATGTCGAAACGGATGTTCGAGCCGACCGCCAGGCCGAGGTCGCGCGCGAACTCCTCCTCGACCGAGACCTCGAAGCGATCGGGGTCGCTCCACAGCCGCCCGGCGACGATCTCGTTGTCGGGCGCCAGTCGCTCGAGCCAGGTCAGTCGCTGCTCGCGGGTCAGCGCCCAGCGCTTGCGCCCCTCCTCGCGCGCGGCCGCGGCCCGTTCGGCCAACTCGCGCACGGCGACGCCGTCGATCGCCGCCATGCGCGCCATGACCACCGGCACGGAATCGACGCGGGTGGCGCCGGCGCCGTCGATGGCGGCGCGGACCGCCTCCCACTGCGACGGCTGGATGTCGATCAGGAAGGCGGTCGGCGCGTCGGTCGGCAGCTCCGAGCGGAGGCGCTCGACCAGGCCGCGGTCGACCGTCGCCATCGCCGTCAGCACCAGCGCTCCGAGTCCGAGCGCGACGACGTGGGCGAGCGTGCCCGCGCCGGGGCGCGCGAGCGCCGCCACCCCCCAGCGCAGCGCCACCGGCAGGCGCAGGCGCGGCAGCCGGCGCGCCGCGGCGACCAGCAGCCGGGCGACCCCGGCGAGCAACCCGGCGGCGACCGCGAGGCCGACCGCGAACAGCGCGCCGTCGACCAGCGAGCGCGCCTGGAGCGCCGCGATCGCCGCGGTGCCCGCGACCAGCGCCAGGCCGAGGCCGAGGGCGGCCGCGCGCGGCCACGGCAGCGGCTCGGCATCGCGGCGCAGCACGCGCGCGGCGGGCACGCGCAGCGCCGCCGCCAGCGGCGGCAGCGCGAACAGCAGCGCGACGCCGACCCCGAGCGCCAGGCCGCGCGCCAGCGCGCCCGGCTGGAAGGCGGGTAGCGGCAGGTCCGGCACCAGCGTCGCGAGCAGGCGCGGCACCAGGCGCTGCACCGCGACGCCCGCGACGGCGCCCGCCGCGCTGCCACCGAGCGCCAGCAGCGCGATCTGGGCGAGGTAGAGCAGCGCGATCTCGCGCGGGCTGGCGCCGAGGGTCTTCCAGACCGCGATGGCGTCGAGACGCGCCGCCAGCCAGGCGCGCACCGTCTGGGCGACGCCGACGCCGCCGATCACCAGAGAGAGCAGCGCCGCCAGACCGAGGAAACGCTCGGTACGGTCGACGTTGCGCTCGATCTCGGGCTGCCCTCTCGTGGCGGTGGCGAAGCGGTAGGGGGTCGGATCGGGCAGCGCCGCTTTGAGCCTGGCCTCGAGGCCCTCGGCCGCCGCGGCGTCGATGCCCGCCGGCAACGCGATCAGCGTGCGGTGCTCGATACGGCTGCCGAGCGCGAGCAGCCCGGTCGCACGCAGCCCGTCGCCCGAGACGTAGAGGCGCGGGCCGAGGGCGAAGGCGCTGCCGAGGCGGTCGGGCTCCGAGCGCACCACGCCGGTGATCGTGAACGTGCGGCCGCCGACCGACAGCGCGTCGCCGACCCCGAGGCCGAGCCCCGCGAGCAGCTCGGGCGCGGCGACCGCGCCGTCGCCCGCGACCAGCTCGGCGAGCGGCCGCGCCGGCTCGAGCCCGATTTCGCCGTAGAACGGGAAGCCCCCTTCGATCGCGCGCAGCTCGACCAGCCGGCTGCGCCCGGCGCCGCGCGAATCCGCCGGTGCCGCGACCACGGTCGGCATCTCCCAGACCCGTGCGATCGAGATCCCGGGCTCGGCGGCCAGCAGCGCCTCGCCCTCGGGTGGCAGCGGTCGCAGTGCCTCGACGCGCAGGTCGCCGGCGAGCAGCCGCCGCGCCTCGGTCGAGAGCGCCGAGCGCAGCGACGACGAGAAGCCGGCGACCGCGACCACGCCGGCGACGCCGGCCGCCAGGCAGAGCGCGAAGAAGGCGAGCCGGCCGCGCGCGCCGCGCGACTCGCGAGCGAGCTGGCGCAGGAACGAGCGCGCGGTCACGACGTCCGCTCGACGCGGCCGTCGCGCAGGTGGACGCGCCGGTCGGCGCGCGCCGCGACCTCGGGGTCGTGGGTGACCAGGACCATCGTGGTGCCGGAGTCGGCACGCAGCTTCGCCAGCAGCTCGAGCACGCGCGCCCCGGTCGCCCCGTCGAGGTTGCCGGTCGGCTCGTCGGCGAGCAGCAGCGCGGGCCCCGGGGCGAAGGCGCGCGCCAGCGCGACCCGCTGCTGCTCGCCGCCGGAGAGCTGCGCGGGCCGGTGGTGCTCGCGCTCGGCGAGGCCGACCGCGGCGAGCATCGCGCGCGCGGCCGGGATGGGTGCCTCGTGGCCGCCCAGCTCGAGCGGCAGCAGCACGTTCTCGAGAGCGGTCAGATTGCCGAGCAGCTGGAACGACTGGAAGACGAAGCCGATGCGGCCGCGGCGCAGGCGCGCGAGCTCGCCCTCGGAGAGGTCCTGGATGGCGCGGCCGTCGACCAGCACTTCGCCTTCGGAGGGCCGGTCTAGCCCGGCGGCGAGGCCGAGCAGCGTCGACTTGCCCGAGCCCGACGGGCCGAGGATCGCGACGAACTCGCCGGGCGCGACCGCGAGGTCGATCGCGTCGACCACGGTGAGCTCGCGCTCGCCGGAGGCGAGGCGCTTGGTGACCTGCTTCAGCTCGAGTCGGGGGGTCGGGTCGCTCATCCGCAGAGGGCTACGCACGGTGGCGCCGCGCGGACGGCGCAGCGTAGCACGCACCTTCCTCCACGCCGGAGCGCGCCGGAACTTTCGCGTCGCTTCCGCGCCGACAGCGGACGCTCCGGTTCCGTAGGATAGGGACATGCTGGACGCTCACGGCCACGTCCGTCGCCCGACTCGCTGGCTCGTGCTCGCCGGGCTGCTCGCGCTCGTCGCCGGCTGTTCGCGCGACGCGGCGCCGGGAGCCGGCGAGCCGGCGTCGCGCCCGGCGGCGGCGCCGGACGCGCCGTCGATGCGCGCCGCGGGTGCTCCCGCCGATCCGGGCCTCGAGCCGCGGATCGACGGCGGCCTCGCGCCGGACGACGCGCCGCTGGTCGTCTTCCTCGGCGACAGTCTGACCGCCGGCTTCGGGCTCGGCGAGGAGCAGGCCTTCCCGGCGCTGGTCGGCGAGGAGCTGGCGCGCCGTGGCACGCCGGTGCGGGTGATCAACGGCGGCATCTCGGGCGACACCACCGCCGGCGGGCTCGAGCGGCTCGACTGGCTGCTCGCCCAGGGGCCCGACGTCGTGCTGGTCGAGCTGGGCGCCAACGACGGCCTGCGCGGCCAGCCGCTCGAGACGATCGAGGCCAACCTGCGCGCGATCCTCGAGCGCTCGCGCGCGACCGGCGCCCAGGTGGTGCTCGCCGGCATGAAGATTCCGCCCAACTACGGGCGGGAGTACGCCTCGGGCTTCGAGAAGATCTTTCCGAGGCTGGCGCGCGAGCAGGACGTGGCGCTGATTCCGTTCCTGCTCGACGGCGTCGCCGCCCGTCCGGAGCTCAACCTGCCGGACGGCATCCACCCCAACGCCGAGGGACAGAAGATCGTGGCCCGCTCGGTCGCCGACGCGCTCGAGCCGGTGCTCGACGCCGTCAGCCGCGAGGCGCGTCCGGCGGCGTGAGCCGCTCGTCGCGCTTGGCGGCCTCCCACAGCTCGTCCATCTCGGCGAGCGTCGCCTCCGCGAGCGGCCGTCCGCGCCCGGCGAGGCCGGCTTCGACCGCGGCGAAGCGACGGCGGAACTTCAGGTTGGCGCCGGCGAGCGCCGCCTCGGGGTCGATCTCGAGGTGGCGGGCGAGGTTGGCGACGGCGAACAGCAGGTCGCCGAGCTCGTCGCGCAGCCGCTCGCGCGCCGGAGCGGTCGCCGACGCCAGCTCCTGCCGAACCTCGGCGAGCTCCTCGTCGACCTTGACCAGGACCGCCGTGGCGTCCGGCCAGTCGAAACCGACGCCGGCCGCCTTCTGGGTCAGCCGGTAGGCGGCGACCAGAGCCGGCAGCGTCGCCGCGGCTGCGCCGTCGAGCAGCGAGGCGCGGCTGTTACCTTCCCGCGACAGCTTGCGCCGCTCCCAGACCTCGCGCACCGCGCGCGCGTCCTCGAGCCGCTCGCCGCCGAAGACGTGCGGGTGGCGGTCGATCATCTTGGCCTCGGCCCGGGCGATCGAGTCGGCGGCGGTGAAGGCCCCGGCCTCCTCGGCGAGTCGGGCGACGAAGGCGGCCTGGAACAGCAGGTCGCCGAGCTCGCCGGCCAGCGCCTCGAGGTCGCCGCGGTCGATGGCGTCGGCGGTCTCGTGCGCCTCCTCGAGCAGGTAGGCGCGCAGGTCGGGCAGCTCTTGCTCGCGGTCCCACGGGCAGCCGTCCGGCGCGCGCAACCGCGCCACCAGCGCCAGCAGGCGCGCGAGATCGGTCGGTCCGGGCTGCGGGGGCGCGCTCACCCTGTTAGCATACCGGCCGCGCCAAACTGATCCGCGCGACGCCGGAGGTCGGTCCCCGTGGGTGAGATCAAGGTCACCGACAAGCGGATGTTCACGCCCGACGGGCGGCTCAAGGAGGAGTTCGAGCGCGAGCTCGCCGAGACGCCGGACGAGCCCGGGCCGAGCGCCGCCGCGGAACCCGAGCCGGAGCCGGCGCCGGTCGAGACCCCCACCGAGCCGCCGCCGGCCGCCGCCGCGCCGCTGACGCTGCCGCCCGCTCCCGAGCAGGCGCCGCCGGGCCTGCTCGAGCTGATCGAGTTCCTGTCCGGCTGGGCGCTCGCCTGCATGGGCGACGTGCCGCTGCCCGACGGCCGCCTGGCGCGCGACCTCGACGGCGCGCGCTTCTACATCGACTTGATGGGAGCCCTGCACGAGCGCTTTGGCAAGCGTCTCGGCCCGCAGGAGCTCCACTTCGTCGAGAGCTACCTCGACCAGCTCCGTCTGCGCTATGTGTCGCGGCGCGGCTAGGTCGCCGCGGCTCGCCGCGCTCGCCGTGGCGACCGCGCTGTGGGCGCTCGCCGCGCCCGCTCCGGCGGCCGCGACCGGGGTCTCTGCGCCGGCTGGATTCGAGATGACCCGCGGTGTTCAGCAGTCGCTCAAGCGCTTGCAGGAGCTCTGGCTGCAATGGCTGGCCGCTTCGCTCCAGGACAATCCGGGGCGGGCGGGGGAAACCCTGCGCACGTTGCAGTCGACCGCGCGCCAGCTCGGCTTCGTCCGCCTTCCGGACCTGGCTCTCGGCGCCGCCGGCAGGGCCCTGCAGTCGGCGCGCGACGGTGACTTCGCGCGCGCGCGCCGCGAGCTCGACGCCGCCGAGGCGCTCGATCCGGGTCGCGCGGAGATCGCCTTCGCCGACGCCGCCGTCGCTCGCCGGCAAGGGGACTGGATGCGTGTCGTGGCCTCGAGCGGCTCCGGTTTCCGGCGGCTGCTCGGCGGTCCCGGCGGCCGCGCCCTCGGTGCGCGCGCGACGCTCTGGGCCCTGCTCGCGGCGATCCTGGCCGCGCTCGCGTTCGTCGCCGTTCAGGCGGTGGCGAGAGGTGGCAGGCTCTACGGCGACCTGCTGCGCCGGATCGGAGCGCGGTTGCCGGCGCCCGCCGCTCACGCCGCGGTGCTGCTGGTGCTGTTCGCGCCACTCGCACTGCCGGGGGGCGTGGTCTGGACCGCACTGGTCTGGTCGGCGCTGCTCTGGAGTTACGGTTCGACCAGCGAGCGGATCGCCTTCGCGGCGGTCTGGCTCACGCTCGGCACCGCCCCCGTGGGCGCGGCGGCGATCGAGCGCGAGCTCGCCCTGGCGCAGTCGCCGCCGCTGCGGGCGCTCGACCATTTCGAGCAGGGGCGCCTCGCCGGCTCGCTGTTCGCCGACCTCCAGGTGCTGCGCAGCGCGCTGCCGGACGACCCGGACGTCCTCGAGCTGGTGGCCGACGTCCACCGCACGCTCGGCCAGTGGGACATCGCGCGCCCGCTGTACCGGCAAACGCTGGCGCGCGAAGGCTCGGTCGCGACCGCGCTGGTGAACCTCGGCGCCGACGCCTTCCGCAAGGGGGATTTCGCCGCGGCCAACAACTATTTCCAGCGCGCGGCCGACAGCGAGCCGCCGTCGGCGGCGGCCTGGTACAACCTGAGCCTGTCCTACTCGGAGTCCTACGAGTTCGACGAGTCGCGCGAGGCGCTGGCCCGCGCGCGGGAGATCGACGGCGCCCAGGTCGACCGCTGGATCGCGACGCCCAACCCGGACCGGGTCCTGACCTTCAATGGCGGCCTGTCGCGCCGGAGCGAGATCGGCGAGAAGCTGCGTCGGGTCTGGACCCGCGACGCCGATGGCGAGGCCGAGTCCTCGCGGCGCCGTGCGACCTGGCTGCAGCCGGCGCTCGCGGCGCTCGCGGCCGCGCTGGTGGCGGTGGTCTGGCATGTCCTGCGCGGGGCGACTCACGACGGCGCCCCGGAGCGCGGGTCGGGCGGACCGCGGGCGGCGGTGACGCGCTGGGCGCGGGCGCTGCTGCCGGCGCTCGATTTCGCCGATGCCGGTCGCGGGGGGGCGGTGGCGATCAACGTCCTGGTGATCTCCGTGCTGGTCACCCTGCCACGACTCGCGACGCTCGGCGGCGACTTCCCGGGATCGGTGGCGTTGGGAAGGCTGTGCTCGGCGATCGCGCTGGTCGGCGTGTTGCTCTACCTGGCGTTCGCGATCCACCGCGAGCGCTCCGGCGAAGCGGGCTGAGGACGGGATCGCGATGGCGCTCGAAGGCGATCTCTCGATCTTCCGTCTGCCCGACATCCTTCAGGTCATCGCCCAGCAGGGCAAGACCGGGATCCTGACGGTTCAGGGCGAGCACGACATTCTGGCGGTCTCCTTCCACCAGGGGCAGGTGGTCGCCGCCGATGCCCTGAACCAGAGCTTCGAAGAGATGCTGGGCCAGGTCCTCGCCAGCCAGGGCGTGCTCTCGCCGGACCGATTCCAGCGCCTGGCCGAAGAGCATCGCTCGACCGCCGGCGAGCGGCTGGCCGATTTCCTGATCAGGCGCGACGCGCTCACCCGCGAGCAGCTGCTCGCCGCGCTGAGATTCCAGACCTATCGACTCCTGCTCGAAGTGTTGCGCTGGCGCGAAGGGGAGTTCAAGTTCTACGGCGGCGAGGAGGTCGCCTTCGAGGAGGGGGTCGAGCCGCTCGGCGTCGACGAGATCCTGTTCCGCTCGATGCGCGACCTGCTGGGCGAGGGCACCGTCGCGGGCGCGTTGCCGCACGGCTTCGTCGCGTACGTGCGCGTGCCGTCGTCGCGGCCGCTGCGCGTCGCCCGCGAAGGCGCCTCGCCCGCCGAGCACGACGGCGACGTGCAGTGGATCTCGCCGGACGAGGCGGCGGTGCTCGATCGGCTCGACGGCCGCACGGTGGCCGAGGAGCTCGGGCGCGAGCTCGGGCTCGGGGACGTGCGGACCCAGTACGCGCTGTTCCACCTGTTGCGGGCGGGGTTGGTTCGCCCGGCCTCGGCCGAGCCGGAGGCGCCGGAGCCGCCCCCGGCCAGCGGCACCGGAGCCGCCGCGGCGAGCGCCGACGGGCCCGGCGGCGCGCCGGCGCGGGCGTCGCGCCCGGAGCGTGCCGAACCGGCCGAGCCGGCGCCGCGGCGCGAGCGGCCGCCGCGTCCGACGCTGGTGCCGCCGCTCGAAGCGACCGGCGCCGGCGAGGTGCCCGAGGAGCGGTCCGTTCCGGCCGGTGCCGCGGCGGCCTCCTCGGCCGTCGCCGGGATCGCCGCGCTGCTCGGCGTCGCCGCCCTGGTGCTGGCCATCCTGCGCCCGGCCCTGCTGCTGATGCCCTATCCGGCCCAGCGCGCCGAGCGCGAAGGGCTCGCGCGTCTCGAGATCCAGGCCCGGCTGGCCTCGATCGACCGCGGCGCGCGCAGCTTCTATCTGCTCGAGGGGCGCTATCCGGCGAGTCTCGAGGACCTGGTCGCGCGCTCGCTGCTCGCGCCGTCGCAGCGCTCGTTGCCCGGCGGCGACCGCCTAGTGATGGAGCCCGCCGCCGATGCCTACCGGCTGGCGATCGCCGGCGATCCCGAAGCGGCGGGCTACACGGAGAGCGTGGCGGGCGACATCCTGCTCGACCGCACCCTGTTCGCCGGCGTCCAGGACGAGACCGGCGTACCGCTGGTCCTGCTCGACTAACCCCCCTCAGCGGATCGGTTTCCGGAGAGAACTCGTTTCTTTTCATGGAATTCGACCGGAATGGAAGAAATCTTAGCTCAATGATGTTAGATTTGGCGTGCGCCGATCTTGACGCGAGCTCACTCAACTCTTAGGCTCGTTTCGGCGAAGGAGGCATTCGACATGAGCAAGATCATCGGCATCGACCTCGGCACGACCAACAGCGTCGTGGCCGTGCTGGAAGGGGGAGAGGCGAAGGTCGTGGCCAACGCCGAAGGGGCGCGCACGACTCCGTCCGTGGTCGCATTCACGCCGTCCGGCGAGCGGCTGGTCGGGCAGGTCGCCAAGCGCCAGTCGGTGACCAACCCCAAGAACACCGTCTATTCGATCAAGCGCTTCATGGGCCGTCGCTACGACGAAGTCTCCGACGAGATGAAGATGGTGCCCTACAAGGTCGAGCGCGCCGACAACGGCGACGTCCGCATCTCGATCGACGGCAAGCAGTTCTCGCCGCCCGAGATCTCCGCGATGATCCTGCAGAAGTTGAAGCAGGCCGCCGAGGACTATCTGGGCGAGAAGGTGACCGAGGCGGTGATCACCGTCCCGGCCTATTTCAACGACGCCCAGCGCCAGGCGACCAAGGACGCCGGCCGCATCGCCGGCCTCGACGTCAAGCGCCTGGTCAACGAGCCGACCGCGGCGGCGCTCGCCTACGGCCTCGACAAGAAGAAGGACCAGAAGATCGCGGTCTACGACTTCGGCGGCGGCACCTTCGACATCTCGATCCTCGAGGTCGGCGAAGGGGTGGTCGAGGTCAAGTCGACCAACGGCGACACCCACCTGGGCGGCGACAACCTCGATCAGCGGGTGATCGAGTGGCTGCTCGCCGAGTTCAAGAAGGACCAGGGCATCGACCTCGCGAAGGATCCGATGGCGATGCAGCGCCTGAAGGAGGCCGCCGAGAAGGCCAAGATCGAGCTGTCGACGGCGCAGGAAACCGAGATCAACCTGCCGTTCATCACCGCCGACCAGTCGGGCCCGAAGCACATGAACCTCAAGCTGTCGCGGCCGAAGCTCGAGCAGCTGGTCGAGGAGATGCTCAAGCGCTCGGTCGGCCCCTGCAAGCAGGCGATCGCCGACGCCGGCCTCTCCGCGGCCGAGATCGACGAAGTCGTGCTGGTCGGCGGCCAGACCCGCATGCCGGCGATCCAGAAGCTGGTCCAGGAGCTGTTCGGCAAGGAGCCGAACAAGACCGTCAACCCCGACGAGGTGGTCGCGGTCGGCGCCGCGGTCCAGGGCGGCGTGCTCAAGGGCGACGTCAAGGACATGCTGCTGCTCGACGTCACGCCGTTGTCGCTCGGTATCGAGACGCTGGGCGGCGTCTTCACCAAGCTGATCCCGCGCAACACCACGATCCCCACCCGCAAGAGCGAGACCTTCTCGACCGCGGCCGACAACCAGACCCAGGTCGAGGTGCACGTGCTCCAGGGCGAGCGCGAGATGGCGGGCGGCAACCGCACTCTCGGCCGCTTCCACCTGGTCGGCATTCCGCCGGCGCCGCGCGGCATGCCGCAGATCGAGGTCACCTTCGACATCGACGCCAA